>JAEEND010000003.1 GCA_016283575.1 Lachnospiraceae bacterium | reverse complement strand
AGCCATTCCGCCCCATCCGCAGATTCCGAGAATACCGATTCTCTCAGGATCAACCTTATCGTTCAGGGAAAGGAAGTCCACTGCAGCCATGAAATCTTCCGTATTGATATCAGGTGATGCCATATATCTTACGTTGCCGCCTGACTCTCCTGTAAAAGAAGGATCGAAGGCTATTGTAAGAAATCCTCTTTCTGCCATAGTCTGAGCGTATAATCCTGAACACTGCTCCTTAACTGCACCAAAGGGACCGCATACTGCGATTGCGGGAAGTCTGCCCTCTTTACCCTTGGGTACATACATATCTGCTGCAAGTGTTATCCCATATCGGTTCACAAATGTCACCTTGCTGTGTTCTATCTTCTCACTCTTTGGAAAGGTCTTATCCCACTCTGTTACTAAATTAAGTTCTTCTGTTCTGATCATCATTTGATACCTCCGTCATCTCTGCTTCATTTCGTTTTCAATTTTTCTTAGCATGAAATCCATGCAGTCAACTTTTCTTCCACATTCGTGGTACTCGTCCATGGCACGGCATCTTTCTTTTTTCAGAAGCCTTACCATTTCATCAATACTGCCTGACTCAAATTTTTCCAGGATAGTGTCTGTTACCTCATTACAGCATCCCACATCTAAAAGGCATTGCTTTAGATATTCTTTATCCATGAGTATTCCTCATTTCCCAAATATCGGTTTTGTTTACAGTTTTATTGTATACGCTTGCGATACTTCTCGCTAATAGTTATAATGAATATCATATTATTCCCAAACGGAATATCACACAGCGATTGTTATATATGTACCATGATATTTCTCATTGGAATAATATTTGTATTTGGAGGTTATTATGGAAATCAGAACTTTAAGATATTTTTTAGCCGTAGCAAGAGAAGAAAACATGAGCAGAGCCGCTGAGATACTGCATGTGACCCAGCCAACTCTATCCAAGCAATTAAAATCATTGGAAGAAGAATTGGGTAAGAAGCTATTTACAAGGCACAGTTTCAGTATAAAGCTGACAGAAGAAGGAATTCTTCTCAGAAACCGTGCAGAAGATCTTGTGAGCATGGCTGACAAAATAGAGCAGGAATTTGTTTCGCTTGATGACATAAGCGGAGGCGATCTTTACCTCGGACTTGCAGAATCTTATCAACTTAGATTCCTTGCAAAAGCAATCAAGACCTTTAAAGAAAGCTATCCCAATCTCCATTATCACATCACAAGTGGTGATACAGAGCAGCTATCTGAAAAAACAGAAAAAGGGCTTCTTGATTTTGTTGTTCTGGTTGAGCAGCCGGACATCAGAAAGTATGAATATATAGAATTTCCGCAGGCTGATACCTGGGGACTTATCATCCCTGAAAATGACCCTCTGGCAAAAAAGAAATCCATTCGTTTGGATGACCTGATAGGATTACCTCTTTTCTGCTCAGATCAGGCTTGGAACGGAGATATCAGAAACTGGGCCGGAAGCAGATTTTCTGAGCTTCAGCTTGAGGGATCTTTTCGTCTTTCCTACAATGGCTCTATTTTCACAATGGAAGGTCTTGGATATCTTCTCACCTATGATCACCTTGTTGATACATCAAAAAACAACGGCCTTGTATTCAGACCGTTGTCGCCTAAGCTTGAAAACAAATTATATTTCGCATGGAACCGCTATCAGACATTTACACCTATAGCAGAAAGGTTTTTATCGCACCTGAAAGTTCTGGTGTTATAATCCATCGTTTTGGACCACTAACCCCGTCCCCCTGGTCCATTCTGCTTTTCATACTCCTTAAGTGCGTTATATTCGCGTTTGTACAGCCCATAAATAGCAATATCTTTGTCATGATAATCTTCATATTTACCGAATACTTCTATAGCCTGCCTCAGAGGTGTCCAAATTCTTGTGTAGCCTGCCATTTTCTCTGCTTCTGTAAGATGCTGACATCCGGTATCTTCAATCAGTTCACATATGAAATAGTGGTTAATATGCCTCCAAACATCGAATAATTCTTCAATATCAAGGTATCCCTTCGTTGCTTTTACCCTGTACCCGGTCTCCTCCAGCATTTCACGCTCACAACATTCCGCATAGGTTTCAGTCCCCTCTACGCCGCCTCCCGGAATAATATAAAGTCCACTTTTAGGCTCATGGCATAAAAGAATTTTTCCTTCACTGATAAGAATTCCTCTGCATGCGTGGCGAAGCTTCTCTACATATCCAAGGTAATCATCATTTATAAGCTGCATCTCAATAGGTGAAGTTTTTCTTATTCTCATAAAGAAATGCTCTTCATCTTCTCCTGCTCTATAGGCACCGTTTTTGATCATTACCTTCTGTGACGCTACATTATCTTTGTTAACGCGCAGATAAATTTCTTCCTCCGGAACAATTTCTTTTGCAATTTCAATTGTCAGCCTTAACCCTTCTGTCCCGTAGCCTTTACCGCGATACTCTTTTGAAATGCTGTATCCTATATGACCGGCCCCTTCACGAAGAATATCAGTTAAGTGATGCCTGATTCTGAATTCACCGACCAGATGATTTTCATCCCATAAATAGTAATATGTCTCCGGGACAAACCAGTCCGGCATATTTACGGGATGCTCATATGAAATCAGCGTTGGAAGTACCTTGTCTCGGTATTCTTCGTAAGAAACTCCGCTATAAGGATTTGTAAGACCATTCTCATCTGCCGGTAGCGAAGTAGTATAAGCCCACTGAGCATCTACATCATTCTCGTTTATTTTTCTTAATTCCATTTTTCAGTCCTTCCCGGAAAGCATCTCATCATAAATCTTGAATTTATATATCCTTCCTCTTATATATTCGCTCAGTGGTTAAACAAAGTACTATTTTTGTCCTATCGTTCAAGTATTCCGACATACTTAATTTACGTATTTTTTCTTTCTTTTTACAACAAGCCCTATCAACAATCCCGTACAAAAGCCTGTTAAGTGAACAACAAATGTTCCTAAGCTTAAGAAATTAGATATTATCATGTAACACAATAGATAACGATTTCCTCTAAATCGCTTATACTCAATCAATAGAGTCCTATCTTTAATCAGCCACATGACCATAATTCCGAGAAAACAAAAAATAGCCGGAGACGCTCCATACATATACCCATTTGGAAATATCAGTAAAAACAAAAAGCAAGAAACGATTAAACCCACATTATATATTAGAAAAAGGAGTATTTCACTCAATTCTTTCTCAATAAACAGGCCCACACACCACAATGCATAAACGTTTGCTGCCAAATGCCATATGGTTGGATGTAAATAACCATAAGTAACAAGTCTATATAACTGCAGTTCGTTGGAAAAATCCCCCCGCGATGCGCCTAATAAATCTACTAATTCCCCACCCCCGGTCAAACTGATCATTATCAAATTGTAATTACGTGATAGTACTAAGTTAACCAAGAAAACTGCAACAAGTATTACACTTATCGTAATCGCAAAACGATTGTTACGAATTTTGTTCATATTAATCGGCCTTTCAAACGTCAATTTGTCTTAGTCTATTATCCCGGAAAATAAAACTCTATCACCAATTATACCTGTTTCCATTCAGGATTTAAACATCATTTGGGCTCTGTCTCGATTTGACATGGTTTGACTTTGTCAGCGGTTTTTTGCAAAAAAATACCCCGAAAGGGATGTCCTTTCGGGGTACACAACGAGGGACCTCAATTCCGGTTTCACTTTCCTTTTCGCCAGCGGTGCACAGTGTAGATTGTTTTATCCTTTTACAGCACCGATCATAATTCCCTTAACAAAGTACTTTTGGAAAAATGGATAGATCAGCAGGATCGGTACTGCTCCCAAAACAGCAATTGCCATTTTGATTCCGGTTGCAGGCAACACAATATCCTGATTAATGGCGGACTGGCTTTGAGCGTTGGAAAGTAAAAACTGCACATCCATCAGCATCCGGTTCAGCAGAGTCTGGATACTGAACAAGGTGTCTCTATTGATATAGTACAGGCCGTTTTTCCAGTCATTCCAGTAGGATAAACCTACCAGTAACGTTATCGTAGCCAAAATTGGAATTGACATAGGAAGCACCACCTTCACCAAAATCACCAATTCATTGGCTCCATCAATCCGTGCAGCCTCGACCACAGCCTCCGGAATCGTCGATGCAAAATAGGTTCTCATCATGATCACGTAAAATGCACTCATTAACATCCCCGGCACAATATATGCCGCCCAGGTATTTTTAATATGGAAAACCTGCGTCCACATAATATAGGAGGGCACAAGCCCGCCATTAAACAACATTGTAAAAAACAGGAAAAAGGAAAAAAATTGTCTTCCCGGAAGCTCTTTCTTGGACAGGGGATAGGCAAACAACACCGAAATCGTCACATTGATGAAGGTTCCGACCAACGTCACTCCCGCGGATATGGCATATCCTCTGAGTAGACTGGTCGAATCCAACAGCAGATATTTATACGCATCAAAGGAAAATTTCTTTGGAAAAAAACCATATCCGTACCGGATCAGTGTGATTTCGTCCGTCATGGAGGAAACGATCAACAGTATAAAAGGGACCAGGCAAAAGATTGACAGTAGCATTAAAATCACATTGCACCCTATCTGAAATCCTTTATTATTTTCAACCATCTTACATCCCTCCTAGAATAACTCATTGTCTTTGCTTACTTTTTTCACGATCTGGTTAGCCAACAAAACCAGCAAAAATCCCACAATAGACTGATAAAAGCCTGCGGCCGAAGCCATACTGATATTGTTCAGTGTGATCAATCCCCTGTATACATAGGTATCGATCGTATTGGTCACATCAATCAAAAGGCCACTGTTCATAGGCACCTGAAAGAAAAGACCAAAATCCGAGTAGAAAATCCGCCCGATGGACATTAATGTCAACGTGATGATCGTTGGTTTCAAGCAGGGCAATGTAATATGCCGGATTTGCTGCCATTTGTTGGCACCGTCAATGGCTGATGCTTCAAAGTATCCCCTGTCGATGCCGACCAGAGTCGCATAGTAAAGAATGCTGGAGTAACCAAAGTCTTTCCACAGGTGCACTATTACCAGAATCACCGGCCAGTATTTTGGAGTGGAATACCAGGAAATCGGTTCAAGTCCCAGGGGAGCCAGAATGCTGTTGTTGATAAAACCGGCATCTGAGCTTAAAAAGGCGTACACCAGATAGCTGACCACGACCATGGAAATCAAAAAGGGAACCAGGATCACAGTCTGGTAAAGCTTTTTCAACCAAACCCTGGTTACCTCGTTGAGCATGATCGCCACCGCGATCGCCAGAACCGTCCCCAGAATGATAAAGACCGCGTTATAACAAAGTGTATTTCTGGTAATGACAAAGGCATCCTTGGTCTTAAATAAAAATTCAAAATTTTTTAGTCCTACAAATTTACTTCCCCGGATTCCTGCAGAATAATCATACCGCTTGAACGCAATCTGCAGACCGGCCATAGGAATATAGTTGTTGATGATCAGATAAAGCATTCCCGGCAGCATCATCAGATACAGTGGCAGGAAGCGTTTCATTTTTTTCATGTTCAATTCGCACTCTCCTTACAAAACTGCATAAAACAAGGGAACAGCGGTGGTTTTCTCCGTCGCTGTCCCCCCTGACAATTCTCACTTACTTGTTTTTAAGCCACTCATCCAACTGTCTTTGCTTCTCGGCAATGATACGATCCACACCTGCATCCTCCAATTCTTTTAAGAACTGGGGCAGTGCGACTGCAGGATCCACAGACCCGCACTCCAACGCATTGGCATATTTATTGCGGACATTGTTGCATGCTGTCACTTCGTTCAATACCTCTTCGTTGTTCCATCCAAAGCCCTTTGCAGGAGAAATGATTGCATTCTGATTGTATTCCTCTGTCTCCTTCCAAAGGGTCTCCTCAGAGCCTTCCCAAACAGGTGTGATCATCTCATTCAACCATGCCCAGGGATAGCTGGGATATCCGGTATTGGATCCGTCCACACCCTCAGGGTAGCGAACCATCGTTTTGGCATCATTCATATATTCATAATGCTTGCCCTCTATACCGTTTGCCAGAATATTCTGGAGCTCTGGGTTGGTATAAATCTCATTCATCACCTGAACCGCACGCTCCGGTTTTTCACTGTTATGAGCCACATACCAGAGAATGTCCAGTCTGGTGGTAGTGGAATATGCATCTGTCATAGGAAGAATTACCATCTCTTTACCGGTATTTTTTTTATGCTCTGCATCGATACCGGGTTTCACGTTGGTAAAACGACCAAAGGCTTTTCCGGAGTTTACCATGGAAGCCCAGGGCTCTGTGTTGGCAGCTGCATCCGGCATAATCAGGCCTCTCTGTGCCCAGTCATATCTGCGCTCCACAATTTTGCGATAGGCATCCGTCGCATACCAGTTTACAACCGTGGTATCGGTAGGATCTGTGCAGTCCTCCAAAACGCCAAAATCATATCCAAGGTCATCATAGGTAGTCATGGTATTCATTGTTCCGCCGTTGGAAATGATAGGATACATATCAGGATATTTTTCTTTGACCGCCAGAAGAATCGGCTCCAGCTCTTCCTCTGTGTCGATACCGGAATAATCAACCCCCAGGGTATCTGCCACCTCTTTTACCATACTAAAGCCCCAGGCCACTGCCTTTTCTTTGTTGGCGGGTACCGCATAGATTCCACCGTTGATGGTAGTGCAGGCCCAATCGTCCGGGCTGATAGCAGCCTTCATTTCCGGTGCATATTCATCCAGGTACTGTCCGATCTCCACAATCTGATTATTGCTGACTGCGGAAGCAAAAATATCTCTGTTGTTGTAGAGCATATCCAGCTTTTCGTCGGAGGCAAGCATCAGATTTACCTCCTGCGCATAGGTACCGAAACCGATACGTGTAATTTCCAAGGTAGTGTTATATTTAGGTTTCAAAATCTCAGTAGCCAGTGCGGCAATCTCTTCGCAATCCTCCGTTTGAGCAGTACCCGGCAGCACCAGACGAACTGTATAGGGTTCCTGTGTGCTAAAATCCTTCTCCTTCGCTTCCGTTCCTTCCGGCTGATTATCGGTAGCCACTGTTTCTTCGTTTACCACCTGATCGCTTTGAGTCTGCTCCGTCTTCTGTTCCCCACATCCTGCAAACAGCATGGTCATACATGCCAGTGACAGGATCACACCCATTACTCTTTTCTTTTTCATGTTACCTCTCCTTTGATTATTTAGGCTGTGCTTTCTTCAGCCTATAAATCCATTGTAGGAAAGCCTTCTTCCCGCAACCACTCCAAGTGTGACACATGCTGTTCCGATTATGACTAACCTTCTCTGTCCTTTGATCCACGGGTGATCTCACTGGGAGAGACACCGTACAGCCGCTTAAAGCACTGTGCAAAATGGGAGAAATTGGTGTAGCCCACCTTGGAGGCCACAATACTGACCGTAAAATTGGTGGTTTCCAGCAGATGCTTCGCGATCGCCATTTTTTCCTCCAGAATATAATCCGACAGCTTCATATTCTTTTCCTTGCGGAATAATCTGGATAAATATTCCGGATTCAGATAGACCGCTTCTGCCACATCTTTTCTCGTAATGTTCTTTTGAATATTATGATGGATAAAATTCATGATCTCTTCCATCCTCGATACACTGATATCTTCTTTGGTTCGAAGGCTTTTCAGGTAATTTGTGGAGAAAAGGATCAGACTTTTCATCCGGTTGACGGATGTATAGGAATTCATAACCGCATCATAATTGTAATCATTTTCATGTTCCGTATATTTCAAGGCATCGAAAAACAGGTAGATATAGTCCCGATGGAACTGCTTTAAAAAGCTCCGGTCCACATGGCCAAGTCGTATCTGCTTCTCCAGATATTCCATCGCTTCCTTCTGCAACAATTCATCGTAGCCCTCCTTCAGATACCCGACCCATTTATCCAGATCCGGCCCCTCGTATGTGGTCTCCTCCGGTTCCTCCTCCATCAACTTTTTCCCGGCTTTCGGCAATTCATCGAAGGAAAGGTTTTCTTTTAGAAACAATACCACCTTTACCGGAAGCAATTCCTCGATCACTCTTTCAAATCCCTTTGTTTTTTGTGCAAGGTCCTCTTTCTCCGCATCCCTGCGTTTCTGAAACAGGATCAGATGCATGGCATCCATCTGCACAGAAAGACAGTTCTCTCCATCTGTCCGGAAGTATTCCTCCGCCACATTTTCCACGGCATACATCATAAGGGTGTCTTCCCAGCCCTTTTCCCGCACCTCCAAAATCTGGATCAGCATCAGTTCAAAGACATCCTTCTTTTCCACCGGGAAAGAAAGCACAGCGAGAGAATCCTTTACCTCCTCTGCGTCTCCTGCCACCCCCAGAAGGTAATCCCGAAACATGCTCTTTAGAACATCCTTCTCCCGCTTTTTCACCGCTCGTCCATAACTATAGTAATTTCGGATAAAACGATCTTCATGAATCTGTTCAATAGCTTTTTGCAAGGTTTCTTCAATCTGTTGATAGGACACCGGCTGCAGGAGATAATCAAAGCTTTGAAGGTGAACCGCTTCCCTGGCATAGGCAAAATCTGAATGGGCGGTTAGAAAAATACACTTAATATCATACTTTTTCTCGGTTTGCAGCCATTTTTGCAGTTCCAATCCACTTCCCATGGGCATTTCAATATCACAAAGCATCAGATCCACCTTTTGAGAGGTGATGATCTCCTTTGCCTCAGAAATATTGTAGGCTTTGTATTTTTCCCTGATATGCAGTTTTTCCCAGTTCACACCTGCCAGCACACCTTCCACTACAGTGGGCTGGTCATCCACGATCAGGATATTCATTCTTCTGTTCCTTTCTGTTGCCCCTTAGGCATTTCCTTCGGGAAAATCATCTCGCACCGGCCGCCGTGTCCGGCTTCCAAATTGCTGCACTGTAGCACAGCCGCTTCACCATAGATCAGATAGAGTCTTTGACGAATATTGGCGATGCCGATATTTTGATCCGAGAACTGACCCGGGGACTGTTCGTTTAACTGACTTAGCACTTCCTCATCAAAGCCTTTCCCGTTATCTTCAATGATAATATCCAACAGATTACCTTCCTCCGACATCAGTTCCACGATCCTAACAGAAACCTGCAAGGTCTGATTGGGAATTCTGCCATATTTAAAGGCATTCTCTACGAAAGGCTGCAGGATCATCACAGGCACAATACAATCCTGAAGGGAATCCTCCACCTCCAGCTCACAATCCACATTCTGACCCATTCCATCCCTCTGCAATGCCACATAGTTTTTCACACAGAGCAGCTCCTCATTTAAGGAGACCGGTTCCAAATTATCCTTAAAATGGTATCGCAAATAATCAGAGATCTGCAGGATCATGTTCTGTAGCTTGTCGTAACGCTTAAGCTGCGCCAGTCCGTAGAGATTCTTTAAACAGTTTAAAAAGAAATGGGGCTTCAGTTGAAGCTGGAGATACTGTAGCTCCGCACGGTTTTTCTGAAGCTCTCTTTCCCAGAATTTGATTTTCAGGGTCTTGATCTCTGTCATCATCTGATTGAAGGTATCATTGAATTCATTGAATTCCCGGATCCGGTAGTTCCCCTCTACCTTCACGTCCAGATTTCCTTTCCGGATCACCTCCATGGTCTCCATCAAGCGACTCATAGGCTTGAAATAGGATCGGGAAATCAGGAAATATCCTACAGGAATCAATAGAATCAGCAATATAGAAAGCAAAAGCAGAAAGATCTCTATGGTATCCATGTAAGAAAAATAGCCATTGTATGGAAGGAAATAATATATGTTGATATGCAGATCCTCAGACGGATGACTCACCACCAGATATTTCTCTGATTCTTCCCCGGTTGCCACCAGCTTCTCCTGAAATGGATCCGGAAGTTCTTCGTTGTTTATCCCATCCCGAGGAGTGAGATCTTCCTTCTCACTTCCCGTAAAATAAAGAAAGCCATCCCCCGCATCCGAGTTCAGCACCTGTCCCTGAACCGTCTGATTCAGATCCACATAGAGGATGGTGTAACCGCCGTTATATCCAAGTATTCGGCACAAAAAAGCCTCTCCCCCGATTTGATAGGGTTGCCAGTCGGACTTGGTATGCTCCTTCGCATGGGAAAGCATTTCATCTCCCAATGCCATCATCTCCATATGGAGATCATAATCGTAACGACCCTCCTGATACATATAACGTTTGAGATCATTCTTTTCGGAAATCAGAGCAATCGCCCCAAGTTCCGTATTTTTCGACAACAACGCGCGATGCTTTACCCCAATTTCATAGGAGGACAGATGCCTCGTCAGCTCGTCCACCTCGTGCATCATATTGATATGGTCAAAATCATTGGCCCAGTCATCCGCAACCGTTAGGCTTAACTGGCTCAAATCATATTCCAGCTGGGACTGATACAGATTGATCGCGTCCTGTCCTCTCCTAATGACCTGATTTTTCAATGCTTTGATAGAATAGTAATTGTAGAAAATCAGGCAGAGAACGATGGGTGCGATAAAAATGCTCAAAAGAATAATCAAATGTCTTTTATAAGATATCTGTTTCATTTTTCTGATTCCTTTTTGGCAATCCTTTTTCCAATGAACCTATTTAGGTTAATCTACACACTTTATGATAGTACATTTTCGCAAATTATCCCACTCTGCCTATGTTTAAATACTATCCTATAAATGACTTCTACTCTCACAATTATGATATTATTTCTCTGAAAATTGACACAATTACTCAGGTTGGCTATGTTCAGATCAGAGCAAAACGAAAAGAGGATCCAGCTAATGAAACAAGAAGAAATACAGGCGCTTTTAGAAGCCCTTGCTGTGGGAGACAGCTTCGCCAAGTGTACAGAATTTGCCTCCAGAGGCCAAATCACAAAGCATTTTGAAGAAATCAGGGAATACCTGACCCCAGAGGAAAGTCTTGCCCACCGGGATATGGCCTACGCCCAGATAACAGACGACACCGAACAGAATTTGTTTTTGCTGGAGGATTATATCAAAAACGGTCAGGTTACTCCTGAAATCGCCGCCAAAAGCCTGCTTCGATGGTTCACCGAAACGCCGGAGCCCTTAAAATACATCGGGCCCAGCTCTCTGAAGGCGCTCAGCGCCATTCAAAACGGTGCAGATCTCTATCAGGCCGGAGTGACAGGAACCTCCTGCGGTGGCATCATGCGCGCACCTGCTGCCTTTCTCTGTAGCACAGATCTGGAGGATTTGGAGCGCAATATCATCGCCACCCTCCTTCCCACACATAACACCGCTGCTGCCATGGAAGCTGCTCTGGGATATGGCTTTGCTCTTTATGCCATGACCGAGACCAAAGATCTGTCCATGATCCTGGAGCTGTCCTGCATCGGTTGCCGAAAGGGTCGGCTTTATCCGGAGAAAAACACAGACAATGCCTGTGTTCCCTCCTGCGAATCCAGGATTCGTTTTCTATATGACCATCCCTGCCTTTTTACAACAGATTCCCAGCTGTTGGATTTTCTGTTTTACTGTTTTGGAACCACCATCTCCTCCTGCGATGTCTTCACCGCTGCGTTTGCCTTGTTCCTTTGGTGCGAAGAGGATGTCTGGAAGGCAGTCCGGCTCGCGGCTATGCTGGGCGGTGATACAGATACCATCGGATGTCTGGCTGCTGTTCTCTGCTGTGTATACGCCGGAAAGCATAACTTGCCAAAGCAGGTCGTCGCAACTGTAACAGAGCAAAATCATCTGGATTTTTCGGACCTCGCAAATCGGATTAATTGCTTTCGTTCTGAAAAAACAAAAGGAAAGATAGGAGCGTGAAACCATGAAAATAACCTATTTGGGAACCGCTGCTGCCGAGGGACTTCCCGGTCTTTTCTGCAACTGCGAAATCTGTCAGAGGGCTCGAAGATTGGGCGGAAAAAATCTTCGTACCCGGTCTCAAAGTCTGATCGATGATACTCTGCTGATCGACTTTCCTGCGGACACCTATGCACACATGCTACATTACAACGTTCCTCTTTCTCATATTCACAGCGTGTTGATCACCCATACCCATCAGGATCACCTGTATCTGGAGGATCCCGGACTACGTTTTGGCGTTTTCTCCCATGAGCTCGACGGAAAAATGACCCTGTATGGCAACGATGCATTGGTTCGAAACTATGACAAAATGTACCGATCCGATCCCAATGATACCCATTTGGATGGAAATCTGGATTGCGTAGAGCTCAAGGAGTTTGTCCCGGTTTGCATTGAGGGCTACACCGTAACCCCCTTGCTTGCCAATCACGACAAAAATGAAAAATGTTTCATTTACCTGATCCAACACGGGGAAACCTCTCTGCTGTACGGGAATGACACCGGCCTCTTTCCCGATAAAACCTGGAGCTATCTTGCCGGAAAACCCCTGGATCTAGTCTCTTTAGACTGCACCACCATCAAGTACCCGGATGGGAACAACCATATGGGCATTGCAGACAACCTATCTGTCCTAAAAAAAATGAGTGAGCTTCATTGTCTGAAGCCCACTACAAAAGTTGTACTGACTCATTTTTCTCATAACGGTGAAATGTTGCATGACGAATTGCAGCAGGAAGTCGAGCCCTATCATTTCGTCGTGGCTTATGACGGAATGAGTGTGAATTTTTAATTGCCATTTTCATACGGTAGGTCAGGTACCTTACAGGGTTTTCGCAAACCGGTCAAAGGCCTCCTGACCCTCCGGTGTTGCCTCTAAATGCCTCTGGGTAATTTTGTGGCAGATTTGCCTTGAGAAAAGAAAGAGGGGAACACCGTCCCCCTCTTGTAAGATTAACTTCCGAGATAACTTACTATTACTTATTTTCTACTACTATATTTTCTTAACAGGAACCAGCTCAATATATCCCCGTTCTCCACGTGGTTCGAGCTGTATTCTTGGATTCTTATCATCCCATTTAAATCCTATAAATGCAGGATCATACTTCTTTTCGGCATCCCAGATTTCAGTAATGGCAGTTTCATAGTCCTCTTGTGCAAACGGTTCACCTCTGAAAAGAAGAAATGTAGCTGCCGGAAGATCTATAATCTCAAATCCTTCAGGGACTGTGCCCGAATAATCCTCTTCAACTTCAACTCCCTGAACATACTCATTTGTTACAGGCTTTCTCATTTCCGGAGGAAGCCACATACATATCGGCTCTCCACTGATCGACTTTATACTTGTAAGCAGCCCCCAGACATCACAGCCGACTTCTTCACAGTAGCTGAAATACTCGTTAGCATTAATGCCTCTTTTAATGATCACTTTTCTTGCCGGTTTTTCAATCACCTGAATGAATACATTTCTTATTTCGCTCATTTTTCTCTTTTTCCTTTCTTCATCCATAATGAAATAAGGAGTAAACAACCAGATTGGAATCGGACTCAAGGCATATTCTTTTGGATTACATCCGAATTCATGTCTAAACGCACGCTGATATCCATCCACACTTCCGAATCCCATATCCATTGCAACGTCAAGAACTGATATTTTCTCATCCCTAAGACGCAGGGCTGACTTCGACAGCTTAAGGCGCCTGATATAAACTGCC
>JAEEND010000005.1 GCA_016283575.1 Lachnospiraceae bacterium | reverse complement strand
GCATATCAAGTGCAACCTGATCGTTTCGGCTTCTTCCCGTATGAAGTTTCTTACCTGTATCACCGATCAATTTAATGAGATTTGCTTCAACAAAAGAATGAATATCCTCATATTCATCTGTTATAAGAAGTTCGCCGGATTCAACCGAATCTCTTATTTTAAAAAGGCCTTCAACTATCTTTTCCGATTCTGAAGGCTCAATGATGCCGCATTTTGAAAGCATGGTTGCATGAGCTATACTTCCTTCAATATCACGCTCAAAGAGACGCTTGTCAAAATATATGGATGCATTAAAAGAATATACTTTTTTGTCGGTTTCTTTCTGAAAACGACCTCCCCATAACTGAGCCATTTTATTCTCCCTTATGTTTATTACCGCTAAATGTTAAATCTAATTTTAGCATAGTGATTCTACCCATTCAACAAAAAGACTCCTTCAAAAAGTGCCAAAAATTAGTGAAAAAAAGGCGTTTTTCTTCTCACAATAGACAAATGTCTTTCTGTGACGTACATTATTTATCAATTTGTCGTTGTGAAGCGTTAAAGTGAAAGGGTATTATAAAAGAGAATCACAAAGGATTCTCTTCTAAAGCTCCCGGCCGGACTCGAACCGGCGACCCACGCATTACGAATGCGTTGCTCTACCAACTGAGCCACGGAAGCACTCCGTTATTATAAAATGCCACGGAATAATTTTCAAGGAAATATTTAAATTTCATGGATAAACAAACCGCTTCGAAGCTTAGGTTCAAACCATGTGGATTTGGGCGGCATGAGTAAACCGGCATCTGCCACATTAAAAAGCTCTTCCAAAGAAGTGGGAAACATTGAAAAACAAACTTCCGCATCAGTATCAAGCCTTTTCTTAAGTTCTTTTACGCCTCTTATTCCGCCCACAAAATCGATATTTGAATCGGTTTTTGGATCGATAATTCCAAGGATTTCGGAAAGAACATGTTTCTGAAGCACCGATACATCAAGAGTTTCTACGGGACCCTCTTCTTTATATTCATCCTTTAATCGGATCAAATACTCCTTTTCCTTAAAAAGCATATAGATATCACCTTTTTTATCGGGCTTATTTAATGAGTTTTCTATTTCCGTAACAAAAAACTTCTTACTTAACTTCTGCAAAAACTCTTCCCTTGTCATATTAAGTTTTTTAATAACACGGTTATAATCCATAATCTTTAATTCGGATGCGGGAAAAACCATGGAAAGAATATAATTAAATTCTTCGGATCCATCAAATACAGAAGACTCTTCTCTTCTTTTTAAGCAGACTTTTGCCGCTGAGGCACATCTATGATGTCCGTCCGCAATA
This sequence comes from Lachnospiraceae bacterium, assembly GCA_016283575.1. GTDB lineage: Bacteria > Bacillota > Clostridia > Lachnospirales > Lachnospiraceae > UBA1258. The sequence continues at coordinate 106,853 of JAEEND010000005.1, read as the reverse complement.
TAGAGTTCATTTATATTTCCGAAAAGCTCAAGGATCCTTTTTATTAAAGAATCATCATCAATCAGATAACCCTTTTCCGTGATCCCGTATTCATCCGTAAAATCAAAATAAGGCGGATTCTTTTTAACTTCGGTAAAAATATCCTGTAATCGTGTATTATCGCGGCATGCTAAAAATATGGGGCCCGTCTGAGCTGAAAGTCGATCCACATGTTTAATTCTGTCGATCTCTTTATCAGCTCTGGTATTTTCATGCTTTTTTATTACGTTTCCAACATAGTCATCAACGCCTGCAGTACATACAAGCCCTGTTTGAGACCGTCCGTCCATTATCTCTTCATAGAGATAAAAGCAGGGCTTACTATCCTTAACAAAAAGCCCTTCGGACTTCATGTCGTTATATATTCTTACGGCATTATCATAAACGGCATCATCATATGTATCAACGGAATCGGGCATGGTGGATTCCGCTCTGTCAATCTTTAAAAAAGAATTCTTATGACTCTTTACATATTCTTTTGCTTCGGATCTGTTAAAAACATCATAGGGAAGGGATGAAATCTCTGATTCAAGCCCGCTCTTCGGTCTTACTGCCATAAAGGGTCTAATGATTGCCATAATGTAATCTCCTCAATATTGTACATTTAAAAAAACATCTTTTTAATTCAAAATATGATATATTAGTATACGTAATTCAAGTCCATAGGAGGTTTTTATGGAAAACGAAAAACAGTATATTTTTACTAAGGTCAGCGAGTATGCCGACAAGGTTTTAAACGGGATTGATCCTCAGAAAACAAGAATTTCATTTCAGCTTGAAAAGCTCAAGCCTGTTATGGAAGAACTTTCCAGGGAACTTAATCGCCCCGTTGAAGATATTTTTATAGATTATATGGACGGAGCTTCAGATGCGGCTTTGGAAACCGAACGCAAATTCCAGTCCACCATGGGTAACATGAGTAAGTATGGAGATCCCATGGATTTCGAACAATTTTAACAGTTTAAAAAAGGGCTTCGAAAGAAGCCCTTTCTTTTTGTTATTTTACAACTCTTACACGGAATACATCGTCTATTGCACTTAAAGCATTTACGATTTCATCGGTTGCAGCATCTTCAATATCTAACATTGTTACTGCATAATCTCCGCGGGATTTATTTAACATATTGCTGATATTGATTCCCTTATCACCGAAGATTGCGGTGAATTTGGTGATCATGTTGGCAATATTCTTATGGAAGACAATAACACGTCCTGCAGTCTGGCATACACCCATATCACATGCGGGATAATTAACGGAATTTGCAATATTACCGTTTTCAAGATAATCCATTAATTCCTTAACAGCCATAACAGCACAATTATCTTCGGATTCTTCTGTACTTGCGCCAAGATGAGGGATCACGATGCATCCGGGTTTTCCTGCAACCTTGGGATTGGGGAAGTCAGATACGTAATGAGCGATCTTGCCTTCTTCAAGGCCCTTAAGCAAGTCATCTTCATTAACAAGAACATCACGAGCAAAGTTAAGAATGTTTACGCCCTTCTTCATGAGCTTGATGGCATCCTTGTTGATCATTCCCTTGGTTGAATCAAGAGCGGGAACGTGAATGGTGATATAATCGCATTCTGAATAAATATCTTCTACATTGATCACATGCTTAACACTTCTTGAAAGATTCCATGCAGCATTAACGGAAAGGTAAGGATCGTAACCATATACTTCCATTCCGAGAGACTGAGCTGCGTTAGCTACTTTAACGCCGATGGCACCAAGACCGATAACGCCAAGCTTTTTACCCATGATCTCGGTTCCGGCAAAGTTCTTCTTTTCCTTCTCAGCCACTTTTGCAATGTCAGCATTATCTTTATTTTCTTTAACCCAGCTGATACCGCCTACTACATCTCTTGCTGCGAGAAGCATTCCGGCAAGCACAAGTTCCTTAACGCCGTTTGAATTGGCACCGGGTGTATTAAATACCACAATACCTTTTTCAGCGCACTTATCAAGAGGAATATTGTTAACACCGGCACCTGCTCTTGCTACGCAAAGAAGCTTTTCGGGGAGTTCCATTTCATGCATAGAAGCAGAACGAACCAGAATACCGTCAGCAACATTAACATCATCAACTACATCATAGTCGTTGGTAAAATTCTTTAATCCGATATTAGAAATGGGATTAAGGCAATTAATCTTAAACATTACGCATTCTCCTTTTCATATTTCTTCAGGAATTCAACCAATGCTTCAACGCCTTCCTTGGGCATGGCATTGTAGATGGAAGCACGTAAGCCTCCGACTGATTTGTGTCCCTTAAGATTTTCAAAACCTGCAGCCTTAGTCTTAGCTACAACATCGGCATCCTTTTCGTCACTTCCGGTTATGAAAGGAACATTCATAAGAGAACGAACGGAAGGATCCACTGTTCCCTTGAAAAGCTTACTTTCATCAAGGAAGTCATAAAGGATTTTAGCCTTTTCCTTGTTGATCTCAGCCATTTTTTCAAGACCGCCGATGGACTTAAGGTACTTAAATACCTTACCGCATACATAAATAGCCCAGCAGTTGGGAGTATTATATAAAGAATCGTTCTTTGCATGAATATCATATCTTAAGTAGGTAGGTACTGATTCATCGAGATTTTCATTGATAAGATCTTCTCTGATGATCACGATTGCAAGACCTGCAGGTCCTACATTCTTCTGAACACCGCCGTAGATCACACCGTAATCCGATACGTTAACGGGCTTTGATAAAAACATGGAGGACTGATCGGATACAAGGATCTTACCCTTTGTATTGGGAAGGGTCTGGAAAGTAGTACCGTGAACAGTTTCATTTTCACAGATATATACATAGTCCGCATCATCATCAATAGGAAGGTCGGAACAATCGGGAATGTATGAGAAATTCTTGTCCTTGCTTGTTGCAACGATATTAACCTTACCAAATTTCTTAGCTTCTTCCGCAGCCTTCTTTGACCACTGACCGGTTACGATATAATCGAATACACCATTTTTCTTTAAGTTAATGGGAAGCATGGCAAACTGAAGTGTTGCACCGCCCTGAATGAACAATACCTTGTAATTGTCGGGAATGTTCATTAAATCTCTTAAATCCTGTTCAGCTTCTTCCAAAATAGTCTGGAACACCTTGGATCTGTGAGACATTTCCATAACGCTCATGCCGCTTCCTTTGTAATCCAGAAGTTCCTCCTTTATTTCTTCCAATACAGGTACAGGCATTGTAGCCGGTCCTGCTGAAAAGTTGTAAACTCTTGCCACTTTTTCGTCCTCCTAAAATCTTTATATTCTTTTTATGCAAAACGCAAAAATTACTATTTATAGATTATTACGGGAATACCCACTTCTATTTCATTAAAGAGCCATTTGGCATCTTCCTTTTTCATGTTGATGCAGCCGTGAGAACCATGGGTCAGAAATCTGTCGCCACCGAACTTTTTCTGCCAGGTAGCATCATGAAGACCTATCCCTTTATGTACGGGCATCCAGTATGATACGGGCGATCTGTAATCTTCTCCCACAAGCACTGCATTTTTCTGCTTTTTATATACGAAGCATACCATTTCGGGTGTTGAATGACCGTCAGGCTTACCTGTTACCACATCCGTTTCAAGCTGCGTCACATTGTCCTTTATGTAAAAAAGCTTTTGATTTGTGAGATCCACCTCTATATATTCATCACCTATATCATTTAATCCTCTGTGAAAAGGCTCCTTAATATAGGCCGGAATATGCTCTTCCGAAATACCAGTTTTTATTGCATTAACAAGATATTTCTTCTCTTTTGAGATATCGATCTCAGTACCGTAATAGGAATGTGCTATTACCTTATCGACACCGTCATGTGTTGTAAATTTACGCTCTTTTAAATATGTATTATATTTAGAGCAAAGCCCTGATACATACTCTTCTATTTTCTTTTCGGAAAGTAATAAATTCCCCTCTGAATCCCTTAAAAACGTGTTGTCATCGGACAGTGTCACGAATTCCGATAAGACTGTCGAATCAATGGGAACCATCTCATCGCCGAAATCATAAATGATCTTTGTTTCAAAGAAATCAGAAACCAGGTCCCATTCTTTTATGGCTGCTTCCGATGCCTCTTTATAGTCAGGTTCAGAAAAATAAATATCATCAACGGTTATTACGGCACCCTTATAGAGATTTTCATAAACCTTGTCATATAAAGAATCTTTATCTATTAAGGGTGTATCATCCTTATATAATTCATAGGCGCCGGCGGGAGATCTTCTTATATAGCATTTTCTTTCTTTTTCTTCGGAGAATGCTTTAAATAAATCCGATTGTGACAAATATAATTCAACCATTTCCCGATTATAGGTAACTGAAGGCTCGATTTCTTTTTGCGAAAACCAGTTCTTTAAATTAATGAACCATAAATATGGATTGGTTCCTGATGATAGATAATTTAAATAATCTCTGAAATCTACCTTCTCAACAAAATGAGAAAGAGAAATGACCTCTTCTTTGCCATAGTCGGATGTTATGGTTATTTCACCGGGATCATACAGGGCTACCAGCTCGTTATTTACCTCATCAACGGTTTTTCCGGTGCAATAAACACCGTTAACCCAGGTATTATAAGGAAACCCACCTTTATAAGTGATTACCGTAAGAATGTAAAAAATAATGGCGATCGTTAAAATACCTATTATTATTGATGAAAATAATATAGCAAGGCTTTTTTTCATTTATTTATTCTGTAAGTCCTTCTCGTCAAATACATCGCTTAAGGGTGATCCGCCGGGAACCATGGGGAATACCTTATCGTCTTCATTGATTATACACTCAATTACGGCGGGACGGTTGTTCTTTATGGCTGTTTCAAGAACTTTTGCAAATTCTTCTTTCTTGGAAACTCTGTAGGCATCGCAGCCAAGTCCTTCACTGACCTTGCAATAATCAACCTTGTCATTTAATACGGTCTGCGAATATCTTCCTTCATAAAATAAGGTCTGCCACTGGCGTACCATTCCAAGTACATGGTTATTGATAATAATATCAATAACAGGAATGTTAAATCTTGATGCAGTTGCAAGTTCATTCATATTCATACGGAAGCATCCGTCACCTGCTATGTTTATGCAGATTTTATCGGGACGGCCGACTTTGGCACCGATACATGCGCCAAGACCATATCCCATGGTACCGAGTCCGCCTGATGATAAAAATGTTCTGGGCTCAGTATATTTATAATACTGTGATGCCCAAATCTGATGCTGTCCTACATCTGTTGTAATTATCGCTTTTCCGTCTGTTACTCTGTCGGTCTCTTCGATGATATAAGGACAGGTAAGCTTGGATCTGTCATAAGATAAAGGATATTTTTCCTTCAATTCTTTAATATGTGCCATCCATTCGGAGTGATCCTGTTTATCAAGCATCTTATTTATCTTTGATAAACTGTCTTTCAAATCACCCACAACGGAAGCGTTGGTCTTTATGTTCTTATCGATTTCAGCTGCATCTATATCAAAATGAACGATCTTTGCTTTGCTTGCAAATGTCTTTACATTACCAACAACACGGTCTGAGAATCTTGCGCCTAAAGCAATAAGAAGGTCGCAGTCACTTACCCCCAGATTACTGGTTTTGGTTCCATGCATTCCGATCATTCCGGTATAACGCTCGCTCTTTCCATCAAAAGCGCCCTTGGCCATTAAGGTATCGCATACAGGTGCATCAATGAGCTCTGCAAATTCTTTTACTTCTTCGGAAGCACCGCTTATGATGGCACCGCCGCCAAGATAGATGAAGGGCTTTTTGCTTCCTTTTATAAGCTTTACAACCTTTTCAAGATCTTCATCCGTAAAACGGTTGATTCTTTCAATTTCTTTTACAGGCTTGGGAGTATATTCACATTTAGCTGCGGTTACGTCCTTGGTAATATCCACAAGCACGGGGCCGGGACGTCCGCTCTTTGCTATAAAGAAAGCCTTTCTGATGGTATCAGCAAGCTTGGTAACATCCTTAACAATATAACCATGCTTTGTAATGGGCATTGTTACGCCGGCAATATCAACTTCCTGGAAAGTATCCTTACCAAGCCAGGGAAGCACAACATTGGCTGTGATTGCAACCACGGGAACAGAATCCATATAAGCCGTTGCAATACCTGTAACAAGATTCGTTGCACCGGGGCCGCTGGTTGCCATACAGACACCAACTTTACCCGTGGCTCTTGCATATCCGTCTGCCGCATGGGAAGCACCCTGCTCATGAGATGTAAGGATATGATTTATTTCTTTATGCTTATATAAAGCATCATAAACATTTAAGATAGTGCCTCCGGGATATCCGAAAACAGTATCAACACCCTGCTCTTTTAAACATTCAATTACGATTTCTGCACCGGTTAACTGCATGAAAGCCTCCTAGTTATTGGGAACTCTTAAAACCGCACCTGTAGTGGCACTGGTAACAAGCTCTCTGTATCTCTCTAAATATCCGCCCTGAACAGGACAGTCTTTTCTTACAAAATTCTTCTTTCTTTCCGCAAGTGTTGCATCATCCACAAGCATCTCGATTATGTGATTTGGAATATCAATATGGATCATGTCGCCTTCTTCAACAAGTCCGATGGGACCGCCGGCATATGCTTCAGGTGAAACATGACCGATGGATGCGCCTCTGGATGCGCCCGAAAAACGACCGTCAGTAATAAGTGCTACAGTGGAACCAAGTCCCATACCTGCAATTGCAGATGTAGGATTAAGCATTTCTCTCATACCCGGGCCGCCCTTAGGTCCTTCATATCTGATAACAACAACATCGCCTTCTTTAATCTTCTTTCCTTTGATCGCAGCGATGGCATCTTCTTCACAATCAAATACTCTTGCAGGACCGGTATGTTCCATCATTTCTGCTACAACTGCAGAACGTTTTACAACGGAACCTTCGGGAGCAAGATTGCCCTTTAATACTGCAATACCACCGGTTTCGGAATAAGGATTCTCAACGGTTCTGATAACTTCCGTATTAAGATTTCTTACATTCTTAATATTCTCACCCACTGTTTCACCTGTAACAGTAAGGCAGTCAAGGTTAAGAAGATTCTTTTTACTTAATTCATTCATAACGGCGTAAACACCGCCTGCTTCATTTAAGTCTTCCATATATGTGGGACCTGCGGGTGCAAGGTGACACAGATTGGGAGTCTTTTCGGATAATTCGTTAGCAATATCAAGATTCAAATTTACCTTTGCTTCATGAGCAATTGCAGGAAGATGAAGCATTGAATTGGTGGAGCATCCCAATGCCATATCTACGGTTAAAGCATTCATAAATGCTTTTTCCGTCATGATATCTCTGGGACGGATATTGTTTTCAACAAGCTTCATGATCTGCATTCCGGCGTGCTTTGCAAGACGGATTCTTGCACTGTATACCGCAGGAATAGTACCGTTTCCGCGAAGTCCCATACCAAGTGCTTCGGTTAAGCAGTTCATGGAATTGGCAGTGTACATACCTGAGCAGGAACCGCAGGTAGGGCACACATTTTCTTCGAAATTCTTAAGTTCATCAAGTGTCATGGTATTGGCAGCAACAGCACCAACTGCTTCAAACATTGATGAAAGGCTTCTCTTCTGTCCGTTTACATGACCTGCAAGCATGGGGCCGCCGGATACGAAGATGGTAGGGATATTTACACGTGCCGCAGCCATAAGAAGGCCGGGAACATTCTTATCACAATTGGGGATCATAACGAGTCCGTCAAATTGATGAGCAAGAGCCATACATTCAGTGGAATCGGCAATAAGATCTCTTGTTACAAGGGAATATTTCATGCCTACATGACCCATTGCAATACCGTCACATACTGCAATTGCGGGGAATACTACAGGCATACCGCCTGCCATGGCAACACCCATCTTTACAGCTTCAACTATCTTATCAAGATTCATATGACCGGGTACTATTTCATTGTAAGAAGAAACAATACCGATCATGGGACGCTTTCTTTCTTCTTCCGTAAATCCCAGTGCATTAAACAGACTTCTGTGAGGTGCCTGCTGGGTTCCGCATTTAACGTTTTCGCTGTTCATAAATCCTCCTAAATGTTGTCGGCGATCAGATCACCCATCTCCGAACAACTTACCTTTATTTCATTATCTCTTCCGGTATACAGATCACCGGTTCTGTATCCGTATGAGAGTACCTTCTTAACGGATTCCTCTATTGCATCGGCTTCCTCTGTTAAATCCAGGCTGAATCTAAGCATCATTGCCGCAGAAAGAATGGTGGCAATGGGATTTGCGATATTCTTTCCCGCAATATCAGGAGCTGAGCCGTGGCTTGGTTCATATAAACCGAATTTAGTCTCATTTAAGCTGGCACTTGCAAGCATTCCGATGGAGCCTGTTATCATGCTGGCTTCGTCGGAAAGGATGTCACCAAACATGTTTTCCGTAAGGATTACATCAAACTGCTTAGGATCTTTAACAAGCTGCATCGCGCAATTATCAACCAGCATGTGTTCAAGAGTCACATCGGGATAATCTTTTGCAACTTCATTGACGACTGCTCTCCAGAGTCTTGATGAATCAAGGACATTGGCCTTATCGACGCTTGTCACTTTACATCTTCTTTTTCTTGCTATTTCAAAAGCCTTAATGGCAATTCTTCTTATTTCGGTTTCCGAATATGTAAGAGTATCGGTGGCAACTCGGACTCCGTCTTTTACAACAGTCTCTCTCTTACCAAAATAAAGACCTCCGGTAAGTTCTCTCACTATGATCATGTCGAAACCGTCTTTACTGGTCTCTGTTTTAAGTACACATGCATCGGAAAGATCCTTATATAAAAGCGCGGGACGTAAATTGGCAAAAAGGCCTAATTCTTTTCTTATTTTAAGTAAACCCGCTTCTGGTCTCTTTGAAGGTTCCAGCTTATACCAGGGAGATGTATTGGTATCCCCTCCGATGGAACCCATAAGCACAGCATCGGCAGCCTTGGCATCGGCAATGGCTTCATCCGTCAAGGGTATGCCATGAACATCAATGGATGCTCCGCCCATCAATATATCTTTAAAAAGAAACTTGTGTCCGAATTCATAGGCAACAATCGTAAGTACTTTTTTTGCTTCATTTACTATCTCGGGTCCTATACCGTCACCGGGAATGCATGTAATATTATAATCCATTTCTTCCTCGTCTCTCTGTCTCGGTTTAAAATTTTAACGTGGTACAGTATGAAAGATTTTAAATTATCTTATTACATATCCCGCAAAAATTCAATAAGAATTTATAAAGAAAAAGCGGACATGAAAAAAGCCCCTGAAAAAAGGGGCTTCAATTCATTATTCAGCTTTATCAACCTGTGAAATTGCGCTTTTCTGCATGGGAATTCTGCAATTCTTATTATTTCCGAACTCCACAATAACAGTATCATCGTTGATATCGATGACTACTCCGTAAAATCCGCTGCTTGTAAGAACGCAATCGCCAACAGCCAAAGTTGAAAGCATTTCAGACATCTTCTTCTGCTCTTTACGCTGAGGTCTGATGATCATGAAATACATAAATACAAATAATATAGCGAGAGGAATTACAAGGCCTCCTATGGATGAAGCCAAACTCATCTCGGTACCTGCTGCTAAAAGTGCCATTTAAGTTACCTCCAAAATTAATCTATTACATGATAACGTAGAACATCACGTCTATCAAGTGAGTTTAAGAAATTTTAATATTAATCCTGCCCATGAAGCATTTTATCAATGGCTTCTTTTTTATAAGAAGCAAATCTGCCTTCATCAAGAGAGGTTCTTATATCCTCCATAAGATGATTGTAGAAATAAAGATTATGAAGAACACAAAGTCTCATGCCGAGCATTTCTTTTGCTTTAAGCAAATGTCTTATATAAGCTCTTGTATAATGCTTACATGCGGGACAGCCGCAGCCTTCTTCTATTGGACGGGAATCAAGCTCATACTTTTCATTAAACAGATTGAGTTTACCGAATTTGGTATAAACATGACCGTGGCGGCCGTTTCTTGAAGGATATACGCAGTCGAAGAAATCAATACCTCTGTCCACTCCTTCAAGAATATTTATGGGAGTTCCGACACCCATTAAATACGTGGGCTTATTCTTAGGAAGATAAGGTACCGTTTCATCTAATATATGATACATTTCTTCATGAGTTTCGCCTACGGCAAGTCCTCCCACCGCATATCCCGGAAGATCAAGCTCAGAGATCCTCTTCGCATGTTCGATCCTTATATCCGCATAAACGGCTCCCTGGTTGATACCAAAAAGCATCTGATCTTTATTGACTGTATCCGGAAGTGAATTTAAACGATCCATTTCTTTCTTGCATCGTTCAAGCCATCTGGTAGTACGGTCAACGGAATCGGTTACATATTTTCTGTCAGCTACACTTGAAGGACATTCATCAAAAGCCATGGCAATGGTGCTGCCGAGATTCGACTGGATCTGCATGCTTTCTTCGGGACCCATAAAAATAATGCGTCCATCCACATGAGAATGAAAGGTAACGCCTTCTTCCTTTATTTTTCGGAGTCCCGCAAGGGAAAATACCTGAAATCCGCCTGAATCCGTAAGAATGGGCTTTGTCCAGTTCATGAATTTATGAAGGCCGCCCATTTTCTTTATAAGCTGATCCCCTGGACGTACATGAAGATGATAGGTATTTGATAATTCCACCTGAGTGCCTATTTCATATAAATCCTGAGTGGAAACAGCGCCCTTAATGGCTGCCGCTGTTCCGACATTCATAAACACAGGTGTTTCAATATCACCATGAACGGTATGGAATCGTCCTCTTTTAGCTCTTCCTTCCGTTTTTAATAATTCGTAATTGTTCATTCTGAATTCCTTTTATTATATATGTATCAAGCAAAATGCTCATGCGGACGATTCCGAATGAGCATTTAAACATAAGCATAAGATTTATCTCAGATTATCTTTAGTCAAGACTCTCTATAAATTCTTCCAGCGTAAGGTCGTTTTCCATAATGTAAGTGGCTGCTTCCACACCTACATATCTGTAATGCCAGGGTTCGTATTCAATACCGGTAATATAATTCTTGCCTCTCGGATATCGTAAGATAAAGCCGTATTCGGAGCCATGTTCTTTTAACCATTTACCGGCTTCCGTATCGCCGAATTCATAATCCAAAGTGGTATGGCTTCCGGTAACAATATCAAATGCGATACCAAGCTGATGTTCCGAAGCTCCGGGAACTATTACCTTACGTGATGCAATCTTATAAGCTTCCAGATATGAAAGACCCAAATCCATGTATGTATTTATCTTTCTTTCAAAAAGGACCTTCTGAAGCTGATAATCTCTGTAAGGAGAAACAACCATAAGATTTACGCCGTCTTCCTCTGCGGCATTGAGCATGGAAACAAGAATATCAAGTACTCTCTCATCACATTGCATATTGCCCTTAATGGTTGTAAGGGGAACTTCATAGCCGTCAGGTACGGGATGCGTCTTATTGACAAGGATAAGATTCCATGCATTTTTATCAAAAGAAGATTCCGTATCTTCAACTACGGTTTCATTTTCCTGCTTCTTTTTAAGAAGATCGTTTACTGTAAATTTATCAACATTATCGGTATTCTTTAAATCATTTTCAAGAGATTCGGAAAGGACATCGGTTGAAACGATATCTTCATCGGACACATTGGAGATCATTGAAAGATCGTCGGTAAATTCTTCTGTTTCGGCTACGGCAACAACAGTTTCTCCCTCATCGGCAACTACCGATTCGGAATCCGCAAGATAAGTTTCTTTATCCGCCGACTGCTCGGGAGTCGCAAAGCTTGAACTCATAATAAAGAACATGACAAACAGGCCCATGGTAATGTATCTCTTACTGTTATTCTTAAAATACAGAAATACATTGTATGCGCCTACCAGTAAACCCAGGCCCAAAAATACAAAAGGCTTTAAGGGTTTGTGCTTTTTTGAAAAGGTTGCGGCTTTTAAAACCGCCTTTTCTTTAAATGTCCTGTTCATTTCTTTACCTTCTTTTACAGAAAACATAATATCACAAACGAGATCACAGATAAATATTTTTTTCTTTAAAAATTATACAAGATTTTCACTTATTTTTAGTCAAAGAAAATATTTATTCCAACCGACAAATTTAATATATAATTGGTATGTGCTAATATAGACATATAAAATTAAGCGAGGTAATCATGAAAAAATACGTAGCATATGTTTCAAGTTATACTCAGGGAAATAAATACGGTATATCAATCTACGATGTTGATATGAAAAACGGGCGATTCACCGAAAAAGACCGGGTTATCGTATCCAATTCATCTTATATGACCATTTCTCACAACCGTTCATTCCTTTATTCCATAACCGATCTCGGGATTGAATCCTACAAGATCAAAGATGACGGTACACTTACACATCTTAACTTCCAGTCCATCAACGGAATGCGCGGCTGCTATCTTTCAACTTCCTATGATGACAAATTCATTATGGTGGCAGGTTATCATGACGGAAAAATAACCGTTCTTAAATTAAAAGAAAACGGTGAAGTCGGCGCGATAACCGATGAGATCTATTTAAAGGGAATGGGATCTGTTGCAGATCGTAATTTCCATCCCCACGTAAATTGCGTAAAAATGACCCGTGATGATGAATATCTTCTTGCCGCAGACCTTGGAATGGACCATGTAAATGTATATTCACTCGATCATAAGACAGGAAAGCTTCATCTTGTGGATATTATAAGAAGTGAACAGGAATCCGCTCCGAGACATATCAAGTTTTCAAAGGACGGAAAAGTTCTATATATAATTCACGAACTAAAGAATTATATCGACGTATATACTTATAAAAACTTGGGACCCAACAATCCGGAATTTGAAAAGATTCAGAATATCTCAACTTTAAATGATTATCATACTTCAGGAACCGCTGCCAGTGCACTTAATATTTCAGAGGACTTTAAATATATAGTTGCCTCCAACGCAGGTGATAATTCCGTTACTTTATTTAAGATCTTACCGGATGGAAAGCTTGATAAACTCTTCTGTCTTCCCATAAGCGGTGAATATCCCAAAGATGCAGCACTGTTCCCTGATAACAAGCATCTTGTATCCTGTAACCATGAATCCGATACTCTCACATTTTTCACGGTGAATGTTGAAGATAAAACAATAGTTATGAACGGGCCCGAGATGAAGATCGAAAAGCCAAACTGCATTATCTTCCATGAGATTCTATAAATCTATATGCATTTATTCATAAAAAATAAAGGTGATCACTTAAATGTGATCACCTTTTTTATTAGTTGGTAGCTTTAACCTTGATCCAGAGTTCGGAAATCTTCTTTCTGATAACTTCGTTATCATGGAATACTTCGTCATTGGCATTGTCGGTTCTGGGAATGTAAGCATCGTTACCTTCGTAGAGACCATCCGCTCCCGTTACTGCTTCATAAACAGCCTTATTAACGGATGTGTAACCAACGGATTCTGTATTTGCGTAGGATTCGTCATAGGTTAATACAAAATCGATGAACTTATGTGCAAGATCAACATTGGATGCATTCTTGGGAATAACCATTGCATCTACCCAAAGGTTGGTACCTTCTTCAGGAGTAAAGAAGCCCATATCTTCGTTTTCGTCAAGAATATATGCTGCATCACCGCTATAAACGATTGCAAGATCTTTTCTTCCCTGTGCCATGTTATCGATTACTTCGTCGGTAACAAAGATAGGTTCCATGGTCTTATTTAATTCAACAAGCCAGTCGTAAGCTGCGCTTATTTCTTCCTCGCTGTCGGTATTCATGGAATAACCTAAGTTCTTTAATGCGATCATGAAGGAATCTCTTTCGGAATCATACATATAGATCTGACCCTTATATTTAGTATCCTTAAAGATACCGTAACCTTCATTTTCAAGATCTTCAATTGATACATTGTTTTTGTTGTAAACAATACCGACTGTACCCCAGAAATAAGGAACGGAATAAGAGTTGTCCGCATCGAAATCATTTAAAGGGGATGTCTTTAATGAATCAACAATAACATCCATGTTGGAAATCTTGGATAAATCAAGTTTCTGTAACATATCTTCCTTGATAAGTCTTTCGATCATGTAATCGGAAGGGATCAAAACATCATAAGAATCGCCAGCCATGAGCTTTGTGTACATCATTTCGTTGGAATCAAATAATTCAACGTCAACCTTGCATCCGTATTCTTTTTCAAAATTAGGAACAAGATCGTCACTCATGTATTCACCCGGAAGGTAAATCTTAAGTGTTTCTTTGGAGCCGCATCCTGCGAATAATAACATCATCATGGATGCAACAAGTGCTAATAATACTTTTTTCATTTATATTCTCCTTAAAAAATATTTTCTAATCATAAATCTTCTTACTTTGTCTTCTTTCCTTTATTGCAGGAATTACATTGGCAAAAGTAAGCGTAACGGTAATTATAAGGACGATCACCGTGGACAGAGCATTGATGGAAGGATTTATTCTTCTTGCCTCCGTATAAACGAGAATGGAAATATTACTTACACCGTTACCCGTTACAAAATATGAAATTACGAAGTCGTCAAATGACATTGTAAAAGCAATAAGTGCACCTGATATGATACCGGGCATAACCTGAGGAACAATTACCTTTACAAGAGCCTGCCAGGGCGTTGCTCCCAAATCCATGGCAGCCTCGGCTATGTTGGGATTAAGGCTTCGAAGCTTAGGCATAATGCTTAGTATTACATAGGGAATACAGAACATTATATGGGCAAGAAGCATGGTGAAAAGTCCCTTCTCAAGATGAATTGCGCTGAAAAGCATAAGCAATCCGATGGCTGTAACTATTTCAGGATTCATAATGGGAAGCTGGTTCACCTGTTCCACAACATTTTTAACGACCTTACCGGATTTCGATAAACCGATGGCCGTGATGGTTCCCACAAAAGTAGAAACAATGGTGGCGATCACCGCAACAATAATGGTATAGAACATGGCTTCCATCATTGTGTTATTATTAAACATCTTTTCATACCATTTAAGAGAAAATCCAGTAAATGTGGTAAGTGATTTGCTCTCGTTAAAAGAAAATATAATGGTATAAAGAATGGGCGCATAGAAAAATATGATTATAAATGTCATGAATGCCGTGCCGAAGGGGCGTTTTTGTTTTTTCATATTACTTAACCCCTCCTTCCAGCTGTTCTCCCTTATCAACCTTTTTGGTGATATACATGGAGATCATGATGATCACAGCCATAACAAGGGATACCGCACTGCCGAAATTCCAGTCACCGGCTGTTAAAAACTGCGATTCAATAAGAGTACCTACCATTACATAGTTTCCTCCTCCCAGCATTCTGGGGATAAAGAATGAGGAAACGGCGGGTAAGAATACTAACGTGATACCGCTTATTATTCCGGGCATTGATAAAGGAAGTGTAACCTTTAAAAAGCTCATTCTTCTGTTGGCGCCAAGGTCGGCTGCGGCTTCAAGTAAGCTTACATCCATCTTGGTTAAAGAAGTATAGATCTGAATTATCATAAAGGGTAAGAAGTTATAAACCATACCGAGAATTACCGCGAAATCCGTATACATGAATTTGACGGGTGCAAAATGGAAAAACCCTAAAATACTGTTTATGATACCGTCATCCTGTAAAATTCCCGTCCATGCATAGGTTCTTACAAGCATGTTGATCCAGGTGGGAAGTGTTATAAGTAATACCCAGCGCATCTTTAAGGTTTCTGAGCTTTTTGCAATATAATAAGCTGCGGGATAACCTAAAAGAATACATATAACGGTTGTTTCAATCGCAATTCTCAATGAGCGATACAAAACCTCCAAAAAAACCGTATCAGTTAAAAATCTTTTAAAATTGACAAGGCTAAAAGCAAACCTGGTAACACTGTTTCCTTCTTTTGTAAAAGCATAAAGAAGAATAAGAAACATGGGTATTGCGATCATTACCCCACTCCATACCAAATATGGATAAACCATTTTACGAAATTGTTTCATTAAACTCTCCCTAAAATTCTTTCTTAGTCATGATATGTAAATCTTCGGGACTGAATTTAAGTCCTACCTGATCCCCCACGTGAGTTTCATCGGTGGTATCAACCTTGTATTCATAACCTTCAGTTCTGAATGTTACGGGATATACACCGGGTGTAAGATTTGAAGGATCAAAATCGTAAATAACATCTGTAATGGTTACGGGTGAACCGTCTTCAAGACTCCATGCCGAAGCATTGGCCCAGGTCTTTAAGTCTGTATCAAGGGCAATGGATTCTTCTATTTCATCTACGTTTTTAAAGAAGTTAACAGCGAAAATCTCTTCTTCATATTCGGAGTTGACTACTCTGTTTTCTTCTTCCACGATCATGTCGACCGTAACACTTGTACCTGACAAAGTTGAAAATGTAACGGGATATTTACCATATTCAGGCTTAACATCATATGTTACGGAATGGATCGAAAGACGCTCGTCGGTATCAGGATTCCATGCCTGAGCATCCGCATGGGCAATGATAAATGCATCAGTCAATTCATTTAAGTCATCAAGGTCGATGTAGAAATCGTTTGCTGACATCATTTCATTGGCTTCTTCATTGAATACGGGCTTTTCATCATGAACATTCATCTTAACGGTAATGGATGTACCGGATTTTGTTTCAACGATGGTTTCGTAATGAACGCCCTTAAATAATACCGACTTAACGATACCTTTAAGCTTACCGGATCTGGGAGCAACAATATCAAGGTCTTCAGGTCTTATAACCACGTCGACGGGTTCATTTTCAGAGAAGCCTGCGTCAACACATTCAAATGTCTTATCTTCAAAAATAACCTTGTGATCTGCCACCATGATCCCGTCAACAATATTACTTTCGCCGATGAAGTTGGCAACATATCTGTTTACGGGCTCATTATAAATATCCGTAGGTGTACCGATCTGCTGAATCTCGCCTTCCTTCATGACAACTATCTTGTCAGACATGGTAAGAGCTTCTTCCTGATCGTGTGTAACATATATGAAAGTAATGCCCACTTCTCTCTGAATCTTCTTAAGTTCGTGCTGCATTTCTTTTCTTAATTTAAGATCAAGAGCTCCAAGGGGCTCATCCAAAAGAAGGACCTTGGGCTCATTTACAAGGGCTCTTGCAATTGCAACTCGCTGCTGCTGTCCGCCGGACATTTCGTTTACGCCTCTCTTACCGTAATCCTCAAGGCCTACAAGCTTAAGCATACGGGCAACCTTCTGAGCGATAATATCTTCGGGTTCCTTCTTGATACGAAGTCCGAAAGCAATGTTATCGTAAACATTCATATGAGGAAATAATGCATATTTCTGAAATACGGTATTCAGATCTCTCTTATGTGCGGGAACATCCGTAATATCCTCATCATCAAAAATAACACGACCCTGATTGGGTTCAAGGAAACCTCCAAGGATTCGAAGAAGTGTTGTCTTTCCGCATCCGGAGGGACCGAGCAGAGTAACGAACTCGTTTTCGTAGATATCTAAGTTAATACCTTTAAGCACTACCTGGCCGTCAAATTCTTTAATAATATTCTGAAACTGAATCAATTTATGCATATTTTTCCCTCTTAGAATAAAGGCGGTGTTGATACCCAAAGTATCTTTGCCGGCTTTTTATTGTCATTTTTAATTTTGTGAAATTCCTTACCCTGTAAATAAAAGGTCTCTCCCCTCTTTACCGAATAAGACTTGCTTCCCATTTCAAGTATTACGGAGCCTTCCAGTACATATCCGAACTCTTCGCCGCTGTGAGGAGCCATTTCAAAGGATTCTCCGTTTGAAGGTACTGTTAAAAGAATGGGTTCCATCTCATTCTTCTGAGTATTGGGAACGATCCAGGTTACGGAGTAGTTTTCTTTTTCATCTTCGAAAAAATCATTCTTCTTAAATACAACCTTGTCGCTTACATTTTCTTCACTGAAAAACTCAGGAAGCGATGAGCCGAGAGCTTCCAATATATCATTTAAGGTTGCTATTGAAGGTGAAGATAAATCCCTCTCAAGCTGTGATAAAAAGCCCTTTGTAAGCTCACATCTTGAAGCAAGTTCTTCAAGAGTCAGGTTCTTCTGTTTTCGAAGCTGTTTAATCTTATGCCCTATATTCATATTCTCGCCCTTTCCTTAATCAAGGAACGTTTTGTATTACTAAACTTTTTTATTATTTTCTCTAAACCAAACGATTTTTATTATATATTAAAAATACCAAAAATCAATATAAAAATTTAATTTTCCTAAACTTTTTGTTTAGAATTACGAATCATTGGGTTTACTCCCTAAAATCCAACCGTTTTCAAAGAACTGCCTTTGGGATTGATTGGAATAAAAAGGACTTTTACCTCATTTGGCAAAAGTCCTTTAAATACTTCTTATATTTTTAGTTAAGATCTAAATAAATTATCTTTATCTTATCTTATCGGGGAAACCAACCTTCTTCTGCACCTTTCTTAATGTCTTCTGTGCATAGTAGTTGGCTTTCTCTGCATTTTCTTTAATGATGCTGTCAATAAATGCTTTATCCTTTTCATATTCATGGAAGCGCTCCTGGATCGGAACAAGCTTATCGGCAACAACTTCACCTACTGCAAGCTTAAAGTCTCCGTAGCCCTTACCTTCGAATTCCTTAACTGTATCTTCAATGGATTTGCCGCTGCATACAGAATAGATATCAATCAGATTCTTAATGCCGGGCTGTTCTTCATTGTAAGCGATATTTGCAAGAGAATCGGTAACGGCTCTCTTAAACTTCCTGATAATGGTATCCTTATCATCCATTAAATAAATGGAAGCATTGGGATTTTCATCTGATTTACTCATCTTCTTTTCAGGATCCTGAAGAGACATGATCTTTGCGCCCGTCTTTGCAATATAGGGTTCGGGGATTGTAAATACATCTCCGTAGATCGCATTAAATCTCTGAGCAATATCTCTTGTGATCTCAAGATGCTGAAGCTGGTCCTTTCCTACAGGGACAACATCGGTCTGATAAAGAAGAATATCCGCAGCCATCAGTACGGGATATGTGAAAAGGCCTGCATTGATATTATCTGCATGCTTTGCAGCCTTATCCTTGTACTGTGTCATTCGATTTAATTCGCCCATATAGGTAAAGCAGTTTAAGATCCATGCAAGTTCGGCATGGCCGCTTACATGGGACTGATAATAAATACAGTTCTTTTTAGGATCGAGACCTGCAGCGATATAAAGCATAAGCAGGTTTCTTGCTCTCTTTCTTAATTCTGCGGGATCCTGGCGGACTGTAATGGAATGTAAATCTACAACTGAATAGAATGTTTCATATTCATCGGCAAGTGTTACCCAGTTTTTAAGGGCTCCGAGGTAATTTCCGAGGGTAATATTACCTGTAGCCTGCATTCCGCTGAATAATACTTTTTTATCGTCAATCATGAGTAAAACCTCCGTATAATATCTCTTATAGATTCTATATTTTTGATCTGATTCGGTCAAGTAATAATATTGCAACGCTTCGCTCGGAAACCTTGAAAAAGCTGTCCTTTATCACTTTGGCTCCGGCTTCATCGAAGCTTTCATCCGTGCTTCCGTCCGTTGAATATAAAAGCTTTATGCTGAATTCCCCGTTGGTACCCGGAAGATTAAATATCTTATCTTCCCAGTTCATATTAAATAAAACCATTATGGAAGGCTCGGTTTTCTTTACATACTGCCTGCTGTAATCGCCGAATAATAATACACCGAACTCTCTTACATAGGGATTCTGATCCATCATGAAACTATCCGTTCCATGAAAAGAAATATCAGGATATTTGCATGATAAATAATCGGAAAGCATCAAAGGCTTAGGCTGATGAAGAATCGAATGTCTTTTTCTGAAGGCTAAAAGATTCCTTGTAAATTCATAAAAAGCCTTATTGGAAGCATTCTTTTTATAAGTAACCCATCCTGTTTCATTATCCTGACAATAGGGATTATTATTTCCGCCTGCAGTATTAAGCCATTCATCCCCCGCAGTAATAAAAGGGGAACCCTGACAAAGCATATTGATAAGAGTCAGGTTTCTCACCTGCTTAAGTCTTAACTGATTTATGCTCCGTTTTTTACTGATACCCTCTTCTCCGCAATTCCAGCTGTAATTATAGGAAGTGCCATCGGTATTGTCTTCAAGATTATCTTCGTTATGCTTTCTGTTGTAGCTGACTAAATCCATTAATGTAAAGCCGGAATAATCGGTTATATTTCTGATCGGTGCGTACCCCGCGGCATTTTCTCTTATAAAATAACTCATGCCCGAAATGCAATCTTCATCGGATTTTACAAATCGTCTCAAGGTATTTACATACATTTCCGAGAGTAGTCCCACGTTTTTAAATCGTCCGGGTTTTATCACAAGAGATTTATAATCTATATTTTCAAAAATAAGCTTGGTACTCTTTAAAAACGGATCTTCTATCAAAAAGTTAACGGGTATATTTACTCCCACCAGTCTGAAGCCGTCCACATGATATGTATCAACCCAGAATCTAAGCACGTCTTTAATAAAATCATCATTAAGTTCCGGAGGAAAATACATGAGCATGATAACTTCTATGCCTTCTGTATGAAGAGCTTTTACCATGGACTTAAAAGAATATGCCCCATCCTTAACCGCGGAAAAAGAAGTTTTCGGCGAAAAATAAAAGCCTTCTTTAAAGCCCCAGTAATTAAGCTTTGGCATATTTTTCTTTTCTCTGAAAAAAGCGGTGCTTGCAAGCATTGAATCTTCTTTTTCACGCTCTATATATTCATATGCGGGTAAAAGAATAAGCCCTGTAATACCAAGTTCCTTTAAATACTTAGCTTTTCTCGAAACACCTTCAAAGGTACCACGCTTTTCCGGTGCCACGGTTTTATCAAGCATTGTGAGTCCGCGAACATGAGCTTCATAAAATATGGAATCGCTGAAAGGTATGTTTAAGGGAACATCCTTATAAAAATCCTTTGGCTCTTTATCTTCGGGAACTGTGTAATATAAATCCGACTTTTCAATAACCTTTCCATATTCATCAAGACCGAGAACTCCCTTGGCATAGGGATCTATATATTCTTTTCTGTCACAGAAGATCTTGTAACACTTATCTTTCATGGTGAAATTCTTGATATATAAAGAAAGTACATTTCCCACGCACATGGTTTCGTGCACGTCAATGGATTCCAGAAGCTTCTTGGAATTTCTGTCATAGATATTGATCTTAAGAGAATTCAGGAAATCAACGCGGATCCCGAAATAGGTTCCGCCCTTATCGGTATAGGTTGTAAATCCCTTAAAATTAACTTTAGTAAGTTTCATACCCGACTCCTCTCCTGTGGATTTACCTTATCCTTACCAATATAACATAACTTTGGGAAAAACTCTTGTTATTCGGCATTATTTTTCTTACAATATTTCTACAAAACCATATCTTGGATTTCAAAAAGAAAGGTAAGGCGTAAAATATGAGCGATATCAACGAATTCGATAAAGAACTTGATGAAGAAATGACCGTTACACTGGAACTTGAAGACGGTACTACAGTATGCAAGATCTTCACCATCTTTGATATGAACGGTAAAGATTACATAGCTCTCCTTCCTCTTGATGACGAAGGAAATGAAATTGAAGATACCGTATGGTTCTACGGTTATTCCGAGAATCCCGATGATCCCAACGAAGAGCCGGAACTTCGTTACATCGAATCAGATGATGAATATGAAGCAGTATGCGACAGATTCGATGAATACCTTGACGAACTTGAATTTGACGAGGACGAAAACTAAATTATCAGATCATCTAAAAACCTGGAGGGCATTTTCGTAATGCTCTCTTCGTTTTTTATTGTATAGATAAAGAGTTTTTCTTTTGCCCTGGTCATGGCTACGTAAAAGAGCCTGCGCTCTTCTTCCAATGCATCTTCACTTAGACTTGCCAAGCTCGGGACCTTTCCTTCCACTATGTCGGGTAAAAAAACATAATCAAATTCAAGGCCTTTTGCCGCATGATAGGTCATGATTCTTATATTGTTTTTAGAAACTTTATATTCTCTTTCTTTAAGTACCATTTTAAGTTGATCTCTTAATTCATTTAAGGTTTTATATTCTCCTGCAAGACTTGATATCTTATCAAAAGAAGTCTTTATTTCCATAGTCTTTTCAGTCGAATGGGTTTTTATAAAGTATTCTTCAAGCTTCATTATTTTCCTTAAGTAAAATATCGCGGTTTCAGGAAGCATTTTATTTATATTATCGATCTGCATTTTAAATATATTTAAGTCACCTGCGTATCGCCTTCCCAGGGACGCACGAACAAGCTTACTTAAATCCACAGGATCATCCTTAAAAAAACTTCTCAATAATCCGGTTCTTTCGGGGCAATCAAGGATTTTAAATAAACTTGCTCTCTTCTTTGTAATTGTAAAATCAAGATATGCTTCTATAGCATCAACTATATGAGTATATATCTCACTGTTTCCTGCTAATAAAACCGATTCATAGCCTCTTACATCTTTATTGGTCCTTAGTAATACTGCCGATTGTTTATTCTTATTTTGCCTGATTTCCGATCTTATATCGGATGCGATTTCATCGGAGCTCCTTAAGATCCTAACCTGAAAATCCGAGAGATCCGATCTCATAAGCTTTATTATTTCGGATTCTTTAATCCTGTTCTGATTTTTATTTATGAGAACCTTAGAAGCATTAATGATTCCGGGTTTTGATCGGTAATTTTTATTAAGATAATAAATTTCAGGATGAAAATGCTCTTCAAATTCCTTCATGATATCTGGATCCGCTCCCCTGAATCGATATATGGACTGATCCTCATCCCCTACAACAAAAACATGAGTATGCTTAGATGATAAAAGCTTTATTATCTCAAACTGAACATGGTTTATATCCTGAAATTCATCTATCAACAGAGCTTTAAATCTGTTTTTTATTATATTGACCATTTGGGGATTTTTATTTAAGGCATTTAGAAAGTTTAAAAGAATATCATCATAATCCAGAAGACCGCGGTCTGTAAGAATTTCATTGTAGATTTTAAAGGCTTCATCAAGCTTTGAATCGCTTTGAAATGAGTCGCTTACATAAATCTTTGATTTTCTTCGGGATATGTAATTATTTAAGTCTTCCCGGGTAAAATCATTTGGGGTTATCTTATCTAATATTTCAGCTTTTTCCTGAGGGGAAATGATCTTTTGATATCTTACAAATTCAATATACAGCCTGTAAAAACAAGAGTGGAATGTTCCGAAAAAAACGGATTTAAAATTACAGATCTCATGGAATCTTTCTTCCATGCTGACTGCAGCTTTCTTAGTGAAGGTTAATACAAGAATCTCGCCCGGCTTAAACAAGCCTCGCTCAATTAAGAATTTAATGTGATGTGTGAGTGTAAATGTCTTCCCCGATCCCGGGCCTGCCAATACAAGTGCAGGTCCGGTTTCATGGGTGATCACTTTACTTTGTTCGGGATCAAAGGGAATGCTCAAGTTTCTCCTTGGCAGCCTTAAGACGCTTAAGGGATTCTTCTTTCCCGAGAATCTCTAAAATTTCCGTTGCGCCGGCAGGTGTCATCTGCTTTCCGGAAAGAGCGGTTCTTACAGGCCACATCACGAAACCTGTCTTATAACCCTTTTCATTAACATATTCTGAAAGCATTGCATACAATGCATCATTACTGAAGTCGTTGAAGTTTTCAAGTAAAGGTATTACATCATTAATAACATCAAGAGAAGATTTAACATCTGTCTTCATCTTCTTATGTTCATACATGGACACATCATATTCGGGTACTTCTTCAAAGAAATCAATATGATCCTTGATATCGGTATATACTTCAATTCTTGACTTGGTTAAAAGAGCAATCTTCTTTTTATCAAGGGGCTTCTTGATCACTTCGGAAACATAAGGCATTGCAGCTTCGAGGAATTTATCATCGTCCATCTTATGAACATATTCGCCGTTCATCCAGCGAAGCTTCTGCATATCAAATACAGCCGGGGACTTATTGATCCTTCTGTAATCAAATTTCTTTATAAGCTCATCAAGAGTAAAGATTTCGTTATTATCTTCAGGGCTCCATCCAAGAAGTGCAATATAATTTACAACTGCTTCAGGTAAGAATCCCTGGTTTAACAGATCTTCAAAAGAAGCATGTCCGGATCTCTTTGCAAGCTTTTTATGATTTTCATCGGTAATAAGGGGAAGGTGAATATATGTCGGAATCTTCCACCCGAATGCATCATATAATCTGTTATATTTCGGAGAAGAAGAAAGATATTCATTACCTCTTACCACATGGGTGATATTCATGGTATGGTCATCCACAACATTGGCGAAATTGTATGTGGGATACCCGTCGGACTTAATTAGGATCATGTCATCAAGTTCGGAATTATCAACGGTAATATCTCCATATAATTCATCATGGAATGTGGTTGTTCCTTCGGTAGGATTGTTCTGTCTTATTACATAAGGAAGACCATCTGCCAGGTTCTTTTCGATCTCTTCTTTTGAAAGATGTAAACAGTGCTTGTCATATACTGTGATCTCTTTACCGTCAACAACTTCTGTCTTAAGAGTTGCAAGACGCTCCTTGCTGCAGAAACAGTAATATGCTTCACCTTTTTCGATCAATTCCTTGGCGTATTTTAAATAAATGCCTGTTTTCATACGCTCTGACTGAACGTAAGGGCCGAATCCCTTATCCTTATCAGGGCCTTCATCATAAGTAAGGCCTGTTAACTTAAGGGTTTTATTAATAAGATCAACGGCGCCTTCCACGAAACGTTCCTGGTCCGTATCTTCAATTCGTAAAATGAAATCACCGCCGGCGTGCTTTGCGACCAAAAATTCATACAAAGCAGAACGCAGATTTCCCACATGCATTTTACCTGTGGGACTGGGTGCATATCTTGTTCTGATTTTTTCCATTACAAAATGCTCCAATCTATAGAATACCTATGTATTTTATCATTTATCCCCGGAATATCAAGGATAAAAAAACTATTTTTGTTTTTCGATCGGTATGTATTTTCTTAAAATGGCATTCATCCATACCATGTCTATGGGCTTTGGTACATAATCATTAAAGCCCTCGGAAATGAACATATCTCTTATTCCGTTTACAACATTGGCCGTTAATGCAATGGCGGGAACACTCTTCATATAAGGATCGGAATCAGCTCTTATCATGTTTAGAGTGTCAATTCCATCAAGCTCAGGCATCATATGATCGATAAACAGAATGTCATAATCCTTATGAGCTTTAAGGATTTCAAGACATGCTCTGCCGCTCATGCATGTATCCACTTTAAGGCCGAAGGTTTTTAACAGTCCTTCCGAAACCTTTAAGTTAACGGCATTATCATCAACTATAAGTACCTTTGCATCGGGTGCCGTGATCCTGGGAGCTTCTTTTACTGCAACGGAAGCATTGTAGCTTATTACATTGGATTCCTTTGCAACCTTCTGAGGAATGGAGAATGTAAACTTGCTTCCGACTCCGTATGCACTTTCAACCTTAATATCGCCACCCATAAGAGAAACTATCTGCTTACAGATTGCAAGGCCAAGGCCTGTGCCCTCATGATTCTTAAAATGCTTTGAATCCATGGAAGCAAAGGAAACAAATAATCTTGGCACATCCTCTTTCTTAATGCCGATACCGCTGTCCGTTATGCTTACGGTCAAATCGATGTTATTATTATCACCCGTCTCACCGCTAACCTTTAATACGATAAAACCTTTTTCCGTAAATTTAATGGCATTGGACAATAGATTATAAATAACCTGGCTGATCCTTGTTTCATCACCGATCAGGCTGTCAGGTAAATCTTCCTGTATATCAAGCTTTAAATCCACTTCCTTATCACCAAGCTGGGGCTTGATCATGCCGGTTGCATCATTGATCATCTTTCGAAGGGAATAATGAACGGGAATGATATTTATTTCCCCCGCTTCCATCTTACTGTAATCAAGAATATCATTAATGATGGTGATCAAGTGCTTACATGACTTTTCTATGGCTACAACATTTTCTCTTACCGTGGGTGACAGATCTTCTTTAAGGGTAAGCTCTGTAATACCGCAGATAGCATTGGTGGGAGTCCTGATTTCATGGGAAAGATTTCCGAGAAAAAGCATTTTTGAATGATTGGCATGCTCTGCTTCATCTGCTTTTTCGCGCATTCCCACCATGAATTTTTTCATGTTGAAGCAGACAATGTACTGGGTAACAAGACCTACTACGAAGATCAGAATGTAGACAATATAAATAACCATACTGTCTACCGACTTTAAAAGAATCGTCCGTAAAAAGACAGTATAGGCAAGTAAAGATACCAGGGAAACGGTACCTGATACAAGAATATATTTAGGCTCTGTGAAAATAAGGAGGACCGTGGACATAAGTATAAATATCAAAACACTATACCCAAGCGTCCCCACAAGATATCCTATAATGGTAGTGGAAATAACAACGGAAACTATCAGTGTATAAACAATAATATCCTGTTTTTTTATAAGTAACACAAGAACAATGGAAAGAACGTACATAACGGCGGAAACGATCAGAACCAGTCTGCCGATGCCTGCTCCCTCCCAAAAAGCATAGATAATGTGTGAAAGCAAAACTGCCAGGTAACTCAAAAGGCATATTCTTAATGTTTGCTTATAACCTAACATTCAAGTCCTCCATTATTATCTTTCATCACCTAAGAAAAAGAGCGCCACTGTTCCGGGGCCTGCATGAGCTCCGATGGTGGGTCCGATTATATTTATGGTGCAATCTTTAATTCCGAAACGTCTTGAAACCTCATCTCTTAAAAATTCCGCATCTTCGAGGCAGTCACCGTGGGAGATAAAGAAGACTTCATTCTTATCTCTGAAGCTTCCTATCTTCTTTTCCATGTAATCTGCAAGAGCAATAAGGGATTTTCTTCTTCCTCTCACCTTATCGATATTGATAAGATGGCCTTCATCATCTACATGAAGAATAGGCTTTATATTTAAAACGGTTCCTACGATGGCTGTACCCTTGGAAACTCTTCCGCCTCTGTAAAGATGATTCAGATCATCAACGGTAAACATATGTACAAGATTAAGCTTATGGCTCTTTATATAATCGGCGGTATCCTTAAGGCTTGCTCCTTCATTACGCATCTTACATGCAAGATAAACCAACAGACCCTCACCGAGGGAAGCTGCCAAAGTATCGATAACAATAATATTAAGACCGGGATCATCATCCATTAATTCACGAGCTGCAACGCTCACACTGTTGCAGGTTCCGGAAAGTCCGGATGAAAATGCAAGATAAAGGATCTCCTTTGATTCTTTTGCCATCATCTCAAGGCCTTCTTTTGCTTCCTGATAATTAACCTGTGAAGTGGTGGGAATATTTCCTTCTCGCATCATATTGTAAAAGGATTTATCATCCAGATCGTTACCCTTACCATAGGTAGTACCCTTTATGGTATAGGATAAAGAAAGAATACTCAGATTGTTTTCTTCTATAAATTTCTTGGGTAAATCGGCTGTTGAATCTGTTCCAATCAAAAAACTCATCGCAGTGCCTCCATATTAGTATAAAAATATGATAACACCACAATGAGTTTTATTCAATCAAAGCCTATTAAAATACACAGTGATTTATTTATATATTATTTGCTTCCCGTAGTACTGCCGAATCCGCCGTTTCTTTTTGTTTCGACTTCATCATCCTCGGTTATGCCATACTGCATAAATATCCCCTGACAGAAGGCTGTACCTTCTTTTAAGGTAACCACCTTATTTTCGTTGGTATCATTGGTAACCTTTACGAAAATATGTCCTTCGTTATCGGATTCATAATAGTCGGCATCAATTATACCCACCGTATTATTTAACTGAAGACGATATTTAAATCCGAGACCGGATCTTGGATAGAGCATGAATACATAATCTTCCCTCATGGAAACTCTGATGCCTGTAGGAATTTTTGCAGTGCGGCCGGGTTCAAGAATAACGGTTATCGGCATATTGATATCATAACCCGCACTTTTATATGTGGCTCTCTCAGGAAGCTTTATATTATCATATATCTTCTTTATCTCATCATCTTCAAAATGAGGGAAGGTATCCTTAAAATCTTCCAAAAACCTTTTTTCACTTACTTTCTCAAAACGTGCAACTCGTTCCATATTTAACTCCCTCTCCCGTTTCCTCAGCACTTTTAATGGGCGCTTCGTAATAATCCTTACAATGAAGAACGGGAACACTCTTATCTTCTTTCATAAGGGTTTTCTTAACATCGATCACTCTCTGGTTTTTACTGCCCTTCCACATAAGGGTTACATCCAACAGATCGATCTTAAACTCTCCATCCACCACTACATCAAGATATTGCATGATGGGATATTCATAAATATCTTCCCAGGAATCGCCGGTATAAAGCCAGATTGTTTTATCGGGATATTTTTCCTTTATCTCAATGCAGAGATTTCTTACATCCAGTCTGTTTGCAGGATGCAGGGGATCTCCTCCGCTGAAGGTAATACCGGATATATATGATTTATCAAGTTGATCGAATATTTCTTTTTTAGCTTCTTCATCAAAAAGCAAACCGCCGTCCGCGTCCCAGGTGATGGGGTTTTGACAGCCTTTGCAGCAATGATTGCAGCCTGCCACCCAAAGTACGACTCTCAGACCGTCTCCGTTCTTCATGTCGTCATGGGTTATATTATGATAACGCATTGTTACATCGATTTCCTTTCAGCTATTTCTGCCATCTTGGCATCATTAAGTCTGGTATCACCATGGACTCTCGAATAAGAAAGATATCCGTTCATACGGTCGATCTTTGTAAGATTTCTGCTTCCGCATACGGGACAGACATCCATCTCAAGTTCCTGATGACCGCAGTCATCACAGTAAGCAAGTGAAAGGTTAACACCTTCATAGAATCCCATATCCATGGCACGTCTTATAAGTGTACGAACCGCATCGATATTGTAATCAATGGGATATTTTACATATTGGATCTTACCGCCGTTTGAGAGATTCCAGAATCTTTCTTCAAGATCCTGCTTCTCGATGGGTGTAATATCTTCCGTTACATGACAGTGGAAAGAATTGCTTACATATTCTCTGTCACTTACGCCTTCAATTATGCCGTATTTCTTACGGAACTGTTTGATCTGCAGACCGCAAAGGTTCTCTGCGGGAGTTCCGTAGATTGCATAAAGGTTACCGTCTTCTTCCTTAAACTGATTTACTTTTTTATTTATATATTCCATAACTTCAAGTGCAAACTGTCCGTCTTCCACAAGGGACTTTCCGTTATAAAGCTCCTGAAGTTCATTAAGAGCGGTAATGCCAAAAGAAGCTGTAGCAGCTTTAAGTATGGGCTTGATCTTATCTGTAAGCTTTAAGTGACCGCCCAGGAATCCGCCTTCACAGTAAGCAAGAGGATTGGTCGATGCACGCATCTCGCCAAGATAAGCATATGTACGTATATGTAACTGTCTTATCAATTCAAGATAATAATCAAGTACCTCGTAGAAATCCTTACTCTCCTTGCGGGCCTTTGCTAAGATCATGGGAAGATGAAGTGATACGGCACCGATGTTAAAACGTCCAACGAAAATGGGCTTATCGTCATCATCTTCGGGATGCATGCCGCCTCTTTCATACCAGGGGCTCAGGAACGCTCTGCAGCCCATGGGGGAAATGATACGGCCATATTTTTTATACATGCTGGCAACATATCCTTTACCTGTAAGGGAAAGCCAGTCGGGATACATGGTTTTTGCGGAACATCTTACGCCTGCTTCAAAGACATCTTCAAGTTCTTTTCCGGGTCCGTGAAGATTTTCATCATATAAGAATACAATCTTAGGGAAAAGAACGGGTTTCTTACATTCCTTCTTGCCCTGTCCCTTTCTTCTTACATCGAGCATCTTAATGGTGCCGAGACGTGCGAATCTGCCTGTACCGGTACCTGCCGTAACGGTAATGAAGGGATAGTCACCTCTTGATGAAGCAACGGTATTGAATTTATATTCCCAGCCCTGGAATCCCTGCTCGAATTCGCGTTCAACATCCTTAAGAGCTTCTTCTTCACAGCGTTCTTCATTAACGCCTAAATCTCTGTATTTATTTAAAGCTTTTTCATAGCTCTTTTCAGCATAGGGTTCCAGAATAAGGTCAACACTTGGTACGGTAAATCCGCCGTACTGCTGACTTGCGGCGCTTAATACGATATCGCCGATAACGTCAAAGGCTACGTCAAGGGATTTGGGTTCGTTATACCAGATATTACCCATTTCAAAGCCACCCTTTAAAACTGATTCCACATCAAAAAGACAGCAATTCATGGTATCTCTTCTTGCAGACATATCATGCACGTAAATATAACCGTCACGACAAGCCTGTATTTCTTCCGTGGTCATAAAGAATTTCTGATACAGTTCCTTATTTAACTGATTGAAGATCAGGCTTCTTTTTGTGGATACGAGTGCTGAATCGGTATTGGCATTTTCCTTATCGCCGACATACATAATGGACTGACTCTTTTTATATACGTCATCCAGCATTCTTACGAAATCCTGCTTATAGTTTCTGTAGTCCCTGTAGCTCTTTGCTACAATGGGCTTTACCTCTTCAAGTGCGGATTCAACTATGTTATGCATCACGGGAATGGGAATCTCATCCATGCCCATGTCATCCACACGTTCTATCACATATTTGCAGATATTTTCATTATCTTCATTGGTAAATTTGGTAAGGGCTCTGTAGGCGCTCTTTGCCACAGCATTTATTACCTTCTGAATATTAAAAATTTCTCGGCTGCCATCCTTTTTAACAACCCAGACTTCTTTCTCAGGCTTAAACTTTACGCTGTAATCAATGTCCTTTAGATCCGTTTCTTTTGTAGCTGAACCCATTTTACCCTCCTATAAAAAATATAATCAAACATAATAAATCCCGAAGATATTTCCTCGAGATCTATAGTCATGTACAAAAAAGCACAATATCTTGTGTTTTTAGTATAGGCTTTATACAATAATGTGTCAATAATTAGAAAGGGTTCTTTCAATAAATTTTTTATAGGCGCTTCTCACGGATTCTGGTGCCATGATCTGCACTTCGGAGCCCAGTCCCGTGATCCAGCCGAAAAACTGATTCGATACCATGACATTCGCTCTGAAAGTAAAAAAGCTTCCGTCATGTACTTTTCTTATGGAAATATCCTTGCCAAAGCGGTCCACCGCAACTCCCACCATGTTTTCAGGGAACATAAGCGTGACCGTCTCTTCCGTTCCGCCGAACATGCCGAAGGTCTTGTTACTGTACATGGCAGGATCAAAATCCCGCTTTGCATCCTCGGAAATATCATCGGAAGAAATATCAACTCCCTTCATCTTGTCAACTCTGTAATGACGTATCTTATCAACATCCTCATCAAGACCCACAAGATAATAGTATTCATCATCCCAGATAAGGGCGATGGGACTTACGGAATATATTTTTCCGTCCCGTCTCGGTACAAGATCTTTGTTTAAATTGTATTCGCAGTATTTAAAGCTGATCTTCTTACGTAAAGAAACAGCCTTATGAATAATATCAACGGTTATATAAACAGATTCATTACCGGACTTGATCCTGTTTGCAACGTAAACTTCACGTTCCAGGTCTTTTGCATCATATTTTGAAAGAAGTCCTTCAAGTTTCTTTATAAGTTCACGGGTCTTCTTTTCAGTAATAAAGCGCGAAGACGAAACGGCATCTACAAGAAGTGTAAGTTCGTATTTTTCAAGGCTTCTTTCCGCAAGATAATATCCGCCGTCCGTTTTATTGCTGTCCAGTATTATTTCATAGCCAAGCTCTCTCAGAGTATCAACATCGGAATAAATACTTTTTCTTTCTGCAGAAATATCGAAAGACGCAAGCTTCTCGATCAAAGCCTGGGCATTCAGTTTATGATTCTCGTCGGTCTCATTTTCAAGAATCTTAAGTAATGTTATTAATTTGTGCTTCTGTCCGTATTTTTTAGCCATGATTCACCTGATTAACATATCCTTCGTCTTCTTTTAATCTATCACCGTCGGCGCTTTCCGTAGCCATTTTGTCGCATCGCTCATTTTCGGGATGTCCCGCATGTCCCTTAACCCAGGTAAAAGAAACATTATGAGGCTCCATCGCTTTAAACAGCCTGAGCCACAGATCTTTATTAAGTACCGAACCATTCTTAAAATTGGTCTTCTTCCATTTATCGACCCAGTTTAAATTAAAGGCATCGGTTAAATACTTTGAATCAGAAATGACACAGACGTCACAAGGCTTTATCAGTGCTTCAAGCCCCTTTATACATCCTAAAAGTTCCATTCTGTTGTTGGTTGTAAGTTTAAATCCTTCAGTTATTTCAAGTTCGTGGATCTCTCCCTTGGGATCCACATATCTTACAATTGTTCCGTAGCCTCCGGGACCCGGATTTCCGCGGGAAGAACCATCGGAATAAATAGTTACCTTCATATTATTTGACCTGCCATTCACCGGTATTGATATAATTAAGCGCGTTCTTTGTAGCTTTATCGATGATCGATTTATCAAAGCCTATGATACTAAGAAGCCTGATGGCATTTCTTGTATCTCCCGGGCCTTCTTTTAATGTATATTCAAAAAGAACATCGTCATTTTCTATGATCTCATCAAAATGATAATTTGAAAATTCGTTTTTCAATATTCGCGTAAGCTCTATATCATGAGTTGCCGCAAAACAAAGCGCTCTTTCGCACAGACTTTTAAGTATTTCCGTACTTGCGGCGATTCTCTCAACGGTATTGGTACCGCGTAATACTTCATCAAGGAAACATAGCGTCTTTTCGCCGGGATTATTGTTTATAAAATCAATGATCCTCTTAATAGCCTTTATCTCTACCATAAAATAGCTGTCATTTCCGGAAAGATCGTCCCTTAATGACATGGAAGAAAATACATGGTAGGAATCGATCAAAAAGCTGTCTGCAAAGCAAGTATGGATCGTCCTTGCAAAAAGCGCATTTATGGCCACTGCCTTTAAAAATGTGGACTTACCCGATGCATTGGAGCCTGTAAGCAATATGCTTTTCTTCGTATCGATTGAATTCTTAACAGGTTCAGCTATCAAGGGATGGTAAAGCCCCTTTGCATTTATACCATCGCCTTTTTCAGGAAGAGTCACATCATAATTCTCTCTTATAAATGCAACGGAAATAAGACTTTCCATAAATCCGAGGGTATTATAAAGGGATTCAATGCTTTCACGGTTAAAAAGAACCAGTTTTTTCATTCTGTAAAAAGAAATAATATCAAGATGCAGAAGCATCCTTAAATAATCCATTATGATACTAAAGGGATTTCCAAGACCTATGGAGGAATTTCCCTTATTAATGAAAAAAGAATAATAATTAAGTTTATTAAGTCTTTTAACATTCTCTGAAAGAATTTCTTTTTCCGCATCGAAACAAGGAAGATTGAGATTTTCGACTGCCTTCACATTATCCATAAGCTTCATGATATATGAAAAAGAAATAATGTAAGGCTCTATCTCTCCTCTTTTCCTGTAATAAGAAAATATATTGTAAATAAATACGGAAACGAGAAAAATAATGCCTAAATCCTTAATAAAGAATATGGAAACAATGCTTAATACAAAAAGTATTATGCTTAAATAATCGGAAATAAGCCCCGGGTTTTCACCTTCCGAAAGCAGATCAAGGCAATCAAACAAAGAATACTTTCTAAGGGACCCGATCTTATAAAATGTTACAGAAAGCTTTTTTCTTGTTTCAGGATCTTTTCTCAAGGATTCCGTCTTTAGATCAAGTTTATTTAAATAATCTTCGTCGAAATTCATGGTGCGGAGCATATAATAAAAATACTCGGAACCCATCTGAGAATTTGATTTGTTGAAAGAAGCAAACAGCCTGTCCATATCTAAATCAGATGCCGTAATATCATCAACGGAGTTTTCCGTTCTCCTTCTTTCAAAATAGCGTTTAATGATACTTAAATCCTGCGGTTCGTATTCTTTTTCAATCTTGGTATGAAAATCCTCGTCTATTTTTTGAAGAATGTATTTTTCACGCTTCCTTAAAACAAAGAATTCGCGAACAAGAATAAATGCCAGTATTAATAAAAGGACCGAGAAAAAAATGATATATTCCATAATCAAAGATTATCCGGGCCGAAGCCAAACGGAAACAGTTCTCCCAAGGTTTTTTTAGTAAAATCTTCAGTAGTTATGACAGAGATTATTTCAAAAGAATCATTGCAGAATTCCTTCATAACCTGACGGCATACACCGCAAGGGTATGTATACTCTGTCGGAGCCTCACCTTTTTTTCCTCCTGCAATGGCTATTTTTTTGTATTTTTGCTCTCCTTCTGAAACTGCTTTAAAAAAAGCGGTTCTTTCGGCGCAGTTGGTTGAAGAAAAACCGGCATTTTCGATATTGCATCCCGTATAGATCTTACCGGATTCAGTAAGTAATGCAGCCCCTACGGAAAAACCGGAATAGGGACAATATGACATATCACGCATCTTTAAAGCGCATTCCATCAATTGTTTGTCGTCCATGGTATTACCTCCAGATTAATATTATCATATTTGCGGGATTATGTATTGAAAGAAACGAAATAAAAAGCTCTCTGAAAAATCAGAGAGCTTAAAAACTATTTGAAGATAATCTTTCTAAAGTTCTTTTTACCACGCTTTAAGATAAAATCTTTTGATGAAATATCTTCTTTTGTAAAGGAAGCCTTAATATCCGTAACCTTTTCATCGTTAACAAGAACGCCGCCCTGTTCAATCGCACGTCTTCCTTCATTTCTTGTGGGAACAAGTCCTGATTTAACAAGAAGTGAAATACAGTCGATAGAACCGTCTCTTAAATCTTCTTCAGAGATCTCTGCGGTAGGCATGTTTTCCGTCACACCGCCGGAGAAAAGATTTCTTGCGCCTTCAAGAGCTTTCTTTGCTTCTTCTTCGCCATGTACCATATTGGTTAATTCATATGCCAAGATTTCTTTTGCCTTATTTAATTCTGCGCCTTCCCAGGTTTCCATCTTTTTGATCTCATCAAGAGGAAGGAAGGTAAGCATCTTGATACATTTAATAACATCGGCATCATCAACATTTCTCCAGTACTGGAAGAATTCGAAGGGTGATGTCTTATTGGGATCGAGCCATACCGCATTACCGGCTGTCTTACCCATCTTCTTACCCTGAGAGTCGGTAAGAAGGGTGATTGTCATGGCATGAGCATCCTTACCGAGTTTTCTTCTGATAAGTTCGGTACCGCCCAGCATGTTACTCCACTGATCGTCTCCGCCGAATTCCATGTTACAGCCGTATTTCTGGAACATGTAATAGAAGTCATAGGACTGCATGATCATGTAGTTGAATTCAAGGAAGCTTAATCCCTTCTCCATACGTTGCTTGTAGCATTCTGCTCTAAGCATGTTATTAACGGAGAAGCATGCGCCGACTTCTCTTAACAATTCAATATAGTTAAGATTCATAAGCCAGTCTGCATTGTTGACCATAAGAGCTTTCCCGTCGGAAAAATCTATAAATCTTTCCATCTGCTTCTTAAAGCAGGCAGCATTATGATCGATATCCTCTCTTGTAAGCATCTTTCTCATATCACTTCTTCCGGAGGGGTCACCGATCATTGTGGTACCGCCACCGATAAGAGCTATAGGCTTGTTTCCTGCCATCTGCAATCTCTTCATAAGAGTAAGTGCCATGAAATGGCCTGCTGTAAGTGAATCGGCAGTACAGTCAAAACCGATATAGAATGTTGCTTTACCGCTGTTTATCATGTCACGGATAACATTTTCATCCGTAACCTGAGCAAGTAATCCTCGCTCAATGAGTTCTTCATAGATTCCCATTTTTGTTTCCTTTCTTTTTTTCGGATTCAAAACCGAGGAATAAAAAAGTCCCCGGCAATTAATATTACCAGGGACGGGATTTCTCTCGTGTTACCACCCTTATTCACCGATCACTCACATGATCGGCCTCCGCAGGTTCAGCATAATGTGAAACCCAACTGCTGTAACGTGCAGTTACCACGGTGTAACCTAGAGGCTTAAGCCCTTCAGCCCACAGCTCCGGGATGTATTCTCCTTAAATAAGTTCCAAAGCCTTTCACCTGCCGGCTTCTCTCTGAAGGATTTTATTAAAGGGTACTTGTTCCTTTCACAGCTTTTAACATGGTTACAATAGCAAAGCTATGTAAAAATGTCAATATTGTCAGGAAAACTTTTCATTGAGAAGAGCCTTAACCTCGTGAAAATCAAACATCTCATAAGCCTTCTTTATCTTTTCAAAGAATTCATTGTCACTGCCGTAATTCTTTCCGGACATTTCTTCCATAATGCGGTCGCCTTCTTTAAGATTCATCTTGTCAACAGCATCCTTAAAGGCTTTGAGAGTCTCCATATTAAGTATCTCTTCTTCCATATTCTTAATAATATCGGCTTCCGCAGCGGCTTCTTTATATTCAAATTTCCCCCTGTCGGTTAAGTAGGTCTTAACATCTTCAAGGATCTTAAGAAATGCTTCTTTATAGGGCTCATAATGGGCATTTATATAATCTGTATCTTTATCTTTCCCGGCAAATTCAAGTTCTTTAAACATAAGAGATACCGTCATGGCACCGATGCTTGCGCTTGAAGACTTGATACCGTGAACGTCCGTAGTAAATAAGGATATTTCGCCGTTTTCAAGATATCCGGGAAGATCCGTAAGTTTACGCATACCTTCACTGTAGTAGGTATTAAGTATTGCGCAATATGAATCTTCATTATATCCGATATTGGCTAAGCCCTTTTCGGTAATCAGCTTATTCTCTTCTTTGGTAAGATCCCGGCTTTGCTTCTTTTCGGGTTCGGGTTTTCTTACTATCTTTTTAAATACATCCGGAGGCAGGAATTTAACAAGGCACTGGGTTAAATATCTTGTCTTAATAGGCTTTGCAAGATACTCCTGGAAACCCTGATCCAGGATCTCTTCACGGACATTTCCACCTGTCGATGCCGTTAATGCGATAACAGGCACATCACGCATATTCCTGTTTTCGGATGCGCGCATGATCTTAAGAGTCTCAATCCCGCTTATTCCCGTCATTACCATATCCATAAGAACCAGATGGTAATTCTTGTTTTCAAGCTTTCTTAAAGCTTCCTCTCCGCTTCTTGCCATATCGATATCGATCTTATAATGAGAGAAAATACCTGAAGCAACCTTAAGATTTACGCTGTTATCATCAACAACAAGGATCCTTGCATCCTTTCCGTCATATTCGGTTTCCCTTGTCTTTTGTACATAATCTTCGGGCTTCCAGTTTCCGTTAAGGATCTTACCCATGTTGAGACTGCTAATGGGACGTCTTACAATACGGCATTTGTCGAAGTCACCATAAAGGTCCTGGGCACCTGCTACCACATAGGTTTCCTCACTGATCTTATAAGATGAGATTACATTTGAAACATTGGGATATGCTTCTTTTGGAATAAATACATAATCATATCTGGTATTTGTGATTGCCTTTTCAAAAGCAAAATAGGAATTTGCATAGAAAGGCCTTATCTTAAAACCGTCCATAAGATTCTTCCAGAAGGTAAGCTCTTTATCGTCATATACATAGATAAGAGCCTTTATCTTATCGGAATCCGCAACGGAAACCATGGGGGTGTCATCAACAATATCAAGTGTAAAGCAGAATGTGGTATCAAGACCCACACCGCTTATGCTCCTGATATCAATTTCACCACCCATTAATTCAAGAAGCTTTTTACAAATAGAAAACTTAAGGCAAATACCCTTTAAATTGGAATTCTGTCTCGAATCATAGGTATCATAAGCTTCATATATCGCATCAAGATCCGCCTTGGATAAGCCCGCGCCTGTATCGGAAACGGAACATGTGAATTTAACTCTGCCATCTTCCGTCTTCTCGCTTTTAACGGAAATCATGATACGTCCGTTATCTGTCAACTGAAGAGATATAAAAAGAAGACGCATAAAGATCTGCTTGATCCTAAGATCATCACCCAAAACCACTTTGGGAATGTCATTATCAAGATCCACTCTGATCCTTATCCTTTTCTGATTAACCATGACGGCAATGGAATCAAGAATCTGGTTCATCATGTCATCAAAGCTCATTTCCACGATACTTAACTTTAATTTGCCTGAATCAAGCTTTGAATAGGTCAAAACATCATCAATAATATCAAGGAGATCATAGGAAGATTCCTTAATGATAAGTAAATCATTTCTGTCTTCTTCCGACATTTCCTCGGAAAGCATGACCTCAGCCATGCCGATGAGGGAGTTCATGGGAGTTCTTATTTCATTGGACATTGATGCAAGAAATCTTGATTTGGCTTCTCCCATGGAATCTATGACTTCATGGCTTTTAATAATATCTTCTTTTGCCCTGGCATAATTCTTTTCCTGAGCATGGAAAATATATACAATTGAAAAAGCAACACATGTAAAAGAAAATACGAAGCCCACAAAGTAAAGAGTCGGTGATTCCACAACATGGCTTCTTTCACCCCACAGATAATCCTTTAAAAAGGTATAGGTCAGATAGTAAAAAGAAAGAATGACAAGCCAGATTATGTCCTTATTATTAACTGAAACGAAAATAACCATGATAAAGGCCACGACAAATAAAGGAATGGCGCTTTTGGTATCATTGTTCATCTGCATAAAGGCAGGGAACAGAAACATAACGATATATAAAGAAAAAATGATAGCCACAAGGCGATGCCTTCCTCTTTCCCTGACAATGTAGTACATGGAAAAAGAAAACAGGATCGTCACACAGAAGATTGACACCAGAATCTTTGATTCTTTAAACAGGAAGTTATAGAAAATCAAAGGAAACATGGTTAAAAAGCCCATTAACGCCACGGTTTTCTCAAAGGTATCGCTGTAAATATTGTATTCAGTTTTTGGATTATGACTTATATTCTTAAAAAAACCGAACATGATATTTCCTTTCAGGCTTTGTATCTTACCTTATCCGGAGGCAGGAATGAAACAAGCATCTTTTCAAACTTTTCTATTTCAATGGGTTTTGAAAGATAATCATCAAAACCGGCTTCCATAAACATTTCTCTTGCGCCGCTTACCACATTGGCAGTCAGCACGATTATGGGTATTTCTTTATACTTTTCATCGGGAAGAGCCCTGATAGCTTTTAATGTATCGATTCCGTCCATATCAGGCATCATATAATCAAGTAAAATGAGATCCACATCTTCTGTTTCAAGTGCCACCAAAGCTTCTTTTCCGCCTGAGGCTGTAATGATCTTCGGTGAGTATTTTTCAAGAAGTCCCGCAGCCACATCGAGATTCACAAGATTATCATCCACCACCAGAATGGAAACATCGGGTATTTCAAAACTTCCGCGGAAGCTCTGATGGCGAATTGCATAATTCAGTGTGTGATTAAATAAATCCGTAAGGTTTAATACGCTGACAGGCTTAGTAAGAACATATTCAAAGGGTTCATCCGCATAGGAATAGTTATCATCGGCAATTACCACAAGCTTATGCCATTCAAGTCCCGAATTCGTAAGTTCTTCTTTTATTGATTCGTAGATAGCCGAATCAACTATAAAATAGTCGCAGTCGTTTCTTTCTATGGCTTTTAAGAATTCACTTAAATTAATGACTCCGTGACATCTGACATCCATGGAATTTAATATTTCTCTTAAATTGCCTCTGTAATCATCGGAAACAAAATAGTTAACGCATACATCTTCATTGAGGCTTCCTATGATACCGCCTATGTTGGGAACCTCCAGTTTTAAAGGAATCTCCGCAGTGAAGGCGGAGCCGCCGCTAAGCTCGCAGCCGCATGTAAAAGAACCTCGCATGGACTTACATATTTTCATGCACATAATGAGATTTAAGAAATTGCTGTCGCCTTCGTCATAGGAATTAAATCGTTCCTCATCCATGGCCATGATGCTTGAAAGAATATCCGAAGGTATTTCATTGCCGGTATCGGAAACCATGATCTTAAGATAAATAAGATCGCTTGCTCTGTAATCAAAATCCACGGACAGATCAATATAACCTCTTTCCGTATTCTTCATGGAATTGGTAAGCATGTAGATGATCAGCTGACGAAGCTTACCCTGATCGCTTACCACGATTTTCGGAAGAGCTGCGTTTACATAAACCTTAAAATCAACATTTGTATCCATTAAACGTACATTAATGAGATTCACAATGTCATTAAGCATGTAAGACATATCAAACCGTTCTTCCACCGTCGAAAGATAATCTGAATTTATTCTTGAAAAATTAAGCAGATCCGAAGTTATTGATAATAGCGCATGGCTTGCATTTGATATGTTACAGATCATATCCTTGACTCTGTTTGAAACATCGGAATCGGATAACATATCTAAAGTACCGATGATGGCATTTAAAGGGGTTCTTATTTCATGGGATACATTAACAAGAAACATATCCTTGGCAAAAGAAACCTCCTTGGCCTTTTCTCTCTCCGCTTCGCGAAGGGCGAATTCCCTTGAAAGCATATTCATTCTGTATCTGAGAAGAAGGGCCGTCAAAACTCCGACGAATATAACAGCACATTCGATCCTTAAATAGTATTCCACCCCATAATCCGTGCTTATATTTCCACGGACAAGAAATACATAATAGATAAGAATAATATCAACAAGAAACTGCAGCGTAAAATAGACTGCTCTGATCACACCGTTTAAGAGGACCAGCGCATATACAAGGCCAACTATAAAATAAATGGGAATATCTACGGAAAGACTGCCGTATTTAAGAAATACATAAGGGTACGCAAAGAAGTTAAATAAGCATAATTCCAGTATGGTAAAAAGTAATGTTTTATGAATCTTAGTATTTATATATACGAATGAGATCAAAACAACGGACATGAAAAAGAACATGCCGCAGACACCTACCGGCACAAGAAACATCACACCCAAAGACGCAAACAGAGTACTGAATGCGGCGATCAGCAATGTGGCGAAGTTATAAAGTTTTTCATCCGGCGATATTTGATCGCCAAAGAAAGTTGAAACGAAAAGATTCATGTCCTGCACCGTCAAAATCAAGGATTAAGTGATGCAATGTCCCATTCTATTTCCAAAAAAAGATCGACAAGATCCGGATCAAACAAAGTAAATTTGGAGAATTTGATCTTCATAACAGCTTCCTGATGTGTAAGCTGTTTGCCATTGTTGATCGAATATCTTAAATTATCATAGGTATTTACTATTGCAAGCATACGTGCTTCCAAAGGAATTTCGGTCTGTGAAAGCTTGT
Organism: Lachnospiraceae bacterium; assembly: GCA_016283575.1. Lineage (GTDB taxonomy): Bacteria > Bacillota > Clostridia > Lachnospirales > Lachnospiraceae > UBA1258. The sequence goes on along the minus strand of JAEEND010000005.1, from coordinate 65,426 downwards.
CGGGATACCCCGTCCCGTCCCAGTTTTCATGATGAGACCTGCACATATTCTGAGCATACTTTAAAAAATTATTGGAGTTATTGGATAACTGTGTGATTTTAGAAATGGTATCCGCTCCGAGAGTTGTATGGGTTTTTACGGCTTCTATCTCAAAAGCGCTGCCGTTCTCACCTGAAAGTAAATACTTGTCTAATAAGCACAGCTTTCCCACATCATGTATTTTCGATGCAAAGCTTATGGTGGCGCAGTCGTCGGCCGTAAAGCCCGTATCACCCTTTCTCATCAGAGCACTTAAGAATAAGTCCATGTCCTTCTCAACACGTTTTGCATGCTGAGCGGCAAAGCTGTCACGCTTTTCCATCATGTCCACGAACATTTCCACTATGGAATACTGAAGTTCCACGATCTTTTTAACCTTATCCTGCACGCTTGAAGCAAGATTGCCTGTATATTCCTCAAGCTTTCTCTTCTGCCGAATAAGCTGTATCTGAATGTCCACACGCTTCTTTAAAAGATTGGCCGTGTAGGGTTTTTTAATATAATCGGAAGCACCCAGGTTATAACCTTCAAGTTCTGTAATATCATCATCCTGAGCTGTTAAGAAAATAATGGGAATATCCATCAGTTTCTTTTTGTTTTTCATCTCAGAGATTACCTGAAAGCCGTTGACATTGGGCATATCCACGTCAAGAAGTACCAGATCCGGAAGCTCCGGCATATCATTTAAACATTCAAGAGCCGATATTCCGCTGCTTACGGGAATAACCTCATAAATGTCTTCAAGGGTTTTTCTTGCCATAATAAGATTGGCCATATTGTCGTCAACAATCATAACCTTTTCCATAGATGCTATTCTCCTATCTGGTCATAAGCTTAACCATGGCTTCGTTTAAGCCTTCAACTGTGAGTTTATACATCGGAAAAATCTTCTTTACAGCGGTTTCAACTTCTCTCCAAGGGGCCTCCCCCGGAGCCATCTTAGGATTAAGCCAAACCACTTTCTTGTAATGCTGTTTAAGCAAAAGAAGCCACTGTTCACCGGTCAGACCCCCGTTGGGTCCTCTGTAATTACCGGTTTCTGAATAAAACTCTTCCGGAGCCATGGCTGCGTCACCTACGATAATGACCTTATAGTCGGAATCGATATTTCGAAACATCCACTCCGTATCTATCCAGTCACCGTTTTCACATTCAGGTGTCTTATACATTTTAGCATATATACAATTATGAAAATAATAACATTTAACATCCTTGTAATGATTGGACTTGTGAATAGCCTGAAAAAGCTCGTTTAAAAGCTTTGTAAAGGGGATCATGGTTCCGCCAGAATCCATAAGCAAAAGAAGCTTTACGGCATTCTTTCTCGGGCGTTCCATTTCAATCTTTAAATATCCGCCGTTATTGCAGGTGGAATCTATGGTTTTATTAATATCAAGTTCTGTTTTGGGAATATCAAGTTTTGATGAAAACTGACGCAGTTTGCGAAATGCCAGTTGAAACTGCCTGTTATCAAGCATTTTGTCATCGCGGAAGTCCTTATATTTTCTCGCTCCCACCACGGCAAAGGCCGATTGATAACCGGTTGTACCGCCTACACGGATCCCTCCGATATTGCCACCCATGTTACCAAAGCTGGTTTTACCCATGGTACCTATCCAGTAATTACCGCCGTTATGTTCGGAATCCTGATCTTTAAGTCTGTCCTTGAATTTGGTCTCCACATCTTCTTTGTCGATATGAAGATCTTCCTGTTGATTAAGCCAGAAGCGCTCCTCTTCATGAAGGAGCTCCATCATTTCGGATTTATCCAGCCATTCAAGCATTCTGTCAGTAATATTTGCATTATCGGATTTTATGCCTTTGAAACATTCTTCAAAGGCAAGATCGAATTTATCAAAATCAGTTTCGTTTTTAACTAAGATTGCACGGGCAACATAATAAAACCCTGTAAGACTGGTGCCTTCAAGGCCCATGGAAACAGCACGATTTAAAGTTATCCATTCGCTTAATGATACATCAAGACCTTTGGCCTTTAATGTATAGAAAAATTTAGAAAACAATTATCAGTCTACCCTTCTTCTTATAACTTCCAAATCTTCGTCTTTTTTAATAAGCACTCCCACAAAAGGAAGCTCTTTTCTGATGATATCCGGATCGATCCCGCCTATCATCATGGCATTGAGCCAGTCAATGAGTTCGCTGGTTGCGGGCTTTTTACGTAACTGAGAATAGGATCTTATTTCATAAAAAGTATCCATGGCATTCTTTAGCATTTTCTCTTCAATATCAGGAACATGGGTCTTTACGATTTCTTCCATGAGTTCCTGATTGGGGAAATCGATATAATGGAAAATGCAACGACGCAAAAAAGCATCCGGAAGTTCTTTTTCCGCATTGGATGTAATGATAACGATGGGGCGTTTCTTGGCCTTTACGGTTTTCTTGGTTTCGTAAATATAGAATTCCATCTGGTCAAGTTCCCATAATAAGTCATTGGGGAATTCAAGATCTGCCTTATCTATTTCATCTATCAACAGCACTACCTGTTCATCGGAATCAAAGGCTTCTCCCAGCTTACCAAGCTTAATATAATGGGAAATATCATCAACATTCTCGCCACCGAACTGGCTGTCATAAAGACGCTGAATGGTATCATAGGTATATAAACCTTCCTGAGCCTTTGTAGTTGATTTAATATTCCACACAAGAAGCTTTTTATTTAATGCATCGGCCACTGCCTTTGCAAGCATTGTCTTTCCCGTGCCGGGCTCTCCCTTTATAAGAAGGGGCTTTTCAAGAGCCATAGCAATGTTAACGGATGACATTAATTCTTCTGATGCGATATATTCGCCTGTTGATTTAAAATTATTCTCCAAAGTATTCTCCCATCTTGATAATAATCAACTTCATGCTTTATTATCAGTCGTTAGTATGTTCCGGAAAGGAACATTCTATCTCAATCTTTTTGTCTCTGAGCATCAGTTCGTTTACGGCTGAACGGGCATCCTTTCCTTCGAAAAGAATGGCGTTAACCTGTTCAATAATAGGTAATTCAACATTGTATTTCTTGGCAAGACCGATGGCAGCCTTTGTGGAATAAACACCTTCAACAACCATCTTTACTTCATCCATGGCTTCCTGCATGGTTTTTCCCTGTCCAATAAGTTCTCCGGCCTTTCGGTTTCTTGAGTGCTTACTCTGACAGGTTACTATAAGATCTCCGATACCTGTTAATCCAAAGAAGGTTTCGGCCTTACCGCCCATAGCGATCCCAAGTCTTGATATTTCTGCTATACCTCTTGTGATCAAAGCAGCCTTGGAATTATCTCCGTAACCAAGACCGTCACACATACCGGCAGCAAGGGCGATGACGTTTTTAAGAGCAGAGCCCACTTCCATGCCGAGAACATCCGGAGAAGTATAAACTCTGAATACATCATTCATAAATACATTCTGAAGAGTCTCCGCAATGCTTCTCTTATGAGAACCCACAACTATTGTAGTGGGGATCTTTCTTCCCACTTCTTCTGCATGGGAAGGTCCGCACATAACAGCAACTTCCGCATTTGGTATCTCTTCTTCTATGATTTCGGAAAGAGTCTTATAGGTCACATCTTCAATACCTTTTGAAACATTAACAATGATCTGACCATCCTTAACAAATTCTTTCATCATATGGGAAGTAGATCTTGTAAACTGAGAAGGAACTGCCATTACGAGGATCTCACAAGATTCGATGGTGCCCTTTAAATCGGTGGTAAGCTTTATCTTTTCAGATAACTTAACACCCGGAAGCTTGGTCACATGTTCGTGGTTTTCTTTTAACATGTTTACTTCATCTTCAAATTTGGACCAGACAGTAACATCATGTCCGTTTTCTTCTAAAAGCGCTGCCAAAGCTATTCCCCAGGAACCTGCGCCGATAATACCGATTTTTTTCATACTCTTCTCCTAAATTTCGTTCTTTTTTGTTAAATAAGTCTTTCTTTCTTCGTGATGAAGAAGACGCACAATATTATCTTTATGTTTCCAATATGCCATTGCCATCATGACAAAGCATACTGCGTATATTTCATAAAGTACCGGCTGAGTGGCTTCGAAAATACCCATCTGACCGAATAATACAACCTCAATAAAGAAGGTTAAATATAGTATCAGGGAACCAAGAGACACATAATGAGTCAGGAAAAAGGTTCCGAAAAAGAAAAACAATCCAAAGGGGACAAATATCCAGTGCAGTGAAAGTATCATGCCGCCTGTGGCTGCAATACCCTTTCCTCCTTTAAATTTAAGATAGAAAGGAAAGTTATGACCGATCACCGCGCCGAATCCTGTATAAAATAAAAGCAAATATTTAATTTCAGGATATGAAGGCGTGATCAGAAATCTCACTAAAGTAAGGGCTATGATGGACTTTAAAAGATCCCCGACGAAAACAATGAGGCCGGCTTTTTTACCGAGTACTCTTAAAGTATTGGTGGTGCCTGCGTTTCCGCTTCCATGTTCTCTGATATCAATACCCTTTATTTTTCCAAGGATGAAGGATGTCTGTATCATCCCGAAAAGATACCCTATTACAATGCATAAAACCCGTACCATTTTTACTTATCTTCCTTTCGCTCCCTTATGATGAAATGAAGGGGTGTTCCTTTAAATCCAAAAGTCTCTCGTATCTGATTCTCAATATATCTTGTATATGAGAAATGCATAAGCTGCTTGTCATTTACAAAGATAACAAATGTGGGAGGCTTAACGGATGCCTGGGTAATATAAAATAACTTAAGTCTCTTACCCTTATCCGTGGGAGGCTGCTGCATGGCAACTGCCTTGGTCATGATCTCATTGAGAACGCCGGTGCCGACTCTCATGTTATGATTTTCATATACGGCATCTATCGTCTCAAAAAGCTTATTGATACGCTGTCCCGTCTTTGCGGAAATAAATATGATCTCCGCATATTGCATAAATGAAAGGACATTTCGCACATTTTCAGTAAATCGATAAATAGTCTTATCGTCTTTCTCAACATCATCCCACTTATTAACAGCAACCACAATGGCTTTGCCACGGTCATGGGCAATTCCCGCAACTTTGGCATCCTGTTCGGTAACGCCTTCTTTTGCATCGATCATAAGAACACATACATCCGCTCTTTCAACGGCACTTACGGTTCTTACTATCATATAATGCTCTAAATCTTCATGAATCTTCTTTTTACGACGGACACCGGCTGTATCGATGAATACATATTCCTTGCCTTCATAGATCACATCAGTATCTACGGCATCTCTTGTGGTTCCGGCAATATCGGAAACAATAAGCCTGTTTTCACCGAGAATCTTATTAATAAGTGAACTCTTACCGACATTTGGTTTACCGATCACGGCAACCTTGATCCTGTCATCTTCTTCATCGGAATTTGGGTCGATCTTAAAATTCTTAACAACTTCATCAAGAAAATCGCCGAATCCCAGTCTGTTAACCGAAGAAATGGGATAAGGATCGCCGATGCCGAGATTATAAAACTCATAAACATCGGGCATATATTTATTAAAGTCATCCACTTTGTTGACAACCAGTAATACGGGCTTACCGGAACGGCGAAGCATATCACAGACTCTCTGATCGGAATCAACAAGACCCTGCTTTACATCCACCATAAAAAGAATGACATCCGCTGTTTCGATTGCCATTTCCGCCTGCTCACGCATCTGTTTAAGGATGACATCATTACTGTCAGGTTCGATACCGCCTGTATCAACAAGAGTAAATGAATAATCAAGCCAGTTTACATCAACATATATTCTGTCTCTTGTAACACCGGGGGTATCCTTTACTATTGAGATCATTTCTCCGGCGAGGGCATTGAACAATGTGGATTTACCTACATTGGGGCGCCCCACCACTGCCACTATGGGCTTTCTTTTATTTGACATATCTATCCTCATTTACTTAATCTTAATCAAATTATACTAGATTAATCCCAGCATTGCATATAATAATTCTTGACCGCTTGATTTTACAACGCAGGTCTTTACTTGTAAAGAATCCTCGAACTCTTTAAGGCTTAAGTCATCTAAGAATATATCTTCGTCCGCCTTTAAGACATTGTTCGGAAGCATTACGGTTTTATAATAGCCTCTTTCCTTTAACTGGGCTATTATATCCTGAGCCGTAAGAAGTCCCGAGACAGTGATCTTTTCACCAAAGAAGTTGTTGGTGATGGCAACCACATCAATTTTTACCTTGGGATAAGAATTCATGACCATATCCGCAAATCGCTTCATGATGGGATATGCAAGCTTTCCCGTGACCAAAGTGGCTTCATGCTTTAAAAACAGTTTTCTCAGTAAGCTTGGTTTAAAAGAATTAAAGGCATTATCAAATTCGTCGCATAATAATCTGATCATACCGACGCCGTTTTCAAGCTGTAAGTATCCGTCATACCTTTCTTCTTCAGGCATTTCACGACCTGCAAGAATATACCATTCATCACTTGCATGGATAAAATGAAGCCCATACTGTTCATAGGTGATCTTCTGATAATGTTCGACCATATCGATGACTTCAATGGCATCTTCTTTTGTAAAGGATTCTAACGGATATAAGCCGTCGCGGTATTTTGATAAGCCCACGGGCACTACGGAAACGCTTTCAAGATACGGAAGATATTTCATCAGATCTTCAATGCTTCGACGTAACTCTTCACCGTCATTTACACCCTTACATAATACTATCTGACCGTTCATTACAATCTCATTTTCATAAAAACGGTCCACGATCTTAAGGGATTCTCCCGCGAAGCGGTTATTCAGCATTTTGCATCGAAGTTCAGGATTGGTAGTCTGAAAAGAGATATTTATGGGCTCCATTCTGAAACGAATGATCCTCTCCACATCCGCTTCACTCAAATTGGTAAGAGTCACATAATTACCCTGTAAAAAAGAAAGTCTTGAATCATCGTCTTTAAAGTAAAGGGTCTTTCTCATTCCTGGAGGCATCTGGTCAATGAAACAGAAAATACAGTTATTCTTGCACCTTCTGTATTCGTCCATAATACCGCCTTCAAATTCAAGACCCGGGTCGGAATCGTCGGAATCCTTAAAAAGAACTACCGAAAGCTCCTCACCGTTTCTTTTTACGACAATATCAAGCTTTTTGGAAAGTATATTGTATCTATAGTCAAAAATATCAACAATGGGCTCACCGTTGATTGAGATGAGCTCGTCGCCGGGTTTTAATCCCGCTTTGTAGGCAAAAGAACCGGGTATTACATTTTTAATAATATGATTTGCATTTTCTTTGTTTAAATTATTGGCCAAAATAGTACTCCTGATCATTCCACCGTCGGGAAAGTAATTGAAACCTTAAACAGATCTCCTTCCAGGAAGATATTGAACTCTCCGTTTTGAAGTATTGTAAGGTTCTTGGCAATGGAAAGTCCCAGGCCGGACCCTTCCGTACTTCTTGATACGTCGCCTCGGATAAATCTTTCCGTCAACTCCTCCGCCGGAATGTTTAATTGCTGTTTGGAAATGTTCTTAACAGACATTGTAACATTATTATCCGTATCAAGTGTTAAATCAAGATAAACTCGTGTATTTTCCAGCGCATATTTGAAAATATTATTAAAAAGATTTTCGATAACACGCCAAAGTCTGCCGGGGTCAGCCATTATAAATACCGGAGTCTTGGGAATATCGGTCACAACAGTAAGACCGCGTTCCGCAAATTTTTCTTCAAATTCACCCATGGACTGGCTTATGAGTTCGATAAAATTAAGCCTTGCAAATTCCATGGTAATATTTCCCGAGGAAATCTTGCTTGCTTCCACCAGATCAAAGGTAAGTGTCTTAAGACGCTGACTCTTTTCATCAAGAACCGCAATATATTTCTTTACCTTTTCATCATCAATATTTTCCCTCTTAAGAAGATCCACATAATTGATGATGGATGTTAAAGGTGTCTTTATATCATGGGATACGTTGGTAATAAGGCTCGCTTTAAGCTTTTCATCCTTAATGGAAATATCAACCGCATCCTTTATGCCTCGTCCGATATCATTAACGGCATCGGCCAAAGCCAGGTTTTCTCCGTGCATTTTCTTTAATTCTATCTGGTAATCGTAATCACCGTTATTGATCTTGTGGATGCCTGCGACAATATCTCTTCTCTGACGGTTTCTTTCGGACATTAAAAATCCCACTGCCATATCGAGGACAAACAGCACGATAAAAGAGATAATGGGATGATTGCTGAAAAACAGCATAAGCGCCCAGAATGCATTAAATACAAGGAACAATAAATAGGTAACCCAGGTTCTTACGATGATATTGGAATCATCGTAAAAGAACCACCACCTCTTCTTCATCCTGTCATAGTACCTTTTAAAGAAAGGCGCGATAAGTGATGTAATACTCTGCTCCCAGAAGTTCTTATATATAACTCTCTTTACATAACCGTAAAAGAAAGAAAGGAGTATGATCATATCCACGAAAAGAAGCATTATGGACGGAAGGTTAAAGGAAGTATCCGACATAAATATGGACAGATTCCATACCAGCATGGTCTCACTGATTATCAGGATAAATACCATCAATATAAAGAATAACAGGGATACTTCTATGGGAAGTCTGTCAAAATCGGTTAAGCTCTTCTCGTGATCTTCAGTTTCATATCTCTTCTTTTCATTCAGGATTATTCCAAAAAACAGTCCCACAAATCCGATAAGAGAAAGAGCGCCTACAAGCACAAGCCAGGGAATGTATGCGGCTGTATTCTTAAAAGCCCTGTAATTGGATGCAAAAACATCATCTACGGGGAATTCCGTATCAAGGGCGATCCAGAATTCCGCATCGCTTTTAAAATCAATGAATCTACTATTGATATAATCCTTGATTTCACCGTACTCAAGAGGCGTATTATTTAAAAAGTCCAGACTCTTCTGAGAATAATAAAGATATTTACCCATACCCTTAAAGGTATCTCTCTTTTTCTCGGGAGAAGACTTGTCGGTTATGCCGTCAACATTGGTGTAAAATGTTTTAAAGGAACCTGAGCCTCCGGTATATGCATATCGCATATTGGTCTTTTCAGTGTCATAGTTTTCTTTATAGGATAAATAAAGAGTATGATCGTGATATAAGGTCTCGGCAGCCGTAATAAAGGCATTTAATAATATGTCATAGGTTTCTTCATTGGATGCATAATGCCCTAAGGTATAGCCTTCCGTTGATACATATCTGTCTCCAAGACAGTTAAGCATATAGACTTTACCGGGAGATGCATACATCAATTTATCGATATCCGTGCCGGTCAAAGTGCTTCCATATTCAAAATAGTCATAATACTCTTCTATGGTACTGAAGGTCCTGTATTTTGTTTCAATACCGCCCTGTCCCCAGCGAACCATATCCGCAATATTATATAAAACCGAATAGTCAAACTTATCCGCATCGCTTTCAGATATATAATCCGTAAGATCAATGGTCTTTTCGGGATCGTACTCACCCTTTGTTTCGAATTCATCTCTGAAATAGACATAGCTTATTAAGTTTTCCGTCGCATGAAGGAAATTCTTTTTAAATATCTCCGATTCATAATAATCCCCTCGAAGCTGTTCCAAAGAGGGGATTTCCGATGTTACCTCGGCAGAAGCATCATTTATATATAAAACTCCCGATGCTCTGTAAGAAAAAAAGCATACCCCTATCAGTGTTGCAAAAAGAGATTGCAACACTATAAGCGCATACTTTCTTACCAAAAGACTGTTTTTGATTTTTGTAAAAAAACCGACACTGTTTACTTCGGATTTTCTTTTCTTTTTATTGTTTCCCACGGCTATCCCTACATCTTGTCTACTTTATAACCAACTCCCCATACAACCTTAAGATAACGGGGCTCTCTGGGATTGATCTCTATTTTTTCTCTGATATGACGAATATGAACCGCTACGGTATTATCTGCACCGAAGGCCTGTTCATTCCAGATTTTTTCATAGATCTGATCGATTGAAAATACTCTTCCCTGATTTTTAACAAGGAGTAAAAGAATATTATATTCAATGGGTGTAAGCTTTACGGGCTCATCATCCACCGTAACTTCCTTGGTATCATCATTGATTACAAGACCGCCCACTGAATAAATGGTCTGTGATTCAAGGGCCATATTTCCAAGCTTGGTATATCTTCTTAACTGAGATTTAACTCTTGCCACAAGCTCAAGAGGATTGAAGGGCTTCGGAAGATAATCGTCAGCACCGACATTTAATCCGAGGATCTTATCGGAGTCCTCAGTTTTAGCCGAAAGAATGATGATCGGAATACTGGAAGTCTCTCTTATCTTCATGACAGCATGTATTCCGTCAAGCTTGGGCATCATGACATCAATAATGAGAAGCTGGATATCGTTATTCTTAAGTATCTCAAGCGCTTCCATTCCGTCATAGGCTTTAAATACATCAAAACCTTCCTGTAAAAGATAAATCTCAATAGCATCAACTATTTCATGATCGTCGTCGCATACAAGTATATTAGCCATAAATCCCTCCTATTTTCAGAGCCATCCTATCAGTGAAATCAATGGATTATTATTCGTAATTTTTTAAAATTTATTTAATATTTCATCAAAAAGCCGCTTTCAGCCATTTTATATCGGAATCAGACACCGCTACCACATCAAAACGCACATTGACGGCGTTTTCATTTATATGATTTAAATAAAGATAAACTCTGGCGCCCCGCCGTATCCGTTGCTGCTTTTTAAAATTTACGCTCTCCTCAGGGAAACCGTATCTTTCATTCCTTCTGAACTTAACTTCAGTAAATACATAAGTTTCTCCATCGAGAGCTATGATATCGATCTCTCCGGCTCTTGAATAAAAATTCCTGTATAAAATACTCAGGCCTTTCTCTCGCAGGAAATTTGCAGCAATATTTTCATATTCTCCGCCGACTTTTCTCTTGTTTCTTTTTTCTCTTTCAATGTTTTTGTTTAATGAATTCAGTTTTGTTTACCATATCCCGAGCAAAATCATATATATTCTTCATCCCCATGGGAATAAATATGATCAAAAAGAAAGCATAAGGAAGACTGTATCTTGCTTTGGCTTCCCAGATAATACTGAATAAAAATCCCCCGACAAACATTATGAGCGGAAACAGTAGTGACGGTTCCACGCTTTCCTTCTTTTTAAACAGCTTTACAAGCGATATCGTCGCAAAAGCAAATAAATAAAAATACATAAAGGACTGATGCCGGTTCATGAATTTAAAAATAGTATAGAATAACGAACCGTAATACATATCCATATATATTCCGTAAAGAGGCGCATCCTCCTTAAAAGAATGAGTATGGGTATTAACCTCGTATATGGGTTCAAGCCACTGCATACGCACTTTTTCAAGGAAAAAATCCCTGGCATATTGAGGATTCTCTTTAAATTCATCAAGCCTTGAATCGATATAGGCGGATGCTTCTTCGGATGCAAGCTTTTTATCCCCGTCATAAACAGTATAAACCTTCTGGTTGTAATTATTATAGACACCCATGGCACCGTCCGTTTCCATCAGTCCCATGGCTATGAATGCTGTTACGGGAACTCCCGTATGGTAGTCATATCCTGATTTATATTCATAATACTTATTTAATGCCGTATTAAGAACCAGGGGCACGAAAACTACTAATATTAAAGCTGATACATATATTAGTTTTTTGTCCTTTATGAAAATAAGCAAAAGTGTTATCACAAGTGAAATTATGGCAATTATCGCCGATGCCCTTGTGGCAAAAGAAAAGTAAGCCGATAAAGCGATCAATATTAAATACCGTTTCTTTTTATTCTTATAAAATTTAACCAGAGAAAACCATAAAAGTGCGGTAAAAAATATCGAGAGCAAATCTCCGTATGCATATGTTGCATATTGAAACATGGGATAAAACATAATTGCAAAAAAATTGTAGGTAAATAAAACTGCCGCATCTTTAGTAAGCTCACGAAGGGTAATAAAGCATAAGGACATGGCGCCTATGTTGCAAAACAGATGCAATATATAAACAGGAGTATAATTAAAGGGCCCGAATAATCTGAAAAAGATCTCGTAAAGAAAAACAAGTCCCTTTTGCTGAGGATAAATACCTATATAGCCAAGGGGTGAATACATGATGTAATCTCCCTGAAGGTTATAATACGCGCAGGCAGTGGTATTTAACTGATCTCCCGAGGGATAATAGGGAGAATTCTTCACATAGATAATACCGATGATTATGTATATGATCGCAGTCATAATAAATAAAACACCGGAAAAAGTCCTCGAAAAATCGGGATACTTGTCCGTAAAATATTTAATTAAAGAAAATAGGATCATGCCGCACAAACATAATAAAAAATTCTTAAAAGTCGAATCGGCTATGATTCTCGGCCAATTGTAACCTACGTAAGTCGGTGCGGAAATATAAGAATATCTGAAGGCATTTACGGTTAAAAAGCCTGATATTAAAGCTACCAGTATTAACAAACCACCTGTAAGAAATCTGTTTATTTTTTCCCCTGAATTCATCTATTTCATCTTCCCCTTGATTTTATCCATGGCATCCACAAATACCAGCACCTCCGCCACTATTTCATATAATTCGGGCGGAATTGCATCTCCTACTTCGAGCTTTGAAAGAGTCTTTGCAAGCTTTTCATCTTTATGAACGGGAATATTTTCTTCTTCCGCTTTTTCAATGATCTTTTCTGCAATAAACCCTTGCCCCGAAGCAATGACCCTGGGGGCCACATCATTGGGATCATATTCAAGGGCTACGGCCTGTTTTGGTTTTTTATTCTCTTCCATTCTCATTAAACCCTTGCGTCAAAAGTCACATTTGATAAAAGGACCTTGCCCTTTTCCATATCAAGCACCGTTTCAATGGGAGTCTTCTTTTCTTCCGAAACAGCAATATCCATTTCAAAAGAATATCCTCTCTCATTGAGACGTTTATTAAGTAATCCGATATTTGCTTCTATAAGATTAAGCACCTCGTCGTTGGAAACGCGAAAATTGGTCGTAACCTTTTCTCCCGCCAATGAAACAAATACATCGGTGGGGCCGAGATTATCCATATCAAGATGTATAAAGGCGCTTAGTGCTCCTCCCGCATCCGATAAGCCTCTTTTATTCTTAAATACATATAATTCGCCGTTTTCACGTCCTGCTTCGCCATTAAAAGGAATCTGCACATAGGGCACGAAATTATTCAAGGCATTCATGAAATTGACATTTTCCGAAAGATTATGTACCGGCGCCTGAAGATTTGCATTCTCTATCCCCGATTCATTAAGTGCATTAATGAGATTATTGGTGCCATCATAAATGCGTCTGTACAGATCCTTTATTTCCTGCTTGGAATCAATATTTTCTTCATTCAAATAAAACTGTGATGAAAAGGTCTTATTAAATAAACGCGTAACCGATTCATCCTTGATCAAATCTCTTAATTTATCGGTATTTCCTGTTAATGCCGCTTCTTTTATATCCGTTAAAAAAGCCTTTAATACGTCCCTCGGTTCATAGGAATCAGTTTTTATAACTCCGGTGGTATCATTGTTTTCTTCATCCGGAATCAATGATAAAGCTTCAAGATTTCCTGCATCCGCTTTAAGATTTTCTTCAGACAAAGCTTTTAAATTTACAGGTTCCTTACCGGAAAGATCCATTTTATTGATCAATTCATTAACTTCATCCCGTGAAACAAAGACACTGTTCGTTTCAGAAAGATTGTCGGCAAATTTAATAAGCGAATCCGTAAGCTTAATGCTGTTTTCACCGGCAGCATCACCTGCAAAAGAATCTGCGAGCTCCGAAACCATGGTTTCTTCTATAACACCAAAGGCCTCGGTAACGGAATTTTCCATGTTCATGTAGGCCTTATACTGATTTATGTTTTCGGAGGTGCGTTCGATACCCATATTCTGAAGGTCCACAATATATTTAACGGGAACTTCGGGATGTTCATTTATTTCTCTGTAGGATGCTATAAGGGAATTTCTGTCTATGGGATTAAAATACTCCATCTTCCGTGCGACAAGCTCGAGAGCCCTTTCGTTTAACGGAAGACTTGCGGCACGAAGAGCCGCCTCGGCAGTATTTTCCTGATTATTGTTCTGATAAAGAGGCCGTAAAGCAATGGTATTATCAGCTCTCTTCTGCACCTGCAGGAATACATTGCTTCCCGGTGAGAGCATTACATTCTTTTCAGGCTTTGCATTTATAACAATGCCTTCCGCAAGCTTTAACTGAACCTGGCCATCCTTTTCACCGATCACAGTTGAAAGCAGTGTTTCACCATTATTTAATCCGGACAGCAGTTTAAGAAGGGCAACGCTCTGGTCCTCCTTCATTTCTGCGGACTGTATTTCACTGTTTCCCTGCAGGCTCATGGCCCCGGATAAAAAGGATAAATCCATATAAAACCTCACACGAAGTTTTTAATAAAAGAATCTCTGTGTATGGGACATTTCCCGACTTCCTTCAAGGCATCGATGTGGTCTTTTGTTCCATATCCCTTGTTCTTGGCAAATTTATATTCGGGATATTCTTTATCATATTCAACCATTAAACGGTCCCTTGTTACTTTGGCAACAATGCTTGCTGCGGCAATGGAAACACTTTTAGCATCTCCTTTGATTATGGGCACCTGCTTAATGCTCTTATCGATTCCAGGAATAGTAACCGCATCATTCAATAAAACCGCCGGTGTTACGGAAAGCTTGGATATTGCCTCCTGCATGGCTTCATAGGTGGCATTTAATATGTTTATCTCGTCTATTCTTTCGGGAGAACGCATACCGATGCCTACAGATACGGCTTCTTTCATGATAACGTCATATAATTCTTCTCGTTTCTTTTCAGAAAGCTTCTTGGAATCATTAAGATACAGAATCTTACTGTCCTTAGGCAATACACAGGCGCAGGCTACAACAGGTCCTGCCAGCGGACCTCTTCCCACTTCATCTATACCGCATACAAATCCAAGGTTTTCATATTCTTTTTCATATACTTTAAGAGATTCTGTTCTCTCTATTTCTTTTTGAAGCTTTAAAGCCTTCTTTTCTTCTTTGGAAAGTGTGTCGCTCATTTTTTATTTACCAAACCCATCTCGTTAAAGGGCCAGATTCTGAACCAGGCTCTTCCCAGTATTTCGGACCTTTTTACATTTCCGACCTCGGTGAATCTCGAGTCTTCCGAATCATTTCTGTTATCACCTAACACGAAATATTCGTCGCTTCCGAGAGTTATTGAAGAAATGGCTCTGCCGGGATTGGTCATTACTTCACGTCCGTAGGATTCGGAAAGAATCTCGCCATTAATATAGATATTTCCGTCAGTATCGATCTGAACCGTTTCACCGGGTAATCCGATAATCCTTTTAATATAATTCTTATTGGAAGAATCTCTGAAAGGAAATACTATAATATCAAAGCGTTCCGGATCATGAAGACGATAAGTGATCTTATCGAGGATTATGCTGTTTCCGTCCTGTAATGTGGGCATCATGGAGCGTCCGTATACATCGGTACGCTGCCCCACATATTTAAGTATCAGCAGGCATACACCAAGTACGCATAATAAATATAAACTGGTTGATAAAAAATCTTTAAGCTTCTTATTCATTGGGTCTCTCCAGAGTAATTTTTCCGATTTTTCCGTTTCTGAATTCATCTAGCACCATGCCGGAGGTTTTAAAATAATCGGGAACTCCGCCCGGTTTTAATATGCCGCGTTTAATGGCAATTTTATCAAGCATTCTGGATTCTTTGGTACTGAACTGTTCTTCCGATTCGGTAAGAACATCCCCGGCCGTAATATCGAATCTCTCTTTTAATAAATCGGCATAATTCTCAAATAAATAAAGTAATAAAGCGCCTGCCAGTTCTTCCGTAACAAGGATCTCATCATTGATAGAACCTAAATAAGCAAGCTTTTTACCGATTTCCTGATCTTCGAATTTGGGCCAGAGAATTCCCGGCGTATCGAGAAGCTCTAAATCCTTACTTAATTTTATCCACTGCTTTCCCTTGGTAACCCCTGGTTTATTGCCGGTTTTTGCAATATTCTTACCTGCAAAGGCATTAATGAAAGTTGATTTACCTACATTGGGAATGCCCACTACCATGGCTCTTACAGGCTGATTCTTAATACCGCGCTTTAAATCCCGCTCCGTTTTTTCACGGGTTAACTCTTTCACCGCGGGAAGCACTTCTCTTAGGCCTTCTTTATTCTTTGAATTTAAGAATACTACTCTTGTTTTCTCATCTTCAAAATATTTTTTCCATTCCTTTGATGCTCTCTCATCGGCAAGATCCGCCTTATTCAAAAGAATAAGATCGGGTTTTCCGCGGGAGAGCTTCTTTATATCCGGATTTCTGCTTGCAATGGGAGCTCTTGCATCAAGAACCTCAATTACCATATCTACAAGCTTTATATCCTCTTCCATCATTTTCCGGGCCTTATTCATGTGCCCGGGATACCATTGAACTATCATCTTACAAATCCCATGAATTGCAGGTCCTTGGAAATACGGAACCACACCTTTCCTAACATATATCTTTTCTTTACGACACCCACATTTCCGGAACGGGAATCTTCGCTGAAATTTCTGTTGTCACCCAGGACAAAATATTCATCCTCACCGAGAGTGATCTCATTTTCCGCAATGCCTGCGTCGGCTATTTTATCATACTCTTCCCCTTCACTGAGTTTTACGCCGTTAAGATAAAGATAGCCGTTCCTTATCTGAACCGTATCACCGGGGGTACCGATTATTCTTTTGATATAATAATGAGAATTTTCGTTACCGTTTGGCAAGAATGCCACCACGTCCCCGAAATCAGGGTCAGAAATCACATATACAAATCTGTTGATAAGAACCTGCTGTCCGCCGTAAAGCTTCGGCTCCATGGAGTTACCGTATACCACGGTTCTGACACCAAAGGTATATACAATAACAAATGCCAAAAATACGGATACAGCTATTACAAAAGCCCAGGAGCCAATCTCCTTAAGGATGCCCCTGTTTATTCTTTTACGTCTTTTTCTCCTGAAATCCAAGCCTTTTTTTCTCATGAAACAATTATAGCAAAAAGAAGGTCACAAGTGAACAAATTTTCTCTTATGAATGGGATTTTTGGATTTAACGGAACAAAAAAGGGAGCATCAAATGCTCCCTTAATGTAAACTATCTTACAATTTCTTTAACCTTAGCGGCCTTACCGATACGTCCTCTTAAGTAGTTTAACTTAGCTCTTCTTGCTTTACCCTTACGAACAACTTCGATCTTGTCTACGTTAGGGGAGTGAAGAGGCCATGTCTTTTCAACACCGATGCCGTTAGATAACTTTCTTACTGTGAATGTTTCACGGTTGCTTCCGCCCTGTCTCTTTAAAACAGTGCCTTCGAAAATCTGAATTCTTTCCTTTTCGCCTTCCTTGATCTTAGCGTAAACCTTAACGGTATCACCTACGTTAAATTCAGGAACGCTTTCCTTCATCTGAGCAGCTTCAATGTTCTTAATAATGTCGTTCATAGTATCCTCCTTAAATCTCGGATGTTCATAATACACTACGTAGCAGAGGACCACCCGTACTCACAACGTGCTAATTTTAGCACAAGTTTTTAGTTTCTGCAACTACTTTTTTCGTCGCGTTTTTTTCGTAACAACAGGATGCTCTTCCATGTATTTTTCATACATGTCGGGCCTGTATTTTTTAGTGATCTCAAGGCTCATTTCATGGCGCCATTTTTCAACGTTCTCATGATGACCGCTGAGCAAAACAGGCGGCACCTTAATGCCGTTCCATTCTTCGGGGCGGGAATACTGCGGGTATTCAAGGAGCCCGAAAGAAAATGATTCGGTAACTGCGGAATCGTCATTGCTTAAGACTCCGGGTATCAGTCTTGAAATACAATCTATCATAACGCAGGCGGGTAATTCGCCTCCGCTTAATACAAAATCGCCGAGGGATACATAGTCAGTAACTATCTCATCCAAAACTCTCTGGTCTATGCCCTCATAATGACCGCATAGGAAAATAAGATCATCTTCTTTTGCAAATTCTTCAGCAAGCTTCTGATCAAAGGTCCTTCCCCAGGGGGACATATAAACAACTCTTGCTTTCTTTCTTCCATCAATTGATATTTTTTCCTGAATGGCTTTGTGACAATCATAAACGGGCTGCGCCTGCATAAGCATGCCCGCGCCTCCGCCGTAGGGATAATCGTCAACCTTATTATGTCTGTCAAGAGTATAATCCCTTATCTGAACGGCATCCAAAGATATTAAATTCTTTTCAAGAGCCCGGCCCATGATACTGCAGTTCATAGTGCCTTCGATCATCTCGGGGAAAAGGGTCATTACATGAAAAATCATTAAATCAAGCCTTCCATCAGATGAATAACCATCTTTTTATTTTCAATATCCACATTCAATATGCATTCTTTTATGGCGGGAACAAGGAATGTTGTTTCATCCTGTTTCTTTATTTCATAAACATCATTGGCACCGGTCTGGTACACTTCTGAAATTTCACCCAAAAGAACATCCTCATCGGAATATACGGATAAACCGATCAGGTCGGATATAAAATATTCGTCTTTTTCGCATTTAACGGCATTTTCACGGGTAACAAAAAGGTGCTTCTGTTTAAAAGTAAGCGCCGTATCCATATCATCAATGCCTTCAAGCTTGAGTATTACAAACTGCTTAAAGAATTTAACGGACTGTACGTGCTTTAATACATTACCGGTCTTCGTTTCAAGCAACACTTCTTTAAGCTTCTTAAATCTTTTTGCGTCATCTGTTGTGGGATAAACCTTAAATTCACCATGAACACCGTGAGCATTGGTTATCACTCCCACCGAAAACAATTCTTCTTCCATTCTTCTCCTTTGAAAGAAACAGGGCACCAAAAAGGTGCCCCACCATTATATAATTTCGACATCAACTCTGGCGCTGTCTTTATCCTTAGAGCTTGCTGCCTTAACAACCGCACGAATTGCCTTTGCAATTCTGCCCTGTTTGCCGATTACTTTTCCCATATCAGACTGGGCAACATGTAATTCAATGATCACATTCTTACCCTCTGTACGTTCATTAACATAGATCTCATCGGGGTTATCAACAAGAGCTTTTGCGATTACTTCAACCAATTCTCTCATATCTGCCTCCGTTATTAGCTTTTATCCGATATTATTTTGTAATTCCGGCATTCTTGAAGAGTCTGCTAACAACTTCTGTAGGCTGTGCGCCGTTAGCAAGCCACTTCTTAGCTGCTTCTTCATCAACCTTTACTGCTGCGGGTTCAACGTTGGGATCGTATGTTCCGATTTCAGCGATGAGCTTACCGTCTCTGGGTGATCTTGAATCTGCAACGATGATTCTATAGAAGGGAGCCTTCTTCTGACCCATTCTTGTTAATCTGATTTTTACTGCCATTTTTGTTTCCTCCAAAAATAAAAAATTTAATAATATATAAAAAAGCGAGTTCTCAATTAAAATGGAAATCTGCCTTTTCTACCTCTGAATCCGCCGCCCATCATGTTGGGAAGCTGCTTCATCATCTTCTGTGACTGCTCGAACTGTTTGATGAAGCGATTGACATCGGCAATATCAACTCCCGCGCCCTTGGCGATCCTGTGTTTTCTCTGAGGATTCATGAGCTTGGGATTTTCACGTTCTTTTTTGGTCATGCTGAGAACGATCGCTTCTGTCTGTTTTATCTTCTTTTCCGATTCATCCGAATCGAAATCAGCCATGGCTTTTCCGCCCATACCGGGAAGCATTCCCATAATGGATGCAAGACCACCCAGCTTACGCATCTGCTTAATGCTTTCAAGGTAATCGTTAAAATCGAACTTACCTTTTTTCATTCTGGAAGCCATTTCCTTATCCTTGGATAAGTCACGGTCTTTGTTGGCCTCCTCCACTTTTTCGATGAGGGATAATACATCTCCCATGCCCAGGATTCTGTTGGCCATTCTGTCGGGATAAAAAGCTTCAAGTTCATCAAGCTTTTCGCCGTTTGATACGAAAAGAATCGGCTTATCGGTAACACGCTTAACGGAAAGGGCCGCACCGCCTCTGGTATCACCGTCGGTCTTTGAAAGAATAACTCCGTCGAGGCCTACTTTCTCATTAAATTCGGATGCTACATTAACCGCATCCTGACCGGTCATGGCATCCACAACCAGAATGGTTTTAAATACCGGAACCTTTTCTTTTATCTCTATAAGCTCAGCCATCATATCTTCATCAATATGAAGACGTCCGGCTGTATCTAAGATAAGCACGTTAAAATTATTTTTAACGGCATAATCATAAGCTTCTTTGGCAATCTTAGAAGGCTTGACATCGGTTCCCATTTCAAAAACCTCAGTATCAACCTTTTTACCGTTTACCTTTAACTGTTCGATCGCTGCGGGTCTGTATACGTCACAGGCAGCAAGAAGTGTTTTCTTACTCTTCTGCTTTAATCTTAAAGCAAGCTTGGCAGAAGCTGTTGTCTTACCTGCACCCTGAAGACCGCACAGCATGAAAACCGTAAGTTCTTTGCCGGGCTTAAAGGTAAGTTCCGTTACTTCCGAACCCATTAAAGATGTGAGTTCTTCATTAACTATTTTTACGATCATCTGGCCGGGATTAAGTCCGTCTAAGATTTCCTGTCCCAAAGCCTTCTCGGATACGTTGTTTATAAATTCCTTAACAACCTTAAAGTTAACATCGGCTTCAAGCAAAGCCATTTTGATCTCTTTTAAAGCTGCCTTTATATCTTCTTCCGAAAGCTTACCCTTGCCGCGCAGGTTTTTAAATACGCTCTGGAGCTTTTCAGACAAGCTGTCAAATGCCATTTATAAATCCTCGATTATCTTATTGAATCCCTCTTTAAGTTCAAGCTTCAGAGAAGAATCAACGGTATTGTCACCATCCACCAGAATTTCAAGTTCTTTAAGCTTTTTCTTAATGCTTTGAAATTTCTCAATAAGCTTTAATTTATCTTCATATTCCGAAAGCTGTCTGTCGCATCTTTTTATAAGATCGTGTATTCCCTGGCGTGAAATCCCTGTTTCTTCGGACAATTCCGAAAGGGAAAGGTCATTGTAAACAGCCTCGCTGTATATGTTTTTCTGATGGTCCGTAAGGAGCTCTCCGTAAAAATCAAAGAGCATTCCCCGCTCGATAATTTTATCCATAATTAAACACCTTAGCCATAATACACGATAAAGATACCCTTGTCAAGTAAAAATACTTTACATTAATTTCTTTTCTTTTTGGCTCTCAAATATGTGGAATAATCCTTGAAGCCCGCCATTAAACAGGCCCTTGTGATTTTCTCTCCCGATTCTGCCAGAGCTTCGGTATAAAGTATTCTTTTTTCAAGCACATATTGATGAACGGAATAACCCGTGGCTTCTTTAAAAAGCCTCATAAAATGGTATTTGCTTAAAAAGAACATCCGTGAAAGCCTGTCCACATTGAGATCTTCATGAAGATGGGTATTTATATACTCACATGCCTTGACTATACGCTCGTTAAACATAACGCTTCCTTCAAAAATAAAGCCGTGGGTTTTAACGGACTCATTTAACATAAGCAAAGCTTCCGTAACAAGAAGTTTTGAATAAAGATCCGAAAATTCCTTGCCCTCTTCCCATTTATCGAAGGCTTCCTTCATGATGGAAAAGACTCTGGTATTGTCCTTGGGTGATAGCCTTAATACATTGGTATGATTTTCTTTTGCAAGATCAAAAATTCCCTTAAGCCTGTCATCATCAAAAAAGGATTGTGCCAGATATAACACAATCCTTTCATATTCCCGGTCATTTCCGATACAGGGCTTATGAATTTCATTCTTGGGAACAAGGACTATGTCATAGGGCTTTAATTCATAGGTCTTACCTTCGATTATGTATTTCACATCACCGTCCAAAAAGAAAATTATCTTTGAAAAATCGTGATAATGAAAATCGTAGGTCTTGTCGCTTTTATCCTTCAAATGAAAAAGTCTGAACTTTTCTTTTAAATAACCGATTCTTTCGTACATGATCACATTTTGGTCTGAACAAGCTTAGGTCTGTAGCCTTCTTTTTCAAGTTCATCCATGATTTGCTTTTTATGCTCGGTGCCGTAGGCTTCCATGGTGATTCGAAGCTCAACGGCGGCATTTCTGTTAATGGAAACAAACTGGTTATGCTCAAGCTTGATTACATTGCCGTTCTGCTTTGCGATAACCGATGAAACCTTGGTAAGTTCGCCGGGCTTGTCAGGTAAAAGAACGGATACCGTAAAGATACGGTCTCTTAAGATAAGTCCCTGCTGTACAACTGATGACATGGTGATGACATCCATGTTACCGCCCGATAATACGCTTACCACCTTCTTATTCTTACAATCAAGCTTATAAAGAGCTGCTACTGTAAGTAAACCGGAATTTTCAACTACCATTTTGTGGTTTTCAACCATATCAAGGAAGGCAACTACCAGATCCTCATCGGGTACGGTGATGATCCCGTCAAGATTTTTCTGTAAATAAGGGAACAGTTTATCCCCGGGTCTCTTTACCGCAGTACCGTCTGCAATGGTATTCACTCCGGGAAGAGATACTACCTTTCCTGCCTTAAGGGATTCTTCAAGGCAATTGGCTCCTGCAGGTTCTACACCATATACTTTGATCTTGGGATTAAGCATTTTTGCAAGGGTGGAAATACCGGTTGCAAGTCCGCCTCCTCCGACGGGAACAAGAATCACATCAACCAAAGGAAGCTCCTTTATTACCTCCATGGCGATGGTTCCCTGACCGGTCGCTACTCCGAAATCATCAAAGGGATGAATAAATGTATAACCATGTTCATCTGCAAGTTCATAAGCCTTCTGACAGGCTTCATCATATACATCTCCGTATAAAACAACTTCCGCACCATAGCTTTTTGTGCGATTAACCTTGATCAAAGGTGTTGTTGTGGGCATAACTATCGTTGCGGGAACGCCGTAGCATTTAGCCGCATATGCCACACCCTGAGCGTGGTTACCTGCCGATGCGGTAATAATACCCTTTTTTCTGTCTTCATCGGAAAGAGTACTCATTTTGTAATATGCGCCTCTTACCTTATAAGCTCCCGTGAACTGCATGTTTTCAGGTTTTAAATAAACCTTGTTGCCGGTTTTCTCGCTGAAATAGTCGCTGTAGATGAGCTTGGTATCAAGAGTGACTTCTTTTACCTTCTCAGCGGCTTCTTCAAATTTCTCCAATGTCAATTCATCCATTTTGACTTTACCATCCTTTTAGTTAGTGAAAAGTGCATCTATAAATTCATCGGTATCAAATCTTTGAAGATCGTCAATTCCTTCTCCAACGCCGATATATTTAACCGGAATATTTAATTCGGAAGTAATGGCAATGGCAATACCGCCCTTGGCCGTTCCGTCCATTTTAGTTAAGACAATGCCGTTTAAATCCGTAACAAGCCCGAATTCCCGTGCCTGATTAAGAGCATTCTGACCTGTAGTAGCATCAAGAACCACCCAGGTTTCTCTGTGAGCTTCGGGAAATTCCCGATCCACGATCTTATTCATCTTACGAAGCTCTTCCATAAGATTCTTTTTATTATGAAGACGTCCTGCCGTATCACAGATAAGAACGTCCACATCACGGGCTTTTGCAGCGGTGACAGCGTCATATACAACACTGGCTGGATCCGTACCCTCTACGGAAGAAACAATGCTTACGCCTGCTCTTTCAGCCCATTTTACAAGCTGATCGTTGGCTGCTGCTCTGAAGGTATCCGCAGCGGCTACCAAAACCTTCTTGCCACTTTCCTTCATGCGTCCCGCAAGCTTTCCCACAGTGGTTGTTTTTCCCACTCCGTTAACACCTATTACCATGACCACAGTCTTTCGATCAAGATAATCATAAGCTCCTTCCGGGACTTCCATAACGGACTTTAATCGGTTTATCAACAATTCCCTGCATTCTGCCGCTTCTTTTATATGATTTTTCTTAACATCATCCTTTAATCCTTCGATGATGGTTTCCGTGGTCTTAACGCCCACATCACCCATAACAAGAATTTCTTCCAGTTCTTCGTAAAAATCATCATCGATCTCAGATGCCTTAAAAAGATTATTAAGTCCTGACACAAAACCGCTGCGGGTCTTGGTAAGTCCCTCTCTTAATCTTTTAAAAAAGCCTTTGTTTTCTTCCATTTACTAATCGTCCAAATCCTTATCTATAAGGTTTACGCTGACAAGAGCGGATACACCCTTTTCCTGCATTGTAATACCGTAAAGTCTGTCGCATCGCTCCATTGTACCTCTTCTGTGAGTGATAACAATGAACTGTGTATGCTTGGTAAGTTTATGAAGGTATTTTGCAAATCTGTCAACGTTTGATTCGTCCAGGGCCGCTTCAATTTCGTCAAGAAGCGCGAAGGGTGAAGGCTTTAAGTTCTGTATCGCAAAAAGAAGGGCTATTGCAGTAAGAGCCTTCTCGCCACCCGATAACTGCATCATGTTCTGAAGCTTCTTTCCCGGGGGCTGTGCGATAATTCTTATGCCTGCTTCAAGAATGTCTTCGTCTTCGATAAGTTCAAGTGTGCCCTTACCGCCGCCGAACAGTTCTTTAAACACCTTATCAAACTCGGTATTGATATCCTTAAAGCTTTCAGTGAACTGCTTACGCATTTCTTCATCCAGCTTTTTGATTATTTCTTCAAGAGTCTTCTTGGCTTCCACAAGATCGTCATGCTGGCTCTTTAAGAAGGTATATCTTTCCATCAACGCTCTGTATTCTTCAATGGCATTGACATTGACATCACCCAGCTTCTTGATGGCTTCTTTTACCTTGGTAATTTCCTTCTTCATGCCGGAAAGGTCGGTAAACTCTTCATTTCGTAAGCCTGATGCGTCATTTAATGTGATCTCATATTCATCCCACATGTAATTGATCTGGGATTCAATGGAATCTTCAAACTTTTCCTTCTGAGAAGTAAGTCGATACATTTCCTTATCGAGCTTTGTGATCTTATCGGATAATTCTTCTCTCTTTGAGAAGAAGTTCTTCTGCTTATTATTTAATTCATCGCGCAAAGCAATATCTTCGGAAAGTTCTGTTTCCCTCTTATCCTGAGAAGAATGGGATTCAACGATGGTAAGCTCAATTTCGGATATGTTCTTTTCTTTAAATGTGATATCCTCTTCGCTTTTTTCAACGCGCTCGAGAACTTCTTTAGCATCGATCTCATAGCGCTTGATCTCATCTTCCACACGCTGCAGGTTCTGGTTAACGAAATCCTGTTTCTGCTCGATCTTGCTGATCTCAAGATCCCAGCGGGCAGCTTCATTGAAGAATTCATTTTCTTTTTCTCTTGAAGCATCAAGTTCTTCCTGATATTTGGCAATGTCACGGGTAAGGGTCTTTTCGAGAGTTTCGGAATCCGCAAGAGCTGTGATGATCTCTTCTTTTCTTACTTCGATATCCTTGATCTGCTGCTCGATTTCAACCCCTTCGTGCTGAAGGTTCTTGGAACCGGTAATTACTTCGTTACGTTTTTCTTCAGCCTGAGAAACATTCAAATTGGCTGTATTCTGCTCAATATATTTCTTCTGGATATTAACCTTGTATTCTTCGACTTCAACACGTAATTTGTTACGTTCAGCCTTCTTTTCTTCGATCTTATCCAGGATCTCATCGATTTTCTTTAAGGCCTCTTTGGTCTTCTTTTCAAGAGCTTCGATCTCACGTCTTCGACCCAAGAGATTTGAATTGTTTCTGAAGGCACCGCCGGAAATTGCACCGCCGGGTACAAAAAGTTCTCCTTCAAGAGTAACCATTCTGATGCCGTAATGATATTTCTTTGCAATGGCAATGGCATTATCAACGGTATCGATCACCACGATTCTGCCTAACATTGACTTGGCTACATCTTTATATTTCTTATCTGTATCAACAAGTTCATCCGCCATACCGATGGCACCGGTTTCTTTTAATACTTCCGGAGTCTTAAATTCCTGCGGATCCTTGATACTTGTTAAAGGTAAGAAGGTTGCACGTCCAAGCTTATTCTTTTTTAAGAAGCCGATCATCTTCTTTGCGGTATTTTCGTTATCGGTTACGATATTCTGAATGTTACCGCCGAGAGCAGTTTCGATAGCGGTCTCATATTTCTCGCTAACTTTGATTATATCCGCTACTACACCGATTATGCCTGATTCCTTATCCTTCTGTTCCATGACCTTCTGTACGGAACCGCCGTAACCTTCATATCTTTCGGTAAGATTGGTCAAGGCTTCAAGGGTGGATTTATCCTGATGATAGGAAACCTGAGTCTCACGTAATTCTTTATCATAATTCTGGATTTCCTCACGAACATGTTCCACGAATTCTTCTTTTTTAAGAAGCTCCGTGTTCATATCTTCAAGTTCTTTGGAAATCTGTTCACACTTTTCTTTTAAGCGAAGAATATCTTCATCCTGTTTTTCTTCATCGGATTTTGCACGAAGAAGCTTGGAATTAAGCTCTGCCTTACGGATATTTATCTGTTCCTTCATGGTATCATATCGACCCATTTCGGCTTTGATACCGGCTCTCTTGTTAAGTTCACCGATAATGGTATTCTTGCCTTCTTCTATTTTTTCCGATAATTCAAAAATAAGATCCTGTTCTTTTTTGAGTAAATCGGTAACTTCTTTCTTGGATTCATTTAAAGAAGCGATCTTTTCATCATTTTCCTTCTTTTCGGAAAGAACAAGTCCGATGTTCTCATTTCTCTTTTCAATATCGGAAAGTATCTCTTCATGACGCTTTCTTAAAATATCTTCATTGGTACGAAGAGATTTGATCTGTTCGCGAAGAACTAAGATCTCGCCTTCCAGCTTTTCTCTTAAAACATTGGAATTTGAAAGGTCGGATCTTGCGGTTTCGATCTTTTCGTTAAGTTCCGTAACCTTTTCTTCTATCTGAGAATACTCTTCCTTTATGCCTTCGTATTTGGCATTGGTCTCATCATAATCGTTTTTCGCAATTTCGAAATTTCGATTAACTTCTTCCAACTGACCCTTTAAACGTTCATTTTCAAGAAGAAAAACATTAACATCCAGGGATTTTAATTCTTCTTTCTTCTTTAAATAAACCTTAGCGACTTCCGCCTGCTTTTCAAGGGGCTTAACCTGTTTTTCAAGTTCCGTAAGAATATCATTAACACGGACAAGATTTCCTTCTTCGGATTCAAGCTTCTTCTCCGCTGTTTCTTTTCTTCTTTTAAATTTAACTATACCTGCGGCTTCATCAAAGAGCTCACGTCTTTCTTCGGGTTTACCGCTCAGGATCTTATCGATCTGACCTTGTCCGATAATGGAATAACCTTCTTTACCGATACCTGTATCATAAAAAAGCTCCGTAACATCTTTAAGGCGGCATACGGTACCGTTAATAAGGTATTCGCTTTCGCCGGAACGATAGATCCTTCTTGCGATGGTTACTTCGTTATAATCTATTGCAAGAGCGTGATCTGAATTATCAAGTGTTATGGCAACATAAGCATAGCTTAGGGGTTTACGCATTTCCGTACCGGAAAAAATAACATCCTGCATGGATGCACCTCTAAGCTGCTTGATCCTCTGTTCTCCGAGAACCCACCTTACGGCATCGGCAACGTTACTCTTTCCGCTTCCGTTGGGACCGACAATACCGGTGATACCCTCTTCAAACTTAAACATTATTTTATTGGCAAATGATTTAAACCCGTGAACCTCAATACTCTTTAAATACATCTTATACTCGCTTCATGAAGCAATAATCTATTTGTTACTGCTTTCGATTTTTTTAATTGCCTCAAAGGCAGCCTGCTGATGAGCCGCTTTCTTGGTCTTTCCCTTTCCGATACCCAAAACCTTATCATCAAGTAAGACCTGAGCTGTAAAGGATTTATCATGCTCGGGACCTTCTTCACTTACGATTTCGTAATGAAGATTTTCCCCGTTCGGCATGTGCTGAACATATTCCTGAAGAATAGTCTTTGAATCCACAAAAAGTTCCTGTTCCTTCAAGAAGTTAAGAACTCTTGTATCCACATATTCTTTTGCTTTTTCGAGGCCTGCATCAAGGTAGATTGCGCCTAAAACAGCTTCTACCACGTCTGCAAGGATGGAATCCCTTTCTCTGCCCCCGGCATGTTCCTCGCCTTTGCCAAAAAAGATGAATTTTCCAAGTTCCATGCTTCTTGCACAGATGGAAAGCGACTGCTCACACACCATGGAAGCACGTTTCTTGGAAAGTCCCCCTTCCGGGACATTAGGGTATTTCATATAAAGAAACTCACTGGATAAAAGTTCCAGCACTGCATCACCCAAAAACTCGAGACGTTCGTAATGGCCTCTTTTGTTGATCTTCATTTCATTGGTATAGGAACTGTGAGTCACGGCTTCAAGAAGAAGGTTCTTATCCTTGAACACATAGCCGATTTTTTCCTCAAGTTCCGAAATTAATAATTCCTGATTCACTTTATTCTCCCTTATTCCGCTTTGATTCCGGGAGTTATGGACTTGATCATGTTGTGTGCATCTTCGATACTGTTAACCGATGAAATGCATTCTCTCGGCAGCACAACCTTAAAATCCTCTTCGATTTTCATAAGAATTCTGCAAATATCAAGAGAATCCGCACCCAGGTCCTCAACAAATAGTGTTTCGGCACTTAATTCTTCGGGATCAGCCCCCATAACTTCTGCAACAATCTTTCTCAGAATATCAAATTCCATAATTTAGTCCACCATATGTATTTTCTTAGTTATTTTTCCGTTTATATCCTGTTCTGCGAAAAGCACGCACTGGAGAACGGAATTTCTTATCTCATTGGCCTTGGAGCTTCCGTGAGTCTTAATGACAAGACCGTTAAGTCCAAGAAGAGGAGCTCCGCCGTAATCTTCAAGGGAGAAGCCCTTTAATGTCTTTTTAAGGGCAGGCTTTACAAGTAAGCCGCCAATCTTGCTTCTCAAGGAAGACATCATACCTTTTTTGATTATCTTTACCAAAGAAGCTGCCGTACCTTCGTACATCTTAAGAATTACGTTTCCGACAAAGGCTTCACATACGATAACATCCGCATCGCCCTTGGGAATATCACGGGCTTCAATGCTTCCGACAAAGTTAATATCCGTCTGACTCTTAAGTAAAGGATATGCTTCTTTTACAAGGGCATTTCCCTTTTCTTCTTCTGCACCGATATTTACGATTGCGACCTTGGGGTTACTTACTCCCACAATGTTTTCCATATAAACGGAACCCATCTTGGCAAACTGCACCAGATGGCTTGCTCTTGCATCCACATTGGCACCGCAGTCGATCAACAAGGAAACGCCCTTTTCTGTAGGAATAAGAGGGGCAAGAGGCGGTCTTTCAACGCCTTTGATACGTCCCACGATCACCTGTCCGCCTACAAGAACGGCTCCCGAAGAACCTGCTGAAAGGAAAGCGTCACATTCGTTATTACGCACAAGTTCAAGACCCTTCACGATGGAAGAATCTTTCTTTTTACGAATCGCCATTACCGGAGGCTCATTGGGATCGATCACCTCTTCTGCATTGACAATCTTAATTCTGGATTCATCATAGGTATATTTAGAAAGCTCATTTTTAATGGAAGCTTCCTGACCTATAAGATATAAGAAAACCTTCGGGTTTTCATTAAGTGCTTCTATTCCGCCCTTAACAATTTCTACGGGTGCATTATCACCGCCCATGGCATCCAATGCAACCTTTACGCAGTCGTTCATCGGTATTTCCCCTTTGCATTATTTCTCCACTTTAGCCATATTACAACTCCTTTTACTATACTAGAGTGAAGTGTAAAAAGCAAGAAAAAAGGGCTTTAGTTTTCTAAAGTCCCTGCAAAAAAACACCGGCAAAAATATATTAAAAAACCCAAAAGATAAACTTTTGGGTTAATTTTCAATATTAAGCTTCAACTTCAACGATCTGCTTCTTGTTGTAAGTACCGCAAGACTTGCATACTCTGTGAGGCATCATTAATGAACCACACTTAGGGCACTTAACCAATGTAGGAGCGCTCATCTTCCAATTAGCTCTTCTCTTATCTCTTCTACCTTTTGAAGACTTATTCTTGGGACAAATAGACATCGTTACACCTCCTTATTCGCGTTAAAGATATCCTTTATAGCTGCCAAACGGGGGTCGGGGACAAAAGTGTCGCATCCACAATCTCCCATGTTACGGTTTTTACCGCACACCGGACAAAGTCCCTTACAAGTCTCTTTGCATAAAACTTTCATCGGCAGACTCATAATCATTTCATTGTAAATAAAAGCTTCGGTGTCAAGTTCAAACCCGTCCATAAAAGCCTCTTCATCATCACTGATCTCATGATAACCGTCGGGCTTTGATACCACGTAGTCAAACTGAAGTTCAACAGGTATAGTAACATCGGCAAGGCATCTGTCACAGGTGCCGCCCAGTTCCATATGGGTTTCGCCTTTGAGATTCAATCTTCCGTCTCCTAAATTGGTGACTGTAAGGATCAGATCTTCCTTTTTTAATATAGGATATTCGATTCCGTCCCGGTTAATTGAATCAGCTTCGGGAGTGATTCGAAGTTCTCGGCTTACATCCTTGCCTTCGAAATACTCGGTTAAGTTAATGAACATAACTCGCTCCTATCCACACTTGATTGATTATATCCATGTACTAAAAATTTGTCAAGATATTTTTCCAAATATCATTGCAAATTACAGAGGGTATTTTAATACATATTTAAAAAGAAAAAAGCATCCCGCAGGATGCTCTGTTCTTTATGTGCTTAAACCAGCTGTGCCTGTACTGCTGTAAGGGCTACAACACCTACGATATCTTCCCATGAGCATCCACGGGACAAATCGTTAACGGGCTTAGAAATACCCTGTAACATAGGGCCGTATGCTTCAGCTTTTCCAAGACGCTGAACAAGTTTATAACCGATATTACCTGCATCAAGGTTGGGGAATATCAATACATTGGCATGTCCCGCAACTTCTGAACCGGGAGCCTTACTCTTTGCAACGGAAGGCACGATTGCAGCATCAAGCTGTAATTCACCGTCAATGGTAAGTCCGGGATACTGTGCCTTGGCAATTCTTGTTGCTTCTACCATCTTATCTACAAGAGCATGCTTAGCGGAACCCTTTGTGGAATGTGAAAGCATTGCAATAAGGGGCTTAGCACCGATAAGAGCCTTAAAGCTCTTTGCACTAGTATCAGCAATTGCCGCAAGTTCTTCTGCCGTAGGATCCTGATTAAGACCGCAGTCTGCAAAAAGAAATGCGCCGTTTTCACCATATTCACAATCCGGTACATCAATGATAAAGAAACCTGATACAAGCTTAACGCCGGGAGCAGTCTTTAAGATCTGAAGTGAAGGTCTTAAAGTATCCGCCGTAGGATGACAACATCCTGCAACCATACCGTCAGCATCATTATTTTTAACCATTACTACACCGAAAGTAATATAATCGCTTAATAAGATCTCTCTTGCCTTTTCAAGTGTCATACCTTTATCTTTACGGATTTCATAAAAAAGATTTGCATATTCTTCAAACTTATCGCACTTTGCGGGATTAACGACCTTAACGCCTGTAAGATCTACTTCCAGCCAATTGGCACCATCCATGATCTTTTCTTCATCGCCAACCATAATAATATCGGCAATGCCTTCCTTAATAATGGAAGCTGCAGCGATAAGAACTCTTTTATCATTGGTTTCGGGAAGCACGATCGTCTTCTTATCCATCTTGGCCATCTGCTTCACCTTATCTATATATGACATATGTTCCTCCTTGTATTGTTAAATTCTTAACAGTTATCATATAATTTTTAAAATTTCGGGGGATGCCCGAAAAAGAAAGTATTTACTCTTTTAAATAATATACAAGATGGATTAACAATTCACAATAAACTTCTTGTACTAAATTAAATACAATGTTATTTGTGTTTTTTTTAACAATTTGTTAATTGCTCTTCGAGGTGTTACAATACTCTTATGAAAACCGCAGCCGTAATATGTGAATACAATCCCTTTCATACGGGACACAAATATCAACTTGATAAAATACGAAAAGATCTGAATGTTGACTCCATCATCACTCTCATGAGCGGTGATTTTGTCGAGCGTGGTGAACCCGCGATCTTTTCAAAAGAAGTAAGAGCCGGAATATCACTTCTTAACGGCTCAGATCTTAGTCTGCTTCTTCCGCTGCCCTATGCTACCGGGGATGCCGACCTTTTTTCTTACGGCGCAGTCTATATACTTAATGCCCTTAATTCAGTAGATTATCTCGTATTCGGTGCGGAATGTGACGATCTTACTCTTTTAAAAGAAGCTGCTTCGAAATTACGGAAAGCAGGAACCATCGATTCAGATTCATTGAAGTCAGGCTTAAAGCAAGGGCTTACTTTTGCTAAGGCAAGAGTCGGTCTCTTTCCCGAATATAATGATATTCTTGATAAACCCAATAATATCCTTGCCATCAACTATTTAATGGCATTAGATACGCTGAATTCAAAGATAACTCCCGTCGTGATAAAAAGAAAAGGCTCTTCATATACCGAAAAAGGCTTAAATAAAAATACCCTTCCTTCCGCAACCGCAATAAGGGAAGCTCTTTTAAGTTCTGCACATGATCATAAAGAAAAGACTGAAGCAATTTCTGACTTCATACCGGAAAACTCATTGGATATCATCAACCGGGAAATTCCGATTTTTCCCGATGACTTTTCCGATACGCTTATGTACTCTCTTTTAGTTAATAAAGATAATTACGAGGAATATAATCAGGTATCAAGAGAACTTTCGGATAAGATAAAGAATAATCTCCATGATGCATCTTCTTTTACCGAGCTTGCGGAAAAGTTAAAGACCAAGGAAGTTACAAGGGCAAGAATAAACCGCGCCCTTTTACATATTATGCTTGGAATAAAGGGAGATAATGAAGCTTTAAAAGATTTACTTTCCCATCTTCAATATATCCGTGTTCTTGGCTTTAAAAAGGATTCGGAAGGGCTTTTAAAGAAGATATCCGATTCTTCCGAATTAAAGCTTTTGACAAAGATTCCGGCAGTTTATGATTCATTAAATAAAGAAACCAAATTAATTATTGATTATGACATCTTTGCTTCTTCTCTTTATGGCAAAATTAAGGGAACAAGCATCCATGAATTCAAAAAACCTCTTATAATAGTGTAATCCTTGATTCTTTCATGGAATCATGGTAGCCTATCACTTGATGAACGGGGAAACAGGTGAAAATCCTGTACGGGCACGCCGCCGTGTTATGCATACAGTCATTCTATTTCCTGCCGCAGGGAAAGAAAAAGCCATTGGGAAACCGAGAAGGCGAATGACCGCATTAAGTCGAAATACCCGACATCAAGTGCTTTCTTTTGTGCGAGGGCCTTGATAAAGAAAGACAATATAAAAACACTTATTATAAGGAGACAAAAAATGAAGAAAAAAATCTTAAATAAGATTTCTTTGCTTCTTGCAAGTGTGTTGATTGCGGCTACTACACTTACTCTTGCCGGATGCGCAAAGAATGAAGTTCCTGCCGTTAACGAAAATGTTATGGTTT
This sequence comes from Lachnospiraceae bacterium, assembly GCA_016283575.1. Classification (GTDB taxonomy): domain Bacteria; phylum Bacillota; class Clostridia; order Lachnospirales; family Lachnospiraceae; genus UBA1258. The sequence goes on along the minus strand of JAEEND010000005.1, from coordinate 31,779 downwards.
CCGTAGAAGGCGGAGAAATCGGTGTGGGTAACACCCAATTTATTTTCAATGTTGTTGATGCAGAAGGTAACAAAACCGAGTTCACGGTCAATACCGATGAAACAACCGTTGGAGATGCTCTTTTAAAAGTTAACCTCATTGCAGGTGAAGAAAGCGAATACGGTCTTTACGTTAAAACCGTAAACGGCATCACTGCTGACTATGATGTTGACCAGACTTACTGGGCATTCTACATTAATGGTGAATATGCCATGACAGGTGTATCCGATACTAATGTTGAAGCAGGTGCAACATACGAATTCAAGGTAGAAAAATAATGAAACTTTCCTTAAAGGAAATGACGATATTCGCTCTTCTGGGTGCGGTCATGTATTCTTCGAAAATAATCATGGAATTCATGCCAAATGTGCATCTCATCGGAGTATTCGTCATGGCTTTAACCCTGTGTTACGGATTTAAAGCTCTCTACCCTATTTATGTATTTATTTTACTTACGGGACTTACAAACGGCTTTGCCATGTGGTGGTGGCCGTATTTGTATTTATGGCTTGTTCTGTGGGGCGTCACGATGCTTCTTCCAAAGAACATGAATAAAGTCCTGGCACCTTTCGTTTATTCCGTTGTATGTGCTCTTCATGGCTTTCTGTACGGCACCATGTATTCACCGTATCAGGCTCTGATGTTCCATTTGGATTTCAGGGGAATGATCGCATGGATAGCTGCAGGTCTTCCATGGGACATGGTCCACGGAATCAGCAATTTTATCTGCGGATTTTTGATAATCCCTTTATATAAAACCTTTAGGCTTTCAAATAAGTACATAATAGATTAGTAAAGCGCCCGTTTTGGGCGCTTTTTTCATACTAAAAAACCAAAAGAAAAGCATCCGAGACACATGATGAAGTCTCAGATGCTTTTATAAAAATAAAACTAATCAGAGTCTAATTACCAACAAAGAGTCATGATTGAATGTGAATCGCTCTTAACATCGGCATTCTTTTCACCGTCATATACGGTAAATGCCACATCCTTTTCGGATCTGTTAAGTACAACCATAATCTTTTCGCCATCAGGATTTACAAATCCGACAGCTTCGATATCCGATGTGAACTTGGATACAAGCACTCTCTTTGCACCGGGTTTAATAAATCTTGAGAAGTGACCGATGTAATAATATGAAAGCTTTACATCTATCTCATCATTATCTTGATCGCACATAACGGGAGCATCGCAGAAATTACCTACATGGTTGGGGCCACCCTTCTTATCAAGGATCACATTCCAGTCAATAAAGGCATTACCGCCCGCAAGGAAATCGCCAAGTATATCATGTGCATATTTTTCCGCAAACTGAACCCGGTTATCGGACTTAAATATGGAATATTCAACACATCCTTCAGTGAAGATGAGTTCTTTATCGGGATAATCCTCTCTTACTCTCTGAAGGCCTTCAAAATGATCTCCTGAATACCAGTGGAATGCAATACCGGAAATCGCTTCATCGGCTCCTGCTACCGAAAAGCTTGCATCAGCTCTGTCTACAATAAGTTCCTTATTATGATCCCAGATATTGATCTTAACATTCTTGTATCCGGCTTTATCTAATGCGGGACGTAAGAATTTAACGGCAAATTCGCCTTCTTCTTCTCCTGAATAAATACAGGAGTCCCAGGTCTGAACAGCTGCGGGCTCATTCTGAACGGTAAGTCTTTCAACTTTAATACCGAGCGCTTCGTATTCTTTTACGAATTTAACTACGATATCTGCCCACATCTTATTGTATTCAGCCAAAAGCTTTCCGCCGTGATTCATGTCATTATTGGATTTCATGAATGCGGGGGGGCTCCAGGGAGATGCGAGGAATGAAATCTGAGGGTTCTTGCCCAAAGCATCCTTAACAAAAGGAATAATATATTTCTTATCTCTTTCAAGACTGAAAGTTGTAAGATCCTTATCATCCTTATCTTCTACATAAGCATAATTATCAAGAGCAAAGTCACAGCTCTGAATATGGAGTCTGCAAAGATTATACTTATTGGAATTTTCTCCAAAATAAAGATCGATCAGTTCCTTCTTCTTTGCATCACTCATTAAAGAATAGGTATAGGCAGAAGCCTCTGTCAGTGCGCCACCCATACCGATTATTGTCTGATAGGTCTTTCCGGGATAAATCTTTAACTGATTCATCTCGCCGGCAGAACCGGACTGCATATCAACATGTGATAAAGAAAGCTTTCTTTCTTTATCGCTTACATAACACTTCATTATGGTTTATTTCCTCTCTATAGTGGATTCGCGGGACACAACGGAACCACGAAGAATGATCTTCGTTCCCTTTGCCCCTTCTTTCAACATGGAAATAAGCTGATCTATGGCAAGTGCACCCTGCTTCTCGTAAGATGTTCTTACGGTAGAAAGCGAAGGTCTAAAAAGCTTGGATATTTCAATGTCATCGCATCCGATTACGGAAACATCTTCAGGAATTTTAAATCCCCTGTCAAGCAATGCTTCCATTGCTCCGATGGCGGATGCATCGTTTTCAGCAAAGATCGCATCGGGAAGAGGAAGCTTCTTATCCAAAAACTCCAGCATTCCCTTATATGTAACCTCTCTGTTAAACAGACCATCGAAGATATATTTATCATCCACAGTAACGCCCGCATTATTAAGGACATTTAAAAATCCTCTTGCACGTTCGATACTGTCGAAGTTATTTCTTTCTCCTCTAATAAGCATGAAGGTCTTATTTCCCTTTTCCAAAAGAAAATTCCCTACAAGTTCACCTTCATGATACGAATCAAAGACAACGCTTGCCAGATTATCTGACTCTACTTCTCTGTCCACAAATACTATGGGCATGCCGCTGTCTTCAAGGATGGCAATTTCGGATTCTCCCACATGCTCATCCAATATTACAGCCCCGTCTATTCTCCTGCCGAGAATCTGGGCCATAATTGCTTCTGAATTATCGCTGATAAAAATATGTAAGTCGTAACCTCTGTTCCTGCAGCTTTGATAGATGGAATCTGCAAGAGCGCTGTAATAATCACCAGTAATGGATGTGACAAATAAGCCTATGGCATTTGTTGCCTTGGCCTTTAGATTTCTTCCGTTAAGATTGGGAACATAATGAAGGCGGTGTGCAACTTCCAATATATGATTCTTGGTCTCAGGAAGAAGAACATCAACGTTATTTAAAGCATTGGATACCGTTGAGATAGAAACTCCCGCTTCCCGCGCTACATCTTTAATTGTTACTTTGTTACCGGACATTGTGCTCCTCATTTCTAACAGTTTCCTTTGCATAATTTTCCACACAGGGAGGATATATGTCCTCCCTGCACGGAAAGATTATAGCATAGATTAGATTATTATCAAGAGATTGAATAGATTCAATACCCTCATTGATACATCTTACTTATATCCGTAAGCGTCGCAGTAAGCTGCCCACTGCTTTTCGAAACCTTCACGACATGTGTCGAGTCCGGCATCTTTAACCTTTGTACGGAATTCTTCTACTGCTGCATCAACATCATCAACAAGACCTGCCTGAAGAGGAGCAAGGTATGTTCTCATAACGTTAGATACTGCCTGTCTTTCAGCTGTGTAATCTTCGTAGTTTTCTGCGAAACCATCATAGATGTTAACGTTAGGGAACTTTGTTGTCTTAGCGATTGCATCATACTTGTCGAAGTATTCCTGTAACTTAACGTCAGTCTTCTGAGGAAGCTTTGTGTCGCCGTTACGTAAGTTCCATGTGTTGAAACCTTCGTAAGGGAATGTATCGCTTAAGTTTTCGTAGATACCATCTACTACATCGTAGTGAGTACCCTTGATACCATAAGAGATAAGGTGGTTAAGTTCTTCGTCGCAAAGGAATGCCTGTAATACAAGCATAGCTCTTTCAGGGTTCTTGCAGCCGTTAACGATTGCTGTACCGTTCTGTGTAGCATGTCCGGGATAGATAGCCTTTGTAACTTCACCATATGCAATATATTCGGATTCCCAGCCTTCTCCGCCTTCTTCAAGTTCCTGGATAGCGGTAATCTGCTTGTTGGGGTTCTGACCTGCAACTTCTGCTACGCAAAGACCTGTCTTATAAGCGTCAGACTTGTTGGTATCAGATAATGCGGATCTTGACCAGTAACCCTTGTCAGCCCATCTCTTTAACATCTTCATATCTTCTACGAAGTCATCTGAGAACCAGTAATCATAAACATCTGAAGGAGTATCATAGTTAGCAGCAAGACCATAAGGAAGTCCGTTGGTTGCTACCCAAGGATACTTAATATTAAGAACCCAAGCTGCATCGAATGCTGTCTGTAAGCCGGTAGATTCTTCTGTGGTTACTGTAAGGATTCCCTGAGAAGGATCGTTAGCCATGATACCATCGAAGTATGCTTCCATGTTTTCAAGTGAATTGGGAACAGGAAGATCATATTTAGCTCTTAAATCTTCACGATACTTGATACCGTTTGAAGTATATTCAGCCCATGTGTTGGGAACTGCATAAACAGAACCGTTTACGGAACACATGTTAAGTGCGTTTTCACCAACGAGATCTCTTACTTCTGTACCAACAGTGTTAAGAAGATCATCAAGTGCTACGAATGCACCGCTCTGTGCAAGCTGACCGAAAGATAACCAGTTAGCGATGTAAATAAGGTCTGCACCCTGGGAAGTGATTTCCTGAGTGTACTTCTGCTGGAACTCTGTCCATGTAGAGAACTGCATATCTACAGTTGCATTGAACTTGTCAAGTAAGATCTTATTGATTTCATCTTCTACAAGTTCTTCGTCCTGGGGAGCTTCACCCATTACGTAGAATACTAAGTCTACACGTTCGGATAAATCAAGCTCTTTTGCTTCTTCTGTGGAAGCGGGAGTTTCTGTGGAAGCAGAAACTTCTTCAGTAACGGAAACTGATACGGAATTTCCGCCACCGCATCCTACAAGGCCTGCAGTTAAGCATGTTGCAAGTAAGATACTTAAAATTTTTCTTTTCATAACTGTCCTCCTTAATGATATGAATTTATCTATATTAAGGCACTATGCCCCAATACCAAGTTAACCTTTTACGGCACCTACGGTGATACCGCTTACAAAGTATTTCTGGACGAAGGGATAGAATAAAAGCACGGGTCCTGTTGCAACAACCGCCATGGCCATCTTAACGGATTCCGTAGGCAGGTCCTTCGTGGAAATACTTGAATTCTGCGACATCTGCTTAATGGCAGTTGATGCATTAAGCAAGTCATAAAGATAAAACTGCAAAGTCCAGGTTTTACTGTTAACCGAAAACATGGATGCTCTGTACCAGTCATTCCAGTAACCGAGAGCCAGGAAAAGACCGACTGTTGCAAGTCCGGGGCCAAGTACCGGAAGTACGATCCTTGAAAAGATCGTCACATGTCCCGCTCCGTCAATCTTTGCGGATTCGGTAATAGCATCCGGCACGGAACCTTTAATGAAGGTTCTCATTAAGATTACAAGGAAAGGACTCATTAATGCAGGGAACCAGATAGGGAACATTTTTCCCTTCATGCCAAGTACATTGGCATACATCAGATACCAGGGAAGCATACCGCCTCCGAAGATACTGGTGAAATAAATAAGGAATGAAACCTGGTTTCTGTATTTAAATTCGTTTCTTGAAATTACATAGGATGTCATGGTAATAACCATTAATCCGATGCCTGTTCCCAAAATCGTGTAGATGAATGTCATCTTGTATGCCTGGAAAATATCCTGGGGCGCTTTAAAAATCGTACGATAAGCGCTTAAGGTTATATTTCGGGGTAATAAGCTGTAGCCTTCTCTTAAAATCGTAGTATTATCGGTAAAAGAACCGGAAACGATAATAATAAAGGGAAGTACGCATATCACGGAGCCTAAGGTAAGCAATATGAATGCAATGGCATTCATTGCATGACCGGCAGCGCCGATTTTTACTTTCTTTTTAGTGTTATCCATTACTCTCTCCTCCCTTAGAACAATGCAAAATCAGGATTCTTTCTCTTAACAACTTCATTGGTAATAACAACGATTGCCAAGCCGAACAGTGACTGGTATAAACCTGCCGCAGTACCTGTTCCGATGGAAAGAGGCTGAGTTGTGGTAATTCTGTATACGTAAGTGTCAAGGATATCGGTTACACCGAAGAGTACGCCGTTGTTACCTACCATCTGGTAGAACAATTCGAACTGCCCCTTCATGATGGAACCTAAAGCATAAAGCAAAAGAATAATGAATGTGGGCTTTATGTGAGGAAGGGTTATGTAACGGATCTGCTGGAACACGTTGGCACCATCAACCTTGGCTGCTTCATAAAGTTCTGTATCGATACCGGTTATGGTAGCAAGGTATACAACCATTCCGTATCCTATGCCCTTCCACATATAGAAGAAGGTAATAATGTACGGCCAGTAAGATGGCGTGTTATAAAAGTCAATCTTTCCACCGCCTGTTCCTGTCAGAAGACCGTTGATCAAACCGCTGTTATACTCGAAAAGGTTGTAAACCAAAACCTTCAGGATAACGTATGATACGAAGTAGGGCATGAACATAAGTGTCTGAGATGATTTCTTAAACCACTTAACGGTTACCTGACTTATTAGTATTGCAAAGAAGATCTGTAAAATGTTTCCAAGTCCGATGAACACAATGTTGTAAAGAAGTGTGTTCTTGGTCAGGTGCCAAAGATCTGCTTTTAAAAAGAATTCGAAATTCTTAAAACCTACATAAGGTGAAGCATAAAGTCCGTCTCTGAAATTGAAATTGGTAAATGCGAAGTATACACCAACCATGGGAAGGTAGTTATTGATGATCAGGTACACAAAAGCAGGTACAAGCATCAGGAAAAGGACCCAATTCTTTTTGAATTCTTTCAAAATACCGTGCTCTCTGTACTTTTCTCTTTCTTTTGCTTCAAAAACCTTTAATAAGAAATATGTGATTACTGCTATTATTCCTGCAACCACGGGAGCGTAACCGGGTCTGAACAGGTCATAATGTACATTGTGCTTTGCAAATACAGGAAGGATCATGGTTCCTATTGTAAGAAGAAGTTCAAGGATAAATCCGACCTTGGCAGTTCCGATAAGACCAAGCAGGCCTTTATCGGTAATCCTGTTTCTTATGATCTTTACCGCTGAAATGATAAAAAATATATCAGCTGCTACGCACAGAGCAAAGAGGCATGCTGAGAAAAGTCCTATGATACCGATCTTTGATCTCTGAACAAAATCCATAATATTCAAAATACTGTAATGCATATGAAGTGTTGCTATTACTTCATCCTTAAGCTGTTGGCTGTTAACCATTGACTGAGGATCTGCAAGTACCAGCCATGAAGCGAAAGGAAGATTTAAGATAAAAAGGATAACGCTTGCAATTAGAGAAACAACCAGACCGGTTTTTCTGGATCCTGCATCCTTATCCATTTTTGTGGCTAGATTATTTATAAATCCATTACTCTTCATAAGTTCTCCCTTCAAAAGCAAGAGTAAGTTTGTGTAACACAAATTTTTATAAAAACGTTTTAACGATTAAATAATGTCATAGAAACGTTTTTACGTCAACGCATTTGGACGACTTTCTGTCTATTTCACAAATCGGGCACGTTATTTTTGTGCAATATGACAAAAGGCCGTTAAAAACGTTTTTTCAGAAAACGGCGACATTTTGAAAAGCAAACAAAAATCCCCCTGCCGAAACAGGGGGATAAAGGCTTATTATTACTCTATGCTTTATAATTAAAGCAACCTGTCGGTTGCTTTAATTATCGAGCGCAACAAGCTAAAATTGTTGCTTTATAATAAAAGCAACCTGTCGGTTGCTTTTATTATCGGGCGCAACAAGTTGAGCAGAGCTCAAATTGTTGCTTAGTTTTTAAACGAGTGTACAGGGGCGGGAATGCGGCCTTTTCTGTTTACGAAAGCATCGCAGGAGAAATTGTTCACGGGCATTATTGGTGCATATCCAAGTAATCCTCCGAATTCCACTGTCTCTCCCACTCCTTTTCCGATTACAGGAATGATTCTTACGGCTGTTGTCTTCTGATTTACCATGCCGATCGCCATTTCGTCGGCAATGATGCCTGAAATTGTGGTGGCTTTTGTGTCGCCGGGAATAGCTATCATATCAAGACCTACGGAACATACACAGGTCATGGCTTCGAGCTTTTCTATTGTAAGGGCTCCTGCATTAACTGCATTGATCATGCCCTGATCTTCACTGACGGGAATAAAAGCACCGCTAAGTCCGCCTACACAGGAGGATGCCATTACGCCACCCTTCTTAACCTGATCGTTAAGTAATGCAAGGGCTGCCGTGGTACCGGGTGCACCGGCATATTCAAGACCGATCTCACATAAAATATCAGCTACGGAATCACCAATGGCAGGAGTAGGTGCCAGAGATAAGTCCACAATACCGAAGGGTACATTTAATACTCTCGATGCTTCTTTTGCAACAAGCTGTCCTACGCGGGTAACCTTAAAGGCAGTTTTCTTAATGGTCTCACAGAGAACTTCAAAGCTCTCTCCTCTAACCTTTTCCAAAGCATTTTTAACTACGCCGGGGCCGGATACGCCTACGTTGATCACGCAATCACCTTCGGTAACACCATGGAATGCACCTGCCATGAAGGGATTGTCATCGGGAGCATTACAGAATACCACAAGCTTTGCACAGCCAAGGGAATCATCTTCCTTGGTAAGTTCTGCGGTTTCTTTTACTATTTCACCGATAAGTCTCACGGCATCCATGTTTATACCGGTTTTAGTAGAGCCTAAATTTACGGAAGAACATATTCTTTCAGTTTCGGAAAGAGCTTTGGGAATTGAACGTATAAGAAGCTCATCGGCATGGGTCATGTCTTTTGAAACAAGAGCCGAATATCCTCCGAGGAAGTTAACTCCCACTTCTTTTGCTACCTTATCGAGAGTCTTTGCAATCTTAACAAAATCATCGCTTGTCTTGCAGGAAGCTCCGCCCACCAAAGCAATGGGAGTAACGGAAATACGCTTATTTACAATGGGAATACCGAATTCCCTTGAGATCATCTCTCCCGCTTCCACGAGATTTGCGGCTTTTTCCTTAATCTTACGGTAAATATTTTCGCATACTTTATCAACGTCACTGTCAATACAGTCAAGAAGGCTGATACCGAGAGTAATGGTTCTTACATCCAGGTTCTCTTTCTCGATCATGTCATTGGTTTCGTTGACTTCAAACATATTAATCATGAAGTTAACCTCACTAAATTCTGTGCATGGAATTAAATATATCTTCCTGCTGACACTTAATCATTACTCCGATACCCTTGCCCACTTCTTCAAGTTCGTCGGCGATGGTTCCGAATTTCTTTTGGGAATTGTTCATATCCACGATCATCATCATGTTGAAATAATCCTGCACGATGGTCTGGGAAATATCCAGGATATTAATATTGTTATCCGCAAGATATGTGCAGACTTTTGCAATGATACCGACTGTATCTTTTCCCACAACTGTGATAATTGTTTTATTCATAACCGCTCCTTATTTATATGGTAATGGCTTCCATGGGTTCGCTTCTTTTTGCAACCGAAAGCCTAAAATCATTTCCGTGATAACAATTGTCGGAGGCTTCGATCTCAAGCCTTACCGTTTCGAAAGCAAGCTCCGGCAGGTTGTTTTCTTTACTTAAATGTCCAAGAATAATATGACTTAAATCATCATGCAATAATCTTGAGATCATCCTTCCGGAGTTTTCATTGCTTAAATGTCCCCGGTCAGATAGGATCCTTCTTTTTAATACATAGGGATAAGGCCCTGCTTCCAGCATACGCACATCATGATTTGCCTCTGCAAAAAGAAGGTTCATGCCCCTAAGAGACTCAATGGTATATTCATCATAAGTACCGAGGTCCGTAATGATCCCTATCTGCTTATCTTCGCACTTGATCCTGTATGCGCAGGGTTCGTTGGCGTCATGGGAAGTGCGCATGGGATTTATGACAAGATCCTTTAAGCATACCTTTTCATCAGCCCTGACCGGAATAAACAGATCATCGTCAATCCGCCCGAGAGACTGGGTATTTTTAATGCCTTCTATGGTTCCTTTAGTCGCATAGATTGGAATACCGTATCTTCTTGCCATTATACCAAGACCCTGAGTGTGGTCGATATGTTCATGTGTAACAAAAATGGCATCAAGTTCCGAAGCTTTTATATCCATCTTCCGAAGACCTTCTTCTATTCTTTTGCCGCTTATTCCTGCGTCAACAAGAATATGAGTCGTGTCTGAACCTACGTATATTGAATTTCCGCTGCTACCGCTGGAAATACTTGCAAAAACCATTTACTTATCAATCCTTCCAATATATTTCAAGAATGTCTCCGTCTTTTAGCGGATCCATATATTGGGCATCCTTTCCGTTATGGATAGTAACAACGCTCTTTCCTTTAGGATTCTGCAGATCAAAATCTATGAAATCGAATATGTCTACAAATACATATTCATTTTTACCGGATAATTCCACGGGCTTTTTGTTAACCGTAACAAAAATCTTATTTCCGGACTTACCGGGATTTAACTTAACTTCTTCTTTTTCAGGAGCCTTTACAGCCTTATCTTCCTCGATGTCATCAGCTTTAGTAGTATAGTCCTTGATCTCCACAGAAAAGTTTTCATAAATCTTAGTATCGGGGCCTGCCATCTTTCCGTTTACAAAGAGCGCATTATTATCGGGAATATCAAGCATCTTAAATAATTGTTCACCGTTACAATAATCGCATATTTCAATCTTGTCGTCATCAAGTATTTCATAATCCGGACTTACGGGCTTTCCGTTACAAAGAACGGGACGCTCAAGAGTGATCTTCTTTCCGTATACTTCGATGCTGAATTTATTCTTGTATTCCTTTAAATCCGCAATGGTAACTCTTGCACGAACTCCCGCGGTGGATTCTTTTATGACAATCTTGTCATTTTGTGAAACCTTTGTATTAAGATCTGCAGGAGCATCATTAACAGTAATTATGGCGGACTCGCCGATCTCGCCTTTTAATATCTTGGACTTTCCGTTTACGCTGTAGGTAAGAGCTTTGCCTCTCTTGGGGAAAAGACCGTCATTGGGGAAATCCGACTGCATGGCAACATCCACTACCGTAACATGGCCGTTATCATACAGCTTCACTCTCTTTCCGTTGAAGCTTACATAGATGAGATTATTATTGTGTTCAAAATAATTTAAACAGATACCGATGGGCGTAACCATGAGAGAAGTTTTTGACATATCTTCTTCAAGGAAATCGATCTTTCCAAGCACATCTGAACCTCTCAGGGCAACTCTCTGGCTTATAATGCCAAGCTTCTTTGAAAGCTTGTCGGTGTAGCCCTTAACTATACCGCCACCGCCTACTACAAATACCGCGCTTACAGGCTTGTCACCGTTGAGTCTTATGATCTCCTCCGCAACCTTGTCAGTCATTTCTTCAAGTTCCGGATCAATGATATTTAATACTTCTTCCGATGTGATGGTCTGAGGAAGACCCATAATATCTTCGTATTCGATGGTTTCTTTATCCAAAGATTCTCTTTTAACTTTTTCAGCTACATTAAATTCAGTAAGAAGCGCTTTGGAAATCTTATCCGTAAGCATATCCCCTGCCATGGGTATCATGCCGTAAGCCACAATGCTTCCGTCTCTTGTGATTGAAATATCGCTGGTACCTGCACCTACGTCCACGAGGCAGATATTTAACATTCTGAATTTTTCAGGAATGGCAACGCTAATTGCCGCAATAGGTTCCAATGTAAGATTCGAAACCGTGAGTCCTGCCATTTCAACGGCTCTGTAAAGACCATCCACAACATCATCCGGTAAGAATGTTGCTATCATATCGGCCGATATTCTTTTCGCCTTATGACCGAGAAGATTGCCGATGGTGTAATTGTTTAAATAATAATGCACAACGGAATATCCGACACAGTAGAATTTAATGTCGGTATTTTCATTTGATGTAAATTCCTTATATGCTTTCTCAACTCCCAGGGAGCAAAGATTCTGGATATCCTCAGCCTTGGTCTCTCTCTCTTCTTCGAAGATCATGTCCACATGGGTTTCAAGAGTCTTTAATACACGACCCGCGGCTGCAATACATACCTGCTTTAAAGGCTTTGAGATCACCTCTTCGCACTGAGCCTTAACCTTCTTTATAGTTTCGGCAACACGACCTATATCATGGATCTGACCATCAAGCATGGCTCTGGTTTCATGCTCCATGACCCTCTGGCATACCACTATAAAACGGTCGTCTTCCATGTATCCGACTGTACCCACAATACTCCTCGTACCGATATCAAGTCCAAAAATCAGATTGTTCTTTGCTTCAGCACCCATACTCAGATAACCTCTCCTTTATCCGGTTTAACGATTCACACAAATCTCCGGAATTATCAATTGTAAAATCAGTATTATTTCTGAAATCTTCCTCAGAAAGCTGAGAATCCATAATATCCAATATCTTCTCAAGAGAATAGCCCCTGCTTTCTTTAAGCCTTTCTATTCTCACATTTCTATCAGCATATATATACCATATTTCATCCAGGATGTCTTGATATCCGTCATCCAGTAAAAGCGCCGCTTCAAGAAAAAGAAAGTCTTTGGTGCCGCTTAACTTCAAGGAATCGATCCTGTTTATTATATATTCTTTTACGGCGGGATGGATTATGGCATTCACTTTAAGCCTTAAATCATCATCCTTAAAAATCATTTCAGCCATTAAGCTTCTGTCAATCTCGCCGTCTTCGTTAAGAACCTTTTCCGATAAAAGATTTACTAAAGGTTCAAAACAAACTTCGCCTCTTTTACATAAATCCTTGGCAAGGATGTCTGCTATTATGATTTCGCAGTTACAGTTCTCTTTCAGAAAATCGAGTATTGCGGATTTTCCCGAACCGACGCCTCCGGTTATACCGATAGTTTTCATTATTTCGCCTCGTACCAGTTTGTACCCGTATGCATATCCACTTCAAGAGGTACTCTCAATTTATATGCATTGGTCATTTCATCTTTAATAATATCAGAAACCCTGGAAACTTCCGATTCAAGAGTCTCCACCAGCACTTCGTCATGAACCTGTATAATGAGCTTTGACTGTAACTTTTCTTCACGAAGACGCTTTTCGATATTGATCATTGCAATCTTCATTATATCTGCGGCGGTACCCTGGATCGGAGCATTCATGGCTACTCTTTCTCCAAATTTACGACGCATAAAATTAGAATCATTTATTTCCGGAATAGGTCTGACTCTGTTAAACAGGGTTATGCTTTTTCCGTTATCCTTTGCATATGAGATGAGACTGTCTACATATGCTTTAACAGCAGGATATGTTTCAAAATAATCATCAATATACTTTTCAGCTTCTTTTCTTGAAATACTTAAGCCCTGACTTAAGCCGTAACCGCTGATCCCGTAGATGATCCCGAAATTTACGGCCTTGGCGTTTCTTCTGTCTAAATCCGTAACTTCCTCAAGGGGCTTTTTAAACACCTTGGAAGCAGTGGCCCTGTGAATATCCTTGTTGGAATTATAAGCTTCTATAAGATTATCATCCCCTGACATGTGAGCCATGAGTCTGAGCTCGATCTGGGAATAATCGGCATCGATAAATACATAGCCTTCCTTTGGTAAAAATACTTTTCTGAGTTCACGGCCACGTTCCGTCCTGATTGGAATGTTCTGAAGATTGGGATCCGTTGAACTAATGCGTCCCGTGGCGGTAATGGTCTGATTAAAGTGAGTATGAATCCTTCCGTCAGATTCAATAAAATTCTGAAGACCTTCGGCATAGGTGGATTTAAGCTTGGTCAAAGCCCTGTATTCCAGGATATCGGCTACCGCCTTATTATCAACTGCAAGCTTTTCCAATACATCTGCCGCGGTGGAATAACCGGATTTGGTTTTCTTACCGCCCGGAAGTCCCATTTTTTCAAAAAGGATCTCTCCTAACTGCTTCGGAGAATTTATATTAAATTCACAGCCGGTTTCTTCGTAAATATCTTTTTCCAGTACTTCAATATCTTTTGAAAGCTTTGAGGAATAATCTTTCAAGGCTTCCCGGTCTACAAGAACACCTTCTTTTTCCATGCTGAAAAGAGTATAGGTTAAAGGCATCTCGATCTCAAAGTAAAGCTTTGCCATTCCAAGTTCGGTAACTTTATTTATAAGTATGTCTTTAGATAAAAGAGCATTTCTTGCGGCAAGAACAGGATACGCCTCCGCATTATCGTTTATGACGCTTGTGTCGCAAAAACTGCCTAGATATCTTTCTCCCACATATATAGCATCATATTCTCCCTTTAAAGGATCAATCAAATATGAAAGCACCATTACATCGTGGAAGCCTTCCCTGTATACGGGAAGAATATCATAGGAATTCTTGATATCAAGAGAGATGACTTCTGTTTTATAAGCTTCGGAGAGAGATACTAAAATGCCTTTTACGTATTCCTTATTTAAAAATCCGTAGTATTCTATGTAATAGTTTTCTTCTTTTGAAAAAGAAAGAGCGAGTCCCTTGTCCCCGTCTTCGAAAATACCGAAGGCCTTTAATTTAAGGGCTTTATTCAAAAGCTCCGTAGCTTTATTAAAGTCATCAATCTTTTCGTATTTGATATCTTCTAAAGCTTTATCTTCAAACTTCGCCCCCGACATGGCTTCAAGCTTACCGATCACGGATTTTAATTCATACTTGCGAAGGACTTCCAAGGATTCTTCATTAAGAAGATTATCCATACGGCAGTCTTCTATATTAACTTCTATCGGAGCATTTATTTCGATTGTAGCAAGAGTTCTTGATAAAAATGCCTTGTCCTTATTGGATTCGAGTTTTTCATGAAGTGATTTTTGAGTTATTGAATCAAGGTTTTCGTAAATCCCTTCGAGGCTTTTATACTCAACCATCAGTTTTTGAGCCGTTTTTTCGCCGACTCCGGGAACTCCGGGAATATTATCGGAGGAATCTCCCATAAGAGCTTTTAAATCAATAAATTCCGCAGGTGTTACAAGGAATTCCCGCAACACATCTTCGGGTTTATATCTATATATCGTATTTACTTTATCTTTGGTTTTGGGAATTGCAATGGTGATATTATCATCGGCAATCTGTAATAAATCCCTGTCTCCCGAAAGAATTGTTACATCCATGCCTTCTTTTGCAAAGCGCTTTGCAAGAGTACCCATGATATCGTCGGCTTCATAGCCTTCTTTTTCAAGAACCGTAACGCCCATGGATCTTAACAGCTCATGGATCACGGGAATCTGCATTACAAACTCGGGCTCCGCTTCTTTTCTTGTGCCTTTATATTCAGAATACATTAAATGTCTGAAGGTAGGCTTCGGAAGGTCGAAAGTTACTATCAAAAACTCAGGATCGTTCTCACTTATAACTCTGAAAAGAATGTTCATAAAACCAAGAACGCCGTTGGTAAAACAGCCATCCTTGTTCTGCATCTTGGGAAGTCCGTAGTAACCTCTGTTAAGTATGGAATTTCCGTCTACAATCAATAATTTCTTCATAATACCACCGTTAACGCTCCCATGCACAATACCACTACAATACCCACGATACATGCAATAAAACCATCTCTCGCATTTTTGCGGATCTTAATATCGGTTCTTGATGTCTTAATCTTACTGTCAAATCCCTTTAAGAGGTTGTAATCATTTAATTCTTCAACATTATCAAGACCTTCTGAAATAAAATACTGAATGGTCAATTCTTCCCTGCAGGAATCACAGGAATCGATATGATCAAGAAGGCGGATGGTTTCAGCATCCGTAGTCTCGCCCTTTATGTATTTGGGAATAAGCTTTTCAGCTTTGGAGCAGTTAATAATATCTTTCATGTTTTTAATCCAAAAAGCCCTTTAAGTATTCGAGCTCTTCTTTGTTGGCGCATTTTGCAAGTTCCGTCTTAATATCGCAATGGAACACATGATATGTATGTTCATCTCCGTAAATCTTTGCTTTTACGGGAACGTTTTTACTTTTCAACAGTTCTTCCATGGGGCCTATGCATCCGATAAGAAAATCACCGGGAGCACTGATCAGATATGTGGGCGGATAATTTTCATCTATATAATTGATAACATTTATCTTCTCCCCGTATTTCTGAGGATTCTTAGTTAAATATACTCTCTCGAGCTCGGAAAGCTTTACACCTAAGTCGGGACTTATATTATAAAGGCCGCAGTTTAAGCCAACGCCTTTTAATTTAAACTGAGGGATCTTTATTTCCATTATGTCCGCATAGGTCTTATTGGAATAGCAGGTCGCATACTGGCTTACTATCTGAGCACCGGCGGAATCACCGACCATTATTACATTGTTCATGTCGATATCGTATTTATCAGCATGTTCCGTAAGCCACTTAACAGCTTCGTTTACATCGATTATGGGAGTGGGGAATCTGTATTTTGGCGCAAGTCTGTAATTTAAGCAGCACACCGCAAAGCCAAGCTGTGAAAGTGACTGGCTGTAGAATCTGTATAATTCCTTGTCACCGTAGACAAAACCTCCGCCATGAACATTTATTATCAAAGGGAGCTTTCCCGATACGCCTTCGGGCCTGTAAATATCAAGGAGATTGGAAATACCGTATTTTCCATAGGATAAATCCTTGTACTTCACTACATCATCGGGTTCCACGAGAGTCTTGTCTCTTTCGTAGTCACCCTTTTCGCAGCCCTTACAAAATGCTTTTGCAATAAGATAATCTTTTAAAATCATGACCCCTTATCTCCTTTACAATATACAACATCTATTCTATCATGATTTTATGATATACTGTATATAGTTTTTAATATTTAAGGAGATAATTTATGATAAAAAGAAACCTGACTCTTCTTTTTCTCCTTCTCGGCGCATTTACCCTCGCTTCCTGTGAAAAAGAAGAAAGCGTCCCCGCCGAAACGGTAAAAGAAGAAGCAACACCTTCTTTTGTTGATAAAATCGACCGTTCCGACGAAGGATATGTTCTTGTATGGAACGATGAATTTGACGGCGATTCCCTTGATACCACCAAATGGTGCATGCAACATGGTAACGGCAGTGATTACGGCATAGAAAACTGGGGAAATAACGAGCTTGAATCCTACGAATATGATAATGTCACCGTTAAAGACGGTAACCTCGTGATAGAAGCCCGTAAAGAAGATAAAAACGGCAAGCAGTTTACATCCGGTCGCTTACGCACCATGACGGATGATAATGAACCCTTATATTCCGTAAAATATGGAAGGATCGAAGCCAAGATAAAGATTGAAGGCGGCTCCGGCATGTGGCCCGCATTCTGGATGCTTCCCGTAGATCAGAATATTTACGGAACCTGGGCGGCTTCCGGAGAGATCGATATCATGGAGGCCATGGGAAGACTTCCCTTTAAGATCGGCGGAACTGCACACTACGGCGGCGTATGGCCCAAAAACGTATATTCCAACAAAGAATACTTTTTTGAAAACGGCACTGATATTTCCGACTACCACACCTACGCAGTGGAATGGACTCCCAAGCATCTTAAATGGTATGTGGATGACGAATGCTACTCAACTCTTTCAAACTGGTATGCCATAGGCGATAAGGGAACAGTTAATTATACGGCTCCCGCTCCCTTTGATGTTCCGTTTTATATTATCTTAAACCTTGCTGTGGGCGGTTCTTTTGATCCCAAAGCATCCATAAATGACGAATCCTTCCCCGCTGCAATGTATGTGGATTTCGTGAGAGTATTCCAATTAGAAGAAGGTTATGATGAAAGCATTGTAAAAGCAGCCTATAATACGGCAGTAAAAAAAGATACGGGACATCATTTATATAACGAAACCTTTGATGAAGGTGCCGGCAGACTTGCTTTCTGGAATACAGAGAATCTTGATGCATCGGTTCCTTCTTTTGAAACCGATGCGGATGGTGTGGATCACTATGTAAGAAGTGTAAAGCTCCATGCGGGCGATGCCGACGGAAGGCTGTATCAGACAGGACTTCTTCTCCGCGGCAATTATAAATACGGTGTAATGTTTGATATGAAGGCTGACAATGAAAGCGTTGTTGAGATTGTCATTACGGATTCTTCCGGAAATATCATAAATTCAAAAGAAATTACAGTACCCAAGGTCGATAACCCCGGAAAGGTTAAATACACCTTCGAAAATACCGAGTCAGAAGATGATGAAAATGCAGTATTCAGCATTTACGTTAAGGCCGGAGGAAATGTAACCATAGATAATATTGTATTCCAGGATATAGAACCTTTAAATTAATATAAATCAAATTGAAAACCCCGAGGATCAATTAATTTCCTCGGGGTTTTCAGGAGTTATCAATATGTCTAAGAAAGCAATTAAATTGCCCGCTTATAAGCTGTAATCTTTAAACTCTGCCAGGACGTCGCCTTCGTAACGAACCAGCATCTTTAAATCTCTTTTTCCTTCAAATAAAGGTATCAGGAATTTTCTGTCCCCTTCCCATGTGGGATAATCAAGGATTCTTTCCTTATCCACCCAATGAAGTTCACCTTCGGAGGTTTCTTTAATAAGTTCTCCCGTGAAACCCGTTGCATAGTAGAGATACATATCTTCCGCTTCGTATTTGTCGGATTCAAATCTTATTACGCCGGCAAGGTAATACTCCGTAAGAGTCAGACCGGTTTCTTCAAAAACTTCACGTAATACGCATTCATCGGCCGTTTCTCCGGCTTCGAATTTACCGCCTACTCCTACCCATTTGCCTTCGTTTAAATCCTTTTCTTTTTTATTTCTGTAAAGTAAAAGAATTTTCTTTTGCGAAACGTCTTCAATATAGCAAAGAGTCGTATTAAGCATATCTATACATACACTTCCATGTAACCGTTTATTTTGGACAGATCGTAATCTCTTACCACTCCGTAGTTGGGATCGTAACCGACGCCGTCATAATAAGCGAGATAATGACTGAAACGTCCCATCTTCTCCATGATTACACAGCACTTGGGAAGAGTAATATCAGTACGTCCATTTGTATAGATGATCTCTTCGGAATGATCGATCCCAAAATAGTTAAGCGCATTTACGATCTTATTCATGGTTGCCTGCCACTCGCCCACATGCATGATATTAATGGCTTCATCAAGGGTGATGCCTGCAAGCATTGCAACTGTTGCCTGTCCGCAAAGACCGTCATGAGGCTGTAACACAACGCTCATGGAATCTATCTTTCTTATGGGATTCGATGTGGAATAGGGACTTTCCTCGGCATTTGACTGAGTCACTCTGAAAGTTACGGTATATTCTTCTTTTTCATTAAAGTTTTTAAAGGTTTCAGGCTGGATCGGAATGGAATAATATCCGTTTCCTTCGGGAGTCAGATTACATACAAAAACAGTATCGTTAATCTTAACCTTAACGGGAACATCCCCCTCTTTTCTGCAGATTTCCCATACATTAAAAGGGATCTTAACAACTCCGCCCTTGTCCGTTGATGTAATATTGGCATTAAAAGTATATTTCATATTTTGTCCTCATTTTCTTTTTGTATAGATTCATTTTACAACGAAAGCTTCGGCTCCACAACCATGGGCACAATTAAAGCGCAAAGCGAACTACTGATATAATAAACTATAAAAAACAATGAAATATTACATTCAGAATTTGCAGGCAAGTTTAAGTAAAAGCTTTACGATCTCTTCCATGGATTCCACGCAGATATATTCGAATCGTCCATGGAAATTGTGACCGCCGGTACATATATTGGGACAGGGAAGACCCATATATGAAAGTCTTGCTCCGTCCGTGCCGCCTCTTATGGGCTGAACCTTGGGAGTGATCCCCAGTTCCTTCATGGCTTCCACAGCATAATCCACCAAAAACATGTTGCCGTCTTCAATCTTCTCACGCATGTTTCTGTACTGTTCTTTTATCTCTACGGAAACAGTACCGGCGCCGTATTTGTTATTGAGAAAATCCGCAATGCTCCGTGCAAGAGCTACTTTTTCATTGTATTTATCAAAAGAATGATCTCTGATTATGTATTTTAATGTTGCGCTTTCGGTTTCACCTTCCATTGATGAAAGATAAAAGAAACCTTCATAGCCCTCCGTATATTCAGGCTTTTCGAATTTAGGAAGAAGCTGCTCGAATTCCATTGCAATAAGTGAAGCATTCTTCATCTTATTCTTTGCTTCGCCGGGATGCACTGTAACACCGGATACGTTAACAGTAAGGGAAGCCGCATTGAAATTTTCAAATTCAAGCTCTCCTATTCCGCCACCGTCTACCGTATATGCGTAATCGGCGCCAAATCCTTTTACGTCAAAATAATCAACTCCCGCTCCCACTTCTTCGTCAGGAGTAAATCCGATCTTGATCTTTCCATGGGGAATGGTTTTGTCTTTAAGTAAGATTTCAGCCATTTCCATGATCTCGGAAACGCCGGCTTTATCATCGGCACCAAGAAGGGTCGTTCCGTCGGTTGTGATTAATGTCTTACCGACATAATCAAGAATCTCAGGATATTTTTCAGGACTTAATACATATTCTTTTTTATCATCCAGGGCAATTTCGCCGCCATCATAATTCTTTGTGAATTTGGGATTAACATTGGCTCCCGAGGTTTCCGGGGAAGTATCCATATGGGCGATGAAACCTATTACCTTATCTGTTTTTCTGGTTTCAGGAATCTCCGCATATACATAGCCGTATTTTTCATCAAAAGAAACATTGGAAGCTCCCATTTCAATCAATTCTTTTTGAAGCATTCTGGAAAGATCCTTCTGCTTCTCGGTACTGGGAAAAGTCGTAGATTCTTCATCGGACTGCGTATCGATCTTTACATATCTTAAAAATTTATCTGTTACACTCATTTATTACACCTCTTTCGGATTATTCACGCCCTTACATTTTACTACAACGTGAAAAAAGTTGCGAGGACTCCCCGCAACTTTTTTCTACCGCAGTATACTTTTATCTTATAACTTTCCGTGTGTTTATTTCTTTGATTATTTCAGGCTCTATTTTGAATTCTCTCGTTTCCTTCATGAGACCGTTGATCTCCTGCTGAACATCGGAAACCTGAGTATAGCAATAGCCGCATACATAGGGAAGCTTTTTAATGGCAGTGGTGATATTATCAAATCTCTTGATAAAATCTTCTTTTCCGTTAACCTTGTCGCCGTAGCCCCAGCCCCCTTCTTCATTGAAAGCGATTCCGCCGAATTCGCTGATGATCACGGGCTGACCCTTGTACTCATATCCATATGAGAATGCGGATCTGTGTCCGCAGTGGTAAACCTTATTATCAAGTATCTCATTCTTTTTATCCATGTATCTGTTAAAAAGAACTTCTCCTTCGGCTTCATAATCATGAAGGGTAATGATATCACTGATTGTATGCTCCCAGCCGTCATTAACGATTACAGGTCTCATGTCATCAAAGGCCTTGGTGATATGGTAAATTCCCTCAGTGAAATGCTGCTGTTTTCTATCCTGCTTAACATTTAAAACGCCCCAGGATTCATTGAAAGGAGTCCAGGTAATAATACAGGGATGATTGTAATTTTCTCTCACGATTTCCATCCACTGATTTGTGAATTCTTCAACGGCATCATCGTTGAAGGTATAGGATGAAGCCATTTCACTCCATACCAGAACGCCCTTTACATCACACCAGTAAAGAAATCTTTCATCTTCTGTCTTCTGGTGCTTTCTTAATCCGTTATATCCGAGAGCAAGAATGTTATCGATATCCTTTATCAAAGCTTCCTCGGAAGGAGGTGTAAGATGTGAATCCGGCCAATATCCCTGGTCGAGGATCAATCTTTGATACAAGGGCTCATTGTTTAATAAAATGACATCTCCGTCAATTCTTATTTCACGTAAGCCGAAATATGAATAGAAGCTGTCGGAAGGCTTATCATCTACAGTGAGTTTAAAAGAAATATCATATAAATCGGGATGATCCGGATGCCATGTGAATAAGCCCCATTCCATAACGTCGAATCGCGCAAGGGGAATCTTAAATACGCCCCTTCCGTTAGAAACAAGACCCTTTACGGAATTAATTTCTTTTTCATTAAATGATATATCTATGGAAGCTTCAACGCGCTTATTTGTAACATCACCGTCAAGGTTAAATTCAATAAGCACTTCACCCTCTTTAAATACAGGGGTGATCTTTAAATCCTTAACAAAAACTTCGTCAACATATTCCATCCATACGCTTTTCCAGATACCGGTGGTCTGAACATACCAGCAACCGAAATTCTGCGGTATCCAGCGCTGCTTTCCGCGAGCCTGGAATGCGGAAAGAGAATCCTCAACTCTGACTGTCAATTCATTGATACCGGGATTCACATATCGGGAAATATCAAAAGAAAATCTTGCATATCCCCCAAGGTGGCTTCCCACAAGTTTACCGTTTATATAAACATAAGCTCTGTAATCAACGCCTTCAAAATGAAGAAGCAATCTGCGATCATTCAATTCCTCCACATTTATTGAACGTTTATACCATACCGTATTATGAACGGTTTCATCACCTATTCCGCTCATTTTGGTTTCATAGGTAAATGGTACATTAATCTTCTTATCAAAATCCGTGGCCTGATTCCCGGCATTACCAAAGGCAAATTCCCATTCGCCGTTTAAAAGTTCAAAATTATTTCGCACAAGCTGAGGTCTCGGATAATCTTTAATATAATGATGCATACATATCTCCTATGGTTTATTTTTCCTCGTTTGTAATTATAAAATACTATGATTAATGCCTTACGTCAAGACTTTATTACATTCTTTCTGTAATATTATCTCTTTTGTAAAACGGCGTATTTACGCGGTTTTTGTTGGGTCTATTGTTACTTTACACAAATTTTTGCAACTTATTTAGTACATAATTTCTGTTGTATTTAAACCACTTAAACCATACAATCTAGAAAAAAAGAAAAGGTGGACTTTCTATGTCAGATAAAAGAACTTTTTATCCCGATCTTAACATCACAAATATCGGCGATCCCTTTATGTTAAAGGTAGATCCCACGCATTATTACATGTATGCCACATCATCCGACGAGGGCTTCTATTCCTGGGAAAGCAACAATATGACAGATTGGAAAAAGAATGACCTTTGCTACAGAAAAAATGATGATTCCTGGGGATATGAATGTTTCTGGGCTCCCGAAGTAATAATCTTTAAGGGAAAATACTATATGCTTTATACCGCAAGAGATAAAAAAGATAATCTCTTAAAGCTGGGGCTTGCCGTATCGGATGAGCCTGCGGGACCTTTTAAGGATATAAAGAATGCTCCGTTTTTAGATTTAGGCTATGCAACAATAGACGGAAATATCCTGATCGATGATGACGGAAGGATCTATTTATACTTCGCCCGTGACTGTTCCGTAAATATCGTTGACGGGAATCATGTAAGCGAAATATATGTGATCGAATTAAAAAATGACCTAAGCGGAACCATCGGAAAAGAAAAAAAGCTCATCAGTCCTTTTCTTGAATGGGAAAAACCTCAGGGAGGCTGGGGATGGAATGAAGGGCCGGAAGTGCTTAAGCATAATGGAAAATATTATCTTACATACAGTGCCAATTATTTTGAAAGCCCAGAGTATTCAATAGGATACGCTGTATCCGATGATCCCATGGGACCTTTTACAAAGCCTGAAAATAACAGGATCCTTTATAAGGGCGATAAGGAATATATCTCAGGCCCTGGACATCACAGCTTTGTATATAGCCCCGATGATACAGAGCTTTGGGTAGCTTATCACTCTCATACCGATATAGCTCACCCTTCAGGTGACCGAAAGGTAAATCTTTGCAAAGCATATTTTAGGCCCGATGGAAGTCTTTATTTTGACGGACCCCTCGATCCCAAAGTAAGAATCCCCCTTCCGTCAGGAGTAAAATAAAAAATTATTATATGTTAATTATTGTGTAATGGTAACGGTTTATATTAAGACCATACCCCATAACCCCAATGTACCATTCTCAATAGCAAGAGCGCCGACAGTTCATCTGTTGGCGCTCTTGTTATATAAAAAGAAAAACCCGCGAGATCAATGCCTCGTGGGTTTCACCATTCTCAGTATGCCGGCGGCGGGACTTGAACCCGCACGTTGTTGCCAACAACAGATTTTGAGTCTGCCTCGTCTGCCATTCCGACACGCCGGCCAACAACCGAAGAAAATCTTATCATAAGATTAAAAGAGAGTCAACCGGATAAGAATTAAATGTTCTCAATCTGCCAGTCAATTTCTTTTATCCCATTTTCAGCTAAAAATTCGTTACAGGCTTTGAAATGTCCGCATCCGAAAAATCCGTTATAGGCTGAAAGTGGGCTTGGATGCACGGTTTCAAGCACAAGATGCTTAGGATTATCAATAAGCTTCTTTTTGCTTCTTGCATTGGAGCCCCACAGCAAATATACAATGGGTCGATCCTGCGCATTAACGGCTCTTATGACTGCATCAGTAAAGTCTTCCCATCCCTTTCCCTTGTGAGAATTGGCTTCACCCTTTCTGACCGTAAGCACCGTGTTCAAAAGTAATACTCCCTGCTTTGCCCATTTTTCAAGATATCCGTTATTAGGAATATAAAGCCCCATTTCATCACGAAGCTCTTTATACATATTCTGTAACGAGGGGGGTGTCTTCACGCCCGGCATTACGGAAAAACTCATGCCATGAGCCTGACCCGGTTCGTGATAAGGATCCTGCCCCAGAATCACGACCTTCACTTCATCTATGGGTGTAGCGATGAGAGCACTGAATATTTTATCCGAGGGAGGATAAACAACTTTCTCATCATATTCTTTTTTAATAAATTCATATAAGCTTTTATAATATGGCTTCGAAAATTCTTCTTTTAAATATGGAAGCCAGGAATTGTCTATCATAATCCTGCATTTCTCCTGACACTGATTCCTTTATCATGTAAATAATCCTTAAGCTCCATGATGCCTAGCTCTTTAAAATGAAAAAGACTTGCCGCAAGGCAGGCATCCGCTCCGCCCTTTGTAAAGGCATCATAAAAATCCTCCGGCTTTCCTGCGCCGCCGGAAGCGATCACAGGAATATTAACGGAATCCGAAATGATCTTATTTAATTCATTATCAAATCCGTCCTTGGCTCCGTCATGATCCATACTGGTAACAAGAAGCTCGCCCGCGCCAAGACTGTAAGCTTTTTTAGCCCATTCGACAGCATCGATGCCCATATCTACGCGACCGCCGTTCTTATAAATATTCCAGCCTGTACCATCCGCTCTTCTTTTTGCATCGATGGCAACCACTACGCACTGACTGCCGAATTTATCTGCGGCTTCACTTATCAGTTGAGGATTCATGATGGCGGCGGAATTTACTGCCACCTTATCTGCTCCTGCACGAAGTATCTTTTTGAAATCATCAACGGTTCTGATGCCGCCGCCGACGGTAAATGGTATAAAAAGCTTTGAAGCGACAGCTTCAACCATATCAACCACAGTATTTCTGTTGTCGCTGGATGCGGTAATATCAAGGAAAACCAGCTCATCAGCTCCTTCTCTGTCATAGAGGATCGCCTGCTCTACCGGATCTCCCGCGTCAACAAGATTTACAAAATTAACGCCCTTAACAACTCGTCCGTTATTAATATCGAGGCATGGAATGATTCTTTTTGTATACATCTTTGCTCCTAAAGATTTACGAAATTTTCAAGTATCTTAAGGCCCACCGCTGAGCTTTTTTCAGGATGGAACTGGCATGCATAAATGTTCTTATCGGAAACCGCAGCATGGATCTTTACGCCATAATCGGTTGTTGCCGAAACCACCGACTCATCTTCTGCACGCAAATAATAAGAATGCACAAAATAAACATATGCACCCTCCGGTATGCCCTTAAACAATTCACATTTCTTGGGGAAGTTTAAAGAATTCCATCCGATCTGAGGAACCTTAAATTCTTTTGAAGCAGGTATTTTAAAGCATTTACCCTTTAAAAGGGAAAGCCCTTTAACACCGGGGCTTTCCTCACTTTCATCAAATAATAACTGAAGGCCAAGACAGATACCGAGAAAAGGTCTGCCTGTCTTTACAAAGGCCTTGATGGGTTCTATGAGATTCAGGCGGTTTAAATTGTCCATGGCATCTTTAAAATTGCCGACGCCCGGGAGGATTGCCCTGTCCGCGTTCATAATGACATCTGCGTCACTTGTCAGGACATATTCAATCCCGAGATAATTTAATGCCTGCTCCACACTCCTGATATTACCTGCACCATAATCAATAATAGCTATCATTCTTTACCTATTCTTCTTCCGACAGCATATCCTCGTAAACAGGGTCGTCTGTTGATGCGCTCGGCACAAAAGGCCCCGGAAGAGGTTTTGTGGGGTCAATATAGTCCGTGCCGTTTACGATGGATTCAACCTTAAGGCTGTATTCCAAATCCGTGGGAAGACTGTTTATTTCTTTAGCTTCTTCCAATGACAATCCGTAGCAAATGGACAGAGCATCCGTGATCTTTGTAAATTCTTCATTAAATTCAGATACTACGCCATAGCTTTCAGCACTTATCAAAAGCGCTTCATAATCGCTTACTGCCTGAAGGAGCTGATCCAATGCTTCCACATCTCTGCCCATACCACGGTAGGATGAGAAGGACTGGTATTTATGAGAAAGTTTTAAAATCAAAACAGACTTTTTATAAATCAGTTCATCGTTCTTGCTCAGCTTCTTGTCGCCATAGAAGATCCTGTAGGCAGTCTCATAATCGCCTGCTTTATAAGCATTTCGAGCTGAAGTATTAACCATAAGGCTGGGCAAAAGAACAACCAGCAGATAAATACCTACAAGAAGTGAAGCCGCTAAAATAAAGATAAGCTTAACATTACGTTTTGATAAAGGCTTGCCGGTTTCAATATCAAGTTCAAGAGGCTTTTTCTCGGCCTTCGGCTTTTTAACCTTGGCTTTTTTCTTTTTCTTGCCTCCATCATCGCCGCCTTCTCCTTCCTCTCCGGAGTCGTCGCCGCCTTCTTTATCGCCTTCTTCGGCTTTGCCTTTGCCTTTTTTCTTCTTATCTTTCTTCTTTTTCTTTTTACCTTTGCCCTCTTCTTCTTTATCCATTTCCTGAAGGATTTCCTTGTTTTCTCCGGGCACATCTTCAAAGCCTTCACCCTGCGCAGGTGTGGCATCGGATGCTTCTATAAGGGCTTCCGGTTCGGCTTCCTCTTCTTCTTTTGTTAAGAACGCAAAGAATTTGGAAAGCTTGGTTTCCTTCTTTTCCTTTACAATAGGTTCACCGGTTTCGGGATCTATTTCTTCTTTTTTCTTCTTTTTACGTTTCTTCTTTTCTTTTTCGAACTTCTTCTTTTCTTCTTCGAATTCAGCTTCCGCCTGTTCCTTCTTGCGGCGCTCTTCTTCGAGATTGTCTTCCTCTACAGACTTATTGACGGCTTCATTTAAAAGATCCAGCATATCAACATCTTCGTTGGATTCTTCCACTTCATTGCTGTCTAATGACTGTAAGAGATTTGAAATTTCATCAAGTTCCTGGTCTCCGGTGCCCTGGGAAACATCATTCTTATCGAATAAACCAAGTTCACCTTCCATACCGCCGATTTCGGAAACATCCACTTCCGTTACTTCTTCTTCAGGCTCAACCTGATTGGCCTTTTCAAGTAAACTTTCCATTTCATCGGAAGATAAAGAAAGGCTGTCATCAACGGCTTCGCCACTCTCTGCCGGAGCCTCGTTATCACTTTCTTCCAGAGCAGAGAATAAAGAATCTACGGATGCCTCTATATCGGCATCGGAAGCAGAATCAGATTCTGAGTCTGACTCATTTATCATAGCTTCGCTTTCTTCGGCGGGTGCGACCATATCTTCTGTATTATCTTCGCCGGCTTCTATTATAGCTTCACTTTCTTCTGCAGGTTCGGAAACAGTTTCATCTACGGGAGCTTCGATGCTCTCTTCAGGTACTTCCGCATTTTCTTCGGATGCCTGCACATCACCTGAAGCTTCACCTTCTTCAGATGTTCCTTCTTTTCCTTCTGCTTCACTCAATAATTTTTCCAAATCAAGATCGTCGGAGGAAGCGCCTTCAGGTGATTCACTTTGGAACATTCTGCTGATTTCATCAAGTTCGTTAGCTGCTTCTTCTTCCGTAACTTCATCTTCGGGAATATCCAAAGAAACAGGCTCTTCAGGAGCTGCTTCGGGAGTTGCTTCTTCGACTGCTTCAGGAGTTGCTTCTTCAACAATTTCAGGGGTTGCTTCTTCAACAATTTCAGGTACTGCTTCTTCAATAATTTCAGGTGCTGCTTCTTCAACAATTTCAGGTGCAGCTTCTTCAACAGGTTCTTCGATAATTTCAGCAGCTGCTTCAGGCGTTTCAGTATCAGAATCAGCCACAGGGCCTTCGTTACTTGCTTCTACTCCAGCAAGGATATCTTCAATCGATTGTTCACCGCCATCGGAAGTTTCGGATGTGTCGGTACCTTCAAGAGCAGCAAGCAAATCCGCTACATCTGCATCCGACGCATCTATACGTTCTTCCGGAGGAAGTTCAGGCATTTCTTCCACTATCGCTTCCTCTGCAGGCACTTCGTCTGTAACAGGAGCTTCTTCTGTTGCAGGAGCTTCTTCTGTTGCAGGAGCTTCTTCTATTACAGGAGCTTCTTCTGCCGCAGGTGCTTCTTCTGTATCAAGAGCCGCAAGCAGATCTGCTATTTCATCGTTTGAGGCTTCCCGACTTTCTTCTGAAGGTGTTTCTGCACTATCAAGTGCCGAAAGTATGTCCGCTACCTCATCACTTGAAGCTTCGGCACTTTCTTCTCCTGCTACAGGTTCAGAAACGTCACCTACTAAATTTTCTATATCTAAAAATGCGCTGGTATCGTCAGATTCAGTGGTTTCCTCACCGGTGATACTCTTAAGCAGATCGTCGATATCTGCTTCTGAAGCACCGGAATAATCGGAATCTTCACTTACTGTAAGATTTGCAAGCAAATCAGCCTCTGCCGGTTCAGAATTGTCGACAGGAGCCTCAGATTCTTCTTTTTCCTCGGGAGCAAATGATCCCATTACTTCATTATCAATGGCAGAACTTAATTCTCTAACCTTATTGATGGCGGAATTAGGGTCGTTATGCTCTTGAGCCTCTCTTAAGAGAGCGTCTAAATAATCCTCATTGTTAGCCATTATAATCCCCGCAAATGAAAAATTTTCAAATTTATTTTAGCATACTAAAGTAGTTTTCACAATAATTCTATATATTTAAGAGGGCTTTCCTTTACGGCTTCACCCTTATTATCCTTGCCGATCTCTTCCGGCAGCTGCCACAGTTTTTCGTTAACTCTCAGAAGAAATGCCTTATTATTAAGTAAAGCCAGTCGTTCAAAGGGCCAGCGGATTATCTGGGGGAATTTCATGGAAACACCCAGTTCCATCAATAGAAGCTTTTTATTCATGGTACCGGTAAGCCAAAGTCTCTGTTTTTCCCACATGGGCATGTATCCGTCTTCGATGTAGTTTTCACAGAGAATATTATTATATGTAAGCTCCTTATGACATATGGGACATTCTTTTTCAGTGATATCGTAAAGTTTATTCTCACAGGCATCGGGGCACTGTTTCATTCTTTTCCCCCCTAAGGGAGCGACGATCCTGTCCTGTTTAAGATTACTTTTAAAAATAATATCATCCATGCACATGGATATTATAAAGTAATTCTTTTTATCAAGCTTTTCAGCAAGGGCATTATAGCAGGAAAGGGCATCTTCTTTATCTTCAAAAGCATCCCCTATTCCTATTAAGATCATCTCAGCTTCATCTATTCGCATATCTTTATTCCGTTTCTTTATATTCTTCCTAAATATATTATCATAAAAAAAGGTCGGTAAAAACCGACCTTTTAATAGTCTTTCTTATTCCTGCTTGTTTAACATCAGCTCATCGATGATTCGTACAAGGTTGCCGATCTCAGGCTTTGAAAGCTGAGCATCAGCTCCGAGGGATTCACCCTTTCTCTTCATTTCTTCATTAACAAGAGATGAGAAGATAACTACGGGGATATCCTTGGTTGCATCATCGGACTTAACAAGCTTTGTAAGTCTGTGGCCATCCATCAAAGGCATTTCAATATCTGTGATGATACACTGAACATGTTCTTTTAAGGAACCCTTAGCCTTGCAATCCTGGATGATATCATAAGCTTCCTGACCATTCTCTGTATGAATAAGATTGTCATAGCCGGCCTTCTTAAGAGAATCAACAATAAGCTTATTTAATAATACTGAATCTTCAGCGATAAGAATGGGAACTGAATTTCTCTTTCTTTCGCCAAGAGCATCGATTTCCTGAATCTTAAGACCTGTTTCAGGATTGATATCACTTACGATCTTTTCGAAATCAAGAATGATGATAAGCTTTTCATTTAATTTGATAATACCGGTAGAGATACCATCTTCTGTTGTTGAAATGGTGGAACCGGGTTTAATAATATCGCTCCAGGAAACTCTGTGAATACCTACTACCTGATCTACATGGAAAGCGATATCAAGTTTGTTGAAGTTGGTTACTATGAAAAGTCCACCGGGCTCTGATTTACCACGCTGCAGACAATTCTTTAAATCAATGGCCGTGATCATGAAATCACGGGGCATGAAAATACCTTCAATACTCGGATGTGCATTTGGAACTGCGGTAACTTCAGTATAAGGAATAATCTCGCGAATCTTAGCAACATTAATACCGTATGAATTTCCGTCCAATATGAATTCCAAAACTTCTAATTCGTTTGTTCCGTTCTCTAAAAGAATTTTTGTATCCATCCTAACTCCTATCTGTGACACGCACATTTTAGTCTTAAATATAATGAAATTATATCATGTTGTTCGCAAAAATCAAACAAATAACCAAATTTGTAAGCATAATATTTAGTTAATTTTTCCTAAAATGCCGGTTATTAAATGTATCTCGCAAACTTTAAGTAGAGTATAAAATATGACAATTCACGAAAAATTATAAAGCATGGCTTAAGATACTCGCGATCTCTTCCACAACTTCTCTTAACATCTTACCGTCACATTCTATTGTAAAATCGGCATATTTCTCGTATAAAGGAGTTCTCTCTTCATAAAGAGCTTTGAGATCCTGGCCTTCCTTAAGGACCACGCCGCGTTTTCTTAAATCGCCGAGACGCTCTTCGATTTCTTCATAAGAAAGCTTTAAATAGAAGATCTTACCGATGGATTTCAAATGTTCCATGGCTTTCTTTCCGTATATAACACTTCCGCCGGTGGCGATAATTGTATTTGTAACGCATAAAGAAGCATTTACGCTATCTTCGATCCTGTTAAATTCATCTATGCCCGATTCACTGATTATTTCATGCAGAAGCTTACCCGTTCTTTCCTGAATAACAATGTCTGAGTCAAGAAAATTCTTGCCAAGCTTCTTTGCAAGTACAACGGATACCGTACTTTTACCGGCTCCGGGCATTCCAATTAATATAATATTTTCATTCATGATGGTCACCTTAGTAAATCTTCTTAAGAAATTATATTACCGCAGGATATTTTTTGCAAAAAGAAAAAGAGCTTAAAGCTCTTTAAAATTCTGCAGTACCTTGAACACTTAATACAAAACGAAAGATACTTCATCCAAGGGATAACAATCAATTAGAATAAGCTCTCGACCTATTAGTAACCATCAGCTGAGTACATTACTGCACTTACACCTTGGCCCTATCTACCTCGTCG
>JAEEND010000004.1 GCA_016283575.1 Lachnospiraceae bacterium | reverse complement strand
CATCTGTTTCATTGGCAATAAATAGCGATGTTAATGCAAATCCGCATCCCAAATCCAAAGTGCGATCAAATTTCACATCTTCAGGGCATCTTCTGATCAATTCATCAAGTAGCCTAAAAGAATTCGGTCCCATCAGGTATTCCTTGGTAAAATACTTTTTATACTTTTCTATATGGCTCATACACTTCACCCTCCGTAGCGAGTTTTACTGAAAGTTAATTCTTCTCAATCAATATATTGTTTACCTGCTCTGTAAGATATAACTCCGTATCTGTCCATTCCATCTTCATGAAAATTTAATCTGACGTCTATCACAGATGTTTCTCCATAACGTCAAAGCAAAGATAATCCTCGTTTTCGGTTTGGGATAAACTGACCATATAGTTGTCTTTATTATATGTCATATTTTCTTTTCTCCGATTATCCTGTAAATTCTTAATAATCAGATTATACCTATCATCCGTTTATCTTATAGAACCTATATAGTTCTTCCTTCTCATCATCAATATCTTTGTACATCTTGGTTTCCGCCAACTCAAATCCGCATTTTTCTGCCGTCCTCCATGATGGAATATTTATATCTTTAATAGTGGCTATGATTTCTTTCTCCTTGTAATGATCAAAGAAATAGGAAATGTATGCCTGAACTGCTTCACTGACATATCCATGTCTTCGATATTCCGTTCCCACAAAATAGCAAATACCTATCCTATCCGTATCCTCATAGTATGTACATCCAACATTTCCGATCACTTCCCCTGTGGCT
Source organism: Lachnospiraceae bacterium (assembly GCA_016283575.1). GTDB lineage: Bacteria > Bacillota > Clostridia > Lachnospirales > Lachnospiraceae > UBA1258. The sequence continues at coordinate 2,050 of JAEEND010000004.1, read as the reverse complement.
TTGAGCACTATGGTGCAAGGTATATAATCAGTTTTCGGATCATCCTTTTCAGTAAGTGCAACCGCTTCATTTATCCAATCCTCTGCCCAATCTGAAAAGTTTTCATCAAACCCTATTTCAGTTAAGCTCCCATCCTTAGCCATCTCGGCATACGCTTTTTCATCTCCGCGTTGGATGGATCTTATAATTATCCTTTCTGTTTCTATATTCATAGTCTCTTTTTCTTTTGTCTTTTATTTTCTTCTGCCTTCCCTGTGAAAAAAGGAGCCAAGATTGATCCGGACTTCCCTACGTCCTATGTCATCATTGGTATAGCAGCATGTGTCAAATCCGATCAATTCAAATCCCTGGTGAAGATAAAAACCGATGGCATTTGTGTTGCAAGACTGAGTTTCCAGAATGATCGCGCGACGATTCTGTTTTAGGGCAATTTCTTTTGCCTTATCCATAAGTCTTTTGCCGAGACCCTTTCCCTGCAGTTCATCGCATACCCACAGTTCTGTTACCATCAGTCTGTTTGACCATTCCTCGGGACAGACCTCGATACAGGCAAGGAGCTCACCTGCATCACCTACAACTCCGTAAGCCTCTGCCTTTTCCCAATGATCCTGATACAAAGAATCAGGAAAATCATATTCCTCGGGAGTATGCACTATTTCCTGTTCGGACGGTTTCCTCGCAATCTTTACCGTACATCCATTCAGGTCAAGAGGTGCTATTACAAAATCATAATAAGTGTCGCTCCTGGTAACAAGCGGAATGGTGGTGCCTTTCCACTTGGCCTTCGGTAAAGCAACTATCTTAATATCATTACTCATTTATCTATTTCCACCCTTTATATTTTAAAGTGCCGACCTTATCGGCATCTTTCTCATAAGTTTCTTCTCTTGATATATCATCAGAGACTTGAATATTATTCCTTGATAAATATCATATTGCATCTGCCCCAGATTTCATCTTTATAAGTAAATGCATCAGGTGTAAGGTTTCTCACTACAAATCCGGCTTTTTCATAACATCTCTTAGCTCTTGGATTTTCTGGAAATACATTTAACTGTACTCTTTCCGTTTCCGGATTATCAAATGCCTGTTTTACCGCAAGCCTAAGCATCTCCCGGGCGACTCCCTTTCCCCTTACATCAGGATCTACTACTACAAACTTGAGCATACCCTCTTTGGTTTCATGATTATACGAATAGCAAAAGAAGCCATCCACTCTGCCATCATCAGATATAGCAACATAAGGAACATCACCAAACCTGTCTGCTGCTTCTGTCATAGTTGCAGCCATGTGTTCTTTGCTTAATGGATACTTGATAAGATTGGCACACCACATAGCATGCATTCTCTCGTCCGTAACCCAGTTTTTCATTGATACAAAATCATTATCTATTTCAAATTCTCTTAATTTCATTAATGTCCTTTTTCATATTATCCTGCAACTCACTTAGGCATCTGTTCATTAATCTCATCAAGCAGGTGAATTGTTTTAAATGTTTTTTCGCAGTTTCTGCATTGCCAGTCACAATCACTCTTCTTTGCTTTTTTATGGAGTAATTCGAGTCTGCTTCCACATATAGGACAATTCACGCTTTTCTGATTCCATAATGCTTTTAAAAAGGAAATCGCCTCATCCCTTGATTTCATATTAAGTTCTTTTAGCAACGCTCTTTCCATAATCCTTCACAATCATTAAAAATGTAATTTATACTACCGTATATCCTTCGGTAATCAGCACTTCCAACGAACATTCATAGTTTTCTTCCTTCACAAGGATATAATCGTATAACTTACTATATTACCCCGGATTCGAGTATTTCTATTCCCGGAGCATCACAGTCTATCTCCATCAATGCTCCGGTAGGAAGTATGGTCATGGGAGTTCTGTGAATGTAATCCACGTTTTCCAATATAACCATATCCGGTCTGTTTACTTCCTTACATATAACTTTAAGGATTGTTTCCCTGCTGTCATCATCCATCGGGCCTGTGATCACGGCTTTTGCTTTATCAAACACGCCCGCCGCAGCAAATGCGCGAAGCTCATGTA
>JAEEND010000031.1 GCA_016283575.1 Lachnospiraceae bacterium | reverse complement strand
GCTTGCCCGCTAACATCTTGTTTATCCTGTAAATGCCATGTCAATTGCGGCCGAAGAATTTACGGTTAAAAGTAAGGATGATCGGGCTGAAAGTCTCGACAGACTCAATAACCTTGATATAAAAACCGGCGATGAGATCGAGCATCTATATGATACTCTCCGCACTACCATGGCTGAAACGGTGGAGCAGATGGAACATATCAAAGAAAAGGGCGATCAGATCTCAAAGATGCAGAACGGTCTTATAACCGTCCTTGCGGATATGGTTGAAAGCCGTGATAAGAACACAGGCGACCACGTAAAGAAGACTTCGGATTACACAAGACTCCTGCTTGAATCCATGAAAAAGAAGGGCGTCTATAAAAACGAAGTTACGGACCAGTATATCGATGACGTCTCCAACTCGGCGGCTCTTCATGATATAGGAAAAATAAAGGTTCCGGATTCTATATTTAAATAAAAACGGACGACTGGATGATTCGGAATATGATCAGATGAAGTCCCATACCACTGTGGGTAGCGGTATCATCGGTAAGGCGATCAGCCTTGTTTCCGATATGGGATATTTAAAAGAAGCACAAAACCTCGCTAAATACCACCACGAAAAGTGGGACGGATCCGGTTATCCTTCAGGGCTTAAAGGTGAAGATATTCCTTTAAGTGCCCGTGTGATGGCAGTAGCCGATGTTTTTGATGCTCTGGTATCAAAAAGAAGCTATAAAGCTCCCTTCAGTTTTGAGGAAGCAGTAGAGATCATACGAGATGGCGCAGGCAGCCACTTTGATCCCGCCATTGTAAAGGTCTTCATGGAGAATCTTGACGCAGTCCGGGAAATTGCAAACCGCCACGCTTCCGAAACCTAACCACGCGGAGGCGATAGATGAAAGCAGACATAAATGCTTCCTGAAGAGGTATAAATAAACAGACCCCGTAGCCATATGTGCAGTTGTATAACTTTGTTCTTATGTGTTATGCGACTGCACATATGGTACGGGGTCAGCTGTTAGTTACACTAAACTTATTCTTCAGCTCTCTTAAGAGCGTCGTCGATGTGAGCGCAGAAGTTTTCTGCTCCGATCTTATCGAAGAGACCGGATTTCTTGAGGATAGCCATGGGCTGCTCGTTCACGTGGGAGAGAATCAGGCGCACATTGCTCTTTAAGCACTTGTCATGAATGGTGTTAAGAGCATTGATGGCGGTTGAATCAATGGCATTAACGGAACGCATACGTAAGATAAGATTGGTCATTTCTTCAGAAACAGTTATGCCGAGAATCTTATCGGCAGCACCGAAGAACATGGGACCGGAGATTTCATAAACCATGGTGTTTTCAGGCACCTTTCTTAAGCTGATGGAATCGGGGTCATTCTCATCTTCAATAAGCTTCCAGCCCTGCACAAGAGTTTCTTCTGACATTCTTTTTATGAATAATACAGCTGTAAGTACCATACCGACTTCAATTGCAACCACAAGGTCAAAGATCACGGTGAGAGCAAAGGTTGTAACAAGCACCAGTACGTCTGACTTGGGAGCAGTTTTAATAAGATTCACAACGGTTCTCCAGCCGGACATGTTGTAGGCTACCATGAAAAGAATGGCTGCGATAGTGGGCATGGGAATGAGTGCCGCATAGGGCATTAATATCACGAGTACCAGTAAAAGCACTACGGAATGAACCATTCCTGCGATGGGGGTACGACCGCCACTCTTTACATTGGCTGCCGTTCTTGCTATGGCGCCTGTTGCGGGGATACCGCCGAAAAGTGCACTGGCGATGTTACCTGCCCCCTGAGCCACAAGTTCCATGTTGGAGTTGTGACGGGAGTTCACCATGGAATCGGAAACCACGCAGGAAAGAAGTGATTCGATTGCTGCGAGAATCGCGATGGTGAAGGCGCTGGGTAATAAATCAATAATTCCTCTGAAAGTAACAGCGGGCATTGCAAATTTAGGAAGGGCATTGGAGATGGTATATAGATCTCCGATGGTGTTTACCTTCATGTTAAGGGCCTTAACGAGAACGCTTGCAATGATTACCGCAATAAGTGAAGGGGGGATCTTTGATATAAATTTAGGTCTCTTTATCATGGGCCAGAGAATAAGGATCGCAAGGCTGATACAGCCAACTAAGAAAGCCTGACCATTGAATGTGTTAATGAATTTAAAATCATAAACAAGCTTGTCAACGGTTTCGATCAAAGGGTGATCGCTTACAACGGAAAGACCTAAGAAGTCTTTGATCTGACCCACTAAAATGGTAACTGCGATACCGGCGGTGAAACCTGTTGTTATGGTATAGGGGATGAACTTAATGAGAGTACCGAATCTAAATATTCCCATTAAGATGAGGATCATACCTGCCATAATGGTGGCGATCACAAGTCCTTCCATTCCCTTTCCTGCTACAATGCCTGCAACGATCGTGGCAAAAGCAGCGGTAGGACCGGAAATCTGAACTCTGGATCCACCTAAGAATGCGATGATGAAGCCTGCCACGATCGCGGTGTAGATACCCTGTTCGGGAGATACGCCGGATGCAAGGGCAAGGGCTATTGATAAGGGAAGGGCGATAATGGCAACGATTATGCCCGATATAACGTCTTTAATAAACTGATCTTTGGTGTAGCTTTTCATTACTGAAAAAAGCTTCGGTTTTAAATTAGCCATATTATTCTCCAAATTATAAATTTCTAATAAAGCGAATTAATTATAAAACCTGGAGAAAATCCGCGACACGCGTAAAATCAACAAAAATATGGGAATTTAGCGACTTTCACTGTGCGAAGTGCTTTAGAAAAACAAAAAACCCGCGAAATTATCGCAGGTTTTTTACTTTTGGATATCATCAGGTATTATATAATTTTTTGCTACCCCTCATCTAGTCATTGCAAATAATGCACTTAAGAATCATATAATCACTGATCCTAAGAATGTTCTTCATCTCTTTAATGGTGAAATTTGCGATCAGCATCTTCCTGATCACGTGTCTCAAAGTGTTTACAAATTCAACCTCACTATTGTAACCACGTTCAGCCCATATAGATGTTTTTACATTGTTCATTGACATAGCCCCCGTTTCTCAATTTAGATCGTCCGGAGTTCTCATCTTTCTATGCCCTCTGATATCCCACTCGATAACCCCCCACGGGTTTAGAGTAAACTTATAATAAATAAATTTTTGGGCAAAGTCAACAATAAATAAAGAAAATCTTAATAAATATAGGGAATAATATCAAATGGGGTGTCATAATGACTTATGACGTCAAACGTGATAAAATACAGAAGAGTATGTCTATATTTAGAAAGGTTTTTCATATATGAAAAAAGCAGTTATCACCGGTGTTACCGGGCAGGATGGTTCATATCTTGCAGAGTTTTTACATGAAAAGGGTTATGAAGTGCATGGTCTTATAAGACGTCACTCCACCATAAATACGGAGAGGATCGAGCACTTACTTAAGGGTAATGGCAATAAACTGATTCTTCACTATGCCGACATGACGGATTCATCCAATCTTATCAGACTCATGTCTGAGATAAAGCCCGATGAAGTTTACAATCTGGCAGCTCAGTCCCATGTAGGTATCTCATTCGAAATTCCCGAATATACGGCAGAAGCTACAGGTGTAGCCACCATAAAGCTTCTTGAAGCCATAAGACTCACCAATCCCAAGTGCAGATTCTATCAGGCTTCCACATCAGAACTTTTCGGAGGACTTCCCGAAACAGCTCCACAGAGCGAGAAGACTCCTTTTTATCCCAAGAGCCCTTACGGCGTTGCTAAACTTTATTCTTACTGGATCGCCGTAAATTACAGAGAGTCCTATAATATGTTCTGCTGCAACGGTATTCTTTTTAATCACGAATCACCGAGACGCGGCGAGAATTTTGTAACAAGAAAGATCACTCTTGCAGTTGCCAATATCGTGGCAGGTAAGCAGGAGAAGCTCTCCCTCGGTAACTTAAATGCAAAGCGTGACTGGGGCTTCGCCGGTGACTATGTAAAGGGCATGTGGATGATGCTCCAGCAGGATAAGCCCGATGACTTTGTCCTTGCGACCAACGAAACCCACACGGTGCGAGAGTTTGTTGATATCGCATTTAAAAAGGCGGGGATCACCCTTAGATTCGAAGGCGAAGGCGTTAATGAAAAAGCTTATGATGCCAAGACCGGTAAGCTTTTGGTTGATATCAATCCCGAATTCTTCAGACCTGCGGAGGTCGAGTTTCTGTGGGGAAATCCCGAAAAAGCCGAGAAGACCCTTGGCTGGAAGCGGGAAGTTTCTTTTGACGGCCTTGTAGAAATGATGGTTAGAGAGGATCTTAAGAAAGTAAATGAATAAGGACAGTAAGATTTTTGTTGCGGGACACAGAGGTTTGGTTGGCTCCGCGATCGTAAGAAATTTAGAATCAAAAGGCTATAAAAATATAGTAAAAAGAACTCATAAAGAGTTGGACCTTACCGATCAGGCGGCGGTAAGAGAATTCTTTGATAAAGAAAAGCCTGAAGTTGTGGTGCTTGCTGCAGCAAAAGTCGGAGGCATAAATGCCAACAACACTCACCCCGCTGACTTTGCCTACGAAAATATGCAGATTCAGTGTAACGTGATTCACGAAGCGCACCTTCACAATGTGGAAAAGCTTTTATTTTTAGGAAGCACATGCATATATCCGAGGCTCGCACCCCAGCCCATTCCCGAGAATGCGCTTTTGACAGGGGCACTTGAACCTACCAATGAAGCTTATGCAATAGCCAAGATTTCCGGAATGCAGATGTGTAAGTATTTTAAGCGTCAGTACGGCGATAACTTCATAAGCTGCATGCCCACCAATCTTTATGGCCCCAATGACAACTTTGAATTATCAGGCTCCCATGTAATGCCTGCCATGATAAGAAAATTCCATGAAGCAAAAGAAAATAAAGCGCCTTTTGTGGAGCTTTGGGGCACGGGTTCACCTTTAAGAGAATTCTTATATGTTGACGATATGGCTGATGCATGTGTGTTCTTACTTGAAAATTATGACGGTGAAGAACATGTAAATATCGGTACAGGCGTGGAAGTTACCATAAAAGAACTTGCAGAGCTTATTAAGAAGACTGTCGGTTACGAAGGCGACATTCACTGGAATACGGAAATGCCTGACGGAATGCCGAGAAAGCTTGTGGATGTTACAAAGCTTCATGATCTCGGATGGACTCACAAGGTGAATCTTGAAGAGGGCGTTAAGCTTGCTTATGACTGGTTCAGAGAAAACTACCTTAATGCAAGAATGTAAGATAAGAAAATGCTGAGGATTTTATCGGATAATTACGAAGATATATAAAAAACGCGGAGGGCTTTATGCTTTTTTCAGCAATAGTACCCTGCTACAACGAGGAAGAAAACGTAGCAGATATTTACAGAGAGATTACCAATAATGATGAATTCTTTAAGTCAAGGGACTTAGAGCTTGAGATTATCTATATCGATGACGGCTCCCGGGACGGTACCGTAAAAGAGGTAAAGAAGCTTATTGAAAGCGATAAAAGAGTTCATTTGGTTTCTTTTTCCAGAAACTTCGGAAAAGAAGCGGGTATATATGCGGGGCTTGAAGCATCCAAGGGAGATTACGTAGCCATTATGGATGCTGATCTGCAGGATCCTCCGTCACTTCTTCCTGAAATGTTCAAGGCGGTTATGGATGAAGGCTTCGACAGCGCGGCAACAAGAAGAGTTACCAGAAAGGGAGAACCGCCTATAAGGTCCTTCTTTGCGAGACTTTTCTATAAGCTCATGAACAAGTTCTCAAATACCGAGCTTATGGACGGCGCGCGGGATTATCGCTTAATGACCCGCCGGATGGTGGAAGCCGTTCTTAATATGAAAGAATATAACCGATTCTCCAAAGGTATTTTCGGATGGGTCGGCTTTAATACAAAATGGATCGAATTTGAAAATGTGGAGCGCACAAAGGGTGAAACCAAATGGAGCTTCTGGGGACTTTTTAAATATTCCCTCGAAGGTATCATGGCATTTTCGACAGCTCCCCTGGCTCTTGCCAGTGTTATGGGTATTTTCTTTACCTTTGTGGCTTTCGTTGCGATCATATTTATCATCATAAGAACCCTTGTGTTCGGAGATCCCACCAACGGATGGCCTTCCATGGTATGTATCATTATATTTGTAAGCGGAATCCAGTTATTCTGCGTAGGCGTGGTGGGACAGTATATTTCCAAGGTGTATCTGGAAGTTAAAGAGAGACCGATTTATATCGTAAAAGAAAAGATTTAGGAATTAAGGATTTGGTATGGCTGGTTTAGGGCTTCTTTTTATCTTAACAGTTCCATATTTTATAGGCACCATGGAGACATGGCTCCTTCGTGAAAAGAACGCAGGGATGTTAAATGCCTATCTTACGGGCTTCCTTTCGCTCTTTGCGGTCTTAGGGGCTTCGGTACTTGCTTCATTAAGATTAGATCTTGATCTCACGGGACTCACTCGGATTTTTATAATAACAGTGGTGGCGCTTACCATAATCTCGCTTCCCTTTTATGTTATTAAGACCCGTCAGGAGATAACGGAAAAATTCACGGGCATCAGATCGCCTAAAGGAATGTTCTTTTTAGTGGTATTTGCGCTTCTCCTCGGATATCATGCATATGTTGCTTTCGTGCCTGAGTATGCCAATGAGGACATCTTCGAAGTGGTGGAAACCACCATAACGGAAGGAAGTCTCTACGAGGTATCGGCATTTACCGGTAAAGATATGGAAGCGGGACTTCCCATATTCAGTAAGATTTACGTGCCGGCGATGTTCTATTCCATATTTGTTTCGGGATTCGGAATTCCCATGTGGTTTTTAGGCGGCTTTCTTTTCCCTGCGACGGTGTTTATATTAAGCATTTTATTGATGCATAAAATCGGTAAGGGGCGCATTGATTTCAGTATCTTTTATCTGATCGTGCTGCTTGCGGGATTGTATCTTCCTTCAAACGGACTTCCCGTAACCACGGGTTTTGCACTGTTGCGCGAAGGGTATTCGGGATATGCCATCACTTATGGACTGATCATTCCCTTCTTCGTATATCTTCTTTTGGAGAAGCGATATGTCCATGCGGTATTTACATTGATCCCGGCGTTATTTCTGGTGCGACTCGACCGTGTGTACTTCACGATAAAAGATCCGGTAGCTTTCTTTACAAGCGTAAATACGGCGGGAAAGCTTGCTATAGTGTACATAGTTGCCGTAATAGTATATATTTCTTTGAGATTTAAAAAGAAGGAAAAGCTTCTAAGCCCGATCTTCTTTTCCCCCACCATTACCATACTGACAGTTGTGTCGGAGGTGTCGGACCTTTTCTGGGAACGCCACAAAAAAGCAATTTGGTACATGGGGACGGGGTTCCTGGTCCTTTTTGCAGCGAACTCGATCATCTTTTCCGATGCCAAGGTAAGCAGGAGCATCACTAAAACCGATGACAACGTGGAAGCATGCCTGAATGTATTGGAAACACTTCCGGGAAATCCCTGTATCTATGCTCCCAGCGCAGTTATGGAAGGCGCAAGGAGGGGACACGGTACCATCAAGACTTTATACAGCCGCAGAAGCTATGAAAAGATGCTTGACGGGATCGATTATGAGCCCGGGCTTCAATATATGGATGATTATCTTTACTTTATGAAGAATCTTGCGGAGGGTAATGACCACATGCCGGTCAAGCATACTACGAAACAGATGCTTCTCATGGCGCAGAATGACGGCATGGACACCTTTGTGGTGCCGGTGGGATCCATCACGGCGGAACTCAGCGAGGGCCTTAGCTACATAGATATGGAAAAACGGTTTGAAGCCGGAGGATACGCAGTATTCAGATGAACGAAAAAGAATTTGCAGAAAACAGAATAAGCATTGTGGTTCCAATGTACAATGCGAGTAAATATATAGACGAAACCCTAAAATCCGTGCTTTCACAAAGTTACGAAGACTGGGAGCTTATTATCGTGGACGATGGCTCAACTGACGGTTCTCCTGATATTGTGAGAGGGTATCTGGATCCTCGCATCAGGTTAATATATGTGCCGGATGCAGAAGAAAAAGGGGCTTATGCTGCAAGAAACCTTGGGGTTTCCGAAGCGACCGGGCGTTACGTTGCTTTTCTTGATGCCGATGATAAATGGGACCATGAGAAGCTCGAGAGGCAGCTTCGTTTTATGAAAGCCAATAACGCGGGATTTTCTTTTACGGGATATGAATTCGGCAATGAAGAAGCAGAAGGAAACGGAGCGGTAGTGAGGGTGCCTTTAAGGACTGAATTTAAGCAGGCTCTTAAAAACACCTACATTTTCACATCCACCGTAATGATAGATCGGGAGATCATCCCCGCTGAGTTAATAAAGATGCCGCACATCAAATCGGAAGATACCGCCACCTGGTGGAATATTTTAAAAGCCGGATATACGGGCTTTGGTTTAAACGAAAATCTGGTCACCTACAGGCGCCCGGCGAAGTCCTTATCATCCAACAAGATCGAAGCGCTCCGCCGTATCTGGAATCTTTACCGTAAGATTGCAGGCCTAAGCGTCACGGAGAGCATGTTTTACTTTTGCCACTGGGCCGTGACAGCAGTTTTAAGAAGAGTGTAGGGGAATGAGAGTTTAAATGGTAAACAGGTTAAAAGAAGGAAATTATAAAAGGCGAATCATATTTTCTCTTGTAATAGCGTTTCTTTTTGCATTATCAATTATTGCAGGATACCAGTTACAGGGGCAGGGATATACGGATTCCGGGGTTAAAGGGAAGGCACTGATCCTTATAAAGAGCCTGGCCCTTTCCGTTCCGATATTTCCCTTTTCATACGGACTTTTCTATCTGTCAGAAAGAATAAATATAAAGAGTGGCCAATATGATAAAGCCATAGAGAAAAAAATATACTTAATAAGTGCTTTGATAATATTTGTTTTTTACATTCCGGCATTTTTGGCATATTATCCTGCAATTTTATCCTATGATTTTCATAGGCAGGCCGGCATGGCGATGCACGGATTTCCTTATTATTGGAGATTGCATCCATACCTCTCCACGCTGGAGATTTCGGCGTTTTTGCATTTGGGAATAGCGCTTGGATCCACGACAATCGGTATGGCACTGCTGGCGCTGTTTCATATGGTGCTCACCGCCCTCGCATTTAGTTATGTGTCGGCTACAATCTATTCTCTTACAGGGAAAAAATACATGGCGGGAGTCGCTACTGCATTATTTTCACTACTCCCTTTCTTTCAGGTATTGACCATGTGCACCACCAAAGACATTATCTTCACTGATTTAGTGGCGGTTTTTCTGTGCCTTACGGCAAGGCGGTTATATCTGTGCGAGGATAAAAAGAAAGAAAAAATATATGTTATTTTGATAGTCCTTGAAGGCATAATGATGTGTCTTTGGCGTAATAATGCAGTCTATGCCGTTGTGGCAGCGGGACTTGTTTTGTTCGTTATAATATCGGGAAAAAGAAGGTTTTCAGTTCTATTAATGGCAATAGCTATTTTAGTCGGCACCTCTCTTTCAAACCGAGGGATGAAACTCTTATTAAAGGAGCATTTTGAGAGTGATGCTGTCGAAATGTTGAGTATAGTCTATCAGACCATGGGAAGAGTAGAGACCAAGCATCGGAATGAACTTACTCCGGATGACAAACTGATAATAACAAAATACATTCCCGATTACGCATGGGACGGTTATTTACCCGCCATTTCAGACCCGATAAAAGGCAGCATAGGCGGAATATATAACAGTAATTATCGCGGTAAATTTCCGCAGTTATTCAAGGATTGGATCACCCTGGGGCTCAGATATCCCAATGATTATATAGATGCCTTTTTGGATCTGACCAGAGGATATTGGTATATCAAGGATATTTCTTTTGCCAATTGCTTAGGTGAGGGAAATGGCATGGGAATCATTTATACATATTATTCTTCTGCCAGCGACGTCCTCGAAGAAATACCGCTACAGAGTAAGCTACCTTACGTATATCAGTTCTATGAAAAGCTGATATCGGACGATGTTGTACTGAAAATACCGTTGATCAATCAACTCTTCAGACCGGCATTCTACACATGGATCGTAGTATTGGTTTTTGCGGTAAACCTGTATCGTAAAAAGAAATTAAACTTATATCATATGGCGTTTCCGATAATGTATATTTTGACTATGCTTTTAGGGCCGGTAGTGCAGTTTCGATATGCTTATCCCTGGATAGTAGGTTCGATTCTGCTGGTTCCGATGGCAATGATCAGCAAAGAGGAAGAATTAATACATGAAACAACTTGAATCCTTTAAGAGATTAATACAGATTTTATTAAGCGGTGTGGGGCTTTTTTTGCAGATACTTATTTTTAAAAAGTATTATGAAAGCTATTATACATACTGGTTAAGACTTGATATCTGGGAGAGAGGTCACTGGGTAGTAACCCTTATTTTTGCTCTTCTCTTAATTTCGTTCTCCGCCATGTACGGAGGCACCAGAATCGGATACCTTAGAAATGCGGAGATCATATTCAGCCAGGCCATGGGAACCTTTGTATCAGGCGCGATCATGTACCTGGTAGTATCCCTTATCTGCTTACGCTTTATAAACTTCTCCGTTTACGGAACCATGTTACTTACGCAGCTGATAGTTTCGATCATATGGATAATAATTTCAAACTTCCTGTATCAGCGAGTGTTCCCTCCGAGAGATTTACTGCTTATTCACGGAGACAGACCCATCGATGATATCGTACGTAAGATTGAAACAAGAAAAGATAAATTTAAGATCTGCAAGACCATGAATATATCCGAAGGCACGGAAAAGATCTGTGCCGAAGCAAAGGTAAGATATGATGCCGTGGTAATCTGGGATATCCCTGTTACAGAACGCAATGTGATACTTAAGTTCTGTTACGGAGAATCCATAAGAGTTTATATCATGCCTCACATAAGTGATGTGATCCTGGCCGGAGCCGAGCAGTTACATTTATTTGATTCACCCCTTCTTCTTACAAGAGAGTACACATTAAAGTTCGAAGAACGTGTGATCAAGCGCTTGATCGACATAATTTTCTCTTTAATACTTATTGTTTTGACATCTCCTTTTATGCTTATTACAGCAATCTTAGTAAAGCTATACGATAGAGGCCCTGTTCTTTATAAGCAGGTCAGATGCACCAGGGACGGTCGTGAATTTAAGATCCTTAAATTCCGAAGCATGAGAGTCGATGCCGAAAAGGACGGCGTAGCCCGTCTTGCAAAAGAAAATGACAGTCGCATCACCCCGATCGGAAAATTTATAAGAAAAGTCAGATTGGATGAGCTTCCTCAGTTATTTAATATTTTCATCGGAGACATGTCCTTCATCGGACCGAGACCCGAGAGACCTGAAATTATCGCCCAGTACCTTGAATATATGCCTGAATTTGCTTACCGCATGAAGGTAAAAGCAGGACTTGCGGGATATGCCCAGGTCTATGGTAAATACAATACAACTCCCTATGATAAGCTTAAATTGGATCTTTGCTATATAGAAAATTACAGTGTATGGCTCGATATAAAGCTTATGCTCCTTACCATTAAAGTGCTTTTCTGGCCCGATGCAACAGAAGGCGTGGGAGAAGAACAGATCACAGCCATGAAGCAGATGGAATCTGACGGAGAAAAATAATGGATAAACCATTTAATTTAAAGCTTTTTACAATAAGGCTTGTATTTAACTTTTATAAAGTGATCATAGGAACCGTGGTCGGAGCGCTCCTTATAGGTGTTTGTTATTACCTTGTTAATGTAACCTTCGGAGATGCTCCTGATTATGAAGGACGAGTTATCGCCCACGAAGAATACAGAGTGGATGAATATGGAAATCAGTCAGATTATATCAATGACTATACCTGGAATGAGTGGGTCAGGACAGATTCTTTTACGGATATTTTAAGTGACAGCTTAGATGGTAAGTACTCATCCGATGAGTTAAAGACAATGCTTTCTGCGGATGTTCCTGCTGACTTAAGAACGGTTTATGTTTATGTGACAGGTAAAGATGCAGGCGCAGTGACTGAAGTTACGAAGAAAGTGCCGGATGCATTACTTTCTTTTTCATCAGAGCTTTATGAAGTAGCTGACACTAAGATCATGGATGTTAAAGAAGCTACCGTTAAGAACCGCGACGTGCGTGTCGCCAATGCCTTTTTACTTGGCGCGGTGCTTGGATTTATTATAAGTATTCTTATAATGGCAGGACTTTATATACTTGATGATTCCGTATATATTCCATTGTTATTTGAAGAAGAATATGGGATTGGAATGACACTTGAAGGGATGGAAGGGACTAAAATAATCGAAATTGACAAATCCATTCCTGAGATTCCTGACATTGAGAGCGATGAAGCTGTTATTTTAAAAATCACTTCGGGAGCCCATAACGGTAAGATCATAGATTATGTTGTTAATGAAGTAGAAAAACAGGGAATGGAAGTAAGCGGGACAGTGCTTATGAATCCTGACATGAAGCTTATAAAAGCATATTTTGCAACAAGTAAATTCCCTAATCCTTTTATGAAGTAGAAAAATATGATTCTTTACATAGCCTTATTCATAGCAGTGTGTGCCATATCGGTGCCCGTTGCCAACAACTACATAAAGGGTAGTCGCGGGTATGCTTTTTCGCGCTTGCTGGCGTTTTCAGTGTTTTTGCTTCTTTTCATGGTATCCGCTGCGAGGATCGCGGTGGGCAATGACTATTGGCCCTATGTATTCAGCTTTAATCTGATCTCCCAGGACAGGAACGTGGCTTCGGAGATCGGTTTTAATACCCTGGTACGCTTTGTGCAGTGGATGTGCCATTTTACGAAGTACTATGTTGTGGTATTTGCGATCATTTCTTTCTTTACATGTTTCTTTTTCGTAAAGGGAATTTATAAAGAAAGCGTGTGGTTTGCTTATTCCGTGTTTTTGTTAATGGCCAATGGCTTTTATTATTCAAGCCTTAATTCCGTTCGGTATTACCTGGCGGTGGCGGTGGCGCTGTATGCGATTCATTTACTTAATGAAAACAGGCACTATGAGTTTATTTTTGCCGTTTTTTGCGGTGCTTTGGTTCATAAATCCATTTTGATAGTGGTGCCGATTTATTACCTTTGTAAAATAAACTTTCGCAAGTGGTGGCATCTGATACCGGCTGGATTTGTTGCAAGCCTGTTTATTTTTACGGACCTTTACCGATGGATCATGTTTAAGGTCTATCCCTATTATGAGGCTTCGAGCTTTGATAACGGCGGTATTTCCAAGGTAAACGTGTTAAAGAGCCTGGCAGTGCTTGCTTTTTCTTTGATTTATTACAAGAGAGCCATTAAGGACGACACCCGGAACAGATTCTACTTTAACTTGAATATCGCAAGTTTAGTGACTTTTTTACTTTGGTACATACCGGAAGCCACAAGAATCGGATACTATTTCAGTATCACGAACATATTGCTGATCCCGGGGATACTTAAAAAGATTGAAGATAAAAAGATTCGAACAATCTGGGCGGCAGTTATTGGTATTTGCTATCTTGTGTATTTTGCTTTTTACTTAAAGACCTGCTATCAGACCAATATAAGAATACTTCCATACAGGAATTGGATATTTGATTAGGAATTACGATGAAATTTTCGATAGTTATTGTTACTTTTAACGCTAAAAACAACATAGAAGGTACGGTTGAATCCATTCTCAGTCAGACATGCAGTGATTATGAAGTGGTGATTAAGGATGGCGGATCCACCGACGGCACAATAGAATATGCCGAAGGACTTGCAGCAAGCGACAACCGGTTTTCTTTATATGAGGAGCCTGATAAGGGAATCTATGATGCCATGAATCAGGCGGTTACCCATGCTAAGGGGGATTTCGTAATCTTTCTTAATGCAGGTGACAGGTTCTATGATGAACATGTACTTGAAAAGACAGCTAATTTAAACCCGGGCATTAAGAATACTATTCTTTACGGCGATGCATACTTTGAATCCGTTAATTCCATGAATGTGGCGCCTCCTAAGATTACAGGTTTTGTGTGCTATAGAAACGTGCCATGTCATCAGGCGATCCTTTATTCGAGGGATACCTTAACGGAGCGCCCTTTTGATACGAGCCTCAAGATTCGAGCTGATTTTGAACATTTCAATGACGCTTATTTTAATAAAAAGCGGGATTTTTTATATTTAGGATTTCCTGTATGTCTCTACGAAGGCGGTGGATTCTCCGAGAATGCTGCCAATAAAGCAAGAGACAGGGAAGAGTATCTCATTACAGTGAGAAGGCACATCCCGGCTGTAAAGAGATTCCTTTACAGAGCAATATTGGTACTTACCATGCAGAAGCTTAGAACCAGGATCGCCAATAACCCGAAGATGTCCAAGGCATACCAGAACGCGAAAGCCGTTCTTTATAAGAGATAGGTAAAACCCGACTCATGGAGTGAAAATGAAAGTATTATGGTTACTTAATTCCATGCCGCCCCACGCAAGAGAGCATTTTAACCTGCAGGGGAACAATAAAGAGGGCTGGATCGAAGGATTATTACATAGAAT
>JAEEND010000030.1 GCA_016283575.1 Lachnospiraceae bacterium | reverse complement strand
TTATTAAGACAGCGATCCAGAAGATTTCCACACAGAGATCTGCACTCGGTGCTGTACAGAACAGACTTGATCACACCATCAACAACCTTGATAACGTAGTAGAAAATACCACATCAGCAGAATCCGCTATCCGTGATACTGATATGGCTACAGAAATGGTTAAATACTCCAATAACAACATCCTCGCTCAGGCAGGACAGGCAATGCTGGCTCAGAGTAACCAGGCTAACCAGGGAGTATTATCACTTCTCCAGTAATCTTTTACACACAATAAACATAAGACCGCCCCGTATACAAACGTACACGGGGCGGTTTTTTACTAAACATATTTAAGCATTTCTCTCACGCGGTTCCTGTAAGTGTGATTTTCTTTTAACTTATCAAAGGCTCTTTCTATCATGGGTGTATTATCCCGGTTAAGAGCTTCTTTTATTTTTTTATCAAAATCCCATTCATCTTCATACATAAGATAATCTTCGCCTTCGGTGAAGATATCATCCATATCTTTCTGGTGATTCATGAGAAGGAGTCCTTTGCTTGCCATTATTTCAAAGGCCCTAAGCGGCACTCCGCTGTGAATTGACTTTAATGTAATGCAAAGATTCACATTTGAATGATTATAGACTATGGGGGCTTCTTTATCAGGATGGCAGGGCGGCATCACATGTACATTCTTGCTTATGCCGGGAATCAACAGAGTATCTGAAGCGCCGCCCTTTAATATTTCGAAGGCGCTTTCCCTGCATATTTTTTCTTTTTCCCCGTGTGTAAAGAGCGTCACGGTTTTTCCGGGAATTTCCGCAGCCTTATTTATGAGATTTATTCTTTCAGCCCCTGTAAGGATCCTGTTTTTTACGTATTCTTCATAAAGCCATTCTTTTGTTTCGATGCCGTCAGGCGAAGTAGTGAGATTGCTTACATATCTTTCTTTTTCCGTATAAAGAGCGCCCACAAAGGTGATATCGGAACGGAAGGCGGTTTTGCTATCGGAAATAAGCCGGCTTATCCTGTCGGGATTTGCGCAAAGCGGGAGATAGTGCATCGTCTTAATGCCGGACCCGGCAAATTTATTATATTCAGCGCTGTCAAAAAGAAAGATCTCATTACATTTATTAAGCACCGTATAGGAATAAAGCACCACGTGGGGGCTGTCATATACAAAGCTTATATATTTAACATTGAGGCGCTCACATACAGTAGATACAATGGGAAAATAGTTAAAAGAAAATACGAGATCCGGCGCTTCTTCTTCGATGGAAGCGCTTATTGAAGCTTCGGTTTCGGGGTCGCGTCGCGGAACGCTTTTAGAAAAGGGATAGAGAAAGAGAGAAGCCCCTTCTTTTTCAAAGGCTTCTTTAATATCTTCACTTCCGTAGCTGTTCCAGTTTAAGAAAAAAATCTTCATGAGTCGCTCCCCTGTCAATACAATTATAGACTACATTCATCCGCCGGTCTATTGCATCATTAAATTTACATCCGTTTATTTTTAGATGGCTTAATGCGTATAAAGATGCTATTATAAGCACATGAAAAAGAAAGTACTAAGGTTTATTCCCATGGTCTTGATCATGGTGATAATATTTATTTTTTCCGCCATGGCGGGAGATGAGTCTTCGGCTGCAAGTGGCGTATTTTTAAAAGCATTGGAAGAGCTGTGGGAAGATGTATCAAAGCATGCCCTGTCGGATAAAGCGATGTCAAATCTTCATTTAATAATTCGTAAGATTGCCCATTTTACCGAATATGGGGCTCTTGGCATTGCCGCTTCTTTTGGGTTTAAGGGCGTTACCGAAGCTAAGAGAAAGTGCCTTATATTAAGCGTTTTTGTAAGCTTCATATATGCGATAACAGATGAGATCCATCAGTATTTCGTGCCCGGCCGATACGGAACATTCACGGATGTCCTGATCGACACCTGTGGCGCGGCGGTATTTACATTTATTTATATTTTCTTATTTAACAAAAAGAGGAAAGCAAATGAAAAAGTATGATTATTTGGTAATTGGAGCGGGATTATTCGGAGCTGTCTTCGCTCATGAAATGAAGAAAAAGGGAAAGACATGCCTCGTAATTGATAAAAGAAACCACATCGGCGGAAATATCTATACTGAAAATGTGGAAGGCATTAATGTTCATAAATACGGAGCTCATATTTTCCATACCTCCAATAAAGAAGTTTGGAATTATGTAAACCAGTTCGCGGAGTTTAACAATTACATAAATTCCCCCGTGGCGATCTATAAAGGTGAGCTTTATAACCTCCCCTTCAATATGAATACCTTTAATAAGATGTGGGGAGTAAAGACTCCTGCGGAAGCAAAGGCAAAAATCGAAGAAGAAAAGGCTCAGTACAACATATCTGAACCGAAGAACCTTGAGGAGCAGGCTCTGTCCCTCATCGGACGCGATGTATACGAAAAGCTCGTAAAGGGCTATACGGAAAAACAGTGGGGACGTGACTGCACGGATCTTCCTGCTTCCATAATAAAAAGACTGCCCGTCCGCTTTATCTATGATAATAACTACTTTAACGACCCTTACCAGGGGATTCCCGTGGGCGGCTATACTGCCATAATCGAAAAGTTGTTGGAAGGTGCCGAAGTGCTTTTAAATACTGAGTATGCTGACTTTTACGAAGGCCACAAAGAGCTTTTCGGTAAGGTTCTTTTTACGGGCCCCATCGATGAATATTTTAATTTTAAGTTCGGTCACCTTGAGTACAGAACCGTTGAATTTGATACAAAATATCTTCCGGATACCGATAATTTCCAGGGGAATGCAGTGGTGAACTATACCGAGAGGGAAATTCCCTATACCAGGATCATCGAGCACAAGCACTTTGAATTTAATAAATGCAAGGGAACCGTAGTATCCTACGAATACCCGAGAGAATGGGCTCCCGGTATCGAACCCTACTATCCCATTAATAACGATAAGAATACCGCTCTTTATGAAAAGTACCTTGAAGAAGCTGCAAAAGAAACTAACGTGATCTTTGGCGGACGACTTGGCATGTACAAATATTTTGACATGGACAAGACCATCGAAGCGGCTCTGAAACTTGCGGAGGAAAACTAATAGGAAAGCTAAAGAAAGTCGATTAAAAAAACAGACAACTCCTCAGAAAAATCTGACAAATCTCTTGACTATCTGCAAACATTATGGTATCATGAAAACAAAAAATGGGTAAATTTCACCCATTAGTATGTTTTCAATATAGCAGAGTTTTTACTAAGCTTTTTGCAAAGGGATTTTGCATACCTATCAAGGAAGAAAGGAGGAGCTTATGGCTGATTTAGCATCCATAAATAATATCTATAATTATTATCTCACTACATATGCGCCTAAGACGGATTCTAAATTCGACGCTCATAAAAAGAGCGAATTGCGCAATGTGTACAATTCCATGGTCAAAGTGAATAAAGACGCTCCTCTGTACCTTGTGGACAAGTCTCAGGACACCAAGGCTTATGTTGTTGGGCTTAAAGAGAATGCAAGAGCTTTACACAATACAATTGCTTCCCTTGGCGGACTTAAAGAAGATGAGCTTCTGAGTAAAAAAGTTGCTTTTTCCAGTGACGATTCAGTAGCGAGCGTTACCTTTATCGGTTCAGGCAAGCAGGCTGAAAAGGCTCCCGAATTCGATATTGAAGTTGTGGACCTTGCAAAGACTCAGGTAAACAGGGGTAAGTACCTGCCTCAGGATATTAAGCGTCTTGCCGACAGAACATATTCTTTTGACGTATCCACCAACGGACTTAACTACGAATTCCAGTACAGCGTTAACAGCGAAGATACCAACAGAAGCGTACAGGATAAGCTTGTGCGACTTATAAACAGTGCCAATATCGGTCTTAATGCCCGCGTTGATGTTAATGCCAACAATCATAGTGCTTTGATAATCGAATCGAAGAATACGGGAACTCCCGCTAACGGGCGCGAGATGTTTGAAATATCCGATAATAATACGAGCCTTGTATCCGGATCTGTTGATTATTTCGGACTTTCCAATGTCACGACTCATGCGTCCAATTCGAAATTCGTGATTAACGGTATGGAGCGCGAAGCTTCAGGCAATCTCTTTACCGTTGAAAATATGTATGAGATCAACTTAAACCGCGTAAGTAATCCCGGCGAAGAACCTGTAAAGATCGGTGTTCGTGCAGATCTTGAATCCATGGCTGTGAATGTTTCAAAGCTTATAGATGGTTACAATAAGTTTATTGATATAGCTGGCTCCTACACGGAAAAGAATCCACTTGCCAATAATCTTGTATCGGAGATGAGAGGCTTAGCCGATTCCCGTGGCGATGACCTTAAGGGCGTCGGAATCTCAATAAACGATGACGGACACATATCCGTTGACAAGAATGAGCTCATGAAGGATCTTGATGAAAACAATGCATCCGACAAGTTTAATGTGATTCAGGGATTTGCGGGTTCTATGTTAAGCAAGACCGATCAGGTGGCTATTAACCCCATGAACTATGCCAACAAGGTTGTGGTGGCCTACAAGAATCCCGGTCACAATTTCACGGCGCCGTATGTTACAAGTAACTACGCCGGAATGCTTTTCAACAGCTACTGCTAATACCACATATCTTTCTTTTTACAAGGATATGTGGTATTTTTATGTGTATGGACAGCTCAATTGAAACCCGCTATGAAACTCCATATTTTAAGGCTTTCTGGACCGGCTTCATTATCTTTATGGCAGCCGTGATCCCCACTCTTTTTACGTCCCGGGGGGCGTTTATTTATTATGGAGATTTCAATGTACAGCAGATTCCCTTCTATATGCATGTCCATGATCTTGTCCGTCATGGCAATTTCTTTTACGATTTTTCAACGGATCTGGGTGGCAGCGTTATCGGCACCTATGCCTTTTATTTATTGGGAAGCCCCTTCTTTTATCTGACACTTCCCTTCCCCACAAGATTTATTCCCTGGCTCATGCCATGGATCATCGGCGTTAAATACGGCGTCATGACCGTTACTTCCTATGCCTATCTCCGCCGCCATACTAAAACCGACGAAGCGGCATTTCTTGGTGCTCTTTTATTTTCCTTCAGCGGATATCAGGGAGCGGTGCTTGTATACAATCATTTTCATGATGCGGTGGCTTTCTTCCCTCTTCTTTTGCTTGCCTTTGAACGCCTTGTGGAAAAGAAAAAATATTTGGGCTTTATATTAATGACCGCGGTATGCGCCTGTATAAACTACTATTTCTTCGTAGGACAGGTGATCTTCCTAATAATCTACTTCTTTTGCTTTTATGGTTCTCTTTTCCGTGAATCTAAAAAGAGCTTTTTCATGGCACTTGCACGTTGCGCTTTGACGGGGGCTTTGGGGTTGCTCCTTGCAGCACCCTATCTCTATCCTGCGGTTTCATATGCTTTCTTTAATGACAGACTGAAAGATCTCGTGCTTGGCTATGATATTTTTTCTTATAAAGAACCCACCATGCCGATCGGCATCATAAAATCCGCTGTAATGATTTCGGATGTGTCCGGATTAAAGGGACTTTTTAATGAATCAATGAGCAGAGTTTCGGGCTTAGGCGCCTACATTCCGCTATTTTCAATAAGCGGAGTTATTGCATATCTCGCTGCTTTTAAAAAATCGCCCTTCAAAAATATATTCATTACATGTCTCGCCTTTTCCATGGTGCCTGTATTAAATGCAAGCTTCTCAGCCTTTAACAGCGAATATTATGCACGCTGGTTCTATATGCCGGTTCTTATAATGTGCCTTATGACCGTAAAGGTGTTAGAAGAAGACAAGCTTGCTTCAATAAGCGGTCGATTCCTGAAAAAAGGCCTTCTTATCACTACGATAATTGTCTTTCTTTTTATAGTGGCTTCTCTGGTACCTTTTAAAGACGGAGAAGAGTTGAATCTTCTTATATATAAGAACAATCCTGAAATGTTTTTGACGGAGGCCATTGCCACGGTGGTGCTTCTTGGCGGCGCGTGGTTCTTTATATATAAGGATAAATTAAATCACAGGCGCATATTTGTGATTGCAGGATGCTATATAACTGCGGCTGTAATGGTAATAGAAGGTTCATTTTTGACATATCCTGAAGAAGAAAAGGCTTTCCTTGATCAGACGGTTATGAATGCATGCCCCATTACCGATGATTCGGGATTTTACAGAATAGAGACTGAAGAATGCGTATATAATTATCCGATGATGTGGGAAGGTGTTCATTCCATCACTTCTTTTATAAGTACGATTCCTCCGTCCACCATGGCTTTCTATGAAGGTATCGGCGAATCGAGAAAGGTCACAAGTTATTTAAACGAAGAGCGTGAAGGCGCAAGAACTCTTCTTTCCGGAAAATACTTTTTAATAGAGAAAGGTACTCCCGTAGAAACCATAAGCTTTGTATCGGATCCCGGCAAGCTTCAGGGATATGCATACTGCTATGAACGTAACGGTTTTCAGGTATATGAAAACCGAAACTTTATTCCCATGGGATTTTCTTTTGACGAATACATAACGGAAACAGAGTACAGAGAATCGGGCCTTGGCAAGCGCTCCAAGGACAGACTTTTATTAAAATGCCTCATACTAAGTGACGAGGACGCGGAAAAATACGATGGAATCTTAACTCATACCGACATATCGGTAATGCAGAACATGACATACAAATCCTTCACCAAAGAGGTAGAGCTTCGAAAAGAAACGGCCTGCAGGGATTTTACCGTGAATAAACGCGGCTTCACTGCGGAAGCTGACATGGCTAAAGAAAACATTGTATTCTTTTCGGTGCCTTTCGAGAAAGGCTTCAGGGCATATATTGACGGAGAAGAAGCTGAGATCATAAAGTGTGACTTTGGCTTCATGGGAGTACTGGTTCCCGCCGGCCCCCACACCATCACCTTCCAATTCTGGCCCTAGGGGACGGGGTTCCTGGTCCAAAATACAGTTTTTTCAAGAAAGTACTTGACTTACGCTTGCATACATGTTAAGTTATTCAAGCGAGAGACGGAAAGGTCTCTTATTTTAGTGTTAAATTTGATTAGAAATTAAAGTCGGAGGGACTTAGAATGCGTACAAAGATTACATTAGCATGTACAGAATGCAAGCAGCGTAACTACAACCTTACAAAGGATAAGAAGACACATCCCGATCGTATGGAAACAAAGAAGTACTGCAGATTCTGCAAGCGTCATACTTTACATAAGGAAACCAAATAATTATCTGCACCTATAAAGGAGATTGTCATGGGAGATTCTAACAAAGAAAACAAGCCCGGATTTTTCAAGACTGTGGCAGCAGAATTCAAGAAGATTGTATGGCCTTCAAGAGAGTCCGTATTCAAGCAGTCTGTAGCAGTAACCTGCGTATGCTTGGTACTCGGTGTTCTTATTACCATTTTTGACTTTTTAATTCAGTATGGTATTAACTTTATCACACAGTAAGTGAGGAAATGCAATGGCAGAAGCAAATTGGTATGTAGCTCATACTTATTCCGGTTATGAGAATAAAGTGAAGGTTACTTTGGAAAAGACCATTGTAAACCGTCACCTTGAAAACGAAATTCTTGAAGTTCGCGTACCTCTTCAGGACGTTGTTGAAATGAAGGACGGCGTTCGCAAGACTTCACAGAAGAAGATGTTCCCCGGATACGTTCTTGTAAAGATGGTTATGAACGATGACACTTGGTATGTTGTCAGAAATACCCGTGGTGTTACAGGTTTCGTAGGCCCCGGATCAAAGCCCGTGCCCCTTACAGAGGCAGAGATGAAGCCTCTTGGAATCAGAATGGAAAATGTTTCCGTTGACTTCAAGGAAGGCGATACCATCGCAGTTGTGGCAGGTGTTTGGAAAGACACCGTCGGCGTTGTTACCAAGATGGATTACAGCAAGCAGACAGCCACCATCAATGTTGAACTTTTCGGTCGTGAAACACCTGTTGAAATCAGTTTTGCCGAAGTTCGCGCAATGAAATAGATATTTTAGAGGATATCCTCTCAAAATATACCCACTAACGTGGGAGCGTGTCCGAATTCCTCGGAGTAAACGCGCGTTTAACCACATATTTATTAGGAGGTGCCATTATGGCAAAAAAAGTAGAAGGATATATTAAGTTACAGATTCCTGCCGGAAAAGCAACACCTGCTCCCCCTGTAGGACCTGCGCTTGGTCAGCACGGTGTTAACATCGTAGAATTCACCAAGCAGTTCAATGCTAAGACAGCAGATATGGGTGACACAATCGTTCCCGTTATCATCACTGTTTATGCAGACAGAAGCTTCAGCTTCATCACAAAAACACCCCCTGCAGCTGTTCTTATTAAGAAGGCTTGCAACATTAAGTCAGGTTCAGGTGTTCCCAACAAGACAAAGGTTGCAACAATCTCAAAGGCTAAACTTCAGGAAATTGCTGAGCTTAAGATGAAAGATCTTAACGCAGCTAACATTGAATCAGCTATGAGCATGATCGCCGGTACTTGCAGAAGTATGGGCGTAACAGTAGAAGAATAATAAGGGCTTAGGAGGATAAAAACATGAAACATGGTAAGAAATATGTTGAAGCAGCTAAGCTCGTAGATCGTGCAAAATATTATGAGTCTGCTGAAGCAATCGAATTAGTTAAGAAGACAGCAACAGCTAAGTTTGATGAAACTGTTGAATTACATTTAAGAACAGGTTGTGACGGACGTCATGCTGAACAGCAGATCCGTGGCGCAGTTGTTCTCCCTCACGGAACAGGTAAGACCGTTAAGGTTTTAGTTTTCGCTAAGGGACCCAAGGTAGATGAAGCACTTGCAGCCGGCGCTGATTACGCAGGCGGTGAAGAACTCATCCCCAAGATCCAGAACGATGGATGGCTTGATTTCGACGTTGTAGTAGCAACTCCCGATATGATGGGTGTTGTAGGTCGTCTTGGTAAGGTTTTAGGACCTAAGGGCTTAATGCCTAACCCCAAGGCCGGTACCGTTACAATGGACGTTACCAAGGCTGTTAACGATATTAAGGCAGGTAAGATTGAATACCGTCTCGATAAGGCAAACATCATTCACGTTCCCGTTGGTAAGGCTTCCTTCACAGAAGAAGCTCTTTCCGATAACTTCAACGCTCTTATGGATGCTATCCTTAAGGCTAAGCCCGCTGCATTAAAGGGTCAGTACATTAAGTCTGCTACTCTTACAACAACAATGGGCCCCGGCGTTCGTTTAAGCGTTGCTAAGTACTAAGATTGACTTTTCAGTCAAAAGAAAAAGCAGCTCAGACTGTTTTAAATATCAAGGAGTTGACACAAATATAAAGTTGTGTTAATTTATACAAGGCCGAAGACAGTAGGTGTGGGTAACCACGTAAGTATATCGCCTACCGAGGAACCAGTAAGTATTTGTTTATTTACCCTCTGTCTTTGTGGCAGAGGGTTTCTTTTTATAAAAGTACTTCCTGTTTCGGCAAATAAATAAGGAGGTAAAGAAATGGCTAAAGTTGAGTTGAAAGCCCCCATCGTTGCAGAGATTTCTGAAAACATCAAGGACGCTTGCACAGCTGTAGTAGTTGACTACAGAGGACTTACCGTTGAGCAGGACACAAGACTCCGTAAAGCTCTTCGTGAGGAAGGCGTTGTATACAAGGTATACAAGAACACTTTCATTAATTTCGCAATTAAGGGAACAGATTTCGAAGCTCTTGCTCCTTATCTTGAAGGACCTACAGCTATTGCAATCAGCAAGACTGATGCAACAGCTCCTGCAAGAATCATTGCTAAATTTGCAAAGGAAGCAGATAAGCTTGAAATCAAAGGTGGCGTTGTAGAAGGCACAGCATACGACGCAGCAGGTATTGCTAAGATCGCAGCAATCCCTTCAAGAGACCAGTTAATCTCCAAGTTACTTGGCAGCTTACAGTCTCCTATCACAAACTTTGCACGCGTTATGAATCAGCTTGCTGAAAAAGGCGGTGCAGCCGGTGCAGCAGAAGCGTAAGCTTCAAAAGTAACTATCATCAATAATTTAAAATTTAAAGGAGATATTAAAATGGCTAAATTAACAGCTCAGGAACTCATTGATGCTATCAAAGAGTTATCAGTATTAGAATTAAATGACTTAGTAAAAGCTTGCGAAGAAGAATTCGGTGTATCCGCAGCAGCAGGCGTTGTAGTTGCAGCAGCAGGTCCTGCTGAAGCAGCAGAAGAAAAGACAGAGTTCGACGTAGAACTTACCGAAATCGGTGCTGAAAAGGTTAAGGTTATCAAGGTTGTACGTGAAGCTACAGGTCTTGGACTTAAGGAAGCAAAGGATCTTGTTGAAGCAGCTCCCAAGGTTATCAAGGAAGGTACTTCCAAGTCTGACGCTGAAGAACTTAAGAAGCTTCTTGAAGAAGCAGGCGCTAAGGTTACTCTTAAGTAATTTATGCTTGATATTAAGAAGAGCGAGGAATTATCCTCGCTCTTTTTTTGTGTAGAGCACTTAACGAGCGCCAGCGAGTTTAGTGCGAACCATACAAGTTCTCACCCCTCCACCTTGTCTCATGTATCCCAATACGGAAATTTCCATCTAAATTGGGATAGTTTTTCACAGCTAATACCCCTTCACCTTGTCTCACGTATCCCAATACGGAAATTTCCATCTAAACTGGGATAGTGTTTCACAGCTAAAACCAATACACATTGTTT
>JAEEND010000029.1 GCA_016283575.1 Lachnospiraceae bacterium | reverse complement strand
TTCTGATGAAATTTCATGCCGTTTACAAAGCTTACGGTGTTGATGGCATAATAGATTTGGTAACAGGTGCCAATATCGAATATACCATAAGATGTTTGAAAGCCGTTTAAGAATATGTAATCACTGAAATGATCGGATATTTTTATTATTTGCTGTGGTGCTAACGCATCGGACAGCTCATCCTTTGTTACAGTAATGACAAGTCCTCTGACCCTTAACCCGGAAGATTTGTAATAACGATTCTGTATAACAAGGCTAGGGTAAAGTTTTTGTAGGAAAATAAACATAAACATAAAGAAAGCACCTTGATCCTGTGTTAGGATTTTAGTTGACAAGACCATAATCCAAAGGAGGGTGCTTTCATGATCAATAGTATACAACAGTTTCAGGGGAAAGGGGTAGAAAGATTAGAAAAAATCTTCAGTTTATATGCGGATGATCCAACAAAGGTAGCTGAAATGGTGTATGGAGTTACCGAAGAGATGATCCGCTTGGGTACATCCATTATAGCTGAGGAATGGGAATACTACGACAAGCTACTACATGATGATCCCAGCCTAAGACCCGGGTGGTACGTGGTAAGACAGGACGAGATAACAAGGACAACATCACTTGGGGATGTGCGATATAAACGAACATATTTCAAGAACATAAAGACCGGTGAAAGAAGATATCTGGTAGATGATCTTCTCGGATTCGAAAAGGGACAAAGATATACAGAGGATGCCGTGGCCAGAATGTATGATGAGGCTGCAGACAGCAGTTATAGAAAAGGCGGTATCAATGTAAGCATTGATGAAAGTGTTATCGCAAGTAAAGTAACTGTAATGGAGAAGCTGCATCCTCTCAGATTCCCGAAAACTGAAACACCTAAAGAAAAACGATCGATACCTATCCTGTACATAGATGCCGATGAGGATCATGTATCGTTACAGTATCTGGATAAAAAAGGCGATATAAAGGATTCCAGAAGTAATACATATATGCCGAAGCTCGTGTATGTATATGAGGAAGTCAATGCAGAAAACGATCGCCATGAACTTGTAAACGTGAAGTATTTTGGCGGCGGATATGAAGGCAGTGATGGGATTAAAAAGCTCTGGGAAGAGGTGTATGGGTATATCTCGGATTCATATGATGAAGAGACTCTTGAACGTATATATGTAAATGGGGATGGAGCAGACTGGATCGAGACCGGAGCAAAGATGCACGGCAAAGCGAAATTCGTTCTCGATAAATATCATATGCATAAATACATCCTTGCAGCAACATCGCACCTTGAAGATTCCAAGGGAGATGCACGAAGCGAGATCTGGAGGGCAATAAACGGTAAGCGAAAATGGAAGGCTAAAGAAGTCTTCGATTTTATCATAGATCTAACAGAAAAAGAGAGTAAAAAGAAAGCTGTTGAGGTATCAAAGAATTATATCCTGGCTCATTGGACAGCTATAATGAACGGGGTAAGAAATCGGAAGGATAAAATCCACTGTAGCGCTGAAGGACATGTAAGTCATGTATATTCAGACAGAATGAGTTCAAGACCATTGGGATGGTGTCGCGTGGGAGCGGATAAGATGTCGCGGTTAAGAGTATATAAGATGAACGGCGGCTCGATGCTGGAACTTGTAAGATATCAGAAGCAGGAACTGCCTGTTGCGGTCGGAGCAGAAGAAGTGATATACAGCGCTGAACAGATGCTGCGGTTTGAAGCGAAGGCACGGAAGAAACTTGGATCACTAGCAGACACACCGATCTATACAATACCGTATCCGCAGGTAAAGAAAAAAGCAGCTTTGAAACATCACATATGGGGATTGTAAGAAAAGGAAACCATCGGCTACGCCGATGCTCTTGAATAGAGGCGCTAAAGCGCCTGATCATCCTTGCTTGTGCTTGATCAATAAAAAATCTGCCATGCATGGATTGTCAAGGCTGCCAAGCACCGCTACGCGGCTACGGCCTTGACAATCCAAAGCAGGCAGATTAAAGAGGCAATTAAGCACAAGCAAGAATAAGTATGCAACCGAAATGTTGCACAACCCTGAATGAAGGGCTTCCGGTAGCGAAGCGGACGGAAGGTTTCCTTTTTTGATAAAACGGAATATAATAGGCAGGTAGCTCGAATCTTGCACAGGTCCTGGGACATCTCTGTTTATTTAATTCCTACATTAGACTTACGCTATCGTAGGAGTAAAATGATGTGTATCAGAACCGTTTGAAGTGCTATAATGAATTATGTAGTCTATTTCATAAAC
>JAEEND010000028.1 GCA_016283575.1 Lachnospiraceae bacterium | reverse complement strand
AAACATAGAACTTCGACCGCAGCATATTTGCGGATACATTCGCATTGTGAATGGTATTACCCGATATCAGCTCTGTAACTGAAATCTTAAATGCCTTCGCTATAGGCTCCAGCAGAGTAATATCCGGAAAGCCTCTTGAGTTTTCCCATTTTGAGATACTTTTGTCAGTTACTCCCAGCCTTTCTGCCAGCTGAAGCTGTGTCATCTTGTTCTTTTCTCGCAGTTCCTTAATAACTGCGCCTGTAACATATTGGTTCATATTCGTTCTTACCTCCATGCACAGATTGTAAATCAGTTTTTCTGATAAAGGTACCTACGGAAAGTAGAGTCATCTCAATCCATGTATTCTCTCGTTAATCAGATAGACAATAATTCAGTACTTCCGCCTAGAAGAGTTCATCAAGAAGGATGTAGTAATCGATTTTCTTGCGATCAGGAACTATCCCCAGTTCCTCGAAAAGTCTGTCGGAATCAATGCCCGGATATACTTTGCCGTGTGTCCCATCAGAATTATGACGAAGGCTCCTGTACAAAATTGCTATATCTTTCCACTTATCTGCGATACCGCAGTTACCCATATCGATAAATCCGCTTATATCACCATTCTCAATAAGGATATTCGGAAGGCAAAGATCTCCGTGGGATAATACGGGTTCATAGGAAGGTCTGTTCTCCTGAAGCCAGGAAAGCAACTCTTCGGGATCTTTGAACCTGCCGTTCTCTCCGAATGTATCAGGTTGAGTGTCGCTTATATTCACAAGACCGTTCTCCACCCTGTATGCGGCTTTCTTAAGTTCTCTGTCCAGATCCTTTATGACAGGGCAATCCGTTATATCTATACTCTGAAGCATCTTTACCGACTTTGAGAGAAGCGGGACAAGTTCCTTCGGACGTTCCAGATAATACTTGTCACAGGCAATCTTCCCTCTTACCCTGGTCATAAGAAGATAACTGTAAGAATCATCTTCTTCGAATACTATTACCTTAGGTGCAGGAATCTTGCCTTCAAGCCAGCGCATCATTTTGACTGCATCTTCATCATCACAAGGCTTATCAGTGATCTTCAGCACCATATTCTCGAAGATAAGCACCCTCGATCCCGACTTACCCATATCGTCTATCGTGTATTCTTTGCCATCAATATTCTTTTTTATTTCTTTTGGCAGACTCTGTATCAGGCTGTCCATCATATAAAAATACCCCCATCGTAAATAAAACTGAAATATAATCCTTACTGCATCACATCAATAATTGATCATCACAGTTTCCAAATACTTTTACTTATTTCATGTATTCCCTCGTGATATTCTCCTTCTCCTTCAAAGAAGGTTTCAAATCCACACTTTTCCAAAACACGTCCTGAGGAAACATTTTCCAGGAGTCGAATGCCATATACTTCTTCAATCCCAACTCTTTTTGCCATAAGCGGAAGAAATGCTTTTACTGCTTCTGTTGCATAGCCCTTGCAAGTATATGCTTTTGCCACATGATATCCTATTTCCCATTTGCCTTCTCCGATAGGAACAAGTTGAACATACCCTATATTTGTATCGTCGGCTTTCAGAATCACTGCATAGACCAGTGGACCATCCGTAGAACCATATTGAGACATCAAAAACTCCACCGTTTCTTTTGCTTCTTCCAATGTTTCGAAGACTTCATCCGGTACGAATCTTCTTGTATCCTCATCCAAAGAATTCTTATGGATATCCATAACCATATCCATAGTCATTTCGGTAATTATTAATCGTTCTGTTTCAACTAAAACGTTCATAGTATCTCCATAAAATTGTTATTCTCTTATTTCATATAAAGTTCCTTTTTCTTCTTGCCTTATCTCATCATCCACGTGTCTTTCTGACATCTTTAGAAGTCTGAGTACGAGAAGTTCCCTTTTTATCATTATTTCATTAAAAAAGACGTCACTTTTATAAATATCATTAGCCTCTATGGCTGTTTCAATATCAACTGTCTTGAGAACAAATTCCGCATCCTCTTCATATTCATCCAATTCCTGATCTACCAGTTCATCTTCCACATCACAAAAGTAGTAATAGTTCTCCTGCTCGAAAACGGTATTCTCGGACTCGTCACTCTTTTGCCTGCGAAGCACACTTCCAAATTCACGAATGCTTTCCGGGATTACAACCATTCCGACTTCCTCTCTGACTTCGCGGATCAAAGCTTCTTTTTTATCTTCATCATCATGTATTCCGCCTCCGGGAAATTTATAGTATTTTTCCTTTTTGCTATATACAAGAGCTATCTTGTCACCCTTGATAATGATGGCTCTGGCTGATGGCCTGCGAAAAATGGAATCCTTTTCTTTATAGTCTTTTAAATCTATTTCAAATAGTCTTTTCATATTCTTTTAGTGCTGTATATTCACGTTTATAGAGTCCCTAAACAGCAATGTCCTTATCATGATAGTCTTTATTTTTACCGAATATACCACTCACTGAGCTATCTTACAGAACCATCAACAAAGTACCGGCCCCTATCAAGATGCAACCCAGCGCGGACTTTAAGGTAAATTCTTCATGCAAAAAAACAAAAGCCAACACCAGTGTAATAACAACTGACAGCTTATCTATCGGAACAACCTTGGACGCATCTCCCATCTGCAATGCCTTGTAATAGCATAACCATGACGCTCCTGTCGCCAGGCCGGACATGATCAGAAATATCCAGCTCTTCTGACTGATTGACCTGATACCCCCCTGCTGATGTGTAATAAATACCATTCCCCATGCCATAAATACAACAACCATCGTGCGGATTGCCGTTGCAAGGTTGGATTCAACACCTTTAATTCCTATTTTGGCAAGTATCGATGTAAGCGCAGCAAAAACAGCCGAGCCGAGCGCTAACCAAAACCACATCCCTATACCTCCTGTATATTTAAGACGACAGATAATTCGCCGCCGATCATCTCGTCAAAGATTCTTTTTCAAATATGACGTTATTTTCTTAAGTATTTCTCATCCGCTTTATATTCATCGCTAATATAACGTTCCACAGACATATGAAGATCGTACTTATCGCGAAGTTTTGCAAGCTGCCCCATCATTGGTGATGCATGATGAGCATCAATTGCCGCCTGATCGGACCAGGAATCAATAAGCAATACTGTTTCCGGATCACCTAACGGCTGAAAATATTCATATCGCATATTTCCTTTTTCTGCCCGGATAGCATCCGCAATGCCTGAAGATTCCATTTCATCAACAAATGCGCGAGCACTTCCATTTGTGCCCTTATAATACAGATTTACAGTTATCATGCTATCTCCTTTCAAAATGACAGGGGAATATAAGCAGCCAATATGGCCAATAATACTGCCGGAAGCATGTTGGCTACTCGAACGGTCTTACCCCATACGAGATTTACTCCTACACAAAAAATCAATATTGAACCTATTAATGAAAGATATGATATTGACAAATCTGTCATAATTGGAGCAACCAGTCTTGCAAATAAAGTTATGGATCCTTCGAAGAAAAAAACCGGTATTGCGGAAAAAACGCTTCCTTTTCCAAGCGAGGAGGTCATCACTGCAACCACAATTAAGTCGAGCACAGATTTCACTGCCAGAGTGGAATAATCTCCCATTATTCCGTCCTGAATAGCACCTACAATGGCCATGGCTCCTATACATACAGTAAGCGAAGCTGTGACGAAAGCATTAACAAATTCTTTGTCTCCACTGTTTCCGGTCTTTTTCTTTAGCCATTCACCGAACCGTTCAAATCCCTGTTCTATTCCTATAAGTTCACCCATTATTGTTCCGATTGTTATGCAAAGAACTACAAGCATGGATTTGGTGCCTACGAGGTTGTCCGCATCAAGCTTTAGCATTCCTTGCATTGCTCCGGCTATGGCGATAAACAGTACACTTATTCCACAAGCTTTGGTAAGTGATTCCTGCTGCTCATGCTTAAAGAGTTTTCCGGTAAAATGACCGATTACTCCTCCGACAATAATGGCTGCCGTATTAATTATTGTTCCTAAACCTATCATGAAAGTATGTCTTCGTATCCTTTCCTAGGGGACGGGGTTCCTGGTCCACTGGCCCTGGGGGACGGGGTTCCTGGTCCACTATGGTGTATTATGCAAGAAAATATCCTTTAGAACTCAAAACACTCAATGCACGTTCAAAGTTATCTTCTTTTACCAGTATATAGTCTGTGTTATATGTTGATACAGCAAAAATACCAATTTCATGTTCCGCAAGAATTCCGGAAAGCTTTGACAATATGCCGATCAGGGAAAAATCGAGTATACCTTTAATGCGAAATCCTCTCCACCCATCGTCGCGTTCCGTCGTATTTTGAGGAGCATCTTCTGTCCGGCAAACCAATGAAATTTCCTCATCGGTCTTCCCGATAAAATAAAAACCTGAATTTAAATCTATAGCGGAAATATCTGCCACTTTGCATACAGTCAGCCTGTATGGGATTTTCTCAATAAAAGTGGCCCTGGGGGACGGGGTTCCTGGTCCATTTTCCAAATTCATATTGCAATTACCTCTCAGGAAATATATAATCATAACGTCAAAGACATGACACTCTAATTTTTATATCTTACAGGAATTGATTTATGCCAAGAAAACCCAGAATTTTGAGTTCAACCGGCATGTATCATATTATACTTCGTTCTGTTAATCAGCACATCATTTTCGAAGAAGCTTCCGATTATCAAAAATTTCTTTTCATTTTAGACGATTGCAAAAGGAAATATGATATTGATATTTATGCCTATTGCCTGATGGATAACCACATACATTTATTAATCTGCCTGCCCGGCGAAAAGCTGTCCAGCTTCTTTCAGAGCCTGGGTACCAGGTTTGTGCGCTGGTACAACAGCAAATATTCCCGCAGTGGTCACCTTTTTCAGGATCGTTTCTATAGCACTACAATCGAAAGCAACAAAGCTTTTCTTTCCACTCTCATTTACATTCACAACAACCCGGTAAAAGCAAATATGTGTCGTTTTGCGTCAGAATATCGCTGGAGCAGCATCGGTGCATATTACGGCGCAAAGAACCAGTTGGTAAACACATTATTCGCATATAGCATCGCCGGTTCAAAAAACTCCTTACTCCATTATTTTGCAAAAGAAACTGATTCGCCCGACGATTCAATGTTTGAAAAAGATCATCGTGAAACAAATCATTCTTTTACGGACGAGAAAGCACTGGATGTTTTTAGGTCCGTGACTCATCTTAAGTCAACTTCCGATGTCGTGACGCTTAAAAAAGTAAAAAGAAATGAATATGTTCGAGCCCTCAAAGAAAAAGGGTTAAGTATCAATCAGATCTCACGTATCATGGATATTTCTGCGACGACAATTAAACGGGTTTGCAAAGTGGACCAGGAACCCCGTCCCCTAGGGCCACTAGCCTTTTTTGTAGGTTTCGCGCATTCCTGAGAGCTCTTTGTAGAGGTTTAAATAGTTCTCGTAGCGGAGCTTAGAAATAGTTCCGTCGCCAACCAGTTCTTTAACCCTGCAGCCCGGTTCATTAACATGGATACAGTCTGAAAACCTGCATTCATCGGAAGCTTTATCAAATTCATGATAAAAAGAACATAATCCGTTTTTATCTGCTCCAAATACTTCAAGAGAAGTAAAGCCCGGAGTATCCATTATAAATGTTCCGTCCCATATGGGCATAAGCTCCGCATGGCGTGTTGTCTGCTTGCCTCGCTCTATCTTCTTCATCAATCCGCCCGTTTCCATTACTTCTTTTTCTGCAAGAAGATTAATTAGAGTGGACTTTCCCACCCCGCTGGGGCCTGCTACCACGGTAGTCTTTTTATCAAGAATGTTCTTAACATCATCAATGCCCTTTTTATCCCTTGCACTTATAAAAAGAACGGAAAATCCCGCATCTTCATAGGCTTTTTTTATTTCTTCGGTATTAAATTCAGCATCCAAATCATCTTTATTAAAACAAATGATACATGGAACATCTTCGCTTTCCATGTAGATCAAGAATCGATCCAGCAAATTAAAGTTGGGATCCGGACTCTTTACACTGAAAATAACCAGCGCCTGATCAACATTGGCGCAGGCGGGGCGGATCATGGTGCTGTGACGCGGAAAAATCTCAGTAATATTTCCCGTAAGCTTTTCTTCGTCGATTATTTCTATTTCACAATCATCCCCAACCAGAGGCTTAAGTTTTTTCGTACGAAAAGAACCCTTGGCTTTACACTCAAAGGTTCTTTTATCTTCTGTATTCACATAATAAAATCCGGCAATGCCTTTTACAATTTTACCTGTCAAAATTAGTCCTCGTTGGGAATAAATGTTATCTCTCTGGTAATTGTACGTTCTTCTTTAGGACCATCCTTTGCGGTTTCTTCACCGGTCTCAGGATCTACTTCTTTAATTTTGGTTGTAACAGTATATTTAAGAGTGATGGTACCCTTGGAGGAACCTGTAATGTTCCATAAGTTTACGGAAACAGGGAAGCTTGTGGTATCGGTAGAGAACCAGCTCTTTCCATCGGGAGTGGAAAGATCGATATGTACCTTGGTGCCACTTTCGAATTCAGGATCTTCCGCCGGTGTGGGCGCATTAATATTGGTATTAAAGCTGTAGGTCTTTTCAACCTCAGGCTCATGACCCTTACTTACCTGAATATCAACAACTGTTCCCGCTTCTACTTCTTCGTTGTATTTAATGCTCTGATAGCATACATAGCCTTTTTCGTAGATATTATTATAGACTTCATCGGAAGTGCCGACCTTCAAACCGGCTTCTATAAGTTCTTCAATGGCTTCTTCTACGGTAAGTCCGAGTACGCTGGGTACAGCAACCAGATTTTCAGCCTTACCCTTACTTACGGTAATGATGACCTTGGTAGAAGAATCTGCGCGAAGCTCTGTATTCTTTTCGGGATACTGTTCCATTACAAGACCTTCAGCCACAGTATCACTGTATTCTTCAACTGTTTCATAGCCAATGCCCGCATCCATCAAAATCTTATAGGCATCGCTCAGTGATATTCCCACTATATCGGGAACCTTTATAAGTTCAACGTCGGGGTCTTTTGATACGGTAAGCTCGATCACAGATCCGTAATTAACTTTAAGACCCGCCTTCACATTACTCGAAATAACCGTTCCGACTTTATAATCTTCTGTTTCAACCCAAAGAAGCTTTACCTTAAAGCCTTCATCCATAAGGATCTTCTGGGCTTTTTCATAATCCATATTTGTAACTTCCGGCATAAGAACCTGTTCAACGGATTCGGAAATCTCAGTTTCGCTGCCGGCAGGATTCTTCTTGCCTGAATTAAATAAACCTGTTGCCTTTACTATCAATACAAAAGCAACTATCACGATTACAATGCCCACAATGATTGCCATGATGCCTGTAATCTTTTCCATCTTGGGATCGTATTCATCGTCCTCTGCATTGGGATCGATGGGAAGCTGTTCCGTAATATTGGTTTCGGACTTTGAGCTCTTCCTCAAAGCTTCCATTTCTTCCCCTGACATGGGTCTTGTCTTTGACATGAGGTCGTCTTCCTCAATCTTAACAAAGTCCTCATCGGGAGTTATAAAGGATTTCTTTAAATCTTCTATTAAATCCGACATGTTCTGATATCTTCTGTCGGGGGATTTCTGAGTACATTTAAGTACGATCTGTTCAACGCTTACGGGGATGTCATCAACATATTCTCTGGGTGAAGGCATTTCTTCCTGAATCTGCTTGATGGCAATTGCAACTGTAGTCTCACCGTTAAAAGGAACACGTCCTGTAAGCATTTCGAATAAGGTAATACCGAGTGAATAAATATCACTCTTCTCGTCACTGTATCCGCCGCGGGCCTGTTCGGGTGATGTATAATGAACGCTTCCCATAACATTGCTGGTGATGGTATTACTGGATGCAGCCTTGGCAATACCGAAGTCTGTAACCTTAACTTTACCCTCTTTGGAAATAATAACGTTCTGAGGTTTAATATCTCTGTGAATAATATGATTATTATGAGCCGCTTCAATACCCATGCCGATCTGAATGGCTATGGTTATTGCTTCTTTAACTGAAAGACGGGCTTTCTTTTCAATGTACTTTTTGAGAGTGATACCCTCAACCAGTTCCATTACTATGAAATTGATCCCGTTTTCCTCACCTACATCATAAACATTTACGATATTGGGATGCATGAGACCTGCGGCAGCCTGTGCTTCAACACGGAATTTGGACACAAAATTAGCGTTGTCGGAGAATTCCTGCTTTAATACCTTAACCGCTACGGGTCTGTTCAATTTTTTATCTTTAGCTTTATATACGTCTGACATGCCGCCGGTGCCGATTTTTTCAAGCACCTCATACCTGTCAGCGATGATCATTCCTATTTTAACCATGTAAACCTCTTATTTATGCAAAAGCATCAACCAGTATAACGGAAATATTATCAAGTCCGCCGTTATTGTTGGCTGCGGCGATAAGGCTTTCAGCCTTACTGACCATATCTTTTTCTTTCTTGATTATCATCATGATCTCATCATCATAGATCATGTTGGATAAGCCATCCGAACACATAAGAATAATGTCGCCGGGTCGTAATTTAACCGTAAAGAAATCAGGCACGATATAATCGTCGGCGCCGATGGCCCTTGTAATGATATTCTTTTTGGGATGGTTCCTTGCGCTTTCCCGGTCTATACTTCCGACCTTGATCATCTCCTCCACATAGGAGTGATCGGTCGTAATCTGCCTGATGAATTCCTCATTAACAATATAAAGTCTTGAGTCACCCACGTTGGCAATATGAAGAACATTTCCTTCAAGGATGGTCGCACATACAATGGTGGTTCCCATTCCTTCGAGTTCTGCAAGGCTTGCGGCCTTCTCTCTTATTACAGTATTGGTAAGAGTGATGGCTTCATCGAAAATTTTGCGCGGCAAAACCTCAGCACTGTCTCGGCAAGAATTCACAATGGTCTCAACTGCCAATTGTGAAGCCAGATCTCCTCCATTGTAACCTCCCATTCCGTCAGCCAGAATAAAAAGGTTGGGAAGATTTCCCACCGGTGTTTCCGAAGAATACACATAGTCCTGATTAGATTCTCTTTTCTTTCCGATATCAGTTAAGGAAAATGTCTTAATCAACTATGCATCCTCCCTATTGTACCATCCATATGCCTCTTACGAAGCTGTCCGCATGCGCCGTCTATATCTCGGCCCATTTCCCTTCTAATAGTAACATTTATCCTGCTTTTTTCAAGTTTATTTTTAAATGCCACCACCGCAGCATGCTCTGTTTCTCGATAGTCTCGCTCTTTTATGGGATTAACGGGAATAAGATTTACATGGGCGCCCACCCTTTTGGCAAGCTTAATGAGGCCCTCTGCATCCTCTTCTCTGTCATTTACATCCCTAACCAATGAATACTCAAAGGTAATGCGTCGCCCGGTATTTTCAAAATAAAATTCACAGGCTTCCATAATCTCTTCTATGGAATACTTGTTGGCAATGGGCATAAGCTCTCTTCGCTTTTCATCCGTTACGGAATGAAGAGAAAGTGCCAATGTTATCTGGAATTTTTCCATAGCCAGACGCTTCATATTTTCTACAATACCGCAGGTTGATACGGTAATATTTCGCTGGCTTATATTTAATCCGTCGGGATTTGTGATCATTTTCAGAAAACGGACCACATTATCATAGTTATCCATGGGCTCTCCGGTTCCCATAAGCACGATATTATGAACCCTCTCCCCTGTTTCTTTTTGGATCTGATAGATTTCATCAAGCATTTCGGAAGGAAGAAGGTTTCTTGTCAAGCCGTCCAGCGTGGATGCGCAGAATCGGCATCCCATGCGGCATCCGACCTGGGATGAAATGCATACGGAATTACCATGATGATAACGCATCAGCACGGACTCTACGAAATTACCGTCGGAAAGCTTAAATAAATATTTCCTGGTGCCGTCAATCTTAGATGTCTGCACAAGCTCAGTGGAAATATTGGTAATAAAATATTCACTGTCCAGCTTCTCTCTCAAATCTTTTGAGAGATTGGTCATGTCATCAAAGCTCATAACAAGCTTTTTATGAAGCCATTCATAAATCTGACCGGCTCTGAACTTAGGCAAGCCTGCAGCCTTAAGCTCTTCCTCTAATTCACTTAATGTGTATGATTTAATATCTTTTTTGTTATTCATTCTTAATAAATCTCGATATAAAGAATCCGTCGCAATCATCTAAATTAGGTAGCAACTGCAGGTAAAAATCGGATTCCCGTGTATTGTTAAATGCTTCCGGAATATAAGGCACCAAAGAATCTCCCGTAAACGGCAGGTTCTTTAATATGTATTTTACAACCTTCTCATTTTCCGCTTTATGAATGGTGCAGGTAGAATAAATAAGCACTCCGCCCTTTTTCAAATATTTAGTGACGGTATTTAATATTTCCTTCTGAAGATCGCAGATCTCTTTCATGCCTTCATTGGTAATATTATATCTTATATCGCTCTTACGCCCCATGACACCGAGCCCGGAGCATGGAAGATCGCATATAAGGACGTCCACTTTGTTTACAAGACTCTCATCGAAAACAGTGGCATCATGAACCTCCGCTCTCAGATTATCAAGATGCAGACGCTCTGCGTTTTCCTTTATCAAGTTTACTTTATAATCCGTAAGATCACGGCTTATTACCAGGCCGTTCTTCATGGTCTTTGCGATAAAGCAGCTTTTACCGCCCGGAGCCGCGCACACATCGAGGACAGTTTTATTATCCGATTCCTTAACTCCCGCAGCCATGGCAGCAAGCATTGAAGCTTTATCCTGAATGATCACCGCACCCTCAGAAAAACCCGGAAGCCCGTAGGCTCCTTCAAAATCTTCTACGGAATATACAGATTCAAGGCCGGGAATCCCGGTAAACTTAATCCCCTTATCCCGCCATTTTGATAAAATATCTTCTTCTTTTTCAGGTTCCGTTATCTTAACGGAGGTGGTCTTTATACCATTAAGCGCTTTAAGAATACCCTCCGCATCATCCTGCTCCTTCATAAAAATCCTTACGATCTCTTCGGGGCAGGAATACTTCACGGATAAATATTTTGTCTTGTCCGTAATCTCCGAAAAAGAAAGTATATCTCCTTTTTCCCTCGCGATATTCCTGAGCACACCGTTTACAAAAGGCGCAAATTCCTTGAAGCTTCGCTTTTTAACAAGCTTCACCGCTTCGTCACAGACAGCATTATCGGGTACCTTATCCATAAAAAGAAGCTGATATATGGATTCACGCAAAATACCCCTGACAGGGGCTTTCAATTTAGAAACGCTTTTTTTACTAAATCTCTCCGCCACGTAATCAAGGGTAATCTTATTTGAGATCGTGCCTTCCGCCACTCTCTTAATAAAGGACTTGTCCTTTACATTGAGATAATCATATTTATCAAGCACATCTCTTATTAATAAATGACTTTTTCTGTTACTGTTTTCGTGCTCCAACAAAATGTCCAGCACGATCTCTCTAATATTTTCATTCATGAATCAAATTTATTTCCCGTAACAAGATGGGAACCGTTAATAAAATCAACCGCCTTCATGGGTTTCTTGCCTTCAAGCTGAACATCCGTAAGTTCAAGGAATCCATCTCCGGTCTTTACAAGGATCTTCTTTTTGGTTACATACATTTCGCCGGGCTTTAAATCAGCTTCCACATTTTCACTTGAGATGAAGGCTCCGTATATCTTAACGGATTTTCCATTGTAAAAAGAAAATGCCGTGGGCCATTCACAGATGCCTCTGATAAGATTGAAGATTTCACGTGAAGTCTTGTTAAAATCAATCTTACCGTCCTCTTTTTTAAGCATGGGAGCGAATGTCACAAGACTTTCATCCTGTTTAACATATGTAGCGGTACCCGCTTCTATTTCGGGAAGAGTTTCAACCACCATTTTGGCGCCGAGTACTGCAAGCTTTTCATATAAGGTGGTCTCGTTGTCACTGTCCAAAATCGGAATGGCTTCTTTTTTGATCATGTCGCCGGAATCCATGCCCTTATCCATCTTCATAATGGTAATTCCGGTTTCCGCATCGCCGTTAACAATGCTTCGCTGGATGGGAGATGCGCCCCTTAACTTCGGAAGCAGTGACCCGTGGGCATTGATACATCCGAATCTTGGAATATTAAGTATTTCTTCCGATAAAAACTGTCCGAAAGCAGCTACCACATAAATATCCGCAGGAATCTTCTTTAAGTTTTCAACCTCTTCTTTTTCTTTTATCTTAAGAGGCTGGTAAACCTTAAGCCCCTTTGAAAGGGCATATTCTTTAACAGGGGGCATTATAAGCGCGCCGCTTCTGCCCTTAGGTTTGTCGGGCTGTGTATATACTGCCGTAATTTCATGGCCGGCTTCGTAAATAGCTTCAAGTATGGTTTTTGCGAAATCCGGCGTTCCCATGAAGACTATTTTCATTCTTCTTCATCCTCACTCTGTAACTGAGTATTATCAACAAGGCCTTCAACGCCGCCATCCACATGTTCTACATAGAGATGACCGTCAAGATGCTCACATTCATGTAAGATCGCTCTTGCAAGAAGCTCTGTTCCTTCGATCTCCACAGGCTCCATATTTTCATTCAAGGCTTTAACCTTTACATAGTTGGGTCTCTTAACAAGACCTGACTTATTGGGAATGCTGAGGCAACCTTCATAGCCTTCCTGCTCTCCGTCTGTTGCGATGATCTCTGGATTGATCAAAACCATTAAATCTTCCCCTGTTACATCGATGACCACGATTCTTTTTAATACACCGACCTGAGAAGCGGCAAGTCCTACACCGTTAGCTTCATACATGGTATCAACCATATCGTCGATCAAAAATTTAGTTCTGGGAGTCATTTCAGTAACTTCCTTGCATCTCTTTTCAAGGACGGGATCTCCCATAACTCTTATTTTTCTAAGTGCCATAAATACCTCCTAAACCATGTTCTGAGGATCAAAGTCAAAGAACACGCTCTCTCGCTTGTTTTCACGCTTTGAAAGAATATCCTCGAGACAGTCTTTAATGCTTATTAACTTTTCATAATCCGATGATTTTATATAAAAAACATATCGGTATATATCTTTAATCTTTGAAATATTGGCAGGTGCGGGCCCTATTACAAATATATCAAATTTCTTCTTTATTT
The DNA here is from genome assembly GCA_016283575.1 of Lachnospiraceae bacterium. Taxonomy (GTDB): domain Bacteria; phylum Bacillota; class Clostridia; order Lachnospirales; family Lachnospiraceae; genus UBA1258. The sequence goes on along the minus strand of JAEEND010000028.1, from coordinate 96,100 downwards.
CCATTACAAGGCGCTCTGACAATGCCTTTACAAAGACTTCCGTATCGCCTGTTACAAGAACAGAAAGCATGTGCTTTACGGGAGGATAATCCATTAAATCTCTGTATGAAATCTCTTCTTCATAAAATGCTTCATAGTCCTGGGTAACGGAATGTGTGATGGCATAGTGATCCGGTTTATAGGTCTGGATCACTACATCCCCGGGCTTATCGCCTCTTCCCGCTCTACCCGCAGCCTGTGTCAACAGCTGGAAGGTCTTCTCCGCAGCTCTGAAATCAGGTGAAAATAAAGATATGTCTGCTGCAATTATACCAACAAGTGTGACATTTTTAAAATCGTGACCCTTTACTATCATCTGGGTCCCGATCAAAATGTCGGCTTCTTTATTTAAAAAAGAAGAAAGAATCTTTTCATAGGAATCCTTTTCTTTTGTGGTATCGGCATCCATTCTTAAGGTTCGTGCCGCAGGATACATCTTGTGGATTGCATCCTCCACCTGCTCCGTTCCCGCTCTGAAGCCCATAATATAAGGTGATCTACACTTGGGACATTTTTCATAAGCAGGAGCCGTATAGCCGCAATAATGACATACCATCTTTCCCGACCCGTGAAGGGAAAGAGAAACGTCACAATGTGGACATTTTACTACAAACCCGCATGCTCTACAAGATACGAAGCCCGCAACACCGCGCCTGTTAAGAAAAAGCATTATCTGCTCCTTCTTATTCAACCTGTCTTCGATCTTCTCCTGAAGCTCTCGTGAAAAGATTGATTTGTTGCCTGCCTTAAGCTCTTCACGCAAATCCGCCACCGATACACTTGGAAGCTGATTTCCGGTGAGTCTCTTGGTTAAAGTAAAGAGCTTATATTCACCGCTTTTCCCTCTGTAATAAGAATCAATTGAGGGCGTAGCGGAACCAAGTACCACGCTTGCTCCCTGCATTCTTGCAATCTCAATGGCTGTTTCCCTGGCATGATACTTAGGGCTGTTCTCACTTTTATAGGAGCTTTCATGCTCTTCATCTATAATAATCACTCCGAGATTTCTAAATGGAGTGAAAAGCGCAGATCTCGGACCTATTATTATATCTATCTTACCTTCAAGGGCCTTTTCGTACTGATCGTATTTTTCACCCTTTGAAAGTGTCGAGTTCATGACACTTACTCTGTCCCCGAATCTCTTATAAAACCGCATAAGAGTCTGGTAAGTTAAGGCAATTTCAGGGATAAGCACTATCGCCTGTTTGCCTTCATTTATTACATCGGCAATTATCTGCATATAGACTTCCGTCTTACCTGAACCTGTAATACCGCGTATAAGATAAGTTTCACTTTTACCTGAAGCCCAGTCACTTCTGACAGTATCAACAATAAGCTTCTGCTCGGGGCTTAAAGAAAGACTTGCATCACGCTCATATTGATTCTTATTGGGATCACGGAATACTCTTTCTTCTTCCGCTTCGATCAAGCCCTTTTCACAGAGCTTTGAGATAACCGTTGAAGACACATGAAGCTTGTCAGTTACAATGGTTTTAAGTATTCTTTCATCTTCCTTTATTGCATAAAGAAGGCGTAATTCAGCTACCTTACGCTTTTTGATGGCGTCTTCGATATAGGCATCGATTTCGGGCAGGGATGCCTTTCTCACAATGGTAACCTTAATGCTTTCTTTTACCTTTTCCTTAACGGGAAGTACGGTCTTTAAAGCATTGATCATGGTGGAGCCGTAATTACGCTTAAGCCAGTAAGCAAGCCGTATTCTGTTATCTTCAAGTGCTATTCCGTTTACTAATATGGAATCTATTTCTTTAAGCTTATTTTCAGGGACATCGGTTTCATCCGTAAGTTCCAGTACAAAGCCCTGTTTAAGCTTATTACCCTGTCCAAAGGGAACCATTACCCCTGTTCCGACATTTACTAAACCTTTAAGCTTATCGGGAATGATATAAGTGAAGGGCCTGTCCACGCTTTCATGGGAAATATTTATTATTATCTTCGCAAAAGAACAATTCAAGTGGTATTCTCCCTGATTTAATGCAAATACTTAAATGTCCCCCTCGGCATTTAAAACGAATTTTTTTTTAGATATTTAAAATTTTATCATAGTCTTCACAATTTGAACACAATTGTACTGTATGATGAAATCAAGATAGTTGATAAAACTCACTATCTCCCCCTCATAGTGGAAAAGTCCTTGCGACGGCAAGGGCTTTTCTTATTTTATGGAAAAATCATTGATAATGCTGCATTATGTACTGAACTGATTCAACTCCTCTGAAGCTGTTCACCGACACATAATAGCATATATTCATATAAATATTTAATACTCTGTCTCCGTGGAGATTATCGGCGGTTTCATCGCCGAATTCCCGTCTTACGTAATCTTCAAATTCCTGCAGATCGCCGAAGTAAATGAGATCATAGACCTTTCCTTCGTCATCCATGATCCTGTATTTGCCTACATTGTTATTTTTACCCATCTTCTTTCCCGTGAGGAATTTCACATGGGTCTTGGCAAAAATCGGTTTGTCGTTTCCGACGCCGAAGGGCTCAAGGATCTCAAGTTCCTTTGCAAGATTAAGATCTGCGAATCTAAAGGGAAGCTCCATATCGATTCTCAGGGAATCGACGAAATCATCTTCTTTTAGATCTGCTGTTTCATTGATGCGCTTCTTAAATTCTTCGAGATTACTTTCTTCCAAAGAAATTCCCGCGGCCATTTTATGCCCGCCGAATTTTGTAAGTAAATCCTTCGCTTTATTTAAGCCTTCATACATATCATAGGCTTCAATGCTTCGACCGGAACCCTTTAAACCTTTTTCGGTTTTGGTTAATACAAAGGTGGGGCGTACATATTTTTCCCTTACTCTTCCCGCAATGATACCCGCAAGGCTTTCATGACAATCAGGAAGGTAGATTACCAGCACCTTCGGAACAGTTTCCATGGAATCCACCATTTCAAAAGCTTTCTCAGCTTCGGTCATGGTCATGTATTTACGCTCTTCATTTAAATTCTTAAGCTCTTCCGCTCTGTTTAAAGCTTCTTCCTCGTCCTCACATAAGAAAAGAGACAGAGCCTTTAATGAAGTATCAAGTCGACCGCTGGCATTTAAGCACGGACCTATTACAAATCCAAAATGAAAAGCTGACAAAGCCTTACCTTCAAGGCCTGTTACTTTAAGTAAGCTTCTTAGTCCCATGTTTTTACTGCGAGCTACTGATTTCAAGGCTTTTTTTACAATGAATCTGTTTTCGTCCCGTAATTCCATTACATCGCAGACAGTGGCTATCCCGGCAAATTCCAGTAACTCTTCTTTTAACTCGTTAAAAGAAGCAGCATCAATGGAATCCGATTTAGAAGCATAAGCTAAAATAAGCTTATATGCCACCATTGCACCGCAGATACCTTCAAATGGATACGAAGAATCAGGAAGCTTAGGATCTGTTACGGCTTCCGCTTTGGGAATGATATAATTTCTTTCACCCCCCACATCTTCAAAGGGGACTTCATGATGATCCGTAATAAGCATGGTAATTCCGCATTCATTGGCATAATCCGTCTGAGCCGATGCGGCGATACCGTTATCACAGGTAATGATCGTATCTATTCCGTCACTTACGGCATTTTCAATCAGCTTAATATTAATGCCGTAGCCGTCCTCAATTCTGTGAGGTATCACATAATCACAATCCGCGCCGAAGTATTTAAGACCTTTATATAATATAAATGTCGCGGAAATACCGTCTACGTCATAATCCCCGATGATTCGGATCTTTTTACCTGCTTCGATCTTTTCTTTTAAAACAAAAATTACACGGTCCATCCCCGGTAAAAGGAATGGATCGTGTAATATATTTTCATTGAAGCTCAAGAAGTTATTAACTTCTTCTTTTGATAAAAGATCTCTGTTACGTAAGATACGGGCAACAACCGGAGAAACTCCGTATTCTTTTGCAAGTTCTACAAAATTTCCGGATTTTCTGATTTCTACCCATTTCTTCATGTACTGTTCTCCTGAGCTTAAGCTTCCTTCTTGGCAAACTTAGTACGGAATACAAACCACATAGCACCTGCAAGACAGATGGATGAATATGTACCTGCGAGAATACCTACCATTAAGGGAAGCGCAAATTCTTTAATGCTGCTTACACCGAATATGTAAAGGGCAACTACCATTACAAAAGTTGTAAGTGAAGTAAAGATACTTCTTGATAATGTCTGAGTAATACTATCATTTACAATGTCCTTTAACTGGGACTTTCTTGTTGCTTCCTTGAGATTTTCTCTGATTCTGTCAAAGATAACGATCGTAGCGTTGATGGAGTAACCTACTATTGTAAGCATACAAGCTACAAAAGTGGAACCTACGCTGACATATGCAAATGCATAGAAAGCCAATGTTACAAGAACGTCATGGGCAAGAGCGATAACTGAGCTTGCGCCGAAACGGATATCTTTAAATCTGAACCAGATGTAGATAAGCATAAGCACGATTGCCACAATAACAGCTATGATGGTCTCTTTCTGAGATTCGGCGCTGATGGTGGAGCTTATGGATTCTGACTGAATGGTTTCAATATCTACATTGTAATTATCAGCAAAGTATCTGTTAAGTTCTTCTCTCTGATCTGCATTAAGCACTACAGTCTTGAAGATTACTTCGTTGGTTCCCTGAACCTTATTGGTGATAACGTTAGGATCGCCTACGATTCCTTCAATATCGGAAACCATGAGATTGCTTATCTCTTCAAGTTCGTAATTCTTATCGAAAGGAACTGTTGTCTGTGTTCCGCCTAAGAATTCAAGGCTGAAGTTAAGAGCATTTCCTCTTCTCTCTTCCTTGGGGTTAACAAAGAGCATTGTTACAACACCTGCTACGATTACAAGAGTTGAAGCAAGGAAGAAGATTCCCTTCTTTGATAAGAAATCAATCTTCTTGTTTTCTTTTGCCACTCCGTAGACCTTGGGATTTGTGATACCTAAAGCTACGAAGGAGTTAAGTAAAAGCTTAGTGATTACAATAGCTGTAAACATTGATAAGCAGATACCGAGTGTAAGAGTCTGAGCGAAGCCTCTGATGGATACTGAACCCATTACCCAAAGTACAACAGCTGCAATAAGGGTTGTGATGTTACCGTCGAGAATTGCGCTCATAGCCTTGGAATAAGCTACTTTAATGGCAGAACCGATGGTCTTGCCTGTTCTTAATTCTTCTCTGATACGTGCGAAAATAATAACGTTGGCATCAACCGCCATACCGATTGAAAGGATGAAACCTGCAATACCGGGAAGGGTCAATGTAATACCGAATGCATTTATTAAAAAGAGTTCAAGGGTTACATATAAGCCAAGTGCAATGCTTGCGGTTAAACCGAAAAGGAAGTAAATTGCAAGCATAAGAACTACTACAACCGCGAAACCGACAATACCGGCCTTTAAGCTTGAGTTGATGGCTTCAACACCGAGGGATGCGCCAACAACGTTACTGCGTAATTCTTCAAGTTCAAGTGAAAGGCCACCGATTCTGATGGTGCTTGCGATCTTTTCAGCTTCTTCGTAGTCGCTCTGACCTGTGATCTGAGCAATACCGTCTGAAATAACAGCCTGTACTCGGGGAACGCTTACGAAATTACCATCATAGTAAATAGCGATAACGTCCTTGCCGTTGTTGTAAGCTTCTTCGGTAGCATCTTTGAATGCAACCTTGCCTGCTTCGCTGAGTGTTAAGTGAACCATGATCTCGGAGTTACCCATATCATCTCTTGCAACACCTGCCTGAGCATCAACAACATCCGTACCTTCAAGTACTACGGAACCGTCAGCTTTAAGCTCGTCGATGGAACGGTTAAGTACCCAGCCGTTTCCTGTGTAGGAATAGTTTTCGGTACCGTCTTTAGCATAATGCTTTAAGAAGTAAAGTGTACCGGGGTTACCAAGTTCCTGCAGAATGGCATTGGCATCATAAACACCGGGAATTTCAATATTGATACGATTGTTACCTTCTTTGTATACAACCGCTTCTGTACTGTAGTTAGCTACACGCTGCTGTAACTTATATACAGTATCGTCAAGATCCTGAGTGGAAGGATTTTCATCACCCACAACCTGATATGTGATGCTGACACCGCCGGCAAGGTCGAGTCCTAAAATAATATCCTTCATGGAACCTGACTTATTGGCACCGATGCCGAAAACATCCATATAGCCAAAAAATATTGTTGCAACGAGGATCAGTACAATTGCAACAAAACCCTTTGATTTACTCATGTCTATTCTCCTTTAAAATTACTAAACATAACTTAGAAAGTATAACACAATCAATTTAAAGGTACAACCCGAATGACCCTAAGAATTCCCTCGGAAACCTTAAAATGTATATCGAATCCCGCAAAAGAAACACCATATCTTCTGTCAGGATCCTCCTGATATGCGGGGCGCGGATCCTGCTTAAGGATTTCTATAGCGAGAGCTCTCTTATCTTCCGGATAAACATTCAATAATTCCTCAGGGAAATCAACTTCCAGCCTGTAATCAAGATTCTCTCCGCCGAAGCCGCTTTTCGCATCGGGATGTGCATCGGCATAGTTTAAATAGGGCTTAATATCATATACCTTGGTATTATCTCTTATATCTACGCCGCTTATAAGTAATATTGGGCCCTTTTCCGTTTCTTTTACTCCGTCAAGTCTTACTGAAGAAAGGCCTATGGGATTTGGTCTGAAGGGACTTCTTGTAGCAAAAACTCCCATATGTGTTTTTCCTCCGAGACGGGGAGGAAGCACCGTTGCAGAAACTCTTTCTTTTCTCGGCACATCAAATTCCCACAATACCCAGATATATTCAAAGTCCTCAATTCCGCGTATAAAGTCGGGATTCCTGTATTCTTTTTCAAAAGAAATATATCCCTTTAATTCAGGGATCAAACCACTCTGCCTGGGAATTCCGAACTTTTCGGGGAAATCCGTATGAACCGTTCCTATTATCTTGAGAGTTCTGTCCATAATATCCTTTCGTGAAAATGGACAGCGACTATTCGCTGTCCACATCTTCTGCTTCTTTTTCAGGTAATTTAACAAGTACCTTTACTATACGATTCTGCTTTATGCCGCATACCTTTAAAAGTGTTCCGTCAGGAAGGGTTACCTCTTCCTGGTCAGAGGGGATACGGTCAAGCTGATCCAAGATAAGACCGCCGATACTGTCATAGTCTTCCGACTTAAAATCAGTACCGAGACTGTCATTGATATCTTCAAGTTTCATGCGGGCTTCTATTAAGAAACCATCTTCCGTTTCAACGATCTGGCGTTCTTCATCAGCATCATATTCATCTCTTATTTCACCGACGATTTCTTCAAGCAGGTCTTCGAGAGTGATCATACCCACCGTCTCGCCGTATTCGTTATTTACGAAAGTAAGATTCATGCTTGCCTTACGCATTTCAAGCATCAGATCATTGGTCTTTTTATATTCGTAGGTATAATAGGCATTTCTTAAATACTTGGATACCTTAAAGGATTCGGAATCCTTTAAGCGAATCAAATCCTTGATATTTATAAAGCCTACGATATTTTCTTTTTCTTCTTTATATACCGGAAGTCTTGTGTACATGGATTCTCTGAACACCTTCATGACTTCCTTATAGGTCGCATCAATGGAAATGGATGTCATGTCGATTCGGGGGATCATAATGTCTTTAGCTACCGAATCCCTGAAATCAAATACATTATTTATGATATCATGCTCATCTTCCTCGATAGCGCCGTCTTCCTTGGATACATCCACATAGGAACGTAATTCCGACTCGGTAATATGATGGTCGGAAGCCGAACCCTGTCTGAAAATAAACAGGATAAAGCCGGAAACCGCATTAACAACCACAACTATGGGAAAAAGAATCACCATGAAAAATCTGATGGGATATGAAAAAAACAAAGAAACCTTCTTCGCATTTCTTCTTGCCCAGGTCTTTGGCACGATCTCACCGAAAATAAGTACAAGAAAAGTAAGAATTCCGGTGGATAAAGAAACATATGCATTGCCAAAAAGCTTCATGGTAAAAATGGTTGCAAGTGATGATGCACTCAGATTTACGATGTTGTTACCCACAAGTATAGTGGAAAGCATCCTGTCGTAATCATTTAACACCTTTGAAAGCATCTTGGCGTTCTTCTTTCCCTCTTCTTCCATGGCACGAAGAGCAGCTCTTGATACTGAGCTTAAGGCCGTTTCTGCAGATGAAAAGAATGCAGATAACAAAAGTAAAAAGAATAAGATCAGTAATTGTATGACACCTTCAGTATCCAAATAATAAACACTCCTTTATAAGCTTAATTTATCAAGTTCAGAAACCTCGAAATCTTCTTTTGCAAGAACGCAGGCTTCGTATAAATCATCATTATATACGATCTTTCCCTTTGCTGCGGGCTCACCCTTATCAAATACGTTTAAGGAAAAATCATTTTCTTCGTAGGTAATTTCCGAGAATTCCTTGGAAATGCCTTCTCCGGTAAGCTTCGTATATGCTTCTTTGATTGCCCAGATCCTGTTAAGGTGCTTAACAAGATCGTCGGCGTGAGTAGTACGCTCTTCATAATTAAGGATCTTATTTACCAAAGCTTCTTTATAAGGAACCGGCTTCTGAATGTCGATACCGATTTCCTGCCCCGATACGGCAATCATGATAAAGTTGCCTGAATGGGAAATATTAAAAAACAGATCCTCTTTGCCTTTTATGAATGGCTTTCCATGTTCTTTGTAATCAATGTCCGCCGTGGATACTCCAAAACGCTTAAGTGCAGCCTGAAGAAGCACACCTGTTGCAATAAGAGTGGTCTTCTCTCTTGCGTTGGTGCATCGCTCGATCCGCTCAAGTCTGGCAGGCTCAAAGGTCTGCCCGAACTTTTCCATTAATGCGTTACCGTCAGTGGTTTTTATATCGGCAAGATAAATATATAAATTGTTCTTTTCCATCAGGAACCTCCATTTACGGGCATCTTAAGAAAATACTACAATTAGTTGCTAAACGGATTGTTATAAAATTCCTTGAATTCAGTATATCCTTCTTCCGTAAGCTGTTCCTTCTGGAACTTTTTGTTCTTATTCATTTTGGTAACAAGAACGCTCTTTCCTTTTTCACGTTCTGCCATGGCTTCGGTCAATACTTCAAGATATTTATCCTTGGGCATGTCCTTTTCGATTAAATAAGCAATCTTTTCGGATTTACCGGGAATCTTGAAATTGTTTTCCATAAGCAAAAGAACGATTCGTTCAAAACCGATGGAGAATCCGCAGGCAGGAACGTCCTGGCCAGTGAAGTTACCTACCATCTTATCGTAACGGCCGCCGCCACCGCAGGCAGCGCCGAATTCGGGCATTGCGATCTCAAATATCGTGCCGGTGTAGTAGCCCATACCTCTTACAAGAGAAGGATCGAACACAAGCTTGAATTCAGCCTTCTTTGCTTTATCTACGGTATCGATGATCTCAGTAAGATTTGTAACAACATCATCGCTTAATACATCGCCGAGAGTAGCTTTAAGTGATTTGATGCCTTCGATACCTTCTTTTAATCCATCGAAAAGGCTCACATATCTGTTAACGGATTCTTCCGAGAAGCCTTCTTCCTTTAAGCATTCCTTAACACCTTCAAGACCGATCTTATCAAGCTTATCAAGGATCACGCACACTGTATCGAATTTATCTTCATCAAAGCCTGCATAGGTTGCCATGGCTTTAAGAAGGCGTCTGTCATTGATCCTTATTTCAAAATTTTTGAAGCCGATCTTACCGAGAGTGGTGGTGGTTGCAAGGATAAGTTCGATTTCAGCAAGGTTTGTTGCTTCACCGAAGATATCGATATCACACTGCATGAACTGACGGTAACGACCTTTCTGAGGTCTGTCGGCTCTCCATACATTACCCATCTGAAGAGCTTTAAAGGGTGAAGGAAGGCTGTTCTGATTATTTGAATAGAATCTGACCAGGGGAACGGTAAGATCGTATCTTAAGCCCATGTCAGTTAAGTCGGCTTCTTCTTTTGCTGAAGCAAGATCAAGCTTTTCACCGCGCTTTAATACTTTAAATATAAGCTTTTCATTTTCGCCGCCCTGCTTGCTTGAAAGATTCTTGATATCCTCAAGACAGGGAGTTTCTATTGAAGTAAAACCGAAGGTCGCATAGGTTTCTTTGATAACGCGGATAACGTAATCTCTTATTTCCATTTCCTTCGGCATAATTTCTTTCATACCCGTTACAGGCTTTTTAACAAGTGACATATATGATCCTTTCTAGCTCCAAAGAGCAAACAGTTGTCTTTTTCTTTCTATCATTTCATCGATCTGATCAATATAAAGAGCTACATCCTTTACATTGTCGCTTCGCTCCAAAGTGCCTTCTTTGGTAATAACCTTGGAAACTGAACCGGGGCCTAATGCTACTATCGGTTCAACATCCTCCATTATAAGGATATTATAGATACCAAAGCAACCTTCTTTTGCATAGCCCACATTTTCAAAATTGCCTGCCATGTTTTTCTGGCGATACAAATAATATGGTACCATGTTAAGTCTTTTTGCGCCATCCCCCGCGATCTTCATGGTGCCGTCGGTATTTACCATTGGTTCATAACCCTTTTCCAGTATACGTTCATGCATTCTGGAACCGCGCTTAACTGCAAGTGAATGGACTGTGAGGGAATCGGGATTTAGTGAAACTATATCATCGATCGTCTTCCTTACTTCCGCTTCGCCTTCGCCGGGAAGACCAAGAATAATATCCATGTTTATATTATTAAATCCTAAGCTTCTTGCGTCATTAAAAGCTCTTACCACGTCCTCAACCGTATGTCGGCGTCCGATGATATCTAAGGTTTCCTGATTCATGGTCTGGGGATTTACGCTTATTCTCGTGACATTATGTCGCTTTAATACCTTAAGCTTCTCTATCGTAATGGAATCGGCACGTCCGGCTTCCACCGTGAATTCCAGGATACCGCTTAAATCGAGCTTCGATTCAAGGTAAGAAAGAAGATCCTCAAGTTCCTCGGGTGATAAGGTTGTGGGCGTACCGCCTCCTATATAAACCGTATCAAGGACCTTATCCTTTAATGCGTCAGCAACAAATGCGATCTCTTTTTTTAATGCATCCAGATAAATGGAAACTCTGTTTTTCCACAAGGCTATTGAATTTGATGTAAAAGAACAATAAAGACATGTGGTGGGACAGAAAGGGATTCCTATGTAAAGACTGTATCCAAGACCCTTTCGTAAAGGCTTTAAAATATCAAGTTCCCTTTTTGCAATGGAAAGGGCAAGCTCGGACTTTTCATCGCTCACAAAGTATGTATCCTTCATGTAGCCAAGGACTTCTTCATCGGATTTGTCCTCTTCCTTTAAGAGGCGGGCGATCTTAGTGGGGCGGATGCCCGTTAAATCTCCCCAGGGAAGGGGCCCGAGCAATCCTGAAAGCCCTTTGTAGATCACGGACTTAACTGTATTTTTAAGTTCCGCTCTCTCTGATTTAGGCTTCACCTCTTCCGAAAAAAGAAGGTCTTTATTTTTATAAAAAGAAAGCCTTCCTTCTTCTTCAAAAAGGCTGTAGCACTCTTCTGCGCCACGGCCTTCTTCATCCTTAACAAAAACCTTCAGATCCCCTTGGGGACAGAAGGCTTTTACCAAAGAATATATATCATATGAAAATTCTTCTTTATCTGTAAAAATATCTATCTTCATGTATTTCTTAACTTAAAAAGGGATTATAATCCTTTTCATTTCCTACTGTAGTGGTACCGCCGTGGCCGGGGTAGATTCTTGTTTTATCGGGGAGTGTAAGTATCTTTTCTTTTGCGCTGTTAACAAGAGTCTTCATGCTTCCGGTGGGCAGATCCGTTCTTCCCACGCTTTCCAAAAAGATCAGATCTCCCACTATCAATATGGCGGCTTCTTCGATATAAAAAGAAACAGAACCGATGGTATGTCCCGGTGTTTCAAGGGTTTTAACCTTTATGCCCGCAAGGTCTGTTTCTTCACCGTCACGTAAGAAAATATCGGGAGTCACTTTAACGACTCTTCCCATCTGAAGGGAGCAGTTCATGCTCTCGTCCGATAAAAGCTTTTCTTCTTCAGTGCCTGCATAAACCTTGGCACCTGACAGATTTCTTAATTCATCAACACCGTAAATATGATCGAAATGACCGTGGGTAATAAAGATACCCGCTACTTTAAGGCCCTTTTCTTTTAATGTATCGAAAATATATTTACCGGAATCCGCAGGGTCGAATACAAGACACTCATCGGATTCTTCGCGATGCACGATATAGCAATTGGTACTGAACATGCCGAGGCACATTTTATCAATCTTTATCAAAGTAATTATCCTCTTGTTCTTTCGATATCAACTACGCTTTCAATGCTTCGAAGCTTTTCAACAATACGGGCAAGAGCTTCTCTGCTTTCGATCTCGATCGAAATATTCATGGTAGCTAAGTTCTGCTTATTTACCTTGGTATTTAAAGAAATAATACTGATATTCTTTTCCGTCAAAGCCTTTGAAACATCAGCAAGAAGACCTGTACGGTTGGTGGCATAGATTCTGAATTCCGCAGGGTATTTCTCGTTGGAGATTTCTTCCGGTTGCCACTCTGCTTCTATTAAGCGCACTCTGTCCATTTCGGGAAGAGATACCACATTGATACAGTCCGTTCTGTGAATGGAAATACCACGGCCTCTTGTTACAAAGCCCACGATCTCATCACCCGGTACTGGTGAACAGCATTTTGAGAAGCGCACTGCCACATCATGAATACCCTTAACAACAATACCGTTTCCGGAGCCTTCACGTCTCGGACGGATGGTCCGTCCTTCTTCATTAACCATGGCTTCGATCTCGGCATCAGTCATGGAAGCTTTCTTGTCAGCTTCATACATTTCCACCATCTTGCCGATGATCTGACCTTCTTTTACGCCGCCGTGGCCGATGGCCGCAAGAACCGCATCCCAGTCATTAAATCCGAATTTACGAAGAATAGCTTCCTGATACTTTGGTATCAATATATCGGTTAAGCCGATGGAACGTGACTTACAGTAATTGATAAATGCATCCTTACCGCGGCTGATATTCTCTTCTTTATATTCGGCTTTAAACCACTGTGTGATCTTGGTCTTTGCCTGGTTGGACTTAACGATATTAAGCCAGTCACGGCTGGGACCCTTGGAGTTCTGGCTGGTTACGATCTCTACTCTGTCACCGTTCTTTATTTCATAATCGATGGTAACGAGCTGGCCGTTAACTCTGGCGCCGATCATTTTGTTACCTACCGCGGAGTGAATGCTGTAGGCAAAATCTATTGGTGTGCTTCCGGCAGGAAGATTCTTGACATCACCTGTAGGTGTGAAGCAATAAACGCTGTCGGAGAAAAGATCCAGGTCGCTCTTTAACACATCCATGAATTCCTTATTATCCGACAAGTCATTCTGCCATTCAAGGATCCTTCTGAGCCACGCGAATTTCTCGGCTTCCTGCTCCGGAACCTGCTTGCCGTCGGCACTGTCCTTGTATTTCCAGTGAGCGGCGATACCGAATTCTGCGGCACGATGCATTTCTTCCGTACGGATCTGAATTTCAAAGGGCTGTCCCGAAGAACCGATAAGGGTGGTATGCAATGACTGATACATATTGGGCTTAGGCATTGCAATATAATCCTTGAATCGTCCGGGAATGGGTTTATATATTTCATGGATGACACCGAGAGCCGCATAACAGTCTCTCACGGAGTCAACAATGATCCTTACCGCAAACAGATCATAGATCTGGTCGATGGACTTGTTCTGATTGACCATCTTCTTATAAATGGAATAAAAATGCTTAACACGCCCGTCGATCTTGGCTTTGATGCCCGCTTCTTTGATATGTGCGTCAACTTCCGCAACTATTCCCTGAATATAACGTTCACGCTCAGATTTTCTGATGGCAATGAGTTTCTTTAGATTCTGGAATTCTGCAGGCTTTAAATATTTAAATGATAAGTCATCAAGCTCAACCTTGATCTTGGAAATACCGAGCCTGTCAGCAATAGGACAATAAATATCAAGAGTTTCACGGGCGATCCTCTGCTGCTTTTCTTCCGGCATATGGCCGAGAGTACGCATGTTATGAAGTCGGTCCGCAAGCTTTATAAGGATAACTCTTATATCCTTTGCCATGGCAAGGAACATTTTTCTTAAGTTCTCTGCCTGAAGTTCGACTTTGTCCTTGTCGCCGGAGAATTTGGATACGTGGTCATCGTTGATCTGGAACTGTTTTAACTTGGTTACACCGTCAACAAGGAGCGCTACGTCGGGTCCGAATTCTTCTTCGATCTCTTCTTTTGTAAAAATGGTATCTTCCACCACGTCATGCAGAATACCTGCAACAATGGTTTCTTTATCAAGTTCAAGGTCTGCTAAGATAATTGCCACATACAGAGGGTGGATGATATATGGTTCACCGGACTTACGTACCTGTCCGTGATGAGCTTCATCGGCAACTCTGTATGCCTTTTCTATAAGTGAAATATCGTCGGAAGGATGGTATTTTCGCACACGACGAATAAGGTCCTGAAACAGTTCATCAGGACTTATAAATTCTCCGATGGCTTCGATATGACCGTCGTCAAATTTAAATTCGAATTCATCTTCCTCGGGATTTACAATATTAAATTTATTGTTTTCATCCTTTTTGTCCGACAATGCCCTATCCTACTTTCCTTCGTAAGTAATAGCTGAGAAGAGAGGTGTTGAACCTAAACGCTCGCGTCCCTTAAGACCTGCAAGTTCCATAAGAACGCATACGCCCACAACCTTTCCTCCAAGACTTTCTATCAGTTTAACCATTGCTTCCGTGGTTCCGCCTGTTGCAATAAGGTCGTCGATAATAAGAACCTTCTGTCCGGGCTTAATGGAATCCTTGTGCATTTCAATGGTAGCTTTGCCGTATTCAAGATCATAGTCGATGGATACGGTTTCGCAGGGAAGCTTACCCTTCTTTCTTATTAACACAAAGGGCTTTCTGTTATTATAAGCGATGGGAGTTCCGAAGATAAAACCTCTGGATTCGGGACCCACAACCACATCATAATCAAGATCCTTTATGAGATTTTCCATTGTATCGATTGCAAGATGCAAACCTTCAGCGTCCTGAAGAACGCTGGTTATATCTCTGAAAATAATACCGGGTTCGGGAAAATCAGGGATACTTCTTACATAGTCTTTAAGTTCTTTCATACCATACTCCATTCAAAAAAATAAACTTAGTGTACAAATAAATACGAAAATCATTATACGTTTTTTTGTTTTTATAGTAAAGGAATTTTCGGTTTAAAAACTACTGTTTATAAGATATAATTTTACATAAAGTAAATTTAGGAGAAATTAATGAGAAAACTTGCTGTCTTTCTTAAACCTTACAGATTTCAAAGTATAATCGCTCCCCTTTTTAAAATGCTGGAAGCTCTGTTTGAATTATTCGTGCCCCTTATAATGGCAGGGATCATCGATGAAGGTATTAAGCTAAAAGACTACGATATCATAAAAAGAAACGGCCTTATTTTAGTCGCCTTCTGCATAACGGGTCTCGTATGTTCCCTCATCGCCCAATATTTTGCGGCAAAGGTAGCTGTTTCTTTTGCTGAAAGTGTAAGAAATGCTTTATTTAAGAAAATCATCAACTTCTCCTATGAAAACATCGACAGATTCGGTTCTTCTTCACTTATCACAAGGATCACCAATGATATAAATCAGGTTCAGAACGGAGTAAATATGGTACTAAGACTCTTGCTCCGCTCTCCTTTCGTGGTTTTCGGCGCAATGATCATGGCATTTACCGTAAACGTAAGGGCTGCTCTTATTTTTGTGGTGCTGATCCCTCTTTTATTTATTGCGGTTTCATTGATAACCATCATCACGATACCTCTTTATGCGAAGATCCAGAGAAGCCTCGATACTCTCACATCCCATGTCCGTGAAAATCTTACCGGCGTCAGAGTGGTAAGAGCTTTTAATCAGGAGGCTCGCGAAAAAGAAGAATTTTCCGATGATAACACTTTCTTTGCAAACACATCCCTCTTTACGGCCCGCATTTCCGCCGTATTAAATCCCATAACGGTAATAATCGTGAATGTGTGCATGCTGGTGCTTATTTACCGTGGAAGTATTCTTGTTAATACCGGGAATCTTACAAGCGGTCAGGTTTATGCGCTTGTTAATTTCATGTCCCAGATCCTGGTTGAGCTTGTTAAGCTTACCAATCTCTTTATTACCATCAATAAAGCCTTTGCTTCCGCAGGAAGGATCGGTGACATGCTCGATACCGAAAACGCCCTTTCCGATGAAGGTGCCATTGATGCAAAAGAACTTCCTGATACGGAGTCAATCATAAGCTTTGAAAATGCAACATTTTCCTATCCCGAATCAAAAGAAGCATTCATAAGTAACATGAATTTTGTGATCAGGCCCGGCGAAACCATCGGTATCATCGGAGGTACCGGTTCCGGTAAATCAACCATAGCTTCATTGCTCATGCGTTTCTATGATGTGACGGGCGGTGAGATCAAATATAAAAATAAAAATATTAAGGAACTCACTCTTTCATCGCTCAGAAACTCATATTCCTATGTTCCCCAGAAAGCTCAGCTTTTTTCGGGTACTTTAAAAGAAAACTTAAAGCTTGCAGATCCCGATGCTACTGACGAAGAATTGCTTAATGCGGTTAGATTGTCGCAGTGCGCGGAATTTGTCGAAGACAAGGGACAGGGCCTTGATATGCCGATACTTGAAGGCGGCGCCAATCTTTCGGGCGGGCAAAAGCAGCGTGTATGCATAGCAAGAGCTCTTGTTAAAAAAGCCCCCATTCTTATTCTTGATGATTCATCCAGTGCTCTTGATTATGCAACGGATTCAAGACTCAGAAAAGGCATAAAGACTTTAAAAAACTTAACCACCATAATAATAGCCCAGCGCATTAACTCGATAATGGATGCGGATCGCATTATGGTCCTTGATGACGGCGATATCGCAGGTTTTGATACTCACGAAAAGCTCCTTGATACATGCGCGATTTACAAAGAAATCTACAATTCACAAAAAGCCTTTACGGAGTGAAGATCATGAAATCAGGTAATGTTAATAAGTCAACTTACATAAGAATATTTAAACTCATTAAGCCAAGCATACCATGGGTGATCCTTTCACTTATCATGGCTTCTCTTAATGTATTTTCAAGTCTCTACATGCCGGTTCTCATAGGCCGCGCCATTGATGAGATGATAGGGGCCGAAAAAGTTTCATTTACCGCCATAAAAGAAATACTTCTTTCTTTTACCGTGATGATAATAGTAAATGCTCTCTCCGGCTATATCATGACAAGCATTAATAATAAAGTAGCCATCAAAACCGTTAAAGATTTACGCATCAGCTTATTTAACAAGATCCACTCAGTTCCCGTATCGACCATTGATTCCATGGGACAGGGCGATATACTCACAAGACTCATTTCCGATGTGGAAAGACTTTCCGACGGATTACTGCTGGGATTTTCGCAGGTCTTCACAGGAGTCTTAACAATCCTTGCAACTCTCGTATTCATGGTACGCATTAACTTAATGATCGCGATACTGGTAATAATCCTGACTCCTGTTTCCCTCTTTGCCGCATCCTTTATTTCAAAAAGAACCTTTACATATTTTAAAAAGCAGGCTGACCTCCAAGGAAAGCTCACAACATATATCAATGAAAATGTTAAGGGTGTCAGAGTTGTAAAAGCCTTTAACAGTGAAGATGCGGTATTTGATGAATTTAAGGATAAAAACAAAAGCTATTCAAAAGCCAATTTAAAGGCTCTCTTCTATAGCTCCACCACCAATCCGGTGACAAGATTCGTAAACAATCTTGTATATGCGGGAGTAGGTATTTTAGGCGGGATCCTGGGTATACAGGGACGTATCACCATCGGTACTCTATCCTGCTTCTTAAGCTATGCCAATCAATATACCAAGCCCTTTAATGAAATTTCCGGAGTATTTGCCGAATTCCAGAATGCCGTTGCTTCTTCCGCAAGAATATTTGAATTCTTAGATAAAGAAAACAGAGCCGACGGCGATGAAGAAAGCTTTAAACTTGAATCATTTGAAGGAAATGTGGACGTAAAGGATTTAAGCTTCAGCTATGATAAGAACAAAAAGCTTTTAGTAGACATTACTTTTTCAGTTAAGAAAGGCGATCATATCGCCATTGTCGGGCCCACAGGCTGCGGTAAGACTACCTTCATTAATCTCTTAATGCGTTTTTATGATCCAGACAAAGGTGATATTTACATAGATAATAATGCAACAACACGGATTCCCAAATCGATACTCCGTAAAAACATCGGTATGGTGCTTCAGGATACCTGGTTAAAAGAAGCTTCCGTTCTTGATAATATCCGCTATGGAAACCCGGATGCGACCCTTGAAGAAGTGATGGAAGCTGCCAAAAAAGCTCATGCTCACAGCTTTATCATGAGACTTGAAAACGGATACGAAACCCAGCTTGCAGCAGACGGCGAAAATATTTCTCAGGGGCAGAAACAGTTACTCTGCATAGCAAGACTTATGCTGAACATACCTCCCATTCTGATACTCGATGAAGCTACTTCTTCAATCGATACAAGAACGGAAATAAAGATCACGGAAGCCTTTGAAACCCTCATGAAGGGACGTACAAGCTTTATCGTTGCCCACCGGCTTTCAACTATCAGAAATGCGGATCTGATCTTAGTCATGAAGGGCGGAAATATTATAGAAATGGGTAACCATACAGAACTCATAAACAGAAAAGGATTCTATTACGAACTTCTTACAGCAAGATAAATTGATCCTAAGAATATAATAAAGCCGGAGAACACTCTCCGGCTTTATATAACTAAATTCAATTATTTTACCCGATTTAATATTATTTCCTGCTCGGTATCGGGATTTAATGTGACGGTATCATTTTCTTCATCGTAGGAAGCTAAGAAAGCTCCATCCTTAATGTCACTTATAAATCTTATTTCTTTTCTTCCTGCATTAACACTTCCTGAATCCTTCATGGATTCAACCGCTTCGATAAGATTATCCTCCAATTCATCAAACTGTCTGTCTAAGACTGAATCAAAGGTCTCTCCGTAAATCTTTTCATAAAGTTCAGAATAATCCACTGCCTCGTATTTATTCTTGAAATCATCAATGGACATGTTCATACCGGTTGCGATCTTTTCTTCAAGTCCTTCGATGTAAGCTTCAAGAAGATCGCTTTCTTCTGACCTGGCTGTTTCCATCCACTTCTTTATGTCATCCGAATCATAGGAAAAAGAAAATAAACCATCTTCAGTAATACTCAGTGTTCCCGTCAAAGTGAATTCGAGATCACCGGTAGAAATATTAACATCATCACCATCTGTCACGGCTATGAAATCCATGACTTCATCGGTAAAATCTTCTTCATATTCAAAGGTACCCGTAAGCTTATTAAGGATCTCTGCGTTACCGCCGCAGCCCTGAAGTGTAACAAGTAAAACCGCACCCAATAATACTACTAATCTCTTTATCATTTTTACACCTTTTACTTATATCAGTCCGCCGTTGCAGGCTGTGAATTTTCAGGTAATACCGAGAAAGCTATGTTGGTGGAGTGGTCTGCCACTCTCTCTAAACCTGATACGATATCCGAGAAGATCATGCCGGCTTCGGGAGTACATTCGCTTCTTGTAAGTCTGTCTACATGGTTCTTCTGGAGACGTCTTTCTTCATCATCGATGCGATCTTCAAGATCCTTGATACGCTGAAGATTCTTATCGGAACCGGATACAAACATTTCTGTCGAAAGTCTGTAGATCTCATTGACCATATCAAGCATTTCTCCAAGCTCTGACTGTGCTTCCTTGGAAATCGTAACGCCGGTTTCAACTCTCTGTCTTGCGGCATCAGCAATATTCTCGGCATGGTCACCGATTCGCTCGATATCATTTACTACATGGAAGAGTCCGCCAATGGACTTTAAGTCTTCGATCGGCAGTGTACTCTGGTTTATCTTTACAAGATAATTGGTAATCTGATGATTAAGATAATTTATATTCTTTTCAACTTCATATACTTCGTTGATATCATCTTCATCAAGAGTAATGAGGGCGTTCATGGCTCTGTTGAGGTTTTCTCCCGCAAGAGAAGCCATACGATCCATTTCGTTGATAACTTCAACAACTGCTGTAGCGGGATTGAATACCACTTTGTTACCGATATATTTAAGCTGGTAACTCTCTCTGTATCCGATCTTCTCTTCTTCACCGGGAATGATAACCTTAACAAGGTTAACAATGGGTGTAATGAAGGGTGTCATGATGATAACCTGAATGACCTTAATGAACAGGTGGGACATAGCAACGATACGGCCCGCATCGGAACCTGCTATCTTGGTCATGACATTTACAAATCCCTCAACATCAAAAGCAAAGAGCACATACATAAGAATGGTACCGATTATATTGAATACCAGATGGATCGCAGCTGCACGTTTTGCGTCCTTCTTACCGTTTAAAGAAGCAAGTACAGCGGAAGTACATGCACCGATATTGGCACCGAGTGTTATATACATACACATCTCAAGTCCCATGAGTCCCTGGTTGGCAAGGAGTACCATGATTGATACAACTACCGATGAACTCTGCACAATGGATGTGATCACGAGTCCTAAAAGAACTGCAAGTAAAGGACTCTTTAAAGATGCAAAAATATCAAGAACAGCCTGTGATTCCTTAATGGTTCCCATAGCTCCCGACATGGAAGAAAGACCCATGAAGAGAATTCCGAAACCGATGATGATCTCAGCAAACTTCTTTATATTGTTGTTCTTGGCAAACATAACTGTCGCAACGCCCAAGAACAGAATAATGGGTGCGATCTTTTCCAATTTGAATGAAACCAACAATGCTGTAACTGTGGTACCGATATTGGCACCGAAGATAACTCCCGCGGCCTGGTAAAGATTCATAAGGCCTGAGTTAACGAAAGATACAACCATAACAGTACATGCCGAAGATGACTGAATTATGGCTGTGAACAATGTACCTACCAGAATTCCCATAAAACGGTTGGTGGTAAGTCGCTCCAGTATATTTCTTAAACGTGCACCGGCAAAAGCTTCGATGCTGTCACTCATGGTTCTTATTCCGTATAGGAATAACCCCAGTCCCCCTATCAAGGACATAATCACAAGTATATTCATGCCAAAATACCTTTCTTTTCCCCTACACTGTCAATTATATTAAATCACAGGTTCCTAAACAATAGTTAAAAAGTCATAAGAAAAAACCCGAAAATCAATCGCCTAACATCACTTTTGCATCATATTCATGGCCCTCTTTAAGAGCATTGCGGATTCTGGATGAGGAAATATCCTCGCCTTCATATTGTACCTTTTCGATGACCGTGATCTTTAAGTCAAGCTCTTCCGCCATGGATCTAAGCAATTCCACATTTCCGCGTCCCTTATAACCAAAAGAAAGATCGGGGCCGCATACTATTTCTTTGGCATGAAGCCTTTCCTTAAGGATGACGCGGGCAAAGTCCTCGGGCTCCATCCTGGATGTTTCATCATTAAGCTCGTATTCTACAAGAAAGTCAACGCCTAAAGCTTCGAATTTCTTACGCCTTTCTTCTTCCGAAAAGATCCGCTCCACTTTGTTTAAATAGTATTCAGACTTATATGTAAAGGTAAAAACAAGGGATTTGTCACTATCAATGGTTTTATCCGTGATGATGCTTATAAGTTTCTGATGTCCCTTATGAATACCGTCGAACTTGCCGATGGCTACACGGGTCCTTCCTTCATATTCAATTTCTTTGGTTCCGTCAAAAATAATCATTTATTCACCAATAAACATTTTAAAGGGCTTTAATACGTTGTCGCCTTTTTCAAAGCGGTAAATACCCATAAATCTTTCTTCATCATTATATATTCTCAGTTCTTCAAGGTCTTCAACTTGGAAATCTATATCAGTATCACTAAGCAAAAGCTTATTCCCGTTATCTATAAGCTTACGCTTCGAAGGTAATACGGTTGCTCGTCTTAATTCTGAAAAGACCTTGTCCGTGGGGATCACGGTTTCTGAAAGTCTGTTTTCGTCTTTATATTTTTTAAGATCATCTAAAGTATATGAATCATCAGCATTAAATTCATTAACGGCAATGCGCTTAAGGCTCGTCATGACAGCAAGCTCACCGCATTTTGCGCCGATATCCTCACATAAAGATCTTATATAAGTTCCCTTTCCGCAGGACACTTTAATCTTTACTTCTGGAAGATTCATTTCAAGAATCTCTATATCATATATTTCAACCGGCACTGCCTTTCTCTCTATCACAGCCCCCGAACGTGCCATGTCATAAAGCTTCTGCCCGTTTATTTTCTTGGCCGAATACATGGGAGGGATCTGGTCATAGCCTCCGACAAAAGAAAGGATCGCTTTCTTTACTTCGTTAACGTCAGCTTTAACAGGGCGCTCTTCAAGCACCTCACCTGTAATATCCAAAGTATCCGTTCTTTTCCCCAACATAAAGGTAGCGACATACTCCTTTTTCTTGTCAGTCAGCATGTCGCATAATTTTGTTGCATTTCCAAGGCAAACCACCAGAACACCCTCGGCGTTAGGGTCAAGAGTGCCGGTATGTCCGATCTTACGCTGGCCGAAAATACCGCGTAAAACCGCTACCACATCAAAGGATGTGAATCCTTTTTCTTTATAGATGTTTATTAATCCGTTTGTCATGAGTTTTTATATTGCTTTTCTATTTCTCTCGTAAGGTTGTTTACAATATCGTGGGATGTTCCCATAAGTGTACAGCCTGCAGCTCTCATATGTCCGCCACCGCCAAAGTAGGCACATACCTTGGATACGTCCACATTTTCATTGCTGCGAAGACTTACCTTATATTCCAGAGTGCGAAGCTGATACAGGAATATAGCCACATCCACGCCTTTAATATTTCTTAACTGATTTACGATCCCTTCAAGGTCCTGAGGCGTCACGCCGTAGAAATCCATCATCTTAAGATCGATGACGCTTACCGCAACCTTTCCGTCCATCACCATGATGCTCTCAAGGAGTGCACGGCCTAAGATCTGAGTCTGTAAATATGTCTTCTGATAAAACGTCTCTTCAATGAGCCTCGGGAAATTAAATCCGTAGGAAATAAGTTCTGAGGCGATATTTAATGTGTGAGGTGATGTATTGGAATACTGGAACACGCCTGTATCATGGATAATGCCGATATAAAGTGCCTCAGCAATATCCTTATCGAGTTTTTCCGTATTGAGAAGTTCAAATACAAGCTCACTTGTGCTTGATGCATCCGCATTAATATAGTTAAAATCTCCGCATCCTGCGTTGGTCCTGTGATGATCGATATTTACGGTCTTTTTGGCGCTGTCAAATAAGTGCTCGGCATCACCAAGCCTGTCCTTACTGCAGTCAAGACAGAAGAAAAAGTCGAATTCATCATTACATTCCCGTGCGTCTTCCACGCATTCGATATCTTTAATGCAGGAAAAGATTTCAGCGGGCTTTTCAAGGAATATACGGATATTGGCATCGGGCTTATTCTTTTTAAGATACAGATACAAAGCCATGGTGCTTCCGATACAATCCCCATCGGGACGAATATGACCGCTGATACCTATTGTTTTGGCATTTTCAAGTTCTTTACTTAAATTAAGCATTGTCCTTATTCACATCCTCTATCATCTTTGACATGTTTACACCATACTCAATAGAATTATCCATTATGAATCTGATGGAAGGAGTGTTTCTAAGATTGATTCTTTTTGCAAGCTGATTCTTGATGAATCCTTCAGCGCTCTTTAATGCGATGTAGGAAGATTTCTGTGCTTCTTCATCACCGAGAACACTGATATATGCTTTACATGTCTTAAGGTCCGGTGCCACCTCCACCGCCACGACTGATGTCATGGGGGAAAGGCGGGGATCCTTAATTTCGCCGCGGATAATATTCGCAAGCTCTCTGTATACTTCTTCGTTGATTCGTATATTTTTAATGCTGTTCTTTCTCATAATGAGCCTTTCTTAAGACTATCT
Organism: Lachnospiraceae bacterium; assembly: GCA_016283575.1. Taxonomy (GTDB): domain Bacteria; phylum Bacillota; class Clostridia; order Lachnospirales; family Lachnospiraceae; genus UBA1258. The sequence goes on along the minus strand of JAEEND010000028.1, from coordinate 71,961 downwards.
GGGAACTTCAACCATGATGTAAGCCTCTACGATATCAAGTTCTTCGAATTTATCAAAGTCTTCAAATACAAGACCGCATTCGAATCCAGCTTTAACTTCCTTGACGTCATCCTTAAATCTCTTAAGGGAAGCAAGGGAGCCTTCGTAAACAACTTCATCACCACGCTTGATCCTGGTCTTGCAGTTCTTCTGGAACATACCGTCAAGAACGTAGGAACCTGCGATGTTACCAATCTGGGAAGCCTTGAAGATCTGACGGATTTCAGCATGACCGATAACCTTTTCTTCAAATACGGGATCAAGCATACCCTTCATGGCAGCTTCGATATCTTCGATAGCCTGGTAAATTACTCTGTAAAGTCTGATGTCTACGCCTTCCTGTTCAGCGGTGTTCTTAGCCATAGCATCGGGACGTACGTTAAATCCGATGATGATGGCATTGGAAGCGCTGGCAAGAGTTACGTCGGATTCATTGATGGCACCTACGCCGTCATGGATAACCTTAACGATTACTTCGTCATTGGAAAGCTTAAGAAGTGACTGTTTAACCGCTTCCACACTACCCTGAACGTCAGCCTTGACAATAAGGTTAAGTTCCTTAAGGTTACCTTCCTGAATCTTACTGAATAAGTCATCAAGGGACATCTTAGCCTTGATTTCTTTTAACTTGTTTTCCTTGTTCTGAGCAATGAAGGTTTCCGCAAAGCTCTTTGCAGTCTTATCATTCTCATGTGCGATAAATACGTCACCTGCATTGGGAACATCATTTAAGCCGAGGATCTCAACAGGAACTGAAGGTCCTGCGGACTTAACGGATTTACCCTTATCATTTAACATGGCACGTACTTTACCGTGGCATGCGCCTGCAGATACGAAGTCACCAACCTTTAAGGTACCCTTCTGAACAAGGATCGTAGCAACGGGACCACGGCCCTTATCAAGCTCGGCTTCTACTACAAGGCCTCTTGCTCTACGATTGGGGTTAGCCTTAAGTTCCATAACATCCGCAGTAAGAAGAATGGTTTCAAGTAAGTCGTCGATACCATCTCCACGCTTAGCGGAGATATTAACAAATTCTGTAGTTCCGCCCCAGTCTGTAGGGATCAATTCATATTCCGTAAGTTCCTGCTTAACCTTATCGGGGTTAGCGCCGGGCTTATCGATCTTGTTTACTGCTACGATAATTTCTACACCTGCAGCCTTGGCATGATTGATAGCTTCAACTGTCTGAGGCATCACACCGTCATCGGCAGCAACAACAAGCACTGCGATATCGGTGGAGTTAGCACCACGCATACGCATTGCGGTAAATGCTTCATGTCCGGGAGTATCGAGGAATGTGATATCTCTTCCGTCAATTCTTACTGTATAAGCACCGATAGCCTGTGTAATACCACCTGCTTCACGGTCTGTAACATTGGTCTTTCTGATGGCATCAAGAAGTGATGTTTTACCGTGGTCAACGTGACCCATTACGCAGACAACGGGAGGTCTTGTGACAAGATCTTCTTCTTTTTCTTCTTCTTCCTTAAGAAGTTCTTCGATGGCATCCACCTTAACCTCTTTTTCACAGATGATCTCGTAGTCAATAGCGATATTTTCAGCTTCTTCAAAGGTAATCTCTTCATTAACGGTTACGATCTTACCTTCAAGGAAGAGTTTCTTTACGATAGCCGCAGGCTGAATCTTCATCTTGGTAGCAAGATCCTTGATGGTGATTGTCTCATCTACTGTAATTACCTTGATCTGCTCTTCTTCAACTTCCTGCTTCTTTTCAGGCTTAATAAACTTGCCTGTTCTTCTCTTCATTGCAAGTGTTTCTTCATCATCCTCAAGAAGGTAGTTCTTATTTCCTCTTCCTTCTTTTTCCTGATTACGACGATTCTGTCTGTTTCTGTCGCCGTCCTTGGTAGGATCAAAAGAATTCTTTTTATTATGTCTGTCGTCTCTTCTGTCATTGCCCTTACCGGGTGCGGGTGCTTCAAAAGAACCTGCTGCGGGACGACCCTGGCCCATGCCTGTGCCCTGGTTGAAAGGTCTTCCGCCTGTAGGTCTCTGACCGTTCTGACCGGTGGGTCTCTCTTTTCTGAAGCCGTTATCGTCTCTGTATGCTCCGCCCTGGGGACGACCCTGACCTTCGCGTCTTACGCCCTGAGCGTTTCCTCTTCTGTCACCGTTACGGTTATCTCTGTTATCACCCTGCTGAGGTCTCTTTAAGAATTCTCTCTTCTGCTGAGGAGCTTCTTCGATAACAACCTTAACAGGTTCCTTGTTAACTGTTTCAGCTGCGGGAGCAGGAGCAGCCTCTTCCTTATCGGGAATGGGTCTCATGACTCTGTCGAGACGGGGCTTAATGATCTTATGTGTATAGTCATCACCTGAAATAGTGGGACGCCCCTGTCCGTCACGTCTCTGTCCACCCTGATTCTGGTTTGAAGGTCTCTGTCCTCCCTGGTTCTGACCTGCGGGTCTCTGTCCGGGCTGACCTGAAATCTTTGAGTTATGAGGATTATTTACGAAAATAATCTTCTTTTTCTTAACGGGAGCATCATCCTGAGCGGGGGCCTGCTGGGGCTGAGCCTTTGGAGCTTCTGCCTTCTTTTCGACTTCAGCCTTCTTTTCTTCCGTTGCTTCCTTTTTAGGAGCGGAAGCCTTGCCGAATTTATCTTTTACCATCTTAACGGCAGCCTCATCAATGCTGGACTGAGCGGCTTTTGCTTCGATTCCCTTCTCGTTAAGGAATGTCAATATATCTTTACTTTGAACATCAAGTTCTTTAGCTAATTCATGTACTTTCATTTTTTCCATGCTTTCTCCTCCGGTTTATATGGCATTAAGGTAATTTATCAAGGATTTTGAAAAGCCTTCATCACAAACAGCGATGCCGGACCTCTGTTCTTTCCCGATGGCTCGACCGAGATTTTCTTTTGTTTCATAGATATAAATTGGAACCTCGTAAAAAGAACACATATTTGTAAACGTATTTTTGGTGTTGTCCGATGCATCGGCTGCCACGATAACAAGAAATGCCTTACCGGCCTTTACAGCTTCCGTCGTGGCGAATTCTCCGCTTTTCAGCTTACCTGCCTTCATGCAAAGTCCCAACATGGATAAAATCCTGTTATTCAAAAACTTCAAACTCCTTTAATAACGCCTCTGTTAACTCGGCGGGGATACTCATCTTGAAGGACCTCTCCAGGCCTTTATTCTTACAAGCCTTGGTGAGACAATCCTTATTCTTGCAGATATAAGCACCTCTGCCGTTCATCTTACCTTTAAAATCGAGACAAAATGTACCGTCCGCAACCTTTACAACACGCATCAGATCTTTCTTATCGCGCATCTCATTACATCCGACACAAAGTCTCATTGGAATTGTTTTTCCCATTTTTATGCTTCCTCAGAAGGATTTTCGCCTTCTTCATCAACATATTCAGCGCCTTCTTCGTATTCGGCTTCGTCGTCGTATTCTTCGTAATCTTCGTCAAGGTAGTCTTCAAGTCTGAATCCGTAAGCATCCTTAGCCTGGGTCTCTGACTTGATATCGATCTTGTAGCCTGTAAGTCTTGCTGCAAGACGAGCGTTCTGACCTTCCTTACCGATGGCAAGTGATAACTGATAGTCGGGAACTACAACCTTTGCAACCTTTTCTTCGGGATCTGCAAATACGTTAACGATCTTAGCGGGAGAAAGAGCATTCTGGATGAGGTTACCGGGGTTTTCATCCCAGTTAACTACGTCAATCTTTTCTCCTCTTAATTCTTCAACAATGGCATTTACTCTTGCGCCGTTCATACCTACGCATGCGCCCACAGCGTCAACATTGGGGTTATTGGACCATACGGCGATCTTGGTTCTGGAACCTGCTTCACGGGCAATGCTCTTGATCTCAACTGTACCATCCTTGATCTCGGTAACTTCTTCTTCGAAAAGTCTCTTAACAAGATCGGGATGTGTACGGGATACTAAGATCTTGGGTCCCTTGTTGGTATTCTTTACTTCGATAACGAAAAGCTTGATTCTTTCGGTAGGACGGAATTTTTCAGTCTTAACCTGTTCGCTTTCCGTAAGAATGGCATCTGCCTTTCCTAAATCGATGGAGATGTTCTTACCCTGATATCTCTGTACGATACCTGTAACAAGATCCTTTTCTTTTTCATAATAAATGTTATATACAACACTTCTTTCTTCTTCACGAATCTTCTGTGTGATCACATTACGAGCGTTCTGTGCTGCAATACGGCCGAATTCTTTGGATTTGATATCAACCTTTACGATATCGCCGATCTTGGCCTTGGAGCTTATCTTTCTTGCATCTTCAAGGGAAATCTGAAGAACATCATCTTCAACCTCTTCCACAACTTCTTTTTCCGCATAAACCACAAAGTCGCAGGTCTCTCTGTTGATCTCAACCTTTACGTTGTCTGCTTTACCGAAGTGATTCTTACAAGCGGTAATAAGTGAGTTTTCGATAGCATCAAACAATACTTCTCTGCTGATCTGCTTTTCCTTTTCAAGTAAGTCCAATGCTAACATTAATTCCTTGTTCATTTTTTTAATCCTTTCATCTTAGAAATCAAGTGATAATTTAATTAATGCAATATCCGTTCTTAAAAATGTTACATCCTTGCCGTCTACGGAAAGGGTTATTTCTTTGTCCGTGAATCCTTTAAGGATTCCGGTAAATTCTTTCTGCTTATCAATGGGCTTAAAGAGCTTCACATCAACGGATTCTCCGATGGATTTCTGTAAGTGTGAATCTTTCTTAAGCGCTCTTCCCAGTCCCGGACTTGATACCTCGAGGTAATATGCTTCCTCGATGAATTCATCTTTATCCAGTTCGTCGGACCAGGCTCTCGACACGGCTTCGCAGTCATCAATGGTGACGCCGCCTTCCTTGTCGATGTAGGCTCTCAAATACCATTCCCCTGCTTCGTTTACGAATTCAACATCGTAAATCTCAAGATTCAGGTTCTTTACAATGGGTTCGAGAAGTGCTGTAGCTTTTTCTACATAAGTCTCTCTTTTTGACATATTTTTCTCCTGAACGCAACAAGAGTGGGCTCTCTCAAGTCCACTCTTTAGCAAATCATTATTACAAAAGCATAATAACATCATTATTACCGTAATGCAAGGCTTTCTTTGAACTTTTGTTTTAAAAGCTCCTGAATCAATGGAATTCTTGCGGATTCAAGACTCATAGAAAAGCCCTTTGCCTTCTTTCTGTTATAAAAAGAAAGCACTTCCTCTTCTGTTACAAGGGGCAGATTCTCCTTTATATATGCATCCTCGCAACGTAAATAAAGATTACTTAATAAATATGTAAAATATGTATCTTCCGTAAAAGAAATACACCCGTACACGGGAATTCCTTTCTTGATTTTCTCTTCCCTGCTTTTATTTTCGCGCCGCAAAGACTCTTTAAAATCACTGTACTCAATGGGAAAAGACTCAATATCAAAGTGATTATCTGCGATATATTTATTAAGTATCACCGCTTCCGATTGCATTTCTACATATTCACATGCTCCTATATCAATAGTACCTTCGCCTCCAAGTATGTTTCCGAAATAATCCTTGCCGCCATTGTTTTCGATGAAACGTCCTGCATTAATGCATGGAGAATCGCTTAAAAGCCTGTATCCTGCGGCTGTGTCTCTGCCGATTGCCGCGGTGCCTGGTGCTGCAAGCTTTGGATCATCGTAAATTCCGTGCTGATCCTCGGGAACATTGTAGGTCTTTTCTCCGAAATAAACATTAAAATCAAAATCATTATTTACGGATTCTCCCATATCGAATCCGCCCGTTCCCAAGTTATAGAAAATATTGTTGTAGCAATACAGGTTTTCATGAACCCCTTCCAGATTATTAACGCCTATCATATCTGTGGACATTCCTTCTCTTACAAAGACGGTGTTGTTGTAATAATAGGTGTTCTTGGAAGGACCTGTAAGAGTGAGGGCGCGGCCTCCGTCATTCTGGCTTATATTATAGCGAATAATCGAGCCGTCCGATGGGCAGCTTGAATCGGCACATATCATAACAGAACCGCCGTCATTATCATGGCTGTAATTATACTGGTATACGCAGTTTTTATTGCCACCGTCAATATCCCAGGGCATACCGTCGTCATAGTCAAAAGAATATTTACAGCCGTAGCCTTCATTATATTGGAAAACCGTATCTTTACAGTACCAGGGCCAGATACCGGCTGACACCTGAATACTTACATTATCCGTTGTATTTACGGTGTTATGCTCTATCAGACCACCGTCGGTAAAGTGAATGATTGAACCGTCACCGCCGGGATAATTGATGAAATTATTTCTTATTACCAGATCTGTATTTACAAAATCCTTGCCTGAGCCGCAACCGTCGCCAAAATAAATACCGGTTCTGTCACAATAATCTATTACATTATTTTCAATTAAAACATCATCAAAACGTGCATATCCGAGACCGTTACCCATCATAACAATTCCACCCGTGGGCTTTCCGGTATGAAAATCATTGTTTCCACGCACATTGTGAATATAGCAATCCTTAATATAAATATGCTTTGTCTCTTTATTGGCCTGTATAAAAATGCCTCGTCTGTTACCTTCTTTTTCGGCGTCATTTATCACTTCCAAGTGATTGATTTCAAAGAACTGCTGTCCCCTCAGTGTAACGGCGCTTTCCTTACCGCCACCGTCAATTACAGGTCTGTTTCCCTTGCCATACATATCAATGACGATGGGCATTCCCTCAGCTCCGTTACCGAGAGGATGGAGGGTTCCTTGAAAAAAGCTGTCAGCCTTAAGTAAGATTACATCTCCGGGTTCAAATGTGGTTTCATTAATTTTTTCAAGCGATTTCCAGGGTTTATTCTTAGATAAGCCCGTATTATCATCATTTCCTGCAAAAGAATCGATATAGAATGTCCTGTTCCCGGGTCTTTTATTTAAAACATAAAAAAACACTACAGATAGGATTACCGTGCATAAAAGCGCAGCAACTACCGTAAGTATTATTGTCATGTTATTTTTCATAAGTCCTCCTGTTTAGCAAAAAACCTTGGCAGATAATCCTTGTGAGCTTCAAGCAATTCATCGAGTACCCCATAGGCTTCCGTCTGGGATGCCACCAGGGGATTAATAATCATGGCCGTAAGTGCATCATTGTAATTACCTGTTACCGCCGCTTTGGCTCCGGCTATTTCAAATGATTTTATCTGACTCACAAGACCCTTTACGGTATCCGGAAGATCGCCACAGGCTAATGGCACGGGGCCGTGCTTGGTGATGACACAGCTTATTTCCACTGCGGCGTCCCTGTCAAGAAAATCTATTGCTCCGTGATTAACCGTATCCACAACCTGAATATCCCTTGTATCGTTATATAAAGAACAGATAAGATTACAAGCCGCATCGGAATAAAATGCGCCGCCCCTCTGTTCAAGCTGCTTCGGTTTTTCTTTTAACTCTTTATCTTTATACAGCTCAAATAATTCCGCTTCGATTTTCTTTACCTGCTCGGCTCTGGTGCCGTTTTCTTTATACTTCTCTATCTCTTCTTCCAGATTTTCTTTATTCATATAGTAGTATCTGTGATAGGGACAGGGAACAGCGCCAAGAGTCTTTATAAAATCACTGCTCCATTCAAGGGCTTTTATATTTTTCATACTCTGTGTGCCCCAGCCTTCCATAACGCGTTCCGTTACTTCCTCGCCCTTTAAATAGACGTGGTTAGCATAAACCATATGATTTAATCCCGCAAATGTTACAAAGAGATCCTTTTTATCACACTTGAGCACATCGGCAATGCCATTTTCCATACCGATAGGCACGTTACAAAGTCCTATAACCTTTTTGTGAGAACCGTATCTTAATAAGGCTTCCGTCACCATGCCCACGGGGTTGGTGAAGTTAATAAGCCATGCGTCAGGGCATAGTTTCTCTATGTCATCACAGATATCCATTAATACAGGAATGGTTCTAAGCCCTTTAAAAAGGCCTCCTGCTCCGTTTGTTTCCTGTCCTAAGAGCCCATGACTTATGGGAATACGCTCGTCTTTAATCCTGGCTTCAATCTGTCCAACGCGCATCTGAGTTGTGACAAAGTCCGCATCTTTTAAAGCTTCTCTTCTATCTAAGGATTCGATTAATTTAATGGGAACTCCCGCTTTTTCAATCATACGTCTTGCAAGATCTGCAGTTATTTTTAATTTATGAGCCCCTTCTTCTATATCAACAAGCCACAGTTCTTTGACAGGCAGCTTATCATAACGCTTAATAAAACCCTCTATCAATTCAGGTGTATAGCTTGAACCGCCGCCTATTGTCACTATCTTAATTCCGTCCTTCATCAGATCACCTCTTCCTTAAACTGCTCCAAAAACAGGCATACAGCCCCGATTTTACCCGCATCATTCTTAAACCGGCAGGCATCGATTTCCATAAATTCTTCGAAGGGAAAAAGCTCAAATACCCTCTTTCGAAGATGCTCTATAAACATGGGTTCCGCACTGATACCGCCACCTATAAGAACTTTTTTTACATCCAGTAAAGCTTCCGCGTTGCCTATAACAATGGCTATATCATCAAGCCATTTATCATAGATTTCCTTGATACCCGCATTAAACAGATGACTGAATACATATTCGCCATCCACCTTTTCTCCCACATATCTGCTGACACGGTCAACAAGAAGTCCGGTAGCACCTATCTCACCGGTTCTGTTTTTTTCAAGGATGCAGAAACCAAGCTCTCCTGCTTTGTGACTGCTTCCCCTGTAAAGCTTTCCATCTGATACAATGGCGCCACCTATTCCGGTGCCGAGAGTAATCATAAGAAAGTCCCTGTCATCCTTTCCGGCCCCCAGATCTCTCTCTGCAAGAGCCGCACAGTTACAGTCATTTTCTATAGCAACGGAACAATCAAATATATCTCCCAGTTCTTTTTTCAAATTGTGTTTTGTAAAGCATTCATCAATGCTGAAGTCGGTATTCATCCCCGTTTCGGTATCTATAAAGCCAGGAGAGCTGATTGCTATACCTGCTATGTCGTTTTGCTCCGTTAATAATCTTTCGATTATTTCACAAAGCTGTCTGAAAAACAGTTCCGTATCAATGACGGTAGGTTCTTTGCCACTAGACAGTTCCCTGCAGGAATCTGTAAAAATACCGTACTTTATAAATGTCCCCCCTATATCAAGGGCGACTATTTTCTTACTATCTTCCATCAAATCTCCTTAGAAGTCCCCGGCATAACCGGGGACACAATTACTGTTTATAAGTTCGTAATATATCTGCGTAATAAGAAAAGATTTCTCCAAGCCTCATAAGCTCGCTTTCTTTCGATACGCTTCTCCATAACTTTTGATAGCTGTAATACCACTTTTCTAGGGCTACAGCCAAATCCCATGAATCCATGCAGTCGTAAGCTTCATTAAATTCATGTTTTCTTAAGTTAAGGCCAACTTCTCCAAGAAGTATGCCCCCTTCTGCCATCAGGATATAAGCATTTATTATTTCCTTGGTGGCTTCATCCGATTCTTTAAGCAATCCATAAAGCTTAGCAATAAGTTCACGGGCTTCTTTATTCTTTATAAGAACCGTTCCGGCATTTTCTTTATTAAGAACAATATCGCAGGATACATTCTTTTCGCTTAAAAGATTCTGACAGGCTTCTTTATACAGCACAAACATCCACCAGTTTATGGGCTGCTTTTTCGATAGTTCCGTAAAAAGCTTTGTAAGATGTAAATTTCTGTCTCCGTACTGGATCAAAGAAATGCTTTCATCAATCTCTTCTTTTTCTAAGATCTCTCTGTTCCAGGAAAAAGAAGCGCCATATATAAGTCCGATATTAGAAAAATCGGGGTGGCATATATGACCAAGGTCGCCCCACTCCGTATTGATGACGCCCTTTGCCTTGTATTTATAACCGTATTTAAGCATCTTTGAGATATTTAAATATGCATCCTCCTGGTTATTTATTAAGTGAATCCAGCTTTGAACACCGGGAATCACAAATATATTTTCTGCCCCTGTTTCCGCGAATTTACGAAGATTATCTTCCTTAACTCCGGGATCGTACTCCCAATTCATGCATATTGAAGATGCGGGTAATTCTTTTAAAAGCTCCGGCTTTTCAACAATAATATCTCCCCAGTACATTGGAGTCTTGCCGTTTTCAATTATTAAATCGCAGAGCTTCTTTAAGAAATCTATATATAGAGCCTTTTCCCCTTCTTTTTTCGCCCGCTCCGCGTTTTTGCCCTTACCAAGGTCAAAGGTCTCATCCGCGCATATATTGAAAAAATTAGACGAAAAAAGATCCATGTATTCCTTTATGCGTTGGCTTATTAATGAAAAAGAACCTTCGTGACTTACATCAACAGTGTGATGTCGCATTCTATTTACAAGGGAATATCCTTCACTATGGTCAATCTCCAGCTCGCAGTATTCAGAATAGGTTCTACTCTTAAGAAGCTCATATAAATGTCCGAAAGAGGCAAGGGTTGGAACAAGATCAATATTTAAATCTCTGCAATAGCGGTCAAATTCCAATATTTCGGAAGGTTCTAGCGGAGTATTACAACGCCACAGCTCACTCTCGTTTCTAAAAAGAAAGCTGTGCTCAACATTTAACTGCAGAATATTTAATTTATAGAAGCTGCATAAATCAGCAAGCTTTTTAAGAGACTCAAGGGTTGGAACTCTTCCTCTGGTAACATCAAAGCTGTAGCCTCGATATTTAAGAGCCGGTTCATCATGAATCTTTAATGTCGGAATAAAGGCGCCATACTCTCTTATTAACTGTCTTAATGTCTGAACGCCGTAGAGTATTCCCGGGGTATCTTCCCCGGAAATCTCTACATTCTTTGAGGGCGCTACCGAAAGGTTATACTTTTCACTCAAAGCATGAATATCGCTACTATAAATATCATGTTTGCTTTTTTCTTTATTGGAATCTTCAAGGCTTAATCTTATGGAGTTATCAATGCTCTCTCTTGTTCTCGTAATATTAAGAGAAAAGCCCAGATTATTTTTAATCTCTTTATTTAATAACTCAGCATAAAGAAGGACCTTCTCAGGAGCATTTACATCTATTACGATTTCAGTCTCCCTGTTAATCAAAAAGCCTTCGGATTTTGAACTTGCATCTGTTATTTCTATAAATGAGGGTCTCGGAAGTAAATGCATATATCCTCCTAACCTTTGATGGCGCCAATCATGACACCCGCTTCAAAATGCTTCTGTACAAAAGGATAGAAAGCAAAAATCGGAAGGGTTGAAACCATGATGATACAGTATTTAACAGTCTGTCTGTAAAGGATCAGGTCTCCCGACAATGAAGATGTATTTACATTGGCAGTACCTGTCATGGTAGTACTTACATCCCCTGTAACAAGAATTTCTTTTAACACAAGCTGCAAAGGGAACTTGGCTCTGTCACGCAGGAAAATGGATGCCTGGAACCATGAATTCCAATGAGCTACCACATAATAAAGAATTACAGTAGCTATTGTCGCCTTCATGAGGGGCAATACAATTGAGAAGAGAATTCTAAACTCTCCTGCACCATCAAGCTTTGCGGACTCCACCAGGCTTTCCGGCAGTCCAATCATGGCAGTACGCACAATAATCATGTTGTAGGCGCTGAAGCAAACAGGAAGTATCAGGGCCCATCTTGAATCAAACATGTGTAATCCCTGGGTCACTATTACGTAGTAGGCAATCATACCGCCGTTAAACATCATGGTGAAAGTGATAAAAAACATAATGCTGTTACCGAAAAGAACATCCTTACGGGAAAGGGCATAGGCTGCCATAACCGTTACAAGCATTCCGAGAGTTGTGGCGGTTATTACGTAAAAGAAAGTGTTTAAATATCCCGTAACCAGGTCTTTATTTTGGAATACCAGCTGATATCCCTTAAAGGTGAATCCTTTTATGCGAAGGATAAGACCAGAGTGCCCGATAACCCAGCCTGCATCACTGAAAGAAGCGCATACAACATGCCATACCGGCAGAATACAAGCAAGAATTACCGCAATAAATATAAGTGTATTGATTATTTCGAATAATAATCTCGGAAAAGAAACATGTTTTCTCATATCGTCCTCCTAGAATAAACTTGTATCTGTGAGCTTTTTACTCAGCTTATTGGCCATAAACAATAGCGCAAAGTTTATGACGGAGTTAAAGAAGCTCACGGCACTACTGTAACCGTAATTGGAGTCGAGAATACCTTTTCTGTATACGTAACTCGAGATAATATCCGCAGTTTCATAAATCTGAGGATTATATAAAAGAATGGTCTTTTCATATCCTACAGACATCATGGAACCGATTTTAAGTATCAGCATGATTACGATGGTAGGTGAGATTCCCGGAAGCGTTACATGGAGCGTCTGCTTCCATCTGTTGGCTCCGTCTATGACGGCGGCCTCATACAACTGCTGATCGATACCCGCAAGGGCTGCAACGTAAATAATCGATCCGAAACCTATTCCCTGCCAAATACCGGAACCTATATATAAGGGTCTCCAATAGGAAGGGATACTTAAGATGTTCTGATTGTTATTGGTAAAAAGACCAACCATCTGAGTCAGCACGCCTTTGGACTTACAGAAATCAAGAATCATACCGGAAACTACTACCATTGAAATAAAGTAGGGCATGTAGCTTACGGTCTGTATTGTTCTTTTAAAGCCCTTTGAACGAACTTCATTTAATAAAAGAGCAAATACAATGGTAAGAGGGAATGAAATAAGCAATTCCCACAAACTTATCATTAATGTGTTTCGCACGAGCCTCGGGAAGAAAGGATCCCTGAAGAAAGAACGAAAATGCTTAAACCCCACAAACGGGCTCTTCATAAAGCCAAGCTTGGGTTTATAATCCTGGAAAGCCATAACAAGGCCGCTCATGGGAAGATAAGCAAAAAGAATCAGTAAAATAATAACCGGCAAAACCATCAGATAAATGGTCCAGTTTCTTTTTACATCTTTTTTGATTGCCGCAAAAGTGAATTTTTTGTAGGTACCTGCGGCTGTACCGGTAGCGGTTGTTTTCTTCACAACATAACCCCCTTTGCAATTTTCACGCTCATTGTAAAGTGGATAATTCTTAAAAAATAGGGGCACTTTTCGAAGAAAATTCTCGTTTTTCGATTTTTACAGGTATAAATAATACCTAAATTTCATCTTTATCTACATTTTTTGTTTTTTATACTGTCCCGGGGTAATTCCCTCATATTTTCTGAAGGTTCTTATCATGGATTTGGAATCAATAAATCCGCTTAATTCGGCTGCATCCTTAACAGTTTTTCCCTGATCCATAAATTCCTTACACTTCTGTACTCTTACCATATGAAGATAACCTAAGATTCCGTTTCCGGTGTACTTTTTAAAGGTTCTACCCATATAAGAAAGGCTCATATTAAATTCATCTGCCACCTGTGAAATGGAAAGATTTGAATCTGCATAGTGAGTATCAATAAATTCTTTGGCCTGAATAATCTTGGCAGGTACCTTATTATCCGAAGTATCTTCGCAGCAATGAATGATTTCATCAAAAATAAGATCAACCTCGTTTCGTAGCTGCTTAATGGACTGGGCACCGAATAACCGTTCAGACACATCCATATTCTTAATAAGGTCTTCGGCCTCATCTGACTGTATCTCATTTATGATACCTATTACCAGGCTGATGATTCCCGAAGCCTGGCAATGATTAAGGCTCATATCCTTTATATCTTTACGGAAGCTTTCTTCCAGCATCCGGTTAAGAATTGCCTTAGCTTCACAATAGTCTCTTGTGGCAACAAAATTACTGAGTTTCTTAATATCCGCGGCATAGCGTCCAAGATCAACTGACGCTTCAGTTTCTTTCGGCTCCTCGTAAAAAAGAATATCATCGACTTCATCTTCCCAGAAGCACTTGTAATTAAAGGTCTTTAAAGCTTCCTCATAACCTTCCGGAAGTCTTTCAACACCCTTTTTAGGTAAGCTTATGGCTACATAGACATCAAGTTTAAATACTTCTTCAAAGAAGCATATTGCGCTCTGAAGCTTTGCATACAGTTCATCGGAATCACGAACAATAGCAACTACAGTGTTATCATTCTCAACCACCATTCCCCAGTCATCATATAAGAGTGTCTCCGAGAAAACATTTGCAATAGCAAAGAAAGAAAGTGAAATATTCTCGTTGGAAAAGCTCTTCGCTCCTTCATCTTCACCAAGAATACTGTTTTCAAGATTGTTAAAGCCAATGGTAACTACCCGGTAATCGTCGCTTCCAAAATGCTCATACATAAGGTTATTAAGCTTCGCCCTGTAATCAAGGGAAAGTTTATCCGACATTTTTCTCCCGTTTAGAGCGCTGACCAGCATTTTCTCATTGAGGACACGGTTATGATCCTTTACCATGCACTCATAGTCGGATGCTATATTATTAAGGGCGGATCCCAGGCTGTCAAACATCTTTCTTTCAGATTTATCCTTGGGTCTCTTGCTGTTATCAAGCTTCTGTAAAAGGCTTTCAATGGGATTTGATGTTTTCTTGGCAAAATAAACCGCCAGTGAAATACCGATTGCAAGACATATGACTAAATCTATTGCTATTACAAGAAGCATGAAATTATTCTTTTTGTAAAAAGCGCTTTTAGGAATACAGATTACATATTTTAAATCTATTACTTTAGAATCGGCAAAAGAACATACATAATCCTCTCCGCCTATCTTTGTAGTAATAAGCTCGCCGGATTCCGCAAAGAAATCATAGGTAAATCCGGATATATCTACGTTCTCGTTGGAATTTCCGAATATATTGTCGTCTTTATCAATCAAGAAGATGGTTCCGCTGGTATTATTTCCAAGATCCCCCAGCATGTTTTCAACATCCTTCCAGTTAAGAACCGTCACAAGGCTTGCCAGCACATCTTTGTAATTTCTGGAGAATCTGTTTTCATAAAAGAATATTTTACAGTTATCGCTTCCTGAATTGTGAACATAGTACCCCCGGGCCTTCTTTAGATCCACAATGTCATAAACCGTTCCGGGAAGTTCCATTTCATTATCATAAAGATACATAAGCTGTCCGGGATATCTTCTTTTTGTATTAAGGAGATTATTGGATTTCGGAAAAAGAACCAGCACATCTTCCATTAAATAGTTGCTGTTCTTCATTGCTGTGATACTTTCTTTTAACTCCACGATATCAAACATGAGCTCGCCTTCCCATTTATCGGCGTTCATGAGATTCTTGAGAGATTTATTGGAAAGAAGGGCACCTTTAGAAAGCATATGATTAGAAATAATCTGATCGCCAATGCCCTGAGTTTTATTTATAATAGAAGACTGGTATTCAAGGACCTCTTCTCCTATCATTTTGTTGGAATATAAATAACCTGCTATAGTAATTAAGACAGGCACAAAAAGTACTATTAAATATGATCTTAAAAAAGTAGAATAGGCTCCGCTTCTTTTCATGGAAAATACCCCCGTTTAACTTTTTACATTATACTTGTCAATCCCCTGCAGAACAACCTGGATGCACTTTTTTGAGAATCAATAGCAAAAATGGAGAATTACGAAAAACGGATTTTTGACCTAAAAGTCAGTTTTGGCAATTTTAAATATAATCGACTTGAAGGATGATAAATGTATCAGAATCACGGATCCGATTTCTGCAAATAACAAATAACTAAATATATTGGAGGACTTATTATGAAATTTAAAAAGATTTCAGCGTTCCTTTTGTTGCTGGCTCTTGTAGCCGGTACATTGTCCGGTTGCAGTGGCAAGGAAACGGTAAATGTATCATCCGAAAATGCTCCCAAGGCACAGACCGAAGCTAACACCGAAGCTGTTGCAAGCGAAGTAAAGCTTCCTTTATGTGATGAACTTACCACTCTCACACTTTTCATTCCTTTGGATGGAAATATGGCAACAATCACAAGTGACTACAATGAAAACAAATTCTTCCAGGAACTTGAAAAGCGTACTAATGTACATATTGAATTTGTATGTCCTGCCATCGGAGAAGAACCTACAGCTTACAACCTGATGATTGCTTCCGATGATCTTCCGGACATTATAGCCCACAACGGCTATCATTACGTTGACGGCTTAGATGCAGCCGTAGATGACGGATACTACTTAGATTTAACACCTTATCTTGAAACACACTTATCCAATTACAATAAGCTTCGTCTCAAAGATGATTTCTTTGCAAAGAGTACTGTAACAGATAAAGGTCGTGTTGTAGGATTCTATCAGATTTTCTCAGAGCCTCAGCCCCCTTATAAGGGTCTCCAGATCAGAAAAGACTGGCTCGATGATTTAGGACTTGATGTTCCTGTAACCTTCGATGACTGGGAAGCAATGTTAGTTGCATTTAAGGAAAAGAAAAATGCCTATGCACCTCTCTCCATTGGTTCTCTCGGTTACAACATGGATTCCAACTCAATGAGCGCAGGCTACAACGTACTTAACGGATTCATGAATGTTAACGGAACCGTTAAATTCGGTCCTGCTGAAGAAGGCTGGAAGAAATACTTAACAAAGATGAACGATTGGTATGAAAAAGGTCTCATCGACCCCGACTTCATGACAGGTGGCGGATACATGCCCGACATGACCCTCATCACCTCCGGTCAGTGTGGTGCATGGGATTCAATGTACACAATGCCCGCTTTATATGAATCATCCAGCGAAGACAAAAACATGCAGATCATCCCTGTTGCTTCTCCTGTTGAAAATCCCGGTGATGAAGTACATGTTCGTCTTGCAGACTCAATTATCCACGCATACTGCACAATCTCAGCAGACAGCCCCAACGCTGAACTTGCTATGAGATGGCTCGATTATATGTGCACCGAAGAAGGTTCCCTTCTTGCAAACTACGGTATTGAACATGAATCCTTCGAATTCGACGCACAGGGTAAGCCTCAGTTCACAGAACTTGTTACCAACAATCCCGATGGCTTATCATTCGCACAGTGTATGACCTACTATGCACTTCCTCCTTCACTTATCGGCGGTGATTACGACTGGACCAGAGAATTAAGCTCCGTTCCCGAAGAAGACGTTATTTCCATGGATGTATGGGGAAGCGTAAGTGACGATTACAACATGCCTGCCGGCATCTCCTATACCAGCGATGAAGCAAAAGAACTTGGTGAAATCGTCAATAATATCAATACCTATATCACAGAAAGAACTTCACAGTTCATCACAGGTGTTATGGATATCGATACCGACTGGGATTCATACATAAGCGACATCAAGGCAATGAACCTTGACAGAGCAATTGAAATTAACCAGGCTGCACTTGATAGATTTAACAACAGATAATTTTAAATAAAGAAACCCGAAGGCAATGACCGGATTTCCGGACCAAAAGCCTTCGGGCTTTTTTTATTACTGCTTCTACTGCTCTATCCCTTAACCGCCGACTGAAGCTGCATGCCCTTTATAAAGTACTTCTGAGCAAATAAGAACAGAACAAAAGTAGGTATTACGGATACAATACCGCCTGCCATGGCATGGGAAGGATAAACATCATAGGTACCTTTAAGTATCTGCATACCGGGGGTAATGGTCATCTTGTCAACATTACTCATAACAAGGGTGGGCCACAGGAAGTCATTCCAGGAACCGGTAAAGGCAAACATCCCTACTACTATCAATACGGGCGCGCACAAAGGAACGATGATCCTTAAATAGATCTGGAACCAGCTTGCGCCGTCGATCTTGGCAGCTTCATCAAGCTCTTTGGGAATGCCCATCATAAACTGCTTGATTAAGAATATGTTAAATGCACCGCTGACACCGGGAAGTACCAGCGCCCATTTGGTATTAAGTAAATGCATGCCAGCTACTATCTTATAAGTGGGAATCAGATTGATAACCGACGGAAATACCATTGTCGCCATCAGTATACTGAATAACAGGTCACGACCCTTAAATTTCATGCGGGCATAGGCAAAAGCAGATGTCGATGAAATAATTAGAACCAGAACCGTAAACAAGGATGATGTTACAAGGGAATTCCAGAACCACTTTAAAATAGGTGTACTGGCGGACTTTGTCGAAAACAGGTCCTTGTAGCTGTCAAAGGTTATTTCCGCAGGAAAATATGAAAATCCCGACATCTTTATTTCTTTTTCCGATTTAAGAGATGTGGAAAGCGACTGTGTTAAAGGTGCTATCCACACTAAAGCAAGGATCACGCAGAATACGAAAGCCAGTATCTTCATGTAATCGATTTTCTTTTTCATCTATAATCACTCCCTTTCCCCGATAAATCTGTACTGTAACAATGCAATGACGATCATGAGTGAACCCATTACAAGTGCCATGGCGGATGCAAGACCGGAAATGGAATTGCCGCCGTATGAAGGGAATGCAAGATCTCTTATTACCATTAGCAATACATTGGTTGAATTGTTGGGGCCACCACCTGTGAGCATCAGGGGCTGACCGTATATATTGAACTGGGCTACCGTTGTAAGTACAAAGGTATAAGCCAGCTGATTTCTTATGGATGGGATCATGATGTTAAAAAACTTCCTCGCAGGGCCTGCGCCGTCCACTTCGGCTGCTTCCAGCAGATCCTGGGATACGCCGTTAAGTGCTGCAAGATATATGACCAGGTTCTGTCCGATGGTCCACCAGATAGTTACGATCACTATGGCAAACCATGCGTAGGGCTGAGCGCCCACCCAGTTAACTTTCAGATGAAAGAGATTGTTGATAAGACCAAGGTTCTTATTAAACATGTAATACCAGATAAGTATTACGGTTGAAATCGAAAGAACCGTGGGCATATAAAAAAGTGACTGAAAGAATTTGTGTCCCCAGGGCTTCTTGTTGATGGCAAGGGCCATAAGAAGGGGAAGCACGATACAGAAGGGCACGGAAAGCAGCACGAATGTTACCGTATTCTTAAAGCCCGCTCTGAAAAACTTATAATATGTAGATTCCGTATTTAAGAATATTTCCTTGAAGTTATCAAGTCCCACGAAGGTGGGAAGCTCGTTACTTAAGATATTCCATCTGGTAAAAGCCGCGTAGATACCCATGCAAGCCGGAACCAAAAAGAAAACTATAAACAAAATGATCTGCGGTGCGATAAACAGGTAAGGTGTTATTTCAGTCTTCTTCTTTTTTGCACCCGCTTTAATAGCTTTTCCCATAAAAAACTCCTTAATACCTAGATTTAAAAGACTTAAAGATTTTTAAAAAGGGCGGAACGAAATGTTCCGCCCCTTAAATTATACCATTACTGATTCTTGATGTTATCGGAAATCTGCTGGTTGTATGTAGCTAAAGCTTCATCAACATCCATCTTACCGAATGCAACTTCTGCAACGAATGCGTCAAGTGCGGAAACCATGTATCCATAGTACTTATAATCGGAAATGAGAATAAGTGAAGGATCCTGGAGGAAGAATGCCTGAGGCATTTCCTGGAATGCTGCATCATCGGTAATAGCTACAGTCGCGGGACACTGTCCAACTTCTGCCCAAGGAAGTGAATGATCCTGGAAGTATGCAATAAATTCCATAACGCCTTCTGCCTTAGCTGCATCAATATCCTTTCTGGGGATTACGAACTGATGTGAATCTGCCCATGAAAGAGGACTGTTAGCATCATAGGAAATTGCATATGTGGTACCGAAATTAACACCCATGGACTTAAGTGTACCGATCATCCAGGTACCTTCAGGAAGGAAAATAAGCTGTCCCTGTCCGAAAAGATTGGTAGGATCGTCGCCGTCCTGTGTGCAGATACCCTTTTCAATGTTGTCCTTCCAGTCAAGAAGAACCTTCTTGGCGATATCATTGTTAAGAGTGGGTTCAACACCGTCTTCTGTTACCTTACCGCCGAGCTGAGCGTACCATTCCTGGAATTCGTTTCTTGCCCAGGTAAGTGCGTAAGAGTAAACACCGTCAGCTGCTGCTGTGGGGCCGAACTCTGCGATCTCATCAAAAGTAACTACGCCGTCGTCAAGAACGTTGGGGCAATACTTTTCAACAAGATCTTTGTTGTAGTATGTAAGATATCCGTGAACGTCAAGGGGAATACCATATCTCTTGCCGTTAACTGCGCCTGCATCCCAAGCAGCTTTATTGTATTTGTCAGCTGTGATGTTTCCGTTGGCTGCAATATAATCATCAAGCGCAAGATAAATGTTGTTTTCGGAATTTAAAGGAATTCTGTCAACGTGGTTGATCGCTACATCGGGTACATCCGTACCTGCGTTAACTGCCAAAGGAAGGTTTGTATAAAGATCTTCCTGAGCCATCATCCTGTGTACTACGGGATATTCGGGATTTGTAGCATTGTATTCATCTACGATCTGCTGCATTGCATCTCCGTCTCCGCCGGTAAATACTGACCAGAATTCGATTGTCTTATCACCGCTTGCTGTATTGGCAGGTGCAGGAGTTTCCGTGGAAGCGGGTTTAGCGCCGCCGTCAGTACTTGCCGAGCCGCCACATGCCGTAAGTGAAAGAGTCATTGCCGTTGCCAAAAGAATGCTTAATACTTTCTTTTTCATATGTTTCCTCTCCTCTAAAATATAATAGTTTTTGCCGTAACGTTTAGTTACATGTTTTTTGTAAGTTTTCAAAACATTCGCGAATTTTGTTTCTACTTAATTACATCATTTCTGCAATTAATTTCTGCTTACACTGTAAATATTATACATATTATACATACATGTCAACAGATTTACGGTCATTTTGTAGTTTTTTACAATATATTTGTTACATCATTCGTGTAACATAATACTTACATAAAATGTGTAACTATGTAGTAAATAATAAAAAAAGCGTTTCTACAAGGAGAAACGCTCTTAATGCAAAATACGTTTTATGAGTACAAGACTAGAAGCAATTTATACGCATTTCTATATTTTGTTCAAAATCACCAAATTTACTTCCGAAGAGGTTGATACCGCCCACATATTTGGAGTCCTCTTTTACCCCGATCTTAAAGCTTATATAATCATCATCCCCGATATTCAAGGTGCGAAGATTCTCTTTGGATGTAAGCTGATTGTCCACGAAGCAGCCGTCACTGTTAACGGAAACCGTATAAAGCTTACCGAACTGCGTGAAGCTGTCAGGCCACCATTCCGGTACAAGCTTGCCTCTTCTGCCGCCGAAATCTCCGGGGCTTGTAAAAGAACCGATCTCCTTACCGTTTAACCAGATGGTAATATCCGAGGGCCAGTCGTTGTTGTAGCCGGGCGCTTCAGAGCAGGCTTCGAACACAAACTCAACGGAACGGATCTTGTCATTATCCTTTATATGGCGAGTCGGGAATCGATATTCAAGATAACCCTTATAGAACCATATGATCTGTGCCGTGGTGCGTTCAGGAAGGTAAAATGCCTCGGTATCATCATCAGATGATAAAGACTGACGCTCCGATGCAATGCCGCAGGGAGCTGTTATGCTACAGTCAGAGTAATTACCGATGGGCATTGAAACTTTAACCACACGGTTCTTTGATACATCATCATCAATACTCTTTATATCTATGTGAACTGTCTTTACCTTGATACCGCTTACTTTCTGCGAACCGCGGATACCGGGAAGGGGTTGTGAAAGCACAAGACCCGCTTCTTCAAGCACTTTGATCTGGAGGGCTGCAGTTGAAACCGGTATATCGATAGCTTCAGCGATCTCACTGATATTCATGGCTTTCTTATCAAGAAGCTTAAGGATCTCGATCCTTACTTTCGAAGAAAGGGCCTTGGATATACTGGTTACCTGGTCCGGATTATTCAGATTTAATGAGACTTCCTGTTTCATAATTATTCCACCTGATCTGCGAAATTGTAGAAAATCACTTCGGAAAGAGCAAAGCCCGAGGCTTCACCATAATCTACAGGTACTATTTTAACAGATTCCGTCAACACATTGTTGAAATATAATACCGTAGGTGCCTCGGAATTTACAGGAACGCTTACGCCCGTAATCTTTCCTTCATCAAAAATAATATCAAAAGACGCAACTGTCTTCGTAGCATCCTTGGTGCCATAGATATAAATACAATTTAAATCGGTCTTTTCAGAAAAAGAAAAGCTTACAGATAAATCGTCATTTTTATCAGCGCTCCACTCATAAAGCGATTCATTCTTACTGTTAAGAGTTTCGCCGTCCGTTAATACGGATAGATCCGCATCCGCAGGAGCATCTGTAACGGAAACGCCCGCAACATCAAGCTTTGTGAAATTGCTGCTTCCCAGAACGGGTGTCTGATATGTAGTGGTGGGACCGTTCATATAAAAACTTCCGTCAGAGCGGAATCCGCATCTATCGACAGTAACCTTTCTGTTTCCGCCTCCGATACTCTTAATGGTATGAGTATGATAACAGTTATAAAGCTCTTTTCCTGTTTTATCTAAAAAGAATGAATTGTTTCCGGGGCCCGAAGTCACGTCCGTCGATGCGATAACAGGGTTATTCTCATACTTAACAAAAGGACCCATGGGGGAATCGGAAACCGCATAACCTATGGAATAGGTACTGTCACCGTAAAAACCGCCCGAATAGAATAAATAGTACTTTCCGTCAAGCTTTAACATATCGGGGCCTTCATTCCAGCGGAAGTTACCGTTAAGAAGCTCCCAATCCTGTTCGGGAGTGATAAGCCGCTCTGCCTTGGCTCCTTCTTTGATAGTTACATAGTCAGCCATTTCTATTACATAAATCTGGCTTGTATTGTATCCCTTTATTATATTCTCAGAGCAATCTCTGGAAAAATAAAGGTACATCTTTCCATCATCATCTTTAAATAAATAGGGATCGATGGTTGCAACACCGAATTCAACCAGGGGATGATCATATACATCCTTGTAGGGTCCCGTAATGGTATCAGCTACAGCGACACCGATCCTAAGGGAGTTCTTATCATTATTACCGCAATAATAGAGATAATACTTACCGTCATCTCCTATCACAAGCTGGGGCTGCCAAAGAGATGAACGAACCCAGCCTTCTTTTGCACTGGATGAAAAAATCCTTCCTTCTTTTTTCCAGCTCATGAGGTCATCGCATGAATAGATATCATAGCCTCTGCCATCGCAGGTAGCAGTGACATAATATCGACCGTTCTCCTCAACAAGGTAAGGATCCCCGATATTTGTTATTTTTTCATTGTTTATAAAACTCTGTGAGATCAAAGCTTGATTGTCAAGAAGCGTTAGGCCCTCGGTCTTTCCACCGCATCCCGACATAATAAGGCCCATAGCAAGGGCCAAAGATAATATATTGATTTTTTTCATTTTATAGCCTCCAAGTTCGGCATTAATCACATGAAAAAAATGTGTTTAAGATAGAAAAATAAAATTCGCGTGAGTTAATTATCAACTGAATGGGGTGGATGTGTCAAGAGACAGATTTTAATCCATCCCCTGACGTACTTTTTCTATGATCGTGATATCCGCAGGAAGCCAGTCCACATTAAGCAGCTGATCTTTTGTGAGCCACTTTGCTGCTTCATGCTCCTTTAAGATCGGAGAGCCCTTAACTATTTTGCAAAAGAAACAATCCATGGAAAGATGAAATGTGGGATAGTCAAATTCAATGGTATCAATAAGATTTCCGACTTCTATTTCAGTTTCCAGTTCTTCCTTTATCTCTCGTTTCAGAGCATCTTCAGGAGTCTCTCCCTCTTCTATCTTGCCGCCGGGAAACTCCCATCCGCCCTTAAAATCGCCATAGCCACGCTCAGTAGCAAATACTATGGATTCTCCCATTTCATTAACTGAGGTGATTACAGCCGCTACGACTCTGATCTTTTTCATCATTTTGCCACTCCAAAATCATATTGCAAATAATCCGGCAGTGTTTCATTCATAGGAATGTCGTAAAGATATGTAACATCCTTTTTATTTCCGGCATTATCCTTAACCTGCTTACGTTCATTGGAAAACCGGCCCTCGCCAACATAAATATATGGCTGTTGAATACCATTCTCGTTGCTTACCTTACGAACAAACAAATGCACATATTTGCACAATCTCAATGCCGCCAGATCTTTATCAGAAATATTATTTTCACATTCCCATTGGAATACCTTGGGATCTAAAAACTTATCGTTATAATGTAACCTTTCTTCTACGGACGCATCCTTTTTAAGAGAAGCAAAGACAATTGCTTCCTCACCATAAAAATAGGTGCCTTTGAATATATGTCCTGGATTCTTCAATAACTTACGTTGTACCTGATCGATCCTATAATCATGCCACAAGAGGAACTTATCAGAATTTGCATAATCTGCTTCATATCTGGAAAGACCGTACTTAACCAAATCATTAATATAATCAATAAGTTCCGCATCCAGTTTAACATTGAGAGTAACTTTACCGTTTTCACGCTTTATCGCACCTGCTTTATGCATAAAAACCAACGCATGCTCAAATTCTTCGTCCTTGTATGTCGATATATGACTTTGAATATAACTCTTAACATCCGCCTCAGACATCTCGCCATTCATCAGGGCATTAACTATCAGATATTCATGCGCTCTTACCAGTGGCAATAAAGATGAAAGATATTTTATAAATGCAACCTGATCATCATTGAATACCGGAAGATTTTCTTCTCCAATGCCTTGCAGGAATGAATAATAACATTCTGTTTTTCGACCATCTATTTTTATCTGCAAAAATCTCATCAAGTCCGGTGCACAATCATTGTTCAAATAATCCATGTGCTTCGGTGGGAACTCAGCACCGATATATTTCTTGAAATTATAATAATCCTGCTCCATATATTGTTTGCTGTTGAAATTCTCTCGATCAATATAATCGATTATTTCTTTTTGGCTCTCTTCATCGAAGTCAATTACAACACCATATTTGGAAAGCTCAAGCGCTGAAAAATTATCCTTAACAAGCGATTTCATCAGCCGCTTTTCCATAACGAAATTTTCTGAGAGGCTGCCAAGCGCAAATGCTATCTGAACGCTACGTTTATAGCTGTTTCCTATAAAGTCAAGGACGGTTACATACTGCTTGTCCTTGTATTTTCTCAAACCTCGTCCAAGCTGTTGAATGAAAATAGTCGAACTCTCTGTCGGACGCAGGAATAAAACCATATTACACCCCGGTATATCAACACCTTCATTGAGAATATCAACCGTGCAGAGAATTTCCAAAGAACCCTCTTCGTTCTGTAAATCATTATAGGCTTTAATTCTTTCTCCCACAGTATTTTTTCCTGTAAGATATGCTGTGTAATATCCAAGCTCAGCCAACCCATCGGCCATCATCATAGCGTGAGTTATGTTTCTGCAAAAAGCAAGGGCTTTTAACTTACCGTTTGGTCTATGCTCTTCTATTTTACTTTTTACGAAACCGCAATGCTCCGGCGTAGCTAAAAGAGATACTAGTTTTCTTTCCTCCGCTTTTGACAATCCGTAATCAACCAACTTATCTCTTATACCGTAATACCTGAATGGTACGACCAATTCATTAATAATTGCATCTCGTAGTCGCAATTCATACGGAACGTTGGCATCAAACAGTCCGAAAACGTCTTCATTATCCATACGCTCAGGAGTCGCGGTGAGTCCAAGCAAAAATTCCGGTCTGAAATACTCATGAATTTTTTTGTATGAATCGGCCGTAGCATGATGACATTCGTCCATGATTATGTAATCAAATTCATCAGGATGAAATTGTTTTAAATTTTGACTCAGAATAATATTTCCGGCAAAAATAAAATCAGCATCTGTATTTTTATTGTCTTTATTATAGATACCATAGGTGACACTGTTTCCAAACACCTCGCGGAAAGATTCCATAGCCTTTTGCATGATAGATGCTTCGTGAACTATATAAAGAAGTCGCTTGGGATTAAAATTACGGGAATCAAAAGCAGCAAGATATGTTTTCCCGCTTCCCGCCGCAGCTACAATTAATGCACGCTTAATGCCCATAACACGATATCTGTTCAGTTCTTTGAGCGCCTTACGCTGCATAAAATTAGGAACCACTTCGCCCGAAGAAAGGTCATAATCCATATCCCAGCGTTCAATGGCATAGTTAAGCTTTCCAACGTACTGAGCAATCAGATCCTTATTTAAGGCATATGTATTATTCCATTTATCATTAAACTCTGATAACATTTCGCAGAAAACAGGATTACTGCGATTGTCTCTGACTACAAGGTCCCACTCTACGTTCTTAAGCAAAGCATACCTCGTAATATTGGAGGACCCGATTACCAATTCTGCCTCATCATCAAACTCAAAATAATAACCCTTAGAATGATATCCGATTGCTCTATAGCCCTCATCATGAAAACTTTCAAAATCGAGATGGCATTCAAAATTCTTATGAGTTTCTGTCATCATTAAAAAGAGGCGAAGTGAATCTATATCCGTAAAGTTCTGATAGGTGGATGTGATTATCTTCCCTACCGCTCCACGATTCAAAGCTGCCTCTATATCTCTATATAAAAGCGACAATCCGGCTTTCTTTATGAAACTTACGGAAAAGCAAAAAAGACTGCAGCTTCGCAAATTATCTTTTATTTGATTTAAAAAAGTCTGCTCGGTGTAATTTGTAAGAAATGTATTCTTCATTCTTATAATCTTTGCCCCTTATAGCGATATTTTAATCAGAATGTTATATATACCAATTTCAACTACTCTATATTCTACCATTCTCATAAGAAATTGTCGCATATTTCCATAAAAATACACCGCCAATGTGGGTTTATCCAACATTTGCGGTGCACGTTCTTTTTCTTATTAACACTTATTCCTCATCACTTCCAGAGCGCACATCATGTCAGTGAATTCGATCCGTTCGCCATTATCAAGGACGGCGGTGCCGGACATGCGGCCGAATACCTGGTGGCAATCGGATATCAGGAATTTCAGATCAAGTAAAGAGGATTTTTCCACTATGGGGCTGAAGTCGCCGGTAAATCTTCCGTCATTGGAAGTTATCTTCCAGTTGCTCATGTAATCAGGATTTATCAAGCCTCCCGGAATCACAAACCCCACCTTATCAAGCTTATGAATGCGTCCGTCATAGAAAACAGCATTTTCCGATACACCCTCGGTCTCATAGAGACGGTAACCTATATTGAAGCCGAAGGGCTTTCCGTCGATCTCGGTACTGCCGGTGCCCCAGTAGGTCTTATTGTTATAATCCCACACTCCGCGGCACCAGTTAAAGGTTCCGTAGGTGCTTTCTTTATCAAATCTCACTATATGGTCGCCGATGGTAACGGTACCCTCTGCTCTCAGGTGATTCTTTTTGGTATTAAGAAAAAAACCGTCCTTTTTTTCAGTAGATACATTTATGTAATTAATGGATTCATAATCGGGGTCCATGATATCAAAGTCCACCGACAGATTCTTTTCATCTTTAAAATGTCTGTAGTTACATATGATCCTTCCGGTGTGATCGTCTTTTTTCTTGAAGATAATATCCATCTTGGAATTGTGCCATTCACCACAGGACATTACGGGGTCTTTGCCAAGAGCGAACTTCTTACCGCGAGGGAATAACACAAGCTCCGCCTTATCCATTACCATTTTATTCTGTATGTCGATAAATGCCACGCACAGGGCGCCTGCATAACCTAAATCTGAAATGGTAAAAGAAATTGCCGCATTATCATTTATGAAAATATAATTGTCCCATTCTTTTATCTTGATCCAGGAACTCTTTATATTCTTTCGCTCAAATGTGAATAATTCTCTTCTGGCCCAGCCGGGTTCAGGAAGTACTCCTCCGGCCGCCGGAATCAGTGTGCTTTCGATTATCTCTCTTTGTTGCATCGGGATAACCTCCTTAAGTTTTACACCTAGATTATATCCAAGGCATATTAACCCCCAAGAAATTGTTGAAAATTTTCAGAATGTTAATCCAAAGTTTTAGCACATGGGGTATTATGATAAATGAATTACCAACGTAAAAAGTGGCGACAGAATAAAACATAAGGATACTGATTAATGGAAAACAAGAAAAAAGATAAATTAACTCTTAAGATCATACTTTTCACCGTGCTTTTTATGCTGGTGGTGTTACTGATTCCCAACATTATTTACATTGTGCATGAAAAGACCACTGTGGGTGAAAGAAAGGTATTTGATACCACAAAGCAGGGAAGCGTTGCAAATCTCGTGCTGTCCGAAGAAACCTATGCCGAAGATATGCTTGAAGTCGTAGAGCCCTTTTTAAAGCAATACGAAACGAAGGGATACTTTAATTCCTTTGATGAAAAAGAAATCTATTACAGAACCTACAAGCTCGATGATCCCAAGGGAAATATCGTGATCTCACATGGCTTCTGCGAGAACTCAGAGAAGTATTTAGAGACTGTATATTATTTTCTTAATGAAGGCTATTCCTGCTATATCATGGATCACAGAGGATTTGGCTACTCATACAGAGATAATATCAATTTTTCAAAGGTTTATATCCATTCCTTTGATGAATATGCAAATGACTTCTCTGCTTTTGTAGAGCGGGTGGTAATACCCGAAACCGGCGGACTTAATCTCTACCTTTACGGTCACTCAATGGGTGGCGGGATCGGTGCCGCAGTAT
This sequence comes from Lachnospiraceae bacterium, assembly GCA_016283575.1. Classification (GTDB taxonomy): domain Bacteria; phylum Bacillota; class Clostridia; order Lachnospirales; family Lachnospiraceae; genus UBA1258. The sequence goes on along the minus strand of JAEEND010000028.1, from coordinate 43,376 downwards.
TGGAAAAGCATCCTGAATATTTTAAAAAAGCCGTGCTCTCCTGCCCCATGATGGATCCTGTATGTGCAGGTCTGCCAAAGCCCCTTGCCAAGGTGCTTGCCAATATCTTCGTATTCTTCGGTCAGGGAGAATCCTATGTAATAGGCAATTATGATTTCGATTACCTGCCTATTTTCGATATTGCCGCATCGGGCTCTGAGGAAAGATATGAGTATTATTTCAATAAATGTATGGATGATCCTCATTACCAAAGCTACGGAGCAACCTATGGATGGCTTAAATCCTGTTTGGACGGAACGGATGAGATCTTAGAAAAAGATAATCTCGATAATATACAGATTCCAATACTTATATTTATGGCTGAATATGATAATCTGATCAAACCAGTAGGTATTTACGATTTCCAGAAGGGCACGCCTGATACGACTATCGTATATGTACCCGAAGCCAAGCATGAACTCTATTCCAAAGAGAAAGCTACTTTGATTCCATATCATGCAACCATTGAAGAATTTTTAAATGATTAATATAAACCACAGAAAAAAACCTTGGATCATGATCCAAGGTTTTTTCTGACTAGAAATAATGGTTTAAAATAAAGGGTTCTATGTATCGCAAAATCACGGATTTTGGATAAAGCTATTTAGCTTGGCAGGAACCGCCGCATGCGCTGCAGCCACTGCATCCTCCGGAACTGCATCCGCAGGAACAACTGCCGGATTTACGCTTTTTATAAATACTCCTTACTGAGAAGGCAACTATAATAACAAGTATTACACTTACTACGAATGTTCCCATATTGCTCCTTTCGAATTTGAGTTAGTTGTAACTAACTGTATATAATATAAACTATCTTTCTTAAAAATGCAAGTGTTTTTTCATGCCTGAATCATTCCGGAGTTTCCGGCAGGTATAAGCCTAAGTCTCGTATACAAAAAAGCAGACATGCTTTACATGTCTGCTTTTAACTTTATCCAACAAACTGGAATATGCAATATGAAAAGTAAATAACAAGAAGCGTAATACCCTGCCAGCGTTTAAGCTTACCCGTAATGAGCGCCGGTAATGTAAGCAGTCCCATAACAATAAATGTTAAAGGTATATCCAATACCAGGGATGCATTGTAAGCACCTATAAGCTTATCTGCAGGAACCTTGAAGGGATTAAGTGTAATGGCGATACCGCTTACAAGCACGAGATTAAAGAGATTGGCACCTATGATATTACCGAGTGATAATGCTCCATGCCCCTTGGCAAGTGAAGTGATAGCCGTAACAAGCTCGGGAAGTGAAGTTCCCAAAGCTACGAAAGTTAATGCGATAACTGTCTCGGGAACGCCGAGAGTTCTTGCTATTATGGTTCCGTTATCTACCAGTAAGTCCGCTCCCACCGCAATTAATGCAGCGCCGAGGATAAGTAAGAACACATTCATCAATATGCTTCTTTCTTTTTCCGTAGTTTCCTCAGGAGGATTTCCGGTGCCTGAAGCGATTTCTTTTTTGGTCTTAATGATAAGCACTGTCATATATATCGCAAATACAACAAGGAGCGCTATTCCCACCCATCTGTAAAAGAAACCGAACACATAGGCGGTAGCTGCGTAGATAATGGCTGCGCTAAAGTAAAATACTATTGGTGTCTTAATTGTCTTTCTGTCAACAATTGAAGGCATAACCGCTATAGTAATGGCTGAAATCAGAGCCGTGTTACAGATGATCGATCCAAGGGCGTTCCCGTATGCCATTGCTCCCTGGCCTTTAACTGCAGCACCTGCAGAAACCATTACTTCCGGAAGGGTCGTGCCGAGGGATACTACCGTAGCACCGATCAAAAGATCCGGAATGTGAAGCTTCTTGGCGATTCCCACTGCTCCGTCCACGAACCAGTCGCCGCCTTTGATCAACAATACTAATCCAACAATAAATAAAACAACTGCAAGTAACAATTTCTACCTCCAAGCTTACTTAAGCAAACTGATATTTCCGATTAAGGGAAGTTCTTTTGCACGTCCGTTTACAACGTTGATGATACCGAGGATCGCGAATACAAAAAGAATAACTCCGATAATGCTGCTTGCAATCCCGAAAGCCCAGCCGATCAAAGGAAGTTTTCTTAAAGCGGTTCCGAGTATTACACCGTTTAATACGTTAGTAATAAAAAGAACGATTCCCTGATTGGCATGGAATCTTGCGAATTTTGAATCCTTGGCTGCAAGCATGGGGATTAAAAAAAGAATTCCCAAATATGAAAGTGCTGCCATTAACTTGTTGTTCTCGATATCTGTTGAGTCATACTCAGCTGTATTATCGTCCGTGTTTAAAAATTCTTCTACTTTTTCATTTAAATCTGACATATTTTTTCTCCTATTCACGGTACCCTTTTTGATACTCCGAGAAAAAGCATAACATATTTAGAAAAAAAGTCAAAAAAAAGAGGCCACACAGGGGTGAGTGGCCTCTAAGAAATCCATAGCGGAATATAATAAATGATTATCGGGCGCCAAAATAAATCCGTAGGATTTATTTAGCTTTACTGGCAAAGCTTCTTGAATTCGTCAGCAACGAACTGTACTTTTGTACCTACGATTACCTGAACGGAATCCTTACCGGGCTTAACAACGCCGGCAACGCCTGCCTTCTTTATCTCGGTATCATTAACCTTTGAGATATCATTTACTTCCAAGCGAAGTCTTGTAGCACAGTAGTCAATGCTCTTTACGTTTTCTTTTCCGCCAAGACCGCTGAGGATCTGTGCAGCTGCAGCTGTGAAGTCGTCGTTCTTTAAAGAAACCTTCTTTTCAGCTTCTGTAGGTTCGTCATCTTCTCTGCCGGGTGTCTTAAGATCCCACTTTGTGATGGCGAATCTGAATACAAGATAGAATACTACGAATGCTGCAATACCTAAAGGAATGATCAACCATGTCTTAGCTGCTGCAGGAAGGGATGCTGAGAATACCAGATCCGTGAAACCTGCGGAGAAGCAGAAACCTGCTCTGAAGCCGAGAGCTACAGTGATTGATGTGAAAATACCGTATAAGAGTGCATATACAAGGTAAAGAGCGGGTGCAAGGAACATGAAACCGAATTCGAAGGGTTCTGTTACACCACAGATAAATGCACAGAGAGCTGCGGAACCAACAAGACCGATGGCTACTTTTCTCTTTGCTGTCTTTGCGCTCTGGATCATTGCAAGAGCTGCACCGGGGATACCGAACATCATACAAGGGAAGAAACCTGCCATGTACATACCAAGTGACCATGTTACGTCAGCGCTGGTTTCACCTGCCCAGTAGTGTGATAAGTCACCAAGACCGATGGTATCGAACCAGAATACGTTATTAAGTGCATGATGAAGACCGGTAGGAATGAGCAATCTGTTAAGGAATGCATAAATACCTGCACCAACAACATCAAGACTTACGATGCCCTGTCCGAGTTTAACAAGTAAACCGAAGATCACGGGCCATACAAATAAAAGAACTACGCTTGCAAGGATTGAAACGCAACCGGAAATGATGGCAACGCTTCTCTTTCCACTGAAGAATGCAAGGAAGTCGGGAAGTTTGGTTCCCTTGAACTTGTTGTAGCAGAGAGCACCGATGATACCGGCAATGATACCGATAAATGCGTTTTCAATCTTGTTGAAAGCGATGGTCTTTGTTACATCGTCTGCTACTGAAGGCATAATGGTTGTTACAAATCCTGTGGATAAAAGAGTTGTAATCATGAGCCATGATACCAATGCAGAAACACCGGCTGTACCGTCGTTGTTATCTGCAAGTCCGACGCCCACACCAATTGCAAAAAGAATAGGCATGTGATCGATGATCGCTGCGCCGGCTTTTACAAGGAACAAACCAAGTAAAGGTAAGAACCCTGTAATCTCACCGCCCTGCATTGTGGCAGGTGCAAGTGCATATCCGATACCCATTAAGATACCGCATACAGGCAAAGTTGCCACGGGAAGCATTAATGCTTTACCCAATTTCTGAAGAAATTTCATAAATCCTCCTCCTTTAATAATTTCTCCTATATGTTTTAAATCGGCAGGCCGAATAAAACCGAATTAATAAGGAAAATCCCCCTCGGAGCGTTATTTGGACAATGAAATCGCATCATCACCATGTGATGCTGCGCCTTCTTTTATTAAATTAAGTTCTTTGAAGTCGTCGTAGTTGCATACTACAACAGGTGTGATGGTATTTAATCCCGCCGCTTTAATGGCATCCAGGTCGGCAGTAATAAGAAGGTCGCCTTTTTTCACCTTATCTCCTGCCTTTACATGCACCTTAAAAGGACCGCCCTTAAGTGAAACCGTGTCAAGTCCCACATGAATAAGAATGGTCGCGCCGTTAGTTGCGTCAAGGCTTATTGCATGTAATGTGTCAAATACCATGATGATCTCTCCGTCAGCCGGAGCATAAAAAGAACCGTTTGAAGGTTCTACCGCGAAGCCGTCTCCTAAGATCTTCTCTGAAAAAGTAGGATCCGGAACCTTAGAAATGTCAATGATATTTCCATCAACAGGTGTTGAAATCGTTACCCCATTAGTTTTGTTTTTGTTAAACAAGCCAAACATATAAGTACCTTTCTCTAAAACAGAAAAACAAAATAGACCCTATCGCATGAATAATCTCGAATGGATTATTCATGCTCAATTATAAAAAAAACCTAAAAATTAGTCAAACAAATTTAACTAAATTTTTAGGTTTTAAAACGATTTTTTGTATAATATGTCAAAAAAGTGCAAGAAATGACAAAATTTGATAATTAATCCATGTTCCTGATAATGTTTCTGACTTTAAGGATCATGGAAGGCGACATGCTGAGTTCATCAACACCCATCCTGACAAATTCTTCAGTCAATGTAAGATCCGCTCCCAGCTCTCCGCAGATGCCTGCCCACTTTCCATATTTATGAGCATTGTCGGTAACCATCTTTATCATCATAAGAATTGCCTTGTGATGAGGATTGTAGAAGCGATTCAGGTTTTCATTCTGACGGTCGATGGCCAATGTATACTGTGTTAAATCATTGGTACCTACGCTGAAGAAGTCAACTATCTTCGCAAGCTCGTCACTTATCATGACAGCAGCCGGAGTCTCGATCATAACTCCCTGCTCAGGAACCGCATAGGGAATGCCCTCTGCATCAAGTTCTTTCTTTACTTCTTCCACTATTGCCTTTATATCCATCACTTCTTCAACGGAAGTGATCATGGGATACATTATACTTAAGTTTCCGTATTTGGCTGCTCTGAGCAAAGCTCTTAACTGAGTCTTGAAAAGCTCAGGTCTCTCTAAACAGATCCTTATTGCTCTGAATCCGAGAGCAGGATTTTCTTCTTCATCAAGTCCAAGGTAATCAACCTTTTTGTCAGCGCCTATATCCATCGTACGGATCACGACCTTCTTACCGGCCATCATCTGAACAACCTGCTTGTAAGCTGAAAACTGCTCTTCTTCAGTGGGAAGACGGTCTTTTCCGAGATACAGGAATTCGCTTCGGAATAAACCGATGCCTTCTGCATCATTTTCCATTACGTAGCCAAGGTCACCAACCGAACCGATATTGGCAAATACATGGACTTTTTTTCCGCTCTTTGTAACACTTTCTTTGCCTTTTAATGCGGCAAGAAGTGCTTCCTGTTCTTTTTCTGCTTTAAGCTGAGCTTCGGCTTTAGCGATCTCATCATCTGTAGGCTCAAAAATAACCGAATCTTCCTTGCCGTTTACAATGGCAGTCATGCCGGTATGAAGTTCATCAAGATTCATGGGCACGCTTATGAGAGCGGGAATGTTCATCATACGTGCAAGTATTGCGGTATGAGAATTGGCGGAACCGTGAACGGTTACAAAAGCTAAGATCTTCGTCTTATCCATCTGAACGGTTTCGCTGGGTGTAAGATCGTCAGCAACTATAATGGAGGGCTCCATTTCTGAAAGATCCACATCACCGTCATCGGAAAGATTCTTGATAAGCCTGTTGGAAATGTCCTTAACATCCGCACTTCTTGCTCTCATGTAGTCATCGGACATATTGGCAAACATATTGGCAAAATTATCGCCGGTCACCGCAACGGCAAATTCGGCATTAACCTGTTCATTTGCGATCATATTGTGAATTGCATCCTGGTAGTCGTCATCTTCCACCATCATCTGATGCACTTCAAAAATAGCCGCGCTGGCTTCGCCCACTTCAATAACTGCTTTATCATAAAGCTTCTGAAGCTGTTTCAAGGTTCTGTCCACTGCAGACTTGAGTCTCTGTAACTCATCGTCAACACTTTCGATCCTGTATCTCTTAACTACGGAATCGCTTTTCTTTAAAACAAGAACCTTTCCTATGGCTGTGCCCTTATATACGGCCTTACCCTTAAATTGGCTCATTTATTCGCTCCAAATTATATATGTAAGTTTATAAATTCTCTTTGAAGAATTTCTCGATCTCTGCACAAGCTGCAGCTTCGTCGGCACCTTCAATGGTAACTGTAACCTCTTCACCCTTCTTAACGGCCATGCTCATAACAGCTAAAAGCTTAGTGGCCTCTGCTTCGGCACCGTGGCAGGAAAGTGTAACCTTGCTTGTGTACTTCTTGGCTTCCTTGGCAAGAATTCCTGCGGGACGTGCATGGATGCCGACCTCGTCGGTAATTACATACTTAAAAGTTTTCATGATTATATACTCCTTTGCGTTTGTTTTTACCCCTGTTACTTCATATTATACATACTAATACCCTAAAGGTAAAGTGATTAATTTTGCTCTTTTTTGCAAATATTGGGAAGTTTGTTTGGATGTATTGGGATAATTTTGGATGAATCTTGTTATTTCTTTGGATTAATCCTTGTGATTGTGGGATAAAAAATATTGTGATATCATATCTTAGAAATTTCAAAAAATTAATACATTTAGGAGTAGTTATGGGTAAATTTAAAGCTTTTTTAAAAAGAAAAGATATCGAGATTTCCGTTAAAAGATATCTTGTAGACGCCCTCGGAGCAATGGCTCAGGGTCTCTTCTGTTCTCTCTTGATCGGTACTATCATCAATACCGTGGGAGCTCAATTCAAAATCCCTTTTTTAACAGAAAAAGTTGCTACTGTTGCAGGTATTGACTATACCGTAGGCGGTCTTGCCACAGCGATGAGCGGTCCTGCCATGGCAGTTGCCATCGGTTACGCTCTTAACTGTCCCCCCTTGGTGCTCTTTTCACTTATAACCGTTGGTTTTGCATCAAACGCCCTCGGCGGAGCCGGCGGACCTTTGGCAGTTCTTTTTGTAGCTATTCTCGCCGCCGAGATCGGTAAGATGGTTTCAAAAGAAACTAAGATCGATATTCTTGTAACTCCCCTTGTCACAATCGGCGCAGGTGTGTTATTTTCATACCTCTTCGCTCCCGGCCTCGGTACTGCAGCCATGAAGCTCGGAACACTCATTATGTGGGCAACCACTCAGCAGCCTTTATTAATGGGAATTCTCGTATCCGTACTTGTAGGTATAGCACTTACACTTCCCATTTCTTCCGCAGCGATCTGCGCTGCTCTCGGACTTACGGGTCTTGCGGGCGGTGCCGCTGTTGCAGGATGCTCTGCTCAGATGATTGGTTTCGCGGTAATGAGCTTTAAAGAAAACAAGTGGGGCGGCCTTGTATCACAGGGTATCGGAACTTCCATGCTTCAGATGGGTAACATTATAAAGAACCCCAGGATCTGGATCGCTCCCATTGTGACATCCGCCATCACCGGACCTCTTGCAACATGCGTTTTCAAGCTTCAGATGAACGGCGCCGCTGTTTCTTCAGGCATGGGTACCTGCGGTCTCGTAGGTCAGATCGGTGTCTATACGGGCTGGGTCAACGATGTTGCCTCCGGTACAAAGGCCGGCATCACTTCTTTTGACTGGCTGGGACTTATTTTAATAAGCTTCGTACTCCCTGCCATTCTCTGTCCACTCATTAACATGCTTCTTGTTAAGATAGGTTGGGTAAAAGAAGGCGACATGAAGCTTTCATAAATCTAAACTCCGAAAGCACGGTTAATTCCGTGCTTTCTTTAGTTTAAAGGCTTTTTTTGTTAACAGAACCTTTATATAATTATGGTAATTACTAAACTTTGGGGAGTGCATCATGTTAACAAAAACCATATTCATTCTTGTTGATACACTGGTAATCTTTGAGCTCATCTATGTCATCAGAGCTCTCAAGAAATTTGATACTGCGGCCTGCACCTGGCTTAAACGCGCCATGATCGCAGCCAATGTGGCAATCCTTGCCAATATTTTCGTGGCATGTTCTCACAGTTCCGGTTTTGCTGAAATCTCATATGGTTTATATTTTGCCTCCATCGACTGGATCCTTTATTTCCTGTCGGGCTTTTGTATGCATTATACCGAGCATTATAAGTTCCACAAGAGATTCTATCTGCCCATGGCGGTAATAATCTCTGCGGATACCCTTTCAATATTCTTAAATTCCATATTTAAGCATGTTTTCTATATCTATGAAACTGTTTACTCGGGCGAAGTATTCTACCAGACCGGCTACTATCCGGTATTTTATATTCACCTCGGTTTATCATATTTTCTTGTGCTTTTATCCTTCTTATTTATCATTCACAAGATGTTTACAACCTATGGCATATACAGAAAACGGTATGTGCTTATCTTCTTTGTGCTTTTGGTAGTAATCTTACTAAACCTTCTTTATATCGCTTTATCGCTGGTGCTTGACGCATCCGTTATTTTCTATGGTTTTGCGGGAAGCTTTATATATTTAAGCATCACGAGCCTTGTCCCCCGCACCCTTATGAACTCTTCCATCGTCATGGCGGTCAATGACATGAATGAGGGACTGATTCTTTTTGATATAAATCAGAATCTCATATATTCCAATGCTTATTCCATCAACAAGTTTAAGCATATGCTTGTGAAGGAGAATTTTAATTTCTATTCGGAGCCCATTGTTTCGGTAGTAGATTCGCTGAAGCATCAGGGCACACGTTTCGGGGATACCTCCTATGTGACTGTAGCCGAAAACGGTGATCTGAGACATTTTAATATCAGATACAACAAGATCCTCGATAAAAAGAATCGTGAAATAGGAACCTACTTCCTTATTGATGATAATACGGAACAGATCCGATATCTTCAGGAGCTCACTGAGGCCAGAGAAGTTGCGGATAATGCCAATAAGGCAAAGAGCCAGTTCCTTGCCAACATGTCTCACGAAATAAGAACTCCTCTCAATTCCGTGCTTGGCATGAACGAAATGATACTGCGTACCACAATGGACCCGCAGCTTATTGAATATGCTCAGAATATCAAGTCTTCGGGCGATACTCTTTTAAGTCTTATAAATGACATACTGGATTTTTCAAAGATCGAAGCCAACAAAATGGAAGTTACTCCCGAAGATTATAAGCCCCATGATATTCTCAATCAGTGCTATTCATACTTTGAGCAAATGGCGGTTTCAAAGAATCTTGCTCTTGAAATAGAAGTTGATGAAGATATTCCCTCCGTTCTTTCCGGTGATGATAAGAAGATCAAACAGATACTTATAAATATCATATCCAATGCCATTAAATATACCAGGGAAGGCGGAGTCACGATAAAGGCAGGCTTCGACAGATTAAGCGAAGATACAATTAATTTAAGCTTAATTATTACGGATACCGGTATGGGCATTGCCAAAAAGGATATCTCCCATCTCTTTGATGCCTTTATGAGAGTTAACGAGAAGCAGAATGCCACTATTCAGGGTACCGGTCTCGGTCTTGCCATTACGAAGGAACTCACCAATCTGATGAACGGAAATATCGTGGTAGACAGTATACTGGGTGTGGGAAGTTCATTTAAGGTATCCATTCCCCAGAAGATCGTAGATAACACACCTTCCGGTAAATTTGAAAAAGAAAAGATTGAAATTAAGCATAAATACCATGAAACCTTCAGGGCTCCCGAAGCTGATATCCTGGTTGTGGATGATGTGCTTGTTAATCTTAAGGTGGTTACCGCTTTACTTAAAAAGACCGAACTCAGGATCGACACCGCCACCGGCGGGCGTGAAGCCATGGAAAAATGCAACCAAAAAAAGTATGATGTGATCTTACTTGACCACAGAATGCCTGAACCCGACGGAATCGCTACCTTTAAGGTGATCTCTCAGGAAGGCTTAAATACCGAAACTCCCGTGATAGTGCTTACTGCCAATGCAATAAACGGAGCTGAAGCCGAATACCTGTCCATAGGCTTCGATGATTATCTTTCAAAGCCCATTCGAAGCGAGGACCTTGAAAGCACATTACTTAAATACATTCCCGCGGACAAAGTCACTCTTGTAGAAGAATAAGCAAATTAAAAGGCCCTTTAAAGGGCCTTTTATTGTTAATCCACTGATTTAATATACCCGAGGATCTCATCAGTCATGGCGCGGATGTAAGCTTCCGCTTCTTTTTTACTGTCTCCCCTTGAATAAAAATAGAATTTAATCTTAGGTTCCGTACCGCTTGGTCTGATGGCAAACCATGAATCGTTGCTTAAAAAGAGTCTTAATGCATTCTGAGGGGGAATATCTTTATATCCGTTAATATAATCGATCACCCTGGTAACATTGGCTCCTGCTACCGTAACGGGAAGATTCTCACGGAAGAATTTCATCATGCGACCTATTCTCTCCGATCCTTCTATGCCTTCCAACACGATATTCGGTTCATTCTCCATATGGAAACCGTACTTTTCGTAAATATCATTTAATACATCAAACAAGGTCTTACCCTGCTTTTTGTAAAAGGCTGCGGCTTCTGCCACAAGCATTCCTGCCGATATTCCGTCCTTGTCACGGATGTCTTCGGATAATGCATATCCTACAGATTCTTCGTAGCCGAATAAATATGTATATCCGTTTTCATGTAAATAAGGAATCTTTCCGCAGATATTCTTAAATCCCGTAAGAGTTTCGAACATCTCGACTCCGTAGGATTCGGCGATCCTGGTTGAAAGATTGGAAGTAACTATTGATTTGACCATGGCGCCTTTCTTAGGCAGGGTTCCTGCGGTCTTTCTTCCTTCCAATATGTAATTTACCAGTAAATACCCTGTCTGATTACCGTTTAAGGGAATGTAATTACCGTTATCATCACGGATCTCTATTGCAAATCTGTCTGAATCAGGGTCCGTTGCCATAAGAAGCTCTGCCCCGAATTTCTTTCCGTATTCTTCGCTCAATTTAAAGGCCTTGGGGTCTTCGGGATTGGGATAACCTACGGTAGTAAAATCAGGATCCGGATTCTCCTGCTCAGGTACTATGGTAAAGTTCTTAAAGCCTCTGTCCTTAAGCATCTGTCTGAAGGGAATTGAACCGCATCCGTTTAAAGGGGTATAGACAATGGGAATATCTAAATCAAGATCCTCCCCGCTTCTTATTGCAAGGCTTTCAATCTTATCTAAATAGGCTCTGTCATATTCTTCCGATAATACTGTAATAAGACCTTTATTAACAAAAGAATCAAAATCACCTGACTTAATATCTGTCCAGATATTTACGGCATTGATACATTCCGTCATGCCATCTGCAACTTCCGATGAAACCTGGCATCCATCCTCCCAATAAGCCTTGTATCCGTTATATTCCTTGGGATTATGGGATGCGGTTATATTGATTCCGGAAACTGCATTGAGCTTTCTTATCATGAAAGCAAGCTCAGGGGTGGGGCGTAAATCCGGGAAGGTATATACCTTAATGTGGTTTTCAGCAAGTATTTCTGCGGCATAGCGGCTGAATTCTTTAGAAAAGTGTCTCGGGTCGTGAGCTATGATAACGCCCTTCTCCATGGCTTCTTTTCCCTTTTTAACTATATAATCCGCAATGCCCTGGGTAGCTTTACCCACGGTCAAAAAATTCATTCTGTTGGTGCCGACTCCTATCTTACCGCGAAGACCCGCAGTACCGAAGGAAAGGTCTTTGTAAAAGCGTTCCTTAAATTCTTTTTCATCATGGGCTTCGATGAGGGAAAGAAGCTCGGTCTTTAAGGGATTCTCGTCCTTAAGATTCTGTAACCACTCGTTATAACGCTTTGTGTAATCCATAGCACCTCCTAAATCTGATGATGTCTCTGCTTTTCATCATACATAAGCTTGTCGATCTGCTCCTGGAATTCTTTGGCGGAAAGACCGCTTGACTGTTCATATACTTTATATCCGCAGCTTATATCAAAAAGCTCCGGCCACTTGTTCTTTTCGCGAAGTCTCTTAATGGCATCATGGATAATCTCGATCTTATGGCCGATTTCTTTTTCGGAAACGCTCTTAACAATAACAAGGAATTCGTCACCGCCGAATCGTCCGATAATGGAATCGCCGCCGAAAATATCTACAAGGACCTGCGCCACAGCCATGATTGCCTTGTCACCTGCGGAATGGCCGTGAGTATCATTTATTTCTTTGAAATAATCAAGATCCATCATGATGGCCGCGAAGTCCTCACCGGAATCCACTGCGGTCTGCATTTTTATATCAAGACCTCTTCGGTTTAATACCCCTGTAAGATAGTCAACATTAACGTCTTTACTCTGGAAATAAAAGAAAAGAATCAGACATCCCATGGCAATACCGGTATAGGTAGTGTCAAGCTCCGCAAAAAATATCTGGAACAAGCCCCCGATAATGGAAAAAATGGGAAGATACCAAAGCATTCTTTTGTACTGGCTCACTACATAAGAGCTGAAGAAAAGGTAATATATGAGCACCGAAAGGATCATAAGCATTACTATCACACCTCTTATTACAAAAAGAGGGCCTCTGTAGTATTTGAATCCTTCAAAATAATAAAACCATTTTAAATTAAATATGTTGGAAATAAGAACAAGCAGGAAGTTTGCGATGCCCGCAATATAAAGCATGTATTTAAAGAAATTACGCACACGCCTGTTGCCGCCTTCGATCCAGCAATCCACATAGCTGAATGAAAGCACTATGTCCCAAGGGTCTAAGAGATAAATGAAAAGATATCCTGCCTTGGCAAGAAAGAAAAAGCGCTCGGGATATAATTCACCGATCTTGCCGATGGTTTCTGCCACAAGCAAGATAAAGGTCATAATAAGAATCCGGGAGAATTTACGCCCGTTTAAAAGCCTTGATGTTCTGTTCTGGAAAATGTATAACAATACAAGTAAAAAGCCTGTAAAGAAATTTAATACTATCCAACTGTCTACAGTAATCATGTCGTCCCCTTTATGTTACATACTGAGTCACACTGTTAATCTTCCACAAGAAAGGGAGCTTCGTCAAAGAACTCCGCAAATACATTTTCTTTACTCTTAAAGTTTAATACCGCAGGGTGCGTTTCCGCCATACCCTTTTTTATAGCATGGTGTGAATTTTCACATATATCAAGCAATACCTGCTTTAAATCTTCGTGTATATCTCTTTCTTCATCCATTCCCGTGTAAATGATTTCCGGGGCGAAGCCAAGGGCTCCCGTTGTAAAGAAGCTTCCGTCAAATTTATTAAGATTCTTTTCGGGATCCGTAACGGGACTGTTGATCTTATTGGTAAGTATTGTAATGATAAGATCTCTGTCAGGATCGATCAATATAAAGGTACCTGTCCATCCCTGGTGACCTATGGCATTTTCGGAAGCTTTGGTACCAAAATAATTAGTTCTTAAGCAGTCACCCTGCCGCCACCAGCCGAGGCCCCAGTTTTCGGTTTCCGGGGACGCGGGTGAAGTAAATTCTTTTATCACATCATCACTAAAATAAACTTTCCCGTTGTATTCTCCCGTAAGCATCAGGGACGCAAGAACAGAAAGATCCGTTGCATTTGAAAAAAGCCCCGCATGACCCGAAACACCTGCCATGCTGTAATATGCCTTTTCATCATGAACCTCACCCTCAAGGGTATAGGTCCTGATCCCGGGAAAATCTATATATCCACCTCTGGTATTTCCGCAAAGCTCCGTAGCTGCACAGTCCGATTTATTAAAGCCATGCTTTAAGGGTTCATAGGTTATATGCTTAAGATTCATGGGCTCTGCGAATTCATGCATAAAATACTCATCGAGAGACTCTCCCGTTATCTTTTCGACTATAAGTCCGAGAATCATATAGTCTACATCGGAATACAGGGTTCTTTTTCCCGGTTCATAAAGAAGCGGTGTCTTGCATATTGCCTCTATGGTAGCCTGCTTTGTGTCATTATCGGCATTGCTTCCTGCAAAAAGAAGGTTTTCTTTATCTCTGCTGAAGTTCTGGGCTTCCGTATCAAGATGGGGATTAAAGTATCTGGGATCTGCCGGAAATCCACCCTGATGCATAAGAAGATCGCGTATACGAAGATTCTTTTTCCATTCTTTCTGGACTTCGAGATCCGGATTGTCACCTTCGTTGTAATCAATGAAGATCACGTCATCATAAAAGCTGTCCCCAAGATATTCGCACACTTTGCTGTCCAGGTTCACATGTCCTTCCGTGCAGAGCTTTTGAAGGGCATAATTTACGGAAAACATCTTGGTTATTGAAGCAAGATCAAAAAGTGTATCGGTGGTAGTTTCCACAGGATCGGAGATCAAAGTCCCGTCGGGATTATAGCGATTCACAAATCCGAAGGCTTTTTCATATACGAGCCTGTTATCTTTGATAATACTGACAGAAGCTCCGGGGAAGCCGTAATTAATATCAGATTCAATAATTGCTTCCATTAGTCTGATCGCTTCTTCATGAATACCTGAATCTTTAAGCTCTCCCCTGGGGAAAGAAGGGATTATAGCTTCAGCACCTGTATTTATATCTAAGTTTAGTTCACTTGATTCAAGGGCTTCACGAGGCTCCCGTAAAGACAGCTCAGTCTCGTTTATCGATACCCGATCTTCTTTTTCATTAAAACCGCAGGAAGATAAAGCCGGTAATAATAATAAAACCGAAAGGCATGCTGTTTTTGTAATTATATTATGTAAACCTACATGTTTTTTATTTTCACCCTTTGATTTCAAGAAGTACTCCCCGATCTAAGTCTTTTCCGCGTTTTTTCCGGGCTTGTCTATTTTAAAGATTTATAGAATTAATAAATTCGAAGGTCTCCTTCATTGTTTCTATGGATTCAGGCAATGTATGGAAAATAGGATATGCATGGATCAGATCATTTCCGATATGAATCTTTGCATTTACATTTTTTTCTTTTAATGCTTCATAGAGAAGTACAGAGTCATCAAATAAAGCCTCTGCATCGGAAACCGCAATATATGTAGGCGGGAATCCCGTGAAATCAGCATTGATGGGAGATGCATATTTACTCTTACTAAGCTTAATGCCCTCTTCTCCGGGACCGTATATTTCAGGAATATCTCCATCCTTACTTACCGAATCCCCAAGCATGTAATCGGTTTCTGCATTTTCGAAATGAGACTTAAAATGGCCTCCGTGATTGATGGATCCCGAATAAAGTACCGTTGCCTTGGGAAGGGGAAGCTTGTTATCAATAGCATAAAGAACCATTGCGATAATAAGGCTCGCTCCTGCGCTCTCTCCCATTAATACTATATCTTCAGGCTTATATCCCATTTTGATTATCTCTGAATAAGTATTTACGCAATCTTCAAGATGGGCGGGCCACTTATTCTCGGGAGAAAGTCTGTAATTATTGGCAATTACGTTGGATCCGTACTTTTCAACTATTTCAAAAGTAATTTCACGACGTTCTTCCGCCGCTCCCGTTTTAAAGCCGCCACCGTGAACATACATGACTAACGGTCCGTTGTTACCGGGCTTTTCTATTAGTTCGGCATAATTTCCTGCTAAGGATAATTCTTTTAATGTAACGCCCTCGGGTAAAGGTCTCTTGGGACGTGTTCTTCCGTCTTCACGTTCTTCTATATATGTGCGTCCGCTGTCACGAACCATATTTTTAAACATATTATTTAATTCTGTCGCTTCTTTACTGGGCATGATTATCTCCTTTTTCTTTTAATTTTATCACTGTAACAAAGATTTAGGTACTCTCCTTTACCCCTCTGTAAAAAAACACAGTATCGGTGAGTGGAATATTCTTTGGATTATTCCGCCTTCATGTTACAATGATTTTAATTAATAAGTGATTTAATTATCTCACTTTATCAGGGAGGTTTCCATGAAGAAAATTGCTTTATTTTTAGTTATAGTATTATCCTTGTCTCTCATATCCTGCGGAAGTGTTCCGAAAGAATCATCGGAAAATTCCGAAGAAGCTTCTGTATCAACTACAGAAACTTCTGATGAAAAAGAAAGCGTTCAGGAAGAAAACGTTCAGGAAGCATCAAATGAAGTTGAGGGAAGTAATAAAGAATCCGATACTTCCGAATATGCTATTGACAGTGACAGATTCACTCTTTCCCCGGTTGAATTTTCCTATAATCTTAAGGCCGGCTGGAATTTAGGCAATACTCTTGACTGCCAGAGCTATGACGGTCTCAGAGCGGAGGTTGCATGGGGACAGCCCATGACCACAAGAAAGCTTATCGACTATATAAAAGAAGCCGGCTTTACTTCCATAAGAATTCCCGTTTCATGGGGATATCATGTATCCGGCGACGATCATGAAATAAATGAAGAATGGATGGCTCGTGTGAAAGAGATCGTAGACTGGGCCATTGAAGATGATTTATATGTGATCATTAACTCTCACCATGACAATGACTTCTACTATCCTACCGACGATCATATGGATAAATCCGTTAAGTACTTAACCGATATCTGGGTTCAGGTTGCGGATGAATTCAGAGATTATGATGAGCATCTTATTTTCGAAGCAATGAATGAGCCCCGTCTCTCCGGCACGGGAAAAGAATGGTATTTTAATGCAGGTGACGCTGAAGGCGTTGCTGCTTTAAGAAATATCGAAAAGTTGAATGAAGTTTTTGCAGATACCGTCCGTGCATCAGGTGGCAACAATACTTTGAGATATCTGATGCTTTCAGGCTATGCCGGAAATCCCGATTTAACCATGGATAACGGCTTCACCTGGCCGGATGATCCTGCAGATCATCTTATCATGAGCATTCATGCTTACTCTCCTTATGATTTTGCCATGAATCCCGCAGGTTACAATGACTGGGACGAATCCAAGGTATCAGGTCTTTCTTTTATGGATAAGGCAAAAGAATATTTTATCGATAAGGGCGTTGGAGTCTCCATTACGGAAATGGGCGCCATCAATAAAAGAAATGATGCATCAAGACAAGCCTGGTTTGATGATTATACCAAAAAAGCAAGCTCCCTTCAGATCTCCTGTTTCGTATGGGATAACGGAAACAACGGAGTGGGTGAAGAAAGCTTTGCTTTCATAAGTCGTAAAGTATTTAAGCCCATGGTACCTGAATTACTTGAGGCTTTCACTAAGAATTACTGATATTTTCACTGTTCTTTTTAAGTTCCCAGAAGGCAATGGCCGATGCCGCTGCCACATTAAGGGAATCAACCCCATCCTGCATGGGAATCTTAACTACACAATTTGCCTTTTTGATGGTCTCCTCCGGGAGGCCATCTCCTTCGTTACCGAGGATTATGGCAGATTTACTGACCATCTTAAGCCTTGTATCATCAATTGAAATAGTTTCATTACTTAATGCCATGGCAAGAGCTATGAAGCCATTTTCCTGAAGTTCTTTAAAAGGCACTTCATCACAGATCGTCCATGGAATCTGAAAAACCGTTCCCATGCTGACTCTGGAAGATCTTTTATATAATGGGTCAGCCGATGCGCTTGTCAGTATCACTCCGTCCAAAGAAAGAGCTGCGGCATTTCGAAAAATCGCGCCTACATTGGTAGGATTCTCAATATTATCAAGTATCGCTATGCATTTTGCATCTTTAAGAAGATCCGCTACGGAAAGAAGCTTCTTTCGCTTCATTGCAGCAAAAATGCCGCCTGTCAGCGCATATCCCGTAATACTCTTTATTTCATCCTGTGGCATTACATAGATATCCGTCTTTTTATCATATTTCTTTATTAAAGCCTTGGCTTCTCCCTCCGCAGCTTCTTTTTCAATCAGGAAGGATTCAGGTTTGTAGCCTGCTTTAAGAGCACGTTCGATCACTTTAAGGCTTTCCGCAATAAAAAGCCCTTCTTTCGGCTCATAGTAGTGCTTAAGCCCGTTGTCATTGAGGCTTGTATAAACCTTAAGTTTTTCGTCGTTCAGATCTTTTACTTCTATCATATGCTACTCCCCTATATGTGCATGACAATACATCACTACATGAGATTATATCAGATAAAAATTCAAGATAAATTACGGATAAACCTTAGTCCTTTACATATACCAAAGAGGCAACTCCGTAGGATGCGCGCACGCCGTGACCGGCTTTAGCAAAGGGGCCGACACTCATATCACACATCCAGCCGTAGCCTCCTGTATTATCGGATTCTTCGGCAGTGCCGTTAATTACCATTTCATCAAGCTTTATGAAATCATCCAGGTACCTGTCCGGAAGAAGCGGTAATCCGTTATGTCCTGGCCAGATATAATCATATTCGCTTCTAAGGGATTTGAGCCTCTCCATGTTCTTTTTATGCACGGCGGCAGCTTCTTTGTAAGGAAGGTTTTCGCGTCGCACGAACAAAAGAACCTGTCCCGATTCAAGCTCATCTCCCGTAAAAAGGGATCTCGTGTTTTCATCGATAAAGGCAATGCTTCCTTCGTGGTGAGCGGGGATATGAAGAACTTTAACACGCCTTCCTCCGAGATCTATTACATCGCCGTCCTCGAGATAATTTATCTTAACTTCGGGAAATTCTTTGGAATTATAAAAAGAATCGCCCTGATTTTTAAATGCGTTTACCGCAGTATATTCTGATTCTCTGTGCATCCAGGCTTCACCGAAATCGTAGTTTCCGCCGGTATGATCGTAGTGACCGTGGGTGCAGGCAACCATTACGGGCTTGTCGGTTATTGTCTTTACAAATTCCTTTAAGTTGCCGGTTCCGGTGCCGCTGTCTATTAAAAGTGCTTTTTCCTCGCCTATAAGTAAGTACATGAAATTACTCCAGCGATTGCTGATGCACCATGTGTCCTTGTGAATCTCCCACTTTCCGAAGAGATTTCCCCCCTGATCCTGATTTACCATTTTTACCTCCATAAAAATATATAGGTGCCCCGCAGGACATCTTATTCTGCCTTTTCCATGTAGAACTTCCGTAAAATATAAAAAGCAGGCTTTTTATAGGTCTTATCTTCTGATAAAAGACCCTTTCTGTTGTAGTACTTCTGTATCACGGAAGTACGTCTCGGACATCTGAAATCGTAGAGGATCCAGGGAGTCATGCCTTTAACATATTCTATATTTCTAAGTGCATCGATCTGCTTTTCGTATACATCCGCCTGGCATTCTTCCGTTCCTTTATCGGTAATATCTCCGTGACAGCCCTTCATGGCATCGGCACCGAATTCCGTTATGATCACGGGTTTATCAGGATCACTGTTTTCCATAAGCTCCGGCAGACGTGAAAAATCAGGAGTATACCAGCCGCAATACTCATTGATACCGATAATGTCAAGATGTTCCGCAAGTCGGTCCGCGATCATATTCTTTTCACCATCCACAAGGCAAGCCGCGGAAACGGGTCTTGTGCCATCAGTTTCATGAGCGCATTTTGAAAGCTTGCTCATAAATAAAAGGCGCTCGTCGGTATCGGCATTTTCATTTCCAACCGACCAGATAATAACGCTTGCTCTGTTAAAATCTCGGAAGATCACTTCTTTTAACTGGTTCTCCGCATCCTGATATGTCTTTTCACGTTCAAATCTCACAGCCCAGTATACGGGAATCTCTTCCCACAAAAGAATGCCCATTTCATCAGCAAGACGGGCCATATCTTCGTGATGAGGATAGTGTGCTGCTCTCATAAAGTTACAGCCAAGTTCTTTTGCAAGCTTTATATTTTCGATCCTTTCTTCGTGGGTCAGGCACTTTCCGTTTGCTACGCTTTCTTCATGACAGCTTATTCCACGTAAGAAAATGGATTTTCCGTTTAAAAGGATCTCTCTGCCCTTTACGCTTATTTCCCTGAAGCCGACTCTGTCTGACACGCTGTCATTAAGGCAGGAAACCGTCACATCATAAAGCTTCGGATTTTCAGGGCTCCAAAGAATTGGCGCGCTATCAATAATTATTTCTCCGATCCCGTCTCGGATACTGAATTCGTTATCGATTGAAAGTTCATTTATGATAAGCCTTGCCACAGTATCTGTTTGTTCCGATAAGGTGACTGTAGCTTTGATCTTCTTAAAATCGCTCCCGGGCACCAGAGAAATCCTGAAATCTTTAATGAAAATTTCCGGCACCATCACCAATTCGATATCACGATAGACGCCGCCGTAGTTAAACCAGTCTGTATTTTCAGTCGGAACCTGCTCGGGACGGCGTGTGCTGTCTGCCTGGATTATTATCCTGTTATCTTCTTTTAAATAATCCGTCACATCGAAAAATACAGGAGTCGAACCTCCCCGATGCATGCCGATATAGGTCTTATTTAAGAAAACTCTGCAAAGATAATTTACGGCTCCGATCCTTAAAAACACTTTTTTATTATCATGATTTTCATATTTAAAACGTCTTGTGAAGACCATGGAGCCATCGTAGAGCTTATACTCAGGCGCCACGGTATTCCATGAAGCGGGAAGCTTCATAACGGGCCATTCATCAAAAGAATAGTCGATGGGCACCGTAAAGCCCTGTTCATCCACATATCGCTCGTTAAACCATTTCTGACGCACGCAGGTATCGTACTGATCCACTGCATAATTCCAGTCGCCGTTAAGAGACTCTGTGGCTCTGTTTCCCATAAAGATGGCATTTTCCACGGTAGCTTGTAAACCTTCATACTGTTCGGCATAATCTTCCAAATGGATATCCGACATGTATTTCTTTTCTTTTTTCTCCATTGTAACCTCTCAATATATTTGCATTTCTAGATAAGTAACGAACCGATCGTGTATACCAGCAAAGAAGCTATCCAAGCAAGAGCGCACTGCCAAAGCACCACGATAACGGCCCAGCGTCTTCCCATTTCTCTTCCGATGGAGGCTACTGCCGCCACGCAGGGGGTATATATAAGTGAAAATACCAAAAGGCTCACTGCGGACAAACCGCTTATTGCTCCGGTAACTCCACCTGCCTCAGCAAAAAGAACCTCAAGGACGGAAACAACACTTTCTTTTGCCATAAAACCGCTTATTAAAGAGGTGCAGATCCTGAAATCTCCGAGACCTATGGGTTTAAAGAGAGGCACCAGGACTCCCGCTATCACGGCAAGAATGCTGTCTCCGGTATTTTCTACAAGATCGAGTCTGAAATCAAAGCTCTTTAAGAACCATACAATGATCGATGCGATCAGGATCACGGAAAAAGCTCTTTGCAAAAAGTCCTTGGATTTTTCCCACATGAGCTGACAAACGCTCTTTATATTGGGAAGTCTGTAATTGGGAAGTTCCATTACAAAGGGCACTGCCTCGCCTTTAAATAGGGTCTTTTTGTATACAAGCGCCACAACGATACCAAGGATGATTCCCGTAAAATACAATGCTGTTATAACAAGCCATCCCTTTTCAGGGAAGAATGCCGATACAAAGAAAGCATATATTGGAAGCTTTGCGGTACAGCTCATAAAAGGTGTCAAAAGAATGGTCATGCGGCGGTCACGGTCACTGGGAAGTGTTCTCGTGGACATGACTGCAGGAACGGTACAGCCGAAACCGATAAGTAAGGGCACTATGCTTCGTCCGGAAAGACCGATCTTTCTCAATAACTTATCCATAAAGAATGCAACTCTTGCGATATAACCGCTGTCTTCCAGAAATGAAAGGAATAAAAACATCGTAACGATTATGGGTAAGAAGCTGAGTACAGAACCTACCCCTTCAAAAATGCCATCTACCACCAGGCTGTGGATCGCATCATTTACATGAGCTTTGAAGAGCGCTTCGTCCACCAGATCCGTTAAGGCTCCTATTCCACGGTCCAATAAATCCTGTAAAAATGCACCTATCACATTGAAGGTTAAGAAGAATACAGCCGCCATGATAAGAATAAATACCGGGATTGCAGTAAATCTTCCCGTAAGGATCTTGTCCATATTACGACTTCTCACATGTTCTTTACTTTCATGTGGCTTTTTCACACAGGCGCCGCATACTTTATTGATAAAAGAAAATCTCATGTCGGCAATGGCCGCAGCCCTGTCAAGATTTCTCTCCGCCTCCATCTGTCGGGTTATGCGCTCCAGTGTTTCTTTTTCATTGGGATTAAGATCTAAGTTATTTATTATCAGTGTATCCCCTTCAACGGCTTTACTTGCCGCAAAGCGCAGGGGGATCTTAGCTTCTTTTGCATGGCCCTCTATCAAATGCATCACCGCATGAAGACATCTGTGCACGGAACCTCCGTTATCGTTCTCATCACAGAAATCCTGTCTTCCCGGGCGTTCCTGATAGCGTGCTATATGCATCGCATGGCGCACCAGTTCGTCGATACCTTCATTCTTGGAAGCTGAAATTGGCACGACGGGGACTCCAAGCATGCTTTCCATCAGGTTAATATCCACGGTGCCGCCGTTTCCGCGAAGCTCGTCCATCATGTTGAGGGCTATGACCATGGGAATGTCCATTTCAAGAAGCTGCATGGTTAAATACAGATTTCTCTCTATATTGGTGGCATCCACTATATTGATGATAACCTTGGGATTTTCATTTAATACAAAATTACGGCTCACAAGCTCTTCGCTTGAATAAGGGGACATGGAATAGATTCCCGGAAGATCTGTTATGGAAGTATTCTTTTGGCCAATTATTGCGCCATCTTTACGGTCAACCGTAACACCGGGAAAATTGCCGACGTGCTGATTGGCTCCCGTAAGCTGGTTAAAGAGTGTTGTCTTACCGCAGTTCTGATTTCCCACAAGAGCGAATGTGATCAATTCATCTTCAGATAACGGATTACCGCTTCCTTTGGGATGATACTTGCCTTCTTCGCCAAGACCCGGGTGTTCTATTTCTTTCTTTAAAGGCTTCTTCTTTGAATCTTTAAAAGCTTCTTTTTGATCTGTTGAATCTATCTTTTCTACATCAATCTTACCGGCATCTTCCAGTCGAAGTGTAAGTTCATATCCGTGAACCCGAAGCTCCAAGGGATCTCCAAGCGGAGCAAGCTTAATAAGGGTCACTTCCGCGCCGGGAATTACGCCCATATCAAGAAAGTGCTGCCTTAATGCACCCTTTCCTCCTACCTTGGTAACCTGTGCTGTTTCTCCTATTTTCAGGTCTTTTATGGTCATTTACGGTTCTCCGTTCTTAGTTGTTTTCACTAAATATTTTAGAGCATTTTCATGGAAAGTAAATCATAAAAAAGCTTTTAAATAAAAAAATACCGCATCGGGTGTTCATCGGATCGAATCCGTGAACCCAATGCGGTAATATATGTTTCTTTTGCCTATTCGGTCTTGAAGTATGCCATAGTATCTGTCAGATCTTCTGCAATAACCTGAAGCTTTGCAGCGGAATCGCTGATCACTGTAAATGTAGTGTTCAATTCCTGCATGGAAGCGTTGGTTTCTTCAGTAGAAGCTGCATTTTCTTCCGAAATAGCGGAAAGGTCTGTGATAATGCTTACTAACTGGTTCTTTGCTTCAGCAAGAGCATTTACACGCTCGGAAATGTTATCGGATCTTAACTTAACCTTTTCAACGTTCTCAGACATAACTTCCATGTCTGCCTTGGTGGAGTCAAGCTGTACCGACTGCTGTCCGAAGCTTTCATTTAACTTTTCGAGAACCGCAACTGAAGAAGCTGATTCTTCAAGAAGAGTCTGAACGATTGACTTGATCTCTTCGGCGCTTTCTCTGGACTGTTCAGCAAGATTACTGATTTCCTGTGCCACTACCGCGAAGCCCTTACCTGCTTCACCTGCTCTTGCAGCTTCAATTGAAGCATTGAGAGAAAGAAGGTTTGTCTGGCTTGCAATATCTGTAATAGCCTTTGTAAAGCTTGAAATGGAATTGGCTGACTCATTGGTGGAGTTAATAGTGTCGCCGATCTCCTTAACGGATTCGGTAACCTCATGGCTCTGTGTAATGAGAAGTTCAAGAGCATTCATGGCCTTGTTACATGACTTCTGCATATCGCCTGCGAACTCATCCATTTCTGCTACGTTAGTTGCGATCTCTTCTATGTTATTTCCGATGTTACTTGTATTCTGAGCAGAATCTTCAACGCTTTCAGCCTGAGAAACAGCTCCCTTGGAAATTGCATCTACGGATTCGGTAACCTGATTGGAAACCTCGGATGCATCCGCAGCGGATCCTGCAAGATTGGTTCCGGCTTTGGTAAGATCTCGGGACATTTCTTTACTCTTTTCAATAACATCCTTAAGTCTGTCTGTAAGACTCTTGGCACTAAGTTCAATACGTCCCACTTCGTCCTTTGAAATCTTCTTATCTTCAGGGAATTCCAATGTAAGATTACCGCTTGAAAGTTCATCAAGCTTTTCAGTTACATTCTTAATTCTCTTTGTAAGGTTTCTGATCACAAGGAGCGCCAGGAAAATAAGGAAAGCAATCAAAATCGCAAAAGCTATGGCTGAAGTAACGATCTTTGATTCATTTGCTTTTGTAAGCTTGGCTTCTTCCTGAGATGCCCATGTTTCCGTAACGCTTCTAAGTTCTTCAAGACGATTTCTTGCTTCTACAAAGCGATTATAGAATTCATCCCAGTCACCTGTATCTGCTTCTACATCAAACACCGACTGCCATGTGTTCATATCGGAAAGGAAATCATTTCCTAATTCTTCAAATGATTTACCGCTTTCTGATTTAATGTTCTGATAGAGGTTAGGATCATTTACGGCAACATCCATTGCCAGATTGATACGTTCGATTGCCTCCGCATAGTTGGTGTTGTAGTCGTCAAGCTTAACTTCCAATACACTGGGATCAACTGAAGCTCCGCCTATAAGGTCGTGGTGCTGTGTTGCACCAAGTACTGCTTCATAAAAATCTCTGTCTGCATTAAGAAGAGTTGTGTTTACGGAGTAGAGCTTGTCATAATAAACTTCTGTAACCTGCTGCTGTGTTGAATGAATCTGCAGGCCGGCGAAGATAACTGCACTTATAATGCAGACAACAAGGGGAACGGTAAAAAGTAATAACTTTACTCTTACACTGATATTATTAAGAAACTTCATTATTGCGTCTCCTCTCACAGTTCATATTCGACAAATAATCGTTGATTTAAATTCTCAAATACGTCATTAGTCAATACTACTATATGATTATTCTGCTAACTTTACATTAAAAAAGGACAGGTTGTCAATTATTTAACCTTGTTTTGCATGTATTCTTTCTTTATATTTAAGAACTTTTCAAGGCCTCGCATAACCGTAAAAAGCCTTGCCCTGTCCTCGAATTCTTTTCTTTTTACAGGGAGGGGCATTTCTTTCATCTTGCCATCCAGTTCATAAAAATCGGACAGCAATCCCTCCACGGTATTATCCATTGAATAATCAACAGCTACCTTTTCAAAAAAAGAAGAAAGAAGCTCTGCAGTAACAGGTACAGTCTCGATCTGTGAGAGATGCTCGTACATTTCTCTCAAGGTATCCGACTGCCGTTCACGCATAGCAATATATTCTATATCACCTTTATCTGTGGCCGTCAACTTATTCATGTAATTAAGACGCGCCAGTGCTGAAGCTTCTTCAATGGTATTTTCAAGAGTAATGAAACAGCTTCCGTCATAGTGAGGAAGATTCGGATCCATTATTCTTTCGGACATTCTGTGAAGAGCCTGCTTTATGAGTTCATCGGTATCGTGGGTCACCTTTCGCATGTAGTCAAGATCGCGCTTCATAAATAAATTGGCGATGATACCCGCTCCCACACCGATTACGAATAAAAGAATCTCGTTGGTTAATGCAGGAATCTCCATATTATTTAAAGAAATAAAATGTGAAATCAGCACGGAATCCATAGCCATGGCGCTGTTCCAGCCCATGAACTGACAGATTGGAATAAATAGAATGAGATAAACAAAGAAACCGTAACTGTTAAAACCTATGAGATAAAAACAAATTGCAGCAATTAAAAGGGCCACTGCAAAGGCTAAGAATCGGTCCACTGCGGTTTTAATGGTTTCACGCTTAGTAAAAGCAACCGAAAGAATGGCTACTATTCCTGCTGAAATCGCGAACTGCAGGTGCAAGAGTTCTGCGATTATTATGGCAACGATGGCCGCCAGGATTATTTTAACTGCATGTAGAAGATTCTTTTTTATATTAGGCTTTGTCATTATGGTTTCCTCTCGTTTTTTCTTTGGCCGGAAAATGGCCCATGGGAATGGCCCATGGGGACGGGGTTCCTGGTTCATTTTCGTTTTGGACCAGGAACCCCGTCCCCCAGGGCCAGTGGACCAGGAACCCCGTCCCCTTGGTCCATTATATCATTTCTGAAATAAAAAGACCGAAGGACTCTTTCGGATCCTCCGGTCTTAAGTGCTATCTCATGGCGGAAGCAATAAGTTCCATGCTTCCTTCAAAATGTGCCACACCGTATTTGTATGGCAGGATAAAGCTTTGGCCCTTTTTAACTACATGTCCGTCCACTGAACCTATTCCATCAGTCACAGTCACATTAAGAAACCTGTACTTTTGCTCCAAAAATGCATCTCCCCGTACTTCCATCTTAAATACGGAATAATACATGCCTGCATACATAACATCCAGGGTGTTATCCGGGCTCTTTAACTTTTCTGCGCTGATTATACACTCAGCCGGTTCTTTGGAGGGAGTCTTAATTACCTTCTTACACTTCTCCGTGTGAAGCTCTCTCTTTCTCCCATTCTCAGTCCTGTCATAATCATATACACGGTAGGTGATATTGCTGCTCTGCTGAGTTTCGAGTATAACAAAGCCTTTTTTAATGGCATGAACAGTTCCCGGGTCTATCTGTATGAAGTCGCCCTTCTTAACCGGTACTTCTCTTAGAAATTCGCCCCAGCGCTTTTCATCTATCATTTCAATCATCTCTTCCGTGGAGGAAGCATTGTGACCTATTATGAGGCCCGCGTTTTCAGGGCAGTCTAACACATACCAGCACTCGGTCTTGCCAAAAGAATGATTTTCATATTCATCCGCAAAGCTGTCACCGGGGTGCACCTGAATGCTTAGATCTTCTTTTGCATCTATAATCTTAACGAGTAAAGGAAATTCATCCTTAATGCTATTATTAAGAGACTCCGTTTCATTTCCGAAAAGACCGGGTTTAAGCTTCCAGAGTTCCGAAAGCTTAAGACCGCTGTATGGGCCTTCCGACACTCTGCAGTCGCCGTTTTCATGGGCGGATATACCCCAGCATTCTCCAAGGTCACTTGCCTTAACAGGAGCATTGAACTCATCCGACAGTCTGCTGCCGCCCCAGATATTATGTGTATAGACCGAATTTAAAAATATAATTCTTCCGCTATCTTTTTCCATAATCAATCCTGTTTCCTTTTTCATCAAACGTCCTCACATAGGAAATGAGATCACTTAAGGAAGTCTTTACAATACCCACCTTTTCGTCGGCGGCACCATATCCCATGATAAGAGTGTCATCCATTACGACCGCGCCTGTTGTAAATATGCAGGGACAAAGAAACTTATCCGGAAGCTCCCAATCTCTCTCAGCATATATAACGCGCTCGGAAACCCTGTTCGTTATCACAGGAAAATCATCGGGCTGTTCCTTCATGATCATAAATGACTGTGTGTAACCATAGCCCGGATACTGCTTTCCGTGATAGGACACAAGCCATTCTCCGTTTCCTATGTCGATAGGCGGGAAGCTTGCCCCAACTCTTTCTTCTTCCCAGTCAAACTCACTCTTTATTAAAAGCTTGTGCGTGGTCTTAGGTCCCACAAAATCCGAAAACTCGTCTGCTGCCGCAATGAAAACTGCCGGGTTCATAACTTTTTCGCAGGTTGCAAAGTTGTAGGGTCGTTCGGGTCGGTGAAGCATCACCAGCTTTTTTTTGCCGTTTATAACCATTTTCTTTTCAAAAAAGAAAACATCACGGTTATCGCTTAGATTGCCGTCGGTAAGGGGTCCCACATAGGCAAATGCTTCATCGTAATTACCGGATTTCAGATGATCAATGCTAACTTTATAAAGAACTGTCACAGTATCATTGCGGCAGGCGAGCTTTCCTATTTTATTATTGGGATCCTCCGCCCAGTCAGGCAGATTATCCCTTCTTTTATCACCTTCCCAGTATGGTCCGGGAGGGAAGAGGCGGCAGGCTACCGTAAGATAAAGCTGTCCATCGATTTTAAAAAGTCTGGGGTCTTCTATGCATCCGTTTGCATAGTTTAATACCGCCTCTCCATAGAGGTTAGTTATGTACATGTCCTTTTCTTCATAAGCAAGTTTCGGTGCAAGCGCAGGTCTTGAAAAGTCGGCCACAAAAGTGTTTCCACCGTCGGTGCTTTTTGCATATCCTAAAAATATGGGATATGGATCTGCCTTACCCTTCAGGTTTTTGGAGGGATAGGGCCCTGTAGCTCTAAAAAGCATATGGATTGTCTTATTGTCATCATCAAGAAAGAGAGCCGGATTTAATACCATGGTATCCGCCCAGTCACAGCCGGCTTTAGGCTCTAAGACCGGTCCGTCCATGAATATGAATTCAGGTTTTTCAGCCATATTATCTCCTTCCTATTTCCATGTCAGATTTATTCAATCTGCTGTTTTCCTTTATATAATCAATAATTTCATCAACCGTTGTGAAGCAAAGTCCCACGTAGCTGTCGGCAGCGCCGTAATATATAGCCATCTGTCCTGTTTCATTGTTCTGTACAGTAGCGCAGGGGAAGCATACGTTAGGCACAAAGCCTCTCTCTTCATACCACTCTTCCGGAGTAAGTAAAAAGTTTTCGCATCTATACTTAACTATGGAAGGATTGTCTATATCGAGGATTGCTCCGCCGATTGAATAGACATAGCCATTGCAGGTTCCTGCTACTCCATGATAAAGAAGGAGCCAGCCTTCAGACGTTTCTATGGGAGTTGCGCCTCCGCCTATCTTTAATGATTCCCACCAGTTATCGTTAGAACCCATAACATGGCGGTGTTTACCCCAGTAGATCATGTCAGGGCTCTCACTTACAAAAATGTCCCCAAAGGGTGTATGTCCGCTATCGGATGGACGTGATAAAAGCATGTATTTTCCATTGATTCTTCTCGGAAAAAGAACGGCATTTCTGTTATATGGAATAAATGGATTCTCTATTCTTACAAAGGTCTTAAAGTCTTGGGTCTTAGCTATTCCAATGGAGGGTCCGTAAAAATCCTGGCACCAGATTATGTAATAAGTATCTTCTACTTTTACGAGTCTCGGGTCATAAGCATATTCGGGCATGAACTCATTACCCTCTTCATCCACAAATCTTATCTTCTCTGTGTTTATATCCCACTTAATGCCATCAGCACTTTTACCCATGTATATAGTGGGGATACCGTTAGTCTGCTCTCCGCGGAATACCCCTATAAAGCCTCCTTCAAAGGGCATAACGGCACTATTAAATATGCGTGCCACCCCTTTAACAGGATTTCTATTTATAATTGGATTTTCACTGTATCTCCATATGGGCGCTCCTGTAATATTCTCGGGGCGCTGCTGCCAGGGCACATTTTCCGTATGGGGTCCGTAAATTTTATATTTCATATCATTCACCTTTTTTCTAAAAGAATTAAATTGTCCCGGATGAGATTACATCTCTGAGCTACACAAAGCACAGATCTTTCAGGATCTCTGGGAGTATTAAAGACATAATCTACAAGTCTGTCCATGTCGGTTTTTACAACATGCATCCTGGTATCCGACGAAGCATAATAGATAAATACTTCATTCTTTTCATTTACTATTGCTCCGTTTGTAAAAAGAACGTTTGATACATCACCTACACGTTCCATGCCTCTGGGTCCTATAAGAAGGCCTGAAGGCTCTGCTATTACCTTAGAAGGATCCTTTAAATCCGTTGCAAATGCGTATATTACGTATCTAAGGCCTGCCGCCGTGTTTCTGACTCCGTGGGCTATATGTATCCAGCCTCTTTTTGATTTAATGGGAGTAGCGCCGGCGCCGTTCTTAGCTTCAGTGATGGTGTGATACTTTCTTAAGCTTGTCATCTTTTCTTCATCGATTACAGGATTACAAATATCATCGCAAAGACCGAAGCCTATTCCGCTACCGCTTCCTGTTTCGATAAAGTCATCCATGGGTCTTGTATAGAAAGCATATTTCCCGTCTACGAATTCCGGGTGAAGCACCACATTTCTCTGCTGGGGAGATCTCTTTGTAATTAAATTGGGAAGTCTTTCCCAGTTCTTTAAATCTTTGGTCCTTACAATACCCGCCGAAGCCACTGCCGCAGAAAGGTCATTAACGGAGGTATCTTTCTTTTCAGAGCAGAATACACCATATATATAACCGTCTTCATGCTTTGTAAGTCTCATGTCGTAGACATTAGTCTCTTCTTTTTCCGTATCCTCCAGTAAGATCGGATAGTCATGAAATCTGAATCCGTCCACTCCGTTGTCACTTTCTGCCACAGCGAAAAATGACTTTCTGTCATTACCTTCCACACGGGCAACAAGATAATATTTGCCATCCAAATAAATAGCTCCGGAATTCATGACAGCATTAATGCCAAGGCGCTCCATAAAGAAGGGATTTCTTTCTTTTGAAAGATCGTATCTCCAGGTAAGGGGCACATGCTCCCTTGTAAGCACGGGGTATTCGTACCTCGTATAAATGCCGTTATAAAAATCAGCTTCCTGATTCTTACGGGCTAACAGTTTTTCCTGTTTTTCTTTTTCTGCATAATACTTTTCGTGAATCATTTTTTCTCCTGTATACTAAGTCTTTTTATCATTTCCATACACATGCGGCCGTTATGATATGGGCACTTCCAGGGCTCTACTATTTCTCGCTCGTATGGCTCTCCTGTTTCTTTTACTTCCCAGTACCATTCACCGCCCGGTCTTTTATCTATGACATGAGCCTTGGTAAACTCCCAAAGGGCGGTGGCTGCCTCTAAAAATCTGCCATCTCCGGTTTTCCCGTAGGCATTAGTGAAGCCTACGATTGCCTCTGCCTGTACCCACCAGACTCTATGTTCATTAACAACGCCTGCTTCACACTCATTCTTAAAGGACTCGCCGTTAAAGGCGCGTTCATAGGTGCTTTCAGCAAGGCTTTCTGTCATATTCCTAAGCCTTTCGTATTCTTCTTTTTCTAAAAAGCCTTCGGGAAGCACATCTATGGCTTCATCAATAAGCCATGAAGATTCTATATCGTGACCGTAACTCTGTAAGTCTATAAGACTTTTATAGTCATTATCAAAGAATACGTTTAAGCGCTTGTTTTTAGGGTCATATATCTTATCAGCGAATAATGTTAAAAGCTCTCTTATTCTTTCTTTTACCAGAATGCTCTGTGACACATCATAAAAGGCTGTATATGCTTCCAGCACGTGAAGGGCTGTATTCATGGTGCGATCCGCAAGCACTCCGTTTTCAGAAAGCTTGTCATTACCGGCCGGTTTAAAATCTTCAGTAAAAGCTTCGAGATAACCGTTCTTATCCAGGCAGATGTCGTCTATTGTGACAAAGAGTTCAAATGCAAGCTTTAAGGCATCCGAGTCCCCGGTTGCTTTAAAATAAGCTGAGAGAGCATATATGGAAAATGCCTGATTATAGGTGTGCTTTATGGTATCTTCAGGCTTTCCGTCGTAGGTAACCGACCAGTAAACTCCTCCGTTTACGTGGTCTACGCAGTGATCCCGCAGAAAAACATATGCATGTCTTGCTTCCGATAAAAGCGATTCCCTAAGGGCGCTGTCATCTTTAAAGATTAGTGACGCCTCTGAAAAGAACCAGAGTATACGGCTGTTTAAGATGACTCCCTTTACTGCTTTCTTATGGATGGTAAGATTGAAATCCACAAGACCAAAATAGCCTCCAAAATCCTCATCTCTAAGTCCCCTCCAGAATGGTATGATATGTTCTTTTAATTCAGTCTCAAATTCCTTTATATTAAGCATCACAATCACCCCTTAACCGCACCGGAAGTGATACCGCTATATATCTGCTTCTGGCAAAGAATGAATACCACAAATGATGGAAACAGCGATATAAGTACGCCTGCGCAGATAAGATTGTATTGACTTCCCATAGGGCCTACGAATGTATAAAGCGATGTGGATATTGTCCTTATGGATTTGTCCATAAGATAAAGGTTTGCTGCGTAATATTCGTTGTAAACGCTTACGCCTTTTAAAATGCAGCTTGTAACCACAGCGGGTTTAAGTAGTGGCAATATGATCTTCCAGTAAACGGACCAGTAAGAAGCGCCATCGATAATAGCCGACTCATCCATTGATACCGATATGTTTTCCATGAACTGTATAAAGATATATATGGATATTACGTCCGTACCGCACATCATGATGATGTAACCGTAAAGGTGATTAACAAGCCCAAGGGTTGACATGATCTTATATACCGTAACCTGCATTGCTATAGAGGGAAGCAAGGACGCAAAAAGAAAGAGATTTCTTATTATCTTATTTCCCATAAACTCAAATCGGTTCAGTATATACGCAAGCTGTGTTCCAAGAATCACAGATACCACCAGCACAAAGAACATAACTATGATGGAATTCATGAAAGCTCTGCCCATGTCGGCAGTCTTATAGGCTCTTATAAAGTTATCGAAGTTAAGCCAGTTCTTTGGAGGTGTGATAACGCTGGTGCTCTGATATTCTTCAGCGGTCTTGAATGCCGTGAATATGCAGGATACCACCGGTACTACCGCAAACAGTGAAAAGAAAACGAGTGAAAAATATTTGCCGAAATTAAAAAGAATCTTTTCAACTTTTTTTAACTTATTCATTTCATCCCGCTCCTTTCTAAATCATTTTCTTTTTCTTTTTTAATTTAGAAGCTTCATAGGATTCATCAGTAGCCTCAGCCTCTCTGAATACGTATTTAAAAAACATCTTCTGCAAAATGGTAAAGATAAAGATGATAACAAGAAGCACCACAGCCATGGCACTGGCTAATCCCACCTTCTGAGTTACATGGGCAATCTCGTTCATTATTACAAAATATGTTCCGGTTCCGTTACTGCCGCCGGTTATTACGAATGGTGGCTCAAAGGCACTGAGCGATCCTGTGATGGAAAGAATGACATTCAGTGTTACGATTGTCTTTATACCGGGCAAAATAATATGTATGAATTGCTTAAATTTATTGGCACCATCTAAAGCTGCAGCCTCATAAAGTTCATTGTCCACAGACATGATTGCTCCTATAAACAGCACCATGTTCTGTCCAAAATATCGCCATACCGATGTTGCCACCAGCGACCAGTTGTTAACTTTTTGATCTTTCAGCCAAAATGGAAGTTTTTCTACATTAATTCCGAACAGTCCTAAGATTGAATCTAAGACAAAACCTCTTGTGTAAAAGAATTTAAAGATAAAGCCTATTGCGATACCGCTTATTAAATAGGGAAAGAACATCATCCCTTTAAAAATGTTGCCGCCCTTTACTTTAAAACTTAAGATTGTGGCCAAGAAAAGTGCCAGGGCCAGCTGAAAAAGTGCGCCCACACAATAGTAAAAGCTAAGCTTAAGGGCCTTAAAACAGTCTTCTCTTGTAAAAACATCTATATAGTTTTTCCAGCCGACAAAAACTCTTTTATCGGGGGGAGTTAAATATTTCATCTTATAAAAGCTGAACTGCACCATCTTTGCAAAAGGGAGATAAGTAAAAAGCATCAGCAGGAATAACGGGATTACGGAAAAAGCAATTATTATAATCATTTCCTGACCCTTTCTGCTTTTTAACCACTTCATAAATAATCCTCCTTTAAATTAGGGGGACGGATTTCTCCGTCCCACCCAAATGATTAATTGTGTTCAACACCGAGAGCTGTCTGGGCATTTGTCCATGCTTCGTTCCATTCATCCATGATGTCATCAAAGGACTTGTCCTGTTTAGATGCATGTTCGATGATAAGCTGGATTCTTCTGTCGCCGCCGGCTCTGTAGTTAAGCTCGGATTCAGCATTTAATTCGTTTAAGAGATCTTCTTCGCCTGCAACTGCGGGATTTTCCTGTAAGAATACTGCTTCGTCAAATGCAAGCTTTGTTTCTTTGCTGCCTGCTACGATGGGAAGTCCGTCTTCGTTGTAAGCAAAGCCTGACTTTTCGGTCATCCACTTAACAAATACCATACCTGCCTGCTTTTCATTCTCAGGAGCATTCTTGTTTACGCCGTAGCAATAGTCGGGACCTGAAAGTGCATACTGCTTTCCGTTAACTGTTACAGGGAAAGGCATATATCCGATATCTGCCGCGTTATCGCCTGCAGCTTCCATCTGAGGATAAGCCCATGAACCAAGTACCATACAACCGATTTCACCACGGTTGATCATACCCTTACAGCCTTCCCAGTCGGTTGTGGAATAATCTTCTTCAGTAAGACCCTGAGCTACTGCATCATAAAGGATCTTATAAACTGCGTAGGGATGTGTATCATCTCCGTAGTTTCTGAAGGGAGCAGTTTCATGAAGAAGCTTGTTGTTGGTGAAATCAGGATCGCCCGTCGCGGAAATACCTGTGTAATCATCCCATGAACCCATGGTCCATCCTGCTGCATAGTTGGTATAAAGAGGAATGATGTTAGCATCATATTCTTTAATCTTCTTAAGAGCGTCGATGAACTCTGAAGGTGTCTTAGGAAGTGTTGTTACCCCTGCTTCAGAAAATACTCTCTTGTTGTATACGATACCCTGAGCTGTTGCTGTTGAAGGAACACCATATACTTCACCCTGATATTCCCAGTGATCGGCGTAGTTGATCTGGTCCTTCATAACATCAAGAGTACCGTATGACTCAAAGTAAGAAGAAAGATCTGCCTTGTCGATGGCAGGAATGAGGATTACTGTTTCGTAATCGCCGGACTGAAGATGTGTCTTGGCATCTTCTGCATAGTTGGTGTCAGTAATTACATTAACCTTGATGTTAGGATACATTTTGTTGAAGTCTTCCATGTATTCTACCCATCTCTTACCGCCGTACTCTTCGGAGTCAAGGTCGGTTCTGTTACTGAAGAAAGAAATTTCAGCTGAAAGATCTGTGAAATCC
Source organism: Lachnospiraceae bacterium (assembly GCA_016283575.1). Taxonomy (GTDB): domain Bacteria; phylum Bacillota; class Clostridia; order Lachnospirales; family Lachnospiraceae; genus UBA1258. The sequence continues at coordinate 8,173 of JAEEND010000028.1, read as the reverse complement.
TCTCCTACCACGATGTCAGCGTACTGCTTGAATCCGCCTTCATCAGCTGTTACGTCAGCGGCAGGCGCAGCGCTTTCTTTAACGCTTTCAACTCCTGCGGCTTCCTTTGTTTCCCCGCATGCTGCAAGTGACATTGTCATTGCAACTACCAATACGCATGCAAACAATTTTCTTAGTTTCATAATAGTCCTCCTTTTTTAATACTTTTTTGAAACTGATTTAAGTATATTTTTAACTTTAAATTTAGTCATCACATTATCTTGCAGTATATATTTATTTATTGCAAACGCTGGATTTTTTATATATTAGCCAATTTTTACTCACAATTTTAGTGCATATTACACTATTATCAAATTAAATTCACTTAACTAATTGCTTAATTTAAGCTAAGTTTATTGCTTTATTCTTTTTTCTCATATAAAATAAGGGAAAATATTAGATTTGGTTAAGAGTCCGTAATCAGAATAATAAGAAGAATACTAATTTGATTGCGTATGTGAATATAGCGAAAGGAGTAGAGTGTGGACGGTTCTTTTTTAGATGAGTACTTCAGTCTTCATCGATTGTTCGGCTTGAAGGACAGTTTCTCGGATGCATTTATTAATGATAATCGGGACTTTCTTTTTAATATAAATAAAGAAGGCAGTCCCCTGCTTATATACGCTATCTGCGGAGGAAAGCTGGAATATTCGCTTCCTGCCACATTCGAATGCAGAAATCTGCCATATTATGTGTTTCTTTATATAGAGAAAGGTACGGGAATCTTTAAAGGAAAAACTTCAGAGACCCTCTCTTCTTTTTCATTAAAGGTTGTATCGCCTTTCTCTAATTTCAGCCTGGAATCCCAGGGTAAAATAAGACTTTACATGTTTATATTAAAAGGCGAACCACTTACAGTTCTATGCGACAAAGCTATGCACGCAGAGATTAGTGAAAATATTGCCATGACGCTTTTCAAAACAAGCCTGTTACTTAAGGCTCCCGGCCGTGATTCTCTGCTTCTTGTTTCAAGGGAAATGACGGATATTCTCACGGATGCCTATATAAAGGAGGATGATGAATCGGGTGTGGCAGATTGGAAAGCCATCCCTGTTGCCATAAGAGAAGCCAAGAAGATTCTGGATAATGAATACAGTGATGAATTAAGCCTGGATGTTTTGGAAAAAAGAATCGGTATAAGTAAATTCAAGTTTTGTCGAGAATTTAAAGCATATTTTAATGTGACTCCCGGGAAGTACTTAACAAATCGAAGGCTTGATGCAGCCATGGAGCTATTAAAAGAAACGGATATCACCGTTCATGAAGTTGGTGAACGAGTGGGAATCTTCAACACCAACCACTTTATTAATCTGTTTAAACGGCGCACAGGGCTTACACCCCTATCCTACAGAAAGAAGAACAACTAAAAAACCTCCTTGCAGATTTAATCAAACATGCAGGAGGTTTTGTCTTTATATTTTCTTAACGCTTTCTTTTTCCACAAGATGGCCCGACACGATATGTATGCCGCCTGTAAAATCTTTATCGTAAAGCGCCTTATTCATAAGATTAATTGTTTCTTCCACCATGGTCTTCATGTCTACTTCATAGGTGGTTATCTCCACATCGCACACTCCCGGGAATATAAAATTATCATATCCCACTACGGAAAAGTCTTCGGGAACGCTGTAGCCTTCTTTTTCTAAGCGTTTTATCAACACGCCTGCAGCCAGATCGCAGTCGCACACAAAGGCCGTGGGCATTTCAACAGGAAGTGTAAGCTTATCGGCTTCAAAAATTACTCCTGTAGTCTTGTCTCTGTCTTCAATCTGCCAGTCAGGCCTCACCGAAATACCATGCTCCATCATGGACTTTACATATCCCAGATATCTGTCAGTGATGGACTTTGTGGAAAGAAGGGATCCTACAAAAGCAATATCTTTATGGCCGTGATCAAAAAGGTAGTTAGTAAGATAATAGGCACCGTAGAAACTGTCGGATATAACGGAAATGCCTCCCTGCTTTTCATCGCTGAAATCTAAGAATATAACGGGCCCTGAGAATTTTTCTTTTAATGAAGTTATGTACTCGCCGGAAAACTCACCTAAAAGAATAAGAGCATCTGCCTTGGCTTCTTTTAACAGATTAGGAACGAGAAGTTCTCTTTCGCTTTCCCTCTCAACAATTTCAAGCATTCCGAAATCTCCGGTTCTAACAAGTTCCGAAGAAAGAATCTGGTACATCTCAAGATAAAAGGAATTATATTTTTTAAAATATTTTTCATGCATCAAAATACCCACAGTCTTACTGCTTTGAGTTTTATTTGCTGAAAACGTATTCTTTTTGTAGCCAAGTTCGTCTGCAACTTTCACGATGCGTTCCCGCATTTCCTCGCTCACGCCTTTTTGATTCGAAAGTGCTTTGGATACTGTAACAACACTCACACCGACTTCTTTAGCAATATCCGCAAGTTTAACTGCTTTTGGCATTTTTCTACCTTCCTTTTTGCTTTCTTGATTAAAATTTATAACAAAGAAAGAATTTACGCAATATATTTTAAGTAAATTTAGGTAAAAATTAGTTAATTAATTTGCGCATCATTGACATAAATATTAAAACCTCCTAATATTACTTTCTGTAAGTATAAATTCAGAGGTTTAAAAATGAGTGCTACTATCGTTCTGCAGCAGATGGGAGTCATCACCATTCTTGTTGCCATTGGAATTTATTTATATAAAGCAAAGGTTGTGGATACCGATGTGTCCCGGAAGCTTTCCGTGATAATCATGGATATCTGTAACCCTGCTCTGATTCTTTCTTCAATTCTTTCAGGAAATATCACCGCTACCCACGAAGACCTTATAACAGCGTTGATTCTCAGCGCATGTTTGTATTTGGGACTTGTAATCGTAGGTTTTATTTTTCCCTATATCGTTAAGGCTGAAAAGAATGACCGACGATTCTATAACCTTATGAACGTTTACACCAACATCGGTTTTATCGGAATTCCCGTAGCTAAAGCCATTCTTCCCGAGAATGCAATCCTTTACGTAATCGTATGCAACGTTATGTACAGTTTATTATTCTACACTCACGGAATCATCGTACTCTCAAACGGCAAAGAAAAGATGAGCCTTAAAAAAGTATTCAGTCCCGGAACCATTATGGCCATCGTTGCTCTTCTTGTGTTCTGGTTTGATATTAAACCGCCGGTGCTCATTACAAGCAGCGTAAGCTACTTGGGAAATGCCACGGTATTTCTTTCCATGACGCTTTTAGGTGTTAACATTGCGCGTTCCAATATCACTGCAGGCCTTAAAAATGTCCGCATTTGGGTTTATGTGGCAGTAAGAATGATTCTTATTCCCGTAGCTCTCTTCTTTACATTAAGAGCCTTCGGAAGCGATTCCATCACCATTCTCGGCCTTTGCCTCATGGCTCTTATGCCCATCGGCAACATGCCCCTTATTCAGGCCGAAAAAACCGGAGAAGATACTTCACTTCTCTCCTCCGCCATTGCCATCTCCACTGTAGCCTCCATGGCAACCATCACGGTGCTCATGAGCATCTTTACAGCGTTGTTGTAATATTGAATTTAAAAAAGGCAGGTCATCAGACCTGCCCTTTTACTATAAATTAAGTTCTTTACTTGCGAGTTTCTCCCTGAACCTCACATCATGTTCCACTAAAAGCATTGTCGGCTTGAAGGTATCAATCAGCTTTTCAAGCTGCATTCTCGAGAACACATCGATATAATTTAAAGGTTCATCCCAGATATAAAGATGCGCTGAGGTTAAAAGACTGGATGCAATAAGCACCTTCTTTTTCTGTCCCTCGGAAAACTCTTCCATGTTCTTTTCAAACTGTCCCCGATCCATATCGAGCTGACGAAGCAGAGAAAGTAATAGTGTATAATCAAGACCCATTCTTTTTGCATGTTCTCTTAACTTACCCTTAAGATGCGAAGTGTCCTGATTGATATAAGAGATTATCAAATTTGGTGCCACATTCAAAGTTCCTTCAAGCTCAAATATGGAATTCTCCGCTTTGTTTATCTTTTCAAGAGTTGCTTTTATAAGGCTTGATTTACCGGAACCGTTGTCGCCTGTTATGAAAAGCCGTTCTCCCTGTTTAAGTTCAAAAGAAAGCTTTTCAAACACATTTGCCCCTGCACCTTTATACCTCAGAGTCAAATCCCTTGCTTCAATCAGTCGTTCCTTATAATGAGTAAGTGGCATGATTTTTAAGTTCACCGGTTCTTCAATGTCCTGCAAAAGACCTTCTTTTTCAGAAATCTCTCGTTCAATCCTGCCTTCCATAGCCGTGACTCGGGATTGCATTTTCTTAGTTTTTGAACCTATGTATGGTCTGGAAGATATGCTTCTGTCCTTTTCTTTTATGGGGTCAAAGCCAATCTTGGTGCTTTCGCTTTTATCAGCCCACCTCTCAGCCCTGTCTGCCGCAGTTTTAAGCTTCGCAATTTCTTTTAAATGCTTTTCATTCTCGGCTTTACGGAAACTGTCCGTTTTCTCCTTGTTATCCCACCAGCTCTGAAAGTTGCCTTTTTGCACTTCAATTGAGGCTCTGTTAAGCACCAGCACGTGGTCGATTGTCGCATCGAGTAAGTCTCTGTCATGAGACACCAAAATAAAACCTTTCTTTTCAGAAAGATAGTCTTTTACGATGTTTCTTGAAGCCATGTCCAAGTGGTTAGTTGGCTCGTCTATCAAAAGAAAATCATTGTCACCGGAAAAGAGCACCGCCAGCATCACTTTGGTGCGTTCTCCATGGCTCAGAGTTTTAAAGGGTCTGTAAAGAAGCTCTGCATCAATTTGGAGTTTCGGAAATTCGCATAACACTCTCCAGTTTTCAACACCCGGTTTCCAGCTTTCCATTAATTCATCGGCGGATTTTGATAGATCAACTTCTTTTACCATGTAAGGAAAATAATCAAAATGGGCATCAGCGGAAATGCTGCCACTGTACTCATATTCCCCCAGCAGGAGCTTCAGGAATGTAGTCTTTCCTTTACCGTTCCGTCCGATGAATCCGAGTTTCCAGTCCGTATCGATATTGAAGCTGACATTCTCGAAAATATTATCAAAGCTTCCTTCGTATCCGAATGTCAGATTCGTAACATTTATTCTTGCCATAATTGTCCCTATTCCTACAGTTTGGCATGGCACAATCAAACACAAAGGCCTCCCTGTACACATTGTTCATGGGTCCGTATAAATGACCCATGGGGACGGGGTATGTGGTCCATTTTCGTTTTGACCCCACAACCCCGTCCCCTGGGTTCACATCTGCTTCAGTATGTATTCTTTTACGGATTCAAGCTTGCTTTTCTCCCATTCTTTCTTATCCGCTTCTTTTGCCAATGGGCAGATAATAAAGAAGTCAAGACCTTCACCCGGAACGCGACCGCTTCTTTTAGGATTAGCAAAATGTTCTGCCCACTGTTCTTCCGTAGAATCATCGGACATGGTCTTCATGAAAATCTGCTGACGCTTTGTGGCTTCGACAAACATCTTGGCCGATAAAGGTGCCAAAAGCTTATATTCTTCTTCCTGTACATCTGCGAAAATGTCGGGAAGGTCACCTTTAATTACATGTTCTTTTTCACGGTCAATCTTAATTCCGAAGGGGTCAAAAGCGACCTTGTCTTCAGTAAAGTCAAGCTTAATCAGGAGGCCCAGCTCGGTATTGAACTGAGCTCTCTGATATGGTGTATCGAAAATAAAATTACCGAGGGAGTAAAAAATAAGTTTATCTCCCATGGTTTCATAATTCATGGGAACATGAGGGTGGTGACCGATTATAACATCAGCTCCCATTTCAAGATATTTTAAATAACGATCTCTTGTATAGGGACTGGGAAGGGCCGTGAATTCCTCGCCTCCGTGAGATACGATAACGCACCATCGACATGTTCTTTTGACTTCATCGATGCGCTCTTTGATAAGGTCGTATTCACTCCAGTTAAAGCATCCGGCCTTGTCAGGTCCTGCAGGCTTGCAGCCTCGCTGATAGCCTACGCCGATGAGACCGATTCCTCCGGCTTCGTTAAGTATGAGGGGTTTGCTTGCTTCGTCGATATTCATGCCGGCGCCCAGAGTCAAAACATGATTCTTCTTCGCTTCACTAATGGTTTCAGCGATACCTTCTTCGCCGGCGTCCATTATATGGTTGTTGCAGATATTCCAGATGTCCGCATGCATGTTATTAAGTACTTTGACAGCCCCGGGATTCATGGTATGCATTAGCTGCACTGCACCTTCCGTAGTCTTATTTGCAGGAACATCGACAATGGGGCCTTCAACGTTGGCCACCACGTGATCCGCGCTGTGAAGAAAAGACAAAACCTCGCCTGCGATAAGATCGGGGTCTTCCCATTTTCCCTCCATAAATCTGTCAAAGCCTATATCCCCTGTAAATACAATGGATGCAGTTTCTTTTGTCATAATATGCTCCTATCTATAACAATAAAGCTATCTTACCAGAACATCTCGAACCAGTTCAACATGTCTAATGCAGTATAGCACCTTCTTAGCTTATTCATTCCCCATCTTTATCATCGCTTTTGTCATTTATAGTTTCAATGAGACCTGTAACTAAATCTTGCAATTGGGCTGCTTTTTTATTCGTAATTGCAGGTTTTCCGGTTCTTTTTTCCACCGCCAATCGTGCTTCTCCCGCTGCTTCACCACCTTCAATAGCGACCATTCGGTTTTCCTCAAAGGACTCCGGTTGCTTTTGTTTTGATATTTCTGTAGTAGTAGCCTCAGCCAACATATTAAGCACCAGCTCCAATGTTGACATATTATCCCTGAGATTTTCCTTTTTCAAACCTTTATGATTCTTATACTGTCGTGTTGTCATCCCGGACCAGGCTTTCGTTATCTCATCTGTCAGGATTGCATATTCTACGCCTTTCTTTACACCACGCTTATCCCACTCATCTGTAAGTTCTTTTCGCACCTGAATAGCCTGTAGTCGCTGATTAATCCATTCTCTGGAATAACCTTTCTTAGCGTAGGTTTCAAGAGCCCTCTCGATAGTCAACTCTGGATCTATTACTTCTTCAATGCGCTCCCTGCCAACCTGTGCCAGCCACATCTTAAATGGTTCGGCTTTTCTTGATGGGATTGACTGAATAATACGAAGCAGTTGCTCTGTATTGGCTACATCAGTTAAACGCATTTTTCCATCCCGCGCTGTCATTTTCAACTGGTGACAATTTGTCACCAGTTGACTTCCCTCTTCTTTTAGTCTCTGTTTTAGTTTGTTCCAATACTTTCTAGCTTTTTCGTAATCAATTTGCTCCGTAAGAGCTCCAACAACATCGACAACCGAAAAATACCATTCTTCCTCATCCTCAACCCACGCAGTCCTGATAGGCTGATCTTCAAATAACTGAACTTTATCATTTGTCATCTGCATGTTTCCCCCTTATCGGTTCTTCGTCCTTTATTTGCCCATTTTCCTCAAGAAGCATAATGTATGCCATCATTCTGACCAAATATTCCGGAGGGGCACTTATTCCCTGTTCCCACTGCTGAAGAGTTCTTACGGGAATTCCAAATTTAGCGGAAAATTTACTTTGTGATAATCCCGTTTTCTTTCGTAACTGCTTTATTTTTTCTGAAATATCCATGTCATCATCTCCAAAAGCATCTCTATACTTTAATAAAGTATAAAGTATTTTATGTACGTTGTCAACGGATATTTTTCTTTTATTGGGTACAAAATTATTTCTACAAAATAAAACTGCAGGCAACCACAAGGATTACCTGCAATCTGTTATCAACACCAATCTAAACTAATCCCAGATGCTTCTCAACCAAAGAAACGGTTTCTTCTACGCTTCTTTTGGTGTCTCGCTCAATCCAGAAATAGTTTCCTGCCTTTATTTGCGCATATTTTTCTGCATTAAGCGAATATAGAGTTTCATTACAAGTTCTTTTCGCACTTTCAAAATCAGTCGCACTGTGTATATAATCACTGAACCCCTGATGATCCGGTCTATTGCAGTAATCGTCAACCAAATCGGTAGGTTCTTTGATCATAAAAACTACTCTTGATGGATCTGACAATAAATCAGCCTGTTCTACTGTCAAATGGCAATCGCAAATGACCTTTGTATTTTTAGAAAGTCTGATCAAATCTAACACCACAAAATCAAGTTGTTCGC
>JAEEND010000027.1 GCA_016283575.1 Lachnospiraceae bacterium | reverse complement strand
TCGGTATAAATGTCGGTACAAATGTCGGTATAAATAAAACGGAAAAAGCTGTACTGGGGTTATTGATAAGTAATCCGGAAATGACGGCTGAAGAGATAGCTATAGAAGTAGGAGTTACAAAGAGAACGATAGAACGTACTTTGGTTAGTTTGAAGAAAAAAGGTTTGATAGAGCGTATTGGATCAAATAAGAACGGAAGTTGGGCTGTTGTACAATAATAGCTTTTATAAAAATAAGCAGTTCTTTGATGTATATGATTTAATATAGGTCCCAAAACGGAAAGAGAGACTAGAAATGATTAAGAAACCGTTTGACTGTTTTACTGTATATGAAGAAGATGACAATAATGTGTTCATACATATAGATATTAAGGACGATCAAGCTTTATATGAAAAACTATTTGATTATTTTTTTTCGGAAGAAAAGTTATTGAGATATTGTGAAAATAACAAACATGTTTCGTTTTGCCCATCGTCAAAAGCATATACCATTCTTTATAGACATTTGCGAACATATATCGATTCGGAAAGAGAAAAAATGCCACTCCCTGTTTTTACACAAGAAATAGAGCAAATTTTGGCCATTGAGAAAATTATTAATTATGAGCAAGGCGAGAGAGTTGCCAGAAAAGATAAGATAGGAAAAATAGGGGAATACATATTTTATTGTTTGTTAAGCGATTACTTTGATTTTGATTGTATATTACCCAAAATCCACCTACAAACCGATTATAACATGAGTGTATACGGTATAGATTCTCTCTTTTATTCAAAGCAATGCAATATGCTGCTATTTGGAGAATCAAAGTTTTCTGTATCTGTAAAAAATGGCGTTAAATTAATCAAAAAATCACTGGAAGAGTATGAAAAGCAAATAGCAGATGAATATGAACTTGTATTATGCAATAGGTTTTATGGAGACAAACTAAATTGCTTTTCCGATGAATATGGTGAATTTACAGAAACATGTATAAATATAGACGAATTTATTCGTGTAGCGAATGTTCAGCATATTGGAATACCTATATTTATTGCGCATGGTACTGAACTAGATGAGAATGAGGTAATAAATGAAATGAAGAAAATTCCTAGAAAAAACATGTTGGGGTTATCTACGGTATATTATTGTATTTCGTTACCAGTGGTCGACAAATTTAGAGCGGTAGCGATTTTTACAAAAAAGATAAGAGAGGCAGAGGAAAGATATAATGGAGCAAGGACTTAATTTACAGTCGAAAAGAAAAAAGTATATTAGGGAATTGGCAGAGGCAGAAAATGCATCTAAAAAAGCCAAAGCACTAGCTGAAGATTTGTATGCTTTAGATTTGACTGTATATTCATCAGATTATTGCTTTGAATCTGTTATTTATAATGCGTTGGCTGTTTCGGAAATAGATAGTAGTATAGCATTGCATCCAGAACAGATTAACATTATTTCTCAGATAGTAAATAATGATGCTCTAATTGTAAGCGCTCCAACAAGTTTTGGAAAAACATTTTGTGTTTTTGAATATATTGCCAAATATAGGCCAGATAATGTGGTACTAATCGTACCGACATTGGCTCTTGTGGAGGAATACTACAAAAAAATAATTAAGAAATATCGTGGCAGTTTTGAAGGCTATAAGGTATATACAAATATAAGCGAAGACAAAGAATATGACTTTACAAGAAGGAATATTTTTGTTCTTACGCATGATCGTGTAGTTCAAGAAAGTATACTTGCGAAGATTGAAAAAATCGATTTTCTTGTAATTGATGAGGTATATAAATTAGAAACAGATAGGGAAAATGACAGGGTTCTTGTACTAAATATGGCATATTATTATTTGGCCCAGAAAGCTAAAAAATATGTTCTGTTGGCACCATTTATTAAAGAAATACAGGACTGTGAAAGTTTGGAAAAAAAACCCTTTTTTTACAGGTCAGATTATTCGCCTGTTGTAAATAATGTGATACCACGGCGTATAATTGATAGTTCAGATAGGTTTTCTGAATGCGAAGAACTGATAAACAATTTAGAAGGGCATAAAACGTTAATCTATTTTGCAACAGTTTCTGGAAAGTACGGGATGTATAAGTATATTAGTTCTGTTGTAGCAAATGAACCCAAAATTGAGCATTTACCAGATGAGATTGAGTATTTTATTCAATGGGCTAGTGATGAGATCCATGAGGAATGGTGTGTCATTACAGCCTTGAAACATGGTTATTTAATTCATAATGGACAGATTCCTGTTGGAACTAGAATATTTCAAATAAACCAATATGGTGAGCAAGATGGTTTTAATAAGATGTTGTGTACATCAACCCTTTTAGAAGGAGTAAATACATCTGCTGAGAATATTATCATTGTACAGCCCGCCAGAAAGAATTCAAAAGAGGGAGAATGTTTTACCTCATTTGATTTCTACAATTTAGTAGGAAGAACAGGGCGTTTGAATGAGCATTTTGTGGGTAATGCTTATTATATACAAGGACCAAATGATGCAGAGTTTTCTTTTGAAGATGCGGTTAGAAGTGTCAGGTTTGAGATATTAGATAAGACTGATGATATGGATATTCAATTTAAAAATATAAGCGACAACATAGATGTATCTAATTTTTTGGAGCGTCTGGGAATAGACATTGATGAGTATTTGGATAACATAGGAACTAAAGTAAGATTCGATACCGCAAGGAAGATTTTTGATCGATTTGAAGCGAATAAAGTGGCTTTAAGTGATTTGCTATATAATATGACATCAAATGAGCAAATGGGACGGTATCAACTAGTTAAAATACTAATGGCAATATCAGACGGTAAAGATAATAAATTTGAAGCAAGTATTGCAAATAAGTTGCTAGATAGACGACGATTAAAGATTAAGCAAGTTGTGGATGAGATTCGTACATATTTCCCATCTGTGGAAATAGATAGTTTGATTTCGACAACGATAAGAATAAAAAATGGATATCTTGAGCATCAATTCTATAATAGAGTAGGTATAATTAAATACTTTTGTCAGAAAGCAGGATTTGAAGAGAAACAAGTGAATGTTATTAATGAGAAAATTATCAGCGCTATTGAGTTCTTGTATTTCATAAATGTAAAAAATCAAAAGATGCTTATAGATATAGGAATTTATGAAAGAGATATTGAAAAAATCATCAAGGTTATAGGTGATGATTTCGATGACACAACAGAATTGAAAAATCGATTAGTTAGCAATATTGATAAATTGGGTGCTATTTCGTATATTTCAAGTTACGTAATACAGAACTTGAGATAGTTTTTGGAGAAGCATCCTGGAAAAAGTGCTTAAGAGATAGATGATAGTTACTTCTGTGGTTATACCTGTAAATGAAGAATACTATGAGATAAAAAATGGCACCAAACCAAAGAAAAAAGTTTGGATTGCGAATGAAACCAAAGATTTTAAACAAAAAATCTTGGATTCGGGGTACACAAAGATAATAAAACAAAACATATTGAAGTTAAATGAGGAAATAGGCACGGAGGTTTTCGGAAATTCACGTGTGGTTGAAATCCTCGGCTGTTCGGAAGTAACAGCAACTTCCTATTTGAAAAGAATGGAAGATGAACTGAAAATCACCGTTCCGGTAGAAGGAATGGGTAAAGGGAAATACAAGTTTTCTGTATAAATTGAGATGGATATTTAGAGGTTATACTTTTGAAAAAATTATCTAAGGGTGGATGAAGATTAAATGAATGACAAAAACAGACTTACTTGGGTAAATAATAATTTTATATCTAAGGAATTCTACGCACCATTCATAATTGAGAAGGATATTGATTATTATGAAGATTTATCGCAAAAACTTAAGTCATTTTATGATCGTGCTGCTGAAGTAGGAGCTGATGAAGAAAGCTTAGGTATAATTGATAAGTATAGAAAGAAAATATTAGAGGCATTAAGAAGTTATTATCGCGCTGATATTGCTAAGAGTAATACTATAATATTGAATTTAATAAAGAAGATTGGAGATGACAGACTTGCTGTGACAACTCTGAATGATAGTTTGGCATTTCCAGGTGCGCATGACCAAGAACTCCAATTCTTTAGATGCAGAACAGGAAATCCTTCAAATGCGTATGCTGCAAAAGATATGGTCCATTTACCTAAATCTCTTAGAGCTAAATCTGGTAATTATAGGTTCAGCATTCCTGGTAATCCAAGTTTATATTTAGCTAATTCATCTTATGGATGTTGGATTGAAACAGGTTTTCCTGCGGAAATAGATTTTAATGTATCACCCGTACTATTGGATGGTTCACAAAAAATATTTAATTTGGCAGTATCAATTAGTCAATTCTTTTATTTAAATGAATTAGAAAGCTCGAGAGTTCGGACATGGCTAAAATTGATGATGCTGAATATAGCAACCTCGTATCGAATAAAAGAATGTGGAAGAACATTCAAATCAGAATACATAATTTCGCAAGCAGTTATGATGGCTTGTAAAAAACTAGGATATGATGGTGTTGCTTATTTTTCAAAAAGGGTAACAAATGAGGTTTTTGCTCAATGTGCAATAAATCTGGCTTTATTTGTAAATTATAAAAAAGAGTACTCAGATTTAGTTAGACACATGAAGGTTGATGATGCTTTTAATTTCTCGGTATATAAAAATCTAAATGCTTCAGCAACACACACTATTTATTCGCTAAGGTCTGTTAATAATGGATTAGTTACTAATATTGGTAGTTTTGATAGACAGTATGCATACAGGGAAACAGTTTTTTTAAAATTTGACCAGTTTTTGTTTGAATCCTGGAGAAAAAAAACAAACGGTAAGTCAAAAGACCAAATATCGTGGGGGGTTCCGGGAACGGAAAATAATTAACCTTACATAGACCAGTAAGCCAAGTTTTTTTAGGTGAAAGGCTAAATGATTGTATTGAAGAGAATATATTGTTTTCTTTCGATGGATTACTTCAGCAGAAGGCCGGGTCGAATATTAGGAATAGAATTGGCCATGGTTTGGTTACTGAACAGGGGTACTATACGGGTGATTGTATTTATTTTGTTATGATAGTACTGAAGTTTTGCGCTTTATACTGCAATGAATTCATTGATGAGTGTAAAAAGAGGTAATAGGAATGCATTTTTATTGTTATTCATTGAAACGAATAATAAATTATTGTTATTGACAAGTTAATTGTTAACAGTTAGTATATCCGTAGTGAACGTGCTACGGATGCTTGCGAGGCTCGTAGCCTAAAGAGGCTCCTGCGGGGGCCTCTTTTCCGTTATTGGAGGGGTGAGTATTATGGACAAACCATACACAACATATGAAGAACAGGTTGAGCTTCTAAAAAAGAAAGGTTTAATCATAAATGATGAAGCCGAAGCGATTATGCTTTTGAAAAAGTGTAGTTATTATGGCCTGATTTCGGGGTATAAAAAACCATTTAAAAGTAGTGACAAATGTACGTATAAGCCTCATGCGACTATACAGGACGTACATGCTCTATACATCTATGATATGGAGTTACGAGAGCTGTTCCTGAAATATATTTTAATAATAGAAAATCATGTCAAATCTTTGATTTCATATTCTTTTTGTCAAACATATGGCGCTTTAGAAAGCGACTATCTTAATGCGAATAACTATAACTATATTAGCACTAAGCAGGAAGCTATTAATAAATTAATAACTAAATTAAGCACTGCCATGTGTGACTATGATTCCCATCCATATTTACAACATCAGAGAGATAATCATGGTAATATTCCGCTTTGGGTACTGACAAGAGTCATTACTATTGGAATGATATCCAAAATGTATAGCCTGCTCAAACCACAGGTGCAAACATTGATAAGCAAAGAGTTCGAGTATGTTACCGAGGGCGCTCTTGCTAATATGATAGATTTATTGTCGCGCTTTAGAAATGTATGTGCTCATAATGAGCGATTATATGACTATAAGTATCATACCGGAGAAATACAAACTACGGATGTTCACAGACAGATGGGTCTTAATGACGGCAAAAAGAAGCTTGGTAAAAAGGATTTATTTGCTGTAGTGATTGTTTTCAAATATCTGTTGCCGGCAGAAGATTTTGAAGGCTTTCTTGTTAAATTTGATGATTTGACTAAGGGGCTGCTAAATAAAACAAAAATGATACAAGAAGCACAGATACTTAAGCTTATGGGATTTCCGGCTAACTGGCGTGAGATTAAAGGCTACGAGAAAAAGTTATAAATTATAAGTTTTGAATCCCCAGCGCTTGCTGGTGAATGGCAATGTGGCGTTGCCTTCATTGGTAAAAGTTATGGGGATTAATTTTCCAGATATATCATCGAATTGTCCCTTGTTATAACTCTATTAACTTCATTTAATGTGGATAAGTCGAATACATCGCAAACCTTTTCTAATGAGCTTTCTACGTCTAATCCATCATGTATCATTACCAACACGGTTTCACCATCTTTATATTCATATGTATTGTTTAATACTTCTATTGTCGATAAATATGTGACAGCAACCTTATCGCATTTGGCGAGCGCTGTGGTTTCGCGAGCACTAACGTTCCAGGATCCGTCTGCCATGACATAAATGCATACTGTGTGCTCAGGGATTTCGATGGTTTCTTGGCCTCCGATGTAGAGATAGTTGGAGGTTCTGGCAAAAGAATTGCTGGTTAACAGGAACATGATTCCAAGAAAGATAACACTATATTCAGGGAGTTTTTTCGGAAGAATATTGTATCTATTACAAAACCTCCTAACTGTGTAATAGATTCCGCTAATGCAAATCATGACGATAAACGGATAGGAACACATTACATATCTCCCGTCTAAATATGGCACTATCTGGGATACTGCCATGGTATAAAAAAGAACAGGTATTGTAATAAGTGAAATTATCCCAAGGGGAACCTTTTTAGCGCGAGCAATTCCAAGGCCAGCAACAATCAATAAAAGAATCACTGGAAATACCCAAGCATGCCCTCCGAAGATTCCCTGAAAGACATACTCAAACATCCAACGAAATTTATCAAAATAGAATCTTTTTTCATCAAGAGCTTGTAGTGCTCCGGCATTTCTGTATCCGAAAAACACGTGCTTAATGGAGAAGGGCCAGATAATAATACCGATAACCGCGCTTCCCATCAGAGTAAGTATGTATGATAAAAGGGATTTCCATTTTTGGGTACATGCCATCCATATGCACATTACAACAGCTACACCTATGGCATAGAGCACAAAATAGTAGTGCGTCATGTAGCCTAAAAGTGTTGCGAGGATCAATTCAACCCTAAGCTTTCGGTTAAAAGTGAACTCTCCATCTGCAAGCTTTAGATTCATGTAGAAGAAAAACAACGCAAGAAGCGTAAACAGCGCATACATTCTGATAAAAACAGCCGTATCGATAAAACCTAAAGAAAAGCCGTACGCTATTATTGACATGTAACCAACTATCTGGCTACCAAGGTAACGGCTGGTAATTTTCCAGATAAGAATAAGGGCAAGAAGCATATAAAGAATGTTAAGGCTCAATCCAAACCACTTTGAAAATGTGCCATAAAAAATCGAGCATAAAAAATGAAGCAGCAAGTAAAACAGTGGCGGATGCACATCGCCTCGCTGGTTATAATATACTGATGCAATGTTGAAGCGATTATTCTTAGAAGCACTGATATAGTCCTGATAAGCCTGGCCTGACATCCAAGTGGTAGTCTTTGTGTCGTAACTGTTAGTTTGTGCAATGAGGTAATCTCGGTAGATTACGCTTTCTTTAAACCTAAAATCGCATTCCTTTAATAACTTAAAATCATTTATAAGGTTCTTAAAAAGGTCACCGATGTTTTCGCCGGGACCGTAACTTTTCATCCAATCTTTAACGCTATATTCCATTTCACCAAAGTGCATAAAGGGAAGGTATTCGCTGTTTGCAAGACCATAGGAATATACTTCATCCACGTGGTAGCCTTCTTTGCGACTTCCCTGGTATATCATGTTAGCGGTCGAGAGAAGCAAAAGAAGAATGAGTAGAATCCTTTCGAAGTTCATTTTATTTATCAGATTGTTCAATTTGCTTTGCATTAAATTATTTCCTTATGAAAACGAATATATAGATTATTCAAGTAAGTTGAATATGCCTTTTAGCAGTTGTAATGCGGCCGTTTCGCTTTAGAGCTAAAAGACATGTTAATGATAGAGTATTTTAGCCTTCTTTTCAACCGAATAGACTACTAACAACTGGAAAAGAGACAGGAAATATTATAGAATACAATGTGATGGCATATTTGGAGGACAATAGGTGAATAAAAGCGTAACCAAACAATCTAATAACAATAAATGGTCACTGATGTCCGCGCTTGTTTCGGCAGTGGTTCTTTTTGTTACACTTTTGTTGGTTATGCTGATCATTACAGTGCTTCGTGAACCTAATTGGATTGAAACAGGAGAATTAATATATAAGAAAATTGTCTTTTTTATCCTGACGATAGGTTTATTCGGTACGGCATTTCTGTTAATCGAAAAGAAACTTGCATGCAGGATCAATATAAAAAAAATTTTCCCTGTTCTATATGTTATCTCAGCAGTTTTTTTAATTGCTTACGGCATTTTCCTGGGACTACTTATCTATCCCTCTTTATGCGGAGTACGTACTGATGCTGAGTCTTTATTAAATGGCGCCAGATATTTCGCGGGGTTAACCGATGAGATAGACTGGACATATTTTGCAAGATGGCGCAATAACTTACCGGCAGCAGTATTGATAGGATTTATTTATCGAATGGGTAGCCTTTTAGGAATCGCTAATCTTGATTTTTTGCTTGTAGTTCTCAATATAATACACGTAATTGTTGCCGGAATTGCTATTTTCATTTTGCTAAAAAAATCGACAGTATATGTGTCGGTAGGCTTACTTGGAGCACTTACTTTTTATGCTAGTCCTATCGTATGGGGATATACCCAAGCACGATATACTGATGCTTTTTCAATTGGATTCGGTGTTATTGCGCTGGTATTCTGGTCGGCTTCTCTTAAAAAGAAAGAAAAGTATAGTAAAGCTGAAATTATATCCCTGATTTTATCAGGGTTATTCTGGGCCATTGGCACTGAGATAAAGGCAACAGTAGCGATATCCTTTATTGCTGTAGTTATATGGGTGTTTATTTCTGGAAATATAAAGAAATATGCGATAAATCTTTTGGTGCCAACTGCGTGCATAGCGATGGCGTCTTTTTCCTTTAATGCATATGCTAATTCGCTACCCTTAAAAGAATATGACGATACATGGCATATTCCTCTTGTGTACTATTATATGGGAATGGGCCTGGAAGGTGACGGATCTTATTCCGATGATTCAGAAGCCTTACATTTGCTTATGTCAACGACAGGCTATGACGATAAGATTGAGGTCGGAAGAAATTTTATCTGGGAGCATAAAAGTGCTTTATTTGATAAAGAACATGTAAAGCAGAAGGCTCTCGTGAATTTCGGAACAGGGACGCTTAATGTTATGGACTTTTATTTTGCGGATAATCCTGCTGAAAAGGGCAAGCTTTTTCAGTGGTGTTCCTGGCAGGGAGAAAGCCGGCGAATTTACAGATACTGGGTTACTGCAGAATGGGATGCGTTGCTTATATTATTCGCCGTTGGCTGGTTTTTGATGTTTGGTAAACATATTCCTGATTTTTATAGCTTTACAGTGTATGCAACAGGTGTGGGAATAATGATTTATGTCATGCTGTTCGAAGCCAACAGCAGGCAATTATATAATCATTGGCCTTGGTTTGTGTGCGGAGCAACGTTAGCGGTGTTCAGCGTTATAAAACGTGTGGTTAGGGGAAGAATAGATGAATTTCAAAAATAAAGATAAAAAAATAGTAATTGTATTGAATATTCTTTTGGTATTTACATTGATAGTGGTAGTTGTGCCTTTGCTGATGCTCGGTCACTATAATTATCCTACGGCAGATGACTGGGCCTATGGTAAAGACTTCCACGATGTAATCACTTCGGGAGGCAATGTTTTTGCAGCCATAAAGGCAGCAGTTAATGTGGCGATTAGAAGTAGGATAAGCTGGGAGCCGAGATTTATGATTACTTTCCTTTCCGGAATAAATCCTGGAGCGTGGAGCAATGTGCATTTCTATAGAATAGTTGTATGGGAAGTAATAATAACACTTATTGCGACATGGCTTTTCTTTTTTGCCAAAGTTACAATTGATAGAGAAAAGAAAAACCGAGCCTACCTTTTGCCTATTACTATCCCGTTTATCATGATAGCGATATTGTGCTGTCCTTTTCCGGTAGAAGGCTTTTATTGGCATGGCGGAGCTATGATATATACTTTCCCTTTTGCTCTTTCTCTATTGCAAATGGGAACTTTGCTTAGCTTGTTATTGGCTGAACATAAGAAAAGTAGAGATGTGATATTAATTATTATTGCATCGGTTTTATCTGTTGCAATAGGAGGTGGTAACTACGCTACTTCACTGTCTCAGTGTGTGCTATTAGGTCTCGCTTTATTGTATTTATTAATCGCGCGAAGATTTCATGATGCAAAAAGATTATGCATACCTTTTGTTGCATTACTGGTTTCTTTTGCTCTTTGCATTTTTGCACCGGGCAATACTGCTCGATTAAATGGGAATTTTGGTGGCACTACTAATGGCATTCTTTGGACCATTGGAATGTCACTTTGGCGGACGTTGACTAATATTTATAGTTGGACATTACCCATCAAGATGTGGCTTTTGCTTCTCATGGTTATTCCATTCTTATGGCTTGTTGTTAAGAATCTTGATTATGAGTTTAAGCTACCTGGAGTAGTTACTTTCTTTAGCTATGGAGTTTATGCAACTCAGATAACAGCTACTATGTATGTGGACGGTAATACCGGAGGTGGCAGAATGGCGGATATACTTTATTTTGCATATTTAGTTTGGATGCTTCTCAATCTGTTTTATTGGATAGGCTGGATTGAAAGGAAGATACGTAATAACAAAGTGGGCACTTTCTTAGATAAAACAACCGGAAAAACACTTAACCTCTGCGTATGGTATAGTGTTTGGGGATTGTTGCTGGTAGCTGCACTCTACACATCAGAATTAAAGAACCTGACATCATACCAAGCCTACGCTGCGTTAAAAAGCGGAGCTGCAGAGCGCTATGCTGAACAGTGGGAAGCACGCCTTGAAATACTCAACGATCCTAGTGTAGAAGAGTGCTATTTTGAACCGATTCCTCGTGAATACGGAAATATGTGTTATTATTGCGATTTTGAAGATGGCAGTTGGGTTAATCCTACATGCGCAGGTTATTACAACAAAAAGTGTGTTGAATTAGCTGCTTTTCCACAGGAAGAATAGGATAAACAATGATTTAGTTATGGCAGGTGTGGTTTTCAACGCAGACTAACATCTAATTAAAGTGGATATACATACGAAAGAATGGAAGAAATATGGAATTAAACATGATTCTTAAAAAGAAGAAAGAATACTTGATAAATTACGGTGTGTTTTTCTTGCTGCTAATTCCAATTACATACTTAAACTGGTATTTATTCTACAGACAATCAGTAAGACTTAATGATTTATTCCATTCCGACATGTATGCGTATACCATGTATTTAAAGGGTAACGTATATAACATAACAGTTCCTTATCCCATTTTCTTTTTTACGGAAAAAGTTATTTATAAGCTTTTCTTTAGAAATCATTTTTTGGGAGCGGAATTAGGAACTGCTATTGCTACATTGATATATGAGATTTTTGGTCTAATTGTATCTAAGGTTGTATTGGATTTCCTTCTTCTTGATACAGTTAAGCAGAAGTTCAAAAGAAATCACGAAATATATGGTGGCTTGTTTATATCATTTCTTGCACTGGCGATTAACTATGTATCTATGCTTTTCTTGACCGGAAACAAGTTGGGGTTTTGGCGATATAGATTCTCAGGAGTATATTCACCTAATCTTTGGCATAATTCGACGTATATAACTGCAAAACCGTTTACGATTCTTGCCTTTTTATCATTTGTAATATTGTTCGAGAGGATTATAGAAAAAAGGGATAGATTATTCGACTACATCTTTTTTTCTGTAAGTCTTTCTGTTTCAACTTTGGCAAAGCCTAGCTATACCATTGCTTTCGGAGCTAGCGCTGCTCTGCTGACGCTTGTTATTTTAATAATTCACGGTAAGGCTACCATACTGCAAGATGTGTATTTGTTTATATCTACGGTACCGACACTTGCAATCCTGGTATATCAATACTTAGATGTATATCTTCATTCTAGCAGGGATGAAGACGGCGGTCTGGGTATAGCTTTTGCTCTAATTTGGGGAGAAAAATGTAATAATATTCCCATGGCCATCCTGATGGCATGCTTTTTCCCACTTATAAGTCTCTTATTTAACGCAAAACGTTTAAAGAGTAATATAGGGTATTTAATGTCATGGATTCAATTTATTTTTGCTGCATTAATGTTTTTATTATTTTATGAAAAAGGCTTCAAAATTCATGATGGTAACTTTCAGTGGGGGTACTGTCACAGTCTGTTTTTCTTGTTTTTTATGTCGCTGATTCTTCTTGTAGAGGATAGCTTTTCCTCAGCGGAAAAAACAAGTAAAGGCAAGGTGGCAATTGCCATTCAATGGATTGCATTTTTGATGCATCTTATCGCCGGAATTGCCTATTATGCATCTCTTATGACAGGTGTAGTGTATTCATAGAGTAAGAAAATGGAGACTTAATATGCAACGTAAATATTCACTTGATTTTTTGAAAATAACAGCTACAACATTTATACTGTTTCATCACTATCAGCAATATATTGGACGTTCTACTGATGGGTTAAACTTCGTGGACGGTAAATTCTATTTTGGATACATGGTGGAACTTTTCTTCATACTGTCAGGTTTTTTTATGTTTCCTTATGTTGATAGAATTTATAAAGGCTTGACTTTTAAGGAGTTTTATATACCGCGCATTAAGCGTCTTGTACCCATGCTTGCATTAACAGCAGTTGCGTTTCAAGCCTTTGCTTTCATATATTACCTTAAATACCATATGCTGGAAGGTTTCTTTAACGACATGCAGCTTTGGGATTTAGTGGTGGCGTCTGTTGGAATGCAGAAGGGATGGGTATTTGCAGATACTATTTTCATTAATAATCCGGCTTGGTATATTTCGGTTTTGCTCTTGTGTTATTTGATTTTTTATCTCGGCGTAGCCGTATGTAGAAAACTTGGGACATCCTCTCGCTATTTCTTTTTGGCGATGATTATGTGGGGGATCATCATTAATACATATGACATCAGAGTTGCATTTACCAATGCCTATACAGCAAGAGGATATATATCGTTCTTCACCGGCCTGATGCTTGCGACATACATTTATGATAGAACTACATCTATAAAAGAAAATGTTGCATCTGTTTTTATTGTGGTGACCTTAAGTCTTTTGTTTGTAATTAAGCCCGAGATGCTGGAAGTGGGTTTTGTATATTTGCTTACCTTCTTTTTCTATCCCGCAATCATAATCATCTTTAGATCAAGCATTGTAGAAAAGATTTTTAATCATAAAGCATGGGGATTTGCTGCTGATGTTGCTTTCAATGCTTTTATGTGGCATTTTGTAGCCTTTATACCGCTGTTTATGTATATAAAGGCCCATATGTGGCAATACCCTTGGTATGGTCCTATAGGTATGCTTACGTATTATGGAATTATGATTGTGGTTGGGGTGCTCTCTAAGATGTTTATTCAGCCGTTGCTCGGCAGGATGGTTAAAAACTAATAAATTGTGAGATTTATGTAAAGATGTGCCTAAAAAAAGGAAGGCTTTATGAAAGAAAAGATAGAAAGATTATTTTCAAATAAATATTTCGAGACTATAATGATGCTCCTGTTTGTGACAGTAGGCTTATTTATCAGACTGGTGAGATTCGGGGATATTCCTCATGGAGTGCATCAGGATGAAGCCTCTGCTGCAGTTGATGCTCTGGCTTTATCTATGTATGGAACTGATAAATGGGGCATGAGATTTCCTGTGCATTTCACCGCATGGGGGGACTCACAGATGAGCGTTCTGCTGTCATACTGCATGGTGCCTTTTATTAAGCTTTTTGGTTTTTCAACTCCGGTAATCAGATTGCCGTTATTGATTATCAGTATGCTGGGATTGATAGCATTATTTTATTTTGTGAGAAAACAAAGTAATGCAGTGCTTGCTTTTGTTACGCTATTCATGATGATTATCAATCCTTGGCATTACATGCAGAGTCTATGGTCCATAGACTGCAACATGTACCCGCATATGTTTTTGATAGCGACGCTGTTACTTGTCTTAGGCTTTAAAAAGAAGTGGTGCCTGTATTTATCCATGGTGGTATACGGGCTTTCGGTTTATGCTTATGCGACGGCGGATTATTCCTTGCCTCTGTTTCTATTGATCGTAGCTTTGTTTATGGTAAGAGAAAAGATAATCGGCTGGAAAGAAGTTTTGATTTCTATTGTTATCTTTGTACTTGTTTCATTGCCTGAATACATTACCATGGCTATTAATGTTTTCGGATGGGAAACGATTGAGACACCGTTTTTTACAATGCCGAGATTTCCGGAAAGTACCAGAGCTAACGATATTCTTTTTACTAATTTTAGTTTTAAACAAGCCTGGGCTAATTTTACGCAGTATCTGAATGTTGTCTGGTGGAAAGGGGATTTCACTTTTACCAGTACGACACAGAACTTGGGCCCTATTTATCATGGGACTACGTTTTTCTTTATTATTGGTCTGGCTGTAATGATTATCAGATCAATCAAATGCAAGTTTCACAACATGTTTTATAACATTATGATTGCGTGGTTATTGTTGACAACCTGGGTAGGTGTATTAACGAATGGGCCTGTTATACATCGAATTAATATCGCTTTCTACATGGTTGTTATCATAGCTTCAATTGGAATTGAATGGATTTTTGTGAAGAGCAAGATTGTGTTTTCGGGAGTTATGCTTAGCTATGCAGGAGTTGGATTATATTTCGCATATGTCTACTTCATTGCATGGGCACCCATTTCATATACTTACTATTATCATGATTATTTAGATGCTGTTAAGGCTGCACAGGACTGTGATTGCGATTATTATTATATACGTACAAATCCGCAGATAGATCCGACTGACAAGGATTATTATAAACTCGGAGAGATTTTGACGATGTATGCCCATAAAATGGATGCCCACTATTTCCAAGGCTTGACGGATATTCAGGATGGAAAAGAAGTGCTTCCCTACAAGGAACGTTATATTTACGGGTATGTTAATGATGATGTGGTAGCGGAGTACGCCGATAAGAAAGTTGCTTACGTAATTAGACAGGAAGAAGTGGGGTATTTCAATTATGATGATTATTGGGTTGGAGGCCATGGTAAATATTTTGTGGTGTGGAAGAAGTAGTGCACCAAAGATAGTTATTTTATAGTCATGGCGTTAAGGGGACCGCTACGCTACCTTACTCAGATTGCATTGAAGGAGTTTCTATGAAGTATACAAGGTTTTTGCGAACTTGTATTGGTTCGGTTTTGATTATTCTGTTTGCCGTTGCAGTTGGTTTTTTTTGTTTGTTTTTGGGGTATAGAATCACTCCTAATTCCAACTCCAACAAGTCGCTTGAGATTTTGGAAAGTGAAGGGTTTTATCCCTCAGCAATGGGGCAGTATAATAATCTTTTCTATCACCAGTTTGATAATAATACGGATACGCTTGATGATAGTACAGATTCTTTGATTATAAGGACGGCTTCTGAGATGCCGTCGGATAACATATTAAGGCAAATGCTAAGCAATATGGATTATCCCAGATACTGGCATGGATATATATTACCCTTGAAAGTAATTCTTCACTTCATGAATTATGAAGAGTGGCGCGGGGTTAATTTCTATCTTCAGCTTTCATTAGTGATTTGTCTTTGTTTCTTGGTTTTTAATAGAACAAAGAAGTTTCGATATGTACTGGCATTACTAACATCTTATTTTCTTTTGATGCCGGTTGCGTTGGCGGAGTCATTGCAATATTCTCCTGTATTTTACATATCTTTTTTAGGAATAGGGTATGTACTTATATTCGGAAATCGATTCAGAGTGAACACATTCGCTTATTTCTTCTTGATATTGGGAATTTTGACTTCATATTTTGATTTATTGACATTCCCATTACTGACTTATGCTTTGCCATTACTCTGGTATGTGGTGATTGCAGAAGACAAAAAGTTAAATAGGCTTTTTGCAGATGCCGCGAGTGCCTCGGTATCTTGGGTGATGGGGTATTCTATATTCTGGCTTTTAAAATGGCTTATCGCCACACCTATACTCGGCTATAATGTTGTAAGAGAAGCGTTTCATGAGATTTTTTATCGAGCAGGTGAAATTGATTCAACGCTTCAATATAATTTTTATGCTTTTGGGCGTTTCGACACGATTTTTATAAATTGGCACCATTATGAGAATTTTGTCTACGGAGCCATAATTCTTGGTTGGATTGCATATGGCGTTTATATAAGTTTTAAATGCGAGATAAAAACCAATCTCGATAAAAGCGGGCTGATATATTTTTTAATAGGTTTTTCCGGAATACTGTGGTATTCGGTTTTATCTAATCATACTACTATTCATCATTTTTTCACGTATAGAATTTTCAATATTTGCATAAGTGCATTTACGTTATATTTATGTTCATATGAGCTGAACGTTGAGAATAATAACGCGAAATCTACAAATAAAATTCTGATATGCGTGATGTGGGTTAGTGCTTTTTTGATTGGGATTCCAATAAGCGGTATTGGAAATGAGAAGGTTGAAAGACCAAATTATGCTGCTCCAGCAAAAATAGAGTTGCATGATGGGGATGAGATTTCATTTGATTATACGCCATGTCTTTCTGAATTAAAGAGTTTTGAGTTTAATATTTCGAGTCCGGATGGAGAGGGAATGGTGGATTTATCTATTCTTGATTCCGGTGAAACTGTATATAGCACGACTATATATCTAAAAGATAGGGTAGGTGCTCCTTTTAGCCAAACGTGGTTAGATTGCGACCTTATCGAAGGAAAGACTTATACTGTTGAAATGCTTATATCTGAAGCGGAAGTTGTGGAGACATATCTTTCCGATGCACATTTAACCGAGGTGTTTGATTTTGGAAATATTCAGATAAATGGTCAAAAATTAGAGACTCCAATAATGTATAACATTACATATGTGGGCCGGGTTAAGGATAAAGGGCGGAGGCTGATGCTCGCCATAGATGTGATGGGGTTACTAGGTACAGCTGTTATCGGTATCAGTAGAGCTTTACAACAAAAAAGAAATAAGTGTAATGAGTTCTGAAAGATTACAATGGCAATGTAAACTGTATGCTTTCAATGGATGCTATGCTTATTTTAAAACCGCATAAGTCTCATTTTCATATATTACTTCATAACCTTCCGTAACAGTGCTGTTTTCGCTTTTTTTTGTGATGTAAGCAAAAGGTTTGCGGGAGGTTGTTTTTTTAGTTTCTCGGTCTACAAAGTGATAACGTTCACTATATGGAAGAAGTGTGCGCCCATTAAGACTATTTGTCTCTTCTTGGAAATACTTTGAATCCATCTTCAGTGCATACTCAGTGAGAATCTCGGCCATCTTCGCATTTGTCTGAGTCTCCATGCTGCTTGTAATATACAAAGCATCTATATCATCCATTGAGTCGGCAACTGAGACTGCATCTAAGAAATTCACACTAAACCAGGGCTTAATACTTTCTTTGTAATATGTCCCATAACTAATAAAGAACGCGCACCCAAGTGCCATGTAAAGAAGTGTAAAGGCGAGGGCTAAGGATTTACCGGTTTGTTTTTTGATAAATTCTACGGTTTCGAATATTCCTACGCCCGTGAAAATGATTAAGGGATAAAAGATGATGTTTACTCTGTTTACATTGACTTCGTAGGTGATAAGGCCAACCCAAATGCCGGATAAGAGAAAACCTAAAAGCGCAAGGTATTTTGCTTTGATTTCGATTTGGCTTTCTCTGAAGAAGTGAAATGTTGTCATGATAATGCCAATAATCATAAATGGGATGGAAACATGATATAAAGGTCCAAAGAAAGGGATTGTATTGAAGATATAATCCGGGGTCTGGATAAACACATGCATTAACATGCTAAGCGCATTCTTTCCAAGCTGAGCGAAACTAAAGTTTAAGAATAAAATATCGTTGCTTCGTACACTTTCGGGGAAACATGGGATGGTAAAAAGAGGTGTTTCTATACTATGCAAGTGAAACATGTTTACAACCATAACCAATATTTCGGGTAATGCCACTACAGTAAAAATAAGAATGGAAATAATGATGTCGCGAAGCTCTAACTGCTTCTTTATCAGGCAGTAAAGCGCGAATACAAACAAAAACACTGGTACTGTGTATACGGCGATGCCGTAGCTATAAAAAGTAAGGCCGAAGAAAAGCATCGAGAGATAAAGCGCCCATCTTTTCTTGAGACCGTAAAGAAGCAGGAGAAATCCTATAAGAAAAATATGAGGAAACATGTTACAGTCAATAGCCCAGCGGCTCTGAATAAACTGCCAGGGGTTGATGGCTGTTATAAACATAGTAAATAAAGCGAGTCGAGAATCATTAAATATTCCTTTTGTTATAAAAAAGATAACTGCGATGGAAACAGAACTAATAATTGCCATGGGAAGTCTGATGGCAAATGTTGAAAATCCAAAGATTTTTATAAAAGGAACCATGAAGTAAGCAAGAAGAACGCTCATCTGGGACTCGCCCCAAGCGGTAAAGTGTACGGGCATATGCATTCCGAATCTATCGGTGCCGTACATCGACAAGGCATATGCATCCATTGCACCCATGGCTTCATCCTGGTTAATCCCTGCGGGTAAGCCGCCAAGAAAAACTAAACGTGCGACGGTGGCAAAGATTAGTATTATAAAGAAAAGCGTTTTAGTGCTTAAAAGTTTGTTTTTCATGTAAATTTAGGTTCCTTTTGTCTTAGGATTTAGGTTATTATTATCTTATTAGAGCTTTAAGGAAAAGTAAAGTTTATATGATGACATGTCTACATACCATTTATTGGGAGGTATATAGTTGGAAAATGGGGTTAAGGTGATAAAAGAAAATAATAGAGTGGTCTTTCTTGATTATCTCAGGACATTGGCGGCATTTTGCGTTGTGTTTATCCATGTTTCTGCGAGAGCGTGGGAGCAGGGAACGGTTCTATTTTCAGCTGAATGGTATATTTTGACGATTTTTACATCTATATCACGCTGGGCCGTGCCGGTATTCGTAATGATTAGCGGTAGCCTTCTTTTAGCAAAAGAAAGCTTCTCTGTTAAAGAGGCTTTAAAACGTTGCAAAAGAATCTTAATTGCATTTCTTGTGTGGTCTTTTATATACGCGATTTTGTTCCATCATGATAGCCTTTGGGATTTTTTCAGTAGTCTTATAGGTGGTCATTATCATCTTTGGTATTGCTGGTTGATAATGGGGCTTTATTTGGTAACGCCTATTCTAAAGGAATTAGTTCGCGATGAAAAGCTTACTCGATATTTCCTGATTTTATCGGCCGTTTTTGCGTTTGTTTTGCCGGAGGTTGTCTTAATAGGTTCGTACATATCTAAGCCGCTTGTTTCTCTGCTTGCCTCATCCTTTAGTTATGTGATGATGACGATGAGGATTGAGGTGGTTGGAGCTTATGGATTCTACTATGTGTTGGGATACTATTTGAGAACGCATTCTTTTGAGCAAAAGGTACGTGTAGGAATATATGCAGCAGGCATTTGTAGTGTGGCCTTCACATTTATTACAACAATATTGGCTTGCAAACATAATAATGCTATATCCGCCGACTTCATTGCTTATGAGTCTGTGCAGACTGCATTGATAGCAGTGGCAATATTTGTTTTTGCAAAACAGCATTTCGATAAAGAAAACAGAGTGATTAGTGTTATTGCTAAGTATAGCTTTGGAATATATTTATCGCACTTAATTGCAGTTGAGGTGTTGCAGCAACATATAATGCTTAATATATATGAACCGGTGAAGGTTATTATTTTTACAGTATTGTCCTTCGCGGTAGCCTTTGCAATATCCTGGGTAGTTAGAAAGCTTCCCGGCGGAAAGTATATATCCTGACAGGTTTACACTGACAAATCCAATCATACGTCGTATACTGAAACTATGAAAAAACGTCCGATTACAGATTATTCTATATACTTATTTCTGTGCCTTGTCTTGACAGGGCTTCTTTTTGTACTCACATACAATCAGGCCATGCACCCCGGGGATCAGGTGATGTTTAAATCTGACATCTTAGCTTACATGCAGGATGCCATGGGAATTGATTCGGGATATTCATACCCTTACAGGCTGTTTTTCTGGTGCGTGAGAGGCCTTGCGTTTTTTATGCCGGTGGAAGTAAGCATTGCTACCGTAGTGGCGGGGCTTAATTTGCTGGCTCTTCTTGCAGCTAAATTTTATTCAGATAAGTTAATCGTTATTTCGGCAGATGACAAAAGCTACCGGACAAAGCACATTTTCGCTGATCTAGTTATCTTTTGTGTTTTCCTGCTTTCAATGGTAGTGACTCCGGAGGGAATCCATTTACCTCATAAATATAATAATTATCTCGGAATTTTCACCGGGAATCCCTGGCATAACGCGACTTACACTGCAACAAGACCCTTTGCTATAGTTGCCTTCTTTTCTTTTGCAAAAATCCTAAAAGAATATGAGGCTAACATAAATAAGCGCGACTTAGTGGTTTTCGCAGTCTCTCTTTTCTTAACGACCTTCACAAAGCCAAGCTTCACATTGGTGCTTGTATCCGTTGCAGGTCTCATCATGGCCTTTAGACTTATAAAGAATAAGTTTAAGAATCTAAAGAATACATTGATTCTCGCACTTTGTTTTGTACCTACTTTTATAGATATGCTCAGGCAATACGGTGGTGTATTTGCAGGCACCGGTGACGCGGCAACCGAATCGGGCATAGGCTTCTGCTTCTTCGATGTATGGAAACTTATGAATATATATATTCCGGAAGCAGTTTTCTATGGTAACATTTTCGCCATTGCCTGCCTCGTGGCGTTCGCTGTAAATCGCTCCATTAAGGGGGACACTTTATATAAATTCGCCCTGTTCTTTTTCCTTGTTTCATTTCTTGAAGCGGGACTATTATGTGAAAAGGGCTTCAGGTTCCAGGACTTTAATTTCTGCTGGGGCTACATGCACGGAATCTTCTTTTTTGAGCTTGTAAGCGCTGTTAAACTTCTTCAGGAAACCTTCAAAAAGAAGCTTAAGTGGTATGCTCTTTTAATTACTTATGGAGCATTTTCGATTCAGCTCCTTAGCGGAATTTACTATTTTGTCAATATCTTCAGGGGATTTACTTATGAATAAGTTTTCGGATAATAATAATGATCATAGAGAATCCCTTTTGAACCTATCTTTCATATGCCTTTCTATTGCAATTATTATCGCATTTTTTGTATCTAACCTTCGCACTCCCTTCATGATGGATGACCTTTGGTATGCGACGAACCTTGCAACGGGCGAGCCTTTACATAGCTTCAGTGATATTATAGAAAGCCAGATCTGGCACTACATGAACTGGGGCGGAAGATCCATAACCCATGCGCTCCTCCAACTGACCCTTATGTCCGGCGAACACATGGCGGACTTACTTAATACATGTGCGTTTGTGCTTTTGGGTCTGATCGCATCTTTATTTGTAGAGAAAAAAAACCGCATCCCGACTTTTTCAGTAACGGAAGCATTGCTTATCTTTTCTAATCCGGACATCTTCCATAGCATGCTCTGGCAGGCCGGGGCCGTTAACTACGTATATTCATCCGCATGGATTTTATTATTTATATATATTTATATCCAAAGCCTGCGACGTGACAGTGAAAAAAGCGTGTTACTGACTGTTTTAATCGTTCCTTTATCCGTTATCACAGGCTGGAGCAATGAAAACATGGGCCCTGCGGCCTTCTGCCTTGCATGCCTCGTAATCTTTCTTCATTGGAAAAAGAAACAGCCGATTAAGCCCTGGATGATCATAGGAGCTTTGGGAAGCCTTATTGGAAGCGCTCTTTGCATCCTTGCTCCCGGTAATTTTGTGCGATCTGAATTCGTGGAAGCGGGTTCATTAAAAGAAATCCTTATAGAGCGGTTTTTGATAATGTATGCGGCTCTTTGTTCATGGTTATTACCTGTTGCTTTGATAGTCGCAGTGCTGATAGCCATTAATAAAAAAGCAGGCAATTTACTCAAAACAGAAGATTATTTGATACTTACAACCGCGGCTCTTGCCTATGGAGCCATGGCTATTTCTCCGCATTTCCCTGCGCGGGCATCTTTTGGTATAATGGTTTTGTTGGCTTTAGAAGCCGCAAGGTTACTTGCAGGATTAATAAAAGAAAATAAAAAAGCGACAGTATATGTATTGCCTTTGTACTTTGTTCTCGCGGTAACGGATATATTGTTATTGACTATGGGAGGTTGACATGAAGATTATAAAAAGAATCATAGCTCCCATATTAATGCTCATGACAATATACGCGTTTCATGACATGGAAAGCGCTCAGGGAATCGGATTTTATTTTTACTTGAAGACCGGGATGCTTTCAAGAACAATCTGGGAAATAATAGTCGATGTGGTGATAACTGTAGTACTCGCTTGTATTATTTCTGCAATGGTCACATATGCCGAGAAGAAGGTGACATTCGACCTCTTCTTCGAAGCCTTAGTAACATATTTAGTCTTCGTTCCTATAGTGCCGATAAATCTTTTTCACGCGCTGATCTTCAGTCAAGCCGACTTGCCGGGCAGTATAGATGTAACTACATTCATAAACAAGGATTTATTAAACCTAAGTTTAATAATAGCCGTGTTTTTGATATTAAAAACCCTCATAAATGCCGTAAAATCAACGAATATTGAAGATGTGGCGGAATCCGAATTTAGTGAAAAAACCATCAAAAACACCTTAAAAACCCGTGAGTTCATGACAGAAATCATAGTAATCGCAATCGCCATTATCATAGCGGCCATTTCTTTATTCGTACCCGAGATTCAAAAATTGATCTTCTGGCTCACTCACATAGTCATCACATTTTTGATTTTCAGAGTGACTAAGGATAAGAAAATTGACTCAAATATTTACATGTCATTTTTAATAATAACAGCAGTATTTAAATTGATTCAGACCACAGCGATTTACTGATATAAAAATATAATATAGATTTAACAAAACGATAATTCTTCATACGAAAGAATAATCACAATATTGCGAAAAATCCCGAAGCTATGCGGGTTTTCGCACTACATAACAAGGAGTAACTCAATGCATGTAATTCTACTGTCAGGTGGCTCGGGTAAGCGCCTTTGGCCCTTATCCAATGACGTAAGGAGCAAACAATTTATAAAAATATTTAAGAGTCCTGATGGGCAAAAAGAATCAATGGTACAAAGGATAACACGTGGTATCAAAACACAGATTCCCGGAGCAACTATTACAATTGCCACAGGTAAGACTCAGGTCTCCGCTCTCATGAATCAATTGGGGGATGATGTTAATATCTGTGTCGAGCCCTGCCGCCGTGATACCTTCCCTGCTATCGCTTTGGCAGCTTCTTTCTTAAAAGACAAGCTTAAAGCTGCTGATGACGAAGCTGTTGTGGTATGTCCGGTAGATCCTTATGTGGAGGATGACTATTTCCGTGCCCTTAGGACAATTGCCGAAGAAACGGACAAGAATCCCGACGGCCTCACCCTGATGGGCATTGAACCTACCTATCCCAGCGAAAAATACGGATATATCTTAGCTAACGCTGATGATACCGTTAATTCATTTAAAGAGAAGCCCGACCTTGAAACTGCCAAGGAACTTCTTAAACAGAAGGCTCTCTGGAACGGCGGCGTTTTTGGATTCAAGCTTAAATACTTATTAGAAAAGACAAAGACTGTAATCGGCTACTGCGATTTCGAGTCCCTTCATAATAATTACGATAATCTCACTAAGATTAGTTTTGACTATGCAGTCGTGGAAAAAGAATCTAAGATTCGAGTATCAAGATTCGCCGGTCAGTGGAAGGATCTCGGCACCTGGAACACCCTCACGGAAGCCATGACTGAAACCGTTGTGGGTAATGCTATGCTTGATGAAACATCTGAAAACACTCACATTGTCAACGAACTTGACCTTCCTATATTGGGTATGGGGCTTAAAAACATCGTGGTCGCAGCAAGTGCCGATGGAATCCTTGTTGCCGATAAGCATGAATCAAGCTACATGAAGCCATATGTCGATAAGCTTGAAGGTCCTGTTATGTATGCTGAAAAATCCTGGGGTAGCTACAAGGTCTTAGATGTTGAAAAAGAAAGTCTTACCATTAAAGTCACCCTTCTTCCCAATCATGAGATGAATTATCACTCTCACGAGCGCCGTACCGAAGTATGGACCTGCCTTGAAGGAGAAGGTGAAGTTACCGTAAATGGCGTAACAACCTTAATTACACCGGGCGATGTTGTGCACCTAAACATCGGCGACAAGCATAAAGTTAAAGCCAAAACCCGTCTTGTATTATCTGAAGTTCAGATAGGTAAAGATATAGATGTAAAGGATAAGATTAAGTACAATATTTAATTTTTTTATTCCGGAGGTCACCATGAAAAAGCTATATTTTCTCACACTTACAATTGCGATGATGCTAGTCCTGTGCGCCTGCAATAATAAGGCTACGGTTTCAGATACCGTAGTAAATGCTTCTGTAGAACAAAATACAATAAAAGAACAAGACTCTACCGATGAGATGGATGCTGAAACTGAAGCAGAGTCTGCTCTTGAAAATGCGGAAGAAAGTAAGGCTTCCGACCAGGCGAGTGAAGGCGAATCAGAGCCCTCTCACGAACCTCGTGATATAAGAGGTTTCGAGACATTTACTCAAATCGTAGATTCCCTGGATAACGACATGGGGTATGCCAATGTCCCGGTGGGAGATACTGACGTTCTATTGATATCATCCGGCGTGTACGATGACGAAGGCATCGATGCCGCTATCGATTCGGAAATCTATTATTATAAAGATGGCACGCCTGCTTACCTTGGCTATGTGAGCGCAGGCGGAACAGGCTATCCTTTATCCGTAAAAGCAGGCCTTTTATATGTAGGCTCAAAACACGAAATGACGACTTACTCTGTTGCAAATGGTGAGCTTATTGCAACTGAGGACGCTTACGAAATGTACGATTCAGAAGGCAACGCGACATATTACTATAGTTTAAAAGAAAACGCATCTGACAATCTTATTATCGAGGATGACAGTAAACTCAAGAAGTTATTTGCTGATTACGAAAACGCAGAAACGATTGAATTTACGAAAGTTGTTAAGTAATCGAAAGCCACACGACTAGGAATCATTATTCGGCTTATAGTGAGATAAAAGGAATGAGTTAATAATATCAGAAAAACTTGTTCGATTTAGTGTATTTTTAATATTGTATATTATTTTTTATAATGATATCATTTAAAAACCAAAGAAAATTCTTTTAGAAAAGGTGATTATTATGTGTTTTTATATTGGCATTGAGGATTTAGCAGCTAATGCGTTGATTGAGTCTCTACGTCGTGCCCAAAAATCTTTTTTGACATATAAAGAGATTGAAGACTACGGGTCAAAGGTTGTTGAGTTGCTTAGTGAAAAAGACGAAAAGGCAGTACTTATATTGTCTCGTGAAAGCACACATGCTCTTTTTAGAAATTATTCAGATTTCTTTGTTGAAAAAAAAGATAATGGTGAAGCAGGTATCGAGTTAAAAGAGGGTATCACTGTAGAGAACTTGATTAATCAGTTTAGAGGATACCTTGCGCTCGATGTTTTGATGGCTTTTGTTAATGATAGTTCCGTTAAGGCTTTAGGAGTATAGCTTAAGAGTGAAAGACTTTAAAAGACTGAAAGATCCCATATATGGTTATATAAATATCCCATCAAATTATATGAATGATATAATTGACACTGCATATTTTCAAAGATTGCGGAGAATAATACAGACAAGTTATTCTCCGCTTTATTCGTCTGCGGTTCATAACAGATTTGTTCATTCAATGGGTGTATTTCATTTGGGTGAGATGGCAGGAGGACGGATTGCGGATGAGATAAATCGTAAATTTGCCTTAAAGATTGCGGTAGATAGTTACCGTCGAATTTTCGAAATTGCATGTTTGCTTCACGATGTGGGTCATGCACCTTTTTCGCATACCGGAGAAGATTTTTATCTTGACGAGAATAAGAACAAAACAGATCTACATACTAAGTTGATTGAAGTAGTGGGCTCAGATTCATTCAGGTGCGATTTGCCCGCTGAAAAGGCTGCTTCTGCAGCAGCTCATGAAATTATGAGCGCGATAGTAGGCATCGTAGCGTTTCCTAATCTCTTTAAAGATAGCGAAGAACGTTCATTTTTTGCTCGATGCATAACAGGGTATAAATATTTAAAGAAGTCTGATGAAAATGATATTAAAAATTGCTTCATTCAACTTCTTAATTCCAAAGTAATAGATGTTGACAAGCTTGATTATCTGATAAGAGATGCTTATATCACAGGTTTTGACACGGTTAGTATTGATTATGAACGACTACTTGGGGCGCTTACTATAGTTAAAACGGACTTGGGTTTTGAACTGGCTTATTATAAAAATGCGGTAAGTGTAATTGAAAATGTAGTTTATGCTCACGACGCAGAAAAAAAGTGGATTCAAAGCCACCCAACTGTTATTTACGAAACATATATATTGCAACATATAATCAATAATCTGTGCGAACAGACTAAGGCACTTGGTAAAAAACTATTTAGCCTTGAATCGTTGCTCCCTACTGGGATAGAGTTAAAAGAAAATGTTAAGGTTCGTCTTATGAGCGATGATGACATAGTGTACCTTATGAAAAACGTCTTCCCTAGTGATTTAAGCGACGAGTATTTTAATCGTATAAATAGACGGCATCCTGTATGGAAATCAGAAGCCGAGTATAAGGCGTTTTTTCTTGGAAAGGCGTCCGGAGGAGAAATCCTAAACAAATTTGAAAGTGCAATGATAGCAACAGCAAATTATCTAATTGGGCGATCAGATACATGGACAATTGATGAAAAACTTATTGATCTGATCAGTAAAGACCTTAAAGAAATTGATAACAAAGACTTAGATGAGCCTACAAAGGAAGTGCAAAAAAAAGAAAAAAATAAAATCTTAAAACTTGCACAATGTTTAAACAACTATGCGAAGTCTAAAAACATTAAGTGTGACTTTGTAATCATAAAGGCCGCGCAGTTCAACAGCGGTTTTGGAAAACCGGATTTTTCTGATACTAATATTTCTTTCCCTATACGTGAGGGTGAAGAGAAAATTGCTAAGGTCGGTGATGTTGTCTCTGCGTTTAAAGCAAAAGATAAAGAGGCAGATAGGGATAATTTCTTTTATCTCTTTTATAAAAGGGATAATGGCGGTACGTCGGAACTTGAGAGTGAGGAATTATGTCGAACCTTAATAAAAGAATTTATCTAAATTTTCATAAAAGCTTAAAGGATTATTACTTAAAAATAAAACTGCAGGCATTAATGTGGTTTTATTGATGATGGAGGAAATAAATGGATACTTTAGCAATTTTCGGCGGCACCCCCGTGAGAGATCACGAAAATGCCATATATTACGGACGCCAGTGCGTGGAAGAGGACGATATTCAGGCAGTTGTTGATACCCTGAGAAGCCCCTATATCACCTGCGGCCCCCGTGTAACGGAACTTGAAAAGAAGCTTTGCGACATGACCCATGCGAAGCATGGA
The DNA here is from genome assembly GCA_016283575.1 of Lachnospiraceae bacterium. Taxonomy (GTDB): domain Bacteria; phylum Bacillota; class Clostridia; order Lachnospirales; family Lachnospiraceae; genus UBA1258. The sequence goes on along the minus strand of JAEEND010000027.1, from coordinate 43,607 downwards.
ATCGTGGTTTCAAACGGTACAGCGGCGTTGCACCTTGCCTGCATGGCTATCGGCATCAAACCCGGTGACGAAGTCATTGTTTCGTCCATCACCTTCGCGGCCAGCGCAAACTGCGTGCTTTACTGTGGCGGAACTCCCGTATTTGCGGACATCCGCCCCGACACCTACAATATCGACCTTGAAGATGTAAAAAGAAAAATAACTGATAAGACCAAGGCGATTGTAGCGGTTGATTTCACCGGCCAGGCCGTTGAACTCGACGAATTAAAGGCTATCTGTAAAGAACATAATCTTTATTTAATAGAAGATGCAGCTCATTCCATCGGCACCAAATATAAGGGTCAGCCCGTTGGCTCCATCGCCGACATTACAACCTTCAGCTTCCATCCTGTAAAGAATGTAACAGCAGGAGAAGGCGGAGCCTGCATGTGCAATGACGACGAGCTTTATAAGAAGCTTCATTTGCTAAGATCCCATGGCATCACCCGTGACATTAACGAGATGGTGAATAAATCCGACGCAGGCTGGTACAATGAACAGGTTATGCTTGGTTACAACTACCGTATGACTGATTTCCAGGCAGCATTGTTACTCAGCCAGTTAAATAAGCTTGAGAGATTCAAAGCCCGTAAAAAAGAAATAAAAAAGCGCTATGATGAAGCTTTTTCACAGATGCCGGAGCTTTTCTTACAGGATTCGATTCCTGAATCGGATACCGCCCAGCATTTATACATTATCCGGTTAAATACCGATAAGCTTAAATGTAACAGACGTGAATTCTTCGATGCGCTTTACGCAGAAGGCACCTGTCCTCAGGTTCACTACTTACCTGTTTACATGCATTCATACTATGAATCTCTCGGTTACAAGAAGGGCTTATGCCCTGTAGCTGAGCGAACCTACGACACCATCATGTCGATTCCCTTCTATGCATCCATGACCGATGCGGATGTGGCTGATACGATAAAAGCAGTGAAAAAGGTTGTCGATTTTTACCGGATTTGATACAATTAAGTTACCCCAAGGAGCCTCTTAAACCCAGGGGCTCCACCTCATAGTATATGCAGGAGGTCCACCGCCCCCTGCATAACCCGCAGGGTTAGTACATCGGTAGTATGCGAGCTTCCCAAGCTTGAGAGGCGGGTTCGATTCCCGTACTCTGCTTTAGATTTTGAAGACCTAAGAGGTCTTTTTTTATTGCGCGAATACCTTGTTATGTTTACCACTCTATGCTATAATATTCTAAATATTTTCTTTATTTTCAGACTTTAAGAGCCCCGGCATTGATCGAGGGAAAAAACAATAAGCCTGAAACCCCAATGCAATTAGAACATTAACCATATCCACATACACGAGGGAAAGTATATGTACGATTACGAAGTGAGTCACTTAGAGGTCTTAAGAAAGAGCCTTGCGGAATGCACCGTGCTCCTTAAAAAGAACGGAAGCTTCCCTGTCGGGACTCCCGGAAATATAGCGCTCTACGGTAACGGTGTAAGAAAGACCGTAAAGGGCGGCACCGGTTCCGGCGAGGTAAACTCAAGATTCTTCATAAATATTGAAGAAGGCTTTGAAAAAGCAGGCTTCACAGTCACCACAAAAGAATGGCTTGATGCCTATGACAGGGTGCGTGCCGAAGCTAAGAAACAGTTCATAAAAGATCTTAAGGTAAGAGCGCGAAAAGCCCATGTAAATCCCGTTTTCTTCGGCATGGGAGCTGTTATGCCGGAGCCCGAATTCGACCTGACCATTAAGCGTGAGTGCGACACTGCGATCTACGTTGTGGCCCGTATTTCCGGCGAAGGAAATGACAGAACTTTAAGTAAAGGTGACATTTACTTATCTGACTCCGAAATCCGTGACATTTTGAAGCTTCGCGAGCTTTACGATAAATTCATGCTGGTTCTGAATACCGGCGGCCCCGTGGATCTTTCCCCTGTTTACGATAAATTGGATAACATTCTGGTACTTTCCCAGCTCGGCGTTGAAACCGGCGCCTGCCTTGCCGACATAGTTCTCGGTAATGCTAATCCCTCCGGTAAGCTCACCACAACCTGGGCAAAAGAATCTGATTACAGCAAATTGGGAGACTTCGGTGACCCTCGCGAAACATATTACAAAGAAGGCATTTATGTAGGATACAAGTACTTTGATTCCTGTCTTGTTAAGCCCACATTCCCTTTCGGATTCGGCCTTTCCTATACAGAGTTTGAAGTAAAGAACCCTGATTTTCTGGTGGAAGATACATGCGTTACGGTTACTGCAACCATCAAGAATACCGGCATTTACCCCGGAAAAGAAGCGCTTCTTGTCTACATTTCCTGCCCTAACGGAAAGCTGGATAAGCCCGTTAAACAGCTGGCAGCCTTTAACAAGAGCACGGAACTTGCACCGGGAGCTGAAGCTACCGTCAGCGCAAGCTTTAAGCTTGAAGATTTTGCATCATATGATGAAGAAACCGCAAGCTATATTCTTGAATCCGGTGATTATATCTTAAGAGCCGGACATCAGAGCACGGATTTAAAGCCCTTCGGTCGCATCACACTGCCTCAGACAGTTACGATCTCATGCAATAAGAATGTATTCGGAGACCCGGGCTTCAAGGATTTCACACCTCCGGCAAAGCATGTACCTGAGTTAAATACAGACATTAAAACCGTGACACTTCTCCCTGAGAACTTCAGTCACAAGACATATATTTACGAATTCTGCACAAAGCTTAATGATTCTTTAAAGGACTTTTCTGACGAAGATCTGGCTTACTTCGCCATCGGTCACTTTAAGGATAAAGCAGGCCTCGGATCCCTTATAGGAAACCAGGCCATGACAGTAGCAGGCGCTGCCGGTGAAACTGTGGGAAGGTTTAGAAACCGCGGCATCGACACCATTGTGATGGCAGACGGCCCTGCGGGTTTGCGACTGAGCCCTCAGTACTATGAAGACGCAGAAGGCGCCCACACCTATGGCTTAAATGTCATTGAAGGAATGCTGGATCTCCTTCCCTTCTTTGTGAAATATATTATTCCCAAGGGAAAGCCCAAGAACGGCGAACCCATAAGAGACCAATACTGCACCGCCATCCCCATCGGCACTGCCATTGCCCAGAGCTTTAACCCTTCTTTTGCAAAAGAATGCGGTGACATCGTGGGCGACGAAATGGAACGCTTCAACATAGACCTGTGGCTGGCACCGGCCCTTAATATCCACAGAGATATCAGATGCGGAAGAAACTTTGAGTATTTTTCGGAAGATCCCATTGTATCCGGTGTTTTTGCGGCTGCGATCACTAAAGGTGTTCAGGCACACGCAGGAAAGGGCGTAACCATCAAGCACTTTGCCGCCAACAACCAGGAAACCGACAGATACAATAACAATGCCCATGTATCGGAACGAGCTATGCGTGAAATATACTTAAAGGGCTTTGAAATCTGCGTGCGGGAAGCAAATCCCTTATCCATCATGACCTCATATAATCTTATAAACGGAACGCATACATCCGAGCACCGCGGTCTCACCCATGACATTTTGCGTTGTGAGTGGGGATATGATAATCTTGTTATGACGGACTGGGTACTGGGCGGCGCCATGCTCTACAGTGACGAGACCCGACCTATTCCCAATGCGGGCAAAGTTACCGCCGCCGGTGGTGACGTGTTCATGCCGGGATGCCTTGATGACTACAAGCGCCTTATGAACGAGCTTCGCACCGGTAATTTAAAAAGAAAGCAGCTTGAGAGAGCCGCAAGCCATGTGCTTAAGCTTTTAGCTCTCAAGAAGAAAGCATGAGAAACACACTTATTAAGAAAACAGTTATTTTATTCTTCATATTCACTCTATTCATGGTAGCCTGCACGCGACAAGAGGCCCGCTCGCCTTTTGCTGCGGCAGGTTTTACCATGGAAACCGTCTCACTTGACTCACCATTTATTGATAATAAAACAGAAAAAGAAATTCACATTCTTTATATAAACGATGTTCACCTGCAGGTCTTAAATGATGAAGTTAAAGAGTCGGAGCAGGAGAATATTAAAGGGCGTATTGAGGCCTTTTCATCAAACGGCACCACCACATATGAAAAATGGCAGATGCTTCCCGATCTTATCAATGAATATAACCCAGATTTCGTGATCTTCGGCGGAGACATTGTTGACTTTAATTCACGCGCCAATACGGAAGCCTTAAAAGAAGGCTTAGCTAAGATAAAGGCGCCCTATATGTATATACGCTCGGACCACGACAGATACCCATATTGGCTTGAAGATGAAGACAACTATAAAGCCACGGATCGCCAGGATGGTGTATGCGATAATTCCAAGGTTCTTTTAGGAGAAGTGGGTGATGTTGTGATACTTGGCATGAATCCAAGCGACCAGGATATTCTTCCCGGGCCTGTTGAAGAAGCAAGAGAGATTCTTTCGAAGCCCAATAAAACCTTTATAATCGCGACTCATATCCCTTTTGAAGAAGAAGTGCCCGGTGAACTTGAAGAATTCACCATGGAGCATCGCGGAGGCTTAACTTACTGGGGCAAGAACGCGAAGCAGGTGCCTAATGAAGTTACCGGTTCGTTTTTAGAGATTCTCTATGATATCGATACCCCATTCCTGATACCTGCAGCTCATCTTCATGAAAGCTTTGAAACCCGGTTTAGCGAATATGGCATCGAACACGTCTTTACTCCCGAATTTATGGGAAGTATAGGCGAGATAATTGTATACTAAAAATAAACCCGGCGGCACTCCGCCGGGATTTTGTTGCTGTCCCCCTTTAGTTTTGTCTCACGTATCCCAATACGGAAATTTCCATCAAACTGGGATAGTTTTTCACTGTCACACCCCTTTTAGTTTTGTCTCCCGTATCCCAATACGGAAGCTTCCATCAAACTGGGATACAGATTCAAGGAAAACACCCTTCAAGTTGAAAAAAGTATCCCAATATGAAAATAAGCAACCATCTGGGATAGTTTATCATTGCCTACACCCTTTCATATTGTCTCACGTATCCCAATACGGAAATTTCCATTAAACTGGGATACAGATTCAAGGAAAACACCCTTCAAGTTGAAAAAAGTATCCCAATATGAAAATAAGCAACCATCTGGGATAGTTTATCATTGCCTACACCCTTTCAGATTGTCTGGCGTATCCCAATACGGAAGCTTCCATCAAACTGGGATACAGATTCATAGAAAACACCCTTTCAGGTTGAAGAAAGTATCCCAATCCGGTCTTCAAATCCATATAGGGATACAAAAACAGACTCTTTCTTTTTGGTGCGAAATATACTAGAATTAGAGTGATTCTGACAGAATCATTCTGATACCGATAATAAAACGCGAAGCGGTTTATTATATACTTTTTGGTTCGTGGCTACGCCACAAGAGAGGAGATAAACATTATGCACTGGGTTATTATCATTATTGCTATTTTATGTATTATCATCATCCCCAACATCCGAATTGTGCCTCAGACACATGCTTACGTAATTGAACGTCTCGGTAAATTCCATACAGTATGGGATGCAGGTTTCAGAGTAAAGTTCCCTGTTATCGACAGGATCGTAAGAAGAGTTTCTTTAAAAGAGCAGATTGCGGACTTCCCGCCTCAGCCCGTTATTACCAAAGATAACGTTACAATGCAGATCGACACGGTTGTGTTTTACAGAATTTTTGATTCAAAGCTTTTCGCGTACGGCGTTGAAAATCCCGTACTTGCACTTGAAAGCTTAACAGCCACCACCCTTCGTAACATCATCGGTGAGCTTGAACTTGATGAAACACTCACATCCCGTGAGATCATAAATTCAAAGATGCAGACAGTTCTTGATGACGCAACGGACCCTTGGGGAATCAAGGTCGGACGTGTGGAAGTTAAGAACATCATGCCTCCTACAGCTATCCGTGAAGCTATGGAAAAGCAGATGAAGGCAGAGCGTGAACGCCGTGAGCAGATCCTTATTGCGGAAGGTGAAAAGAAATCCGCCATCCTTAAAGCAGAAGGTGAAAAAGAATCTGCAATTCTCAGAGCTGATGCACAGAAGATCCAGCTGGTAAAAGAAGCAGAAGGTCATGCTGAATCCATAAGACTCCACAAGGAAGCTGAAGCAGACGGTATCAGAGCATTGAAGAAAGCTGAAGCCGACAGCATCAACTTACTTAGAGAAGCAGGACTTTCCACAGACCAGGTTGTTACACTTAAAAGCTACGACGCCTTCAAGGAAGCTGCCAACGGACAGGCTACTAAGATCATCATTCCTTCAGAGATCCAGAGCCTTGCATCTGTTGCCACCGGCGTAAAAGAAGCAATGAAATAAAGAGGTTAAAATGAACTTAAAAGGACGCGACTTTTTAAAATTACTGGATTATACTCCTGATGAAATCGCTTATCTTGTGGATCTTGCCGCTGATTTCAAGAAAAAGAAAAAGGCAGGGATCTTAACGGATAAGCTTAAAGGTAAAAACGTTGCGCTGATTTTTGAAAAGACGAGCACCCGCACAAGGTGCTCGTTCGAAGTTGCGGCGCACGATCTTGGCATGGGTTCCACTTACCTTGATCCCTCCGGTTCCCAGATCGGTAAAAAAGAAAGTATCGCAGATACTGCGAGAGTGCTTTCATCCATGTATGACGGAATCGAATACAGAGGCTTTGAACAGTCCATCGTGGAAGAACTTGCCGAGTACTCCGATGTACCCGTATGGAACGGACTTACCAACGAATTCCATCCCACCCAGATGTTAGCTGACTTACTTACCATAAAAGAACATTTCGGTCATTTTGATGGTATAAAGCTTACATACATGGGAGATTCAAGATACAATATGGCTAATTCCCTCATGGTTACGTGCGCGAAGATGGGCATGCATTTCACGGCCTGCGCATCCCGTGATTACTTCCCGGATCCTGAGCTTGTAGACACATGCGAGGAAATCTGTAAGACAACAGGCGGTTCAGTCAGACTTACGGAAGATGCCATGGAAGGAACAAGGGATGTTGATGTAATCTACACCGATGTCTGGGTATCCATGGGAGAACCTGATGAAGTATGGAAAGAACGTATCGAGAAGCTTTCTCCCTATCAGGTAAATAAGAAGATCATGGACAATGCTGGCGAAGGCGCTATTTTCATGCACTGCCTTCCTGCATTCCACGATATGAAGACCAAGATCGGCGCGGAAATGGGTAAGAAATTTGGACGCACCGAAATGGAAGTTACGGATGAAGTATTCGAATCCCCCGCTTCGCTGGTATTTCAGGAAGCAGAAAACAGAATGCATACAATAAAGGCTGTCATGGCAGCTACGTTAGGATATGAAGATTAATGGAACAGGTTGTAATTTGCGGAGCTAACTCCTACGAACAGAAATATTATTTGAATCCCTTATTTGATAAGATCCCGGAATCGATAAAAGAAGAGCTTAAGATCATATGCGTTCTTTTTACCGAGGAAGTGGGAGGCATCATCACCATAGGCTTTTCCGAGGATGGCGAACTGGAGATCACCACAAGAGCCGCTGACGAAGACTATCTCTATGACGATATTGCAAGCGGATTGCTTGTAAGTAAGATCCGCGCGACGAAGCAGGAGCTTCTTGAGTCATTAAGCCTCTTTTACAGAGCCTTTGTGTTAAAAGAAGATATCAAGCTTGATGAAGAATAATGCGAGGATTAACAGATGATTTTAGTAGTTGATGTAGGTAATACCAATATAACCTTTGGTGTTTTTGATGGAGATAAACTTGCAGCCACCTTCAGAATGATGAGTAAGGTGCAGCGCACTTCCGATGAGTACGGAATGATGATCACAGGCCTTCTTGACAGAAACGGTGTGGAAGTTGAGTCCCTTACCGGCGCGATAATCGCAACCGTAGTGCCCAATGTCATGCACTCCCTTGTGGGCGCCATCAAGAAATATCTCAAGATCACTCCCATGGAAGTGGGTCCCGGCACAAAAACCGGCATCAGGATCGAAACGGAAAATCCCAGAGAGATCGGTGCGGACAGAATCGTGGATGCGGTTGCCGCTTTCGAAAAATACGGCGGCCCCGTGCTTGTTATCGACTTTGGCACCGCCACAACCTACGATTTAGTATCAAAAGAAGGCGGATTCCAGGCAGGTATCACTGCTCCCGGCATCAGAATTTCCGCAAAAGCCCTGTGGGAAGATACGGCAAAACTGCCTGAAATCGAGATTAAGAAGCCTGCTTCCATACTTGCAAAAGAAACTATTTCTTCCATGCAGGCAGGTCTTGTGTACGGTCAGATCGGACAGACTGAGTACATCATTAATCAGGTAAAAAATGAAGCGGGCTTAAAGGACTTAAAGGTAGTATCTACAGGAGGTCTCGGACGCCTTATCTCCGAAGAAACAAAGCTTATAGACATATATGATCCCGGCCTCACCCTTGATGGTCTCAACATAATCTACAGGAAGAACGAGAAAAAGAGATAGATAGGATTGATAATCCGAAAGGAATAAACAATCGACCGGTAATAAAGCGCGACGCGGTTTATTACCGGGTGCTTCAATTCAACGAATTGTAACAGACAGAAACGGTTTTTAAATGAACATCGGTAATGTAATATTAAAAAACAACGTAATATTAGCTCCCATGGCAGGCGTATCAGACCTGCCATTTCGCGTGTTATGTAGGGAATACGGCGCCGGCATGACTTCAATGGAAATGATCAGCGCCAAAGCGATTCTTTATAACAATAAAAACACCGAAGAGCTCATGGCTATACACCCGACGGAAGGCCCGGTGTCACTGCAGCTTTTTGGCTCGGACCCTTTGATAATGTCGGAAATCGCAAAGCGCATTGAAGACAGGCCCTTTGACATCTTAGATATCAACATGGGATGTCCCGTGCCCAAGATCGTAAATAATCACGAAGGCTCTTATCTCATGAAGGAGCCGGAGCTTGTATATAAGATCGTAAATGCAATCGTGAAGGCGATAGATAAGCCGGTCACGGTAAAGATACGTAAGGGCTTTAACGACAGCCTCATAAATGCTCCGGAAATCGCTCATGTCGCGGAAGAAGCCGGCGCATCGGCAGTTGCGGTTCACGGCCGCACCAGGGAGCAGTTTTATTCAGGCACTGCCGACTGGGATATAATCCGCAGGGTAAAAGAAACAGTAAAGATTCCCGTCATCGGAAACGGTGATGTGGTGGATGGACCTTCCGCTGAAAGAATGTTAAAAGAAACAGGCTGCGACGCCGTCATGGTGGGCCGCGCGGCTCAGGGAAATCCCTTTATTTTTAAAGAAATAAATGCTTATCTTAATGGTGAAGAATATAAAGCCCCGGAAAAAGAAGAGATAAAAAAAGTAATCCTTCGTCACGGTGCCATGCAGCTTGAATATAAGGGAGAATACATCGGAATCCGGGAAATGCGTAAGCACCTGTCCTGGTATGTGAAGGGTGTCGAAGGCGCCGCTCATCTACGTAAGAGAATCAACGAGCTTGAAACCTTCGAGGAATTAAATGCTCTTGTAGATGAGATTTTTAAATAGTAAACACAGAATGGAAAAACAACATGACCCGAAATAAAAATAACGATTTCAGAATGTCAAAATATATATTAAGACACCTGCCGGCATATACCATGGGTATATTGCTCCTTCTTATGGTGGACCTTACCAACATATATGTGCCCCAGTTCACTGCGGAGATCATTGACGGCCTTGCAGAGAATCCTTTGTTTTCCGTAAAAGACTTATCCGATATTGTGCTTAAGATTTTTATCCTCGGCATCATAATTATGGTAGGCCGCTTCGGATGGAGATATTTTATTTTAGGTTCCTCAAGAAAGATTCAGTATGAACTGCGAGGAGCTATGTTCGGGCATCTTGAGTCCCTTTCCGCGCGATTCTTTAACGCCCATAAAACCGGTGACCTGATGGCTCATTTTACCAATGACTTAAATGCCATAAGAGAAGCTACAGGCTGGGCTGTCATCACGGTATTTGACGGCTTTATCATGACTGTCATGGTGCTTGTGAAGATGGTACTCTACGTAAACTTTAACCTTACACTCTTAGCTTTCGTCCCTATGATTCTCATTGCATTCGGATGTTACGTGTACGGTAAAGTAGTGGAAGTCCGCATGGAAGCTAAGCAGAACGCTTTCTCCGCTCTTTCCGATAAGGTCCAGGAAAGTATGGCAGGAATCCGCGTTATCAAAGCCTTTGTGCAGGAAGAAGCGGATTTTAAGTCATTTGAAAAGAGCAGCGAAGACTGCATGAAAAAGAATCTTTCCGTGGTTAAGCTTCGTATTCAGTTTATTCCTCTTCTTGAACTTGTAATCGGTATCAGCATGATGCTGTCCCTTCTTTTCGGAGGAAACATGGTATTAAAGGGCACCATTACCATTGGCCAGTACGTTGCATTTAACTCATACATCGGCATGCTGGTATGGCCCATGATCGCAGTTGGCGACTGCATTAATATCTTTTCCCAGGCCTACGCATCGTACGTGCGTATCAGCAAGATTTTCGATGAAAGCCCGGATATCTTAGATTCGGAAAAAGAAAATAACGTGTCAGAATTAAAGGGTGAAGTTTCTTTTAAGGATCTTACATTTCAGTATCCCGATGGCGACACCCCGGTACTTAAGAATATTAACTTAGATATTAAGCAGGGTGAGATGCTTGGTATCCTCGGACGCACGGGCAGTGGTAAGAGCTCTCTTTCAGATCTTTTACTTCGTGTGTTTGACTGTGAAAAGGGAACGCTTCTCTTAGACGGAACTCCTATCGATGAGATTCCACTGGCGGTTTTAAGGCGTGATGTGGCATATGTTCCCCAGGATAACTTTCTTTTTTCGGATACTCTCGAAGAAAATATTGCATTCGGCCTTGAAGACAAGGTTTCTGACCGCCCGGAATTGAGAGAACTGGTGGTTAAAGCGGCTAAGGCTGCCTGCATAGATGAAAATATCAATACATTTCCTGATAAATACCAGACAGTGGTAGGAGAGCGCGGAGTGACTCTTTCCGGCGGACAGAAGCAGCGAAGCTCCATAGCGAGAGCCCTTCTTAAGGACGCTGCAATACTGATATTGGACGATTCTTTGTCTGCAGTTGATACGGACACTGAAGAGCAGATTCTTAGTAATATTATGGAACTTCGTAAGGATAAGACCACCATCGTCATTGCCCACAGAATATCCACATTGTCAAAGGCTGATCATATAGCTGTATTAAATGACGGTGAGATCACAGAATACGGTACCCACGAAGAGTTACTTAACCTTGGCGGATTTTATAAAAAGATTTTTGATAAGCAGCAATTGGAAAAGGAGCTTACCGAACTATGAGTAATTTTAATGATGATAAAACAGAATCCTCCTTTAACGGTAATGCCCTTTTCAGGCTTCTTACCTATACGAAGCCCCATCTACACTGGTTTGGCATAAGCCTTGTGCTTGTTATGATACTTACCGGCACTGAGCTCTTAAGGCCTATCTTCATCGGCGATGCCATCAACCTTTTTAAAGAAAAGGGCCAGCCTTCAGAGCTTACAGCAACAGTAATCAAGTACGGAATCGTCCTTGTAATAGGCGTAATATGCGATCTCTGGCAGGGGTGGATCTTACAGAAAACCGGACAGAAGATTATTTTTGGAATCAGAAAAGAAATATATCTTCACATTCAGTCATTATCAAGCCGTTTCTTTGACCTGACACCTGTTGGAAAGCTTGTAACAAGAGTGACCAACGACGTTGACGCTCTTGAAGAAATGTATTCAGGCATCCTGGTAAAGCTATTTAGAAACATCGTATACATCATAGGCCTTGCAGTTATAATGCTGACACTTGACTATAAGCTTGCTCTGTTTTCATTTGTGCTTTTGCCTTTTGTCGTTCTTTTGACAGGATTACTCAGGTATTTTTCAAGAAAGGCATTCCGAGTGTCAAGAGCCCGTCTTACTGACTTAAATACTTTTCTTTCTGAAAATATAACCGGCATGAAGATTATCCAGATATTCGGCAGGGAAGAGCGTAAATACGAAGAATTTGATGATAAGAGCAAGAGATTTCTGAAGGCTTCTTTTAACGAAATCATGGTTTATGCAACCTTCAGACCACTTATTTATATAAGCAGCATTCTGTCTCTTATGATAGTTTTAAGCATCGGCGGCAGGGAAGTGTTGAGTGAAACCATCTCCGTCGGAACTCTTTACATCTTTGCCCAGTACATTCAGTCCTTCTTCGATCCCATCCAGGAGCTTGCGGAGCACTTTGCGACTCTCCAGTCTTCACTTGCCTCTGCCGAGAAGATTTTTACAATCCTCGATGAGGAAGCAAAGATTCCTGAAAAAGAAAATCCTGTGGAACTTAAGGATTTAAAGGGAAAGATTGAATTCTCACATGTATGGTTTGCTTATGATGATGAAAATTATGTGTTAAGAGATGTTTCTTTTATCATAGAGCCCGGACAGAAGATTGCCTTTGTAGGAGCTACCGGCGCTGGAAAGACATCGATTCTTAACCTTATCGGAAGATACTATGACGTGCAGAAGGGAAATATTTACATCGATGATGTGGATATAAGAGATTTGAAAAAGTCGGATCTTCGCAGGTTTATCGGCCAGATGCAGCAGGATGTGCTGATATTTGAAGGTACCATTAAGAGTAATATCAGGCTCTACGATGATTACATTACCGACGAGGAAATAGAAACAGCGGCTAAACATGTAAACGCTTCACACTTTATAGAAAAGCTTCCGCGTAAATATGATGAACCTGTGTCTGAGCGTGGCGCCACCTTCTCAACAGGAGAAAAGCAGCTTCTTTCTTTTGCAAGAACACTTGCTCACAAGCCGGGAATCCTGGTGCTTGACGAAGCTACCGCCAACATCGACACCGAGACTGAAATCCTCATCCAGGACGCTCTCGAAAAGCTTATGAAGGACCGTACCACCATCATGGTGGCTCACCGTCTCTCAACCATCCAGCATGCCGACAAGATCTACGTGATCTCCAAGGGCCGCATCATCGAAAGCGGCAACCACTTTGAGCTCCTGGATAAGAAGGGCGCATACTACGAGCTCTACAAGCTCCAGTACGAAGCGTAACTGCGAAAACCTGCCAAGTGAACATCTCCGGCCTGCCGGCAGTATCAAGCATCTTCAACCCGCTCTCGCTTAGCGTGGTTACGTGAGAACATAAGCGCGAGCGTGCTGAAAAAGCGACTGTTCCACCCGCCACCCCCAAAGAAGTTTAATCTTGCGTTTACTTGAAATGGGTAGAATGATGTTACTTTAGACCGAGGGTGGAATGGCATGTCTCATAATTACGCGAAGAAGATAAATGTTTTTCTGGCAAAGACAAATCGAAAATACGGGATGTGGTTTCGGGAGATTCCCGAGACTCTTTCCTTTATTTTTGTGCTGACTTTGCTTTTTTTCATTTATTGGAGCACGCGTACGAAGGGTGATGACAGCATCATTGCGAACCAGCATGCGGAAATCCTGTCAGCAGAGTGGCAAGTTACGGTAGAAGGAAGAGCCGATGCTGCGGAAACCGTTGACCTTCCTGTTTACGTACCTGCAAGTGCGGGAGAAAAAGTAAGCATCAAAACCATAATTCCCGACGAAGTTTCGGACCATGACTGGTTCTCCATGCGGGTATCCCACCAGGATTTAAAGATATATATTGACGGAGAGCTTAGAAAAGAAGTTATAAACAGAGACACCGGAATCTATAGAAAAGAAGCCACAAGCCATTATGTTCTGGTGGAGCTTTTCGATGAAGACAGTGGAAAAGAAGTAGTGATCGACGGATTTTCACAGTCCGACGGAAGACGTTATTTTTCCGAAATATTCTTTGGGGATACCGCGACTCTTGTATCAAATATCTTAAGAAATGATATCTGGTCCTTTGGCTTCTCCCTGATATTCGGGATCATCGGCATCATGGCTGCGATCCTCGGCATGGCCGTACGTATCGCATCAAAAAACGATATTCAGTTAGACCATATCGGATGGGCGTTATTCTTGATCTCTTTATGGGATATGACCCAATCCGATTTCAGAGACATTCTTTTTGTAAATTATAAGGCTGCAAGTATTGTGCCGCCCATGGCACAGCTACTTTTCTGCGTTTCTTTATCCATGTATTTTAATTCACTTACCAAGAAACGCTACTCCGTGGAGCTTGGGATCTATGAATTCGTGTGCTTCACATATTTAGGCGTGTTAGTGACCCTTCAGGCTCTGCGTATTTCCGACATGGCGGAGCACGTGACCGGCGTCATGATATTCTGTTATATATCCTTCGGAATCGTATTTTATATCTGCCTAAAGGATAAAAAGAAGGGCTATTTAAAAGACTATTTTGGCATTGCGGTGGGCTATGGTATAGTAGCGCTCCTTGGAATCGCACAGATGATAGAATTTGCGGTGCACCGCGGCAATTCCAACGGTATGTACTTAATGAGCGGTGTGGCAATCTTAATGCTTTTTGCATTCGTACATTCCACATCAGTATTCCTTAAACTAAATACTGAAAAGAGGGCGGCGCTTAGAGTCGCGGAGTCAAAATCCGCATTCCTTGCCAATATGTCCCATGAAATAAGGACGCCTATTAACGCGATCCTCGGACTCAATGAAGCGATTTTACGTGAATGTAAGGACGAAAATATAATTAATTATGCGACGGATGTTGAACAGGCGGGACACCTTCTTGTATCCCTCATCAATGATATCCTCGATTTTTCAAAGCTTGAATCCGGCAAGATGGATCTTGTGATCAGTGAATATAATCTCCGTCATGTGCTCCAGAATCTCTATCAGATGATAAAGAGCAGAGTGGGCAACAAAGACTTAAAGATCGTATTCGAAGTTGACGAAAACCTGCCTCTTAAATATATAGGTGACGAAGTCCGCATCCAGCAGGTGATCATGAATCTTCTTACAAATGCGGTAAAATATACCGAATCGGGCAAGGTGGGACTGAATGTTTCGGGACAGTATACCGACGGAAGATTCTATCTCAAATTCGTGGTTTCCGATACCGGTATGGGCATCCGCGAAGAAGATCAGGCAAAGCTCTTTGATGCCTTCCAGCGCCTTGATGAAGAAAGAAACAAGCATATCGAAGGCACCGGTCTCGGCCTTGCCATCTGTACTCAGTTCGTGAAGATGATGAACGGTACCATTAGTGTTGAAAGCACCTACGGAAGTGGCTCCGTATTCACTGTAGTCATCCCCGAGACCCCTGTGGGATCGGAAAAGATCGAGAGGATCAAGACCGAAGAGCGCGAGAAGGGAGAAGAAAGAAAGGATTATTTCAAAGCTCCCGATGCCCGTATCCTTGTGGTTGATGATATAAAAGTAAACTTAAAGGTGGCTGTGAGTTTACTTAAAAAAACCGAGATTCAGATCGATACCGCAGGTTCCGGTGACGAAGCCCTTGCTCTTATAAAAGAAAATACCTACGACGCGATTCTCTTAGACCACATGATGCCTGTTAAAGACGGTATCGAAACCTTCCATGAATTGAAAGCCATGAAGGATAATCCCAACAAGAAGACTCCTGTCATCATGCTTACAGCCAATGCCGTAACGGGCGCCAAGGAAGAGTACATGGACGAAGGTTTTGCGGACTACTTATCAAAGCCCTTCTCCGCCACCGAAGTGCAGAAGATACTCTTGAAGCATCTGCCCAAGGAGAAGCTTATTCTATCTTGATAAAAGCAAGCATCTTCACTCATCTATTTTGGGTGCTCGTATCCCTATATGCTTTTGAGGGCCTGATTGGGATAGAAGCAAGCATCTTCACTCATCTATTTTGGGTGCTCGTATCCCTATATGCTTTTGAGGGCACAATTGGGATAGAAATATAACCATCACTACCTACACCGGAAGAAAAAGTATCCCAATACGCCCTTCTAGAGCCGTATTGGGATAAATATTTCCATCTTCACTTATAGAAAGTAGTTTATTCAGATAAAATCTATCCCAAAACGCACGCAAAATCCGTATAGGGATAGAAATATCCATCTAAACAATTCGATTCAAGAAAAACTATCCCAATCTACGCTTCAAATCCATATAGGGATACGAGAAGGAAAAGTCACCCCTCACAATGATAAAAGAATAAAAGTATCGCAAGCCTTGAACTCTTTTTTTTGACTTCCATAAATGATAAAATATATTCACTATGAAAAATAATATTTTACGCGTAATCACAATACTTATATGTCTCGGAGTCAACCTTTTTTTCGTTACACAAAAAGAAGGTTTTCACATGGACGAGATCATGAGCTACGAGCTTGCCAATGCCGAATATAATCCCTGGATCGTGCCGACTCAGCCTGTAGGTCGACTCGCGAAATTCATGCATGAAGAAGTTGACGGAGATACTTTAAAAGAAAGTGTCGGTAACTTTTTGAATACAGTAGGGGACGTAATGGAAAACGGCTCATCTTCAAAGCTCTTAACATACAAAGCCGACGTCTACGATGAACCTGTCTGGATTAGAAGAGAATCTTTTAAAGACTACGTAACAGTTGATTCAGACGATGCTTTTAACTTTGCGAGTGTTTATTTTAACGTAAAGGACGATAATCACCCGCCCGTACACTTTATGCTCTTGCATCTCTTATCATCCTTGACAAGAGGCAGCATGTCAAAATACATAGGCTGTGGCCTGAATCTATTGATCCTCGCGGGTACACTTCTTATAATCATGGCCACTGTCAAAATTCTGTGGAAAGAATATATAGGTCGTGATACCGATTCCATAGGAGCGGAAATTGTTTCTGCGCTGATGTACGGACTTTCCGCAGGAACTGTTGCCACAACCCTTTTAATCCGCATGTATGCTTTGGTGGCGTTCTTCGTGATAACGGCCCTGTATCTTCACTTGAGAGCCTACTACTACGGAATTAAAGCAAAAAAATGGGGCCTGATGCTGTCTGTAACGGTTTTAGGCTTCTTAACCCAGTATTTCTTTTTATTTTACTTATTGCCATTATTCATTGTATTTGTAATAGTTCTTGCAAAAGAAAAACGGCAGGAAGAGTTAAAGCGTTACGTCGGTACTATGGTAGCTTCCGGAGTGACGGGGCTCCTTCTTTTTCCATTTGCAATTACCGATGTATTCGGCTCCTCCCGAGGCGTTGAAGCTCTCGAAAACTTAAGCTCGGGCTTCGCAGGTTACGGAACACGTATCGCTGCATTTTCAAATCTTTTCTGTGAAAGACTCTTTTATCATAAAGCAGTATTTGCATTTATTTTACTCGCAGGAATATATGGCCTTTACTACTGCCTCAGTGAAAATAAAAAGAGATATCCTCTCTGCGGTAATTTGATACTTTTTGTTCCCCCGGTTATTTACTTCCTGCTGGCCGCAAGAATGTCTCCCTACATGGTTGACCGCTACATGATGCCCATATTCCCGGTGGTTTTAATGCTTTCGGGAATGGGAATTTCAACCGCTATATTAAGATTCGTAAATTCAATTCTGGATAACATCGATGATGAAAAGAACGGCCGCCAGACCAAGGGTATCAGATATCTCGGAGCTTATCCCTTCAGAGCCATTTGGTTTGCACAAAAAGAAAAGCCGAAGGCTGAACCGGTCTATACGCCCAAGGCTATGATCTTCGGAGATATATTGCTTACCTTTGTGGGCATTAACATCGTGCTTTTCTTTGTACTGGGCCTTATTAACTATGGCGGCGAATACCTGTACACAGGCTACTCTGAGCAGCTTAAAGTTGCGGAAAGATACGAAGATCTTCCTTATATCATAGTCTATGACGGATATTCTTTTTACGAAAATGTCCCTGAAGCAATGGTCTATGAAAAAACTTTGCTTGTAAAATTTGATGAACTTCTTAAGAGAAGCGATTTAGATTCCGATAATAGCTATGTGATAAATGTAAAGAGATATGTGGATCCGGACAGAGTTATCCGTTATTTTGAGAAAAACGGCTATAGATCCACCATTCTCTACGGTGAAGAACAAGGCGTTTTTAACCCGGTAACCCGGACGTTTGAAGAACGACTTGAAGACGTTCTTTATCTTGTTGAAAAAGAAAGTAAATAATTTTAAAAATTTTTCCTAAAAACCCTAAAGTCTCACTGAAAATATCCGATAAAGATAGTAAGTGATAATAGTATCACGGAGGATACGACTATCAAAAGGAGGTAAGTTATGCGTATAGAAGCCTATAATCAGGTTCAACAGCTTTATAACTCCGCAAAGGTACAGAAAGAACAGAACGTTCAGAGAAAGAATACCACGGATCAGGTGCACATCTCGAATATGGGGCTAGATATTCAGGCGGCTAAACAGGCCGTAAAAGGTGCAAGTGACATTCGTTATGACTTGGTAGAACCTTTGAAGAGAGCTATTGCCGACGGAACATACAATGTAAGTCCCGAAAGCTTTGCAGAAAAGTTAATGAAGAAATACGAAGAAACACTGTAGGAGATTCAAGTGGCAAGTTTAGTAGATACTCTCATAGAAGTACTTAATAAGGAAAATGATGAATATCTTAAGCTGCTTGAACTCTCGACAGCGAAGACGGACGTCATCGTGAAAGGTGATCTCGAAGGACTTAACCGGATTACTGATAAAGAACAGGATCGGGTTAATGAGATCAATGAACTGGAAAACAGGCGAATGGCGACCATGCAGGAAATTGCGAAGATCCTGAACACGGATGTTGAGGGATTGAAATTATCAGTTTTGATCGGGCTCTTAAATAAGACGCCCAGGGAACAAAAGGAATTGGCGAAGATCCACGACACTCTTAAGAATACTCTTCGTGAAATGAAATATGTCAACGAAAGAAACGAAGAACTCTTAAACAGTGCAATAGAAATGGTGAACTTCAATCTGACTCTTATGCAGTCTATGAAGCAGGCACCTGAAACTGCAAACTATAATCGCGGCGCATACAGCACAGGAAGCGCCATCGGAACGCAGTTTGGAGGGTTTGACGCCAAACAATAACCGTGTTAGGAGATTTTAGTTATGCCGTTAATGGGAAGCTTTTATGTAGGAACTTCAGGATTGCAGATGTCACAGAACGCTCTCAATACAACTGCGCATAATATCTCCAACAAAGATACTCAGGGCTTCGTGCGTCAGCAGGTATTACAGGCTGATCGCGTTTATAATACTATCAAGAATGGCACACCCGCCACAGGAAGTATGCAGACCGGTCTCGGTGTTACATATGCCAAGGTGCGCCAGGTAAGGGATTATTTTTTGGACCAGTCGTACCGAAAAGAAAACGGTAGGGCTGCTTTCTATTCCACATCTTTCAATGCACTCACCGAAGTAGAAGACTTGCTGGACGAATACAACGACGATGCAAGCTTCAATCATGCCCTCACAAAACTGTGGAGCTCCATCGAGGAACTTGCAAAGACGCCCGATGATACGGTAGTACAGAGATTACTCATTCAAAATGCGCAGACCTTCTTAACAAATGCGAAGCAGGTTTACGCAGGTCTTGTAGATTACCAGAACGAATTAAATTCACAGATTAAAGATAAAGTGGCAGAGATCAATTCTCTCGGCCATCAGATCCTCGATTTAAATGCAGAGATCAGAAAAGTTGAAACCGGTATCGAAGCTGCCAACGACCTTCGTGATGCAAGAAACGAAGCTCTCGATAAGCTTTCATCCATGGTTACCATTAAATACGAAGAAGATATTTACGGTGCTATTACCGTTGAAGTCGAAGGCTACGATTTCGTAGGACCCGACAAGGTATATGAAATGAATGCATACCTCGATTCACAGACCGGCTTCTACACACCCTTCTGGGAAAACAACGCAACCTATACCTATGATGCTGAAGGAGATAAGGTTTGGGACATCTCCGAAGCAAAGGTTTTTGATACATACAGACTTATTTCATCCGAAAAAGGAACAGATATCGGAGAACTCAGAGCCATGCTTTATGCCCGCGGCGATCGCGTAGCCAACTTTACTGACATTCCTGTAAAGCCTGTACAGCCTGACTTCACCGATACAGTTAAATATCCTTACGGTACCAACGATCCTCAGTATGCTCTCGATGCTGCGGAATACAATTATCAGATGGGAATCTATGAAGAAGAAGTGGATGTATATAACCACACCATCGCTCAGTCCGTATGCATGAACATTCAGGCAGAATTCGACCAGCTGGTTCACAACGTAGCAGTTTCCGTAAACGAAGTATTATACGGAGCTTTCCAAAAGAACGGCGGCGAATATATGGTTGATGATGACGGCTCACCCCTTCAGATCTTCCAGAAGATCGCAACTCCCGGATTCACCAAAAACGAAGTTACCGGAGAGTGGGAATACTATCCTGAAAATACATCGGATCACTATTATGTTGATACCCTTTACACCATAAACAACTTACAGATCAATCCCACCCTTGTAAGAGAAGCCGGAAAGATGGGCTTTATCTTAAAGGACGGAACCGTTGACTTCGATACAGCTTACGGATTGCTCGAAGCCTTCGATAAAGATCAGTACGTACTTAATCCCAACGTAACAACCACCTGTTCCATCAATACTTATTACACCAACCTTGTATCCCAGGTGGCCAACTCAGGTTTCGTATATAAGAGCATCGCAGAATCCCAGGCAGCAACGGTTGCCAGCATCCAGAGCTCCCGCGAGCAGGTTGTGGGCGTATCTGCCGATGAAGAACTTACCAATATGATCAAATTCCAGAATGCTTTCAACGCAGCCAGCCGTTACATCAATGTAGTGGATGAGATGCTTGAGCATATCATTACTTCCATGTAATAAAGATGCCGGAGAGGAGGTTATCTTATGCCGTCTCAATTTTTTGGACTTAACGTAGCATATACAGGTTTAACTGCTTCAAATGCAGCACTTAATACCACAGCCAATAACATATCAAATTCCGAAACAAAGGGTTACAGCCGTCAGGAGGCGGTGCAGCAGGCGAACCTCGCTATCCGTACCTTCACGACCTACGGTTCGGCCGGCGCAGGTGTTGATACCATTGCGATCGAAAGAATCCATGATGATTTCTATGATGAAAAGTACTGGGACAACAACGCAAAGCTTGGTAATGTAACTGCTAAAGCCTACTACATGAAGACCATTGAAAACTACTTCATGGATACAGATACCAACTCAGGCTTTAATACAACCTTTAACCTTATGTTCAACGCCCTTGAAGAACTCTCCAAAAATGCGGGAGATGCAGCTACAAAGGCGCAGTTTGCCATGTATACACAGTCCTTTGTTGATTACTTTAATTCGACCTCCAACGAGTTAAAAGAATTACAGAAGGATGTAAATACGGAAATTAAGGATATTGTTTCTGAAATAAATTCCATAGCAGAGCAGATTGCAACCTTAAATAAGCAGATCAACGTGATCGAGCTTACCGGTGCAAAAGCAAACGAATTAAGAGACTCAAGAAATGTTCTTATCGATGAACTTTCAAACTACGTATCCGTTGAAACAAGCGAAAATCCCATCTATGACGCCAACAATAATTTTGAAACCGGCGCCACCAGATTTATCGTACGTATCGCAGGCGGACAGATGCTTGTTGATACCAATGATTATCAGACACTTCAGTGCGTAGCCCGTGAAGTAAATGAAACCGTATCACAGAACGATGCGGTAGGTCTCTATGATATAAGATGGGCCAATGGTAATGACTTTAATATCTATTCCGCTAACCTCGGCGGAAAGCTCCAGGGCCTTGTAGAACTTCGTGACGGTAACAATACAGAAAACTTCCGCGGAACAATAACAAGTGTAGATGTTCCCAATAATACCGTAACCGTTAAGGTTACCCTGGATCAGTTACATGACCTTGATAAATGTACACTTTCACAGACCGGCGGTACCATTAAGCTCGGCGCGGAGGTTTACTATTATACAGACTGGACATATATAAAGAATCAGGAGACCGGTGAGGTTTCTTATGAATTCCAGCTTGATAATAACTTTGGCCAGAGCAAGCTTTCCAATTCACGTATCGGTAAGGAAGCAATGGTAGGCGTAAGCGTTGATTATCAGGGAATTCCCTACTACCAGGAACAGGTCAATGAATTTGTAAGACTTTTTGCAAGAACATTTAATGACATCATCACTCAGGAAGGCGCCGTTGATTCATACGGAAATGCCGCAACAAGACTTTTCCTTGCGGACAATCCCGTAGGTGATTTAGACCAGTTAACCTTCAATGACTACTATACGGCCCATGAAAATGCAAATACTGCAACAGGTGATGACGCAGGTCTAATTAAAATCCACAATTATGACGATACATATTATAAGTTAACAGCAGGAAATCTTGCAGTTAACCGTGAGATCGCAATGGACTCCAAGCGTCTTGCCACCCACACGGGCGCAACCGACGGAGATTCCAAGAACAACATCGTCAATGAACTTATCAACATGAAGACCGACAAGACCATCCTTGATTACCGTGGAGCCTCCGCAAGTGAGTTCCTCCAGTCGGTGCTTTCCGATGTAGCCTTGAACGCCGCGAGAGCCAATAACTCAGAGGCCTACTACAATACAATGTCCAATACCATCAACAACCAGCGAATTTCCATTTCCGGTGTTGATTCCGACGACGAAGCGGTAGCCCTTGTTAAATACCAGAACGCATACGCTCTTGCATCCAAGATGATTCAGACCTTTACAGAGATTTACGACAGACTCATCCTTCAGACCGGCGTATAACCTTCATGTTCAGTGAGGAAAGGTAAACAATGAGAGTAACAACCAAGATCATTCAGAACAACTCATTATCCAACATAAACATCAACAAGACTCTGCAGGATACCCTGTCCACTCAGATATCCACGCAAAAGAAGATCGCACGACCCTCCGATGATCCCATCGTGGCTCTTCGTTCACTGCGACTTCGTACATCCGTAAATCAGACGGAACAGTATCTTGAAAAGAACGTGGAAGATGCAGAAAGCTGGCTGGAAGTAACAGAAGATGCCATCAAGACATTTTCGGAGATCATCACGGATATCAGAAGTAATTATACAAAAGGTACTTCCGATACCCTGACTCCTTCCGACAGACAGATCATCTTAGAAAACTTAACCGCTCTCGGTGAAGAATTATACAATTCCGGTAATGCGGATTTTGCAGGACGCACCGTATTTACGGGTTACAGAACCGGTATGACTCTCACATATCAGAAGCAGGAAACGGTTGATTATACCATCACTGAAACGAAAGATTCCGTAAGACTCGATACCCTCAGATATGTACATACACCTGATCTTACGGCTGCTACTCATGAAACGGAGCAGGATGTATATGTTAAAGACATTACCAGGATCCGTTTATCCTATGATGATCTTATGGATACTCCTCCTGCCGTTAAGTTAAACGGCACCGATTACGTTCCCGAAGTGATCTCGTCCGATGCAGACCCTTACGCATATATCAGCGCAGCAGGCAATGAAGGAAAAGTAGTATTCGTGCCCGAAACCGGTGAGGTACTGGTGGGTTCCGCCATCGGAAATACAGATACCTTAACTGATATCGAAGTTTCTTATCACAGAGAAAACTGGTCACGCGGAGATTTAAGACCCGAGCATTACTTCAAATGCAAGGATAATGTCAATGATGTAGAATATAACTATACTGACACCCCTGCGGGCGAAATTCAGTATAACATCGGAGTTAACCAGTCACTCAGGATCAATACCAACGCATCTGACTGCTATTCCCATGACGTATTACGTGATGTGGATGATGCCATCATAGCCCTCAAGGAAGTTGATTCCATCGAAAAGCAGATAGATATTGTTAAGAATAAACTTAAAACAGAAACGGATGAGACCGTTATCAACGGCCTTAATGCAGACCTGGATGCACTTAAGAAGGCTCAGACCTTTTTAAATGATAAGCTCCACTCAATAATGTCAAAGGGCATCGGATATACCGACACCTATCTTGACAAAAATAACGTGGCCCTCACCAACTGCGGTACCAGAGGCAAGAGACTTGAACTCATAAAGAATCGTCTCGACACTCAGTTATCCACTTTAAAAGAACTTAAGTCGGAAAACGAAGACGTAGACGTAGCTGAAACCGCCATCAAGCTTGCCAGCGCAGAATATGCCTACGACGCAGCTCTTATGGCCACCAGTAAGATTTTAAAAGAAAGCCTCATTAATTACATTTAATCTTTACCTATAAAGGAGAAAAAACATGAAAATCACAACTCGCGTTTTTGGTGAAGTGGAAATTGATGATTCCAAGATCATACGCTTTGAAAAAGGAATTATCGGCTTCCCCGAACTTACGGATTTTGCTCTCGTGCATGATGCTGAGAGAGGAAACAACGCCGGTATCAGATGGCTTCAGTCCATGCAGGAGCCTGCTTTTGCAATGCCTGTAATGGACCCCCTGGCTGTATGCGACACCTACAACCCCATGGTTGAAGATGAGATCTTAAAGCCCATCGGCGACATAGACAATGATGATTTACTTGTTCTTGTAACCGTTACGGTTCCCAAGGACTTAAAAGAAATGAGCGTTAATTTAAAGGCGCCCATCGTAGTGAACGTTGACTCAAGAAAAGCAGTTCAGATCATCGTAGACAGTGACGAATACAAAGTTAAATTCCCCATTTACGATATCTTAAACGAAAGAAAGAAGGTGAGTGAATAATGTTAGCCTTATCCAGAAAGAAAAACGAAGCACTCATCATCAACAACAACATTGAAATAACTGTTTTAGAGATTAAAGGCGAGCAGGTTAAGTTAGGCATCCAGGCTCCCAGAGAAGTTCCGGTATACAGAAAAGAAGTATACGTACAGATACAAGCATCTAACAGAGAAGCAATGAATACGGACGCAATGGAAGGATTAAGACATCTGCTTGGTTAAGCAGATGTTTTAATCATCTATGGATTTCTTTTTAAAAAGGTCTAAAGTTTTGTAAAAATATGTCGATATAGTACTTAGAAAAGGTAAACCGTGCGGCACGGACGCCGCGAAAGGAGAGTTAAAATGGCACTTGAATCAGTTGGAAGCGTAATGTCTAATGTAGCAGGAACAATCAAACAGCCGGTTTCAAAGCCCAATATTGAGTACACGGAAGTACAGACTCCGGAAAAAGCCCCCAAGGTTGACAACCAGACCAGAGTTGTTGAAAACATCGAGAAGAAGAATGAACCCTATTTCGAGAAAAACTTCGAAAAGAATGCCGAAAGGATTCATAAAGCTATCGAAGACATCAACAAGAAGATGTACAACTCTGAAGCGGTATACGGATTCCACGAGGAAACTAACCGTGTAACCATTAAGATCATCGACAAGGATACCAAGGAAGTAATCAAAGAGTTACCTCCCGAAAAGACCCTCGATATGATCGCCAAGGCGTGGGAACTTGCAGGATTGTTGGTAGACGAAAAGAGATAAGTAACCAAGAATCTGTGGGTAGGGGATAGTCTACCCTTTAGTTGTCGTTAAAAGGAGGTTTTTTATGCCCTTAAGAGTAAGCGGAATGTATTCAGGACTGGATACAGATTCCATAATCGAAGAATTGGTGAAGGCTCGCTCCACCAAGGTTGATAAAGTAAAAAAAGAACAGACAAAACACACATGGAAGCAGGAAGCATGGTCGGGTTTAAATACCAAGATCAAAAACTTCTTCAATACTTCCCTTTCACAGTTAAGATATTCTTCTTCCTATAAGAAGAAAACCACAAGTGTTTCCAATACCTCTGCCGTATCCGTTATTACAGGTGAAAAGGCCATGAACGGTGTGCAGACTCTTTCCGTTAAGAGACTTGCTAAAAGCGGTTACATGACAGGCGCAAAGCTTTCCGAAAAAGAAGGCGCAGCCATTACCGGTGAAACTCTTGTAAAAGATCTTGTATTAAAGAACTCTGACGGAACAGTCAAGGAAGGTCTTCCTGAAATCACGGGAACAGGCTCTTTTACAGTTTCATCAGGAGATAAAGTTACCCGCATCGAGATCACGGAAAATACCAAGATCTCCGATGTTATCGCTAAGATTCAGGATGCCGGAGTTGATGCAAACTACGACGAAACCAACGGAAGAATCTTCATATCCAGTGCAAAGAGCGGATCTGACAACGATTTCTCCATTACAGCCGATAATTCGGTAGGCTTCGCTGCAATATCGCTCCTCGGTATCAACGAGTCCCTTGGCACAAGCACCGATTCTGCAGTTAATTCCAATGCAAAAACTCTCGCAGAGTATCAGAAGCTGGCAGGTTACAAGGGAAGCTTAGATAGCGTAATCGTACGTGACGGTGAAGATAACATTGACGCAGTTGCTACAATGGATGCCATCGGAACCGAAGGCGAATTATACGAACTTATTAAAGCGGAAATAAAGAACGGCGGCTTGGAAGCTGAAGATTATGAAACAGCTCTCAACCGTTTATATGATAAGGTTTCTTTTGCAACAGAAATCACAACAGGCAACACCTATGATGATTTTTACACTGGCGATGCGGTTAAGATCGCAGGCCAGGATGCTTTGATCACTCTTAACGGTGTTGAATATACCTCATCCTCCAATAACGTGGAGGTTAACGGGCTTACATTTACCTGTCTTTCCGAAGCTGAAGACGTTACAGTCACCACTCAGGAAGATACCGATGGCGTTTATGACATGATCAAGAATTTCTTCAAGGAATACAATGCCCTGGTAAATGAATTCGATAAGCTTTACGATGCACCCATTGCCCGTACTTATCAGCCCCTTACCGATGAAGAAAAAGAAGATATGTCTGAAAAAGAAATTGAAAAGTGGGAGCAGACCATTAAGGATTCCCTCCTTCGTCGTGACTCCACCCTCGGAACTCTTTCTCAGGCAATGAAGAATATAATGCTTCAGGGAACAACCGTAGGCGATACCAAGATGTATTTATCCGACTTCGGTATCAATACACTTAACTACATGATCGCACCGGACCATGAAAAGAACGCTTATCACATAAGCGGTGATAAGGATGATGCTACAGTATCCGGCGAAGCTGATAAGTTAAAAACAGCCATCGCCAATGACCCTGACAAAGTTGTAAACTTCTTCGTACAGTTATCCCGTGATCTTTACGCAAAGATGCAGGATCTAAGCAAGGGCACGGAAAATTCCAGTGCAGGTTCTTTCTATGACGACAAGCTTTACAAGACCACTACCACATCCTACAAGGATAAGGTAAAAGAAGCTGAAGCAGCTCTTGCAGATTACGAAGACAAATACTACGCAAAATTCGCAGCTATGGAAGTAGCACTTTCAAAGCTCCAGTCATCAACCAGTTCAATTACCTCCATGCTTGGCGGCGGTAATTAAAAGGAGATTAGATTATGGCAATACCTAACGCATACGCACAATACAGTAATTCAAAAGTGTTGACCGCGTCCCCTGCGGAACTTACTCTGCTCCTCTATGAAGGTGCGATCAAATTCGGTAACATCGCGATCATGAAGATCGATCAGGGTGATATCGAAGGCGCTCACGTCAACATAGTTAAAGTGGAGAAGATCATAGACTATCTTCGTGAGACTCTGGACATGCGGTTCGAAGTAGCCAAAGACTTTGAAAGGATTTATGTATATCTTTCACAGAGACTTCTTGTGGCCAATACCCGTAAGGATAAAGAGGCCATGGAAGAAGTGCTTATGCATCTTCGCTCCGTAAGAGATACCTGGAAAGAAGTCATGAAGCAGGCAAAGGCGTCATAATGGAAAAGACATACGTAGTAGCTTTAGTTGAAAGCCTTGAAAAGAAAGTAAAGGTTTTGGACGACATTATTGAAAAGAATAAAGAACAGGAAGCAGTACTGAAAGAGGAACCTTTTTCTTTTGGCAGATTCGACAAGACTGTGGAAGACAAAGGCGTACTCATCTTTAAGCTTAACAAGCTTGATGAAGGCTTCGAAAGTCTGTATGAAAAGGTGAAGGAGGAACTTGATAAAAACAAGTCCCGATTCGCCGCTGAGATTGCAGCCATGCAAAAACTTATCAGGGAAATTACTGATAAAAGCGCGCTTATCATGGCGGATGAACAGCGAAACAAACAGGCTTTGGAACATATATTTAAAGACGAGAAGAAGAAGATTAAGGCTCAGCGCTCAACTGCCAATGCCGTAAGCAGTTACACAAGGGCAATGAAGTACAATGACCTTAAATAAATTGTTCTAATCGTCGAACTTTTGAGAATATGGCATAAAGGGTTAAATAGGGTGTAAAGTACGCGGAGTTTAAGCCGATATAAGTATTAGGACACATAATAGCCAAATAGGATGGCTGACTTCGCAAATGAGCAAGGAGGCTCACAGTACATACTACAAGGAGGTAAGTATTTATGGTAGTACAACACAACCTAACAGCAATGAACTCCAATCGAATGCTTAACTTAACAGTTAAGTCACAGGCGGGTTCAACAGAAAAGCTTTCGTCCGGTTATCGCATTAACCGTGCAGCCGACGATGCAGCAGGCTTATCAATCAGTGAAAAGATGCGTAAGCAGATTCGTGGTCTTACACAGGCATCTGCCAACGCACAGGACGGTATCTCAATGGTACAGACAGCTGAAGGTGCATTAAACGAAGTTCAGGACATGCTTCAGAGAATGAACGAACTTGCAGTTAAGGCAGCTAACGGCACATTAAGTTCTGATGACCGCGGATACATCCAGAACGAAGTAGATCAGCTCATGACAGAAATCGATCGTGTAGCTCATACTACAAAGTTCAACGAAACATATTTGTTAAACGGTACTTATGAAGTTGAAGAAGGAGATGGCGGCTTCCAGGGACAGTTGGACGAAACTATTGTCGGAACCAACGCAGACCTTCTTACAAACCATTCACTAGGTACACATAGTCAGGCGGAAGTTACAGCCGTAGCAGGTGCGACTACTGTTAATGGTGATAACGGTTCAGACATTACTCTCAGTTCAGGGACTTATGCAGCAGGATTCCTTGATTTATCAAATGTAACAACTAAGGCAGGCGTCGAAGAATTATATGGCTGCGGTATTTCCGCAACATGTATGGCTTGCTCCACATTCTACAGCATTAAGTTTGTAGATGACGGCGCAGATCTTGGATTAAACGCTAACGGCTACAAAGCTCACGGTAATGCTCAGGGTGGTGATACTCTTTGGATTGATATATCCGGATGTAATAATGGTAAAGACGTTGTTAATGCGGTTATGAAGGCATATGCATTATATAACGGAACCACTTATTCAGGTGGAGCAGCTTCTTACAACATGGGTGGAACCGGCAGAACAGACGGAGCGATCCTTAACGATACAAACACTAGCTGGCATCACGTAGCAATCGGCGGTAACGATCAGACAGGTAAACTTGTTCTTTTTGATACAGATGGTGGTAGCGGTGCCGGTGTTCAGGCAGAAGGATATATGGGTTCCGGCGGTTTTGCTAACGGTTACGTAGGCAAGGGCGTTGAAGCTAAAGAAGTTAACGAAAAGATGAAGCTTCACGTTGGCGCAGATGCAACAAGCAACAACCAGATCGAACTTGAACTTGGTAACCTTTCTACATTTGCATTAGGATTAAAGAGTTACAAGTATGACTGGAGAACAGAAAACGTAGCAGAAAGAAATCTTGCAGACGTTACTACAGCTGAAAAAGCTCTTCTCTGCATAGATGCAGTTAAGTCAGCTATTCAGTCCGTATCAACACAGCGTTCAAGATTCGGTGCAGTTCAGAACAGACTTGAACATACCATCAACAACCTTGATAACGTAGTTGAAAACACAACAGCAGCTGAATCTGCAATCCGTGATACAGATATGGCTAAGGAAATGGTATCTTATTCCAATAACAACATCTTAGCTCAGGCAGGACAGGCAATGCTCGCTCAGTCCAACCAGGCTAACCAGGGAGTACTCAGTTTACTCGGATAATTAAAAACACAATTCTATAATCACCGCGGCCCTTTAAGGGCCGGGTGGCTATAGACATTAACATCGATAATAACTGTTTCAGCTTAGCCGGAACATTATTATACACGATAATAACTTTTTTGGCGTAGCCAAAAAATTATTATACAAATACAATTAGCTAATTTTAACGCACGAATGGAATCGTGTAGAACAATTTTTCATGGAGGAAAAAATAATGGTAGTACAACACAACTTAACAGCAATGAATTCTAACCGTATGTTAAACCTTACGGTTAAGTCTCAGACAAAGTCAACAGAAAAGCTTTCATCCGGTTACAAGATTAACCGTGCGGCAGATGATGCAGCAGGCTTATCAATCAGTGAAAAGATGCGTAAGCAGATCAGAGGTCTTACACAGGCTTCCGCTAACGCACAGGATGGTATTTCAGCAGTACAGACAGCTGAAGGTGCATTAAACGAAGTTCAGGACATGCTTCAGAGAATGAACGAACTTGCAGTTAAAGCAGCTAACGGCACCAACTCTACTGATGACCGTACCTATATCCAGAACGAAATCGATCAGCTTGTTTCTGAAATTGATCGTGTAGCTGAGACAACAAAGTTCAACGAAACTTACTTACTTAAGGGAACAGATGCTAACGCAAAGTATTCCTTAAAAGCTAAGGCAGTTACCGATGCTGCAGCAACAGCTACATTTACAGCAGGAACAGCAACCGCAGACAAGACTTTCGTATTTGACGGAACAGCTTGGTTTGAAGAAGGAAGCACAGATTCTGCAGCTGTAGCAAACTTCACCGCTTATGGTGTAGCAGATATCGCTAATGCTAAGGCCGGCGACAGACTCGTATACGAAGCAGCATCCAAGAAGGCTCATTTTGATGAAGCTACATTCGAATATGGCGCAGCTTTATACGACTCAAACGGAAACAGAATCCCTGATAACGGTCTTGATAAATACTTCGATGTAAGTGATGCAGGAGTAGTTTCTCTTAAGACTAATGCTAAGGTTTATATCGACGAAAAGGGCACACAGTTACGTGCTGCTAACCTCGCTAACTATTTACCTACAGCAACCAAGGATTTAACCGATGCATTAACCCTTAAACTTCATGTAGGTGCTGACGCAACATCAAACAACCAGATTTCTGTTACTTTGGAATCTATGAGCGCTAAGAGTATCGGCGTTAAAGATCTTAAAGTAGACGGCGCTGATGATACAAATGCTCGTTATGCGATTGAGACCATCAAGTCAGCAATCCAGAAGATTTCCACTCAGAGATCTGCACTCGGTGCAGTTCAGAACAGACTGGACCACACAATCAACAACCTTGATAACGTAGTTGAAAATACCACATCTGCTGAATCCGGTATCCGTGATACAGATATGGCAACTGAAATGGTTAGATATTCGAACAATAACATCCTTGCTCAGGCAGGACAGTCAATGCTCGCACAGGCTAACCAGACCAATCAGGGTGTACTTAGTTTACTTGGTTAATAGCTGATTGTATATGAATAATTCTTAAAGGGTTATTCAAGATTAATTTCTTTTAATTTTAATAAGATATTAATCATCATGTGGGATAATAAACTCGGTTCAGGGAAACCTGAACCGGGAAAATCCCAACATTTGGTACATTTATCAACGGTGCACACAATTAGGAGTACTGTACAAAAAGAATATTAAATAGTATAATCGATATAACAACACGGAGGTTGTTTTTACATCATGGAGGATGTTTCTAGATTATTTTTACACGAGGAATGCATCGCATTTCTTATTCGTGACTTTATTTCCCACCCCCAATTTAAGTAAAAACTACTATCCGAGGCGAAGATTAAGATTTTCGTTTATTTTTGTTTCTGAAATATGACTTAGGATAATCTCCCGAAAGGGTTGATCATACACGATAATCCACCGAAAGGTTGATTATACATGATAATTAACCGCCAGGTTAATTATCCAACGACAGGCAAGGAAGCCTGGTAACTAACTATCTATCATCAAGGAGGAAAAAAATATGGTAGTACAACACAATTTAACAGCGATGAACTCAAATCGTATGCTCAATGTCAACACAAAGACACAGGCAAAGTCAACTGAGAAGCTTTCTTCAGGATTTAAGATCAACCGTGCAGCAGATGATGCAGCAGGATTATCAATTTCCGAAAAGATGCGTAAGCAGATCAGAGGTCTTACACAGGCTTCTGCAAATGCACAGGATGGTATCTCAGCAGTACAGACAGCTGAAGGCGCATTAAACGAAGTTCAGGACATGCTTCAGAGAATGAACGAACTTGCAGTTAAGTCCGCTAACGGTACAAACTCAACAGATGACCGTACTTACATCCAGAACGAAATCGATCAGCTTGTATCTGAAATTGACAGAGTAGCAGAAACCACAAAGTTCAACGAAACCTACTTACTTAAGGGTGACAAGAGCACTACTGTAACACCTTTCAAGTATGCAGCTGCAGTTGATCCTGCTGATTACGAAGCCACCAAGGATAATGCATTATATGATGCAAACGGCAACAAGATTTCTGAGAATGCACTTGCTGACTATTTTAAGAATGGTACAACATATGCAGACGGAAAGAAACTGTATAATGCAGCAGGCACTGAATACGCAGCTAATGCAGCTTATGCAAAGATTACAGCAGATAACGCTAACGCTTACAGCGGACCTCTTACTCTTAAGCTTCATGTTGGTGCAGACGCAACATCCAACAACCAGATTTCAGTTGATCTTAACGCAATGAGCGCTAAGGGAATTGGAGTTAACGGCCTTAAGGTAGATGGTGCTGATGACACAAATGCACTCAATGCAATCGAAACCATCAAGGCAGCAATCCAGAAGATTTCTACTCAGAGATCCGCACTCGGTGCTGTACAGAACAGACTTGATCACACAATCAACAACCTTGACAACGTAGTTGAAAACACAACATCCGCTGAATCTGCTATCCGTGATACAGATATGGCAACTGAGATGGTTAGATATTCTAACAATAACATCCTCAGTCAGGCAGGACAGGCAATGCTTGCACAGGCTAACCAGTCTAACCAGGGTGTTCTCAGCTTACTTGGCTAATCAACAGGTAGGTAAGGAACTTGGAGAATTATCTCCGTGGTAATCAAATGATTTGAATGCTCCGCTACCGGGAAACCGGTAGCGGGTATTACCATCACAGTAACAACGCGATAAGGATATCGTGAAAACCATATGACAATTTCAAGGAGGAAACAATTATGGTAGTACAACACAACTTAACGGCGATGAACTCAAACCGTATGCTTAATGTCAATACAAAGACACAGGCAAAGTCAACTGAGAAACTTTCATCCGGATTTAAGATCAACCGTGCAGCAGATGATGCAGCAGGATTATCAATTTCCGAAAAGATGCGTAAGCAGATCAGAGGTCTTACACAGGCTTCCGCTAACGCACAGGATGGTATTTCAGCAGTACAGACAGCTGAAGGCGCATTAAACGAAGTTCAGGACATGCTTCAGAGAATGAACGAACTTGCAGTTAAAGCAGCTAACGGTACAAACTCTACTGATGACCGTACTTACATCCAGAACGAAATCGATCAGCTCGTGTCCGAAATCGACAGAGTAGCAGAAACCACAAAGTTCAACGAAACTTATCTTCTTAAAGGAGATAAGAGCGGAACTCAGACAGTTGCAGCTTATAGTACAGCTACAACATATGCAAAGAGTACAACAGCTCTTTCCGGAACTCTTACAAATGCAGCTGCAGCTGACGCAACATTTGTATTTGATGGTACGAACTGGTTCAATGCAACTGCAAACCACGCAGGTGGAGATGCTGCTACAGTAATCGGAGCTGGAACCTATGCCGGTACTTTCCAGGCAGGTGATACTGCAAAGATTACTGCAGGAAGTAAGACTGTTGAATTTACCGAAGCAACAAGAGCAAACCTCTATGATGCAAACGGCAACAGATACTCCAGCAACGCGCTTGATTCTATTTTTAAGAACGACGGAACTTTCCAGGATGGCAAGGCAGGTACAGTATTCCTTGATACCGAAGGAAAGATCGCATTCAATCCTACTACAATGGTTAAGGCTAATTTCGTAGGAACAAGATCAATTCCAAACGATCTTACTCTTAAGCTTCACGTAGGTGCTGATGCTACATCTAACAACCAGATTTCTGTTGATCTCGCAGCTATGAGCGCAACAGGTATCGGCGTTAACGGCCTTAAGGTTGACGGCGCTGATGACAGCAACGCACTTGATGCAATCGAAACCATCAAAGCAGCAATCCAGAAGATTTCCACACAGAGATCCGCACTCGGTGCTGTACAGAACAGACTTGATCACACGATCAACAACCTTGATAACGTAGTTGAAAATACTACATCTGCTGAATCCAGTATCCGTGATACTGATATGGCAACTGAGATGGTTAGATATTCTAACAACAACATCTTAGCTCAGGCAGGACAGGCAATGCTTGCACAGGCTAACCAGTCAAATCAGGGTGTACTCAGCTTACTTGGATAAGCATGACCAACTATCGGCGGCGCTGCTTAGCAGCGCCCCGGTAACCAAGCTTTAATCTATTAGTTATTTAGGGTTTTAGCCCCTTAGCCACGATATGGATATCGTGATTTTTTACACAACCATTCAAGGAGGAAATAATTATGGTAGTACAACACAACTTAACAGCGATGAACTCAAATCGTATGCTGAATGTCAACACAAAGACACAGGCAAAGTCAACTGAGAAACTTTCATCCGGTTATAAGATTAACCGTGCAGCGGATGATGCAGCAGGCTTATCCATCAGTGAAAAGATGCGTAAGCAGATCAGAGGTCTTACACAGGCTTCCGCAAATGCTCAGGATGGTATCTCAGCAGTGCAGACAGCTGAAGGCGCATTAAACGAAGTTCAGGACATGCTTCAGAGAATGAACGAACTTGCAGTTAAGTCCGCTAACGGCACCAACTCTACTGACGACCGTACTTACATCCAGAACGAAATCGATCAGTTAGTAACAGAAATAGATCGTGTAGCTGAAACCACAAAGTTCAACGAAACCTACTTACTTAAGGGTGACAAGAGTGCTACAAAGGTTAACCAGGTTACATATAAGAGCGGAAACCTTACAGCAAACGGTGCAGTAGAACTTACAGATGCAGGTAAGGCAAAGGTTCTTTATGATGCAAACGGTAACTGGATTTCTGAAAATGCTTTAAACGATTACGTTGACACAGCAACAGGAAAGACCACAAAGGTTATGTACGGTTACGCTGATGAGGCAGCATTCAAAGCCGGAACCAGAACTGAAATTGCGGTTGGTACAGATATTGCTAAGGCTTCACCTGCAGCAGGCGCTGAAACAATCGTTAAGGCAGCAATCGAGAAAGAAGGTACAGCTTCCGGACTTGGAGCTCTTACATTAAAGCTTCACGTTGGTGCTGATGCTACATCAAATAACCAGATTTCAGTTAGCATTTCTTCAATGTCAGCTGAAGGTATTGGTGTTGACGGTCTTAAGGTTGATGGCGCTGATGATACTAATGCATTATCAGCAATCGAAACTATTAAAGCAGCAATCCAGAAGATTTCTACTCAGAGATCTGCACTCGGTGCTGTACAGAACAGACTTGATCACACAATCAACAACCTTGACAACGTAGTTGAAAATACTACATCCGCTGAATCTGCTATCCGTGATACAGATATGGCAACTGAGATGGTTAGATATTCTAACAATAACATCCTCAGTCAGGCAGGACAGGCAATGCTTGCACAGGCTAACCAGTCTAACCAGGGCGTTCTTTCTCTTCTGAGATAAGATTAGTCACTTAACCAAAAACAATAGGAACTGCCACCGAAACCCGGTGGCGGTTCCACAAAAATCGCGATAAGGATATCGCGTAAAGATTACAACCATTCAAGGAGGAAACAATTATGGTAGTACAACACAACTTAACAGCGATGAACTCAAACCGTATGCTTAATGTCAATACAAAGACACAGGCAAAGTCAACTGAGAAACTTTCATCCGGTTTTAAGATTAACAGAGCAGCTGATGATGCAGCAGGATTATCAATTTCCGAAAAGATGCGTAAACAGATCAGAGGTCTTACACAGGCTTCCGCTAACGCACAGGATGGTATTTCAGCAGTACAGACAGCTGAAGGCGCATTAAACGAAGTTCAGGACATGCTTCAGAGAATGAACGAACTTGCAGTTAAATCCGCTAACGGTACAAACTCAACAGATGACCGTTCTTATATCCAGAACGAAATCGATCAGTTAGTAACAGAAATCGACCGTGTCGCTGAAACCACAAAGTTCAACGAAACTTACTTACTTAAGGGTGATTCTTCTGCAACTAAGGTTAAGCAGTTTTCATATACTGCAGCCGCTTTTGCTAAAGATGGCGGTATTAAGGATCCTACCAAAGTTTACTATGATGCAAATGGTAACTGGATTTCTGAAAACGCACTTTCCAATTACATTGATCAGAACGGTAAGGCTACAGCAGAAGCAGTAGGAAAACTCTATACCAAAACAGGAAACGCAACAGATGGTTATACTTTAAGTGCAACGGCATTAGCAGTAACAGCCGGAACAACAGTACTTGGCGCAAGCGACAATGATGCTTCTACAACTGCTAAATTGGCTGTGATGGAAGCTTCAGGTACAGGCGTAGGTGCTCTTGAACTTAAGCTTCATGTAGGTGCTGATGCTACTTCCAACAACCAGATTAGTGTTTCTTTAAACGCTATGAGTGCTAAGGGAATCGGTGTTGACGGTCTTAAAGTTGATGGTACTGATGATAAGAATGCTCTTACAGCAATCGAAACCATCAAGACAGCAATCCAGAAGATTTCTACACAGAGATCTGCACTCGGTGCTGTACAGAACAGACTTGATCATACGATCAACAACCTTGACAACGTAGTTGAAAATACAACATCCGCTGAATCTGCTATCCGTGATACAGATATGGCAACTGAGATGGTTAGATATTCTAACAACAATATCCTCAGTCAGGCAGGACAGGCAATGCTTGCACAGGCTAACCAGTCTAACCAGGGTGTTCTTGCATTACTCAGATAATAAATACGGTACTACTATTTCTCTTCCTATCCTGGCCAGCCTGCTGCATGGCTGACCGGATAGGGCTTGAAATAAAAAAGGGAATGAGGGGTGAAACCTAAGATGGGTAATCAGTACCCATACTACCAAGGGCAAGGAAGCCCACCCGGTCATTAAGCCGGGAGAGAAAGGAGTAAGTTATGGTAGTACAACATAATCTCACAGCCATAAATTCGAACCGTATGCTTAACATAACGGTTAAGGGTCAGGCAGGTTCCACCGAAAAATTATCATCGGGATATAAGATAAACAGAGCAGCTGACGACGCAGCAGGATTATCCATAAGTGAAAAGATGCGTAAGCAGATAAGAGGTCTTACACAGGCTTCCGCAAACGCGCAGGACGGTATTTCCATGGTGCAGACAGCTGAAGGCGCTTTAAATGAAGTGCAGGATATGCTTCAGAGAATGAACGAGCTGGCTGTTAAAGCAGCAAACGGAACTCTTTCTTCAGATGACCGCGGTTACATTCAGAACGAAGTAGATCAGATAATGTCAGAAATTGACAGAGTAGCGGCAACCACCAAATTTAATGAAACCTATCTTCTTAACGGTAAATATTCCGTAGAAGAAAAAGATGGTTTCTACGGTGCTTTGTCCGAAGATATTATAGGAACCAACGAGTCATTATTTACCAATCACGTATTTGACTGGAAATCAGGTTCCGAAATGGCAGGATTAGTCGGAGATAACATAGTTAATGGTAGCAACGGTTCGGATCTGGCAACATCCAGCAGAGCCGGATTTGCGGCAACAAGCTTTGATCTTTCATCACTTACCACAAAGAGCGATGTCGAAAGACTTATAGGAACCGGATTATCCGCAACCTGTGGTGCTTGTGAAACTTTCTTTTCAATCAAACTGGTTGATGACGATCCTTCTTTAGGACTGAATGCTAACGGCTATAAAGTAGTTGGTAACTCCGCGGGCGGACAGAATCTTTGGATAGATATTTCCTCCTGTAATAACGGATCGGATGTAGTAGATACAGTATTAAGCGCCTATGCCCGCTATAATGGAACAACCCATACCGCAGGTTCCAAGGCAGCTTATAACATGGGATCTGTCGGCAGCGCATCAAATGCAGGACAGACGCTCTCTGATACAGGATCCAGCTGGCATCACGTATGTATCGGCGGTGGCGGAAGCACTTTGGTATTATTTGACTCAGATAATAAGACCAGCAAGTCCTGGGCCAACCAAGTCGGACAGGATGATTATTCGAGCTATTACGGATTACAGAACGGTTACCTTGGAAAAGGTGCTGAAGTAACTCCGGAAAATACAAAGCTTAATCTTCATGTTGGCGCAGATGCTACTAAGAATAACCAGATTGAACTTGAACTCGGTAACTTAAGCGGTGTTGCTTTAGGACTTAAGGGCTTTAAATATGACTGGAAGTCAGAATCTCTTAAAGAATTTAACGCAGCCGATGTAACTACGGCAGCAAAAGCCCTTGATTGTATCAATGCAGTTAAAGATGCGATACAGGCAGTTTCCACACAGCGTTCAAGATTCGGTGCAGTTCAGAACAGACTTGAGCACACCATTAAGAACCTTGATAACGTAGTTGAAAATACCACATCTGCTGAATCTGCAATCAGAGATACGGATATGGCAACTGAGATGGTTAGATATTCTAACAATAACATCTTAGCTCAGGCAGGACAGGCAATGCTTGCACAGGCTAACCAGTCCAATCAGGGTGTACTTTCTTTACTGAGATAGAATAATCCCGGAGGGATTATTCAAGCGATGACAATAGACCGAAGGTCTATTGTAGAGATAGAATAAGCCTGAGGATTATTCTATCGACCGATAATAAAACGCGAAGCGGTTTATTATAGTGATAATACAGACTTGAATATACAAAAAGCACGGATCGAAGGATCTGTGCTTTTTTGTTGTGCAAAAGAAACATGAATTATTAACGAATAATTAACGGGCTTATTACTTTAGAATGATAAAGCATTGACGATATATATAGTGAGGGGCACGTTATGGAAAGGATTCCACCCGTGATAGTGCGGGACAAGAAAGGAGAATAATATGGTAGTACAGCACAACCTTACAGCAATGAATTCAAACCGCATGCTTAATTTAACAGTTAAGTCACAGGCGGATTCCACCGAGAAATTATCCTCGGGATTTAAGATTAACAGAGCAGCTGATGATGCAGCAGGTTTGTCAATCAGTGAAAAGATGCGTAAGCAGATTCGTGGTCTTACACAGGCATCTTCAAATGCACAGGATGGTATCTCAATGGTACAGACAGCAGAAGGTGCATTAAACGAAGTTCAGGACATGCTTCAGAGATTGAACGAGTTGGCAGTTAAAGCGGCTAACGGAACTCTTTCTTCTGATGATCGTGGATACATCCAGAACGAAGTAGACCAGATCATGTCAGAAATAGACAGAGTAGCGGCAACTACCAAGTTTAACGAAACATATCTGCTGGATGGTTCTTATGATGTAAAAGAAAAAGACGGATTCTTCGGAGCACTGTCCGAAGAACTTATCGGAACCAATGTAGATTTATTTGAAAACCATGTATTTGGCGTATATACAGGCACTCAGTTATCTAACGTAGTAGGTACGGGAAATATTGTCGGCGGTGATCAGAACGGTACAGCCGTTAACGCCGGTGGCTCCTATGCTGCAGGATTCTTGGATTTGACAGGTATCAATTCCGCGGCTGATGTTGAAAAGCTTATGGGTACAGGAATATCAGCTACATGTACTCTTTGCGATAATTATTACAGCTTGAAATTTGTAGATGATGATACACCCGGACTTAACAGCGATGGCTATAAGGCATTTGCCAATGACTCAAGTGGAACCACAATGTGGGTAAGCATCTCCGGATGTAATAACGGAACAGATGTAACCAATAAAGTACTTTCGGCATATGCTAAGCTTAACAGCACAACATATACCGCAGGTAACAAAAATGCATATTGTATGGGTACCTCCCACCACGTAAATATCGGTGGCGGAAACGGTAAACTTGCCATATTCGACGGTGATACCGTTGCCGGACCTCACGCAGCAGTATCTGAAGATTATACAGGCAGCTGGAGTTTAAAGAATGGATACCTCGGAAAAGGTGCCGATATTACATTAGATAATACAAAGCTCAGCCTTCATGTAGGCGCTGACGCTACAAAGAATAACCAGATCGAACTTGAACTCGGAAACTTAAGCGGTGCAGCTCTTGGATTAAAGGGTTACACATATGATTGGAGAACAGAATCTCTTAAAGCATTTAATGCAGCCGATGTTACCACAGCCGACAAGGCTCTTAAGTGTATCGATGCAGTTAAGGAGGCAATTCAGTCCGTATCAACCCAACGTTCAAGATTCGGTGCAGTTCAGAACAGACTTGAGCACACCATCAACAACCTTGATAACGTAGTTGAAAATACCACATCTGCTGAATCCGCTATTCGTGATACAGATATGGCAACCGAGATGGTTAAGTACTCAAACAACAATATCTTAGCTCAGGCAGGACAGGCAATGCTTGCTCAGTCCAACCAGAGTAACCAGGGTGTACTCAGCTTACTTGGATAATCGAATATTGGCATTAAAAACTCTCAAAAAAATTTTTTTGAGAGTTTTTTTATTTTGCTATAAAGTTTTTTTTGCTGCGTCCGATACATTATGTGAGGGTGAAAATCCCGGGGCACAATATCTAGTATTTAGTAACGTAAAGTGGAGGAAAAGAAAATGGTAGTACAGCACAACCTTACCGCAATGAACTCCAATCGTATGTTGAATCTTACGACAAAGAGTCAGGGCAAATCAACAGAAAAGTTATCATCAGGTTATAAGATCAATCGTGCAGCAGATGATGCAGCAGGATTATCCATCAGTGAAAAAATGCGTAAGCAGATAAGAGGTCTTACACAGGCTTCTTCAAACGCACAGGACGGTATCTCAGCAGTACAGACAGCTGAAGGTGCTTTAAATGAAGTTCAGGACATGCTTCAGAGAATGAACGAACTTGCAGTTAAGGCAGCTAACGGCACAAACTCAACAGATGACCGTTCATATATCCAGAACGAAATTGATCAGCTCGTATCCGAAATCGATCGTGTAGCTGAAACCACAAAGTTCAATGAAACATACCTTCTTAAAGGTGACAAGACTAAGACAGATTATAAATTTGATTATGTAACATATAATGCAGCAGTTACCACAACAAGTACAATGCCTACAGGCGCAGCTGCAAACACCGGTGCAATTCTTACAGTAACCTACAATGCACCCGGAACAGATGCTGAGCTTGCAGAACTCGAAAACGAACTCGCAGGCGTTATCGCTAACAGCGGTATCACAGCTACAACAGATGGCGAAGCAACCGTAGGAATTTCTTTTTCCATTAACGGTTATACAGTAGATGGCGCCGGCAAGGTGTATAAGAACGGTGTTGAACTTGCAACAATCGGCAAGTCCGGTACGCTTGTGGCTAACAAAACAGATAATATCAAGTCCACAGCAAGCACTGCAGGACATGCAAACGGCGAAAAGGTTCAGTACTATGATGCCAACGGAAATAAGGTACCTTTCAACGCACTTACATCTTATTTCAACACAACATCTACAACAGCAACCGACATTACTGTTAATACAGAAAGAAAGCTTTACAACAGACTTGGCGAAGAAATTACACCTGCTCCCGCAACAGAGCTTACAGTTTCAGAAATGACAGGAGCATTATCTCTTAAGCTTCATGTAGGTGCTGATGCTACATCAAACAACCAGATCAACCTTGAGATTACCGCTCTTACAGCAGACGGAATCGGTATCAAGGGTCTCAGAGTTGACGGCGCCGATGACACCAACGCACTTAATGCTATAGATGTGGTAAAAGAAGCAATCCAGAAGATCTCCACACAGAGATCTGCACTCGGTGCTATTCAGAACAGACTTGACCACACCATCAACAACTTAGACAACGTAGTTGAAAATACAACCTCAGCTGAAGCAGCTATCCGTGATACAGATATGGCTACAGAAATGGTTAAGTATTCCAACAACAACATCCTTGCACAGGCAGGCCAGGCAATGCTTGCTCAGGCTAACCAGAGTAACCAGGGTGTTCTCTCATTACTTCAGTAGTTACGAAAGGAAGCCCCCTTTCTTAACAAATACATCTACCGCTCCGTGTATGTGCTGGCACGGGGCGGTTCTTTTTGTGTAGAGCACTTAGCGAGGTTTTTTCGAGCTTAGTGCGAACCATACAAGTCGACTTAGTGAGGTTCTTTCGAACTTAGTCGAGCTTGTAAAATTATTCTAATTTTCTCTAAAGTTTCGAAAATTTTATCCGATATAAATGATAGAACGGTGAAAAACCGTATTTGAAAACGAAAATATTAATGGGCATGGATGCCTTTAGACAGGGAAGTCGCTTTTATCTAAGGAGGAAGAAAAATGGTAGTACAGCACAATCTCACAGCAATGAACTCAAATCGTATGCTTAACTTAACTGTTAAGTCACAGTCCAAATCAACAGAAAAGTTATCATCCGGTTTCAAGATCAACCGTGCAGCGGATGACGCAGCAGGATTATCCATCAGTGAAAAAATGCGTAAGCAGATTAGAGGTCTTACACAGGCTTCTTCAAATGCGCAGGACGGTATTTCAGCAGTACAGACAGCTGAAGGTGCATTAAACGAAGTTCAGGATATGTTACAGAGAATGAATGAACTTTCCGTTAAAGCAGCAAACGGCACCAACTCGACAGATGACCGTACCTATATCCAGAACGAAATCGATCAGCTTGTATCTGAAATCGATCGTGTAGCTGAAACAACAAAGTTCAACGAAACATACTTACTTAAGGGTGACAAGGACCAGACAAAGGAATGGAAATTCACCGCTAAATCCGTAACAGAAGCAGCAGCAACCTTCACACAGGGTGCAACAGCAAACTCTGCTACAGCAAGCGGAACATACGTATTTAACGGACACGGCTGGGTAGCTGAAGGCTCCACAACCGGCGCTGAAACAACACTTGCAACTATCACAGGCAGTGCAACAGCAGCAATAACAAATGCTCAGGTTGGCGATAAGCTTGTTTATGACGGAGCTAAGAAGACAGTTACTCTTGAAGAAGCTAACCATGCATATGGTGCAGCATTATACGATGCAAACGGAAACAGAATCGCAGACAATGCTTTAAGCGCATATTTTGATGCTGCAGATCCCGCAGATCCTTCAGATCCTGCAACTGTATCTGTAAAGACAGGCGCAAAGTTATATATTGATGAAAAGGGAACCTTGCTTGATACAGCAAATGCAGATGCTCTCGCAGCATATGCTCCCGCAGCATCAAGATCCATTACCGGTAACTTAACACTTAAGCTTCACGTAGGTGCGGATGCTACATCCAATAACCAGATTTCCGTAGATATCGCTTCTCTTAGCGCAGAAGGTCTTGGAATCAACGGTCTTAAGGTTGATGGCGCAGATGACACCAATGCATTATATTCGATCGAAGTTATTAAGACAGCGATCCAGAAGATTTC
The DNA here is from genome assembly GCA_016283575.1 of Lachnospiraceae bacterium. Lineage (GTDB taxonomy): Bacteria > Bacillota > Clostridia > Lachnospirales > Lachnospiraceae > UBA1258. The sequence continues at coordinate 23 of JAEEND010000027.1, read as the reverse complement.
CACACAGAGATCTGCACTCGGTG
>JAEEND010000026.1 GCA_016283575.1 Lachnospiraceae bacterium | reverse complement strand
ATCTGTACTCCTTTTTGTACCAACAAGCCTCAAAAGTAACGCTTCCGTCAAATTTGGAATACTGCCCGTCTTTCCAATAGGTCATTCCAAGCTTCTCCATTACGCGCCTGCTCTTACTGTTTTCTTTTGCAAACTCGCCCACGATGGCACGGACACCCTTTTCTTTATCCACATAGTCAATGATTGCCTGTATGGCTTCAAGTGCCAGTCCCTGTCCCCAGTAGTCTTTTCTTAAGTTATAACCAATCACCCAGGCATCCAGCTCACCATGGTAAAATAAGCCACCTTGCCCGATAAGTTCTCCTGTCTCCTTGAGCACAAAGCCAAGATCAAACTCGTCCTTACCGTCTATATCTCTGCTTTTAAGCCATTCTCTGGTAACATTAATGTCCTTATGCAGCGGATATATCATGTATTTATTTACATCAGGATCAGCCGCCCACTTAAAAATTGCCTCCGCATCATCCACTGTTACTGTTCTTAATATAAGTCTCTCAGTTTCAATTTTTCTTTCCATGATCATCAACTCCTCACCTTATTTTTTCTTACGCACCAAATAACATTTTTCGCCGAACCTTCTCCGGACTCCTTGTTGTATCCGCCATAAACGTTTACTATCTCAAATCCTGTCAGTTCCAGCAGATACCTCATTTCCTGCCGATAAGTCTGACGCATTTTCAAAGGGCGAACCCTTTCTCCGATTACTGCTCCGCTGTCGTCCAGCGTTTCAAACTTCCAATTCCCGCTCATGACCTGCGTATATGGATCATATGAAATAGCATTATATAGTCTCTCACGCCTGCCTTCTTTGTTCGTATATTCCAGTCTCAGAGAATAGTCCGTGTCTTTTGTATTCATCTGCTATGCCTGGAAGACTGGGTGCGGATCAAATGTATTAAAGGTCAGCATTCCACCATCCACCAGGTTCTCACGAATGTTTAAAAGTGCAGCTCGCTGTAATTCAGGCGTGATAAGATGCATAAAACCGCTTCGTGCTATTATCGCACAGGAGTATTTTCTGCTGCTCCTGAATTCTGTCATATTCGCCGGGAATATATTAAGATCAAAGCCTTCGCGCCTTGCCTTTTCACCCGCAACCCGGCACATTGCCTCCGACAGATCCGTACCATCCGCAAATATCCCATGCTGTGCAAGGTAAAGCAAAACAGCTCCGGTTCCGCAAGCTATATCAATCACGCCATCTTTTCCGTATTCTTTGGCAAAATCCAGATAGAAATCCAGAAATCCCGCATGATTATCTTCGTTTCTGTACATTTCCTCCAAATAGAGATCATAGTTCTCTGCTACATCATCAAAATCATGTAAATCCATCTTTATCCCTCCTGATATAAAAATAGACCTTACCAAACTTTTATGGTTTGATAAGGTCTTAATGATTAATAGTATAAAGAAATCTTCAATCACTTAAATTTCATCTTATAACTCGACCTTATCTTGCATACAGTAATAAACCCGCCGGCTTCGTTAGTGGGCTGGGTAGTGACTGTATTGGAGACAAGGTAATAATTCTTCATGTCACAGATTATCCTTTCGAGTTATTAGAGACTAATATACTCGTCATGATATGCACTGTCAATATCTTTTTTCGTAGACTATAAACGTTTATTTTGGAATGTTTCTCCTTGATAGTGTATAATCTGAGTGTCTAATCAGTAAAATATGGCATTTCTCGCTTTGTGTCGTGTTTGAAGGATTGAATTTGGGATATGCTGACTGTGAAAGGAGGACAGCTGATGGATCAAATAAAGGTGGGGGCATTCCTAAAAACACTCAGGAAAGAAAAAAAACTGACTCAGGAACAATTGGCAGAACAGCTAAATGTGTCAGGAAGAACAGTATCACGTTGGGAAACCGGAAACAATATGCCAGATATCAGTCTGTTGGTGGAAATCGCAGATTTTTATGATATTAGCATTCCGGAGCTTATTGACGGAGAAAGGAAAAGCGAGAAAATGAATGAAGAAATAAAAGAAGTTGCCGATAAGATGGCAGATTATGCAGGTGAAGAAAAAGCAACAATTATCAAGAATATCAGAAATAACAGCCTCTTTGGGGTTGGAGCAATAGTAATGCTACTGATACTAGAACTATTTGCACCTGATGGCTTCAGTAAGGCTACGGATTTGATCCGTTTGTACTGCAAGACTCTAGTCTATGTTTCTACATTGATGGTTTTCTTTATTTCTACAGGGCTTTTATACAAGTTCAAAAAACAGAAAAGAGAATCAGATTTGCCAAAGCCTGTGCAGTATAGCATCATGGCAGTTGTTGCTTTCGCAGTAGCAGCGGCAATTAAGTTCTTACTTAAAATTATTCTTGGATTATAAAAAGAGCCCATTTTACTATGTTTTACTGGTAAAATGGGTTTATTTTCTATATAAATGATTATTTCAAGTCATGTACTCGTTACCTCCAATCACATATTATCACGAAAAAATAGCCATTTCGATAAACATTATCACATTTTATGAGGCACTTTCAACGTTATTCATCACATTTTATTTCATTCAAAAAGCATGACAAATCATATTTCGAACCCATCTGCACACTTCGAAAATTTAAAACTATTTTTCGAAATAACTGTTCTAAAAAAAAGAGGATCCTAAGATCCTCTACACTAAATAAACTTTTATTACAATCTTCTCCGGCGAATAAAAGTTAAGCAACTTTATTAAGGCAAACAAACATCGCTTTTCCGCTCGTCCAAAGGTCTGTATAGTGCTGTACAAAATCTTTTGCAACGGAACGAAGTCTAGGCTCAGCAGTTAAAAGATGAATTTCTTTTTCAAATTCATGCTCTAATTTTTCCTGTTGTTCGGCGTCTAAGTCTGCTGCTTCTATCGCATCCAATATCTCATCCGTAATCTCAGGATTATGGATATCAAGAATCTTCTCACCACGATTTTCATAATATAAAGGAACTGTTGCCTTATCTTCTACAGCACGCTTAAAGTCATAGATTGAAATATAACCACCAAATGTACGCTCAGTAATATTGTCACTTGATAACAGCGGCGTACCTGTAAATCCAATTCTAGATGCTGTAGGTAATAGTCCCACCATATTGTCAGCAAAGATTCCATACTGACTTCTATGTGCCTCATCCGACATAATAATAATGTCATGATCCGGATATATCGGTTCTGTAGGTTTCTTGTTAAATTTCTGTATAAGGGTGAAAATAAAACTTGGATTTCCCTTTAATTTTTCTATTAAGTCATCTCCACTGGTGGCTGTAAATTGTGATGCCTTTGTTTTTCCTAATAGACCACAGTTTTCAAAAGTATCACTAATCTGTGTATTTAATTCTTCTCGATCTGTTAAAACAACAATCGTTGGCGAACCGGTAAACTTTCTACGTATTTTCTGTGATAAGAAAAGCATAGAATAGCTTTTTCCAGAACCTTGCGTATGCCAAAATACCCCCAACTTACCATCATTAAGCTTACGTGCTTCATAAGCCTTAACGTAAACCAATAACAGTTGGAGTTCTCGCTTAATCGAAAATGCTTTTGTTTTAGCAGCTACAACCAAACGAGTGATAATCCATATAATCGTTATTAGTAAAAAGAGTTGTAAGTACGTAATCTCAATCATTATTTCCTACTATCTTGCTACAAAAATCGACAATCTCCTGTTTCCTTGGATCTACATCCTCTTTGTATTCGATGGATGTGAGTCCCAAATGACCAACGCACTCTATCTCCAGATGCCCATAGAAGTGCTCAATACTGCTAATGATTCTCTCGCATTCCGGCATGTTTGGTCCGGTTCTTAGCGCTATCGCATAGCCCTTCTTTCCAGACTTAATTGTTGCATGCGGTTCATGGGTATTACACCATGGCGTGCATCGATCAATAAATGCCTTGAACTGCCCCGGTACATCCGCCCAATAAGACGGAGAAACAGAGACAATCACATCCGCCTCATCATACTCATGCATGATGTCTTCAATGACTGCCGCATCATTCATGACACACTTTGCGGTATCGTGACACGAACGACAGCCTCTGCAAAAAGCAAACGCATAGTCATCGATACAAATACTTTTTACACTGTACTTTACTGATAACTCATCAGATACCAGCTTGACTATCTCCGCAGTTGCTCCTGTACGAACAGGGCTGCAATTTATAATGAGTGCTTTCATCGTTCCCCCATAAATTACGATTTGTTAATTTCACTGCCTTCTATTATAGCTAATCCTCATACATCACGAAATACCAAATCCTATATTAATCCCGCTATTCTCTGTTTCAGTACCCAGACAACATCCTCTTTATCTTTATCTCCAAGCTGATCAAAGATTCGATACAAAGAAATGTATCTATTAAATAGGATTTGTTCTTCAGATTGCTCTACATATTCTTCTAATAGAAGTTCTCGGACATCCACTTGGTAGATTCTAGAAAACTGAATAATCTCATCTGATGTTACCTGGCGTTCATTTGCTTCAATAGCTCTCAATGTTCTATCCGAGATATGCATATATTTAGCTGCTTCACTCTGAGAAAATCCTCGTTCTTCTCTTATCACTTTTAATTGATTTGCTGTAAATCGACTCATACCAAAACCTCCTTCGACCGGAAGAAATCCTCCGGTTTTGAAAAAATCACCTTATTTTTCATGTCCTATTTTGAATAAATTTTAAAAATAAAAGTCCTATTTTGAAAGAATGGGACTTCAAAAATAGGACTGTTACTACCACACTTTTTTACATAAAAAATGTAGAGAGCCTTTCGACTCTCTACACTATAAATGCCTTTATTACAAGGTTTTTCGAGGTTTTGATTTTTCGATTTTTGCCTAAAAAACTAGGAAAATCGAGGTTCATCCGCTCGTATTTAATCTTCCAAAAAGTAGATTTCTAAATACTACTTGTTGGCGATAGCAGCCTGTGCTGCTGCGAGTCTTGCAATGGGCACTCTGAAAGGTGAGCAGCTTACATAGTCGAGGCCGATCTTGTGGCAGAACTCAACTGATGTAGGATCGCCGCCGTGTTCACCGCAGATACCACAGTGAATTTCAGGACGTACTGACTTACCTTTTTCGATAGCGATTTCCATAAGCTGGCCTACGCCGCTCTGGTCGAGACGAGCGAAGGGATCGTTTTCAAAAATCTTAGCCTTGTAGTAAGATTCAAGGAACTTTCCTGCATCGTCACGGGAGAAGCCGTAAGTCATCTGTGTAAGGTCGTTGGTACCGAAGCAGAAGAATTCAGCTTCTTTTGCAATTTCATCGGCAGTAAGCGCTGCACGAGGAATTTCGATCATGGTACCTACTTCGTATTCAAGGTTAACACCGGCAGCTTCGATTTCAGCCTTAGCTGTTGTGTTAACAGTATCTTTTACATATTTGAATTCCTTAACGTCGCCGGTAAGAGGGATCATGATTTCGGGAACGATCTTCCAGTCAGCATGTGCCTTCTGTACATTGATGGCTGCACGGATGATGGCTCTTGTCTGCATAACTGCGATTTCAGGATATGTAACAGTGAGTCGGCATCCTCTGTGACCCATCATGGGGTTGAATTCCTTTAAGTTCTCGATGATCGCCTTGATCTGTTCTACGGTCTTGCCCTTTGCCTTAGCAAGCTTTTCGATATCTTCAGCTGTTGTAGGAACAAACTCGTGAAGAGGGGGATCTAAGAATCTGATGGTAACGGGGTTACCTTCCATTGCTGTAAAGAGCTTTTCAAAATCGCCCTGCTGAAGAGGAAGGATCTTATCAAGTGCTTCTTCTCTTTCTTCTTTGGTATCAGAGCAGATCATCTCACGGAATGCATCGATACGGTTCTCTTCAAAGAACATGTGCTCTGTACGGCAGAGACCGATACCTTCTGCGCCAAGTTCACGAGCCTTAAGAGCATCTCTGGGTGTATCTGCATTGGTACGAACCTTTAACTTTCTGTACTTATCAGCCCATGCCATGATACGTCCGAATTCTCCGGCGATGGTAGCATCAACTGTTCTGATAGCGCCATCGTAGATGATACCTGTGGTACCGTCAAATGAGATCATATCGCCTTCTGCATAGGTCTTTCCGCCAAGGGTAAAGGTCTTTTCTGCTTCGTTCATCACGATATCGGAACAACCGGATACACAGCATGTACCCATACCACGTGCAACTACTGCTGCGTGTGAAGTCATACCGCCACGTACTGTCAGGATACCCTGAGAAGCTTTCATACCTTCGATATCTTCAGGGGATGTTTCAAGACGAACAAGTACGACCTTTTCGCCTCTTGCAGCCCAGTCTTTTGCATCTTCTGCTGTGAATACGATCTTACCGCAGGCTGCGCCGGGAGCTGCACCAAGTGCCTTACCCATTACTCTTGCGCGAGCAACTGCATCTTTATCAAACTGAGGATGAAGAAGCGTATCAAGGTTACGAGGATCGATCATCGCAACTGCTTCTTCTTCTGTTCTCATACCTTCATCTACAAGGTCACATGCGATCTTAAGAGCTGCCTGAGCTGTTCTTTTACCGTTACGGGTCTGGAGCATGTAAAGCTTTCCGTGTTCTACGGTGAATTCCATGTCCTGCATGTCTCTGTAGTGATTTTCAAGGTTCTCACAAACCTGCTTGAACTGAGCAAATGCCTCGGGGAATTTGTCAGCCATTTCAGTGATCTTCATGGGTGTACGTACACCTGCAACTACGTCTTCACCCTGTGCATTGGTTAAGAACTCACCGAAGAGTCCCTTTTCACCTGTTGCGGGATTTCTTGTGAAGGCTACACCGGTACCACAATCATCACCCATGTTACCGAATGCCATGCTCTGTACGTTTACTGCGGTACCCCAGGAATAAGGGATATCGTTGTCACGGCGGTATACGTTGGCTCTGGGGTTATCCCATGAACGGAATACTGCCTTTATTGCTTCTTCAAGCTGAACTCTGGGATCTGAAGGGAAATCTTCACCGAGTTTAGACTTGTATTCTTCTTTAAACTGATTAGCGAGTTCTTTTAAATCTTCAGCTGTAAGCTCAACGTCCTGCGTTACCCCCTTGCGAGCCTTCATCTGATCGATTAATTCTTCGAAGTATTTCTTTCCTACTTCCATTACGACGTCTGAGAACATCTGGATAAATCTTCTGTAGCAGTCCCATGCCCAGCGAGGATTTCCTGACTTTTCAGCAAGTGTGTTAACAACGTCTTCGTTAAGTCCCAGGTTAAGAATTGTGTCCATCATACCGGGCATTGATGCTCTCGCGCCGGAACGAACTGATACAAGAAGAGGATTCTCCTTGTCTCCGAATTTTTTACCTGTCATTTTTTCAAGTTTGAGCACGTATTCGTCGATCTGAGCCTGGATTTCGGAATTGATCTTCTTTCCATCCTCATAATACTGGGTACATGCTTCTGTTGTGATGGTAAAACCCTGGGGAACCGGCATGCCGATGTTGGTCATCTCTGCAAGGTTAGCGCCCTTACCGCCCAGGAGATTACGCATGTCCGCGGACCCTTCCTCAAAAAGGTACACCCATTTTGCCATATTTTTTTCTCCTCTGATTAGTGTTTATTTACAATAGCAAGTACTGGGAAAGTACAAAATATCCCGCACTACGTACAGGATATCTTTTGCTTATTGTTCAAGTATAACATAGGTTTTTGGCCTTCGCAATAAGCCTAAACCACGGGGGATGACACCATAAGAGTCATGTCTCCCTCTATGTCGATGGCGCCGAAATCCGCCGGGACTATAAAGTGGTCCCCCTTCTTGATCTCAGTACCGTTCAAGGTGCCCTTCCCCTCTATGACGGACACCATGGAAAAGAAGCTTCCTTCAGATATGGAAATCGCTCCCTCTACATTTACTTTCTTTACTTTGAAATACTTGTTGGATACAAGATTAAAGACTCCCGGCTCATTAGATGTGGCGGCTATTACGCCTCCCTTGTCGGGAATATTTATGATCTCTTTGCATTCTTTTACATGCAGTGGTCGAAGCTTTCCGTCCTGAAGCCTGTCATAATCGTAGACTCTGTAGGAAATGTCGGAATTCTGCTGTATCTCCAATATAAGAATGCCTTTTTTTATGGAATGAATGGTGCCGGGCTCGACGCTTATAAAGTCGCCTTTATGCACCGGTACTTCGTGGATCAGCTTTTTATATTCTTTGTTGTCGATAAGGTCGCAAAGCTCTTCCCGGGTGCGGGCATTGTGGCCAAGGACTATTGTTGAATCCTCGTCGCAATCTAAGATGTACCAGCACTCTGTCTTTCCAAAAGAACCGTTCTCGTGGGTACGGGCATATTCATCATCGGGATGAAGTGATATGCTTAGATCTTCTTTTGCATCTATTACCTTAAGTAAAAGGGGAAATCTGTCACCGGGAATGTCACCGAAGATGTGACGCTCGTGCTCCCAAAGCCATTTAAGACTCTTGCCCGCATATTCCGCCGGGGATACGCAGAAGCTTTCGCCGTTATCATTGGCGCTTATGGCCCAGCACTCGCCGGTATTTTCGTAGGGAATGTCGTAACCGAAAACATCCCTCATTTTGTTGCCACCCCAAACTACCTTTTTATAAAAGGGTTTGAAGAAAAAGAGCTCCTTAGAAGCCATGCTTACCTCTCTCAAAAACTTTTTACCCTATATATTAACCACAATTTCATATTATTTTCAACGTTTCCTTGCAAAAAATAAGATTTTCTGTAAAATATAATAGGTTAATCTTAAGAAAGTATTAGTTTTTAAAGGAGTTTTTTGATGATTCAAGCAAATAATGTAACTTTAAGACTTGGAAAGAAAGCTTTGTTCGAAGATGTAAATATTAAATTTACAGAGGGTAACTGCTACGGTCTCATCGGTGCCAACGGCGCAGGTAAGTCCACATTTTTAAAGATCCTCTCCGGCAAGCTTGAAACCACCAACGGTGATGTAACGATCACTCCCGGTCAGCGTCTTTCCGTTCTTGAACAGGATCACTTTAAATATGATGCATTCTCCGTAATGGATACCGTAATCATGGGCAACAAGCGCCTTTACGATATCATGAAGGAAAAGGATGCGATTTATGCAAAAGAAGATTTCAGCGATGAGGATGGCATCAGAGCCAGCGAGCTTGAGGCTGAATTTGCCGAGATGGACGGCTGGGAAGCTGAGTCTAACGCTGCCATGCTTCTTAACGGTCTTGGTATCGATACCGATCTTCACTATGCGGAAATGTCCACTTTAAGCGGTAATGAAAAGGTTAAGGTTCTTTTGGCAAAAGCACTTTTCGGTAACCCCGATATCCTTCTTTTGGACGAACCTACCAACCACTTAGATCTCGATGCTATCGCATGGCTCGAAGAATTCTTAATTAACTTTGAAAATACGGTTATCGTAGTCAGCCATGACCGTTATTTCTTAAATAAGGTATGTACTCATATCGCGGATATCGACTACGGCAAGATCCAGCTCTACGCCGGTAACTACGATTTCTGGTATGAATCCAGTCAGCTTCTTATTAAGCAGATGAAGGAAGCTAATAAAAAGAAGGAAGAAAAGATCAAGGAATTACAGGAATTTATCTCCCGTTTCTCCGCTAACGCTTCTAAATCCAAGCAGGCTACTTCCCGTAAGCGTGCCCTTGAAAAGATTGAACTTGATGAGATCAAGCCTTCAAGCCGTAAGTATCCTTACATTGACTTTAGACCCGAGCGTGAGATTGGTAATGAAGTGCTTTCCGTTGAAGGGATTACTAAGACCATCAACGGCGAAAAGGTTCTTGATAATGTTTCTTTTATCTTAGGACATGATGATAAGGTTGCATTTGTAGGTTCCAACGAGCTTGCAAAGACAACACTCTTTAAGATCTTAACCGGTGAGATGGAGCCCGATGCGGGTTCTTATAAATGGGGTGTTACCACAAGCCTTGCTTACTTCCCCAAGGACCCCACCAATGAATTTGATAATGACTACACCATCGTAGACTGGCTTACAGGCTATTCTCCCGTTAAGGATGCGACCTATGTGCGCGGTTTCTTGGGAAGAATGCTTTTTGCCGGTGAAGACGGTGTTAAGAAGGTTAAGGTTTTATCCGGTGGTGAAAAGGTAAGATGCTTATTATCCAAGATGATGATAAGCGGTGCAAACTGCCTTATCTTCGATGAACCTACCAACCACCTTGATATGGAATCAATCACCGCTCTCAATAACGGTATGATCAAATTCCCCGGCGTTGAACTCTTCGCCTGCCGTGACCACCAGGTTGTTGAGACTACCGCCAACAGGATCATCGAGATCCTTCCAAACGGTACCATCATCGATAAGATCACAACCTACGATGAATACCTTGCAAGCGATGAAATGGCCAGAAAGCGTACAGTCTTTACGGCTGACAGAGAAGATGATGATGTGTAAGCGCTTGAGTTAAATAGTATTTAAAAAGAACATGCTTTGGGGCATGTTCTTTTTTATTGGTTTTGAATATATTTGTTTGTGTTATGTAAACTACTTTAACTATTTAATATCAGTTTCTCTATGATATCTGCAAGCCCGTCTTCGTGATTATCTTTTTCCGTTACGATATCTGCGACGGCTTTCACCGAGTCTCTCGCATTCTTCATGGCGATGCCGGTATGCGCTGCAACTATCATGGAAATATCATTTTCTTCATCGCCTGCTGCAAAGGTATTATCGGGATCTACATTTAAGTATTCCGTTACTTTCTTTATAGCATTACCCTTGGAGACTCCCTTGGGGATTATCTCTAAGTATTTATCATTGGAAAATACCGCATCGATCTTGTCGCCGAGCTTATCTTCCGCTTCCTTCTTAAATGCTTCGAGTAAATCATGATTTGATAAATGGATCGCCAGCATCTTTAACGAGCCGTTATTTTTCTTTAAATATTCGCCGATCCTATCGGTTTCAACAAAGGGAATGTGGATCCTTCCTTTATAGAATCTGAGCTCATCATCTTCTTTATGAACTACTATATCCTCATCGGTATAGCCCTGAATATGAAGATTGTAACTGTCCGCAATTTCTTCGAGAGCTGATACCACATCCGCAGGGATCTTTATCTTATATATATCTTCTCCTGTTACGTAGTTTCTGATGAGGCCGCCGTTATTGGAAATGATGATGAGATTCGGAATGTTTAATTTAAGTTTAACTACTCGTTCGATTATGCTGTTCATCGGACGTCCCGAAGATAACACAAGATAGTGTCCGGCATCGGTAAGCCTGGTTAAGCAGGCCATCATATTATCAGAAATAACACTGTCATTATTTAAAAGTGTGCCGTCCATATCGGTAAATAAAATCTTCTTATCGCTGTACATATTTTTACTGTTCTTTCATATTGTATTTTGATGAATATGATCACGGAGTGTTACATTTTTTTGCAAGTGCTTCTTCCAGCTTATATAAATATTCATCCGGGACACTCAGGCTTCCATAGCCGGTTCCAAGATCGATCTTAGCTTTATTTTCTCCGTGAAAATCGCTGCCACCTGATGATAACAGGTGATACTTTTCTTTAATTTCCGTGATCTCACGTTCTTCTGCATTGGTATATGTTGAATACTTGGTCTCTATTGCCATAAGACCTTCTTTCTTTAAGTATTCGACTAATTTCTCAAGATTCTGCCGTGAAATATGATATAAAGTAGGATGCGCAAGCACGGGAATCCCTCCGGCTTCAAGAATAAGCTTCACCGCATCACTGACCGTTACCTTCTCTCTTGCCACAAAGCAGGGACCATGGTCACCAATATATTTATCAAAAGCTTCCTGCATCGATCTGATATAGCCCTTTTTAAGCATAAGACCCGCAAAGTGAGCTCTGGTGATCACGGAACCCGGATTTTCTTCCTGAAGCTCCGTAAAAGTAATATCGCATCCCCGTTCACGAAGGAGCTTACACATCTTCTCGTTTCTTCGATCCCTTGAATCGACAAAGTCTTTAAGATACTTTTCGAAAGCTGCATTTTTATAATCAATAAAAAGACCCACAATATGAATATCTCTTCCCTCATATTCCGAAGAAAATTCAATTCCCGGAACGACTTTGACCGAGGGAAGGCCACATATCTGCAAGTCTTTGGCATGTCTGACCGCTTCTTCAATTCCGGCGACAGTATCATGATCCGTTACCGCCACCGCTGTTAACCCCAATTTAGCCGCATAATCCACCAGTTCCGTGGGAGTGAACGTCCCGTCGGAGCATACTGTGTGGGTATGTAAATCCACCATTCGTAATTAAACCTCCAGCACCAGATATCTTCCGTCGCCTATATCAAATACTTCTTCTGCGTCCAGGATGTTTCCGTCACAGTCGATACCCACTTCTTCAAAGTAAGCTTCCACTTCTTCTTCGCTGTCAAGCACCACTGCCATGGCGTCTTCTAAGAATTCCTCAGCTTCTTCGCGATTTGAAACTACCTCTTCAGGATAGAGCTGAAGCTGATTATCCAGGAAACAATCAAGTACTTTTTCATCAAACATAAGCATTCTCCTTAAAACCAATACACTTTAGTTCATTGTAAAGTCTTGAAATCGGTAATCCCACTACATTGGAGTAGTCTCCGTCGATTCCCTTCACATGCTTTGCGAAAAGTCCCTGTATGGCGTAGGCCCCCGCTTTATCCATGGGTTCACCGGTTCTTACATAGGCTTCGATCTCATCATCCGAAAGTTCATAAAAAGAAACTTTTGTGATTTCACTGAAGCTTTTCTTTAAAGTAACAAGTCCCAATTTAATTTCTATTAATGTGACTCCGGTTATGACTTCGTGACTGTTTCCTGAAAGCATTTTTATCATACGTACTGCGTCGGCCTCGTCCTTTGGTTTACCGAGTCCCTCGCCATTATAGAACACCATGGTATCTGCAGCTATGATAAGTGAGTTCTTGTATTTATCATTTGTTAAATCAAGATTCAATAATACATCTTCGGCCTTTAATTTCGACAGGTCTTCAACTATTCTTGAAGGTTCTGTTTCCCTTGTGGATTCAGGCTTTGTGCTCTCGATTATTTCATATGTAAGTCCCATTTTGGTGAGAAGTTCTTTTCTTCTTGGAGACTTGGATGCAAGTATTATCATTGATTGCACACCGTTCCTTGTAAGTACTGTATGAACTGTCTTGCGGTTCTTCCCGAATATCCGCCGTGATTTAATTCCCATTGACGGGCTCTGTCAACGAGTTCTTTTTCATCCATTTCTATGTTATTTCTTTTGGCAAGTTCTTTTACGATCTCAAAGTATTCCTTGGGAGTGGGGGCACCGAAATAAATTGTGACACCGAAACGTGCTACAAGAGAAAGCTTTTCCTGCATGGTATCGCCGAAATGTACTTCATCATCTTTCGCTCCGCGTTCCGAGAACTTTTCGTTGATAAGATGTCTTCTGTTGGATGTAGCATAAATAAGCACATTCTGAGGGCTCTTTTCAAGGCCGCCTTCGATGACTGCCTTTAAGTATTTATATTCGATCTCGAAATCTTCAAAGCTTAAATCGTCCATGTAGATAATGAACTTGTAATTTCTGTTTTTTATCTGGGCAATTACGGAATTCAGAGCTTCAAATTGGTGTTTGTAGACTTCGATGATCCTGAGTCCGTCGTCGTAGTATTTATTGGCAATAGCCTTGATACAGGAACTTTTTCCCGTACCCGCATCTCCAAAAAGAAGGCAGTTATTGCAGGGTAATCCCTTTACAAAGGCTTCCGTATTTTCTATAAGCTTCTGCTTCGGTACTTCATATCCGATCAGATCTTCAAAATATACATGGGAAATATTGGTTATGGGCACGATCTCTGCATCGCTTCCGTTATCAACCACTCTGAAGGCTTTGTGAAGTCCGAACTTTCCTACACCGTAATCCTTATAGAATTTAGTAAGGATATCCTTCATTTCCTGAGGAGTGCAGGCTTTATTAAAATCTTCGGCAAGCTCTACAATCCTTTTTACTATTCGCTGGTTGTAAACCTTGCTCTCCCTTAAAGACCCCTTGTAATTAAATACGATATTAAAATCCTTTACTTCCAATGTGAGAGCCATGTGAGTAAAGTCATAGTCATAAAGCTCTTTCAATATTACTATGTCATGTAGCACGGCATCGTTGATGCTTCCTTCCACTTCTCCCACGATCTCCGCAGCCTTTGAATAGCTGTTTTCATTATTTACAAGTAAATGGGATAAATAGCAATGCCACAGGTTGCCATAGAATCCGTAATTCCCTGCAAGCTCAAGTAATTCGTGGATATTTTTATAAAATAACGCCTGTAATTCATTCTTGTCGGAGCCCGGATCTTCATAATTTTCCATTAAAAAGACCATATCCTTCAGAAGATCTCCGTTATCGAAATCTTTATAGACTATAAGTTCCTGCTCTCTCACTATTTGCCTCCCGCGATTTTGATTCAGTTAATTGTAACCCTTTTAAGTCTTGTTTACAAGCAACTTAAAGGCTTATAATCAGTTTAAGGAGGAGCATGATATGTCTGAAAATCTGAAAAGAAACCTCATTACCATCGGTGTGGTCGTGCTGTTACTTACAGCCATCATAATCTACGGCGTTCTTAAATCAAAAAGCATGGTGATCCCCGAAGACACCATCGGTAATACTGCAGGTAATCTTAATAATAACGGTCTCTTCTGCGAGCATGACGGTCGCGTTTATTTTGCCAACTCTTATGATTCAGGCTGCATCTACTCCATGAATCCCGACCAGACCGACATTAAAAAGCTGTACGATCTCTCCGTCAAATTTATCAATGCAGGTGGCGACTACGTATTCTTTTACGGCGAGACATCAAAGTCAAGCTCCGGCCTCGGAAGCATCGTTGCTAAGCCCGCCATGTATCAGTTAAACAGTAACGGCAAGAATCTTCGTACGTTATCTAAAAATGTTACCCAGAACATGCTTCTCGTGGGTAAGTACATGTACTATCAGAACTACACGGAAAAAGAAGGTACCACCTTCCACAGGATGGATGTTAAAAAGCATGAAAATGAAGAGTTGCTTGATTACATGGTAAATCCTTCCTGTTTCTATAACGGAAAGTTTTATTATAACGGTCTCTACAATAATCACTATTTATATTCCTATGACATAAATACCGATCAGGAATCCCTGGTCTATGCTGATGATATGTGGAATCCCGTTTATGACGGAAGTTATGTATATTTCATGGATATGAAGAATAATTACCGTCTCTGCCGCTATTCTCTTTCCGAAAACACCATGGATGTGCTGACGGATGACCGCCTTGATTTCTTTAATAAATACGGAAGCATCATCTATTATCAGAAGTCCTCACAGACTGAGCCTGGCCTTTACCGTATCAATAGCGACGGCCAGAACAAGACCCTCATAAAAGAAGGCATCTTCAATAACATTAACATCACATCCACATATGTTTATTTTCAGGAATTTAATGATAGCTTCAATACTTTCTATGTGCCCACTTACGGCGGCACACAGGTTTACGAGTTCACTGCGGCAAAAGAAGCTCTTAAAAATAGTCTAAAATAGCTTATTTTTGTAAATTTTTGTTTAAAAACCTTTCGATTCAAGATATAATCAAAGTCGAAAGGTTTTTATCTTTTAAACAAATTGCTTATGGAGGATTTAAAATGAAGAAGTACGTAGAGTACAAAAAAGCAATCTGCTACTCCGGCTACAGAACAGGCCAGAGCCCTAAGACAAATATCGTTCCTTCCAAGGAAGAGATTCGTGAGGACTTACATATTCTCGCAAAGGAAGGATTTGAATACATCCGTATGTATGACCCCAACGATCATGCAAGACGTGCATTGGAAGTTATCAAGGAAGACAAGCTCAACATGAAGGTTATGCTCGGTGTTGACAATTTCCCCGAATACAATAACCCCGATTGTCCTTTCGAAAAGCAGGAGCGTTCAGATGAAGAACTTGCAGCCAATGCAAAAAGAAACGACGAAGAAGTATTACGACTTATCGATATGGTTAAAGAATTCTCCGATGAGATCCTTGCAGTATCCATCGGTAATGAAAATACTCCCACATGGGGCGCAAGAAATGTAACTCCCGAAAGACTCATGGAGCATGCAAAGCAGTTAAAGGAAGCTACCGGCAAGCCCGTAACCTTCTGCGAAGGCGTATTCGAATGGCCTCATTTGATCGAGCTTGGCAACTACCTTGATTTCATCTCTGTACACAGCTACCCTCTTCACTACGGTAATACCATTGATGAAGCCATTGACGTAAACAAGGCGAACATCGAATCCGTTGAAAAGCTCTTCCCTGATAAGCAGGTAATTTCCACAGAAATGGGATGGACAACAATGACCAACTCCGCTATGAAGCCCGGTCAGGCCAATGTACAGAACCAGGAGCGTTACATCAGAGAGCTCACCAAGTGGATGGATGAAAAGCAGTTAACAGTATTCATCTTTGAAGCTTTCGATGAACCCTGGAAGGGTTCTCTCCCCACCAAGTCAGAATGTAACTGGGGTCTTTACACAGTAGACAGAAAGCGTAAGTGGAACTGGTAAAATAAAATATAAAGCCTCGGGTCAGGGACCCGAGGTTTTTTTGTATATATCAACTATTATTCTGTAAGTCCTGAAGGAGCTCGGCAGGGAGCTTACCGTTTATGGGATGACGCTTGTGAGGAGCCACCTCCATAAGGGGTTTAAGGACGAATTCGCGGTTACACATATCATAGTGAGGAACCGTGAGCTGCTCGGAATCAATGATCAAATCATCATAGTAGATAATATCAAGATCGATGGTACGAGGTCCCCAGTGTTCTACACGAACACGACCCAGTTCTGCTTCTATACGGTTAAGATCATGCAGGAACTCTTCAGGAGTAAGAAGGGTGCGCACGATGAAGAAACCGTTGGTGAAATCATCCTGATCGGTTTTTCCGTATGCCTTAGTAGTGATAAGGTGAGACTCCTTAAGGATGATATTACGCTTATCTTCGATAATCTTCTTCTTGGCATCCGCAATTAACTGCTCGCCGTCACCGATATTGGAACCTACGGAAACATAGGCTTCATGCCACTTACGTCTGATGGTAAGAGATACATCAGAAAACTCCGCATCAATAGGTGCTTCGGGCTTGTGCACGGTAACTGTTACGGCTTTTGTTAAATCGAATTTTAACAAAAGCTTTTCCGCCAGGTTTTCGGCTGCAGCTTCTATTAAGCTGTATTTCTTTTTAGTGAAAACTTCTTTTGCGAAAAGAGCTACGTCGGCATAGCTAATGGTGTCCGGCAGATAGTCGCTCTTACCTGCTGTTCTGGTCCTGACCTCTAAGCTTATATCAACGAAAAAGGTCTGGCCCTTTTCCTTTTCCTCTTTGAACACCCCGTGATGCGCAAAGATCTTAAGGCCTTTAATTTCAATTACATCCATTCAAAACACCTCCCAACATGTCAATAACTCTTCTGTTTTCCTTTATATCATGAACCCGCACAAAGTTCATGCCTTTGATGACCGAAAGAGCTGTTATTGCAAGAGTCCCTTCGAGTCTTTCATCAACAGGCAGGTTCAAATAGTTACCTATAACGGACTTTCTGCTGGCGCCGATTAAGAATGGCACCGGAAACTTTCTATATTCATCCATCAGGTTAAGAGCCATCAGATTTTCTTCAGTGTTTTTGGCAAAGCCGACTCCCGGATCCAGGATTATCTTATCACTTGGGATACCTTCTTTTATGGCATGATCCAGGATCATTTTTAATTCATTAATTAAATCCTGTTTGTAATCAGAGTATTCGTCCTTTTCCTTATTGTGCATAAGCACACAGGGGACACCCGAGTCCCTTATTAAGGCTGCCATATCAGGGTAATCCCTATGCATGGCGCCCCATATATCGTTGATCAGGTCGGCGCCGGCATTAATACCCGCTTTAGCTACGGGAGTTTTATAAGTATCCAGAGAAACGGGGATGTCGAATCGTCTTTTAATCTCTGAAATAGTATCGGTAACGCGTGTTATCTCTTCTTTTTCGGAGATTTTAACGTATCCGGGGCGGGTGGATTCTCCACCTACATCTATTATATCAGCTCCGTCCTCGATCATCTTCTCCACATGAAACAAAGCGGCGGAAATATCATCATATTTTCCGCCGTCTGAAAATGAATCCGGCGTCACATTTAATATTCCCATCAAATATGTTTTATTGGGTCTAAATTCCTTGCCACCGATTATCATGCCTTATTCCTTTATCATGTTGAAAAATTTATTCTGCAATGCTTCATCTTTGTATGCGCCGCGGGTTGCAAGAGTCACTGTCTTGCTGCCGGGCTTCTTGATGCCTCGCATGGTCATGCACATATGCTCAGCTTCCACCATTACCATAACACCCTTGGGATTCAAGTGTTCCATGAGAGCATCCGCGATCTGTGCCGTCATCTGCTCCTGAATCTGAGCACGACGGGCGTATACCTCAACCACACGGGCGAGCTTGCTGATTCCCACCACTTCACCGTTTGGAATATAAGCAATATGCACTTTTCCAAAGAAGGGAAGCAGGTGATGTTCGCAATTTGAAAAGAATACGATGTCTTTTTCTATTACGGGTTCATCACTTGTAACCGTGAATCGCTTGGATAAGATCTCTTTGGGATCCATATCGTACCCTGCATAGATCTCTTCATACATTCTTGCGATTCTGTCGGGAGTTTCTATTAATCCCTCTCGATTGGGATCCTCTCCCATTCCTTCAATTAACAGTTTAACCGCTTCTTTAATCTTGTCTTTATCTATCATATTAAACTACTCCGAAGTAATTTGTTTTCTTTTTACTTACAGCATCTTTGATCCGGCTTAAATGTGAAAGAGATCCGAAGCAAAGCACGTATGCTCCTGTCTCCGATGCCATCATCGTAGCGATTTCCACCGCTTCATCAATGCTGTCGCAGGAAGATACCATGGGATTGACACTTCTTACCATATCCGCAAGCTCAAAAGCGGTGAGGCTTCGCTCGCGGTTTGGCAGTGTCACTGTTAAGATGTGTGAAGCAAAAGGCGCCGTAAGCTTTATCACTTCTTCTGCATCTTTATCCCTAAACATTCCCATTATATATATTATTTTCTGCTTTGTAAAATAGGCTTTGATATTGTCAACAAGGCATTCCGCTGCAGGAACATTGTGGGCTCCGTCGAGATAGATCACCGGTTTTTCGGAGATTCTTTCAAACCTTCCCGGGTTCTTAGCTTCAAAGAGACCGTCATAAAGATTCTTATCGCTTATTTTATAATCAAGCTCACGTAACTTAAGTACCGCTTCCGTTACAAGGCTTGCATTTCCAGGCTGGTTAAGTCCCAGCATGGCGATCTTAAGCTTTTTCAAACACCCGTAATCAAAGGTGGTATATTCCCTGAAGATTTTTACCTTGTTTATTAAATCAGGATTTACTGATGTAAACAGAGCATCCATGGCATTTGCTTTTGCCTTTAAAATGGCTCTCACATTGTCCTGCTGGATATTGCTTATCACAAAAGAATTTCTTTTGATCAATCCTGCTTTATTCTCGGCGATCTTTGATAATGAATTCCCGAGGTATTCCATGTGATCCATGCCTATGGCGGTATATATGGTCATAAGAGCTTTATTGGATACATTGGTGGCATCAAGTAACCCTCCCATACCTGCTTCCAGTATCACGGGGTCACATTCTTTTTCTTTAAAATATAAAAGGGCCATGGCGGTTTCCGCTTCAAACCGGGTGAATTCGAGGTTCGTATCCGATATGCGAGTTACCAGATCTGCGAAGTCATCCTTGGAGATATTTCGGTTTTTGACCCTAATGATCTCACGTTCATCAAAGACCTTGGGGGACTGAAACAGCCCCGGGCGGTATCCCGCTTTATTTAATACGGACATGAGAAACATACATGTGGAGCCCTTTCCGTTGGTGCCTGCCACATGTATTATATTCAGATCCTTTTCGGGGTTATCTAATGCTGCCAAAAGCTTTTCGATACCTTCAAGCCCCGGATGAATGCCTTTTTTAGATAGTCCGTTTAAATATTCCAGGGATTCGTCGTAGTTCATTAAACCGCCGCTTCCTTCTCTTGAAAATCAAGCTTTTCCGCTTTCATCTTTTTAACTGCGTAACTGAACATGAATAATAAGTATATGCCTGTTACCACCCATGTAATAGGGTCAGCCGCACATACTCCGATATAATTCATCTTGGCTGATGCGATGGTAGCAACTATTGCTCTGCATATAAGCTCTACCACTCCGCCAACCATGGCAACCATGGAGTATCCGACGCCCTGAAGGGTGTTTCTGTAAATAAAGATGGTGCCGAGGGCCACATAGCAGGAGCCAAGCACCACTACGTAGGTTCTTCCGTATCTTAAGATCTCATCAAAAGGTATATCTGCATTTGAATCTATAAAGAGCTTTAATAATACAGGTATCAAAAGAACAATGAGTCCGTAAGCGACAATTGAATAGATCACATTCATGATGCTCGCAACACGGGTTCCTTTTTTGATCCTGTCAATATCGTTGACACCGCGGTTCTGAGCCGCATAGGTTGCCATGGTAACACCGATGGCGGTATAGGGAAGAGTTGCAAACATTCCCGCCTTGTTGGCTGCCGTGTAGGAAGCTACCACAACGGAACCGAATTTATTAAGTGCTGCCTGGACCATGATGGTTCCAACCGCTGTGATCGAAAACTGCAATGCCATGGGAATACCCACATTTAACTGGTTTCTCATGATGCTGTAATCAAGCTTTAAGTGTTCTTTTCCGGGAACTAAAACCTTAACCTTGTGATATGTATAGAACACACAGAGAATACCTGAGATTCCCTGGGAAATAACCGTAGCAAGAGCCGCACCGCGCACGCCCATGTTGAAGTTGATAATGAGCACAAGGTCCAGCACGATATTGATGGTCGCCGAAATGATCAGAAAATATAAGGGCGCTCTTGAATTGCCCACAGCCCGGAGTAAGCTCGCCATAATGTTATAAAGAATGGTAAATGCCATACCGAGGCAGATGGTTATGATATAATCTCTCGACATAACATAAATATCTTCGGGAGTATTCATGGTAGTTAAAAGCCAGTCCATGCCCTTTACACTTATAAAGGTAATTACGATGGCGGTAATAGCTGATAACACCAGTGCTCCGATAACGCTTCTTTTTACCCCGTCATAGTCTCCCGCGCCATATTTCTGAGCAGTAATGACCGTGAATCCGGTGGTAAGCCCCATGGCGAACCCGAGAATCAGGAAGTTGATGGTACCTGTTGCGCCCACTGCCGCGAGGGCATCGATACCTACGAATCTTCCCACAATAATAGTGTCTGCCATGTTATAAAGCTGCTGGAAAACGTTACCGATAAGTACGGGAACCATAAAGCTGAGTATTAATTTAAAGGGACTTCCCTTGGTCATGTCCAGTTCCATGCCGGATCCTCCTGTGGTAATAGTTACTTTAAATGTACTTTCTTTTCCCCCACTATTCAAGCATACTTTTAACCAATTAATATTTAATAATAAGACAAACTTTTATTTAAATATCGTTGAATCGCATTTTCCCTTATGTTAGAATTTAGAAAAAGAATTTAAGGAGGAATTTATGGAAGCTATTGAATGCATTAAAACAAGAAGAAGCATACGTTCTTTCACCGATGACGCAGTGGATCATTTCGTGGTAAATGAGATCATCGACGCCGCAAGATTCGCTCCCAGCTGGAAGAATACGCAGATCGCAAGATACGTGATACTTGAAGGCGACAAGAAGGCATTGGTTGCTGATACAGCATTTAAATCCTTTGAAGGCAATGCCACAATGGTATCAAAGGCTCCCATGCTTGTAGTCCTCACATATATAAAGGAACGCTCCGGTTACGAAAGAGATGGTTCCTATACCACTAAAAAAGAAGACAGATGGCAGAATTTTGACTGCGGTATCGCAGCTGAAGCTTTTTGTCTCGCAGCTCATGACAAGGGTCTTGGCTCAGTTATTCTCGGTATATTCGATGAAGATGCCATTGCAAAAGCCATTAATCTCCCTGCAGAGCAAGGCGTAGCCGCCCTGATCGTGTTGGGTCATCCCGCAGTTGACCCCGTTGCTCCCAAGCGTAAGGAAGTTTCAGAGCTGGTTACTTTTCTTAGTTAAAAAGAAAGAGAAGGTTTTCCTTCTCTTTTTCTTTAAATTAAATTTCCATTATTATCTAGGAGGTTTTCCATGCGCCATCTTATGAGTCCCCTGGACTTTACCGTGGAAGAATTAGACAAAATATTTGACCTGGCGGGAGAAATTGAAAAGGATCCTAAGCGCTTTGCTCACGTATGTGACGGTAAAAAGCTTGCGACATGCTTCTATGAACCCAGTACCAGAACCCGCTTAAGCTTTGAAGCTGCCATGATGAATCTCGGAGGAAATGTAATCGGATTTTCCGAAGCTTCTTCTTCATCCGCTGCAAAGGGCGAAAGCGTATCCGACACCATCCGCGTAATATCCTGCTATGCCGATATCTGTGCGATGCGTCATCCCAAAGAAGGTGCGCCAATGGTAGCTGCGTCCAAATCACTTATCCCCGTGATCAACGCAGGTGACGGCGGACATCAGCATCCCACACAGACTTTAACAGACCTTCTTACCATCAGAAGTTTAAAGGGCCGTCTCGGTGGTTACACCATCGGCTTATGCGGTGACTTGAAATTCGGGCGTACCGTCCACTCTCTCATCCGCGCCCTTTTACGATATGATAATATTCACTTCGTATTTATCTCTCCCGAGGAGTTAAAGATTCCCGACTACATCATCGACGAGCTCAATGAAAAGAACGCGTCCTACGAAGAAGTTATAAAGCTTGATGATGTAATGGGTAAGCTTGATATCCTCTATATGACCCGCGTACAGAGAGAACGCTTCTTCAACGAAGAAGACTATATACGACTTAAGAACTTCTATATTCTCACAAAAGAAAAGATGCTTCTTGCGAAGCCTGACATGATAGTGCTTCATCCCCTTCCCCGAGTTAACGAGATTTCCGTGGAGGTGGACGACGATCCCCGTGCCGCATATTTCAAGCAGGCACAGTACGGAGTCTATGTAAGAATGGCTCTTATCATGACACTCTTAAATCTGGAGGCGTAAAATGTTAAACGTAGGAAAAATCGAAGAAGGCTTTGTACTTGACCATATTAAAGCCGGCGAAAGCCTGAATATCTATAATAAGCTGGGCCTTGATAAGCTTGATTGCACCGTTGCTATCTTAAAGAATGTCCGAAGCGACAAAATGGGAAAGAAAGACATATTAAAGGTCGAATGTCCCCTTGAGATGCTGGATCTTGATGTTCTTGGTTTCATCGACCATAACATCACCGTGAATGTGGTAAAGGCCGGGGAAATCGTTGAAAAGAAGCGCCTTACGCTTCCCAAGGAATTAAAGAATGTGATCAAGTGTAAGAACCCCCGCTGCATCACTTCCATCGAACAGGAGCTTCCTCATATCTTCGTCCTTGCGGATGAAAAGAAAGAAATCTACCGTTGCAAGTACTGTGAAGAAAAGGCCGTAAAGAAAATATAATTAAGAGAATGTAAAAGCGCCATCCTATGGATGACGCTTTCTTCTATTTAGTCTTTTTATTCTTATTTCTGTTCTCAGCCACGAACTTCTTAATGGTCTCTACACTGTCCTTAAACTTTTTGGAATTAAGGGTAGGGTTACCAAGGAAGATCCCTCGCTTATAGAATTCTCTAAAGGCCTGGAGTCCGTAATTATTCTCTCTTCGAGCAGCAAGCTTCTTTACGAATTCATCATATTCTTCTTTGATATTATCAGCGATGGCATCGGGGCGTTCCGAAAGCATTGACTTAATCTTATTTAAGCCTTCTTCAAGATTCTCACTGATCTCATCGAAGGTCTCTCCGAGTTTTTCAAGACGCTCTTCTTTTTCCGCATCGATCACAGCGAGGATCACGTCAACACGGCGTCCCATAAGCCGTAATTCTTCTTTGGCCTCTTCCATCTTGATAATAAGAGTACGCAGATCGAAGGCTGCCTTGAAGGACAATGTTAAATCCACAATAAAGTAAATGGTAATAAGATTAACTATTATATCCAAAGGCTTTCCTAAAAGATACTCCGAAAGTCTTTCTATGGGCTTATGAATAAAATAGTCGAGGGCTATGGATAAGAGTCCCCAGCAAATGCTTGTAAAGAGGCAGATGTGACCGTTCAGATTGAACTTCTCATTGGAGTAATCCCAGTAACGCACCTTGAATATCGCTTCCATGGCAGCTCCCGTAAAGTATTCAAGAATACTGGCGGAGATCATGCCTGCAAAAAATACCAGCACAGGCCATTTAAGTAAGGGTGTACCCGCAAGTAGCATTGTGAGACCGCCGAATCCGTAAATCGGGATGAACGGGCCTCTCATAAAGCCTCGGTTGGTTAAATGCTTTGTCCTGACGGATACGTAGGTGGATTCGATAATCCAGCCTATGAAGCAATAACAATAAAAGAAAAATACGATCTGAGTTAAAGAATAAGGTATCATCCGGTCTTCTCCTATCAGTTAAAAAGTAAGTACCTCTTTCTTGGGAGCCTTGGTCTTTTCTACACTTATGGCTTCCAGCACGGGGCCTTCACCTTCATAACCCGCAAAATATTCTTTTCCCACTCTGCATGTGACCTTGAGCCATTCGCGGTCCTTTAACTTATCTGCATCCGCATACTTACATGCATAGCCTAAAAACTGTATATCCTCGGCGCAGCATGTCATGATGGCACGTCCCGGCACGAAATAGCCCTTGGCGAAATCTCCCGGCACCAATGCGCATGCGGTAAAAGAAACTGTTTTCCCTAAATATCTGTCAAGGTTATCGATGGCATCAAGATACCAGATTCCATAGGTATCATCGGTCAGATCTATATGATCCTTGGATACATCGAAGGGTAATTCTTCATCAAGAGTTGCGTTGACTTCTCCGTCCTTATCCTCAAATACCACTTCGGCTGTCTGGTTAAGAGCCTTAATGTTTCTTTTGTAGGTGGTAAGCTTGTCATTTAAGCCGTCCGCTCTGTTAAAGATAATGAGCTCGGACTTTCTGATCATCTCTCCCAAAAGAGAACGCATATTGTTGTAATATACTTCAAATGTGGAAGTATCGATGGTAGTGATCTGCTGCTCTAATTTCCACTGGAAGGGAAGCTTAAAGTTCTTATAATTCCACATGCCGTTATATTCGAAGATAACACGGCTGGGGCGATACTTCTTATCAAGCTCCATGAGGGCATCGGGAGCAACCTCTTCTTCGCTTGAAACCTTTACGAGTACCGTATTGGTGGCAGCTAAGAGCTTCTGATCATACTCTTCTTCACCGTCTTCACACATAATAAGAAGTGTGGTTCCCTTGGTCCTGAAATAGGGCTGTGCAAGAGTGTAGCTTATAAACTGTGTCTTACCGCTGTCTAAAAAGCCGTTTATTACAAAAACTGATTTCATGGTTTCTCCTGATTAGTTTCCTTTTCTTTCCAAAACAAGTTCTTTAATGGCGTCTTCCTTAAGGCCTGAACCGATTACACAGATTTTACCGG
Source organism: Lachnospiraceae bacterium (assembly GCA_016283575.1). Classification (GTDB taxonomy): domain Bacteria; phylum Bacillota; class Clostridia; order Lachnospirales; family Lachnospiraceae; genus UBA1258. Next base: position 13,851 of record JAEEND010000026.1, on the reverse strand, counting down.
TGTATTCGGGGCTTCCTGCACGGACATTGAGTTCGCCGGGAACATAGTCAAAGTAGATCCAGCCGCCGTCTTTGGCAGGTACCATACCCTTGGCACGCAATACAATACCAAATTCAACCGCATTGCCAAGATCGTTTAAGATGGACTTAACTTCATCTTCAGTGAACTTTTCAGCTGTTTCAATACCGATGCTGTCAAATACATCATCAGCGTGGTGGTGATGATGGTGATGTTCATGGTCGTGATCGTGGCATCCGCAGGTGCAGTTTTCATCATGTTCATGGTGATGATGGTGGCATTCGTGTTCGTCATCATCATCGTCGTCATCATGGTGATGGTGACAGCAGCATTCTTCATCGTCATCGTCATCATCATCGTGATGGTGGTGTTCTTTCTTAAATTCCTCTAATAATTCATCGGAGAAAGATGTAACTGATTCGATGGTATCAAGGATATATTTTCCTGTTAAATCATCCCAGGGAGTTGTTACGATCTTGGCATCTTTATTATGTTCACGGATAAGCTCAAGCACTGTCTTAAGCTTTGCTTCATCCATGTTCTGAGTACGGCTTAAAATAATAGTTCCGGCATGCTCGATCTGATCGATAAAGAATTCGCCGAAGTTCTTGATATAAACCTTTGCCTTGGAAGCATCCACAACTGCTACGGAAGAACCCGCTTCAACTCCTGCTTTTTCAGCTGCTTCATAAACTGCAGCCTGTACATCCGAAAGCTTACCTACGCCTGAAGGCTCGATAAGGATTCTTTCGGGAGCATATTTTTCAATAACTTCCGCAAGGGATGTTCTGAAGTCACCTACAAGTGAACAGCAGATACAGCCTGAATTCATTTCACGGATCTCGATACCTGAATCCTTTAAGAATCCGCCGTCTACGCCGATTTCACCGAATTCATTTTCGATAAGCACTACCTTTTCGCCATTTAAGGCTTCTTTTAAAAGTTTCTTGATGAGAGTTGTCTTACCTGCTCCCAAAAAGCCTGATACAACGTCAATTCTTGTCATTTTATAAATCCTCCATTTCGCTTAAAACGTCATCTAAGCTTACACAAACGGCTTCGGCATTGTCGGAGCCACCTGCAAGTATACCTATTAAATTGCCGTCCTTATCAAAGACTCCGCATCCGCTGAGCCCCGGCATGGTCTCTGCATAAATATATAGCATTTCCATGTCGAATTCCGGCACATAATATTCTTTTTCCTTAAATTCACCCTTAACAATATTGCTTCCGACAGCAAGAGCCGATCCCGCGATATAGACTTCATCGTCCTTTTTAAGCTTCTTAAAGGCCTTTTTACTTATATCCGCAGGTTTCATTTCTGCGTACAGATCCTCGTCGATGTATTCGGATCTGACCTTTAATATGCACAGATCCTTTTCCTCGGAAAAAGAAACTACATCGCCGAATATGGTCATTCCGTTTACGAGAGTCACTATGCCCTGGTCGTATTCAGTCATAAGATGTGCACAGGTGACAATAAAAACGGCTTCTTCAGTCTTCTTTACAATAACTCCTGAGCCCGATGCGCCATCTACATGGATCATGACGGATGAGTCCCGAAGCTTAGCGATCCTTTCTTCTTCCGTCAGATTCCCGGGCAAACAAAAAGCAATCACGATTCCTGCCACAATAGCAAATAAAAGGACTGCAAGGGTTGCAATTACTATGTTCTTTTTCATAATCTCTCTTTATTTAATAAATGGTAAGCAGAACGATAAGCCGGGTTATGTCGTTGAATGATCATCTATCTAGAGCTACCGTTACCGGCAACTTCAAGCGACCTACCTGGACGAAGAATCGGGCAAATTCATGCTCGTCCCATCCCTTGCGGGAAGTTTGGTCTTGCTTCGAGTGGGGTTTACATGGCTCCGCATGTTACCATGCGGACGGTAGTCTCTTACACTGCCTTTCCACCCTTACCTGTAAAACAGGCGGTATATCTCTGTTGCACTGGCCTTGGAGTCACCTCCACCGGACGTTATCCGGCACCCTGCCCTGTGAAGCCCGGACTTTCCTCACCTGCGTAAAGCAGCCGCGATCATTTGTCCTACTTACCAAAATATTAACTTATACGTTGAAATAACTTCCGCCGATAAATTCACGGCAAATGGAGTTATTGGGTACTACCTTCGGGTCTAAAGCCACGAAATATTCAAGGAACTTTAACAGTCTCTTGGCTTCGATATATTCAGGTTCCGAAGGATCTATATCAAAAAGAATGGGTTCCGCATAGGTCTTAAATGCAGCAAGTTCGTAGATCAGTATTGAATTGAACATTGCATCCGCATTTTCCTGGAAGGGGAAGATATTTTCTTCTTCACCGCGTCTTACGGAAGGCCACATCTTAATGGTAGCCTGAGCGCTGGTGCCACGGGTACGGGCATCACGCACCATACGACGTAATAAACGTCCGTCAGTAGTGGGAATTCTGTTATGTCCGTCTATATTAATGCTGGTCAAAGCACTGATATAGATCTTGTACTTGGACTCATTGGGAAGGGAGTAGCTCATCTTATCATTAAGTCCGTGAATACCTTCGATTACAAGGACATCATCGGGACCGAGCTGTTTGAAATTACCCTTTCCGTATTCTCTTTTTCCTGTCTTGAAATTGTAGGTGGGAAGCTCGACACGCTCGCCTTTAAGGAGAGCATTCATGTCTTTATTGAACTGTTCCACATCGATGGCTTCAAGACATTCGAAGTTATAATCGCCTTTTTCATCCCTGGGTGTTTCTTCACGATTCTTAAAATAATCGTCAACGGGGATGGGATGGGGCTTTAAGCCGAAGGTCCGTAATTCAACGGAGAGTCTGTGAGAGAAGGTGGTCTTTCCTGAAGAAGAAGGACCTGCAATCATAACAAACTTTACGCCTCCGCGTTCTACGATATCTCTTGCGATCTCAGCAATCTTTCTTTCCTGCAATGCTTCCTGCACCAGAATAAGATCATTGATTGCACCGGTACATACCGCATCATTTAATTCTCCGATGGTTCCTACGCCCATTTTTTCGGTCCACTCGGTGGATTCCTTCAAGGCTTCGAAAAGATGTCTTCTTTCTTCGAAGGGCTTAACCTCGTTGGGGCTTGCCATGGAAGGAATTGTGAGCATAAAGCCTTCATCATAGGGCATCAGATCAAACCATTTAACCAAACCTGTATATGGAAGCATATAACCGTAGTAATAGTCATAATAATCTTCCAGATGGTAAATATTTACGGAAGAGCTTCTTCTATACTTAAATAAGCTTAACTTATCCGTAAAATTGTACTTCTTAAATAATTCAAGGGCTTCTTCCCTGGTCATGCTTTCTTTTTGGAAAGGAATATTCATTTCCACAAGTTCCTGCATGCGGGCCTTTACCTTTAATAAGAATTCTTCGGTAATCTTGTTGCTGCCCTTGACTGAACAATAATAACTGTCGCCGATCACAAATTCGATCTTAACTTTTTCGTTAACATCCTTACCGACAACGTCCCAGTATGCTTTAAGCATCAGCATGATCGCGGAACGCGCGTAGGTCTTGTGACCTGTGGGATCACTCAGGGTGATAAAATCAATGTCTGCGTCTTTGTATACCGCTTTGAACAATTCTCTGATCTTACCGTTTTCGGTGATAAGGGCTATGTTTCCGTTATAGTCCTTCTGGAATGAGGATACAACCTCTTCATAGGTGGTGCCGGTTGCAAATTCGTAAGTCTTGCCTTTGATAGTAAGCTTTGCCATTTCTTAACCTCCGTATTATTCCATCATGGAAAGGGCCTCGTTGATCAATGCATTTTCATGTAACAGCCTTCCCTGTCTGGATTCTTCTATGCCCTGAAGATACTTAAGGTTATTATTTAATCCTCTTCTTAAGTATTCTATGAGTAAGGGGTCTTTCTTTTCAATTAAATATTTGGAAAAAGAATCATAAACTTCTCTAAATTCTTCTTTTTCACTACCCCGTCGAACGTCCAATATAAAGTAATATTTTCCGTCCTCTTTCAATATTTCTTCCCGCTCAATGTGGAAGTTATTTTCCCTGACCCATTCTCTTATAAGAAATATCTCTGACTGGGGCTGAAGCACCAGCTGGGATACATTCTTTACAATTGCTTCTCCCTCCGTAAGTATCCGTTTCATGAGGCGTCCCCCCATGCCGGCAATTACGGCGGCATCGATTTTTTCTTTTGCATCAAAGGCTTTGAAACCGTCCGACAAAAGAACTTTAGCTCTGTCACTTACATGTTCAAGGCGCAGATTCTTTTCGCAGGCTTCAAGAGGGCCTTTGTTGACATCAGCCGATACTGCTCTTTCAGCAATACCGTTTTTAAGTAAATATATGGTGACATAGCCGTGGTCGCAGCCGATATCGGCTACTGTTCCGCACTTCTGCACCATTTCGGAAACTCTTAGGAGTCTGTCTGAAATGTTCATTATTAATCCAAATAATCCTTGAGCTTACGTGAACGGCTGGGATGACGGAGCTTTCTCAATGCCTTTGCTTCAATCTGACGGATACGTTCACGGGTTACGTTAAATTCCTTACCTACCTCTTCAAGAGTGCGGGCACGTCCGTCATCAAGACCGAAACGAAGTCTTAATACCTTCTGTTCTCTGTCCGTAAGTGTTCCGAGAACTTCAACAAGCTGTTCCTTTAATAATGTGAAAGCTGCTGCATCGGCAGGTACGGGCACGTTATCATCCTGGATAAAGTCGCCTAAGTGGCTGTCTTCTTCTTCACCGATTGGTGTTTCCAGGGATACGGGTTCCTGGGAAATCTTAAGGATCTCACGCACTCTGTCAACGGGCATGTTCATCTCAGCTGCAATCTCTTCGGGAAGGGGCTCACGGCCGAGTTCCTGTAAAAGCTGTCTTGAAACACGGATAAGTTTATTGATGGTTTCAACCATATGTACGGGGATACGGATGGTTCTTGCCTGGTCGGCGATGGCACGGGTAATAGCCTGACGGATCCACCATGTAGCATAGGTTGAGAACTTGTAACCTTTTCTGTAATCAAATTTTTCAACGGCCTTGATAAGACCTAAGTTACCTTCCTGAATAAGATCAAGGAAAAGCATACCACGTCCCACATAACGCTTTGCTATTGAAACTACGAGACGTAAGTTGGCTTCAGCCAGTTTTTTCTTGGCATCTTCATCGCCCTTTTCCATACGCTTTGCAAGTTCGATCTCCTCTTCTGCACTAAGAAGGGGTACCTTACCGATCTCCTTTAAGTACATACGCACGGGGTCTTCAATGCTGACACCTTCGGGAGCTGATAAGTCAATGTTTTCTACGTCGATCTCTTCTTCATCATCCAGGATGATATCGTCGTCGATCTCAGGTTCTTCGGGAAGCTGCATCACATCTACGTTACTCTGCTCAAGAATTTCCATGAGCTTGTCGTACATGTCTTCGTCAAGGTTTAAATCCTGAAAATAATCATTTATCTCAGTAAATTCGATAGTGTTCTTTTTCTTTTTGCAATGAGCAAGGAATTCCTTTACTCTCTCGTCAAATTTTGCCTGTAAATTCTCGTCCATTTAATTTATTCACTCCTATTTCTCTATTTCATATTCACTCGATGTGAAACTGAATATTCTTTAATTGCTCAAGGGCCTTTTTGCCGTTGAAGATCTTCATGGCATCCGATGCGTCTTTGTCGGGCTTTTCATTAAGTGCATCGAAACTGTTTCTTTTTACATTAAGGACCAGATCGTGAAGAGCCTTTTCTTTTTCGTTGTTCTCGGTTATCTCCACAAGTTCCGTATTGAAGATCTTGGCTACGGTCGCCTTCTCTTCATCTTCGTCGAATAAGTCAACGATGGCGCCGGGATTTACCTGACCCTTCTCCAGATCGGAAAAGAGGCGTTCTGCCACTTTCCTGTATACATCATCGGTAAAATCATCAATGGTGATGTATGGCTTTATGAGGCCGTAGATCTTGGGTTCCTCGCATAACCATGTAAGAAGAAAACTCTGTATTTTCTTGGCAGGTTCTCCCGCATCCTTTTTCTGAATGCCCGATTTCGGCCGGTAAGAAAGCACATAATCCCCGAGAGATTTAGACGCGAGAACCGCCACCTGCTTTTTAAGGCTTTCCGGATTAATCGAGTACTTATCGGAAATGGCGCTTAAATAATTCTCTCTGGTGATTTCGTCGGGGAAGGTCACAAGCTTCGCCGCAATTTCTTTTATGAACCTGGTCTTTTCATCGGGATCCTTTAAGTTAAAGTTTCCTTCTAAAATACGCACTTCGAAAAAGAAACTGTTTTCAGCCTGATCAATTCGCTCCTGAAAAGCTTCCACACCAAGGTTTTTGATGAATTCATCCGGGTCCTTGTGGGGCCGCATGTTTATTACCTTGGCTGTCATGCCGGCATCTCTCAATATTCCTATGGCGCGGAGGGCTGCACTTACACCGGCTCCGTCGCTGTCGTAGGCAAGATACACAGCATCCGTATATCTATGCAGTAAGCTTGCCTGGCCCGAAGTAAATGCGGTACCAAGGGAAGCAACTGCTTCAGTAAAGCCTGCCTGATGCATGGCTATTACATCCATATAACCTTCGCATAATATAAAATGATTCTTTCGCGAAGTTCTTGCAAAATTGAGTCCATAAAGGTTACGGCTCTTATCAAATATCATGGTCTCGGGGGAGTTTAAATATTTCGGCTTTGCATCCGACATAACACGTCCGCCGAAGCCTATGACTCTGTGATTCTGATCCTGTATCGGATACATGACACGATTCCAGAATTTATCCTGCATACCATGCTTTTCATCATAGGAAGCAAGTCCGGCTTCTCTTATAATGTCATCTTTAAAGCCCTTGGATCTAAGATACTTCACCAGGTCATCGGAAGTGATATTGGCAAATCCCAGACCAAACTTATCTATGGTTTCATCCGTAAGCGCACGGCCCTTTAAATACTTAAGACCCGCTTCTCCGGGCTTATTACGAAGTAAATAGTAAAAATATTTGGCAGCCTCCCGGTTTGCATTTAGAAGCTGCACTCTTTTATTTTCTTTTTCTTTCTGCTCACTTGTATATTCGATCTCAGGAAGCTTTATGCCTGCCCGCTCTGCCAAGTGTTCCACCGCTTCTTTGAATGAATAATTCTCATAATTCATTACAAAAGAAATGACATTTCCGCCTGCTCCGCAGCCGAAGCAATAATACATCTGCTTTGTGGGGGACACTGAAAAAGAAGGGGATTTCTCGCTGTGAAAAGGGCACAGCCCAAAATATGAGGAGCCCTTTTTCTGGATCCTCACATAGCTTCCCACAACATCCACTATGTCGTTTCGCAGTCTGATCTCTTCAATCAACTCTTCAGGATAACGCAATGTAAAACCCCATTTCCCTTTATTTAACCGTGCCAGGTCTTAGGAATGAATAAATCCTCATAGACGGTAAGGGCGAACCTGTCCGTCATGGCACCGATGTAGTCGCATACAACCGTTTCTTTGCTGTCGCCTTTATCCGTAAGGCGCTTCAATGCTTCAGGAAGCTTGTCGAAGTGCTTTAAGAAATAATCATAGAGCTCTTCCACCAGGCGTTCCGCCTTGCCTTCCTCGCTTTTTGCAATGGGACTCTGATATACATATTCAAACATGAACTCTCTTATGTCCTTCATGGCTTTTGCCACGGGGGCGCTCATGACGATGTCGTTCTTTCCCATGCTGTTCATAACTATGTCATGGATGAAGTGATCCAGTCTCTCACCGCAGGTTTCACCGATCACCGATGAGATTTCTTTTGGCACATCTGTTTCTTTTAGGATACCGGCTCTGATGGCATCATCCATATCATGATGAATATAGGCTATTTTATCGGAAAATCTTACGACCTTTCCTTCCAGCGTGCAGGGCATGCCGGAGGTCTGATGATTTAAGATACCGTCCCTGACTTCGTATGTCAGGTTAATGCCCTGGCCGTCTTTTTCCAGAACATCAACGGTTCTTACACTTTGCTTGGAATGGTCGAATCCTAAGGGACACACTCTGTTAAGAGCCCTCTCCCCTGCATGTCCGAAGGGAGTGTGCCCAAGGTCATGGCCCAATGCTACCGCTTCTACCAGTTCTTCATTCAACATGAGGGCTTTAGCGATGGTGCGGGCGTTCTGTGATACCTCAAGAGTGTGAGTGAGACGTGTTCTATAGTGATCTCCGTCAGGAGAAAGAAACACTTGAGTCTTATCTTTAAGACGTCTGAATGCTTTACTATGAATTATTCTATCTCGATCTCTCTGAAATACAGGTCTTATGTCGCAGGGTTCTTCATCCCTTAACCTGCCCTTAGAGTTTTTGCTAAGCATAGCATAAGGACTTAAGTAGTCCTCTTCCCATTTTTCAAGGCTTTCGCGAATTAACATTTAATGTCTCCATTCCCGTATGTAAGCAAAAAAATAGTCTCTATACTAAATATTCTGCGAGACAGATGAAAATCCTTTTTTATTTTTCGAAAATTGCAAAAATTTTTTATGACGTTAAACCGTAAAAGGGATTTTTACGTGAAAAATCGGAGGGAATAAGACTTTTTATTTTAATAAAAAACAATCCCGAAAGACAATCTTTCGGGATCGCATTTTAGAAACCAAATATACCGAACAAGGTATCTCTGTTTGCCATAACGGGAAGGAATACATCAAATCCGTCCTTAACGCTCTTTAAAATTCCTACCAGGTATTTACCTTCTGAAGAAGTCAGATCCACGTAGTACTCTTCGGTCTCGGCGGGTATTTCTTCGGCAACGCCCTTCTTAACAACTTCTTCTCCCACAAAGGAGGTATCGGGAAGCTGATCCACGAATGCGTATTTCTGCATGGCGCCGTCGGCAAGTCCGTCAGACCAGTTACCTACGGTCTTTATCTTGTATTTATCGAGGGAAGTGTAGGCATAACGCTCGCTTTCATAAAGAACGCCGGTACCGTTCGGCTTGTCACCGGACCACTGACCTTCATAGGCAAGATATGAGGATTCACCGTTCTTTATAAAGGAATATCCATAACCTTCTCTCTTACCGTTAACATATTCTCCGAAATAGAAATAATATGATATATGATTCTTTTCCTCAGCATCCGTTACCACATTGCCGTAGGTATAGATGCCGCATGCGACTCCCGTGTAGTCCTTGGTGAAACCATCGGGCGCGTAGAAATATTCTTCATTGGAAAATGTCTCAACTATAAAGGCAACGGCGTCATCGTAAAATAACAGATTTGTCCAGTCTTTTGTGAAAATTCCGGTGTTCACATCTTCCGAAACGGCGCTTTCCTGCCAATTGTCTTTATTGTCGAAATAATAGGTCTCCATTTCCTCATAAATCTTCTGAAGCATTTCAGCTTTCTTTTCAAAGAGTTCTTCGGACTCGGATACCGTCTGTTTCAAAGAATCGTAGGATCCACCGAGATAATCCTTGTATTTATCGAGAAGTGCGTAGGCATCATCAAATCGATCGTAGGAACGTAACTGATCCACGGAAAGGGACACGATCTCGGCGATCTCCGGAGCGATATTGGCATCGCCCTGTCTTAATTCCATTACCTTTTCATAATATAAAAGGGCTGTTTCCGGATCTTCTTCTTTTAAGCTTCTTGCATATTCCAGATAATTATCCGAAAGAATAGGCTTTAATTCGTCGGATTCATTGGTATATGCATATACTTCTTCTAGGAGCTGAATCCTTGCGGTTATATCCTCATAAAGTTCAGGCACCAGCAAGTAGGCTTCGATCAAGTAGTTCTTTTCTTTTTCACGCATTGCATCGGTGTATTTGTAAAAGCTGACTCTGGCATTGTCAAAGTCCGTGATGGCAGCTACCTTATCACCGAAGGAGAGCTCCGAATAAACCAGTCCGTAATAGGCCTTGGTGCTGGTGGGCGCGATGTTTACAGCCTTTCTATAGTAATCGGCAGCGTTCTCGGGCTGACCCATCTCAAGATAGCGGTCCGCCTTTCCGATTGCTCTGCCCGCCCTTTTTTCAGGCGAAAAGAATATTAAAAGGATCGCCAAAAGGATTAAAACAACAGCCACAAAGCAACCGCTTAAAAGCTTATTGGCTTTAATGTAATCCCTGGTGATCTCGTAGTATTTTTTTATATTGGCTCTTATATTCATACCCATACCCTTATATGCATGTTTCCGCTAAATAAACAAAAGGGACAGCTATATTAATTCGCTGTCCTGTTGTCAATGCAGGAAATGGGACTTGAACCCACATGAATTTTACTTCACACGGACCTGAACCGTGCGCGTCTGCCATTCCGCCATTCCTGCGTGCATGGTTTATTTTAAGATTTAAGCCCTGCATTGTCAATAAAAAAAACATAAAAAAGGGCCCTTACAGAGCCCTTTTATTAAACGCTTATTCGATAAAACCCTTTCGGGATTTTATTGTCTTACATGATTGAATCAAATATATTTCCGGAGGTGTCTACCATGTTTTTGTCGCCGGTCTTATCATAAAGTGTCGGACCTGACTTAACGATTCTGTCGGCTGCTCTCTCAATGGAAGAAGCTTTACTTGCGATGGTGTCGCCAAAAGAACCTACTCCCGAGAAAAGAGATTTGAGAGCAGAGTCCGCTTCTTTTACCTTTTCTTCGTTAACGGACATCTTGCCGGATTCGTCAATGGAAATTCCTGCTTTATCAAGAAGCTTTAAGTTGTAGCCGATGGAATCAACGATTCCCTGGGCACTTCTTGTGATACCTGAATTTCCGAGACTGTTAACATTGGAAACTGTTTTGTTGTAAGCGTCTGCGAACTCGGATACGGCTTTTGTAAGATTTTCTTTGTCACCGGATTTTACGTAGGATTCAACCTTCTTCAGTGAATCTTTAAGTTCCGTGGCTTTTGACTTTACATTGCTTGCAAGCTTAACGGTGGTTTCATCCACTTTGGCCTTTGAAGCGCTGCGGGAGGTTTTGCCGGAACCATTACCCTTTCCATAATAGGCCTTCATGAGTTTTGAATAACTGTTATTCTTTATGGAAGCATAGTCGGTAAGAGAAATTCCCAGACTGTTGTTCTGATTCATTGATGATAATAATGTTGAATAATCATTCTTAGGATTGACTTTCATGATAATTCTCCTTTCCGGATTCATGCGAGACTTCCGTGTCTCAATCTACCCCATTTGCTTCTTTATTATAGCATAAAGCCCTTCTTTTTACAATTAATGGGGACATGGGTCATTGTGCATCATCGGTGGTAGCGGCAAGGATTACTATAAGGACAGCTTCTGCACCGTTTACGGGATTCCTCGCCAGCCATCTTACATAGGCTCTCATGGACATTCCGTTTTCCACGCTGTCTTTTACCGCAACCCACTGCTTGGACTTTACGGTTTTTTTGGCAGCTTTTACAAAGTTGGGATCAGGATTTCTTCTTAACATTACATGTACGGCATTTCCCTGAAGAGCATCACGGGGAATGAATTCTGCTTTTATCAGGAATTCTTCATAGGTCTTGTTATATCTTAAGACATAGAATTCGTCATCCGAATATTCGAGCACGCCCATGGGAAGCGCATTTAAATATTCATTCACGGCTTCCCCATATTCCAGGGAATTGATGGTGGGTTCTGTAAGACTCGCTTTGCTTATGATCTCGAAATATCCCGATTCAGGCTTATTCTCATAGGCTATACCTGTACCCTGTCTGAAGTTTTCGATCACCACATCGGTGGGGTTTGGTCTGTTAAAATAATAGCCCTGGAGCTTGTTACATCCTATTTCTTTTAAGAACTTGATCTGCTCCTCCGTTTCTACGCCTTCGGCGATGGTATCAATGCCAAGCTTGGTAGCCATCTGCATGAGGGCTGTAAGGATTATGGGATTCTTTTCGGACGAATTAAATTCTCTCATGAATCTCATATCAAACTTGATCAGATCAAAATCAAAGTTCTGAAGCACTGTAAGGGATGAATAACCGGAGCCGAAATCATCCATCCATACTTTAAAGCCTTCTTTATGGAAACGGTTGACTCTGTCCTTTATCAGTTCGGGATCAACGCCCGATACGCTTTCCGTAATCTCCAATGTGATAAAGTTTCTTGATACTCCCGCTTTATCCACTCTTTTACAGATTTCGTCTATGATGTTGCAAAGCTCCAGATCATAGCGGGATATGTTGATGGAAACCGGTACAATGTCGATTCCGGCGCTTTTTCTTCTTTTTATATCCTTAAGGACGCAGTCCACCATGTGCAGATCGAGCAGATGAATGAGACGGGCATCCTCCAATACCGGAACAAACTGGTCCGGAGGTATAAGGCCTCTTTCCGGATCTATCCAGCGCGCCAATGCTTCTTCATCGCATACCTGGCCGGTTACGGTTCGCACTATCTGCTGGTAGAAGGGACGGATCCAATTGTTTTTGATGGCTTTCTCAAAATTGGTAAGAACATATTCTTTTGTGAGAGCAAGATCTCTGATACTCTCATCATAGTAAACAAATTTGGATGAGTAGGTGTTCTTCTCGGAATCCGCTGCAAGGTTGGCTCTGTCGCAGGCAACGCTCGCAGAGACGTTTTCAAATTTATCTTCGTAGATACCCACTCTCACGGGAATGGACTTTGATTTATTGATATTTTCAACCTCGGAGAAAATATCATATAGTTTCTTTTCAACGCCCTTCCCTGAAGTATAGACGGCAAAATGGTCGCGGCTTAATCGACCGCAGTTTTCGTATCCGAAATAATCCTTTAAGATCTCTGCGACAGCACGCAGAAGTCTGTCTCCTTCCGCCAGGCCGTACTTTCTGTTAAAAAGCTTCATGCCTGTCAGATCAAAGAAGATCATAACGGGATTTTCTTTTTCTTTACGCATTTTGGGAATGGCTTTATCCGCGAGTTGAAGAAAATGAGTCATGTTGGGAAGGCCGGTGAGTCCGTCGTAGTAATTCTCACGGATCAGGCTTTCGGTATGAAGAAGTCCAATCAAATTGGATTTAAGCTTAACTTCGGATTCGTCGCCTCCTTTTTTCTCAAATTCCTCAATGGAATACCATACGAGGCCGAGGCGAAGGTTCTTTTTGGGAGTTATTGCTCTGCCGGTTGCATGCACCATTACGTATTTACCGATCTTATTGTCCTTGATGCGGTATACGATGTTGAGCTCGCCCTCTCCCTTGGCGAATTTGTAACATGCTTCCGAAACTCTGGCAATGTCATCAGGATGCGTGTCCCTGTACAAGTCATGATTCATGAGCGATATGCTGTCTTCACGGCTCATGCCGAGAATTTCGCACATACCGTCGCTGACAAGAATGGTCACCACCTTCTCGTCTATCAACTGATATATGGCAAACGGAATCTTGCTCGCTTCCATTATTTGCCTTTTTATTGAGTCAAACTCAAATTGTTTCATAGCGTTCCCCTCTAAACGAAATTTTACATTTAAAACATAGCAAATTATGGAAAACTCACAGTTAACACAGGACAAATCGTTGTGTTTTCGTCTTATTTTTCAATGATATTTCGAGGGGAAAATCCGGGCAAAAAAAAACGCAAATTTTTTCAAATTTCTTATTGACTTTTTATTATGCGAATGATAGTATCTTACTTGCGTGTGAAACGTACGCGGAAGTGTCGGAACTGGCAGACGAGCAAGACTAAGGATCTTGTGGCTATTGCAGTCGTGTGGGTTCAAGTCCCATCTTCCGCATTGGGTTTGGAGGCTCAGAAAGCTTGATTTTTCAAGATTTCTGGGCTTTCTTTTTTCGGAAAATGGATCAGTTTCAGGGGTTCCCTAGGGGTTCCCTCGGGCTCTTCGTACTGCGAATCCAGTAATTCTCTGACATTGTCGAGATAATCCTTCTGCGCGAAGCTGTAAAAC
>JAEEND010000025.1 GCA_016283575.1 Lachnospiraceae bacterium | reverse complement strand
TCTTAGAAAGGATTTCTCCGGCTTTTCCCGTTTTCTTCCGGCTGTTACGTTCTTCTTCTTTTAATTCAACGAAGGATGAAAGCCGCGGCTTGTAGGATTTGTATATTTCAAGAGCTATCTGAAGATTATTTTTAATGAAAGCACTGTCTTCCTCTTTTCCGGCCTTTTCCAGGGCAGCCATCTTTTCGGAAAGCTCATCCATACCGAGAGCACGGGAAACGCTCTTAAGCCCGTGAGCTTCCACGGCGAAGTTACGGAAATTTCCGTCTTTAAAATATGTATCGAGAAGCCGCACTTTATCATCCGTTTCCATGGCGAAGGTCGCTAACATATCTTTAAACACGTCCACGTTGTGTCCGCAGTAAGAGAGAGCTTTTTTGGTATCGATCCCTTCTATGAAAGGTAAGTCGATGGTCTTATCTTCCGAGATCTCCGCATCCGGCACGTTTTCTATCAGGGATTCCGGCAGGTGCTTTTTTAATATTGTCGCAAAAGAAAGTACACCTGCAGGTTTAAATAACACATCATCCATGCCGCCTTCAAGATACATCTTTTCAGCACCTTCCACGGAATTCGCCGTAAATGCGATGATAGGAGTTCTTTTTCCGGAAGTTTCAAGTTCATGTATCTTCTGAGTTGCCTCTATTCCGTCCATGTTTTCCATCATGTAATCCATAAAGATAATGTCATAACGGTTACCCTTTTTGATGAGATCAAGACTCTCATAACCACTGTAACACACGTCGGTTTTGATTCTGAAAATCGACAGCATTTCAGCGGCCATTTTCAGGTTAAGTCCGTTATCATCCACCACAAGAGCTTTGGCTCTCGGAGCGGTAAAGAAGACTTTGGTGGCTTCCGCGCTTTCCTTTATGCGCTTTTCTTCTTCAAGTAAATGCATGAGTGTAAGAGCGCTGAAGGGAGGATATGTAAATATCCAGTTCTTACCGATCTCGGAAGGAACGTGCCCCCAGGGAATAACGGGAACCTTTATAAACTCCTTGGCTCTATCAGACTGAAGGATCCTTCGTCCGTACTTTTCATAATCGAAGATAAGAAATGCAGGTTTACTGTTTTCGGGAAGGGACAGCCTTTGTATGTTAGTCGCTTCTTTAACGGTGATGCCGAGATTACCGCACACTCTTTTAAGTTCCGAGAATCCTGTGGACAGATCTCCGTAGAAGCTTATTTCCATGGAGTTTGCAAAATCAAGGTCGCTTAAGGAGAAGCTGTCGGCGATCTTTGATATAAAGCTTATATTAATGACCGTACCTTTTCCGAGGCGGCTTATGGTAATATCACCATCCATGCTCTTAACAAGCCGCTTTGCGATGGAAAGACTCATGCTGACGCCTTCCGAAAAATCTCGGCCCATGGCTTCATCCACGGATCTTGGCGTCTCATTCCACACCGCTCTGTCGGAATTATCATTGATATCCACTATTTCGTAGACATATTCGAATGTATCCTTATCAAGATATCTTCCGCCTATGTTAAAAGAAACAAATCCGCTGTCGGTATATCTTATGGCATTGGACAGTACACTTAATAACAGTTCCCTGACCTTTTTATCATCACCGATGGCATTTACGGGAACTGCCATGCCCATTTTCACCATAAAGCGGATCTTTTTCTTGATAACTCGCTCATTACACATGTCGGTCACGTTGTTGACAAGCGTGCTGACTCTGTAGGGCACAAGATTCTCCGAAGATTCTTTTTCCCCTGCGGAAGCATTAAGAAGATCTTTGAGGACATCGTCCATGTTGGTAATGGCAACTTTTATTTCGTCAAAGGTTTCTTTTACCCTGTCTTTGGTCAATTTATCATAGTTAAATGTGGCTATATTGCCGCTGATGCTGTTAAGTGGTGTACGGAGCTCGTGAGATATGTTTCGAAGCATCTTTTCTCTGATGCGGTTGCTTTCTTCATAGGCCTGCTCCAATGACACGATGTCTGTTATATCGTAGATCAGGATCGTGTAGCCCTTAAGAGTACCGTTTTCATAAACACGGTCGGCGCTGAATCTGAAGGTTGAACCACCCTTGGTAAATTCGAACTCGCGCTTGTTAATGGCTTCCACCACTTCTCTTGAATATACTTCTTCGGGGGTCCGGGACAGATCCTTAAAGTGGGCTCTGGCATTGTCATTGGCATAAAGGACCTTATAATCGCTGTCGCACACCATGAATCCCGCGCCAAGGTCGTTCATGAGTTTTTGGCTCGCAAGGCTTTCATAGTTGACGATCCTGAATCTAAAGGCAAGAAATGCGTAAACAGCCGTGCCTATGCCTCGCGCTATGGGGGTAAAATCAGGGAGATTCTCAACGATCACATGGCAGAAAAGGAATGTGAGTCCCTGGAAAATTATGACTAAAAAGTAAAAGACATCATTGATGATAAGAAGCTTGTTATTGGTATGCCTTCTTTTGAAAAAGTCCTTAAGTACCAGTATAATGCCCCACTGTCCCACAAAAAGGACGGAGAAGGTATAAATGTGGTACACGAGGCCTCGTTCTCCGCGAAGCATGTTAAGACCGTGCTCATATACCATATGAGCATCCTTTAGATACAGTGTGTCCGCAGGGATTCCGACAGTATGGTAAAAGGCACCCAGAATGGCGATCCCCCAGATCGTAAGAATGGCAAGATGATACTTTGAGCGATAATAAATGCTCATGAAGGCAATAAAACCGATACCGAACATGGCACGGCCCGCAAGAGAAAGCCTCTCGCATATAAGAGCCGATTCCACGGTCTTAGCGTAGGAAACAGAAAAAGATCCCACAAGGTCGAAAGCAAGACCTGTTGCTGTGAGAAGGAGGTATTTATTATGACTGACTTCAAGGTTGTCGAACAGCATTTTCGCCATTACCACAACCTCTAAAAGCATAACTGTATTGACTATCTGATAGACTAACAGCAGATTCATGATATATTCCCCACATTAAGCGTTTCTATTATCGACACTACAGGTACACAAGAAGAAAAAAGGGCATTGTGATCCGAGTTCACAATGCCCGTGGTAATTATAATTCGCAGTTGTTGACGGTTCTCGGGAAGGGAAGCACGTCTCTGATATTTCCCATGCCGGTGATGTACATAACCGCACGTTCAAATCCAAGACCGAAACCTGCATGACGGGCTGTGCCGTACTTTCTTAAATCAAGATAGAAGTCATAATCTTCTTTTTTAAGACCACATTCTTCCATTCTCTTTAAGAGCTTGTCGTAATCATCTTCTCTCTGGGATCCGCCGATGATCTCTCCGATGCCGGGTACAAGACAGTCACAGGCTGCAACGGTCTTTCCGTCGTCATTTAACTTCATGTAGAATGCCTTGATCTCCTTGGGATAATCAGTTACGAATACAGGGCGCTTGAATTCTACTTCGGTCAAATATCTTTCATGCTCTGTCTGAAGGTCTGAACCCCAGTGTACGGGATATTCAAACTCATCATTGTGCTTTTCAAGGATCTTGATGGCATCTGTATAAGTGATCCTTCCAAAGTCGGAAGAAGCTACATGCTTAAGTCTTTCGATAAGGCCCTTATCGATAAAGTCATTGAAGAACTTCATTTCTTCGGGTGCGTTTTCGAGAACGTAGTTGATCACGAATTTAAGCATTGATTCTGCCAGAATCATGTCGTCCTTCAAGTCTGCGAAACAGATTTCAGGCTCAATCATCCAGAATTCCGCAGCATGTCTTGTAGTATTGGAATTCTCGGCTCTGAAGGTAGGTCCGAAGGTATATACGTTCTTAAATGCAAAAGCATAGGTTTCTACGTTTAACTGACCTGAAACCGTGAGGTTGGTAGCCTTGTTGAAGAAATCCTTTGAAAAATCAACCTTGCCGTCATCTGTCTTGGGAAGGTTGTTAAGGTCCATTGTGGTTACCTGGAACATTTCACCTGCGCCTTCACAGTCGGATGATGTGATAAGGGGTGTATGTACATATACAAATCCTCTTTCCATAAAGAAAGTATGGATTGCGTAAGCAATAAGTGAACGAACACGGAATACTGCTTCAAAGGTATTGGTACGAGCTCTTAAGTGAGGGATCGTACGTAAGTATTCAAGTGAGTGACGCTTTTTCTGAAGAGGGAAATCAGGAGTTGAAGCACCTTCGATAATTACTTCTTCCGCCTGCATTTCAAAGGGCTGCTTTGCATCGGGAGTTGCCACGATCTTACCGCGAGCCACAAGTGCTGCGCCTACGTTCTGTTTGGAGATTACGTCAAAATTAGGTAAATTATTCGTATAAACCACCTGAAGCGGTTCAAAGAATGTACCGTCATTGATCACAATAAAACCGAAAGCCTTGGAATCACGAATGCTTCTTACCCATCCGCCGATGGTGACTACCTTGCCGATATACTTTTCTCTGTCTCTGTAGAGATCTCTGATATCTGTTAAATCCATTTGAGTATCCTCCAAAATTTATAATATCAATGTTTTATACCACATTTTCTTGTAAAAATAAAGACTTCATCACAATAAAGGTGAAAAGAGCCTGCAAAATTGCTCTTTAAATCTGAACCAGGCATTTCTTCTTAAATAATCGGAAAGTTCCACCTTGGTGGAATGAGTCACATCTTCCTTGAATCGCTTCACCATTTCTTTTGCGATATTCTTATCATAAATAAGAGCATTCACTTCAAAATTCAAGGCAAAAGAACGGATATCCATGTTGGCGGTGCCATAGCATAAGAGCTCGTCGTCCACCACAACACCCTTCGCATGTAAAAATCCGTTATCGTAGGTATAGCAATTTGCTCCGGCTTTAAGAAGATCCCCGAAGTACGAATACGTTGCCCAGTATACAAGGGGATGGTCCGGCTTGCAGGGAATCATGATATTTACTTCAACTCCCGAATGAAGAGCTATAAGCAGTGCCGAATGCAATGCTTCATCGGGAATAAAATAAGGTGTCTGGATATATATGCTCTTTTTAGCATCATTAAAGAGCTTTAAATAATTGTTTCTTATATTCTGAAGAGTCGAGTCGGGGCCGGATGAAATTATCTGAATGTCCACATTTCCCTTAAATTCATCATCTTCAGGGTAATGTAATACCGCATCGTCACTCATGACATCTTCTTTTGTGGCATAATTATAATCTAATATAAATCTGAGATTCAGCATGACTGCCGCTGTACCCCTGATACGTAAGTGAGTATCTCTCCAGTAGCCGAATCTTTTATTCTTTCCAAGATATTCTCTTCCCACATTGAAACCGCCCACATAGGCAATCTCATTATCTATTACCACGATCTTACGGTGGTTACGGTAGTTGATACGTACATGAAGGTGACGGAACCATGCCGGGAAGAATTCTCCCACGGATATGTTTTTATGGGCATTTAACTCCTTAAAGAAGCTTCTTTTTGTGCTTCTGCAGCCCATGGCATCATAGAGAATGCGCACCCTAACACCTTCGTCCGCTTTCTTTTTAAGTTCTTTAGCGATCTCCTCCATGAGCTCATCGTCGCGGATTATATAATATTGAAAGTGTATGAAATATTTCGCACGCCTGATATCTTCTATCAAAGAATCAAACTTTTCCCGGCCATCGGTGAATATCGTAACCTCATTGTCGGAGGTCATGACGGCTCCGTTACTTTCAAGATTGTAAACCGCCAAGTCCGAGTGACGCTTCACATCATTCTGGTTATCTTTATATTTTTTATTCTTGATGGCTTCTTCCTGGATCTTTACCGCGGCATTTAAGTTCTCTTCTATTTCCTTCAGCTTAAACATGCGGTTTTTGTAGATATTCATGCCGATAAGCAGGTACAGCACAAAACCTAAGATCGGAATAAAATACATGAGAAGCAGCCACGCCCATACAACTTTAGGATCGCGGCGCTCAAAGAACACGATGATGATCGCAAAGATAATGTCAATAAATATAATGTATCGACCGATAAATCCGAACAATTCGGGCATAAACTTAAGTATTGCATCCATAGTCAGTCACCTGATAAAACTTTCCTTGCTACATATAAATCATAGAGTGATTTTGCCCAAAGTGTCAATGTTTTTGCCTTGCTAATCCGATTAATGAATGGTACAATTAGAAAACGTAAATCCAAAATGCCTTGGTGGATTTAGATTATTATATTTTTGGAGGTATAAAATGCCAACAGGTTGGATAGTTACAATCGTAATTCTTGTTGTCATGATTGCCGCATTTGTTGCACTTTATTTCCTTGGAAAGCGTGCAGAAAAGCGCCAGGCAGAACAGCAGGCTCAGATTGAACAATACAAGCAAACAGTATCAATGCTTATTATTGATAAAAAGAAACTGAAATTGAGAGATGCGGGGCTTCCTTCGCAGGTGCTTGAGCAGACACCCAAGTATTTAAGAGGTTCAAAGGTGCCCATCGTCAAAGCCAAGGTCGGTCCTCAGGTTATGACACTTATCTGTGATGACAAGATCTTCGATTCAGTTCCTGTTAAAAAGGAAGTTAAAGCAGTAGTAAGCGGAATCTACATTACCGAAGTCAAGGGACTTCACGGTAAAGGTAAGAGCGAACCTCAGAAGAAAAAGAAAGGCTTCAGAGCCTTTGTTGAAAAAATGCAGGAAAAAGCAGGCGCAACAAGCGTCAAGTAGATTGAATCAAAATCTCGATCTCGCATATTGCATAAGGTAATCGGTCCATCTCCATGTTGTATTTTACAGCTATCGAGATGGACTTTTCATTTTCGGAAATACTGTAACTTTCGGTATGAACTGTTATGGCAAATTCTCCGTAGGGAGTTCTGTAATAAAAGCTGTGCGATGCACCGGTCTGAAAAACCATGTGAGAAGAAATATGACCGCTTTTCATGAGTTCCAGGAAGTTATCGCTGAATTTAAGGATATTCTTTACACTCTGATTAAGGTCCTTATCTTCTTCATCATAAACCACGTAGTAATGCCCGGCCTTTTCATAGAAAGTGCCGGGTTCTTTGATCTCTATTACATCTTTAACATTTCCGTCAAGGATAGTCTGTACATTCCTAACGGAAACAATACAATCTTTGGTCATGCTAATCTTCCTTATCAAATCCCAGGACATGGAGAATGGATTTTTCCTGATTATCGATATGAATTCGCGCCGCAGCTCTGGCTTCCTCCACATCACCGTTAATTATGGCATCCATAAGTTCATGATGCTCTTTTATGAGAGTCTCGTGCTTGGTCACGTCTTTTATGTATTCAAACCTGTATCGATACATCTGCTCGGCAAGGTTATTGATCATTGACTGCATACGGTCGTTGCCGGTCGCTCTTATTATTATATCGTGAAATCTCACATCGGCTTTAGCTATGGTGCCTGCGTCCTTGGTGCCTACGGCCCGTTCAAAATTGGTGCAGGCTTCTTTTAATTCCATCTTTTCATTATGAGTGATACGTTCTGATGCAAGTTCAGCGCAGAAAGTATCAAGAGCTCGTCTTAATTCCAGTACGTCTCTCAATCCCTTTTCCGATATTTCCGCAACCTGGGCCCCGCGTCTCGGAACCATGGTAACTAAACCTTCCAGTTCAAGCTTTCTTATCGCTTCACGGATCGGTGTACGGCTCACACCGATTTTATCCGCAAGCTGTATCTCCATTAAACGTTCTCCGGGCTTAAGTTCTCCTGTGAGGATTGCTTTTCTCAGAGTCTGAAATACCACGTCGCGAAGTGGCAGGAATTCATCCATGTTAAGTTCAAATTTAGTGCTTTCGTCCATAAGAATACCTTTAAATCTAAATAAATGTTGCTAAGTTAACGCTGTAGTCTTTGTATTTTTCTTTTGCCTTACTAAATACAGCTTCTGCAGTTTCTTTTTCCTTAAATAGGGCAAATACGGTGGGGCCGCTTCCGCTCATCATTGTGGCAGTCGCGTTATTTTCAGTGAAGAAGGTCTCTATATCGCCGATCACCGGATGCATTTTCTTAGTAACGGGCTCCAACACATTTCCCATGTTTTTTAAGAACTCTTCTTCGTCGCCCCTCTCAAGAGCCGCAACCTGATCATGAACACCCGGATGCTTTATGCTATCCGCATCCTGATCGTCAAAAGCCACATATACATCTTTAGTGGATACGAAAATATCGGGCTTGCAGGTCACGACAAAATAATCAAGCTTTCTTCTGACAGGCGTGAGCTTTTCGCCGATCCCTTCCGACAATGCGCATCCCCCCGATACGCAGAAGGGCACGTCAGCGCCTATCTTCACGGCTATTTCTTTTAACCTTTCATCGGAAAAAGAAAGATTAAAGAGCTTATTTATTCCCCTGAGAGCTGCGGCTGCGTCTGCCGAACCTCCCGCCATGCCGGCGGCAATAGGGATGTTTTTTGTAAGAGTGATCTTTACGTTTTCTTTTGATCCGCAGGAATCAAATATAGCCTTAACAGCCTTAACTATCAGATTATCTTTACCGGAATCCTGCTCAGTATTAAGTATCTCGTTATCGGTCACAAGAGTGATACCCGAACCTTCTTTTTCAAAAGTGAGAGTGTCACATAGGTCTATTGTCTGCATCACCATGGACACCTCGTGGTAGCGGTCAGGGCGAAGTCCCAGGATATCAAGGGAAAGGTTAATTTTCGCAAAAGCTTTTTCTGTTATCATGTAAAAGTGCCTTTATTGTATCTAATGTTTTTTGTGTATTGTATCTTGTATACAGTGTACTATAATAATATATCATAAATATATTAATTTTTCGGCCTGAACTATAAAGTTTCCGATCTTAGCTGCCGATAAAAGAATTAGAAACCCGAATCTATGCACTACCCACGGATGGGAGAAAGGAAGTCACATGAATTTAAATGGAATTAATGGCGTAGAAAAGTCTTACGAAACCTACGAAAGCAAGACAAAAGAAAAGGTCAACAAAGAAGTTAAGGCTGAGAGCAAAAGTGACGTTGCCGCAGTTTATGAGCAAAGCCAGGAAGTTAAAGCTTCTACAAGAGTACACGATCCCGAGCTTGTTGAGAGATTAAAAGCAGATCTCGAAGCCCGCACCAATCAGATCAAAGAACTTGTTGCAAAGCTCATCAGTCAGCAGGCTGAAACCTATGGAAAGGCCAATGATATCTGGTCATTCTTAAGAGAAGGCAACTTCACCGTAGATCCCGAGACAAAAGCTCAGGCTCAGGCAGATATTGCGGAAGACGGATACTGGGGTGTAAATCAGACCTCCGACCGTATCATCGATTTTGCAGTTGCTCTTGCCGGCGATGATAAAGATAAATTATCAAAGATGATGGACGCTTTCAAGGAAGGCTACGCTCAGGCAGAAAAGACCTGGGGCGGCGAGCTTCCCGAAATTTCAAAGCGTACCTTTGATGCCACCATTAGTAAGTTCGAAAAGCTTATTAACGGAGAGGAGTAATCTCCTGAGACACTATAAAAGCCCCTCGTTGAGGGGCTTTTAATTTTATATTATCGTACGCAGCCTCGAAGGTCGTTAATGTCAGAAACATTCTTTTCACGCATGAAGTTTTCGATGCCTTCGATGACTTCAATAGTGGTATTGGGATTTACGAAATTGGCAGCACCGACTGAAACCATGGTAGCACCTGCCATGATAAATTCAATGGCATCTTCATAGTTACTTATTCCGCCCATACCGATAATGGGGATCTTTACGGCATTGGCGCATTCATATACCATACGCACCGCCACAGGCTTAATGGCAGGACCGCTCATACCGCCGGTCTTATTGGCAAGAGCGAAGGTGCGTCGATTGATATCGATTTTCATACCCGTGATCGTATTGATCAAAGAAATCGCATCAGCTCCTGCGCTTTCTGCGGCGATCGCCATTTCACTTATCCTGGTAACATTGGGGCTAAGCTTCATGACTACGGGCTGCTTCGCGATTTTTTTAATCTGATTGGTGATATTAAAGAGTGCGTCGGCATTCTGTCCGAAAGCGATGGCACCTTCTTTTACATTGGGGCAGGAAACGTTGATCTCCAGCATATCTACGGGTTCATCAGCGAGCTTTTCCACCACTTCAAGATAATCTTCAACGGTTTTTCCACAGACATTTACGATGATCTTTGTATCAAATTTATTTAAAAATGGAATGTCACGATTCTTAAATACTTCAATTCCCGGATTCTGAAGGCCGATGGCATTAAGCATACCACCGTATACTTCGCATACTCTCGGGGTATCATTTCCTGTCCAGGGGACATTGGATACTCCCTTGGTGGTTACGGCACCCAAGCGATTCAAATCCACGAATTCAGAATATTCCATGCCCGAACCGAAGGTTCCTGACGCAACTGTCACGGGATTTTTAAAAGAAACTCCTGCAATCTTAACTTCAGTATTCATTAAATCTCTACCTCCCTTGCGTCAAATACGGGGCCTTCTGTACAGATACGCGCATTATTCACGTTGGAATGATGGTCCTTTTCTTTGGTCTTTACCACGCAGCCGAGGCAGGCACCCACTCCGCAGGCCATTCTCTCTTCAAGAGAAATGAATGCTTCGATATTCTTTTCTTCAGCATATTTCTTGATGGCGCGAAGCATGGGCATGGGACCACAGGCATAGATCACATCACATTCAATGTGTTCAGCACGAAGTACATCAAGGACATTACCCCTGGTACCTGCGGATCCGCCTTCTGTTGCCACCTTGACTTCTATATATTTATCAAAATCTTCTTTTAAGAAAAGATCATTATCTCTGTAACCGAGAACCGCGATCTTAGATGATGCAAGAAGCTCCTTGGAAAGCTCCAAAATGGGAGGGACACCGATACCGCCGCCCATTAATACGGCGCGCTTTCCGACAGCTTTTTCAAGGGGGAATCCGTTTCCCACGGAGCCTAAAAGCCTTACCGCATCACCGGCCTTAAGTCCCGAAAATTCATTAGTTCCCTTTCCCACCACTCTGTACACAAGACGGATCGCCCCGCTAGTTACTTCTGCAATGCTTATGGGGCGCGGAAGAATGGTGGTACCGTCTTTGGGATATACCATCACAAACTGCCCCGGCTTACTGAGCTCTGCGATCTTAGTTGAGATCACAAGATCGAAAATGCCCTTCGTTATTTCTTTTTGGGAAACAACCTTCCCGGTTTCACTAATCTTCATATACTATGTTTCCTTCACAAATTGTATATTTTATCTTTCCCCTAAGTTCTTTATTTAGGAAAGGTGAGTTCTTTGATTTGGAAAAAGAATCCGTAAATATCCACTTTGAATTTAAATCGATGAGGGTAAAGTCCGCAAAAGAACCTTCTTTTACCTCCGGCACGGGGAGATTATAAAGCTTTCTCGGATTTACCGACATTTTCTTTATAAGCTTAAAAAGACTCAGGGCGCCGGAACATACAAGTGCCTCATAACATATGGAGAAGCTTGTTTCAAGCCCTGTTATCCCTGACGGCGCTTTGGTGATCTCGACATTCTTTTCGTAATCGGCATGAGGAGCATGGTCCGTTGAAATAATGGAAATAGTGCCATCCTTAAGGCCATCGATAATCGCATGTCTATCCTCTTCCGTTCTTAAAGGCGGATTCATCTTGGCATTTACACCGTATTCCATCACCGCATCTTCAGTTAAAGAAATGTGATGAGGCGTTGCTTCCGCATAGAGAGATAATCCTTCCATGCGGCCTTTTCTCACAAGATCCGCTGCTTCTTTGGTGCTTATATGCTGTATGAGCATTGTGCCGCCGGTTTTTCGAAGCACATCTATGTCACGTGCTACAATGCTGTATTCTGCTTCGGAAGGCGAACCGTATACGTTATAGAATCCTGATGCCTTGCCATGATTTATTCCATTTTCTTTGATAAGGCTCTTATCTTCTTCATGAAGACTGATGGGGACATTCAGGCGCTTACATTCTTTAAGGGCTGCTGCCAGCACCGTTTCATTCATAATGGGAATTCCGTCATCGGTAAAACCTATGGCGCCTTCGGAAGCAAGCTCATCCATATCCGTGAGAGTTTCACCCGCTAAATCTTTAGTTACGGTCGCGCAGGTATGAATCTTTATCTTTTCTTTTGAAGCCTTGTTAAGTACATACTTAAGGGTCTCTGTATCACTGACGGTGGGCTTTGTGTTAGCCATGAGGATTATCTCGGTAAAGCCTCCGCGAACTGCAGCCCGGGCTCCTGATTCGATGTCCTCTTTATGGGTAAAGCCGGGATCGCGAAAATGCACATGTACATCGCAAAGTCCCGGGAGGATCGTAAGACCTGCTCCGTCGATCACTCGCCCCGAGAATGGGGGAAGCGTATCCCCTTCTTTATATACTTTTATTACCTTTCCCCCGGAAATATCCAGGGAAACAGTTTCAAAGATTTCTTTTTCAGTATTCGGTTTTGTTATGTTAACTATTCTTATATCCTGCATGGGACCTCTTTATATTTAAGTAACTTAAATAATTTACCTGTGTCTATTGACCTTAACTTTTCTCTTTACTACACTACCATAACTTCCCGAAAATGTCTTGCACCTTTTAGGACCGTTGATATAATGAAAATAGTACATTTCAGAGGGTTACGATATGATACGTTTTATTATCTGTGGATCTTTCGCAGTGCTTTTTCTGGTTGGATCCCTTCCGATACTTTTAATTGAATTTTTAATCGGTATTTTCTTTCCGGATGTCAGGGCCCGCTCCTGCCAGTTCATCATCAAATGGGTTTTTAAAGCCCTTCTTTTTCTTGCGGGCACGCATGTTGAATTTATCGGAGAAGAAAATGTCCCGAAGGACAGGGCCGTTCTTTATACTCCCAACCATCGAAGCATTTTTGACGTGATCATTACCTATACCCGCTGTCCCCGTCAGACGGGCTATGTGGCTAAAAAAGAGACTTCCTATATTCCTATTTTCAGCATCTGGATGGCGTTTATGAATTGCACCTTCCTTGACCGAAATGATCTTCGTAAGGGATTAAAGGTCATTAAGCACTGTATCGACCTTGTTAACGACGGTAAAAGCATTACCATCTTCCCCGAAGGCACGAGGAACAAGGGAGATGACCTTCTCCTTCCTTTCCATCAGGGAAGCTTTAAGATCGCAGAAAAGACGGGATGCCCCATAATCCCTGTAGCAATCTCCAATTCTCAGGAAATTTTTGAAGCGCACTTACCCTGGGTTAAAAGTACTCACGTATATGTTGAGTATTGTAAGCCCATTGAAGTTTCCGAGATGGACAGATCTCACTATAAAGAAATAAGTTCAATGGTTTCTTCCGAAATCGAAGAAGCTTTAAACAGGCATAAATTAACACCATAGGAGTATTCCATGGCATCATCCAAGAAAGCCATCTTCAGTTTTTTTATCTTTCTCATACTGTACTTTTTATACAGCGTGCTGCATGTTCACATTCCGGATGTGTATCTTTTACGTCGTCTGGATGTTTTCTACTATATCGTGGTAGGTGTTTTTTTCACGCTCTATCTTAAAGAAAGACTTATCCATAAATCCCTGCGACGTGTTATCCTTCATGTGGGTGTTCTCTGGACCATATGGTTTATACTGGAGCTTCTTTATTTTTTCCCGTTTCCCGATACTGCCATCTATATGCGTAATGTCTGGTATTTTTATTTTGCTCCCATGCATATTCTGCCATTGCTTCTTTTTTACGCATCGATCTATGAAGGACGCCTTGAAAACGAAAGGCTTCACCCTTTATGGTATTTACCCACTCTAATATCTCTTTTCTTTGTTTTTGCGGCAATTTCCAATGACAAGCTCCATCTCATGATGGATTTTGAAGAGGATTTCAAGGGCATTGTGGGAAATGTTGAATACGGTCCCATTTACTATCTGTCAATGGCCTGGATCGTATTTCTTTTTACCTTTTCTTTTGTACTTACCCTGATAAAGTGCAGGATTTCCATCCCGAGACGTCTTCAGTTTTTACCGCTCTTGCCGGTTCTTGTGGGCATTGTATGGGCAATATATTACATCACAGACACGCTTCCTGTCATAAACGGTCGCGTTGTGGCGGAATTTCCCGAGACATTTTCATATATAATGGGAAGCTTCACCACTATCTGTATTTGCATAGGCTTGTACCCATCCAATGAAGGCTACAAGGCGCTTTTTGCCAAATCCTCCATAGCCGCACTAATAACCGATCGCGACGGCACCGTACGATATACGGGAAGTACGCCTATTTCTTTAGCCGGACTTTCTTTTACCGAGGACAATGAAGAGCAGGTGCGAGGCACCTTCCGTATCCGCCGTTTCCCGATAAGAGGCGGTTTTATGTATTGGCAGGAGGATATTTCCGAGATACTTAAGTTAAATGAGGAGCTTAAGGAAACCGGCGATCGCTTGGCTGAAGAAGGCGAACTCATTAAATTAAAAAGAAAACTCGACGCAGAGCGATACAGTATCGACGAAAGCAACAAGCTTTATGACAGCATTGCCAAGCATGTGCTACCGCAGTCGGCTGAAATTGCCCGGCTTTCCGAAGAAGCTGAAGCGGATCTTTCCCTTTTTGATCATCATGCTTCTGTTATCCTGGTGCTTTGCACTTATATAAAACGTTATTCCAACCTCACGCTTTTACATGAAAAGAATGCTTTCTTTTCCTCATCGGAATTAACCCTTTCTCTCAACGAAAGTCTCAGAGCTCTACAGAGAAACGGCATTAAAACGGCTCTTATCTCAGGCGAAAGCGCCTTGCTTCCCGGGTCATCGGTAATAGAGCTCTATTCCATCTTTGAGGAATTGTTTGAGAAGAACTTAAACCGGCTTATCGGTGTTACCATAAGAGTCAGCAAAGGTTCACCCTTTACCATAAAGGCAGTGATCGAGACCGACTCTGAACTTTCCCTTCCTGCTTCCGAATACTTCAATGTGAGCATGGAAAAAGAAGATGGAATTTATTATCTTGTATTTGCTTTAAAAGAGATGGGAGGTGACGCTTCATGATTCCCTTTGCCGATCTCCCCTATGCAGTGAGAGGCATCCTCACGATCTTCTCCATAGCCATCGCATTTATCGGTGTGGTAATACTGTGCTATTCGACACTGTTAAGAAAGATTGGATTCTTTATACTCGGAGTGATCATCTTCCTGATCGGCTTCTATTCCGTGGAAACCGACTATGAGATAGAAATGCAGCGCCGCGCGCGCATCATTACGCCTCTCATAAAAAAACTTGGTGACATCCCTTATGCCATAAGCACATCGTTATTATTACTGGCATTTATAGCTTCGCTGTTCATACTCATATACCTGTTCGCCAAGCGTAAGACCATGCTTACCAATACCTCGGCAAAAGAAGCTCTTAACAAGCTTCCTTCCGGTCTTTGCTATTATTACGAAAACGGCCGTATCTTAATGGCGAACACTAAGATGATCGAGTTATGCCAGCGTATTACCGGCACGTCACTTCTTAACGGTCGGGACTTGTATAACGCATTGGAAAATAGGCAGATCTTCGTATTCTCGGATTTAAGCGCCTATTATTTCAGGCGGAATCTCACCGATTACGAAAAGGAACCTATCTACGAGCTTATTGCCTACGACGTTTCGGAGTTCTATCATAAAAATACCGAGCTTAAAGAGAACAATGCGCGCATCAGTCGCATGAATGAACAGTTAAAAGCTTATAAGCAGGATATGTTTGATTCGATCCGCGAAAAAGAAATTCTCGAAACAAAGATGAATATTCATGATGAAACAAACCGTCTGCTTCTTTCCACAAGAAATGCCATCGGAGGTGACTACTCGGATGAAGACAAGCGCGGACTCCTTAAGACCTGGCAGCAAAATATCCTGTTACTCTGTAAGGAAGCCGGACTTAATTCCGATGAAAGCGATGTGATGAGTGACCTTTCCACTCTGGCAGGAAGCTACAATCTTTCATTCCACGCGGAAGGTGACCTCGAAAGCCTTAATAAATATTTCCTGCAGGTTTTTGTATATGCCGCAAAAGAAGCCATGGCCAATGCCTGCAAGCACGGGAACGCCAATAATCTTTATGCTAAAATATATGAAAAAGAAGGAAGCTATTCTTTTTCTTTTGAAAATGACGGTGCTATACCTCAGGGCACTGTAACACCATCGGGCGGTCTTAAGAATCTTAAGTCGATCCTTATGGAAAAGAAGGGTGACCTCATAATAGAAACCACACCGGGCTTTAAGCTCATAGTAAATATCGATAAATAGACCGAGGAGAAAAAATGCCATATCAAGTACTGATCGTAGAAGACCAGGCCATGCCCAGAAGACTTTTTGAAATCTTTCTGGAATCAAGCCAACAATATGAACGAGTAGATTCCATTTCCAATGCTTCTCTTGCCATCAACATCGTGGAGAACAAAAAAGTGGACCTTATACTTATGGATGTCTGCACGGCGCTAAACGAGAGCGGTCTTGATGCCGCGGAAGCTATAAAGCAGAAATATCCGCATGTTAAGATAATAATCGTTACTTCCATGCCGGAATATTCCTGGATAGAACGTGCCCGCAATATCGGAGTTGATTCTTTCTGGTACAAGGATTCGGAAAAAGAAGAGATCATCTCGGTTATGGATAAGACCATGGCCGGCGAGCATGTATTTCCCGACACTACACCTGTAGTGCAATTCGGCGATACCACCAATCATGCACTTACGGAGCGAGAGCTTGATGTCTTAAAAGAGCTTACCACCGGTGACTCCAACCAGGAGATCGGCGACCGTCTCGGAGTATCCGCAGGAACGGTTAAAAGACATATTGAAAATATATTGTTAAAGACAGGCTTTCATACAAGAACAGAGCTTGTATCGGAGGCCGGCCGCCTTGGAATCGTGATTAAATAGCAAATATCGGGACTTATTTCCTATACGGATTACTTAAAAATGTGCCAACTGGCACATTTTTTTTGCATTTTGAATCCTTATAATGAAAAAGATTTGGTACCCATGAAGGAGGTGACACTATGCTTTTTTTCGGCAAGAAGAAAAATGAAAAAAATTCTTCCAACAGTGCCTGCGAGACCTTCACTTTCGATAAACTCCCTGCGAATCTTTCGGAGCTTACTTTATTACCGGAGTGTTCATTGGATACACCTTTTAAAACTGCTGCCCTGGCAGTGCTGTGTCTTTGTAACTACTCTAAAGACAGTAATGCTACATTCGAGATGCTTGATTACTTAAACGGCCCATCCGAATTCAGTAATTATGAAAAACAGTTTATCCGAGATCGTTTACAGGGTCAGCCTTATAAGCCCTTCTCATTTTTTGAAGGAGCCACAAGAAAGAACGGCTACACCCCCACGACCCCTTATTCCATAAACATATATGATAATCCCTATTCATACAGCGAAGAAAACTGGGCTACTCTCTATGTAAAGAGCTCCGGCGCCGATTCACTCAGGCCCATTAAGCTCAGAAAAAAACCTTCGTCGGGACAGTGGTTTGTAAACGACATTCAGTGCCTTTCCGATATACGTGTACCGGAAAGCGAAGATCCCTGGGCATAACATGAAAGACGCTGATTTGATTCGGCGTCTTTTTTATCCACTTGACCTATTTTCAGGAATTTTAATCCGACCTGTGCCTTAATTTATAACTATGGTAAGATAAAGATAAGAAATGAAAACTACATGACTTGCGTACCAGAGGATTGACAGTATGAAAAACATGAGAGAAAGAATATTTAACATAATACAGATTGGAAAAAGAACAGACTTCCTAAGTACGGGATTCGATGTATTCATAGTTATTATGATTATTCTGAATCTCTCCGCAACGCTGTTTTCGACATTTGAAGAGTCACTACCTTACGCAGGGATAATAAATGTAATTGATACGATTACGATAATCGTATTTACCATCGAATATATATTGAGACTTTGGACCGCTGATTTTCTTTATCCTTCAAAAAGAAGAGCTGCGGCAATATGTAAATTTGTTTTTTCT
Organism: Lachnospiraceae bacterium; assembly: GCA_016283575.1. GTDB lineage: Bacteria > Bacillota > Clostridia > Lachnospirales > Lachnospiraceae > UBA1258. The sequence continues at coordinate 226,161 of JAEEND010000025.1, read as the reverse complement.
TTTTACGGAATCATAGATTTACTTACGATTTTACCATTTTATCTGCCATTCTTCTTTCCTGCCGGAATCGTGGCATTCAGAATGTTGCGTGTAATAAGGATTTTCAGATTATTTAAAATAAACTCAACCTATGATGCCTTTAACGTTATAACTGACGTTTTGAAAGATAAAAAGAATCAGCTTTTATCATCAATGTCCCTGATTCTTATAATGATGCTTGCTTCCTCACTTTTCATGTACAGTCTCGAACATGAGGCTCAGCCGGAGCAGTTTGCTAACGCTTTTTCAGGAATATGGTGGTCAACCTCCACACTTCTTACAGTAGGATATGGTGATATATATCCGGTTACTTTAGGCGGTAGAATAATGGCCATAGTAATCTCCTTTTTAGGAGTAGGTATGGTTGCTATTCCAACAGGTATTATTTCCGCAGGGTTCGTGGAGCAATATACAAAGCTTAAACGTATTGAGGCTCTCGGTGAAGAGAACGAACTTAAATTTGTAACAAGCAGATTAAGACACGGTCATTCATGGACAGGGAAAAAGATCAGCGAAATTGTGTTTCCTCCGGATCTTATTCTTGCGTCCATTATCAGGGGCAATGAAATAACTGTTGCCAAGGGTGACGTTACTCTTTGCGAGGATGATGTGCTTGTGTTCGGTGCTAAGCACTATAAAAACAGCAATCGTATGGAACTAAGGGAAGTTATAGTGAAGGGCGAGCATCCATGGATTGGAGAAAAAATAGAGAATCTTGATATTTCTCGCTTGGATTTAATAGTAATGATCTACAGAAACGGAAAAACCATTATACCGACCGGCTCAACTATGATACTTGATGGCGACACGGTAATAGTATATTCCAAGAGAGCTACTTTAGATATAATCAAACCGTAATCTCAATCTGATTTCCTTCAATTCCGACTATACAGCTCTCATAATAGCCATCGCCTGTAGTTCGCGGGCCACTTAATACCTCAAAACCGTCTTCCCGGAATTGTCTTGTCAAATGATCAACTTTCTCGACACTTCCTACAGAAAAAGCAATATGAATATATCCGGTGCGATTGACCGGCTTTGCATTATCCTCCATAGAAGGCTTATTCATGATCTCGAGCCGTGCTCCGTCATCAAAACTGATAAAGAATGATCTGAATCCCGTTGTTTGGTTATAGTATCCGTCATTCGATACTCCTCCGAGATACTTTACGAAGAAATCTTTGGCCGCTTCCAACTCATTCACATACATGGCAACATGTTCTATCTTCATATTCAATCCTCAATTATTCCGGAAGATAAAACTCATTTATCCTTTCCTTAATTGTTCCATAAGTTCCGGAATGTCATATTTCAGCGTTTCAAACACAATGCTCAAATCTACATTTCCATAATCATGTACAATACGGTTTCTGAGTCCTGTCAGTTCATTCCATGGCAGATTATTATTTTCTTCTTTATATTCTTCAGAAAGCCTTTTTGCATTTTCTGAAATCTGGATCATTCTGAAAAGCATCGAATCAAGAAGGACTTCGTTTTCATTTAATTCCTTCAAATCCACATCTCTCATGTGAACAATAATAAACTCAATGTCCGTTCTAATCTTGTCCAAATAGTATTTATCATTTTTATTGTTATCCATATATCCTGATTCCATCCTTTAAAATCTCATCCACCAATTCCAGATTATCTTTAAGTTGATCAAGGCTTAACACATCTACTTTCTTATGAAGTGAAGTTCTTAGGTTTTCAACCAGCCCGTAAAACTTAAGTCCCTTTACATCAGAAGAGACCAACAGATCCACATCGCTGGTTCCTACGGCTTTACCCTTTGCATATGATCCAAATAAAACACAATAATGTACGGGATACTCCGAGAAAACACTCTCGCATTTCTCTTTTATATATTCCAGATCCAAAATACCGTGCTCTTCGTCTATAGAGTTTATTGCGTTAAGTTTATCAAGAATATAATTATATTTTATTGTTCCAACCTTATTAGCATCATTCTCATAAGATTTGTATGACCTCAGAGAAATGCCAAGCATTTCTGCCACCTGCTGCTGGGTCAGTTTCTTTTCTGTTCTTAACTCCTTGATAGCGCTCATATTGCACCTCCGCTAGGTACAGTATGCAATATTTGCACTTTATTGTCAATAGCAAGTGCAAATATTGCACTTGCTAAATTTGTTAAATGTATTTTTATTGTTAAATGTATTTTTATTTCCGGTCCTCCTTGTGTTTTCTTCATCAATTATAAAATTTTTAATTAGGTACAGGACCAAGCCCCAGTGCAATAGCAAAGAAAAATAACAAACATAAAGCCAGCGGGTATGATAACGACAATATGCCCATGAGCAATGTCAGCTTATATGGATGCTTTTGGCGTACCAGATGAATACTATAGCCTATCAGGAAAAGTCCTACTGCTAATAAAACTATAGGCAGAACCAACATGAAAAATCCTAACAACTGTAGCGAATCTATTACGAAAATGGCCAGGACCAGAATTGTGATTATTAAGGATATAATTATAATATTCCTCTTCTCCACTTTTCTTTGGTATTCAACTACGTGAGTTACATTTCCGATTGCTTCAGTTGCGTTTTCCATTTTGATATCAAGTTCTTCGTCTTTTTTGTTATCCATGTCTGCTCCTTTCTTGTTGGTCAATATCAGGTTACTTTAAATGGTGAGTTTTACCAACCGACTAAAAGTAGAGTTCCGTATTTTCTTGATTTTACAACAAAAAAAGTGCAGTAAATACTGCACCTTTTCTTAATTCTTTATCAAGTTATTTAGTATAACTTTAAAATTCATACCGTTAGACGCTTTAAGCAAGATGTTGTCGTCGGTTTCTGTTTCGGAAGAAAGATTTTCAAGCAAAGCGTCAACTGTGTCATAATGCTTAAGTACTGTTCCCGGAGCAGCTGTTTTTTTAGCGCCCTCAAAAAGAAACTTAGCGCTCTCACCTACAAAGATAAATTTATCTATGTTGCTCTTTCCTGCGTACTCGCCTACTTCTTCATGCATCTTATCTGAATCCGCACCAAGCTCGAACATATCACCTAAAATTGCTGTTTTGTGACCTTCCGCAAGGGACAATGTATCAATGGCAGCCTTCATGGATGAAGGAGCAGCATTGTAGCAGTCATCAATGACAAATCCGTTACCACGCTTAATTAAGTTGCTTCTTCCGTCAATGGTCTTTGCGTTTTTAAGTCCGGTTTTAACCTCTGAAACCGTCATGCCAAGATCAAGTGCTATGGCTGATGCTGCCATGGCATTGGAAACCATGTGATTTCCAAGCATATGAATTTCTGCATCAAATTCCACGTCACCATATTTAATACTCATTTCCGTGCCGGCAAGGCCAAGAGACCTGGTCTTTACAGGGAAAATAGCATTGGTATCTGAAAAACCGAAGGTTACGGGTTTAATGCCCTTTACATCTTTTATGGTAGAAAGCTTATCATCGTCACCATTTAAATATACGCGTGCATCATCCTGCATATATTCAAATATTTCTGATTTAGCCTTTAATATGCCATCCCTTGTACCAAGATTTTCAAGGTGACTCTGCCCAATATTGGTGATGACACATATGTCGGGACGAGCAATCTTACTGAGCACAAGCATCTCACCGAAATCAGAAATGCCCATTTCCAATACTTCAATCTCTGTGTTTTCTTCTATGGCAAGAATGGTTAGGGGAAGTCCAATCTCATTATTGTAATTTCCTAAAGTCTTCTGTACCTTATATTTTTCAGCGAGAACACTGGCGATCATTTCCTTGGTGGATGTTTTACCGACACTGCCGGTTATACCAACAACCTTTATGTTAAGTATACTTCTGTACCACTCGGCAAGATCCTGAAGAGCCTTCACTGTATCTTTAACCACTATAAGAGTTCCTGTTATTTCATCCGGTACATGATCAACTATGGCTGCCGTTGCACCTTTATTAAATACATCATTTAAAAAGTCATGCCCGTCAACCCTTTCCCCTTTGATCGCTACAAATAAAGAATCTTCATTTGCAAGACGGGAATCCATGGTAACAAGGGACCTTATTTCTTCTTTTTCAGGATTCGCGTGAAGAAGGTCGCCCTTTGTGGCACGGGCCACATCATAAACGGTTATTGTTTTCATACTACTTTTCCATTGCCATGTTAATTAATTTTTCGCAAAGCTGATTATAGTCAATACCCACAGCCAACGCTTCCTGGGGCATAAGTGACATGGGAGTCATGCCGGGAAGAGTGTTAGCTTCAAGAGCAAAAAGCTCTCCCGCATTATTCATCATTACATCAATTCGAGCATACTGAGTAAGTCTTAATACCCTGAACACATCCTCTGCCATTTTCTGAATCTTAATGGTTGTTTCCTTATCAAGGTTTGCAGGGCAGGTTTCCAGAGTGGATCCTTCCTGATACTTATTCTTATAATCATAAAAGCCTTCTTTAGGCTCAATCTCAATGACAGGAAGAGCTTTTCCGAGGATTACCCCGCACGAAAACTCACGGCCCTCTATAAACTGTTCAACAACCAGCTCATTACCGTATTCAAAAGCTCCTTCTTTTGCTTTCTCATATTCGGATTCATTGTGGGCAATATAAACGCCTACGCTGGAACCTCCATCAGTTACCTTAACTACAACAGGATACTTAACCTCGTGGTTGTCAGGCTCACCCTTTTTAAGAGCAAATCCTGCGGGTGTGGAAATGCCATGATATGCAAAGAGTTCTTTTGCAAGGGCTTTATCCATGGCAAGAGCAGAGCTCACATAATCATTTCCCGTATATCTTATTCCGTGAAGATCGAAGGCTGCCTGAACCTTGCCATTCTCTCCGTTCTCTCCATGAAGCGCCATAAATACCACGTCAGCTTTCTGACATATTTCAAGAACATTGGGGCCAAAGAAGGTTTTGCCTCCATCCTTTCTTAATGATTTAACAGCTTCAATGTCGGGATTTTCCTGCTTGATACCCTCTATATTTCCAAGGAGTTCATCGCCTCTGTCAAATACTGCTTCAATATCTCCATCCACATCTTCCATGCCTAAAAAAACATCCAAAAGAAGCGCTTTATGGCCGTTTTCACGTAAAGCCTTATAAATCTTTGCCCCTGATACAAGGGATACGTCTCTTTCTGTGCTGGTTCCCCCCGCCAAAACTACTATTTTCATTCTCATTACTCCTTATTACTTATTTTCACTTAATTTAGATATGAGCACCACAAGTTCGGCGTAGAAATCAGGGTTCTCTTCATCCATAAAAAGAAGATCCTTGCTTTCTTTATTTCTTCCGCACATGTAATGCAGATAGTTTCTTTCTAAGTTCTCATATTCCACATTGGGAATTACTGTATCTAAAACCACGAGCTCCGTTGTGTTTCTAAGAATCTCCGTATTGCTCATGTCAGTATATTCTATCATATATCTCGATTTATTGGCCGCGGAAACTTTCTCTTCCGTTCTGTCCATAAAGCTTTCCATCAGGTTGGTGCAATATGTTCTGTCAGTGTTTCTTTTTGTGGAAAGATATGCAATGGCACCATCGAGAGTTATTCTCGCATCAAGAGATGCCTTTGAATTATTCTTTAAATATTCTTTTATCACTCTGTGGCAGCTTTCCGTTCCGTAGACACGATACATTTCTGCAGCTGCTCGAAATCTCTGTTCGGGAGATACAATATCTTTATTCAGTTCCAGACAGTTCCATGCTTTCTGGGCTGCTCTCTGACAGGTTGTGGCATATGGTACGTCAAAGGACCTGTAGATAGAAGAAAACTTGGTCATTGCTACGCAAAAATATGCTGTAGCCTTGGTGGTTTCGCCCCCAAGCAAAAGCTCCTTACCGCCGGATTTATTCTCTATACTCGAAACGGATGTGTAGACACCTCCGGTTTCGGGATTCTGCATTTTTAAAAGCCAGTCCGTTTCATATTTTACTTCATCAAGAACATCCGGGATCTTGTTTCCGTCATCATCATAAAAAGGATCGGGATGATATTCATATGCAGTCATCAAATCAATGGCCGCATTACAGCCTGTCACCACATCTTTACCACCGTCTTTATCCGTATGCCATCCGCCGGTAACATCTAGTGTCTTATCGGGTTCGTCTTCAAAAGCAGTTTTCCCGTAGTGATTACAGTGAAACTCCTTGAAGTAATCTAAACTTTCTTTAAGAAGCTTGTTTAGCCTGTCTTCTATGATGGAAAACTCATGACTTTGCCCCAGAATTTCGGCTTCGATATAGTATTCACCCACATTGGTAAGATCGGTAAAATCACCGACTCCGGTCACTTTTCCGTCGGCATCTTCAGTAGACTCCCGCACCTTTATGTGGCCTGTATATACTGTAAGGCCTGTTTCTTTACTCCTAACAAAAAAACTTGAAGGCAGATTGGCGGATATGAAAATGGCTTCTTTCTTCTCATTTTCACCGTATCCGCGAATATCAACGAGAATGCCGGGGAGATTCTCCGGCACCTCGTAGGATAAATCTGCTTCTTCAAGCATTGAGAGTGTTTCTTTTGAAGTTTTTACAGCAGCAGTTTCTGCCACCGTTTCATTGCCACAGGATATCATGAGGCAGGTCATTGCAATAAGACATATTAACTTTTTAACATTCCCTGCCTTTTTCATATAGTGTCCTTTGGTCCTCTTATTGACTCGCTTTGCTCCTCAATAAGCATCGTATAAGTCAAGCTAAGCTTGACTTATACTCTGTTATAATTAATCAAGCATCCTTTTAAGATGATTTCTCTTTCTTCTTTTGTAAGGTCACCAAGCTTTAAGGTGAATTCCTTAAGTCCTGCGTCTGTTACGGTGTAAGCCTTTATTTCTTTTGCTTCATCCATAACGGCTCTGCGAATGTCCTTAATGAAGACATAGTCATTTAACTTGAAGGGAAGTTCTCCATCATCGATGATGAAAGGAAGCATACCCCAGTTAATAAGGTTACTTCTGTAACGCTTGGTCGCATAGTCGTTGGCGATATTGGCCCATCCGCCAAGTACCTTCTGGCAGCTTGCTGCCTGTTCTCTTGCGGAACCGTCACCGGGCTTAACGGCAAATATCGTAGAACCAATACCGAGATTATCGTTGTTTACGTCGCTATAGGATTCTTTAATCTTCTTAACAACATTTGAAATCTCGGAAAGTTCTGTTGCGGGGTCCTTTCCTTCTTCTCTTGCTTTTTCAGCCTTCTGAACTTCCTTGGCTCTTCCTACGTACTCAGGATCTTTTCTTGAAAGAGTGAACTCAGCAAGTCCGAGAGGATTGGATCTGTAGGATGATGTTTCACCTGAAGGGATAAGCTCATCGGTGGTGGTAACAGGATCATGTATCTCTGATACAACTTTCAAAAGAAGGTTGTCTGTAAGAGCCACCATCTTAGGCCAGTCCTTAATATTGGGACCCATCTTTAATTCAACGCTTTCATCTGCAACGCCCTTGGAATCGAATACACGGTTCTTATAGATGGATTCGTCAAAATAATACTTATATTTCTTAATATCCTTAACAACTTCAGTCGCGGGAGTCAGGAAACCTTTGTTGGCTGCTGTAGCAGCGATGGAGCGAGCGTCCATAAGTGCAACAGATGCAATCTGACCGTTCTGGATCTTGGAACCTTCTCTGTTAGGGAAGTTTCTTGTAGAGTGGCGGATTGACAAAGCGTTGTTGCTGGGTGTATCGCCTGCTCCGAAGCAAGGTCCGCAGAATGCAGTCTTCACAATAGCGCCGGACTTAATAAGCTTTGTAACGCTTCCGTTCTTAACAAGCTCCATATAAATGGGAGTTGACGCAGGATAAACACTTAAAGTAAATTCATTGTCACCAATGTAATCGCCGTCAATGATATCAGCTGCGGCACAGATATTTTCAAATCCGCCGCCTGCACAGCCTGCGATGATACCCTGTTCTACATAAAGCTTACCGTCACGGATCTTGTCGGTTAAGCTGAAGTTTACATCCTTACCGAAGCTTACCTTGGCACGTTCTTCTACTTCATGAAGCACGTCCTTTAAGTTCTTGTTTACCTCGTCGATGGTATAAACATTGCTGGGATGGAAAGGCATGGCAATCATGGGACTGATCTTTGATAAATCTACTTCTATAAGACCGTCATAGTATGCCACATTATCGGGATTAAGCTCTTTGTAAGCTTCCTTTCTTCCGTGGATTTCATAAAACTCTTCAATTTTTTCATCGGTGGACCAGATAGATGAAAGGCAGGTTGTCTCTGTGGTCATTACGTCCACACCGATCCTGAAATCGGCTGAAAGATTCTTTACGCCGGGTCCCACAAATTCCATGACTTTGTTTTTAACAAAGCCGTTTTCGAAAACTGCTCCGATGATAGCAAGAGCCACGTCCTGAGGTCCTACTCCGAATCGGGGCTCGCCTGTTAAGTAAACACCCACTACCTTGGGAAGGTTAATGTCATAGGTCTGACCAAGTAACTGTTTTACAAGTTCGGGACCGCCTTCGCCCACTGCCATGGTACCGAGGGCGCCATAACGGGTGTGAGAGTCGGAGCCTAATATCATGGCTCCTGATTCAGCCAGCATTTCACGGGCGAACTGATGGATTACCGCCTGATGAGGGGGTACATAAATTCCGCCGTATTTCTTTGCTGCCGTAAGACCAAACATGTGGTCATCTTCATTGATGGTTCCGCCTACCGCACAAAGTGAGTTGTGGCAGTTGGTAAGAACATAGGGGATAGGAAATTTAGTAAGTCCTGATGCCCTGGCTGTCTGAATGATACCTACAAATGTAATATCATGGGATGTGAGCTTATCGAATTTAACCTTAAGCTTATCCATGTTTCCTGAAGTATTGTGTGACTCAAGAATCTTGTAAGCCATTGTGCCGCGACGTGCACTTTCTGCATCAAGCCCCTTTGCTTCTCCCTCAGAAGCAATTTTTCCGTTAACCAAAAACGCGCCATTATTGTGTAATTTGATCATTTATTAAACCCCTTTAGTTTATTTGAGGATTACCTTATCAAGGTGCCACAAGTCATCAACATATTCCTGAATGGTTCTGTCAGAACTGAACTTTCCTGATGACGCAGTATTGATAAGCGCCTTCTTTGCCCAGTTCTTTTTATCCCTGTACCAGTACTCAATGATCTCGTGTGCTCCACGATAGGAATCAAAGTCTTTCAAAATAAAGTATCTATCTGCCACCGACGTTTCATAAGTGTTTAAAAGTGAATTGTAGATGGATCTGAATTCATCCTTATTGGCACAATATGTTCCGTCGATCAGCTGATCCAAAACTCTCTGAAGGTCCGGATTGCTTGCATAGATCTCTCTAGGTGTGTATCCGCCGTTCTTTTCGTAGTCGATTACCTCCTGAGCCTTTAAACCGAAGATCATGGCGTTTTCTTCGCCCACTTCCTCCACGATCTCAACGTTGGCACCGTCAAGAGTACCCAATGTGATGGCGCCGTTTAACATAAATTTCATGTTACCGGTACCGCTGGCTTCTTTACTTGCCGTTGAAATCTGCTCGGAAATATCGCTTGCCGCAAATATCATCTCAGCGTTTGATACACGATAATTCTCTATGAATACTACTTTTATCTTTCCCTTAATGCTCGCGTCATTATTAATGACATCAGCAACGGAATTAATAAGCTTGATAGTCTGCTTGGCGGTTCTGTAGCCTGCAGCCGCCTTAGCGCCGAAAATAAAGGTTCTCGGATAGAATTCAGCATCCGGATCATCCTTTAATTTGTTATAAAGATACATGATATGAAGAATGTTAAGTAACTGTCTCTTATATTCATGCAATCTCTTTACCTGAACATCGAAGATGGAATTGGGATCCACATCGATGTTATTGTATTTCTTTATGTATTTGGCGAGACGAACCTTGTTCTCATACTTGATCTTCATGAATTCGTCCAATGCCGCATCATCATTTACCAGAGGCTTAAGCTTTGCGATTTCTGAAAGGTCCGTGATCCAGCCTTCACCGATCTTAGATGTAACCCAGTCGGCAAGTAAGGGATTTCCATGTAACAAGAATCTTCTCTGGGTAATACCGTTTGTTTTATTATTAAACTTCTCAGGATACATCTCGTAGAAATCATGAAGTTCACGATTCTTAAGAATTTCCGTATGAAGTCGGGCTACACCGTTAACCGAGAAGCCTGCGATAATAGCCATGTTGGCCATTCTTATCTGTCCGTCCCTTATTATGGACATTCTTTTTGCTTTTTCTCTGTCTCCGGGATACTTTTCCGCAACTTCCAATAAGAATCTTCTGTTTATTTCTTCAACAATCTGATAGATTCTCGGAAGCAGTCTCTGGAACAGGTCAACCGGCCATTTTTCCAGCGCTTCTTCCATAATGGTGTGGTTTGTATACGCGCAGGTCTTTGTTGTTACATTCCATGCTTCTTCCCAGGTTAAGAAATAATCATCCATAAGGATTCGCATAAGCTCGGGAATCGCAACCGTGGGATGGGTATCATTAAGCTGGAATACCACCTTTTCGTACATCTTGGTGATGTCTTTGTGATGGCGCAAATACTTCTGGCAGGCTTCCTGAACAGATGCCGATATAAAGAAGTACTGCTGCTTAAGTCTTAATTCTTTTCCGGCATAGTGGTTATCGTTGGGATAAAGAACCTCGACAATATTTCTTGCCAGATTTTCCTGCTCAACGGCTTTCTGATAATCGCCCTTGTCAAAAGAATCTAACTTGAAGCATTCCATTGGACGGGCATCCCATATTCTTAATGTGTTAACTATGCCGTTTCCGTAGCCAAGTACAGGAAGATCGTAAGGTACTGCTTCGACTGACTGATAGCCTTCAAGATGATAATGCTGTCGTCCAAAGGCATCGGTATCAAAGGTTGTATATCCGCCGAAACGCACTTCTTTGGTACGTTCGGGACGTCTTAATTCAAAGGGATTACCGTTTTCAAGCCAGTTATCGGGAACTTCTACCTGATAACCATCTTTAATCTCCTGTTTAAACATACCGTATTTATAACGGATACCGCAGCCATATGCCCTGTATCCGAGGGTTGCAAGAGAATCAAGGAAACATGCGGCAAGTCGGCCTAAGCCACCGTTTCCGAGAGCTGCGTCAGGTTCTTCATCTTCCACGGCATCGAGATTTACACCCAGTTCATCAAGGGCATCTCTTGCATCTTTATATGCCTTTAAGTTGATCAGGTTATTCCCGAGAGCTCTGCCCATCAGGAATTCCATGGACATATAGTAAACGGTTTTTGCATCCTGCTCTTCAAAGGCTTTACCGGATTTCATCCAGCAATCAATTATCTGGTCTTTAACCGCGTAGGAAACCGCCTGGAAAACCTCCTGATCGGTGGCCTCCTCTATGGTTTTTCTAAAAAGAGTTTTAACGTTGTAAACCACACTTCTTTTGAAAAGATCTTTGTCAAATACAATACTTTCAGCCATACTCTTTCCTTTCACGATTATTAGGGCACTCCGGAAAAAGAAGTGCCCTAAGGGTTAAATTTTCTCAACACCTATTGTAACACTTTCGTCGTTAACGTTCCATTCTCTGACAGCTTTTATTAAAAACTGAAGGTTCCTCATGGCTACGATCAGCATTGCCGCAGAACAGAACAGTGCCGTTCTGTCTCCGGACGCATACAGAGTGGGTGAGAAGCCCATAATAAGCCTTGACGCAAAGCCAATGGCAAGAATAAACAATTGAAACAGCGTTTCCATGCTTGCACCGTGAATCAGGTAAACAGTCAGCGCAACCAAAAGAAGAACGACTATATACACCGCAATCTGCACTGCCACCTCAAGTTCAGAAAAGTATCCCTGGCCGGCCACCTGTCTGTTGGCGCTTAATACTGCAAAGAGATTACGGAATCTGGGAATATTGACTTTATATAATAAAAAATCAAAGAAATATGCGAAACTTAAATATGATACAAAGGGAACCATTGATACTAAGATTCCAAATATTTTTTTAACCGTTACCGGTTTTTTATGGTTTAAAGCAAGGTATGTAAGTAAAAGAACAAGAGACATGAGAGAAAACACATGGCATACTCTTTCATGACCTCCTGCCAGATAATAATGGCCGGTCTCTATAAAGCCCATTGCTGCCTTACTCATTATACTCATGCCGGGAAAATCAGGGAAATAGTTCCTTATTTCCTCAAGATTCCTGTTATCGTTCCCGGGACAAAGAAGACTGAAGCACACGGATGAGACCGACAAAACTATCATAAATATATTGTATAAACCTGCTTTTTTCTTTTTATATGCGAAGTAAAAAGTAAAGCAGATGTATGTTCCTAAGATAATGGCCGCCATAAGCTCCATGTTGGATGCATAGATTAAGCAAACGGGGCAAAGAAGCTTTTCCCATAAACTGTTTGATTCGTCTCTGTAAAAATGCATGAGAGGACGCAGGGAAACAAGGCCGAGTGTCAGGGTCCAAAGGTAAAATGCCGTGGTGATGATCCAACCCGCGCTGTAAAGAGAAAAGAAAGGAACCGCCCACATTAAGGCAAAAAATATAATCTGTGCCGACATACGTTCCCCGTTAATGGAAAACATATCTCCCACATTCCAAATAAGCAGCAAGATCATTAATATGTTCACTATCCGCCATACCCAGGGGGAAAGCATCACAAAAGGATACAGTACCGCTTCAACTACCAGACGGGATGACCAGGTCTCGTAGTGATAACAGAGAAACTCCCATAAGGGAGTCTCCGTATATAATCTACGATATAAAGCATCATCATCCGTTCCCGGATGGATCCATATTTGTGCCACCAGAAGTATAAAGGTGGCAACAGCGAAAAATATAAACTGATATTTACGTGACTTAGACTCTTTCCACTGCAATGACAACGTTTTCACCATTTACATTCCATTCCTTGCTGTTTGCATATGAAACATCCTTGGTAAGAGTATCTGCAAGAACCTTTCCGCAGATAGCTTCCTTGTTCTTTTCAACGATTCCGTAAAGCTTATCGTTTCCGTTAATAGATACTTTAATTCTATCCATAACTTCAAAACCGGAATCCTTACGCATGGTCTGGATCTTGGAGATTACTTCGTATACGAAGCCTTCTTCGATAAGTTCTTCGGTAAGGTTGGTATCAAGAACTACTGTTACTACATTATCAGCTTCTGTTACATAGCCTTCTTTCTGTGCAATGGCAATAAGAAGGTCTTCTTCGGTAAGCTTTACTTCTGTGCCGTTTACATCAAATGTAAGTGCGCCTTCAGCTTTTAATGTGTCCATAGCTGCGTTGCCGTCAAGCTCGCCTAAGTATTTCTGGATACCGCCAAGCTGCTTACCGTATTTAGGTCCTACGGTTCTAAGCTGAGGCTTGAATGTATAAGAAGTGAACTCTCTTACATCATCGGTAAATACTACATCTTTAACATTCAACTCGTCTTCAATGATCTCCTTGAAGAATTCGGAAAGTTCGAAGGGAGCCTTTACGAACATCTTGGAAATAGGCTGACGATTCTTGATATTGGATGCATTTCGTGCAGCACGACCCATTACTACGGTCTTAAGTACTGCATCCATGTTCTTTTCAAGTTCTTTATCTACATGCGCATCTTCGCAAACAGGGAAGTCGCAAAGGTGTACGCTCATGGGTGCGGATGCGTCGATTGAACATACAAGGTTACGATAGATATCATCTGCCATGAAAGGAATCATGGGGGCTGCTGCCTTGGCAACTGTTACAAGGGCAGTATAAAGAGTCATGTAAGCATTGATCTTATCCTGTTCCATACCCTTAGCCCAGAATCTTTCACGTGAGCGACGTACGTACCAGTTACTCATATCATCAACGAATTCATCAAGAGCACGTCCTGCTTCGGGAATACGATAATTTTCAAGGTTGGTATCAACAGCCTTAACCATAGAGTTCATCTTTGATAAAAGCCACTTATCCATTACGGGAAGTTTATCGTAATCAAGCGTATATTTGGTAGCATCGAAATTATCGATATTGGCATAAAGTACAAAGAAAGCGTAGGTGTTCCAAAGAGTACCCATAAACTTTCTCTGGCCTTCCACAACGGTGTCTCCCGAGAACTTATTGGGAAGCCAGGGAGCTGAATTGGTGTAGAAGTACCATCTGATGGCATCTGCACCGTACTTTGAAAGAGCATCGAAAGGATCAACTGCGTTACCTTTACTCTTACTCATCTTTTCACCGTTTTCATCAAGTACAAGGCCAAGTACTATTACATTTTCATAAGGCGCCTTATTAAAAAGAAGGGTGCTTTCTGCCATAAGGGAGTAGAACCAACCTCTGGTCTGGTCCACTGCTTCGGAAATGAACTGAGCAGGGAACTGCTTTTCAAATAAGTCTTTATTTTCAAAAGGATAGTGATGCTGTGCGAAGGGCATTGCGCCGGAGTCAAACCAGCAGTCGATAACTTCGGGAACACGCTTCATGGTCTTACCGCACTTAGGACAGGTGCAGGTGATCTCATCGATATAAGGTCTGTGAAGTTCAACCGTTGCAGCTGCAGGATTTCCTGACATTTCTTCAAGCTGCTTTCTGGAGCCGATTGCTTCCTGATGTCCGCAATCTTCACATTCCCAGATGTTAAGAGGTGTGCCCCAGTAACGGTTACGGGAGATACCCCAGTCCTGAATATTTTCAAGCCAGTTACCGAATCTTCCTTCACCGATTGTAGGAGGAATCCAGTTAACCGTCTTATTGTTACGTACGAGATCGTCTCTTACAGCTGTCATCTTGATGAACCAGGACTCTCTTGCATAGTACAAAAGAGGGGTTCCGCAACGCCAGCAGTGCGGATAATCATGTTCAACCTTGGGAGCACTGAAAAGAAGCTTTCTTTCGGAAAGTTCTTTTAATACTTCGGGGTCACAGTTTACTGCGCCCGCTTCAATTTCTTTCTGAGTAGGCTTACAGCGCATTCCTGCGAAGGGAGTTTCAGGCTTCATGACACCATGGTCATCAACCATCTGTACAAAAGGAGCATCATACTTACGACCTACACGAGCATCGTCTTCACCGAATGCAGGAGCGATATGTACGATACCGGTACCATCCTGCATGGTTACATAGTCATCACAGTATACAAAGAAAGCTTTCTTATGCTGCTTTTCAACCGCGTCTGCTGCGCATTTATATAGAGGCTCATATTCTTTGTATTCAAGATCCTTACCGGTGCATGTTTCAAGAACCTCATAGGCAGGTGTTCCTTCAGGACGTTCAATAGCATTTAAGACGTTATCAAGAAGGGCCTGTGCCATGATATATGTATAACCGTCTGCAGCCTTAACGCGAGCATAAGTTTCTTCGGGATTAACGCAGAGAGCGATATTACTTGCAAGAGTCCAAGGTGTGGTGGTCCATGCAAGGAAGTAAGCATCTTCACCCTTAATCTTAAAACGAACAACAGCTGTACGTTCTTTTAGGGTCTTATATCCCTGAGCCACTTCGTGAGAAGAAAGAGGGGTTCCGCAACGAGGGCAGTAGGGAACAATCTTAAAGCCCTTGTATAAAAGCTTTTTATCCCAGATTTCTTTTAATGCCCACCATTCGGATTCAATATAGTCATCATGGTATGTTACGTAGGGTTCATCCATGTCTGCCCAGAAACCGACTGTTCCCGAGAAGTCTTCCCACATACCCTTATATTTCCATACGGATTCCTTGCACTTGCTGATAAAGGGATCAAGTCCATATGCCTCAATCTGATCCTTGCCATCGATACCGAGAAGCTTTTCAACTTCAAGTTCTACGGGAAGTCCGTGCGTATCCCATCCTGCTTTTCTGGGAACCATATATCCCTTCATGGTACGGTATCTGGGAATCATATCCTTGATTACACGGGTTAGCACGTGTCCGATATGGGGCTTACCGTTAGCTGTAGGAGGTCCATCATAGAAAGTATATGTGGGCCCTTCCTTTCTGTTTTCCATACTTTTTTCGAAAATATCATTTTCTTTCCAGAACTTTAACGTTTCTTTTTCACGATCGACAAAGTTCATGTTTGTGGATACCTGTTTGTACATAAAACCTCCTTTAAACGTAGCAAGGGCCTGTCCTAAAAAGGACAAGCCCTGAATAAGTCTTGTTTAACCACCTTTTTAAGAGTACTCCCTTTCGGTTCATACTTTTCCCGGATAACGGCGGGATTCCGCCAACACCTACTGCTGTTTCAGTGCGGAACTCAGAAGTGATTTTCATATGATACCTACCTGCATCGGGCTTTCACCATCCCCGACTCGCTTTGGCTTCGGAAGTCATACTACTGTCTTCGTCAACGTTATTAATGGTTATTATATTTAGTTATTATTTTAGTGTCAAGGCAAAAAGCCCCAAAATTATAGCATTACATCCTGTATGAGTTCAGCAAGTTTCTTGGCTTCCGCGTCAATAAGCTCTTTGTCATTGCCTTCGATCATGACACGTACCAAGGGTTCTGTACCGCTGGGACGGATAAGAACCCGGCCCTTGCCTTTGAATTTTGCTTCAAGCTCCTTGATGGCATCCGCGATTTCCGGATATTCCATGTAGGATTCTTTCTTATGGTTGGGAACCTTGGCTCCGTAAAGAGCCTGGGGCAATACCTCCATGACTTTTGCAAGTTCAGAAAGAGGCTTATTCTTTTCGACCATTACCTCCAAAAGATGAAGGGCACTTAAGAGACCATCTCCTGTAGTATTGTCATCAAGGAAAATAATGTGTCCGGACTGTTCTCCACCCAGATTGGCTCCGATCTTCTTCATGTGCTCAAGCACATATCTGTCGCCGACTTTAGTCTGAGGAATGTTGATTCCGTTTCGCTCACCCATCTGGAAGAAACCTAAGTTACTCATAACGGTAGCTACGATGGTGTCCTTCTTAAGGGTACCCTTTTCCTTCATGTAGTTACCGATAATAGCCATTATCTCATCACCGTTGACTTCTTTACCGTTTTCATCGACAGCCAGGAGTCTGTCAGCATCACCATCAAAAGCAAGTCCGACATCAGCCTTCTCATATACCACTCGAGCCTTTAATTCTTCTAAATGAGTGGAACCACAGTTAGCATTAATGTTGGTTCCGTCGGGCATGTTATGAATCGGAATCACATGAGCTCCCAGTTCTTTTAAAGCTTCTACTGATGTGTAATAAGCTGCGCCTTCAGCTGTATCTACCACGATCTTAAGCGAAGAGAGGTCTGCACTGATGGCCTTTATGGAGTGGTTAATATATTCTTCACGTGCGTCAGTACGGTATTTAATTTTGCCGACACCTGCGCCAATGGGGAAATTGATTCCCTGCATGTTGTTCTTTATAAGTTCTTCAATTTCATCCTCCAGGCTGTCAGGAAGTTTGAAACCATTTCCATCAAAGAATTTGATCCCGTTAAATTCTACAGGATTATGGGATGCCGAAATCACAACGCCTGCATCAACCTTATACTTCTTGGTGAGATATGCAATAGCGGGTGTGGGAAGCACACCTACATAAACAATATTGGCGCCTACGGAGCAGGCTCCAGCCATAAGGGCATTAGCCAGCATGTCGCCTGATATTCTTGTATCGCACCCAACCATAATGGTGGGCTTATGCTTATTCTCTCTCGTAAGAACAGACGCACCTGCCTGTCCAAGTTTCATGGCAAGTTCGGGAGTGAGCTCATCATTAGCTACACCTCTTACTCCGTCTGTACCAAACATTCTACTCATCTTAAATAACTCCTATTATTCTTCCGTAAGTTCTACGGTAACATAGATCACGTCATCACATCTGATGCCGTCAGGTAATTCAAGTACCAAAGGCAGCTCATAAGTACCTTCCTTGAATTCCTTAATATTGTTGACCAAGAGATAGTCATCAAAATCAACTTTATAATCGAGACTTGAAAGCTGTACCTTTTCAAAGTTCTGCTTAAGACCCTTTAAGGTGAATTCCACCACATCATTCTTTTTAGGGAATGAAGCCGTGAATCCCGCAGGTACATTCTTTATTTCAATCTTGTTTAAATATACCGCATAGTTTTCTTCTTCGTAGGGCTCGATGTAAACCGTTATGGATACGTTGCCCGAGAAGCTGCTGTCTGCAAGACATGTTCCCTGAGGAAGATATTTTTTAACATCCACCACTACGGTCAGATCACTGGAATAACCTGTGATATTTAGTTCGCTTGAAGGGATGTCGATTTCTTTTAAATCTGCAATGGTATCCTTGGAACCTGCAACCACTATAGTCTCGGGATCACAAAGGATTTCCCCGGTTACACCGTAGCCGTCCAGAGCTTCACCCATAGTTGAGAAGAATATGGGAAGTCTCTTTGTTGCAAGAATCTCTACATCAACACTGACACTTGAAACATTCATGTTTAAGTACTCAGAGGAAACTTCGTTACCTTCATTGTCTTTAAGAACAATATCCGCAATGGAAGTAATATTCTCACTAAAGCCTGTTACCGGTATTTCAACATTGGCACTGGCGATTGAGTTTACAATGGATTCCGGCCCGCTGATCCTTACCTGGTTCTGAGCGGTTGTGATATTACCTAAAATATATCCGCTTTCCAAATCTCCCGTTGCCTTGGCCAATATCGGAAGCTGTATTTCTTTTCTGTCTTCAATCTTTACGGAAAGAGTTGAATCACTTGCTCTGATGCTGTCAATCTTGTCGGGATACTTGGTTGTGCTTATCTCAATGGGCACCACTGTGCCGTCCTTTGACAGGTTATTGAAATCTGCAACGGCCATTATATAGTCATTGGAGTTACCAAGCTCTCTGATAATGCTTCTCTGAGCTCTTACAGTAATGGTGTTTATAACATCGGAGTCATTCACTATCTGAATGGTCTTTCCATTTCCCGTTACCACCTGCTCGTTTATGAATCTTACCTGCACGTTTTTATAGGTCTGCGGCACAATGGGGTCATTGATGTTCACAACGATCATCCACATGATGACCGCAGTCACCAGAGATATCAGCTTAAGCCCCCAGTTATTGGTAAGCCTTTGAAGTGTAAATCTTTCTTTTAAAGAGGCCATCATTTTGTACCTCCCTTTGATTTAAAGAGAAAATGTTTCTTTTCTATTTCATGCTTGTTCTGAATTATTTCGAGACGCTTGCGGAAGCTTTCCTGATCCACGTTTCTTACTAATTCACCTTCATAAGCAATACTGATACGGCCGGTTTCTTCGGATACGATGATCGTAAGCGAATCGGTGTTTTCGGATATACCGACACCGGCTCTGTGTCTTGTACCGAGTTCTTTACTTAAGGAAAGATTATCTGAAAGAGGAAGATAACAGGTTGCCGCTACAACTCTGTCACCACGGACCACAACCGCCCCATCATGAAGGGGAGTGTTATGTTCAAAGATATTTATTAAAAGCTGACTTGATAAAAGAGCGTCAACTTCAATGCCTGTTCTTATTACATCGGCTAGTGAGTTCTCCTGCTCAATTACAATGAGAGCACCTGTTTTAACCTTGGCCATCTCATTGCAGGCACGAATGATTTCAGAAATAGTCTTATCCGAAAAACGGCCTTCGTAGTCCTTGCTGTTGTCAAAAGGCATCACAGATGATAAGAAGTTTCTTCTTCCCAGCTGTTCCAAAGCTTTTCGAAGTTCAGGCTGGAATACTACCACGATAACCGTAGCAGCGATGGTGAAGAGCTTGTTGGCAATCCACAGGATCGTGCTCATTTCAAAGAATTCAGCTATGAGCAAAAAGACAACGATAACCACAATACCTTTCATAAGGGACCATGCTTTGGTATTTTTGATCCAAAGTAAGATCTCATAAATCAAAAAGGCAATTACGATTATCTCCACAAAATCAGTCCATGTGATTTCGGGCATATTGAATTTATCTAGATTAAATCTAAAGAATTCAATTATTCTGTCCATTCCGTCTTCCTTCGCCGGCAGGTCGTCCACCACTTAATCCAAATGGACCTTTGTTCAAATCTGCAGGCTTTGTTGCTCCTCTCCTCTGTGTATTTCTTGCAGCTTCCGCCGCTCTTCTTCTGACTTCTGTTTTTGCAGCCGATTCTTCTTCATAATGAGGACGTTCCACTCTTCTTTCGGGAGCTTTTCTCACTCTTTCTGAACCTGAATTATCAGCTTCAACCAACACGTTCTTGGGTACTGCCTTGACATAGTAGTAATATTCATCATCCTCGAACTGAACTTTTTCAGTGCGATTATAGTTCAAGTCAAAGCAGAAAAACTGTAAAATTATATTAAGAATTATTGAAATTATTATTCCTAAGAAAGCAAGACCCATATTTACGTGAGCATGTGCCGCAACATTTCCGATGAGGAGGGTCATGAAGCAGACAATGTTACCTGCAAAAATAGCTATGAGCCAGGAATTGTCAATACTGGATCTTCTGATTATGTACACCACCATTACTGTAAGGGCAAAGGCAGCTGCTACAACGAACATATCTCTGTTTCCCACAACGCCGGTAACTACTTCCTTAAAGGACATCACAGTATCTTCATCCGTTGACATGATAGCTTCCGCATTATCGGAAATAAACTTAAGTACATAATAAATAACAGTACCGCAGCATACGGAAACCATTGACGAAAGGGAACCCACAAGACCCATTGAAACAGGGATCGTATGAGGAATACCCATTACAGACATCATTGGAGTAAGTGCTGCTGCCACGGAATCCTTTGAAGCGAATCTGAAATAAAGCAGGAACAGAATCACAAACATGGCAAGCACCAAAAGTGCGCATTCCATGGACATTGCGTAAACATTGGCGGTAATTATAAGAGCCAATATGATAAGTGTTAAATTGATGGGCAAAAAAGATGCTGCCAAAGCAACAATCAAAGCGATGGGAAGATTGGCAAGCTTTGCCATGTATCCAAGCTTTGAGTTGATCTGCAACAATGCCACAAAGGCAAGCAGGAATTTTAAAACAGGAAAAACGATAGCTTCGTTTCTTCCCACGAATTGCTTGATGGATTCTTTTAATCCGCGTAACTCTCTCATTATTTCAGTTCTCCCTCCGAACCATTCTCTTTATACATGGAATTAAGAAACTTCAGGTTATTGAAATAACGCTTAAGGTTTCTTCGAGCTTTTCCGTATTTAAAGGAGCATACTATGTAGACTATGACACAATAAGAAACCACGAAAATCACATATGATTTAAGTATCCCCGTAGCAAACTCCAACAGATCAAGCTTGTAGATATTGAGCATGAAATTCTCAAAATCAGAATATAAATACACACCAAAAGCTATCATATATGCAAGTGTGGCACATATGACAGCCTTAAATACCTGGAGACCCACGTAATCGCTTCTGAAGTGACTTACAAGAGAAGAATTTTTCTTTCCCTCGCCGGCTTCATAGGAAGCGAGTCTGGTCATCAGTTTCACTCTTTCTTCATTTAGCATAACTCACCCTGAATAATTAGATTCCCCCCAAGGCACCTAATTAAGATAACGCATTTTCGGCGAATCCTTAGGATCCTTACTTACTGTCGGCGGAGGAGGAGCAGCCTGTCTCAATATCTGATTAAAGCCGTTAGTCATACTGGTCTTACATCTATCACAGTATCTGCCGCTTCTGATGGGGGCGCCGCAGCCTTCGCAATTTAACTGAACCATGGAATCAGCCGTAAATTCAAGACGTTCCTCACGTAACCACTGCTGAATCTGAGATGTTTCAACATCGCATTCTCTGGATACTTCCTGAATTCCGCAGGCAGGATGCTGCTGGATGTAATCCTTAACCTCCTTGAACTTTCCTTCAAGGGCATCTCTGCATTGCTGACACATAATAGGGCCCATTGCATAATTGAATAGTCTGCCACATTTTCTACAGTTTCTAGCGTTCATACACAATCCTCCATGTGTTCTTCTTATGTTCCCGCAGCTGTTATGGTTATAAAGTAAACATTTCGGATTCCCCGAGCCTTTAATACCCCAGTCACAGAATCCAATGTACTACCTGTAGTATAGATATCATCAATTAATATTGCGTTACTTAATTTTACACTATTTTCAGTGCATATAAAAGAATTTTTTACATTAATTTGACGCTCTTTCCGGTCAAAATTCTTTTGCGGAAGAGTGTTTTTATTTCGCACAACATAATTCTCATAAAGGGGTATGCCGGATAGCTTTGAAAGTTCTTTTGCAAGAAGCGCAGACTGATTAAATCCTCGCTTCAAAAACCTCTTTTTGTGAATGGGCACAGGTATCAGCGCTTCAGCATCAAGGCTTTCGATCCATGGCTTAAGCTCTTTATATAAAACCTCTGCATAGGTACGTGCATACTCCGGATGTTTGTCATATTTAAAGCGATACACGGAATCGGCAATGTCCGAATATCTGAAAGAAAATCTCCCTGACTTGAATTCGTGGCGGTTTTCTCCACAGTCTGTGCAATATTCCCTCTGTTTTTCCACAGGTCGTCCGCAGGTTAAGCAGACAGCTCCCCTGACCGGCTTAAGCTTTGCTGCGCATTTTGGACAGAATCCTCCGGGATTTCCTCCTTCTGCTACGGCTCTGTCACACATGACGCACTTTCTTGGAAAAAGAAACTTGATCAAATTCAATTTTTAAAAGCCTCCAATATGCGAGATCTTAATCCTGTATATCTTAGATTCTCGCAATTATTAGAGATCTTCTCCCGAACTGTTTCCCGGCTCCCCAGTAAGCAAAGGCAGTTTTTTGCCCTTGTTACGCCGGTATACAACAGATTTCTGTTTAAAAGCTGCTTAGGACCGCTGAGTATGGGTATGATCACCGTATCATATTCGCTTCCCTGTGATTTATGAATCGTGATGGCATAGGCAAGTTCTAGCTCGTCGAGACTTGCAAAGGGGTAGCTAACCCTTCTTTTGTCATCAAACTCCACAACCACTTCGGAAAGCGCATTGTTAATCCTGACGATACGTCCCATATCACCGTTAAAGACTCCCGTTCCGCTGTCTACCGGAATATCGAACTTGCCGAGGACTTCCCATGTAGCCTTGTAATTATTCTTTATCTGCATTACTTTATCCCCTTCTCTGAAGAGGTTATCACCGTACAGATGCTCGCTCTTGTCGGGCGATGGCGGATTAAGAGCATCCTGCAGATATTTATTCAGAGATACGACGCCAAGTATCCCCTTACGCATTGGTGTCAGTACCTGAATGTCAAATGGTTTCGAGCCTGTGTATGGCGGAAGGCTCTTTGTAATAAGCTCCACCGTGTTAAGAAGCACCTTTTCCGCTTCTCCGCGTTCTATGAAAAAGAAATCCTTACTGCCTTTATTGGCTTCGATCTCTTCTCCTTTATTTATTCTGTGAGCATTTAATACTATGTCTCCGGTGCCTTCCTGGCGGTATATCTTTTCAAGCCTCGTTAATTTGAAAACACGGCTTTCGATCAAATCCTTAAGCACCTGGCCCGGACCCACACTGGGTAACTGATCGGCATCTCCCACCAGCACAAGCCTTGCTCCGTTCGGAAGAGCCGAAAGCAATGATTTAAAAAGAAAGATATCTACCATGGACATTTCATCGATTATGATAGCATCAACCTCCAAGGGATTATCTTCATTTCTCTCAAAAACAGCATCCTCTTTGGAATCGGTCAATGCTCCGTTAAGTTCAAGAAGTCTGTGAATGGTAGATGCTTCGTAACCCGTAGCTTCCGTCATACGTTTTGCCGCTCTTCCCGTTGGTGCAGCCAGAGCAAAATCGAGACCTTCTTTTTCAAAATAATGGATGATAGCTTTTATTGTGGTGGTCTTACCCGTTCCGGGACCGCCGGTTATTATCGAGATTCCTTCCGTAACCGCGTTTAATACGGCTTTTTTCTGAAGGTCATCAAGATAGATTTCATTCTCTTCGGCTATTTTATCTATGCTCTTAAGCGTTCTTTCTTCATTGACGGTATCGCCATACTCTGCAATGGCGCGAAGAAGCCCTGCGGTTTTGGTTTCCACTCTGTAATTCATGATGGCAAAGACTTTGTCATCTTTAATCACTATCTTCGAATCCATGAGGAGGTTATTTATTTCGGGAGCAATGGCTTCTTCTCCGATCCCAAGCATCTCCACCGTCTCACGGATAAGCTCGGACTTCGGTAAATACATATGTCCTCTTGCAAGACCAAGAGAAAGCACATAAAGAATTCCGCTTTTTATTCTATATTCGGAATCGGTTTTTACGCCGATTTTCGCAGCGATCTCATCGGCAGTCTTAAAACCTACGCCGGAAATGTCTTCAGCGAGTTTATAGGGATTCTCCGTTATGATCTTGTAGATCCTGTCGCCGTATTCAGTATAGATTTTTATGGCAAGGGTGTTTCCAATGCCATATTTTCCAAGGAAGATCATGGCTTCCCTGTAGCCCTTCTTTTCCTGCATGATTATTCCGATCTCGCGGGCTTTATTTAGTGATATACCTTTAACACGCTCTAATAATTCTGGTTCTTCTTCCATTACGCGGAAGGTATCATCTCCGAACTCCTTAACTATACGCTCGGCAAGAGCGGCGCCTACTCCTTTAATCACGCCGGAACTAAGATACCGGAGCACCGCGGCTCTGTCTGTAAGCTCCACGGTTTTATAGCTTTGCATTTTCAATTGTTTGTCATAGATAGGGTGAATTGTCCATTCTCCGGAGACCTGCAACATCTCCCCTTCGGACACAGATAGAAAATTCCCGACTACGGTCTCTTCAGCATCTTCTGTCTGCAGCGACAGCACCGTATAACCGTTTTCGGGATTTCTGTAGCGAATACCTGATACGTAACCTTTTATAGTTTCCATGTTTTATTCGTAATTTCTTTTCATTTGTTCATAGAGCATCTGAGCAAGCCCCAGACTTTCTTTTTCCGTAGACTGTTCGGAAAGTTTCTGGATCATATTCTCTTCGTAGTATTCCACGAGAGTTCCCATGGAGCCGCTTTTTTCGGCTGCTCCGGTGGTTTTCCACATTTCTTTAAAGCACTGCTCTAAAAAGTAAGCTTCAAACTTCTTGCAGGCTCCCATGAGCTCATCATCGGTGGCCTTGGAAAAGTCCTTACCTTCAATACTCTTAGAAAGAACATCTTTATTGTTTTTAATATAATCGGTATAGAGATTACTGATAGAATTAATGTCCATATCCATGTGAGTACCTCAAAATTCCATAATTGTCCGATAACCTAATACAATTAATTCCTACGGAATTTATTGTCCCGGTAAAAAATTACGTTGTAATTTTTTACCTAAGGTTGTTGGCCTGTTGCATCATTTCGTCGGAAGCGGTAATGGCTTTGGAGTTTAATTCGTAAGCTCTCTGAGCTGTGATAAGGTTAACCATTTCATCCACTACCTGAACGTTGGAGCCTTCAATGTAGCCCTGTGTTACCTTGGTCTTCTGAACTGCTTCGGAAGTAGCTTCGTTTATGGGCTGTCCGCTGGCTGCTGTCTGTCTGAATAATCCTGAATCTGTCTTTTCAAGTCCTCCGGGGTTATTAAACTGTGTGATGCCAAATGTCACACCGAGAGATCTGGGATTATTGTTCTCATCGGGATAGCAAATGGTACCGTCGCCGGTTACGGTGATACGGCTTGATACGTAATCAGAACTGAAGGAAATGGGATTACCTTCCGTATCAAGTACCATAAGTCCGTCACTTGTGGTAAGAGCGATACCGCCTTCACTGTTCATTGCCCATGTGAAATTACCGTTTCTTGTGTAATAAGTATTTCCGTCTTCACCTCTTACGGAAAAGAAGCCCATTCCAGAAAGAGCAAATGCAGATGTGCTTTCACTTGCAAGTAATGCTCCATCCGTGAAAATGGATGTAATAGATGAGTTTCTGACACCTAAACCTACCTGTGCGCCTATGGGCTTATTCTCACCTGAAGCGCTGGTGGTCTTGGTCTGAATTGTCTGATATAACAGAGATTTAAATTCATTAACCTCTGTTTTATATCCTGCTGTATTTACGTTAGCAAGGTTATTTGCGATTGTATCAACGTTGGTCTGCTGTGCACGCATACCTGTTGCGGCTGTCCAAAGACTTCTTACCATGTGGAGCTCCTTTCATTAAACTCTGCCAAGCTGGTTGGCTGCGATATCAAGGGTCTTATCGTATGACTGGATTATTTTCTGGTTTGCTTCGTACTGTCTCGTGATGGCTATCAAATCAACCATTTCCGTTACTATCTGTACATTGGACATTTCCAGATATCCCTGATAAACCTTGACGTTGGGATTTTGATATGTAGCTCCTTCTACGGGTTGCAGGAGGTTTTCTCCGTACTTTTCCAAATAGTTATAATCTTCAAAATCGACGATACGTATCCTGGCAACTGCCACGTCGTCCTGATAAATGGTTCCGGTGGTATCGATCTTGGTTTCTTTTAACGGATCTATCTGTATATGTCCGTTATCACCCATTACGTAATTACCGTCCTTGGTAACGAGCCATCCCTCTTCCGTCAGGGTAAAAGAACCATCCCTGGTATACTTGGTGGAGGTTTCTCCTGCCTTGTTGGTAAATTCTATGGCGAAGAATCCGTCACCGGAAAGTGCAAGATCATAACTGTTATCGGTAATCTTAAAGGAACCCTGACTGTAATCGGTATAGTTCTCACCAATCTTTACGCCGGGAGTGTTAACACCCATTCTTTTAGGAATGTTGGCGCCGATGGTAGGGTCCTTAAGCCTGTAGGCCAGGACATCACTGAAAGCCTGGCTGGTAGAACCTTCTTTTTTAAAGCCTACTGTTGTAGAGTTGGCAAGGTTATTGGACAGCGTATCCATTCTATGCTGTTCATTGATCATTCCGGTATATGCTGTATAAAGTCCTTTAACCATGCTTTTCCTCCGATTTATTCGAAATCGCTCTTATATTCTGCCAAAAATTCTACGTATTTACCGGTTCCGATGGCAACTGCCGTCATGGAATCCTCAGCGGTCATGGCTGCAATGCCCATCTTCTGGGAGATAAGGTCTTCAAGTCCTCTGAGAAGTGATCCGCCTCCGGTAAGTACGATTCCGCGTTCACCGATATCGGATGCAAGTTCGGGAGGAGTAACTTCAAGTACGGAATGCACTGCGTCTACAATCTTTGCAGTGGTATCTTCAAGAGCTTCTCTGGTCTCTTCGGAAGAAATTCTTACGGTTACGGGAAGACCTGTAACTAAGTTACGTCCACGTACATCCATGAATTCTTCTTCGGGAAGCTTGAAAGCGCATCCGACTTTGATCTTAATGTCTTCTGCCGTTCTTTCACCGATCATCAGGTTGTGTTTCTTTCTCATATAACGGACGATCGCTTCATCGAAATCGTCCCCTGCTACCTTGATGGAAGTACTCTTAACGGTACTGCCGAGGGAGATAACAGCTATATCTGTGGTACCACCGCCGATATCTACGATCATGTTTCCGCAGGGCTTCGAAATATCGATACCTGCTCCGATCGCTGCCGCGATGGGTTCTTCTATGATGAATACTTCTCTGGCGCCTGCCTGATAAGTAGCATCTTCAACTGCCTTCTTTTCAACTTCCGTTACACCGCTGGGTACGCAAACCGCGATACGGGGCTTACGATAGGTTCTTCTTCCCATGGCCTTCTGGATGAAGTACTTCATCATCTTTTCAGTAACGGAATAGTCAGAAATAACACCCTGACGAAGCGGTCTTACGGCCGTGATATTTCCGGGTGTTCTACCGAGCATGAGACGTGCATCCTCGCCGATTGCTCTGATCTTATTGGTTTCTCTGTCGAATGCAACTACTGAGGGCTCTTTTAATACAACGCCCTTTCCTCTGATATATACAAGAACGCTGGCGGTTCCCAAATCAATTCCAATATCTGTATACTGCATTATTAGTTCCCTTTCTAATATTTCCGAATCATAATCTAATACTGGATAAATTATACAATAAGGATTTTCATAAAAAAAGAGGAACTAAAATATTTTTTGGATTCTTTATATTTTTATCGGCAGAATCCTAAAATAACTTTAGTCCCTTTTACTTTTATTTATTTCTGCTCATTGCTTCACGAGTCTTCTTGATGGCTTTGCCTACATAATAACCGGTATATGAGCCCTTTACCCTGGCTACCTCTTCAGGTGTACCCTCAGCTATAACGGTTCCTCCGCCGCTTCCGCCTTCGGGTCCCATGTCGATTATGTAATCGGCAGTCTTGATAACATCAAGGTTATGCTCGATAACCACCACCGAATTACCGCCTTCAACAAGCCTGTTTAAGATTTCGCAGAGCTTCCTTACATCTTCGAAATGAAGTCCCGTTGTGGGTTCATCCAGAATATAGATGGTCTTTCCGGTGCTTCTTCTTGATAATTCCGTAGCAAGCTTCACTCTCTGAGCTTCACCGCCGGACAGGGTGGTGGAAGGCTGTCCCAACTTAACATAGCCTAATCCCACTTCATATAAAGTCTTAATCTTGTCTCTTACTGACGGAACATTTTCAAAGAAAGTCACCGCCTCTTCTACTGACATATCAAGGACATCATATATACTTTTTCCTTTGTAAAGGCATTCAAGAGTCTCTCGATTATATCTCTTACCTCCGCAGACTTCACAGGGTACATAAACATCGGGAAGGAAGTGCATCTCTATCTTTATGATACCGTCACCCTGGCAGGCTTCGCATCGACCGCCCTTTACATTAAAGCTGAAACGTCCTTTTTTGTAACCGCGTTCTTTTGCTTCTTTGGTAGCGGCAAAAAGATCACGGATCTGATCGAATACTCCCGTATAGGTAGCCGGATTGGATCTCGGTGTCCTTCCTATAGGGGACTGATCGATGTCAATTACCTTATCAAGCTGCTCGATACCCTCGATGGTATCAAAATCCCCGGGGATCACTCTGGAGCGGTTTATGGTCCTTGACAGGTGCTTATAAAGGATCTCATTGGTAAGTGAGCTTTTTCCGGAACCGGAAACACCGGTAATACATGTAAATACTCCCAAGGGTACTTTAACATCTATATTCTTAAGGTTGTGTTCTCTTGCGCCTTTTATGGTCAAGAATCCTGTAGGCACACGTCTCTTTTCGGGGATCGGAACATATTTCTTTCCGCTTAAATACTGACCCGTAATGGATTTTTCCACCTGCATGATCTCTTCGGCAGTTCCCTGAGCCACAAGTTTTCCGCCCTTTGATCCGGCGCCGGGTCCGATATCGATAATATTATCGGCTTCAAGCATGGTATCTTCGTCGTGCTCAACCACCAGGACCGTATTACCCAGATCTCTTAAATGTTTAAGTGTCTTAAGAAGCTTATCGTTGTCCCTCTGGTGAAGGCCGATACTGGGTTCGTCAAGAATATATGTAACGCCCACAAGACCAGAACCTATCTGGGTAGCAAGGCGGATTCTCTGAGCTTCACCACCGGAAAGAGACGCGGTTCCTCTTGAAAGGGTAAGATAAGAAAGTCCCACATCCTTTAAAAAGCTTACTCGAAGATTGATCTGATTAAGAACCTGATGTCCGATAAGATCCTGCTGCTCAGTGAGCTTAAGGTTATTCAGGAATTCAAGCAGACTGTCAACGGACATATTGGTAATTTCATGAATGTTCAAGCCTCCGACGGTAACCGCAAGATATTCTTTTTTAAGTCTCATTCCGTTACATTCCGTACAGGGCGTAATGGACATAAAGCTTTCGTATTCAGCTTTGGCGCTTTCCGACGCAGTTTCTCTGTAGCGCATCTCACAGTTACGTATGATACCTTCAAAGGTCACCTTGTAGGTGCCGGCGCCTCGCTGGCTCTGATAATGGATCACGAACTGTTCGCCGTTGTTTCCGTATAGTAACAGCTTCTTTATGTTTTCGGGATAGTCCTTAAAGGGTGTATCCATGTCAAAATCATAAATCTGCATTAAGGATTCCATGATGGCATGGGTCCAGGATTTTTTGTCGCTTATGGAACCCCAGCCGTTAATGGCAATGGCGCCTTCATTTAAGGTAAGATTCTCATCGGGAATGATTAGCTTAGGTGAAAACTCCATTTTGTAACCAAGTCCGAGGCAGGCGGGACAGGCTCCGAAGGGGTTGTTAAAAGAAAAGCTTCTTGGCTCGATTTCCGGAATGCTTATCTCACAGTCGGGACATGAAAAACCTGATGAAAAAGAAAGGGGCTCTCCGCCTATTACGTCAACGTTAAGCAAGCCTTCCGCAATCTGTAACACATTTTCAACGGAATCCGTAAGTCGCTTCTGGATGTCCGGCTTAACTACCAGACGATCCACGATTATTTCGATAGTATGCTTAATATTCTTATCGAGAGCTATTTCTTCGGAAAGCTCATACATGCTTCCGTCAATAAGAGCTCTTACATAACCTGAACGCTTAGCCTTATCAAGCACCTTTTCATGCATGCCCTTTTTACCTCGCACTACGAGTGCAAGAAGCTGTATTTTTGTTCCTTCCGGAAGCTCCATTATTTTATCGACCATCTGGTCCACGGTCTGGTGGGTTATCTCTCTTCCACACTTCGGACAATGGGCAATACCGATTCGGGCATACAGAAGTCTAAAGTGATCGTAGATTTCCGTTACGGTACCCACTGTGGATCGCGGGTTTCTGTTGGTGGATTTCTGATCGATGGAAATTGCAGGAGAAAGACCTTCGATCCTCTCCACATTGGGTTTTTCCATCATGCCGAGAAACTGTCTTGCATAAGAAGAAAGAGACTCCATGTATCGTCTCTGCCCTTCTGCAAAAATAGTATCAAAAGCAAGCGATGATTTTCCGGAACCTGAAAGGCCCGTAAGTACCACCAGTTTATTTCTGGGTATGTCCACGCTTAAATTTCTTAAATTGTGTTCATTGGCTCCCCTTACTTTGATCACATCTTTTTTAGGGAGTATCTTTGTTACTTCTGACATCTGATTACTCTTTCTATGATAATTTATGAAAATAAATATTACTCTTCCAATCTGACTGAACTCTTGTGATAATATGCCGCCATGACTCTGTTTATATCACTTTCTGCGTCAGTTTTTATATCTTCTCTTTTACATAAAAACCAGGGCTTAAATCTGTAGGGCGAAAGTACAACATCCGAGGAATCCCCCGTCAAAGCTTCAACTCTCTCAAGATACTGGTTTCTGAACTGTTCGGCTTCACCGGTATGAATATAATAGTACGCTCCGTAAGGCGCATAGTTACCTGCCTGGTCACTCTGAAAATGAAATACAGTGAGTAATGCCAAAGCCCAAACAGGATATGCCCACCAATGCACAAATCCATCCGGGGGATTTTCTTTTTTACTCAGGTATTTCTGATATATGTGACCCGTGATCCAGACTTCATCTATTATAAGCATGATCTGAAATGTGATCTTAATGGCATTTACCACTCTTGCAAGGTCTATCCTGCCCGTCGCGTATAGATTAGGTGTAAAGCCTGTTGCATAAAAGCAGAAGCTTGCGGCTACGATAAGCCATGGAGCCCTGAATTTAAATTCTGCTTCTTTTACCATTCTGTATATAACAGGCAAAAGAAGAAGCATGAAAAGCAGTGTCCTGAATCCAAAAAACTTAGGGAGCCACTTAACCGCCGCTATGAATGAATAAATAACCGCCTTAACAGGTGAATAGCCCCAGCCCACATACCACTGAGCGCGTTTTTCGTTACCGGGGGCTGTTGCGGACTGTAAAAATGACAGTAAATACACTATTATTACGGGCGAAAGATATAAGCCCTTTTTCTTTGCATAAAAGAAAGTCATGCCGGTTACTATTGCAAGTATCAGAAGTCCCTGCAGGGCAGATACATAATTACTTCCTCCCACCAGAACCGAGAGTATGGTACCAAAAGTAATAAGTATTATAACCTTTCGTATATTTATCTTTTCATCCGAAAGATCATATCCGAGAGAAATTAATACAGCCGCAAAAAAAAGCATAAAGCTGTGACCGCCGATATAGTGAATGCCTGCATTGTACCAGTAAAATGCCTGCTGAGCGGAATACACAAGAGTCAAAAGCATTAAGGAACATATCGACATAAATGATATGGATCTATAAATATCAGCTTTAAACACATGCTTTGAAACAACACCTGCAAGACAGAGGATCGATACAGTGAATAATAAGATGAGAAAAGCAGGGCCTATCCAGTAGTACTGCTCTCCGAAAGCTGCAGGCATGAGCGACATCAGAAAAATAGATGAAAAGGTCCCCTGCCATGCATAAAAGCTGGTGTGTGCGCTGTCGTAGCACGCTGCCAGTATTTCTTTTATGCCACCGCCTTGTTCCACCGCCACTCGTACGTATCTTCCGTAGCTATAGTCATCGTAATAGGGCGCCGCATAAAAGCAAAGCCTGAGCATAGGCACAAGAGCTATTGCCAGGAGAAATACAAAACCTATGGCTGTAATGATCTCTCGCGGTTTCCATTGTAAGATTTTTTTCATTTATCTTCTCCTAATCCGGGAAAGTAAGCAATTCTTTTTTTAGTTCGAGCATTCTGTCTCTAAGAAGAAGGGCTTCCTCAAAGTTAAGCTCTGCTGCCGCTTTCTTCATCTTCTTATTGGTCTTTTCAATTTCTTTTTCAAGCTCTGCCCGGCTCATTGATTCAATATCTTTATCGGCCTTAATAGTTACCTTGTCAGCCGAACCTGAAATATGAATGATATCACGCACCGCCTTCTTAATGGTGGTGGGCGTAATATTGTGTTCTTTATTGTATTCTTCCTGAATCTTTCGACGACGGTTGGTTTCGTCGATCGCTTCACGCATGGAATCCGTGATGTTATCCGCATACATGATCACGCGGCCCTCGGAGTTTCTTGCCGCACGACCGATGGTCTGAATCAAGGATGTGGTGGAACGTAAGAAACCTTCCTTGTCCGCATCTATGATCGCCACAAGGGATATTTCCGGTATATCCAGACCTTCTCTTAAAAGGTTAATACCCACAAGCACGTCAAAAACATCCAGACGCATGTCACGTATTATCTCACTTCGCTCAAGAGTGTCAATATCTGAGTGGAGATATTTAACCCTAATGCCGGCTTCGGCAAGATAATCCGTCAGGTCTTCTGCCATCTTCTTCGTGAGGGTGGTCACAAGAACCTTGTTCTTTTTATCAGTCTCTTTCCTTATTTCCGAAATAAGGTCATCAACCTGTCCTTCCACGGGGCGCACTGAAATCTCGGGATCGAGAAGCCCGGTGGGTCGTATTATCTGCTCTGCTCTGAGAAGCTCATGATCGGCTTCGTAGGTTCCGGGGGTAGCTGAGACCATGAGCATTTTATCTATATGTCCTTCGAATTCATCAAAGTTAAGGGGACGGTTATCCATGGCGGAAGGCAATCTGAAGCCGTAATCAATAAGCGTTCTTTTTCTTGATTTATTGCCTTCGAACATTCCTCGTATCTGAGGAAGTGTTATGTGGGACTCGTCCACTATGATAAGATAATCGCCGTCAAAATAGTCCATGAGACAGGCGGGCGGATCTCCCGGTTTTGCACCCGCAAGATGCATGGTATAGTTTTCTATACCTGAGCAGAAACCGGTCTCGCGCATCATCTCTATATCAAAATTGGTACGCTCCGCTATTCGCTGTGCCTCTATCAATTTATCCTCTGACTTGAAATATTTGACTCTCTCATGCATTTCTTCTTCAATGCCCTTAATGGCACGCTGCATGGTCTCTTCTTCCACCACATAATGGGACGCGGGAAAAAGAACCACATGTTCAAGAGTCCTTAAGGTCTTACCCGTAAGGGCATCTACTTCGGTTATTCTGTCAATTTCATCACCGAAGAATTCAATTCTTATAAGATAGTCATTGCCATGGGAAGGAATGACTTCCACAACATCGCCATGTACTCTGAATCTGTTTCTTTCAAGATCCATATCGTTACGCTCATATTGAATATCGATAAGAGCATGAATCACTTCGTCTCGGTCCTTTAAGTCCCCGCGGCGAAGGGATACGCACATGGCTTTAAACTCCTTGGGGCTTCCCAGACCATAGATACAGGATACAGATGCTACAACTATTACATCCTTTCTTTCCGTAAGGGATGCCGTGGCGGAAAGTCTGAGCCTGTCTATCTCATCATTTATCGATGAATCTTTTTCTATATATGTATCTGACTGGGGAATATATGCTTCCGGCTGGTAATAGTCGTAGTAAGACACAAAATACTCAACCGCGTTCTCGGGAAAGAACTCCTTCATCTCGGAATATAGCTGTCCTGCAAGCGTCTTATTATGGGAAATAATGAGAGTAGGCAGGTTAAGCGCCGCAATGACATTGGCCATGGTAAATGTCTTACCTGAACCTGTAACGCCAAGAAGAGTCTCAAACTGGTTGCCCTGTCTGAAACCCTCAACAAGCTCCTTTATGGCCTCCGGCTGGTCACCGGTGGGTTTGAATTCCGAATGAAGTTTAAAATCCATATTTTTCCTTTAATCTGATTGCGAAAAAAATGATATACCGTTAGAAGTATATCATTTTCCCCTATGCATGTCTATAAATTTTGAAACATTTGTTTGTGTCGCTAATTCGTGTAGCCCAATTCATCCAGTGCCGTATCCGCTCTTTCAATATCATTTAAGCGGGGAACCGGTTTACCCATGGTCATCATATATTTTTCAGCGCCCTTTCCGAGAATCAGAATGGTATCACCTTCTTCAGCATCATTGATGGCTTTGGTGATCGCTTCATCACGGTCCACTATAAGTTCATAATTCGTAGCTTCAGGCACGGTTGAAACCATGGTATCCACCAGCATCTTGGGATCCTCAAATCTCGCATCCTCGATGGTGAAATAGTTGTAATCCGCATTGGCCGTGCAATACTCAGCCATATCGGTCCTTCTGTGAACATCGCGGGAGCCTCCCGCTCCTACCACGATCTTAAGTTTTCCCACTGTCATGGTGCTTCTTATATATTCAACAAGATTCTTGACAGCGTTGGCTGTATGAGCATAATCCACGATGACTCTGAAGGGCTGGCCGTGATCCACAATGGTCTGGCGTGCTTCAATAGGCGCAAGCTTCTCAATGCATCTTATTATATCTTCAACGGAAAATCCGAAGTGGTTAATGACGATGGTTACTGCCATTAAATTATATACATTGAATATCCCCGAGAGACTTGACTTTATTACATGAGTTCCCAACGCTCCCTTCATGGTAAAAGAAAGCTTACTGTATTTAATATCTATATCTTCAGCATATACATCGGCCTTCTCGTTAACACCGTATGTCACAACAGGTGCTTTAGCCGCCTCAATAAACATGTCTTTATAGGGATCGTCGGCATTTATGACACAGATGCCGTCTTCCTTGGTATAAGACATAAGCTTGCTTTTCGCCGCTCCGTAATTTTCCATGGTCTTAAAAAGATCAAGGGCATCTCTCGTGAGATTTGTAAAAATGGAAGCATCGAAACTGATCCCATCCATTTTTCCGGTACCAAGGCGTTCCCCGGTGGCTTCCATGGAAACGTATTCGCAGTCATCATTCATGAACCCTGATAAAGCTCTAAACAAATCTTCCTGCAAGGGTGTTGTGTAATCATTCTCCTGACTGTAGTTTTTGGAGCGAATTCCGTTGGTACCAATGTATCCTGTTTCATGTCCCAGCATATTTAAGATCTGAAACATCATTTCGGAAGTTGTTGTCTTTCCGTCGGTACCCGTAACTCCGATAAGTTTAAGCTTCTGAAGGGGATTTTCATAAAACTTATTGAGAATCTCATTCATGGTGCGTACAGTATCTTTAACTACGATAACGGGGACAGTGGTATCAACAGGATGCTCTGCCAATATACAAGTAGCACCGTTACTGACCGCAGCATCTACAAAATTGTGGCCGTCCACTGTAAGTCCCTTTACGCAAACAAAGAGGATGTTCTTCCCCTTTGTCCGTGAATCATCTGTAATTTTCTCTATTTCCAAATCATAATCACAGGAAATTAAATCTTTTAATTTCATTTATTTACCTAGTACTTCCTTGATAGCTTCGCGAATGATTTCAAGTCCCTTGGTAAGTTCTTCTTCCGTAATGGTTAAGGGAGGAAGAATCTTAAGAACCGCATCGCCGCGGCCTGCAAGTTCGATAATAAGCTTCTTTTCAAAGCATTTGTTTCTTACTTTAAGAGCTGCTTCTTTATCTGCAACGCGCGAAAAATCAATGCCGTAGATAAGTCCGATTCCGCGAAGAGATAAGTCCTTGCAGATAGGAAGGATCTTTTCGTCAGCAAACTTTTCGATAAGCTTGCCCTTTTTAACAACGGATTCGTTTAAGTCGGTATCCGCATTTATTTCGATCGCCTTTTTGGCAGCTACGAACGCAAGCTGATTACCTCTGAAGGTACCGTTATGTTCAGCGGGCTTCCATATATCAAGCTCTTCCCTTATGAGAAGAAGGGACATGGGGAAACCGTAACCGCCGATGGATTTTGAAAGTGTTACCATATCGGGCTTGATACCTGCTCTTTCAAAAGAAAAGAAGGAGCCAGTTCTTGAACATCCGACCTGAATATCATCAACGATAAGTAAGATGTCGTTTTCATGGCAGATCTTTTCAAGTCTCTTAAGCCATTCAACGGGAGCCACGTTGATACCGCCTTCTGCCTGAACTGTTTCAAGCACCACAGCAGCGGGCTTTTCAATACCGGAGTGATCATCATGGAGTATCGCTTCAAGATAATCAAGAGAATCAAATTTGACATCGGTTCCGTTGGCATAAGGGATAAAAGTCACGTCGTGAAGACCTACTCCTGCGCCCTGTCTGCTGGTTTCATCGGTAGTAAGGGCAAGGGAGCCGAGAGTCATACCATGGAATGCGCCCATGAATGCTATGATATTACTGCGTTTTTTATTCTTGCGGGCAAGCTTAAGAGCAGCTTCCACTGCGTTGGTTCCCGTGGAACCGCAGAACATGATCTTATACTGTAAATCCTTTTTATCAAGGATCTTTTCCTTGAAGGTCTCGATAAATTCTGCCTTAGCCTCGGTATACATATCCATGGCGTGGGAGATGTTATCATCCATTAAATAATCAACCACTGCCTTTTTAATAATGTCATTGTTGTGACCGTAGTTTAAAGCGCCGCATCCTGCAAGAAAATCAAGATATGCATTGCCGTCGGTATCATAGATGTAGGAACCCTTTGCCTTCTTAAATACAACAGGATATTTTCTGCAGTAGGAACGTACCACTGACTCATTCTTTTCAAAAACGCTTTGTAAATTGCTCATATTGCGCCTCCTAAACGTATTCCGGCTTTTTCGGAACCGTATTGTTTATAAAATAAATCTCGTACCACACAAGGAATGCGTAGACCGTGTAAATCTTACGTCCGTTATTCCATCTTCCGCTGTGGTGCTCGTCGAGAAGTCTCATAAGCTCCTCAACGTTAAAGAATTCTTTTACCCATTCTTTTTCGAACATCTCTTTTACAAGGCCGTACCACTTATCTTCGTGGAGCCAGTCCCTTATAGGCACTAAGAAACCGAGTTTCTTACGCTTTGACCACTCTTCGGGAATGGTCTTTTCAGCAGCCTTTCTGAAGGCATACTTGGTCTCGTAATTGTGTATTATGTACTTTAAGGGCACCTGCTCGCTCACCTTAAATACTTCTCGGTCCAGGAAAGGAACTCTAAGCTCAAGGGAGTTGGCCATGGTCATCTTATCAGCCTTTAAAAGAATGTCGTAGGGAAGCCATAAATTCATATCAAGATACATCTTCTTTAGAAGATCCGGCTTTCCTTCGATCTCTTTATATTTGGGACGTGTTACGTCCTGATATTTTCTCGCTGATTTAAATTCAGGTGAAAGAAGCTTGTCGGCTTCTTCATTATTCATGATAAAGGCCTGACCGATATAGGATTCTTCCAGGGTGGAACCCGCCTTTATCAAAAAGTGACGTCCCTTCATGTT
This sequence comes from Lachnospiraceae bacterium, assembly GCA_016283575.1. GTDB lineage: Bacteria > Bacillota > Clostridia > Lachnospirales > Lachnospiraceae > UBA1258. The sequence goes on along the minus strand of JAEEND010000025.1, from coordinate 188,272 downwards.
GGGCATCTTCTCAGCCACATGCTTAAGAGCTCTTCTTATAGGGAAGGGAACGTGCATGTAACGCGCATATTCCTTGGGAGTCTCGTATTCATAGTAACCGCCGAAAAGCTCGTCGGCACCTTCACCGGAAAGCACAACCTTCACTTCCTTGGATGCCATGTTGGCAAGGTAGTAAAGGGGTACTGCGGAAAGGTTGGCATGAGGCTCGTCGGAGTGATACTGCACTGTAGGAAGAATATCAAAGAACATCTCCGGTGTGATATCTTTCTGTTTATGCTTCATGTTTAAGATATCGCAAAGTCCCTTGGCATCCGCGATCTCGTTAAAACCGGGAGCTGAGATATCTCCTGCGAAGCCTACCGTAAATGCCTTGTCCACATTGGCATTGGCAACGATGTAGCTTGAATCAACGCCGCTTGAAAGGAAAGCACCGACTTCCACATCACTGATCTTGTGATATTCAATGCTTTCTTTCATGATGTTATTGATCTTATCTACTACTGTATCAAGATCGTCATCATTATTTCTGTAATCGATATTAAAGTATTTGCGGATCTCCATCTTGCCGTCCTTATAAGTAAAGCAGTGTCCGGGATCAAGCTTAAATACATTCACAAAAAATGTATCCGTAGGAACGCTGTACTGATAGCAGAGATAGGTCTTTAACTGATCTTTGTTTAATTCCTTTTTGAAACCAGGATGGTGTAAAAACGCCTTTATTTCGGAACCGTACATAAAGAGTTCCGGAGTGTTGTAGTAATAAAAGGGCTTAATCCCGAAGGGGTCTCTTGCGCCGAAAAGCTGCTTTTTATTTCGATCCCATACTACAAAGCCGAACATTCCGCGAAGCTTATCCACGATATCGGTACCGTATTCTTCAAAACCATGGACAATAACTTCCGTATCGGAATTGGTCTTAAATACATGACCTTTTTTAATTAATTCTTCGCGAATCTCTTTGTAGTTATATATTTCTCCGTTAAAGTTAACAACTAAGGATTCGTCCTCATTAAACAAAGGCTGATTTCCCAGGTTTAAATCTATGATGCTGAGTCTTCTGAATCCCATGGCAATAGAATCATCCGTAAAGAAGCCTTCTCCGTCGGGGCCTCTGTGGATTATGGAATCCGCCATGTCCTTCACGATCTTTTTCTTTTTATCCACATCTAAATTGTCAACAAAGCCTGCCAATCCACACATTTAAATAAAAACTCCTTTATATGGTATGAGTAAACTCTTTGTATTTCTTTTTGTAATTCAATGCTCTCAGCACAAGATATACTCTGTGCTTAAAGGCTCTGTCACTCTTATAGTGAAGAGGATCGCATTTAATGCCGGCTTTCCAGAGCTTGAGCGCTTCTTTTTTATACTTCTCATCAAAGATATATTTCTTGATGACCGACTTGGGCACCATGGATAAAAGAACCTCCTTGGTAAGAAGGGTGAATTCTCTTTCCTGTCTGTCAAACACGTCGGAAATAAGTGTTGTGATAAGGTTCTTACCCATGTAGGCAAGATAGTAACTGGAACGCGCCTGGCGGGGATTTATTTCCATTACCTTAAAGTCACCTTCACGTTCGTCATATTTAAGATCGAATTCCGCAAAGCCCGTATAGTGAATGCTTTCAAGGAAATTCTTAAGCTTCTCAACAGTTTCTTCAGTCTTACCGAACATGTTAAAACCATTTATCAAAACCGTGCAGTTACCGATGGCTGAAGGGCTGTGTTCCTGTAATCCGATCTGGGCAAAAGAAGCAAATTCCGCATGGCCCTGAGAATTACAGTAAAATACGCAGTCAAAAAGTCTTGTGTCATCGCCGGGAATAAATTCCTGCACTATAAGATTCTCTCTATAGCCTGATTCTTTTACCTTGTTGATAAAGTTAATGGCATTATCGGGGGTTGTTGCCTTAAATACCTTGGGCTGTCCCTCAAAATGATGCTTGCCGTATTCAATGCCGTCACCGGGCTTTATGATAAGGGGATACACCATATCTTTAGGTATGGGAGCCGTTTCTTTTTCCATGCAGTCGTAGATCACGAAACGCGCAAAGGGAAGTCCGGAACGTCCATAGGTATTATAGAATTTATCCTTAACAAGAAGGGTATCCACTATTTCAAGGCTTGGTATATTAAAGACAAAATAGGGTTCCAGGGCCTCTCTGTTTTCTGCCAGAAGTCGCACATACACGTCATGGCAGGGAATAAGAAGAGTCTTTCCGTTTTGGATATGCGCCTTTCCGTAAGCTGTGAGAGCATCAACAAATCCTTTTTTTGTCTTTAGATCACTGTGATACTCGATGTTCACTATGGAAGAGTACTGAGTGAATCTGATGGGCTCCGTAGCGATCACATCAACGGGTGCTTCGTATCTCTCGTGATGGCAGCGGGCCATATAATATGTATTCATGTCCGAGCCGATAAGGCAGATATTATGCTTCATGTTAATCCTCTTTGTAAATTCTGGGGATGCTTGAGTCTAAGTTGGTCATGAGTTCGTACATTGTGGTCATTACGTGACGGGTAATGCTTCTTATGGGAATCTCTCCTCCGAAAACCGTCACTCTGTCGTGTCGTTTTACGGTATCATCCACAAGCGCTTCGCACATACCCATGCCGATCTCTCCGATTATCCTGTATTTCTTTCCGTTTATTGCAACAAAAGAACCTACTCTCTTTCGATTTATGCCATCTCCGTAGCCTACGTCTATAGTTGCCACATATTCTTCTTTTTCAGCTTTATGTAAGAGGCCGTATCCCACATACTCACCCGGGTTAACTCTTTTAACCTGTATGACCTCGGAATAAAGCACCATGGCTGTTTTAAGGTTAAGCTCCTGATAGGGCTTGCAGGGAGGCACGTGGTGGCGGCTGTTTTCAAATTCCCGCTTAATGCGACGCAGTCTGTCTTTAAAGGAATCAGAATATCTGGGCATTAAGTTAAATCCGTAAAGCACTATGCCGAAGCGCACCGCATTGGTAAAGCTCTGCTTGTCATGGGCTGCAATGGTCTGGGACTTATCGATATGAACCATGGGGATCCTCGTAAGATCAATGTCCTTGGTCATATCTATGAATCTTTCTAAGTTTCTTTCGTATTCCGTATCCTGAATTCCCGTGGTATGGAAATGAGTGAACAGGCCTTCAATGGTAAGAAGTCTGTTTTTATCGATCTCCTCCAGGACCTTCTTAAGTTCAGCAGGGTCCTTGAATCCCAGGCGGTTCATGCCGCAGTCAACCTTTATATGAAGCTTAAGCTTGCATCCCGATGCAACTATCTCTTTGAAAGTGTCCATGTCATTGACACAGACGGAAATATTCTTTTCTTCACAGGTTGAATAATAACCTTTATGAATGGGCTGCAAAAGAATGACCGGAAGCTTCTCTTCGTATTCCCTTACCTTAAAAGCTTCTTCAAGCTTTGATACGGCAAAAGCATTGATACCGCCTTTTTTTAACGCAGGTATGATGCCGTAACCATGACCGTAGGCATTACCCTTAACAACAGCTATGTAATACTGATGGGGGTAGGCTCTGCAAAGGTTTCTTGCGTTAGCTTCAAGAATGGAATTGTTAACCTCGATGTAAGTATTTCTGTACCTGAATTCCGTCATTCTTTCTCCTTTCATAAATCCTAACAGATAAAGGCCTTATATAAAAGCCATAATTTTGCTGATTTTATGGTAAAAAATGCTATAACCCCGGGGCAAAACCACAGGGTTATTTAGTCTAGTTAATCTTGTCTTTTATGTAATTTAAGGCAAAATCCAGCTGATTATCAAAGCTTTCTTCTGCATAATAAGCATCGGAATCGAATTCCACTTCATAGTCGGGTGCAAGACCTTCGCCATGTATGCATACACCTGAAGGAGTGAAATATCTGGATGTGGTAATCTTCATGCCGGAGCCGTCACTGAAGGGATATATGGATTGTACAATACCCTTTCCGAAGGTGTTGGTTCCGATCAGAACACCAAGATCATAATCTCTGATAGCACCGGACATAAGTTCCGAAGCGCTGGCTGTATAGCCGTTTGTTAAAACCGCAAGAGGGATCTCAATGGGAGTCTTTCCTCGGCTCACATAATCCTCACGGTTTCCATATTTATCTTCCGTATATGTAATGATACCTTCAGGAAGGATCTGCTCACATATTTCGAGAACGGTATCAAGGTTTCCGCCGCCGTTACTTCTAAGGTCGATTATAAGACCCTTCATATTTTCAGCATTAAGAGCACCGTATGCTTCTTTGAACTGTTGGGAGGTAACTTCATCGAACTCCGTGATCTTAATATATCCGATGGAATCTTCCTTCATTTCATAGGTTACCGTAGGAGTTGTCACCTTGCCTCTCACTACCGTTACATCAAAGAAATCAGCTACGTTATTTCTCTTGATGGTGAGGACTACATCAGTGCCTTCGGGTCCTCTTATAAGGTTAACCACTTCTGTAAGGTTAAGACCTGTCACTTCTTCTCCGTCAACTTTAATGATATAGTCACCGTCTCTTAAATCAGCACGACTTGCGGGAGAATCGGGAAATACACCTGTTAACTGAGGATATCCTGTTTCTTCATCCATGGATACGTATGAACCTATACCGTAATAAATACCTTCCGATGACATGAACAATTCATTCATGTCTTCTACGGTGTAGTACTCAGCATAGGGATCGTCAAGGGAGAGAAGCATTGATTTATAGATATTCTCTCTCATTAATTCCGGATCGATATTTTCTTCAAAAAGAAAGTTGTCCAGTATCTGCTGATATATAAACTCTGCTTTATCGGCTACAGTATCATCAACAAGATATTCATCGGATGATACATTTCCCGGTGTGATATTAATGCCGCCGCCCAATGAGAAGAGGCTGCTTCTTATTAATCCGGTAATATAATATACGGAAACCACCGTTATTGATATGGCCAGCATTATAGCCATGCCGATGGCCATCCCTATAAACAGGCTTCGTTTCTTTTCACTTTTTATTTTGTCTTCCATAACTTTTGCTCCGATTTATTTGAAATAGTCCCAAGGACTTACGTATTCCCCGTTAAGTCGAACACCGAAATGCAGGTGGTTACCGGTGGAACGTCCCGTGGTACCGACTGCCGCAATCTTCTCGCCCTTGGTAACAAGATCACCTGATTTAACATAAAGCGCGCTGGCATGCATGTAGATCGTGTAAAGACCGCCACCGTGATTTACCATTACATAGTTACCCATGGACCAATGGAAGTCTGCTGCCACCACCTGTCCGTCGTAGGCACAAAGAATGGCGGAACCTGCTGCAGCGCCCAGGTCGATACCGCTGTGATATGACTTTGCACCCGTAATGGGGTCGGTTCTCCAGCCAAAATCATCGGTAACTCTTATGTATGCAGGACAGGGCCACTGGAATTTACCGCCGTCATATGTAAGCTTTATGCCGTTAGCTGCGGCAATGGCTTTCTGTTCTTCCAGGATCGCTGCTTCCAAAGCTTCGATGATCTCTGTCTGAGCCGCTATATCTTCTTCGAGATCGTTGATCTCGGCATTTTTAGATGCTATCTGTTTATCATAAGAATTTAACTGCTGTTTCTTTTCCGTAAGAAGAACCTGAAGCGATGCTTCCTCTTCTTCCTGCGCCGCCTTGGCAGTGTCCAAAGCTTCTTTTTCAGCTTCTAAGGAAGCCTTGCATAATTCTACCCACTCTCGCTGAGCAGTATATTCCGTAAGCTTTTCTCTGTCATAAGCCGAAAGCTTTTCAATGTAATCGGCCTTGGTAAGAAAATCGCCATAGCTCTTGGCACTGAGCATAAGCTCTAAGTAGAAGGTGTCACCCTTCTCGTACATGAACTTTATGCGTTCCTTCATGGCTTCATACTGAGCTTTTTCCGTAGCTTCGGCTTCGGCGAGTTCTATTTTTATCGCTTCGATTTCAGCTTCTTTTTCAGCAATAAGACCGTTTAATTCATCAATCTTGGTCTGGATGGTAATGATCTCGGTATCAATTTTCTTAATATACTGACTGATATCGGATTTAAGGCCTTCCAGCTGCTTTTTGATAGCCTTGGCATCGGTTAGGTTATTCTGTAACTGCTTCTTCAAGTTGGAAGAATTGCTTATTTCGTTTTTCTTTTTCTGTATGCTTTCGTTGGTGATACCCGAAAGGGAAGTGGCACTTGCCTTGGGGGCTTCCACGGTACACAGGACGGACAGAGCTATTAAAATACAGAGTATTTTTTTAATTCTTTTCACGCTCTTCCTTCTCCTCCCTTAAACATGTAAATGTTTTCTTACTGTTATAAAGCTTCCGAAGAAGCCGATGCCCACGCCCACAGCAAGGGACACGGGAAGCAGAACCGAGAAGACTTTATCCACACTTAAGAAGTTTAAAAGTGAGGAAAGCACCGAAAACTGCTCTGTCACAAATGTAAGGGCACGATTATATACAAAATAAATAACCGCCAGGGGAATCGCCGCACCGATAAGACCGATGAGCATACCCTCGATCACGAAGGGCGCACGTACAAAGAAGTCTGTGGCACCTACGTATTTCATGATGGATATTTCCTCGCTTCTTACGGAAATACCGATCGTAACCGTGTTGGAAATAAGGAACACGGATACAGCAAGAAGGATTCCGATAATACCTACGGAAACATAGCCTATGAGTTTATTGGCGCTTGACAAGGTAAGCGCTGTGAGTTCGCTTCTCTTTACTTCTCTTACGCCGGGAATCGATTCAATATAAGTAACAAGTGAAGCCTGCATTGAGACATCATTTAAATAGATTTCGTAGTTGGAAGAGCCTGCTAAGGGGTTCTCCGTGAAGCCCTCACTGTATTCTCCCAGATAGTCTTCCTTGAAGGTTTCCCATGCTTCATCGGCGGACACGAAATTGAGTGCGGAAACTTCCGCGCGTTTACTGATCATTTCGCCGATCTCATCTATTCTTTTATCAGTTATGTCTTCATCAAAGAATACTACTATGCAGACGCCTTCTTCAGCAGTCTTTACGATGTTTTCGAAATTCGCAAGTATCGCATAGAAGATACCGAAAAGAAAAAGACAGGCTCCGATGGTCGCAATTGATGCAAGGGAAAACAGTTTGTTTCTGAATATGTTTTTAAAGCCCTGCCAGAGGGTGTAAAAGAATGTACTAATCCTCATCGATATATACCCCTCTTTCCTGGTCGCCGATAACAACGCCCTTCTTTAATGTGATAACTCTCTTCTGCATCGCATTAACTATATCCTTGTTGTGGGTAACCATGATAACCGTGGTTCCGTTCTCATTGATTTCTTCAAGAAGCTTCATGATTTCCATGGAGTTCTTGGGATCGAGGTTACCTGTCGGCTCATCCGCAAGAAGAATACAGGGCTTATTTACCAGAGCTCTTGCAATGGCAACTCGCTGCTGCTCACCGCCGGATAAACGGTTGGGCTTTACTCGATACTTGCCTGCAAGTCCTACAGTTGACAGTATCTTAGGTACGTTTTTTCTTATCTCTTTTCCGGGCATCTGAATGATACGCTGTGCAAAAGCAACGTTTTCATAGACGGATCTGTCCTTAAGAAGACGGAAATCCTGGAATACTACGCCGATATTACGACGGAACTTGGGAATGCGGCCGTGCCGGATCTTCTTTAAGTTATAATCAAGAACATACACGTTACCTTCCGTAGGGACAAGCTCTCTTAAAAGAAGCTTTATAAGAGTGGACTTACCGGAACCGGAATCGCCCACGATAAACACGAATTCGCCCTTCTTGATGCGAAGACTCACATCGCAAAGTGCCGGCTGGTTGGTGCCGTATGCCTTACTGACATGGTCTAAGACGATTACCTCGTCATCCTCCATGTATTTTCTTTTGTTTCTCATCTGTGGTGTCATTAATCGTACCCCAATGTTTTTTTATACAATAAATGAATACAATAAATTGCGGTGCAATTTATTGTCATGTATTGATTATCCGCAGGATAATCAGTACTCTATGCTCTCCATGTATTTCATGTATTTAACTACCATGAGAGCGATCTTAAATGTGATGGCATCTTCAAAGACTCTTAAGTCTAAGCCTGTAGCTCTCTGGAGCTTATCAAGTCTGTATACAAGTGTGTTTCTATGAATAAAGAGCTGTCTTGATGTCTCTGATACGTTTAAGCTGTTTTCAAAGAACTTATTGATGGTTGTAAGAGTTTCTTCATCGAAATCATCAGGGCTCTTGCCACCGAAAATTTCTTTAATGAACATCTTGCAAAGAGGAATGGGAAGCTGATAAATAAGACGTCCGATTCCAAGCTCTGAATATGCTACAACATTTCTGTCGCTGAAGAAAATCTTGCCTACATCCATTGCCATTTTAGCTTCCTTGTAGGAGCGGCTCACTTCTTTGATCTCGCCAACGGCTGTACCGTAGGCAATGTGAACATTCATGATTCCTTCTTTTTCAAGACAGGAAATAACGGCAAGAGCGGTTTTCTCCACCTCGCGCTTCATATCCGGTACATCTACTTCTTTTACGATGATAACATCATTTTCGTCCACAGCGGTGATAAAGTCTTTGTTATTTGTGCCGAAATGAGTACGCACTACTTCGAGCACATTGTTATCCTTGCTCTGGGCCGATTCGATGATCATGGCAACACGCTTGACATCAGTCGCAATATGAAGCTTTTTGGCTCTGCTGTATATATCTACCAAAAGAAGGTTGTCAAGGAGCAGGTTCTTAATGAAGTTATCCTTGTCAAAGCGCTCTTTGTAAGCTGTGATCAGATTCTGGATCTGGAATGCCACCATCTTACCGATCATGTAAACATCATCACCGGTACCGAGTACCACCAGGATATATTCCACCTGCTGCTCATCATAAATCTTAAAATACTGGTAGCCCTGAATTTCCTGAGAATCTGCCGGGCTCTGGGCAAAATCCCTCGCAGGCTTCACTACATCAGGCATGTGACCCGTAGTATTTACCACATCCTTACCGTCCGTGTCCACAACACACAGGTCCACTCTCGCAATAGCCTTCAATCCATCAATAGTAGTCTGCAAAATCTGATTGGATATCATAACGTCCCCACTTTCCTTGGTCTATTAGTAATAATAACTATGGATTTTAGGGTATAAAAACCCCTTATTTGACAATTCTTATACCATTTTATACTAATTTGACATGGAAACCAACCCTAAAGTTAGTCTTTTTTGTGAATTTTTTAAATTCCCGAGATTTTATTGTGCACTTTTATACTATTAAAAATAACCAAAAGAGGAACCGTCGCTTCGGTTCCTCTCTTATCGTGTCTTATTTTATCTTTCTTATCCTGCCGTCATCACTTATCTCAATTACGCGTTCTTTATATAAATGACCCACAGCCTTCTTGAATTCGTTTTTGCTCATGCCGGTTTCTCTGGTGATCACATCCGGTGATGCCTTCTCAGTAAATGGAAGTACGCCATCGTATGAATCAAGAAGCTTAAGAAGCTTATCCCCGTCTTTGTTTATCTGTTTATAGGACTTATCTCTGACGCTTAACGTAAGCTTTCCGTCCTCTCGTACTGCAGTGACTCTGGCTGTTATTGTTTCGCCGGCAACTATGTTTCCATACTGCTCTTTCTTAGGGATCAGTCCCTGATATTTATCATCAACTGCCACAAAAGCGCCGAAGTTATCGCTGATCTCATAAACAACGCCCGTAACTTCGTCATCTTTTTTATAATCCGAATCGCTCCTAAGATAGGGGTAAACCTTCATGGTGGAAGCTATTCTTCCCGATTTATCAAGGTATACGCCTACAAGGCAGTCATCTCCCGCTTCTACTCTCTTCGTCTGTTCTTTAAAGGGTAAAAACAGATCCTTCTCAAGCCCCCAGTCAAGGAAAGCTCCTATTTTTGATACTTCCTTTACCTTAAGTCTTGCCACTTCATGAAGAGATACAAGGGGCTGTGTCGTAGTTGCGATCATGCGGTCCTGCGAGTCAAGATAAAGAAATACTTCTATACCGTCGCCGCGCTTTGATCCTTCCGGCACATACTTCTTAGGCAAAAGAACATGCTCGTTCTTTTCAGGCACCTTTTTTTCCTTTAATTCAGCAGGTACAAGATAGGCGCCAAACTCTACCAGCTTTTCAACGTAAAGAGTCTGTCTCTTTGCTAATTCAAACATCTAAATTCCTCCGGTTATTCCGTTCCAAGTTTAAGTTTAAAAATAATAAAAGAGGGAACTGATCTCTCAGTTCCCTTAGCAGGGCTACAAGGATTCGAACCTTGAAATGACGGAGTCAGAGTCCGTTGCCTTACCGTTTGGCGATAGCCCTATATATGCTCGCTTTCGCTTGACACTAGGCTAGTATATAAGAAATGATTTCATTTTGCAAGTACTTTTTTAAATTTTCTTGTTTTAAATTTGCGCCCGAGTAAATTGCTTACCCGGGCGCATCTCTTAGTAAAAATTATGCGTAAAAATCAACGTTTCCTCCGATATGAGGATTAACGCTTCTTTCCATAGCGGCACTGTCAATCATGTTTACCAGGCCTTCTCCAAGAGATTCATTGGTATCCATGGCTTTGCTGAGTACTGCTATACCGATTTGGTCGTTCTTCTGTAACTCTGTGAGTCCTAATGAAATGTTGCTGATGTTCATCAGTAAATCCTCCTTCGCACCAACTGGTACTAAAAGTGTACTGTGAAAGCATTATAACTCTATTAACAGGATTTGTGAACACCTGTGCTTTAACGCGTTACACAGCGTCATAAAAGAAAAAAAGCGAGAGCCGAAGCTCTCGCTTTTATGTTTCTATCAAGCCTTACCATCAGAACCAAGAACGTTAACGATCTTGTGAGCAACCATGTCCTTAACAGCCTGACGAGCGGGCTTAAGGTACTGTCTGGGATCGAAGTGATCGGGATGCTCTGCGAAGTACTTTCTGATGTTACCTGTCATAGCAAGACGGATATCGGAGTCGATATTGATCTTACATACAGAAAGTGTAGCTGCCTTACGAAGCTGTTCTTCAGGAATACCAACAGCATCAGGCATGTTTCCGCCGTACTGGTTAACCATCTTAACGAATTCCTGAGGAACTGAAGATGAACCGTGAAGTACGATGGGGAATCCGGGAAGACGCTTTGAAACTTCTTCAAGAACGTCAAAACGAAGCGGAGGGGGAACAAGGATTCCGTCAGCGTTTCTTGTACACTGAGCAGCTGTGAACTTGTAAGCGCCGTGAGATGTTCCGATTGCGATTGCAAGGGAGTCACATCCTGTACGTGTTACGAATTCTTCAACTTCTTCAGGTCTTGTGTAGCTTTCGTGACCTGATTCTACTACTACTTCGTCTTCGATACCTGCAAGAGTACCAAGTTCTGCTTCTACTACTACGCCGTGAGCGTGAGCATATTCAACTACCTGCTTTGTAAGAGCGATGTTATCTTCAAAAGACTTAGAAGAAGCATCGATCATAACAGATGTGAATCCACCGTCGATACAAGACTTACATAATTCAAATGTATCGCCGTGATCAAGGTGAAGAGCGATGGGGATTTCAGGGTTTTCAGCTACTGCTGCTTCTACAAGCTTAACAAGATATGTATGATTTGCATAAGCTCTGGCTCCCTTGGATACCTGTAAGATTACAGGGCTCTTTAATTCGCCAGCAGCTTCTGTAATACCCTGTACGATTTCCATGTTGTTTACGTTGAAAGCACCAACTGCGTATCCGCCGTTGTAAGCCTTCTTGAACATTTCGGTTGTTGTAACTAATGCCATTACTTTTTCCTCCATTAAATTTTTAAATATCTTAACACATCAGTGTAACGATAACTTAGTAAAAACTCTGTCGAAATCGATTATACAGTAAAACTTTAAGTATTTAAAGTATTTTATACTTCAAACATTAAATCTGCATAAGAAGGAATAGGCCAATATTCCTTGTCCACGATTTTTTCAAGTCTGTCAGCGGGAGCACGAAGTGCGGCCATTGCAGGAACCACATTGTCCTTGAAGTAGAAGGCTCTTTCTTTCTGGTTCTTCATGACGATACCGGTCTTTCTCTTTTCCTTCATGCTTTCAAGTGCCTGCTGCATTTCGGTGATGTTGTCATTGACCTGCTTAAGCATCTGCATGGGTACTATGGGTTCAACTCCTGCCTGCTTCATCTGGTTTACGGTTTCAGCAAGCATTCCTGCATATTCCATAGCGGCGGGAATGATCTGCTTCGAAGCCATGGATGTCATGGCATGAGCTTCGATATTCACTGTTCTTGAATACTGCTCGTAAAGGATCTCCGCTCTTGATTCAAGCTCGGATCTTGTAAATACTCCGAATTTTTCATAAAGCTTAACGGCCTTCTCGGTCTTAATGGTATCAACCGCATCCACCATTGACTTTAAATTGGGAAGTCCGCGACGTTCGGCTTCTTTTACCCAGGCATCGGAATAGCCGTCACCGTTAAAGATAATGCGGTTATGCTCTGTCATATATCTCTTGATGAGATCGTGAACGGCAAGACCGAAGTCATCGGCTGCTTCAAGTTCATCAGCCGCCTCGCAGAAAGCTTCTGCAACGATTGTATTGAGTACGGTATTGGGGCTTCCGATGGAATCGGAGCTGCCAACGGATCTGAATTCGAATTTATTTCCGGTAAATGCAAAAGGTGATGTACGGTTTCTGTCTGTAGCATCGATGGCAAAATCGGGAATCGTGGATACACCGGTCTTTAAGACCTTATTGCCCTTCAAGGTGCTTGCTTCACCTGTCTCCACAAGCTGTCTTACCACGTCATCAAGCTGTTCCCCGAGGAATACGGAAATAATTGCGGGAGGTGCTTCTGAAGCTCCGAGACGTAAATCGTTACCGGGGCAGGATGCACTCTGGCGAAGCAAATCCGCATGAGTGTCTACAGCCTTTAAAATACATGCAAGTACCAGTAAGAACTGGATATTTTCGTTGGGTGTTTCACCGGGATCCAAAAGATTTATGCCATCATCGGTACTGAGGGACCAGTTGTCATGCTTACCGGAACCGTTAACTCCCTGGAAGGGCTTCTCGTGAAGAAGGCATGCAAGGCCGTGTCGCTGTGCAACCTTTTTCATGATTTCCATGGTAAGCTGGTTATGGTCCATGGCAATGTTGGCTGTTTCATAGATAGGAGCAAGCTCGTGCTGTGCAGGCGCAACCTCATTGTGCTGGGTCTTTGCCGTAACACCAAGCTTCCAAAGCTCCACATTTAAATCGTTCATGAAGGCACCGATTCTTTCTTCAATGGTGCCGTAGTAATGGTCATCAAGTTCCTGACCCTTGGGAGCCGGAGCTCCGAAAAGAGTACGACCTGTAAAAATAAGGTCTTCTCTCTTTAAATATGTATCACGGTCCACAAGAAAATATTCCTGTTCGGGACCGACGTTGGGGAACACCTTTTTGCTGGAGGTGTTTCCGAATAATCTTAAAATACGTAAAGCCTGTTCGTTTATAGCCTCCATGGATCTAAGTAATGGAGTCTTCATATCGAGAGCTTCACTGGTATATGAACAAAAAGCTGTGGGAATACAAAGAATAGTGCCGATGGCATCTTCTTTTAAGAATGCAGGAGAAGTCATATCCCATGCTGTATAGCCTCTCGCTTCGAAAGTAGCGCGAAGGCCGCCTGAAGGGAAGCTGGATGCATCGGATTCACCTTTTATAAGTTCTTTTCCCGAGAACTCAAGCAAGCACTTACCCTCTGCGTCGGGATGCTTGATAAATGCGTCGTGTTTTTCCGCAGTGATACCTGTAAGAGGCTGGAACCAATGTGTATAATGGGTCGCTCCGTTTTCGATAGCCCACTTCTTCATGGCCTGTGCCACCACATCGGCAGTTTTAAGTGTAAGTTCGCCGCCGTTATCACGAACACGCATTACTTCCGCAAAAACTTCCTCTGGAAGATAATCTCTCATCTTCGCTACGGTAAAGACATTTTTCGCAAATATCTCTTCTACGTTTATGTTTGTTCCCATGCTGCTTCCTCGTTTTTCTTTTTACTTTACGTGAAATTTTAAACCACAAAAACACTCTCGGTCAATATCGCACTTTTAAAAATAAGGCTTTTTTGGCGATTCCCTTTGTGTAATATGTTTAATCCTTGTTTTTAACTCGCAAAATATCATATTCTTCGGGCTTTTCCGAAAGGGTGATCATTAGTTTCTGTCTTGAATGGGGGCAGGACTCCATTTCTGTGCCTTCCTCATCTTTAATAGAAAGAACCTTAACTCTGACATTGTCCCCGGAAGGCTTCATGATTTCAATCTCGTCACCCACGGTAAACTTGTTCTTTTGCTCAATGAAAGCCACATTTCCTTCTGCCTTTTCAACCGTTCCCAAATAGATGTATTCATTGACATAGGTGTTAGAATCATAAACCTGGCTGTTTTCATCGGGCTTTCCGTAATAGAAGCCTGTACTGAAGTTTCTGTATGTGCACTTTGCTATTTCTTCCTTGTACCAGTCCATATTCTGACGATACTTGTCAACAGATTCAAGACAGTCATCTATTGCCTTACGATAAGTCCTTGCGACCGTTGCAACGTAGAGGGCGGTTTTCATGCGGCCCTCGATCTTAAAGCTGTCGATCCCTGCTTCGATAAGATCGGGAATATGCTCTATCATGCATAGATCCTTTGAGTTAAAAATAAAGGTTCCTCTCTCATTTTCATAAACGGGCAGGTATACTCCGGGACGCTGCTCCTCCACTACCGCATATTTCCATCGGCAGGGATGAGTGCAGGCGCCGTGGTTGGCATCTCTTCCCGTGAAGTAATTGCTGAGTAAGCATCTTCCCGAATAAGAAATACACATTGCTCCGTGAATAAAGCACTCTATCTCCTTATCTTCCGGTATCTTCGAGCGTATCTCTCTTATTTCATTTAAAGAAAGCTCTCTTGCTGCAACAACACGCTTTGCTCCCAGTTTATACCAGAAATTGTAGGTTTCATAATTGGTATTGTTGGCCTGAGTGGATACGTGGATCTCAATCTCCGGGCATATTTCACGAGCCATCATGAACATGCCGGGGTCTGCGATTATAAGCGCATCCGGCTTCATTTCCTTTAATTCTTTAAAATATTCCCGAGCTCCGTCCAAATCATAATTGTGAGCTAAAATATTGGCGGTAACATGAACCTTTACACCATGAGCATGGGCAAATTCAATACCTTCACGCATTTCTTCCGGTGAAAAGTTCTTCGCCTTTGCTCTCAGTCCAAAGGCTTCTCCGCCTATAAAAACGGCATCCGCGCCGAACATTACCGCTGTTTTAAGCACATCTAAGCTACTTGCGGGTACAAGCAATTCAGGTTTTTTCATAAATAATACTACCTCTTAACGCTGATGGTGACTCCGTCCCCTATGGGAAGTATCACCGTTGTAAGTTCCTCATTATGGGTGAGTTCGTAAAGATAATCACGCATTCTTTTGTAAATGGTGCGATTGCGTCTCTCCACCGCAAATTTTGATTCCAGAATATCCCCGTCCTGCATTACATTATCCGAAAGTAAGGTTCCGCCGGATCTAAGTCTTTTCATAATATCCGGAAAGAAATTAATGTACTGTCCCTTGGCTGCATCCATGAAAATAAAATCATAGGTGTCAGTCAATTCCTTTAACACTTCCGTTGCGTCCCCTTCGATCAGAGTGATGCGGTTTGAAGCATTGAATTTTTCGAAGTTCTCCCTTGCCACCGGGATTCGCTTCTCGTACTTCTCTATCGTGGTGATGTGTGACTCTCCGGGAAGGTTTTCTAACATCAACAACGAAGAAAAACCAATGGCTGTTCCCACTTCCAAAATGTTCTTTGGCTGTGTTTGCTTAAGGAGATACTTTATTAACTGCTGCATCTCCTTTCTGATGATCGGCACATTGGTTTCTATTGAATACTGTTCTAATTTATCCAGTTCTTCGGAATTAGGTGACGCAAATGAATTTATAAAGGATGTGATTCTTTCACTTTCGATCATTCTTCTTCCTCTTCCTCATCCTCCGGATCCATGGCGGCACACATTTCTTCCGTGGTCATGGAGGTGTTTAATGTATAAACCCCGGGCTCCATTCCCTCTCTGTGCTCCGATGCAAGGATCTGCACAAAAGCAAGATTCTTGTCTCTTACAAGGCCCTTTTCATAAAGTATCTCCGCAATATCTCTGTAGCCCTTGCCCTCTGTAACGGTAACCACAACGTCACGTCCGGGAGCAGGAGATACGGGAGCCTCCGTAAATACTCTGTATCCGAAATTATAGGCATCCATGGTCTTCTGATAAATGAGATTCACAAGCCAGACGGCCACGGCGATTTTAATCAATGCTGATATTAATGTACTGAAAAGCTGTTTTAAGTCCATCAGTCAAACTCCAATCCTCTACTGACTTTTCCGTTGTAATCCTGCATCATGCGGCAAAAAGAAGCCTCTGCATTAAGGAAACGCCCTACCAATTCAATATTAATAACATCTTCATACTCATTAGTCAATGAGTCTAACCGGTCCATGGCATCCGGCGGATTCTCCATCTGGATCATGAAGCTTTTTTCCCTCAGATCACACACACGGGCATAGAGCTTCTCATCCTTTTTAAGTTCATCCACTATTTCTCTGTAAGCGCGATATTCTTCCGTATCACGGATTCTTTTTACTACTTCTTCACAAAGATTGGAAAGATCTGTCATATTTATCCTCTTATTCATCAACGCCCATGATAATGGGTAAAATCTCCGGTCTGCGTTTAAACTTCTTCCAGCAATAGTCGGAAAGCGCATCCTTCATGATGCCTTTAAGCTTGCCCCAGTCGTAAACCTTCTTAAGGGAAGCGTTATTGAGAGCCCCTATAAGTTCTTTCTTCGCTTCCAAAAGAAGCTCTTCCGATTCTTTTTCATATACAAATCCCTTGGTGTAGATATCGGGGCCGGATATGATGGCGCCGGAGTATTCGTCAATTACGATGCTTGCTACCACGATACCGTTGGCCGCAAGAGTGTGGCGTTCTCTAAGCACCTTGTTTCCTACGTCACCGACGCCGAGACCGTCAACGTATACGGGAGAAAGAGGCACTTTATCCACTACCTTGGCTGAATCCTCAGATAATTCCAGCACTTCGCCCGAGTGGAGGATCACTATATGATCCTTCTTTATACCAAGGTCTTCGGCGATTCTGGCCTGAGCCTTTAAGTGCTTGTATTCGCCATGTACCGGAATCGAATACTTGGGCTGTACAAGGGAATAGATAAGCTTTATTTCTTCCGCGCAGGCATGTCCCGATACGTGGGTATCCTGGAAAATAACATCTGCGCCCTTAAGCAATAACTCGTTGATTATTTTGGTGACCGCTTTTTCATTGCCGGGAATGGGATTTGATGAAAAGATCACGGTATCGTTGGGTGATATTGTAATCTTCTTATGTGTTCCGTTGGCAATACGGGAAAGCGCCGCCATGGACTCTCCCTGACTTCCGGTAGTAATGATGACGGTTTTCTCGGGAGGGAAGTTCTTTAACTGGTCGATATCCACCAATGTATTATCAGGAATGCTGATCCTCTTTAAATTCTGGGCAATATCGATGATGCTTACCATGCTTCGGCCTTCCACAGATACTTTTCTTCCGTATTTGTGAGCGGTATTTATGATCTGCTGTACACGGTCAACATTTGATGCAAAAGTAGCTACTATGATCCTTGTGTTCTTATGTTCGTTGAAAATATTATCAAAGGCCTGTCCGACAGTACGTTCCGATGCGGTAAAGCCTGGTCGCTCTGCGTTGGTGGAGTCGCACATAAGTGCAAGCACGCCTTTTTTACCCAATGTTGCAAATCTCTCAAGATCTATGGAGTCACCGTACACGGGAGTGTAATCAACTTTAAAGTCACCGGTGTGAATGATGACACCGGCAGGTGAAAAGATCGCCAGAGCAGCAGCGTCAACGATGGAATGATTGGTCTTTATAAATTCAACTCTGAAGGGTCCCAAATTAATGGACTGCCCGAACTTAACGACCTTTCTCTTTGTTTTCTTAAGCAAATCCTCGTGCTGCTTTTCTTTTAACTTGTTCTCAATGATACCTACCGTAAGCTTGGTAGCATAAATAGGCACATTTACATCCCTTAATATGTAGGGAAGTGCGCCGATGTGATCTTCATGTCCGTGGGTTATTACAAAACCCTTTACTTTTTCAATATTCTCTTTTAAATACGTAACGTCGGGGATAACAAGGTCGATACCTAAAAGGTCTCCTTCCGGGAATGCAAGACCGCAATCCACGACAATAATACTGTCTTCATACTCGAAGGCAGTAATGTTCATACCGATCTGCTCCAGGCCACCAAGAGGTATGATCCTCAACTTGGAAGCGGGAGCTTTTACTTCTTTTCTTTTATTCAATTCGTACTCCTTATTTAATGTCCACGTCCTCCAGCAAGCTCTGGAATACCTGACCTATGGCTTGAAGTTCTTTTTCATCATCGACGATTTCATAAATTCCTTCTTCTTCTGAATTCTTTGAAACGTCCTTCAGCACATACGCGTCAGCGTCTTCCGTCTCGCTTTCCGTAACGAGCATATAATCAACACCACCCAAAGTGGTTTTTTCTACTACATAAAATTCAATATTGTCACCGTTGTCGCCGGTAAAAGTAATCTTTTCCATATTCAGTCCTTATTTATTCTTTTCAAAAGAAAGTCTGTCAAGATATCCCTGCAGGATAAGAGTTGCAGCGATCATATCAACGTAATCTTTTCTGTGTTCTCTGCGGATCTCAGCTTCCATCATGGCCTTGTCGGCAGCAACTGTTGTGAGACGTTCATCCCACATTTCAACGGTAAGTCCGGTGCGGCGCTCTAAAGCCTCTTTAAATTCCATGGTGAGCTCCACGCGGATACCCTCAGTATTATTCATGTTTTTGGGAAGCCCCAGCACGATCTTTTCTACATCATATTCCTTTATGATCTCTTCGATACGTCTGTAGGTAGTTCTTAATTTATTTTCTTCTTCACGTCTGATGATCTCCAGTCCCTGCGCAGTAATAAGGAGTGGATCGCTAAGTGCCACTCCCACTGTTTTGGAACCGAAATCAAGTCCCATAATTCGCATTATTTATCCCAACCCTGGTCTTTAGCATAAGAAGCAAGAAGCTCCTCAATGATCTCATCTCTTTCAAGACGTCTTACAAGCTTTCTCGCATCATTGTGAGAGGTGATATAAGTCGGATCGTCAGATACAAGATAACCCGTGATCTGGTTAACGGGGTCATAGCCCTTTTCCTTGTTGGCATTGTAAACGATCTTCAGAATATCGTTTACGCTCATGGGTTTATCTAACTGAACTTTAAAAAATTGAGTTTCGTCAATGTTTGCCATAGTAATCCTCCGATAAAACGCCTTATGTATATATTAGCCTATCATGATTCGGTTTTCAAATTATTATCAAAATCTTATGAATCCTTAAAGATTTCACCTTCCATAGTATCCTTGTTTAAAGCATTCATGACTTTGACATTTACGATCTCATTGCCGGCGCACCCGGTATCCTTTACAGCTACCTTTATATACTCGGGTGTAAATCCCACCATATATTTCCTGTTGTTTATGATCTTTTCTTCTTCCAAAAGAACAGGACGCACTTTACCTTTATATTCTTCCCGGTATTTAGCCGTTAGCTCTGCGGAAAGTGCTATAAATGCCTCACTTCGGCTGTGCTTTATGCTGTCATCCACCTGATCGGGAAGCTTTTCAGCCACAGTACCCTTTCTCTTAGAATATTTAAATATGTGCATTTCATAAAAGTTGACTTTTTTAGCAAAAGAAATGCTTTCTTTAAATTCTTCTTCCGTTTCGCCCGGGAAGCCCACGATAACATCAGTGGTGATGGCGGGATTATCAAGATATTTTCTGAGCATTGCAGCGCTTTCCAAAAACTCCTCAGCGGTATAGTGACGATTCATGCGCTTTAATGTGGCATCACATCCGCTTTGCAATGACAGATGGAAGTGGGGGCAGAGCTTACTTAACTTAGCTATTCTCTGCACAAAATCCTCGGTAATGACACGGGGTTCAAGGGAGCTTAAACGTATTCTTTGGACACCGGGGATCGCATTTATCCTTTCAAGAAGATCTGCAAGCTTATTTTCCGAAAGATCCAGAGGATTCTCGATACCATATGAACTTACATGTATGCCGGTTATTACAAATTCCTTGTAGCCTTTTTCCGTTAATCCCTCGATCTCTTTGACAATTTCCTCAGCATCGCGGCTTCTGACCCTGCCTCTCGCATATGGAATAAGGCAATATGAACAGAACTGATTACAGCCGTCCTGAACCTTGATATAAGCTCTGGTACGCTCCGTTCCGTTATAAAGAAACATGTCTTCATATCGCTTTTCATGAGTAAGATCATCGATCGCGACCTGTCGGTTTTTAGTGGCAATGTAGTCTTTTAATATATCAACCACCCGGGCTTTATTGTTGTTACCTATTGCGATATCTATACATTCATCAGCCACAGCTTTATCCTGTGAGGTCTGTACATAGCAACCTACAGCGATTATAACTGAATCGGGGTTTTGCTTTTTGGCTCTATGGATCATCTGACGGCTTTTTCTGTCCGCCATATTGGTAACGGTACATGTATTTATCACGTAAACATCCGCTTTTTCACTAAAAGGCACAACTCGGAAATCGTTTTCCGTGAATTTTTGTTGCATTATGTCCTGTTCATAATCATTTACTTTACATCCCAGGTTGTGAAATGCTACGGTTTTCATAGTTTTTCTCCAAATTTTTGGTACTGTTTAATCATTGACTTTTCGTGAATCTTTCACTAATATGAAGTCAGAAGGTGTTCAAAGGAGGATTCACACATGAAGACAGTACAGATTTCTTTAAACTCAATTGACAAGGTTAAATCTTTTGTTAACGATATTACAAAGTTTGATTGCGATTTCGATTTAGTATCCGGAAGATACGTTATCGACGCTAAGTCAATCATGGGTATTTTCAGCTTAGATCTTTCTAAGCCCATCGATTTAAACATCCACGCTGAAGGCGCAGCTGAAGATGTACTTGCAGTATTAAAGCCTTACATGATCTAATAAGTAAACAATCCGGGGTCTTTAAGACCCCGGGTATTATTTGAAACATTAACTTAAACACATCCACCTTCTACAGGACGCAAGCCGCGAGCTTGCTTTTTTTGTGTCCTTTTTATAAAAAACTTAGTTTTCGTGAGCATTGACGATAATGATTTCTTTGGTGTCGATGCATTCTTTTACCATATCATCGATTTTTTCATTTAAATTCTCTTCGTGTCTCTTGATGATCCCAAGATTTGGCTTTGTTACAGGATGCTTCGCCACGAAAATGGTACAGCAGTCTTCGAAAGGAAGAATACTGGTTTCGTAGGTATCAATCTTCTTGGAGATTGTAACAATGTCTTCTTTATCAAAAGCTATAAGAGGTCTGAATACCGGCAGGGTGCACACTTCGTTGGTAACGGAAAGGGACTGAGTGGTCTGGCTTGCCACCTGACCGATGGATTCGCCCGTAATAAGAGCCTGGCACTCCGTATCCTTGGCAATCTGCTCTGCAATCTTCATCATGTAACGTCTCATGATGATTGTGAGCTCTTCATGAGGGCACTTTTCGTAAATATAAAGCTGAAGCTCAGTGAAATTCACGATGTGAAGATAGATGGGGCCTGCGTATGCTGATACCTTTTTAGCAAGATCAACAACCTTCTGCTTCGCACGTTCGCTGGTATAGGGGGGCGCATGGAAATAAACAGCATCAATCCTGACGCCTCTCTTAGAGATCATATATCCTGCAACGGGAGAATCTATACCGCCGGATAAAAGGAGCATAGCCTTTCCGTTGGTACCGATGGGAAGTCCGCCGGGTCCCGGAATGATCTCCGAATAGATATAAATCATCTCACGAACTTCAACTACCAAGGTAATTTCAGGTTCATGAACATCTACTGTAAGCTCTGGGAAAGCCTTCAACAGCACTTCTCCCATGTGAGCATTCAATTCCATGGAATCAAGGGGATAGTTCTTTCTTGAACGGCGCGCATTTACCTTAAAGGTCTTATTCTTGTCGGGATATGCCATATCAAAGAACTTAACAACCTTTTCATCAAGATCTTCAAGGGAAATATCCTCGGTCTTTACTACGGGACAGATGCCTGTAATACCGAATACATGCTGGAGGGCATTTATCACTTCATCAAAATCAAAGTCCGATTCCGCATCAAGAAAAATACGGCCGGGAGTCTTACTTACTGTAAAGGTACCTTCCACGGGCTTAAGAGCGTATTTGATCTGACGCACAAGGGCATCTTCAAATAAATATCTGTTCTTTCCTTTTACGCCGATTTCAGCGTACTTAATCAAAAATGATGTGTACATATCTTACTTCCTTACAAATCTGCCATAGACTTCTATGGCTCTCTTTATTGCATCAATTAAAGTTACCAGATCTTCTTTTTCCGTAAATTGTGACATGCTTATCCTGAGAGCACCGTCCATTGCTTCAGCGCTCTTTCCCATGGATTTTAACGTGGAAGAAGTCTTCTTACTGTGAGAAGCACAGGCTGAACCTGCGGAAATAAAAATACCTTCTTCTTCAAGAGCATGGAGCATGACTTCACTTCTTAAACCCTTAACGGAAATGTTCATGATGTGCGGCGCAGTTTCTTTTACCAGAAATGCACCGGTTTCATCTTTCTTAACTCCATTCACGCTGACGCGATCAATCTTTTCTATTTCCTGTAAAAAGAAACTCTTTAGTGAAAAGAGCTTCTCGCGCTCTTCATCAAGATCTTTGGTGATAAGCTCTGACGCAAGACCGATGCCTGCAATACCCGGGACATTCAGAGTGCCGTTTCTTAATCCACCCTGCTGGCCGCCGCCAAAAGAAATGGGCTTAAGCTTGGTACCGGTTTTAACAAAAAGAAAACCGATGCCCTTGGGTCCGTGAATCTTGTGGCCACTAACGGACATCAAATCCACATTCATCTTGCCGGGATAGATTTCGCATTTACCGAAGCCCTGCACCGCATCCACATGGAATAAGGTGTTTTTGTTAAGGTTCTTGATCAAGGCTCCCGCTTCCTGTATGGGCTGAACCGAACCCACTTCGTTATTTACATACATTATGGACACTAAAATCGTATCCGGGCGTATAAGACTCTTTAACTCATCTAAATCTATTACACCGTATTCATCCACATGAAGATAGCTTATTTCAAAGCCTTCTTCTTCAAGATACTTACAGGTATTTAAAATTGCAGGATGTTCGATTGCGGTGGTGATTATGTGTTTGCCTGCTCTCTGATTGGCTCTGGCTCCTCCAATTAAAGCAAGATTATCTGACTCGGTTCCACCGGAGGTAAAAAGAATATCTTTTTCAGATGCCTTAAGAATCTTGGCTATCTGCTTGGTGGCATTTATCACATACCGCTCTGCTTCCACGCCTTTATTATGCATGCTGGAGGGATTGCCGTAATCCTCAGACATGATTTGTGACACAAGGGTAACTACCTTAGGATGAACCCGGGTCGTTGCCGAGTTATCAAGGTATATTTCTTTATTTAAACTATTCATGACTACATTAACTTTCCGGTTACGCCGGCCCACTCGCCTTTTTCATTGATGCTCACAACGGTGAGGCCTGCCTTTTCCATGGCATCCGCTACCATTTTACTCTTCTCTTTTAAGATGCCGGACATAATGACAACGCCGCCTTTTTTTACAGCCTTAACTGCAGCAGGCATAAGGGGTACCAACACTTCAGCCAAGATATTGGCAAATACAATGTCGTAGCCTGTGCCTACTTCAGCCTGTACAGTTTCGTCACTTATAAGATTTCCGAGTATAAACCTGAACTTATCGGCGTTAAGACCGTTCATTTCAAGGTTCTCATAAACCGCGGGCTCCGCGCAGGGGTCAAGATCCGTACCCACAACGCTCTTTGCTCCGTAAAGAAGGCTTACGATACCTAAGATTCCGCTGCCTGTACCTACGTCAAGAATCTTTGAGTCAGAGTTTACATACTTCCAAAGCTCAGTGATGCAGAGCTGGGTGGTTTCATGCATTCCGGTTCCAAAGGCCGTACCGGGGTCGATATGAAGCACTTTTTTGTCTTTATCCTCTTCTTTTACCTCTTCCCAGGAAGGAGTAATAAGAAGATCTCCTATTGAAAACTGATGGAAATAATTCTTCCAGTTATTTATCCAGTCAATATCTTCGGTTTCGCTTACTTCAACGGTACCGTTTCCGATATCCATCCATTCCTTTACTTCATCCAAGGCATTCTTAATAACGGATAGGAGCTCTTCTTTTTCCCAGATGATCTTTTCTTCACCATCCGATGTATAGAGGGAATAAGAAAGGTCCTCACCGACATTAGGCTTAGATTCACGGCTTCTATCGGATAAAAGAAGGCGTCCCTCATCATCCTCTTCCACGAAAAAGCTTAGAGTTGCCGTTCCGTCATCAATACCCGAATCAGGGAGAATGTCAACAAACATCTGCTCCTTTTCAAGAGCCGTTAAAGGAATCTTATCTTCTATCTGAGCACCGTCAAGACCGATATCATAGAGAGTACTGATCAAAATATCCTCGGCATCGGTTTTTGTTTTTATACTGAATTTAGTCCATTTCATATTAAAAATCTCCGTAATTGCCTAAAAGAGCGCATATATCATAGCACAGTTTTTTATTTTTGAATAGAATCAAAAGACCGGACGCGGGTCCGGCCTTTCCAACGATCATAATCTCGTTTTTATTCAGCTTTATTAAAGAGCGCAAGCTTATTATGTATCTCTGACATTATTCCGGCAAAGGTACGTACCATCTGAACATTATCTTCAGAGTTCTTTGCAACCTCCTGGGTGCTGGCTGCGATCTGCTCACTGCTGGCTGAAAGGGTACTTACGTTGTCTACGATAATGCGGTTTGCATTGATCATTTCTTTCATAAGTTTATCCATTTCACCGGTTTCAGTTAAAAGAACCGATACATTTTCCTTAATATCATCAAACTGCCCCTTTGCCTTGTCGGCATATTCTCTCTGGGTAGTGGAAATATTAACGCTTTCATCTACTTTGGCCACTACATCATCGGCATCGCTTGCGAGCTGATCAAGAATTGTACCGATCTGCTCCGTAGCGGATTTTGTCTGCTCTGCAAGTTCTCTGATCTCGTCGGCTACAACCGCAAAGCCTTTACCTGCCTCACCTGCACGTGCGGCTTCTATGGATGCATTAAGCGCAAGAAGGTTTGTCTGAGCTGAGATACTCAGAATCATATTGGTGATCTCACGCACGGAGTCTGAACGTTTCTGAAGATTCTCGGCAGAAACCTTCATCTGTTCACCGGACGCAAGTGCCTGCTCAACCTGTGCTGTAAGAGCTTCCATGGAATCGCTTCCTAAATCCACGCTCGATCTTGTATTATTGGTAGTCTCCATAATGGCACCGGTCTTATCGCTTGAATCCTGAATAAGACGCGCAATGGATTCAGTCTGGACTGTTTCTTCCTGAATGGCATTGGTATTGTCAGCAACTCCCTGGGTAATACCCTTTAAGGAATCGTTCATATAGTCAGTGGCCTTTTCAATGGTATTAACAAGATCCGATACCTCATCCATTTTATTCTTTACATCAAAAGCCACGTCCTTTATTCTTCCCGAAACATCTCTTGCTTCCGTGGCATTTCTTTCAGCCGCTTCAATGGACTGCTCAAAGAATTCTTTTAACAATTTAACGCCTTTGAACATGGCAACGGTGCAAAGAACGGATACGATGATCTCTATCATCATATACTCTGCCTGATCGACGGGATTGGCGGCAGTTGCCATAAGCATTGCGCCTCTTATAATGTTGAATATTAAAAAGATAATTGCTGAGATCCTTACGGTTGGAAAGTCCATGGTCAGCATAATACATACCAAAACAGGGATTATGTATGGATATGTGGTATTGGACTGTGATAAGAACAGCATGGCAGCATATACAACAAGAAATCCGTATGCCACCACTCTTGAATAAAGAAGATCCCCCCTGGATCGAATAAACATCACCAGACATGCAGCATAGACAATCACATCCAAAGCGATGGGAATGAAGCTCGCATATGGCGGAAGATCTGACATTGCAAGCTGTGAAAAGCAGCCGATCAGAATAAATATCGCGGTGATGGTGTGAACAATCAATAATAAAGTGTGCGCTGCCTTTAAAAATTTTTGTCTTAAACTAAGCTCGTTCATATTTTCCCTCCTGATAGTTAATAAAGTTTTTGTATATACCTTCACTCTAAATCTACCACGGCAAAATTAAGAGTTTGTTACAAATATTCGGTAGAAAAAGAAGTGATTATAAGGTATTGTGATAATGTAAAGAAGATCATTAAAAGATTCTTTAACAAATTAAAACCGAGGAAAAAGAATGTATCATTTTTTTGTAGAACCTTCTGCCATTTCCGGTAAAACCATCACCATAACCGGCAAGGATGTTAATCACATAAAGAACGTGCTCCGCATGAAAAAGGGAGAAGAAATTTCAATAAGCTGCACGGATTCCCCCAGAGAATACCGCTGCCTTGTGGACTCTCTTACAGACGAAGCCGTGACAGCGGAGGTTATCTTCATAAAAGAAGAAGGAAACGAGCTTCCGGCAAAGATTTTTCTTTTTCAGGGACTTCCCAAGCAGGACAAGATGGAGCTTATAATCCAAAAATGTGTCGAACTGGGAGTTTTTGAGATCATCCCCGTAAACATGAAGCGCTCCATCATGAAAATTGATGAAAAGAAAGTGAAATCGAAAACCGAGCGGTGGCAGGCTATCAGCGAAGCCGCGGCAAAGCAGAGTAAACGTACCGTGATTCCCGAAATAAAAGAACCGGTGAGCTTTAAAGCAGCCATTGCCATGGCAGAAGAATCCAATATAAAGCTTCTTCCCTACGAAATGGCAACCGCAGAAGGCATGGAAAAAACAAGAAGCCTTTTTGACAGTGTAAAGCCCGGCGACTCAGTTGCTGTTTTCATAGGTCCCGAAGGCGGCTTTGACGATTCGGAAATCACTCTTGCCAAAGAAGCAGGCTTTGAAATAATCACTCTCGGAAAAAGAATACTCCGAACCGAAACCGCAGGACTTGTGGTATTAAGCAACTTAATGATGAGACTGGAATAATCCTATTTGTCAAGGGACAGTACTGTGATAAAATAGATTTAAATACAGGAGGTTACAGCATGTATAAAGCTAACGACAATCGATATGACAACATGAAATATAATTTTACCGGAGCAAGCGGATTAAAGCTTCCCGCAGTATCCCTCGGGCTCTGGCACAACTTCGGCAGCGTCAACAATGTTCAGAACATGGAATCCATGTTATATACCGCATTTGATAACGGTATTACCCATTTTGACCTTGCCAACAACTACGGTCCCGCACCGGGCTCTGCAGAAGAAAACTTCGGACGCATTCTTAAAAAGGGTCTCGGAGCTTACAGAGATGAATTGGTTATCTCCACAAAAGCAGGTTATGGCATGTGGCCCGGCCCCTACGGCGACGGCGGAAGCAGAAAATACTTGATCTCCAGCCTTGATCAGTCCTTAAAGAGAATGGGTCTTGATTATGTGGATATCTTCTATCATCACAGATGGGATCCTGACACACCCCTCGAAGAAACCATGTGGGCTTTGGATCAGATTGTTAAGAGCGGTAAAGCGCTCTATGTGGGAATTTCCAACTACAACAAAGAGCAGACCATAGAGGCCGCTAAAATACTGAAGGAATTAAAGACACCTTTTATAATCAATCAGCGTTCCTATTCCATTTTGAATCGTCAGATTGAAGTTGACGGTCTTAAGGATTACGCAGCCAAGAACGGTATCGGAATCATTACCTTCAGCCCTCTTCAGCAGGGTATCCTTACAGGAAGATACTTAGGCGGTATCCCTGAAGACAGCCGTGTACGTACAAGCGGAGTCTTCTTAAACGAAAGCCAGATCACCGATGATATGAACAGCAAAGTACGTGCATTAAAAGAAATTGCTGATGCAAGAGGTGAATCTCTTACACAGATGGCACTTGCATGGATCATGCGCGACGGAGACATCACAAGCGTTCTTATCGGCGCCAGCAAACCTGCACAGATTCTCGACAGCCTCGGAATGCTTAATTCAAAACCCTTCACAGAAGAAGAACGAAAGAAGATCGACGAGATCAGTAAGTAAACAGCATTTACAGCTATCGGTTTTTAAAGACATACAAAAAGAGGGTCTACAGACCCTCTTTTTTCATGCGATATACCGCTATAATTACAACTGGTATGATTTTACAATGCTTTCCAGATCGTCTGAGCGGTTCTTCAAATCCTTTGCGCCCTGGTTGATCTGTTCCATCATGGACAGTACTTCTTCGATAGATGCATTGGTTTCTTCTGTTGAAGCTGCATTTTCTTCTGCAGAGCTTGCAAGACTTTCCATGGATGCGCCAACGCTTTCGCAACTGCTTGTCATGGACTTGCTTACATGGCTTAAGTTATCGATTTCTTCATTGATGGTAGTTAAGTTATCGGCAATATCCTTATAACTATCACGAGTTTCTTCCACACCGCGTACCTGCTTTTCAACAGCTTCTTTTACGCTCTGGCTCTGGTTGCCGGCAAATTCAACATTCTCCTGAAGTTCTTCAAGCATTCTGTTGATCTCATTAACACTTTCTGTTGATTCATCGGAAAGCTTTCTGATTTCATCAGCAACAACCGCGAATCCCTTACCCATTTCACCTGCTCTTGCAGCTTCGATGGATGCATTAAGAGAAAGAAGGTTTGTCTGAGATGCGATGCTTTCGATCATGTTGGATGCTTCTGCTATCTTACCTGTACTGTTCCTGATCTTATCGATACTTGTAAATATTTCAGAGAAAGCTTCTTCACTTTCTTTTGTAACTGCATAAAGTCCGTCAAGAACCTTATTACCATGCTTGCTTGCTTCAGAAATCTGAGCGCTTGCTTCGGAAAGTTTTTCGGATGTAACAGCATTCTGTTTGGCAATATCTTTAAGTCCGTCAATTTCAGTCATAGAGCTTTCAATATCGGTTGCCTGAGTACCTGCGCCAACAGTGATATTGTTAATAGCTTCAGTCATTTCTGTAACGTTCTGTAAAATAGTATCCGAATGATCAGCCATTAGTGTACTGTTTTCATCAAGATTATCGGATGCGTCGGAAAGACTTCCCATGATATCGCGAAGAGATCCTCTTAAATCATTATATGCAGTGATAAGGTCACCGATTTCGTCGTTCTGCTTTGTGGTCATTTCTTCAACTGTAAGATCCTTGTCTGCAAGGTTTACAAGAGATGCGGAAACCTTCTGTAAAGGATGTACCACCTTGGTGCATACGATCCAGCCTACCATAAATACCAGTACAGTACTTATAAAAGAAAGAAGAGTAACGACATTTGCAATCATGTTGGTACGCACAAGAATATCAGCGATTGAACGGCTGGTAGCTGCTTCAGTATCGTGAGCCGCACCATCAACCATATTACTTAATTCTTCAGTTATAGGGTCCACCTGTTCCATTATTTCGTTACCGGCATCAACTCCGGAACTGATATATGTATGAGCCATCTTTTCACTCAAAGCATAGTAATCATCATATCGTGATTTAATGCCTTCCCAATAGGATGCATTGACAGCTTCAAGAGCCTTTACCCCTTCAATATCAGCATAGAAAGAAGCCTTTATCTCTTCTGCTTCAGCAAAGCCTTCTTCTTCACGACCTGCGGAAATATCCGCAAAGATCTCCGCTGTATGCATTACATCGTAACGCATCTGCTCTGTGATCTTTAAGACCTGAATAGTCTCGTCTTCCAATACATTCAATCTTGCCTTTAATGTCTGCATCATAAATATGGAAAAAAGTGTCATAAAAAGAAGCATCACGATCACTGCCACAATAGGCACCAGTGTCTTGATTGTAACGCTTATCCTTCTTTTTCCTGTGTTACCATTCTTGTTTTTTGCCATCACTGTATCCTCCGTCTGCTTAAATGACTTCGCCGAGTTTTACTTACTCTAGTAAGATTAGGATAAACACATATTATTAGTAAGTAATTAAAAAACTCCCGAAGAATATATAATTCTTCGGGAGCCTATATTAAGCAATGCTTATACGTGCTTTCTGGTCTTGAGGAATGCGTAAATTCCTGCTGCAAGAACAGCACATGCAGTAATAATCGCAATAGCGATTCCGGCAAATCCGGTGGACTGCTTGTCTGCAAGAGCAACTTCTTCATCTTCGATCACTGCTTCTTCAACAGCTTCAACTGTTTCATCTGTAGCAATCTCATCTGTAAGAGGCGCTTCTTCTTCATCTACTATAACTTCTTCAACTGCTTCTGCCTCTTCAGCTTCATCTACAACTGCAGGAGTCACGGCTGTATCGGCTCTTCCAGGTCTTACTGTAGCAGGAGCTGTAGTGTTACCTGCTGCAGGAGTCTCGGTAGTGTCTGCTGCAGGAGAGTTTCCCGTGTTAGCGTTTCCGCTGTTACCGGAGTTATTGTTACCGGAATTGTTGCTTCCGGTATTGGTGTTACCGTTGTTGTTATTGTTGTTTTCGTCGTCGCCTTCATTGTCGCCATCGGGCTCGGTAACTACTACATCATCAACAAACTGATCGTTATCAACTTCATCTTCATCAGTTACGGTGTCACCACTTGCAGCTTCCTTAACAACGGTAAGGGTTACATCCTTGAATACAAAGTAGTTGTTACCGGTTGCTCCGGAATCACCGAAACCGAAGTTTACATGACAGTTTTCCACAGTAACGGGAGCTGTGAATTCGGTTTCATAAGTGAAGTATCCGTTTTCATCGGCAACTCGGCCTGCGTTATCTACTGCGATAACATCCTGTACTACTGTCCATGAACCGCCTGCTTCCTGCACAATGTACTTGTGAGTTGCAAGGTCTGTCTTGTACTTATATGTAAGCTTATACTTAACGCCTGCTACAACTGTAAAGTTGCTGCTGCCGATCTGAGGTGCATACCAGGAACCGCCACTTGTGATGTTAGCAAGCTTCTTAGCTCCGTCTGCTTCTGTAATAAGTTCAAGAGTTCCGCCTGCGCCGTTATCACCGTTCCATGTGGTTTCATCATTCACAGGATTTTCATCAAAAGGAAGTGCCTGGTTCTTACCATACATGGATACGTTATCAAGCTGTACTTCTGTACCCTTGGCAAACGTGAACTGAAGTGTTCCAAGGCCAAGGTTTTCTGCAACATTAAGTGCTACGTTAATGGTTCTTACGCCGGATTCAGGATTGTAAGAAACAGTCTTTGCTGCAACTTCCTGACCGTCTGCATTAAGAACAGATACCTTAACTGCTGTTGCTGTCTTTGAATATAAATCAAATTTAACTGTGTAATCATCAGCTGTCATAGGAATGCCGGGCTGTGAAACAGTGGGAGCATATCCTTCTTTTGCACTGATCTGTGCACGGCGTTCATAATACTTAACGCCATTTTCGATTGCTTCATAGTTAGTCTTTGAAGCTACATCTACAACACGCTTATCGGAATCCTTCAAAGCTTCAACTGTGTATCTGGGAACAGATACTGTTGTGTTTTCTTTTGCAGTCCAGTAACCAAGGTGGTTATTGCCCTGTGAGAAATCACCGTTGTAGATTAAGTTTCCGTCTGCAAGAGCTGTTCTTCCCTTTTCGGTTGTTCCAAGAAGTGCGGGATCTACGATTTCAACCTTAACGTCAGAAATGTAAACGCTGCCTGTTCCTCTTGCACCGAAGTTAAACTCGATACGGCAGTTATCAAATGCGTCTGTAGGAAGGAATGTGAATGAATTTCTGGTGGGTTCTTCAGTAAGCTTAGCGGAAGTAATTCCGTATGCGCTCCAACCTGCCCATTCCTTGGCACTGCAGTCTGTATTCTTATTTACAAGATCGCCTGCTGCATAGGAGTCAAAAGAAACCTTGTATACATATCCGGGCTTAACATCGAAGTGTCCGATTAACTGAACTGAATAGTCAAGACCGCCGGGATTTGTAATATCAACCTTATGCCATACCTTACCGTTTTCGTCGGTAACAGCTGTTGCGGTTGCTGCTGCATCGCTCTGAGTGGATAAATACCACTTGGACTTATCAGAGTTAGCATCATCCATTCCGCCGCCTTCACCTACAAGGTTATCAGCTGTCATAGCTGCAATCTGATTCTGTCCTGCGTAATCTGCCCAGTCGGTGTTAGCGCCTGATGCCTGTCTTTCAACAGAATCTGCGTAACCATCTTCCTTCTGGAATACACGTACATAGTCTACGTACATGTTGATTTCATCTTTAAAGTTAGCCTTGTTAGCAGAACCGCCGAACTGACCGCTGTCTACTGCAAGGTTAAGGATCATGTAGAAGGGCTGATCAAAAGGAGCGTCAAATGAAAGTGAATCGGATGCTCCGCTGATGCCGCTTTCCCAGTTGGTTGCTACATGGATGGGCTGACCATCATAGTAGAATGTCATCTTACCGGGTTCCCAGTCTACTGAATATGTATGGAAGTACATTAATTCAGAGTTGAGTTCTGTATAACCTGATCCCTTATATACATGGGAAGGTGTTCCCCAGTGAAGTGTGCTGCAGGCCTTATTGGTCTGAGTACCTGTTGTTTCTAAGATATCGATTTCACCTGATACAGGCCATCCGCCATAAATGCTGGTGCTTTCAGGAAGCATCCAGAATGCGGGCCAAGCACCCTGTGTTTCGGGAAGTGAAATTCTTGCTTCAATATAACCGTAGGTAGTATTGAATAATTCTGTTCCGGGCTTTGTGGTACGGATTCTGCCGGAAGTATAGTTCTTAGCAGATTCGTTAGCATAGTAGTACTTGTCATCTTCATAAGAAGCTGTAATACGAAGTACTCCTTCGCCTTCACCATCACCGTTTAAGTCTTCGTTTACGGCAATGTTTTTCTTATTATCCGTATATGCCTGAAGTTCGTTGTTACCCCAGCCATAGTTACCACAGTCTGTAGTACCGTCACCAAGCTGATATGCCCAGTTATCAAGGTTAAGACCTGTGTTTCCGTCTACGTTGGCATTTCCGTAATTACCATCGAATTCGTCATTCCAGATAAGCTGATAGCCGTCCTTAGAAAGACCGGGATCTGCGTAATCGAATTCAGAATTGTCTGCTGTAAAGTCGTATTCCTTACCTGCATGTGCTGAAACCTGCTTTGCAGTGATACCATCGATGTTTTCGATAGTTACAACACCGCTTGCAGGAGTCTCGGAACCTTCGCTTTCGTCACGACCAAGAGCAAAATATAATATTCCGTCTGACAGAGCAGATGTTGTGGTTGTTTCATCAAAGTGATATGTTTCGTTAGCTTTTAAGCTGACAGTCTTTAAGATAATTCCGTTATTGTCAAGCTTAACGATAACGTTCTTATCCACTGTGGAAGTGATATCAAACTCAAGATGATATCCTTCAGGGTTTTCTTCGATATTTAAGATCTTATACTGAAGACCCCATTCTGTGTCATAGCCCCAGCCACCGCCGAATGCTGCAACATTTATTGTAGCCTGAGGACCTTTTTCTTTCTTAGTTGCATTACTCCATGACCAATCGTTATTGGTATAGAGTTCTGTATTTGTTCTTTCAAGATTTAAGTAAGGACCTTCGTATTCATCTTCCTCAACAAGTTCAAATCCTGATACATTTTCAATAGTAATCTTGCCGCTTCTGTTAGCTTCTTCTCCTGCCATCTGGCCAAGAGCGAAATAAAGCTTAGCATCTGAAAGTTCACCGGTTGCGGACTTTTCGAAGTAATAAGGCTCGTTGGCTTTTAACTCGATTGTTTCAACGATTAATCCGTTGTTATCAAGCTTAATAAGAATCTTCTTATCTACTGTGGAAGTAATCTTAGCTCTTACGGTATAGTTGTTATCTTCAGAAGGCTGAATGTTGTAAATCATGTACTGAAGAGCCCATTCACCGTTCCAGCCAAAGCTTCCTACATTAATTTCAACCTTTTCGCCGTTTTCTGACTTGCTTGCTGCAGCGCCTGCCCAGTCATTACCAACATAAAGCTCTGTTTCAGCCTTTTCAAGGTTGATGTTCTTTGTAAGCACTACGGGTGTTCCGTCAGCACCTACAAGTTTAAGGTTCTTAAATACTAATGTGTTAGCATCAGCACTTCCGCCAAGTGCAAAAAGCACCATTAAATCATCGATGTTAACATCACTTGTTGTTTCAAAAGAAACAGTGTTATCACCTGCTTCAAGGTGAATTGTTTCATAACAGAATGTTGCACCGTCATTATTTAAATCACCGAGCTTCAGAACTATATCACGTGCGATTTCGGAATTGATTTCCACTTCGCCGAAATACTTCTGATGGGAAGGAACTGTAATTACTTCCTTTAACTGCATTTCCCAAAGTGAATCTGCACCCCAGTCCATACCATAATTGTCAGCATAAACTGTGATCGTTTCATTATCATAGTCAATATCACAAGACACATTTGAATAATCAACTGTGTGATCGATTAAATCAAAGTTAATGGCAGGTACGCCTGCAAAAATGCCCTCTTCTTCAACAGGTTCTTCAGGTTCTTCTTCTGCTACAGCGCCTTCAAGCTTAAGATTTGATATTGTAACAGTCTTGCCGGCATTGCCTGCATTACCGAACATAATAGCAATCTTGGACTTTTCAAGGAAAGCACCTGTTGCTGCATTTGTTGTCAATTCAACATGCTTTGTTTCACCCTTTGCAATGTCAAATACATAGGATGAACCGATTAA
The DNA here is from genome assembly GCA_016283575.1 of Lachnospiraceae bacterium. Taxonomy (GTDB): domain Bacteria; phylum Bacillota; class Clostridia; order Lachnospirales; family Lachnospiraceae; genus UBA1258. The sequence continues at coordinate 153,456 of JAEEND010000025.1, read as the reverse complement.
GGATCCCCAACCCTGAGTTTCCTGAATGTTAATTTCACATTTTGCATCTTCGTCTGCTGTGAAATCACCACTGAATACATAAGTTTCGCCTTCAACTAATTTGAAGCCGTCACCAATGTACTGAACTGCATAATTTACACCACCGTCAGCAGTTACAGCTACTACTGCGCCTGTTCCGTCTTCGGTAGGTGTGATATCAGCAGCTCCGCCTTCGCCGGTCCAATATGACCACTTAACGGGAACTGCGGGTGCTTCGGGAGCTTTACCAACAACTTCAACAGTGCCTGTTGCTGCAGCTGAAAGCTGTCCGTCTTTCTCACCCTGAATGCTTACAGTGTAAGTACCTGTTACATAATCATCCTGATATTCTTTGTATCCGAAAGACTGATGCTCGTATACTTTCTTGTAATTAACATCTGCACATTCAACTGTTACAGTGTAGTTTTCGTATACTCCATCAAAGCCCCATGCTACACCGATTCCCTTTTCTTCAGTAAAAGAAATAACCTGACCAAAAGGTGTCGTCAACTCCTGATTTTCAGGTGTCTCAGGCGTTTCGGGTTCTTCGGGAGTAACGGGATCGGGATCTGTTACTGCTTCACCGACAGTAACAGGTTCTGTTCCTGCCTTAGAAAGCATTCCGTCCTTCTGTCCCTGAACACTTACGAGATAATCTCCTTCTGCGTAGGTATCAGGATACCAATGATATCCCATTGTCTGATCTTCATATGTTCTTGAATATCCGTTCTCAGAGGATATTGTAACAGTGCAAAGATCATATCCGGCAGCGCCCCATACAACACCGATTCCCTGATCGGCATCATACGCGCAAGAGATGCCAAATGGCACGGTCAAACTCTCATCCACTTCAGCTGCGTATGCTGTCACAGACTGGAAGCTTACGGATGAAAAAGTAAGTACCAAAGCCAAGGCAAATGCCATGATTCGTTTTGTTACTTTAAAACTTTTCATTTTTAACCCCTTCCTTAAAAAAATGGTTAGTAAACTACGGTAGCATTATTATATCCGTGGCAAAGATTCCTCTTTTAGTCGGAATATTTCAGAAAGGTATCTAATTTTTGCGAAAATGATTTACATAATATTTTTAACGTAAACCGCCCTCTTTTGCGCCTCGCTTAATTCCACTAAAAAAAAGACACCTAAGTGTCTTTTTCCCGCATATTACTTATTGAAAATCTTCTAAAAGGCTTCGCTTTACATCCTCAATTATCTTAAACCCCTCTTCTGTTGTGCAAAAGAATTCATTTTCCCGTAGTTTGGCATATTGTGTATAAGTAGACATTCCATCCATTTTCCCGACATAATGAGTTTTGTCAGAATAGGCGAAAATAGGCGTTATTATCGTGCCCTCATCATAACAAGATATTATATAATTATCTTGTCCTGGTATATCAATAATACTATCTAAAAAAACAAGGTATTCCTCTCCCCGGTTTAATATATTAATAAAACCTCTCGACAGAGCATATGTTTCTTTATACGGTACGACTCCCCATCTTGAAGAAGTAATGTAAACTTCATTACCCGTCGATATTTCGCCTTTATAAACTTCTTTTATAATTACACGCTGTTTGGAAGTAAATCCTTCATGCTCAATATCACCTGTAACTAATACCTTTGCTATAATCGGAGCGGTTTTTAAATATGCCTCGGCACTTTCAGCCCATGCTCTAAGCATCTCTTCGTCTACTTGAGCTACAAATATTTCTTGAACAGGAAGCGTTCCCACATCAATATATTCTTGTTTTCTCGAAAATCCATATATAAACGTTCCTATATAAAGAATCCAAATACAAGTCAGAATAACTTTCAACAATTTCATAGTTTCTTCAGTTTTCCCTCTTCGATTACAAATCGTTCATCAGCCAACAAATCAATATCTTCTTTATTATGACTGGTAATGACAATCAATGCTCCTCGATCCCTTTCTCGCAGTATTAATTTCCTGATTAATTCTACACCCTGATTATCCAGACCATTTGTGGGCTCATCCAGCAATAACACCTCAGGTTTTTCCATAATTGCCTGCGCAATTAATAGTCTCTGTTTCATGCCAAGTGAATATTTCATATAAGTTCTTCTATCGTCCGGATTTAAGCCCACGCTTCTAATAGCATTTTTTATTTCATCTTGCCCTATTATGTTCTTTATCCCTGCAAGATATCGCAAATTCTCGTATCCTGTTAAACCTGGATACAGTCCCGCATTCTCTATGATTAGTCCCAGACTTGGCAACACAGAAATATCCTTACCCAGTTTCATTTCATCTATAGCAATATGGCCATTATCTACTTTTATCAACCCCGAAAGCGCCCGTAGTAGCATAGTTTTTCCGGAACCATTTTCGCCGCAAAGGCCATATACTTTTCCGTTTTCTAACTCCATAGAGATGTCATCCAATATTTTCTTGTTTTTAAGTACTTTACTTATATGGTTAACAATAAGTTTCATCTACATTGTACCTACTTCTTTATCATTTATTATCAAGTCATTCCTACAAATTAATGTTTCGCAGATAATTACAACAACGGCGGTATAAATAACCATGTAAATGCAGGAATAATCCATTCTTACTATATAGTGCCTATTTACAATCTTTTCCATTATCCCAGGAATATCATACCAGTTTAAAAAAGTTCGACTTATCGGATTAATCTCAAGAAATACGTTTTTTTCCGGCTTGCCCGCAAAAAAAGAAAAAGACACCAATAATCCTCCGTAATATAACAGTGTATATAACATAGACTCGCTACTCCCTCGTTTAATAGCAGCAACAGCAAAAATCATCACAAGTGAAAAGAACCACAAAGAATAAATAAATATATGCAAAAGCATGACAATAATACCTGTTTTGTCCGGAACCATATGTTTAATTCCAACAGTCATACCGCAAATAGTTAAGGTCGATATTAAAAAATAAAAAAAGGTAGATAATGCTATTTTAGATATTTCCTTCAAGAACCAGGCCTTCCTTTTATAAAATCGACTAAGCACATAGACACTACCGGTACAAAACGAGGCATATAACGATCGACCCAGTAAAAAAATCAAACATAATTCCGGCAACATTAATGTTAAAAGGCGGATTATTTCATTAGGGGTTCCTATAAACCCTAATATTCCTCTCGCACCACTAAGTTGTAAGATTGAAACAGTGAAACTATCAATGCTATGCTCCTGCTGAATAAATCCATAGTATTTATATAGTCCCGAAATAACGCTAATCATCATAAGAATTCTTTTAGACTTGAACACGCCCCTTTTTTCTCCTCTGATTGCCAATGAAAACAAACAAACCTATTAATACAAATATACAAACCAGAAACATCAATACGAACGTGCCGTTTTTTTCATATTCACCAAACAACATACAGTTCTCGTACCAAGCGAGGCTTATGTTGTCTCGCTTCCAATCCCCATCAAGTGCTATTGTTAAGTTCATAATAAAATAAACCGGGAGCACCAAGAAAACTCTATATTTCAAAGGAAAGGCATATGACAAAGCAACCGTAAAAGAACCTAGTATTCCCGCAAACATTGATAATACCAAAGAGAAAATGATTGTATATAACAATGTATTCTTATAAAACAAGTCAGAAAACCAGTATTTATTTATGACGGATAAGTAATCGCTGCTATAAATGCTGTAATTGAGCAAATCACCTTTTGCATTAATGGGAAAAGTCAATCCTGTAAATGTAATATCTATAATTAATGGAATCGCAAATATCGCAAACGTACCAACAAAAGCTGACAGCAGTTTTACGTACATATGCTTTTTCCCGCCAGTTCTTATTCTTACCAAAGACTCAACTCCAGAGTTATGCTCATTTATGTAACTAAATCCGCATGGTAATACAGTAAGAATTGGGAATAAAAAAATAAATAGTACCGTAAAATCTGCTCTATCATTTAAATTATCCAAGCTAAGCAATATAAGCTTCATAGGGTAATACATTCTGGACAATTCGGTGCCACTATATATAAAAATGTTCTTTATATAATTTCCCATTATTAATAACAAAAGAATGCACTCAGTGAGCATTGAGCTCCTCTGCCGAAATAATAGTTTTACTTCTTTAGCAACTAAATTGCCCATATCAAACCTCTTTTATCTACCTGAGTAACATACAGTAGCATTGGCATCATTCACAGAGTTTCCACAAAATTCAAATCCTACTGTGTTTGCTGATAAATAGCCCTCATAAAGCGGAATGGTAGTCCAGCTATTAGAGGTCTTGTTAAGTGTATATGTGTTGCTGATTATTAGGTCGTAACTATTTGTCACCCTACACTTAATCTTTTTGTAAGTCTCATTCCCTGATGTAGGAAAAAGCGACAGACACCGTGCATACACGCTGGAATAGTTTCCTGTGCGTGAATCTAAATTATCATAATCTGCCGTCCATACATAGTTGGGATAAATGTAAATTGCTTTTCCCCACACTTCTGCGGAAGCTGATATTCCAACCCCGAGTGTCATTACCATCGACAAAATCAGTGCCGCTAATCGAATCTTGCTAGTTTTCATTATTTTCCCTCCTTCAATAGGATCATTTGCAATAAAGCGATTCCATTATCTGCTTTAAACTATGCAAAGGAGTTTCAGCAAAATCAATTGACATTAGCGGAAATTTATTGACAAGTATCGGAAATGATAAAAATGACCGGGTCATTCTAACCTGTATAGGTTTCCTCTATACTCAGCGCTAGTCTTGCCGCCAATGGTTTTATATGAATATAGCGTCAATTCACCCCCATACAGTGTCCCATCGTATTTCTTTGTAAAGTACTTTTTTGTTGCCGGAACTACATTTGTCTCATATATAACTGTGAACGACGCAAAGATACTATCAGCCTTATTAAACGCATCGACGCTCGTGAAATCAATATTCTCGTATACTTCATAATAGCCTTCTTGAATAGAATACTCGCTATACAAATACATTTCTGGAGTAGTAGACAGATTTGACACCAATAGATTTACCATAATTATACCCGTTAAAAAACTTTTCATATTTCTCCTTTCTTACCAAGACCATTATCAATAAAGTGCATTTAAATCAACTTGATTACCATAAATATACAAAACGTTTTCGCTAAATAGCAATTGACATTACTGGAAATTTATTGACATTTCACATATATACAATTTAAAAAGAGAAGAACGACTGACACGCACGTCAGTCACTCTCCTCTATGTAATACCCCATGAGCATAATACAATTTTTTTCTAAATAATCTTCCCTACTTTCATAGAAATAGAAATCGATAAAATCCGCATCCATATATGATGAATGCTCAATTAAATAACCGCGCCTGTCTTCAGCGAAATGCGATGCTTTTTTCTCGTCCCATCTTTCCCTTGACAAGTAATACTCCTGATAATTCGAGCAGCCATTTTCATCTATAACAAAGGTGCTGTCAACACGCGTATAGGGAGGTCGGAGAAATAAATACAAGAAAACTGCAACTAAGCAAAAAAATATGGGAAGCACACCAATTAAGATTTTTTTGCATTTATTTATAAAGCTCTCCGGCTTATCTTTAAAAAAATCAATCGACACATCAAAGAAATCTGCCATGCGCTTTATGTCTTCTGTAGAAGGTTTCCTACTATTTTTTTCCCAACGACACATTGTTGAAGCCGAAACGTTAAGCGCTGTGGCCAAATCTGTTTGCGATATATTCTTCTGCTGTCTTAAAGCAACGATTTTCTCACCTATACCTGCCATAAACCATAACCCCGTAATCTAGTAAAACAAGCTGCGTGTTACATGTTTATTTTAATTTTTGAGCATAAAAAAAACAAGTGACAGAATTGTAAATTAACAACTCTGTCACCTGGTTTTCATTTCGTTTCTCTTATATACTTTACGCTACCAAATCCTGAATCCAGATTTTCTTTTTTACTAATATGTAGCCAATTATTACTTTGATAAAGTCCACTGCCAGGACAATAGTGTACATCGGTTCAATCGGAATTCCGGTAAAACGGCTTATGTAAAAAGCCACCGGGAAGGAAACTACCCAGACAAATACTGAGTCAAACAGGAATGTCACAAAGGTCTTTCCTCCTGATCTTAACGTAAAATATGCTGTATTCATATAGGATGCCAGAGGCATAAATGCCGCCGCAATACGCATAAGTCTTACCGCCAGAGCCCTGATTTCATCCGTTGTATCGTAGAGCATAGGGAAAAGAGGTGCTGCCACAATAAGTATTCCTGCCATTACACTGCAAAGAAACAATGAAAACGCAATAAGCTTATTGTCAGTATCCACTACCTCTTCCATGTTGCCGGAGCCTAATATCTGACCAATCATAATGGCTACAACAGAGCCCATGGAGATCATGACTACATTAAAGAGATTGGTAATGGTGTTTGAAATATTAAAGGCCGCCACCACCTCAAGTCCTCGCACAGAATAACACTGAGTAAGTGATGACATGGCAAGGGACCACAAAAACTCATTTAAGAAAAGCGGTGTTCCTTTAACAAGTATCTTTCCTGCAAGATTCCCGGGAATCTTAAAGGACTTATAAAGTGAAACCGCGTATGGATACCTGTCAAGATGCATATGGGTCCAGCCCACAACTATCGCTATTTCCACAAATCGTGAAATAACAGTTGCAACAGCGGCACCTACGACTCCCAGTGCAGGAAATCCGAAGTGTCCGAATATCAATATGTAATTAAGCACAAGATTAACGAACACAGCTATGACACTGGCATACATTGGTATCTTGGTCTCACCGGTTTCACGAAGTGTACCTGCATAAGCCTGAGTAATACCGTTTGGTATCATGCCGATCAGCATAACGTGCAGATATGCCTTACCGTAGTTCAGAGTGTTTTCAAGACTTAATGCTGTTTCTCCGTTCTCGTGTAAAAATAAAAGAATCAGTTCATCGTCAAATACCGTTAATAAAAGAATACCAAGGAGGGTTATTACGGCTACGATCAGTATCTTAAATCTGAAGGTGTCTCTTATTCCTTCTTGGTTCTTTTGTCCGGCATATTGGGCGGTGAAAATACCGGGGCCGGATATAGCTCCGAAAATTGCCAGGTAAAATACAAAAAGAATTGTATTTACTATGGCTACTCCGGACATGGGTTCCGTACCCACCTGCCCCACCATTATGTTGTCGAGTAATCCAACAAAATTGGTGATACCGTTTTGGATCATTATCGGTATGGCAATGGCTAACACTGATTTATAAAATGCTTTGTCGCCGATAAATTTTTTCATTTATTTACTTCCAAAATTTCTTTTTCTTATCATCATCCTGTTTTGCAGCCTCTGCTCTCTTAACAGCGTTAAGAGAATCTTCTGTGGCTGCATCAAACTGACGAAGAAGTTCTTTTGCTTCATGAGAAAGCTTTTCAGGTGTCTGTACCACCAGAGTTACATAGTGATCGCCGCGGATGTCCTTGTATCTCGTGGAAGGCACACCCTTTCCTTTAAGCTTGATCCTCGTATCCGTCTGAGTACCGGGTTTTACTTCATAGGCAATGCGTCCGTCAAGGGTATCAATAAGCACTTCGCCACCAAGAGCAGCCACTGCAAATGAAATGGGCACTGTGGAATAAATGTTAATATCCTGACGTCTGAAGATGGGATGGCTTGATACGATTACTTCTACAAGAAGGTCGCCTCTTCCTCCACCGTTAACACCAGGTTCGCCTTTTTCACGGATTCTTACGCTCTGGCCATTATCAATACCTGCAGGAATGGATACCATGATCTTCTTCCTGGATGCCGTATATCCTGAACCACCGCAATCGGGACATTTTTCTTTAACAATCTTACCCTGTCCGTGACAATCAGGACAGCTCTGAACATTTCTTACTGTTCCGAAGAAGGACTGAGTGGTAAATACAACCTGGCCTTTACCACCGCACTTTGTACATGTCACGGGATTGGTTCCGGGCTTTGCGCCGGTTCCATGACAGGTCTTACATTCGTCTTTTAATGTAAGCTCTAATTCTTTTTCAACACCGAATACTGCTTCTTCAAATGTGATGCGCACGCTGGTACGTATGTTGGCACCCTTCATGGGGCCGTTGCCACGTCCGCGGCTTCTTGCACCGCCACCGAAAAAGTCACCGAAAATATCACCGAAAATATCAGAGAAATCGGCACCACCGAAATCGAATCCGCCGAAACCACCGGCTCCGCCCGCGCCATCAAAGGCTGCGTGACCAAACTGGTCGTACTGTCTTCTCTTATCCTCATCACTAAGCACCGCATAAGCTTCGCTGGCCTCTTTGAATTTGGCTTCAGCATTCTTATCGTCGGGATTCATGTCAGGATGATATTTTTTAGCAAGAGCTCTGTATGCTTTTTTAATAGTCTCCTGGTCTGCGTCTTTTGACACTCCAAGGACTTCATAATAATCGCGTTTTTGTTCTGCCATTTTTATTACCTAAACGTAGGTCGGGTAGTCTAAGGCTACCCGACTTACTTGTATTTCTGTTTATTTTATACTTCTCTGTAGTTACCGTCTACTACATCATCCTGAGCGCCTGCATCTGCATTAGCATTAGCGTTCATGTCAGGACCTGCCTGAGCACCCTGTGCCTGCTGTCCTTCGTAGAGCTTGGAGAAAAGGCTCTGTGAAGTAGCCATAAGCTTTTCTTTTGCTGCCTTAAGGTCTGCAACCTGAGCTTCAGTAGGCTCCTGATTCTTGGTTTCTTCAAGTAATTTCTTAACTGCGTCAAGATCTTCCTGAACCTTAGCCTTTTCATCGGCACCAATCTTATCGCCGACTTCCTCAAGAGTTCTTTCTACATTTGTTGCAAAAGAATCTGCTTCGTTACGAGCATCAACAGCTTCTTTTCTCTTCTTATCCTGTGCTTCATATTCCTGAGCTTCCTTAACTGCCTTTTCGATTTCATCATCGCTCATGGAAGAAGCTGAGGTAATGGTGATGTGCTGTTCCTTGTTGGTGCCAAGATCCTTAGCTGATACATTAACGATACCATTAGCATCAATATCGAAGGTTACTTCAATCTGAGGAACACCCTTTCTTGCCGGAGGGATACCATCGAGTCTGAACTGTCCGAGTGACTTGTTGTCAGCGGCAAATTCACGTTCACCCTGTAATACGTTGATATCAACGGCTGTCTGGTTATCTTCGGCAGTGGAGAATACCTGGCTCTTCTTTGTAGGAATAGTGGTATTTCTGGGGATAAGGTGTGTAGCCATTCCGCCGTAGGTTTCGATTGAAAGTGTAAGAGGTGTTACATCAAGTAAAAGAATATCTCCGGCACCTGCATCACCTGCAAGCTTACCACCCTGGATGGAAGCACCGATTGCTACACATTCATCGGGGTTAAGGCTCTTGGAAGGCTCCTTACCTGTTAAAGCTTTTACCTTTTCCTGAACTGCGGGGATACGTGTTGATCCACCTACCAATAATACCTTGGAGATATCGTTGTTGGTAAGACCTGCATCTCTCATAGCGTTCTGAACAGGAATTGCTGTTCTTTCTACAAGATCACGTGTAAGTTCATCGAACTTAGCACGGGTTAAATCCATTGCAAAGTGCTTGGGTCCTTCGCTTGTAGCTGTGATGAAGGGAAGGTTAATGTTAGTGGTTGTAGCACTTGATAATTCCTTCTTAGCCTTTTCTGCAGCTTCTTTTAATCTCTGAAGTGCCATCTTATCTGTGGAAAGATCCACACCTTCTGCCTTCTTGAATTCTGAAAGCATCCAGTCTGTGATCTTCTGGTCAAAGTCATCACCGCCTAAGTGTGTGTCACCGTTTGTAGCAAGAACTTCGATAACGCCTTCACCGATATCGATAATGGATACATCGAATGTACCACCACCTAAGTCGTATACCATGATCTTCTGTTCTTTTTCATTGTCAAGACCGTATGCAAGAGCTGCTGCTGTAGGCTCGTTGATGATACGCTTTACATCAAGACCGGCAATCTTACCTGCATCCTTGGTTGCCTGACGCTGACCGTCATTGAAGTAAGCAGGTACTGTAATAACAGCTTCTGTTACCTTTTCACCAAGATAGCTTTCCGCATCTGCTTTAAGCTTCTGAAGAATCATTGCGGAGATCTGCTGAGGTGAGTAGTTCTTTCCGTCGATTGTACGACCTCTGTCTGTACCCATATCTCTCTTGATGGATGCGATTGTCTTTTCTGCGTTGGTAACTGCCTGTCTCTTTGCAGGTTCACCTACAAGACGTTCTCCTGTCTTTGTAAAAGCTACAACTGAAGGTGTTGTTCTTGCGCCTTCCATGTTGGCTATAACGGTGGGCTTACCACCTTCCATAACAGCTACACAGCTGTTTGTTGTACCTAAGTCGATACCAATTATTTTTCCCATTTTTATTTCCTCCTGTATTAATAGGTTAATTTACTGTGCTACAGATACCATGCTGTGTCTTACCACTGAATCATGGTAGGTATATCCTTTTTGAAGTTCCGCTACGATGGTTCCGGATTCTTTATCCTCTGCTTCCACCTGCATTACCGCATTATGAAGGTCGGGATTAAATTCCTGATCTACTGCTTCAATTGCTTTTACGCCCATTTTGTCGAACTCATCCATGAGCTGCTTGTATACAAGATTCATGCCGTTTACAAATGCTGAATCTTTCTCATCCTCAGGAACAGCCGCCAGGCCTCGCTCAAAATTGTCAACTACGGGAAGGATTTTCTCGATCACGCTTTTTGCTCCCATATCAAACATCTGAGCTTTTTCTTTTTCGCTTCTGGTTCTGAAGTTCTGGAATTCTGCCATCTGACGAAGTTTAATGTCTTCAAGCTCTTTTATCTTTTCCTTCAGTTCCTCGTATTTTTTGTCCGGCTTTTCTTTTTTCTTCTTGTCTTTCTTATCTTCGGAAACTTTACATTCCTCTTGTTCCGCTTCCTCTGTCGCATCGGTGTTCTCTAATTCGATGTTATCGACTTCGGTATTCTCTGCGGCATCTTTTAAATCTTTCTCTTCTGCCACGTCTAATTTCCTTTCTTATATAATGTATCTAACTGATTCATCATGTTTTTCAGGGTTCCCACCACTTTATCGTAATCCATACGCTTAGGTCCCACGATACCGATGGTTCCCTTCATGCCTTCTTCCAGCTCGTAGGTGGCTGTTACCACACTGCAATCCTGCAGGCCCTCAACGGGAGTTTCTTCACCGATATAAACTTTGATGTTGTTATCGGTTTCCCTAAGCCCTGTAAGAGCAAGAGCGTTCAAAGGTTCTTTTTCTTCAAATGTATGTATCAGAGAACCGGCGTGTTCATTATCCGCAAGTTCGGGATACTTCAAAATATTGTTGGCTCCGCTTGTATAGATCTCCAAATCTTCATCGGAGTGGATTGCTTCTGCCACGGCATCTATCACGTTACTTACGATTTCTCCGTGGACGCCGGCAGCTTTTTTCATGGCTGCTATCATGGCGAGATTTATTTCTTCAATGCTAAGGCCGTTCATGTGGGTGTTAAGAAGTATGTTAAGCTTTAACATTGTTTCGTCATCAAGGATGGTGTCAACGTCAATCATGTGATTCTTTATCACATTACCTTCCGTTACTATAACCGCAAGAAGGTGATTCTCATCAACCCTTGATAACTGGATAAATTTAAGCTTGTTCCGATGATACTGGGGAGCGCTTATCATGGTGGCATAATTGGTATTTACTGCCAGCACTTTCGCAACCTGCTTAAGAAGGGTATCGATCTTATCTTCTTTTTCAAGAAGGATCTCTTTCATTTCCGCCACTTCTTTGTCCTTTTCTTCTAACATCTTGTCTACATATACTCTGTAGCCCTTGTCGGAAGGAATACGACCTGCAGATGTATGGGGCTGCACTATATAGCCCATCTCCTCAAGATCCGCCATTTCGTTTCTGATGGTGGCGGAACTTAGATTTAAATCCGTGTACTTAGAAATGGTGCGGCTTCCCACGGGTTCGCCTGTTTCCATGTAGTTACGGACTATTGCCTGTAAAATTTTAATCTTACGCTCGTCTAAATCCATGGTTCACCTTTTCTTTCGGGTGCTGTTAGCACTCAAACCACTCGAGTGCTAATTTCTATTGATACACTACACCCACCATTATCAATTGTCAACAAATAAGATGTGGTAATTTTATTAAAAGATTATAAAGAAACGGGTCCTAATAGTACATGGCACCGCCGAGGATTCTTATTAAATAGAAAATGCCCGACAAAACTTGAGGGATAAAAGAAAGAAAACCTATGACTATTTTGTACTTCTCGGTTTCTTCACGTACTGCTGCGCGGTAAAGCTTTTCTGCTGACATAAGGGTCAGGAAAAAGATTCCGTGCATATAGCCCCATGAAAAATTAAAGTCATAGAAGCGATAGCCTTTTTCAGCAAGAAATGCAGCTTCAAAAAGGCTCACAAAGAATAACATCACCGTAAATAAATATGGAATGTCATCTAAGATTTCTTTAATGAATATGATTAACACTACTAAGGAAAATAGATTTGCATAAAGAATGGCTCTGGGAATATTGGTGCATTCATTGCTCCACACTTCAAAGAAAGTAAGGGTAATTCCCCTTTCTTCTCCGGGGGCTGCAGGAGCAAAGACACCGAAATACTGGCGTATCAACTCTATAAATGTAGGCACAAAGGTAAGTCCCAGCAATACAGTCTCTTTAAAAGTAGCAAAGGAATTCATGCAGAGACGGATAAGCATATAGATTCCTGCCGCAGACACGAACACAAATGTAAAGCTGGGCTTGGTCATGGTAGTGAGAAGCAGGCTCACCGAAAAGACTATATAGTCCTTAACATTGGCTCTGTACTCGTAATTCTTTAATATGAATATAAATACAAAGAAAGCAAGAATCGCAAAGGGTCTTGTAGCGAGGTAAGTCTGATTGTGCCAGGGATTGCCGGTGAAAACACCAAGGTAATACTGCTCTCCGCCTTTAAGTGACATTCTCAAAGGGTTAATTAACATTGAGGACGTGAATATCCCAAGGATCAACGCAGAAAGTGAAAGCCTGCGCAAAAGAACATTTCCTTCATGAAAAGAAACATCTTCATAGAGATCAAAATAATATTTGACCAAAACCATGGAAACAGCATTGAGAATAGCCACAGTGAAAGCCATAGCCTGCTCAACAGGCATTGCTAAAGAAACAGCACGTACCATCCAAAAGAACAATCTGTAAGGGAAAGGGTAACCCGATTCTTCACCCAGCACTTCCTGCATGTAGGCTAAGATATCAGAGTGATACGCTCCCGTACCTACATTGGTTGCCTGCTTAAGTGTCAAAAAGAACATGACAACAAACATGCCTATGGTAAGCATGGTAAAGAAAAAATAATCTATTCTTTTTGCTGTCTGTTCTTTCTTAAAATTATTCATAAATAGCCATTGTTGAAATATCTATAATCTTTACTTTATCATTCTCGCCTATAACGGTACCGCCTTTATTGATGACTGTATCGCCCACCACGCCGTCTGCGGGAGTGATCATATACTTACACTTTAAGTCTCCCAGGTTATCAAGAAGATATTCATCGGTACAGAAGCTGATTCCATAGCCTGCGGGAGTTGCATAAAGCTGCTGCCACGCTGTCATCACGGCTTCACCGGTATATTTATCCGTATCATAGAACACCAGAGCAATGGTATTATCCCAGGATACTTCTCCCGTAAGCACCATGTCGGGTGCAATTTCTTTTGATAAAGCCGCAATCTCTTCGTGGGTCTCATCCCTGTAGGGTACCGCATAATCATAATCCGAAACCGCCTTTATCATATAAAGCCATACAAAAGATACTGCTAAAATAACGGAAAACAGCTCTCTGAAGCTCACAACCGCCACCATGACAAAGATGTCAACGGCGATAAAAGTAAGCAAGTGCTTGCTTCCTTCAAACAGCTTGTACATAAGAAGGATTGCAAAGAACATACCTGTATTGGTAAATAGCATGGTAAAAGAAATAAAACGTCCCTTTTCTTTTTTCACAAGCTTTACGATAAAATCCACAAGGAAAATGCCTATAAACATGCAATGTGTGATGAAATAAGCGCCGGGGCAAAGTCCGTTCACAACGCCGTCTATCATGTTATAGAACACATTATATCCGTATTGCTTTATGGTTCTGAGGGTTTCAAGTACGCCACCCATAAAGCCATCATTTAAAAAGGCTTTGAGCCAGTCGGTTCTGTAAAGGGGCGTAAAATAAGGCGCTCCGAAAGCCTTGTTTATTATGAGATAAACAAAGAGTGAAATGATAACTGCCAATGGAGATATCCAGTATCCATGCTTCGTTTTACGTACAAGATAGAACGCCGGCACCATCATAAACATGATGAGGTATGGACGCATCAGTGTCAGAATAAAAAGCAGGATAAACATAGCAATGATCTTTCCATATTTATCACGGTCCGCGCCGTCTTCGTCGTATCCCACCATGAACCCCATCACTATAAGCAACAGAGAAATAACGATAATCTCCGGCATTCCGGAAAGTATATATCTTGAAAAAGGTACAAACAAAAAGAACAGCGCCACTGCCATGGCAGCCTTTTTGTAATCAAACTTTGAGTAGAAGCCAAATATGAACATGGCAATTGAAAGCATGATTATATTGACTATTACAGGGCTTATCATGCTCCATCCGAAGATTTTGCCGAATATCGCCCAGGGCATAAGAAGTACAGGGCTCCATGCAGCAAATGTAAGATACAGGCCATGGCTTTCGTTAAATCCAAAATAACCCTGGGGAATACCATACTTAACCATGGCATCCACCTGCTTATAATAAAATAACTCGTCGTTCCATTCAGATGCGCCGATCCATACGGAATGCAGGGTATGGCCATCAAAGAAAGTTCTTAAAATCGCATATAAGAGCGGTAAGCATCCTAAAATTACTGCAATTATCATGCGTTTGTGTTTAACAAAGAATTTCATAAGAAAAAACTCCTATTTTGCGGGGTATTCGCTTTTAACGAACGTGCGAAGGGCTTCTATGGAGCGTTCCACCTTCTCGGTATCAATGCAGTATGCCATCCTGAAATATCCGGGACACGCAAAAGAATCTGCCGGTACCAGCACCAGATCATATTTCAAAGCCTTCTTACAAAAAGCAACCGCATCATCTTCCAGTGCTTTGGGGAAAATGTAGAAGGTTCCACCGGGCTTCACAACCGTGAATCCGAGGCGCACAAGTTCGTCATATAAAATATTCATGTTCTTTTCATAAACACTTAGATCGGAGGTTTCATAGAGCACTTCGGTAATTCCGTACTGCATGAGGGATGAAGGGCAGTTGTGGCCTGTGCCTCTTGAGATCTGACCGCACATATTAACAATGGTGGCGGCATCGGGGTTTGCGGGGTTTACTGCAATGTAACCGATTCTTTCTCCGGGGAGAGAAAGGGACTTTGAATATGAGTAACATGAAATGGAATAATCGTAATAAGCCGATACATAAGGAGATTCTACACCTCCGAATACTATTTCACGATATGG
Organism: Lachnospiraceae bacterium; assembly: GCA_016283575.1. Taxonomy (GTDB): domain Bacteria; phylum Bacillota; class Clostridia; order Lachnospirales; family Lachnospiraceae; genus UBA1258. Next base: position 137,939 of record JAEEND010000025.1, on the reverse strand, counting down.
TTCGTCGGAAATTAAGTAAATATTAAAACCAAATTCATGAGATTTTTCTTTTAACAGGGAAGAAAGTTTCTTAATGGTGGCGGTAGAATATACAACGCCTGTAGGGTTATTTGGTGTATTTACGAGAACAGCCTTAACAGAGGGGGTTAAGAGCTTCTCAAATTCTTCGAAGTTAATCTGGAAATCTTCTGTGTTGGCCGGAACAACCCTGACCTTGCATCCTGCGCCGGTTATATATGGAATATATTCGGGGAAGTAAGGCGCAAAAATGATCACTTCATCACCCGGCTCAGTTACCGCGCGAAGGGCATGGGCAATGGCACCCGCCGCAGCACTGGTCATGAATATGTGCTTACCTTCATAGTTCATTCCGAACCTTTCATTAAGGGACTCAGCAACCGCTTCTTTTACGGAAGGGATACCGAGGCTCGGACTGTAACCGTGAATCTCCATGGGATCCTTGGTTTCAAGTATGTTGATAAGAGCCTTTGTGAATTTTTCCGGAGCAGGCACGGAAGGATTTCCGAGACTGTAGTCAAAGACATTTTCATATCCGATCTCTTCGCCTCTTTTATTGGCGAATTCGGATAATTCCCTGATCACGGATTTTTTAGAAAGCATATCCTTATACGAAGCATTTAACATTTACTCACATACCTCCAATGTATATTCAAAAGAAAGAGTGCATGAACTGCACTCTTTTTGTAATCATTCCTTGGGTTCAAAGACTTCTGCCACTCTTTGCAAGAGTTCCTCTCTGGAAATGGGTTTAACAAGATACCCCTGAGGATTAAGAGCGAGACACTGCAAAATCTTGTCCCTCTCCGTTACCGAAGTTAAGAACAATACGGGAACGTTCTTTGACTCTTCCCGTTTTCTGAGTATTTCCAACACATGAGGCCCGTCAAACAGAGGCATCATGTAATCAAGCAATATAAGATCCGGAGTGTGCTTTAGCATGTATTCCAAAGCCTGTTTACCTGAGTCAACAATGGTAACCTGATAATCATCCTGAAGAAAAACCTTCAGAACCTTAAGCATATCCACATCATCATCCACGATCAATATGTGTTTTCTAGCCACGATTGCCCCTCTCTGTGTTATTTTTTTCACACTGTGTGAATCATTATAACATATTTAAACTGCAGTTACCACAGCATTAATCTGTGATCCATCTGTCATATTCCGTACCGCTCACATTTACTTTTTCCCGAAAATAAAGTCCTGCTTTTTCAAGTAATCTTTCGGAAGCCCTGTTTCCGTTAATCACCAACGCCTGCAACGGCATGAGATCATGCGCTTTAGCATATTCGATACATCCCTTCACAGCTTCCGTACCATATCCCATGTTCCAGTGCCCTTTATCAACGGCAAAACCAAGCTCTATATTGTCAAAGCCCGCTCTTGAAACAAGCCCCGCTCTTCCGATGATGTCACCGGTTTTCTTTTCAATTATCGTCCATATGCCGAAGCCCTGAGTCCCGTATACCTTTTCGCGGTATTCCGTCACGTATTTCTTTTCTTCTTCGGGATCGTCATAGAGCTTTTCCGTGAATCTCGTCATGTCGGGGTCTTTGTATATTTTATAGAATGTATCCACATCCGATTCCACCGTCTCCCGCAAAAGAAGGCGCTCCGTCTCAAGAATATCCCAAGGAAGATTATTGAGTCTTCTGTAGATTTTTTCATAATAATCAAACTCTGCATATTCAGGATCCATTACGAAATATTTAGCGCCGCTGAACGCATCCATGTCCTCGGGCTTTTCGATAAGGATCAGACATCTGCCGTTAAAATGGCGATAGACTTTATAAGAATCCGTGATTATCAGATCCCCTTCCCGCACTGAATAGGAATCCGGAGATTCCTCCGCATCGAGGCTGCAGCCGTTTTGTTCAAGGTTTTCTTTTAAAAGTTCCAGCGCCTGTGTATTAAGTTCATCCGTAAAAAGAACAATTCTTTTCATTCTTGCGCCTCCGGATTTACAATTCCACAATTTCATCATATCATAAACGTACCAATAAAAATCATAAAGGAGTAATTATGAGTAAAAATCCTATTGTTACCATCAAAATGTCCACCGGTGATGTAATGAAGCTTGAATTATATCCCGATGTTGCCCCTATTACCGTTAAAAACTTCGTAGAGCTTTGCGAGAAAGGCTTTTATAACGGTCTTATCTTCCACCGTGTCATAAACGGCTTCATGATCCAGGGCGGAGATCCCGAAGGAACCGGCATGGGCGGCCCCGGCTATTCAATTAAGGGAGAATTTTCATCAAACGGTGTTGAGAATAACTTAAAGCACACAGCAGGTGTCATCAGCATGGCTCGTTCCATGGATCCCGATTCCGCAGGAAGCCAGTTCTTTATCATGCATAAGGATGCTCCTCACTTAGACGGAAGTTATGCTGCTTTTGGTAAGATTATTGAAGGTATGGAAGTTGTAAATAAGATTGCCGAAACAAAGACTGACTGGGGTGACAGACCTTACGAAGACCAAGTTATGGAAACCGTGTCTGTAGAAATCGCCGAATGATTTCTTTGAATTAGAAGAATATTTCTGTTAATTGTCTGTTAATTTTAATTGAAAATTTCTATTGTATCAACGAGACGACTAGTTTTCAGTCGTCTCGTTCATAATTTGTTCATATTTTATTTTCCGTTTGTTAATTTACATAACACGTATTTGTAAAGAATATGCTTTATATTAATACCATAAGATACAGATAAAGCTTACAACAAGTTGCTAAATACTTTTAAAACTTTTTCATAATAAATGCCAAGCAAGATAACTTGCTTGGCATCCTCCCTTTTTAGGGGCTTTTTTTATGTCTTTTATTACTTTGCGCCGTTTAAGTATTCTTCAATGCTTGTAACAGCATTTTCTTCATCGTTACCATCTGCCACAACAGTAACCTTTTCTCCTGCATCCAATCCGAGACTCATCATACCCATAATGGATTTGGCATTTACTTTTTTATCCAAAGTCTCGATATGAATGGTGCTGTCGAACTGGCTTGCGATCTGAACAAGCATAGCAACGGGACGAGCTTCCAGGCCGCTTGCAAGTTTAATGGTAATATCTTTCTTTGTCATAAATCCTCCTCTTACTTTCGTAAGCTATCAGCAAACTCACTTATTTTCCTAAGTCGATGATTTACACCGGATTTTCCGATGGGCGGATTCAGGTAGGATCCTAACTCAGCCAGGGAACTTTCCGGATAATTAAGCCTTACAACGCATATCTCTCTCAAAGCTTCCGAAAGGGATTCAAACCCCACTGTACTCCTTATAAGCTCGATGTCGTCAATCTGTTTTGACGCTGCGTTAACTGCTTTTGAAATGTTTGCCATATCACAATTGTTACGCCTGTTGACATCGTTCCTCACATCCTTAAGTATTCGCGCATTGGCAAATTCCATCATGGACTTGTGAGCACCCATAATATTAAGGCAATCCATTATGCTTTCAACTTCTTTTACATAGACCACATAATATTTGCCTCGCTTATGAACCTTGGCATTTATGGCGAATTCTCCAAGAATGAGGATTAATAGTCTGGCATAGTCTTCGCTTTCTGAAAGAATTTCAAACTGGTAGCTTCTCGCAGGATCTCCGATAAAACCGGAAGATATAAATGCTCCGCGTAAGAAACTCTTCTTACAACAAGGTTTTTTAACGATATCTAAGGGACTGTCATTTTTGACTGTCGTTACCATATTAATTGTTTTATTACGTATTGTAAAGCATTTTCTTAAAGCATTATTGTTTAAAACGTTTTCATCTAAATTTTCCAGTTCTTCCCTGGGGCCCTTATTGTAAAAAGAATATAACCCTAAATATTCAGCTTTTTTGCAATGGTCTTCATGAGGAATTACATTTAAAAGTTCTTCTTTAACTTCTCCGGAAAATGACATCTCTACCTCTGTTTATGTACATTTACGTCTCTGTGAGAAAGGGTCAATCCGTAAGTACCCTTGTGCATTCTCTTAAACAATTCTTCGGCAATGGTAACACTTCTGTGATGACCGCCGGTGCATCCGATGGCTACCACAAGCTGATATTTACCTTCTTTAACATAATTGGGAATCAGGAAATCCAGCATGGATTCAAGCCTGTCGAGAAATTCTCCGGCTTCTTCATGACCCATTACAAACTCCTGAACGGGCTTATCGAGACCTGTAAGCTCCTTCAGCTCGTCAATGTAATAGGGATTTGGCAAGAATCTCACATCAAATACCAGATCTGCATCCGGCAGGATACCGTTCTTAAATCCAAAAGAAACGATATTCACCATCAGGTTATTATATTCCTTGCCTTCTACGAAAATCGAATCGATCTCTTCTTTCAACTCTCTTGTAAGAAGGTTCGATGTATCGATTATGTATGTGGCGCGCTCTTTGATCTCCTTTAAAACTTCGCGTTCTTTTGAAATACCGTCTTCCACACGACCGCTTGGCGCGAGGGGATGCATGCGGCGGGATTCCTTATAACGCTTCATGAGAACCGCGTCGGATGTTTCAAGAAAAAGAATATCAAGTACCACGTCACGTTTTTTTATCTCATCCAGGATCTTGACGGCTACTTCAAAGGGCTCGTCGGCTCTTGCATCAAGACCGAGGGCTACTTTGGAAAGCTCAGAGCCCTTGACCATGGCACGGTCTACGAGATTTTCTATAAGCTGAATAGGCAGGTTGTCTACGCAATAAAAACCCACATCTTCAAGCATTTTAAGTGCGGTAATCTTTCCGCTGCCGCTCATTCCTGTCACTACAACCAGATGCATAAAAATCTCCTAATCAAACAGACCTACGCGAATTACTTCAGGCTCAAGCATTATATCTGTCTGTCTCTTAACTTCTGCCTGCACATCTTTTATTACTTTATTTATGTCGTCGGCTGTGCCGTTTTTATCATTAACAACAAATCCGCAATGCTTTACTGAAACGGATGCTCCGCCCACTCTGTAGCCCGATAGTCCTGCTTCCATAATAAGCTTTCCCGCAAAATTTCCCTCGGGACGCTTAAAGGTACTTCCCGCGCTTGGAAATTCCAGGGGCTGCTTTGATCTTCTTCTTTCAAGAAAATCCTGCATTTTAGCATTAATATCTTCAAAACTTCCCTTCTTAAGTGAAAATACCGTCTTAAGGGCGATAAGATTTTCTTTTTTGAAGATACTGGTCCTGTATCCGAACTCAAGCTCTTCTTTGGTAAGAGTCTTTACTTCACAGTCTTCAGTAAGAACATCCACGGTCTTAACTACAAAGGACATTTCTCCGTCATAGGCTCCGGCATTCATTACCATTGCGCCGCCTACGGAGCCCGGAATACCATACGCAAATTCAAGGCCGGTGAGACTGTTATTGGAAGCTTCCAAGCATACTTTGGAAAGGGGCACCGAAGCATATGCCGTAATCTCGTTATCTTCAACGGTTAATCCCGTAAAATCTCCCGTAAGCTTAATTACCACTCCGTCAAAGCCTCTGTCCGATACTAACAGATTGCTTCCGTTACCGAGAATAAAGTAGGGCACCTCTTCTTCGTAGATATATGACATGAGAGCTTTAAGCTCATCTATATTATCTGCTTCTACAAAAAGGGATGCAGGACCCCCTACCCTGAAGGTTGTGTGATCCTTCAGATAAACGGTTTCCTGCACACTTTTATGATTCATTATTTCTTTTATCTTAATTACATGTTCCTGTTTCAATTAGAACACTCCTTAACCAATTACAAGTTTTGCAGCTCCGTACATTCCGGCGTCGTTACCGAGAGTTGCAAGAAGCATCTTACAATTCTTTACCGCACCGGGAAATGCATATTTTTCAAAAGAAGGTACTGCTGCATCAATTACGCACTGACCGGCTTTGGAAACGCCTCCACCGATTACGAAAGCTTCGGGATTTAATACGGAAGCAATGGTAGCAAGACCCTTTCCGAAATATTCACCGAATTCAGCAACGATCTCTTTGCAAAGAGCATCGCCTTCTTTGTATCCGTCAAATACTGTCTTTGCATTGATGTTACCCTGCTTAAGAACGGTTTCTTTATTCCATGCGGCAAAATGTCTTTCTGCCATTCTGGTGATTCCCGTTGCTGATGTATACTGTTCAAAACATCCGTGATTTCCACAGCCGCATGCTTTTTCTTCATTGTCTTCCACATGCATATGACCGATCTCTCCGCCGGCTCCGGAGAAACCTGCAAGGATCTTTCCGTCTACGATGATTCCGCCGCCTACACCGGTACCAAGAGTTACCATTACCTGGTTCTTAATGCCCTTGCCGCCGCCCTGCCACATTTCGCCGAGAGCCGCAACATTAGCATCATTACCTGCTGTTGCTTTTAAACCTGTGAGCTTTGAAAGAGTATCGCTTACGCTGAATTCTCCCCAGTTAAGGTTTACTGCCTTATGAACGGTGCCTTCCGAATCTACGGGTCCGGGTACGCCTACACCAACACCGATAACATCGCTTTTATCAATTTTCTTTTCCTGAAGCTTTGCATTAAGGGATGCTGCCACATCGGGAAGAATGTTTTCACCATTATTCTCTGTGCGGGTCTTGATCTCCCACTTTTCAAGAAGCTTTCCGGTTTCATCAAGTAAACCGATCTTTACTGTAGTTCCCCCTACATCAACTCCAAATACGTACTTAGCCATTTTTTAATCCTCGTCTCTCTTATTATTGAAATTCTGCTGAATTCTCTTATATAATTCCTGGGTTGCGTTGTAACCCATTTTCTTCTGCCTGTAGTTAACCGCTGCGGATTCACAGATAACCGCAAGGTTTCGACCGGGCCTTATGGGAATGTTATGGCACACAACTTTGTTGCCGAGATATTCCGTATATTCTTCTTCAAGACCGAGTCTGTCATATTCTTTATCTTTATTCCATTCTTCAAGTCTGATGACAAGGTCGATTGCCTGAGTATCCTTGACACTGGATACACCGAACAATGCCTTTACATCCACGATACCGATACCGCGAAGCTCGATAAAGTTCTTCGTAACATCGGGAGCTGATCCGATAAGTGTATCATCGCTGACTTTTCTTATTTCTACAACGTCATCCGTTACAAGACGATGACCTCTCTTTATGAGTTCAAGAGCGGCTTCCGACTTACCGATACCGGATTCACCCGTAATAAGAACGCCTTCACCGTAAACATCCACCAATACACCGTGAACCGAAATACAGGGAGCAAGCTTGACATTAAGCCATCTGATTATCTCTGCCATGAAATCGGATGTGGACTTCTTGGTGATAAGCACGGGTATATTGTGACGTATCGCTGTTTCTTTAAATATATCGTCGGGTACTAATTCTCTGCAGAAAACCACCGCGGGGATCTCATAAGAAAGAAGCTGCTCATATGCTTCTTTTTTCTTTTTAACGCTTAAGCTCTCCATATAGGTATATTCTACGAAACCTATGATCTGAAGACGGGCTGCGTCGAAGTGCTCAAAATATCCTGCGATCTGAAGAGCAGGTCTGTTTATATCGGGCTGCTTGATCTTAATCTTTGAAATGTCTACTTCGGGAGTGACATTCTCAAGTTTCATCTTTTCAATTATTTGTGCTAATGCAACAGATGCCATAAATAACCCTCCGTTCTAGAAGTTTTCCCTGAATTTCAGTGTATCACAATTACAGTTACTTAGAAAAGTCTGTGTGAAAAAAATTATAAACAGCTTCGGCGGAAGCTTTATTCATGCCATCCACCGCGGAAAGTGCCGTAATATCCGCTTCTTTTATATCATCAATGGACTTGAATCTTCTCATAAGAGCAAGACGTCTCTTTTCACCGACTCCCGGAATATCCTCGAGCACGGAATGGACCTGCCTCTTTTCGCGAAGACTCTTATGATATTCTATTGCAAATCTGTGGGCTTCGTCCTGTATCCTTGTGATGAGCTTAAAGCTTTCGGACCTCTTATCTATATCTATTTCTTTTCCGTCAACGTAGAGGCCGCGGGTATTATGATTATCATCCTTTACCATACCGCAGACAGGGATGTTTACATTAAGTTCGTTAAGAACTTTTAATGCTATATTTACCTGACCCCGGCCGCCATCCATTAGTATGAGATCCGGGAAGCGGGCAAAGCTTCCGTAATCCTTTTCAAGGTTCTCATCGGACAGCTTTCTCTGTTCTTCAAATCCATGAGTAAATCGACGGGTCAAGACTTCATGCATGCAAGCATAATCATCGGGGCCCGATACGGTTTTAATTCTAAACTTTCGGTAGTCACCCTTAACAGGTTTACCGCCTTCAAATACCACCATGGAACCAACATTCTGGAAACCGTTGGTATTGGAAATATCATAGGCTTCCACTCTGCTGAGACCGGGCATATCAAGCAGATCTCCAAGCTCTGTAATTGCACCCTTTGTGCGCTTTTCTTCAAGAATAAGCTTTTCTCTGTCCTTGTTTAACACTATTGATGCGTTCTTATTGGCAAGCTCCACCAGCTTTTCTTTTTGTCCGATCTTGGGAATAAGAAGCTTTACTTTCTTTCCCTTCACAAAAGAAAGCCATTCTGCTATGGCATCTTCTTCATCTATCTCCATGGGAAGCATGATCTCCCTTGGTACAAAGGGAGTTCCCGTATAATATCTCTTCACAAATTCCGTAAGGATCTCTTTTTTGGTAAGTCCCTGAATCTCGGGGATGTGATGATGTTCCCTTCCTATCATCTTGCCGTTACGGATAAAGAAAACCTGTACCACCGCATCTTCGTCGTCCTTGGAAATACCTATGATATCACGGTCCTCTTCATCGGAATCCGTGATCTTCTGGCGCTCTATGATTCTGGTGGCGTTTTCCAAAAGCTCTCTATATTTAATGGCATCTTCAAAGTTTAAGTTCTCTGAAGCTGCATCCATTTTGTCCCGAAGATTCTTTAAGATGGATTTGTCATTTCCGTTCAGGAAATCGAGTGCCTGGTCCACTCTGCTCATGTATTCTTCTTTTGAAACGCATCCGCGACAGGGCGCCATACAACGCTCCATGTGAAAGTTAAGACACGGTCTGTCTATTTCCACCCCTTCGGCGCATTTTTTATTGCAGCTTCGAAGTCCGTATGTGGCATTCAAAAGCTCGATAGTATCATTCACTGCATTGGCACTTGTGTATGGACCGAAATAACGGGACTTATCTTTGCCGGTACGTCTTACCATGGAAATCTTTGGAAAGTCATCGCCCATTGATACTTTAATATAAGGATAGGTTTTTGAATCTTTAAGAAGGGTATTGTATTTGGGATTATATTCTTTGATTAAGTTATTTTCCAGAACTAAAGCTTCCAACTCTGAATCCACCACGATATATTCAAAGTGATCGATCAGGGAGACCATTCTTTCTATTTTGACGGTTTTCTTGGTGGAAGCGCGAAAATAAGACCGAACCCTGTTAAACAGATTTACGGCCTTACCTACGTAGATAATATTATCATTAGCATCATGCATCAGGTAAACTCCCGGTTTATGCGGGAGTTTACTGAGCTCTTCGGGAATGTTAAACATTTTCCTCCGTTGTTTCTTCCTTCACTGCTTCAGCTTCGGAAGATTCTTTATTTTCAGAAGCTTCTTTAGTTTCAGCAGCTTCTTTAGTTTCGGTTGCTTCTTTAGTTTCAGCAGCTTCTTCGGTTTCGGATTTCTCTTCTTTCTTTTCTTCCTCAGGATCGGGAAGTCCTTTCTCACGTCTGAAGATTTCCATGAATTCCTTACCGGTAATTGTTTCTTTTTCTATTAAGTGTTCAGCAATCTTATCTAAGACTTCTCTGTTTTCAAGAAGAAGGCTCTTAGCTTCTTCATAGCTGTCTTTAAGGATTGTCATTACTTCTTCATCAATGCCTGCGGCAGTTGCATCGCTGCAGGTAAGAGCGGCGCGACCATCAAGGTATCTGCTTTCAACGGTTTCAAGACCCATGAGTCCGAATCTCTTGCTCATACCGTACTGGGTAACCATTCGACGGGCAAGGGATGTAGCCTTTTCAATATCGTTGGAAGCACCCGTGGTTACTGAATCAAATACTATTTCTTCAGCTGCACGTCCGCCAAGTAATCCTACGATGATGGCATGAAGTTCTTTTTCGGAATTTAAATATTTCTCTTCTTCGGGAACCTGCATTACGTAACCGAGAGCACCCATGGTCCTCGGTACGATGGTAATCTTCTGAACGGGTTCCGCGTTTTTCTGTAATGCGGAAAGAAGGGCATGTCCCACTTCATGGTAGGATACGATTCTTCTTTCTTCCTTGCTCATGATACGGTCTTTCTTTTCTTTACCCACAAGTACCTGTTCAACTGCTTCAAACAGGTCTTTCTGGCACACATATTCTCTGTGTTCTTTTACTGCGTTGATGGCAGCTTCATTGATCATGTTGGCAAGGTCGGAACCTACGGCACCGCTGGTTGCAAGAGCGATCGCATCGAAGTCCACGGTTTCATCCATCTTAACGTCTTTGGCGTGAACCTTTAATATTTCCACACGGCCCTTTAAGTCGGGCTTATCTACGATAATTCTTCTGTCAAAACGTCCGGGACGAAGAAGGGCCTTATCAAGGATCTCAGGTCTGTTAGTTGCACCAAGCACCAGAATACCCTTGGATGAATCAAAACCATCCATTTCGGAAAGGAGCTGGTTAAGGGTCTGCTCTCTTTCTTCATTGCCACCGCCGTATTTTGAATCACGGGAACGACCGATGGCATCAATTTCATCGATAAATATGATACAGGGAGCGTTCTTGCTTGCTTCCTTAAATAAGTCTCTTACACGGGACGCACCCACACCTACGAACATTTCCACGAAATCGGAACCGGTAAGTGAAAAGAAGGGAACGTGAGCTTCACCGGCTACTGCCTTGGCAAGAAGGGTCTTACCCGTTCCGGGAGGTCCTACGAGAAGTGCACCTTTAGGAAGCTTTGCACCGATCTTAGCGTATCTTCCGGGGTTATGTAAGAAGTCAACCACTTCCACCAGTGATTCTTTTGCTTCATCTTCACCCGCAACATCCTTGAAGGTTATGCCGGTTTCTTTTTGCACATAAACCTTGGCATTGGACTTGCCCACTCCCATCATGCCGGAGCCGCCGCCCATTCTCTTTGATAAGAAACTGATGAATACAAAGAAAATTACGATGGGAAGAATGTAAGTAAGTATTATTGATATAAGCCAGCTGGAGTTATCGGGTATCTTTCCCGAAACTTCAACTCCCGAGTCGAGAAGTCTTTTTGAAAGTGCTTCTTCATCCTCTACAAAACCTGTCACATAAGTTACGGATCTTAAGCCTTCTCCCTTGGGTGTTATGACGATCTTGTCGCTGTCAAGGAACACGCTTTCAACTGTTCCTTCATCCAACATGCTCACAAATTCCGTATATGGAATCTCTCTTGTGGTGGCGCTGGTCAGTGCTCTCGAAAAGTAGCTTACTATCAAAAGGATCACCAGCACCGCAATAAGCATGGGCGCTATATGCGGGCCTTCTCTGTTTGGCCCTTTATTGTTCTGATTGTTATTTCCTGATTCATTACTCATAAATATATATTTCCTCACTCGTTGTGTTAAGCGCTTATTCACGCACCTTGCGGTGAATTTAACACCGCTTTCCTTAATTATAAAGAGGGGTATATTCTTCCGCAATAGATTAATTCTAAAAAAATCCTGCTAAAATCTAAAAAAATAATAATCTTACGTCTTGAAATGAGGTAAAATTGTAGTAAAATAACTCTGTTAATTTTGGAGGTGAACATGAGAATAGGATTTGATAATGAAAAATATCTTTCGATGCAGTCTGAGCGGATCAGAGAAAGAATATCCTCTTTCGGCGATAAGCTTTATCTCGAATTCGGCGGAAAGCTCTTCGATGATTATCATGCATCAAGAGTCCTGCCCGGATTTGAACCCGACAGTAAGCTTAAGATGCTTCTTAAGATGAAGGACGAGGCAGAGATCGTAATCGTTATCGGTGCGGATGCCATCGAGCAGAATAAGAAGCGCGGTGACCTTGGCATTACCTACGATATGGATGTTTTAAGACTCATTGATGCTTTTACCAGTGTCGGTCTTTTTGTCGGAAGTGTTGTTATCACCAAATATGCGGGACAGCCTGCGGCAGATGCATTCAGAAAGAAACTTTCAGCTCTTAATATCAAATCTTATTTACATTACCCTATAGAAGGATATCCCAGTAATATTCCCTTAATCGTAAGCGATGCGGGTTACGGAAAGAATGATTACATCGAAACCGAACGTCCCCTTGTGGTGGTTACGGCTCCCGGCCCCGGCAGCGGAAAGATGGCAACCTGTCTTTCACAGCTCTACCATGAAAACAAGCGTGGCATCAAAGCCGGATATGCCAAGTTCGAAACCTTCCCTATTTGGAATCTTCCGCTGAGTCACCCCGTAAACATCGCCTATGAAGCAGCTACTGCAGACTTAAACGATGTCAACATGATCGACCACTTCCATTTGGAAGCTTACGGAGAAACCACCGTTAACTACAATCGCGATATCGAGATCTTCCCTGTTTTAAATGCCATTTTCACCGAAATCCTTGGAGAGAGCCCTTACAAGTCTCCCACAGATATGGGTGTTAACATGGCAGGCTACTGCATCGTGGATGATGAAGCATGTGTGGAAGCATCAAAGCAGGAGATCATCAGAAGATATTACACAGCGCTTTGTGATTTAAAGAGAGGCAACGAAGCTCCCGAAACACTTTACAAGCTTGAACTTTTACTTAAACAGCTGGATATCTCATCAGCGGATCGCGCGGTTGTTGCCGCAGCTCTGAAGCGTGAAGAGGAGACAGGACATCCCGCGGTTGCGATCGAGCTTCCCAACGGAAAGATCGTTACCGGTAAGACCAGCAGCCTCCTTGGCGCCAGCGCAGCCTGCCTGATAAATGCACTTAAAGAGCTTGCAGGGATCGATCATGATCTTCACCTTGTTACAAAAGAAGCTCTTACACCTATTCAGACGCTCAAGACTCAGTACCTTGGAAGCCACAACCCGAGATTACACACCGACGAAGTCCTGATCGCTCTTTCCGTCAGTGCAGCCACCAACGGCTCCAGTGCTAAGGCACTTTCAAAGCTTCCCGAGCTTAAAGGATGTGAGGTTCATTCCTCAGTCATTCTTTCTCCTGTAGATGAAAAGGTATTTAAAAAGATTGGCGTTCATCTTACCAGCGAAGCCAAGTACGAAACAAACAAAAAATTTCACATTTAATATACAGAAAGGATATGCCGGATTTTAAATGATTCGGCATATTGTTTTAAATATGCTTGAAGGTTCTATTCAAAAAAAGATGGTGCTGTTTGCACTTCCCATTTTCTTAGGGATGTTATTACAGCAGCTTTATAACATAGTGGACTCCGTGGTTGTAGGTAATGTTCTTGGAAAAGAAGCACTTGCTGCGGTTACATCCTCCGGCAGCCTCATATTCTTAATGATGGGCTTTGTAAACGGGCTTTTCATGGGTGCTTCCGTAATAATCGGAAACAGATACGGTGCCAAGGACCATAACGCAGTTCACATCGCTGTTCACACAGCCGTTGCTTTTGGATTGTTATCCGGACTTTTGTTAACCGCGGTCGGAATAGTCTTTTCTCCCATGATCTTAAGGCTCATGGGTACTCCCGAAAACGTGCTGCCCAATTCTGTACTATATTTCCGCATCATCTTCGCAGGCGGACTCGGAAATGTAATGTACAACACATGCTGCGGCGTGTTCACAGCCATGGGCGACAGCAAGCGACCTCTTTACTACTTGATAATCAGTTCCATAATAAATACAATACTTGACCTTTTATTTGTGGCGGTACTGGGTTTAGGCGTAGGCGGCGCCGCACTTGCTACCATAATCGCCCAGATGCTTTCCGCAGCGCTTGCATTTATAAAACTTACCATGGTGGAGGGTCCTCACAAAGTCGTACTTAAGGATATTAAAATAGACATGCCCACACTGAAGCAGGAACTGAGCATCGGCATACCAAACGGAATACAGAATTCCGTTATCGCCATTGCCAATGTAATAGTGCAGTCCAACATCAATGCATTCGGAGATGTAGCTATGGCAGGAAGTGGCAGTTATTTTAAACTCGAAGGCTTTGCCTTCCTGCCCATCACCAGCTTCTGTCAGGCCATTACCACTTTTACCAGCCAGAATGTAGGTGCGAATCAGATCCCGAGAGCCAGACGCGGCGCGAGATTCGGCGTTGTATCCGGTGTTCTTCTTGCGGAAGTTATCGGTGTATGTTTCTTCTTATTTGCGCCTTTAATGCTTCGGATATTTATTGATGATCCCGAGGTCATCTCCTTCGGTACCAGACAGGCACATATAGAATCACTTTTCTATTTTGCCCTGGCCTACACCCACTGTATGGCATCCATCCTGCGAGGTGTTGGAAAGACCAAGGTGCCGATGTATGTAATGCTTGCCTGCTGGTGCGTGATACGTATTACATATATCACCATCACCGTTCATTTCATACCGGACATCAGGGTTGTCTACTGTGCTTATCCCCTGACCTGGAGTTTGAGCTCCATCATATTTACGATCTACTATATAAGATCAAAAGTCTTCAATGATACAGAACTTAAGCCTGCTTAATTAAAAAGAACCTTCTCTATTGAGAGGGTTCTTTTTCTTCCCCGGCGGGAGTGATCTGTGCAAATATGATCGCAGCGAACATAATAAAGCATCCGAGCGTCTCTCTTACAGTCATGCGTTCGTGCAACAATAAAAAGCCAAATATGACCGAAAAAACTGACTCAAGACTCATGACCAAAGATGCAACGGAAGCTTTTACGTGCTTCTGTCCAATAACCTGAAGGGTATATGCAACACCTGATGACAGGAAGCCCGCATAGGCTAACGGAAGCCATGCATCTATAACCGCAGGAACGGTGGGATGCTCTGATATCATGGGTAGTAAGCTTAGAAGAGCCGACACTACGAATTGCCAAAAAGAAAGCTTCACGCAATCAACCTTGGGAGCAAAATGATCTATTGCCATGATCTGGCAGGCGAAAAGCACTGCACAGGCTATAAGATAGGCATCATCCCCGGCAAGGCTTAGGCCTTCACCTTCTTTTACGCAGAGTAGATATAATCCGAGAGTGGCAAATGCCACGCTTATCAATATGAGTTTTCCGGGCTTCTTCCTAAGAATGAGAGAAAAGATTGGCACCAGCACTATATATAAAGCGGTGATAAATCCGGCCTTTCCTGCGTCGGAGGTCTTAAGCGCTATCTGCTGACAGCCTGACGCAAGAAACAAAAAAATGCCGGCTATGATCCCTCCCGTTAAAAGCTCTTTATCAAAGAAGCTTTTTTCTTTTTCAGGCTTCTTTCGATCCAAAAACCTTATGAACGGAAAGAGCACCAACGCTCCGAGCACATTCCTTATGGCATTGAAAGTAAAGGGACCCACGTAATTCATACCTGTACGCTGCGCCACAAAAGCGGCTCCCCATATGCATGCGCCAAGCATTAACAGAAAACTGTATCGTAAAGACTTATTCAAGTCACACCTCCAAAACGATCGCTTCGGCTGGCATTATATCACGGGTGTAACGGCTCTGCAACGTGGATAATGGCTTAAACTAAGAAAAGTCCAAGGGCTGTTCCTTGGACTTTTCTTAATAGGAGAGACATGAAAAAAGATTTATGTTTGGGTTAGCTATATTTCAAATTCCATCATTTCGGCTGCACTTACCGGGGCAAATCCGCCTTCGATAAGTTCGATCATACACTTAACGATGTTGGGATCAAACTGTGTTCCTGCATTGATCTTCAGCTCGTTCAATATATAATCATAGGATAAGATATCTCTGTAACATCTCTTGCTGGACATAGCATCATAAGCATCTGCCACAGCGATTATGCGACCTTCGATTGGAATCTCTTCACCTTTTAAACCTTCATTGTATCCGGTGCCGTCGTAACGCTCATGATGATATTTAATACCATTCTCAGCGCCTTTAATGGTGGTGAATCCTTCCATGAGCTGCGCGCCCATCTGAGTATGTCGCTTAACTATTTCATATTCATCAACTGTAAGTCTGCCGGGCTTCGTAAGAATACTGTTGGGAATACCAACCTTTCCAACATCATGAAGAAGACCTATGTAATATATCCTCTCCTGATCGAATTCATTCATTCCCATTTTTTCAGCCAGCATTTTTGAATAAATGGCAACTCTAAGGGAATGCCCCCGCGCGTATTCATCTTTTGTATCTATAATGTTAGCTATAGTACGTAACGCTTGATTAACAACGGTCTTATAGCTGTTATGCTCACGTTCAAAGCGATTGATATGAGCTCCTACCAGAATGGTAATGATCAAAGAAGCAACTCCGAATGAGAATAATGCAACGAGTATCTTAAACATTACTGTTTCCGGATAATCTATATGCACCCTGTATCGAATTATGACTCCGTTTAAATCTTGTTCTTCCGGCATATAAAGAACAAGTCCCGCTTTTCTCGTGGACTTTACCTCCACATCTTCGTTGGTTTCGAAAGGTACCACGCTTAATACAGTATCCTCTAATGACCAGTCACCTTCCCAGTCGCTGTCTATATAGCAGCCTTCAGGAACGGGAATTGTAAGAGTCCACTTGGAAATAGGATACTTATAGTTGTTCTCGACCACAAATTCATACTGACAACCGAACATATCCTCGCTGATCCAGCCTTCGCCTTTTTCAATCTTTACAAAAACCGGATTGGACTGTTCCGTGTCGATATTGTAGTTAAACAATACCTCGTGACTTTCAGCATTCCTGTAAGCAGTATAAAAGAGCAGACCCGCAAAACCTGCCACTACAAGCAACAGGTATACCACTATCTGCACTATAATATTCTGGATCAATTCTTTTGAGCTTGTCTTTTTTCGTTTCATAAATCCCTCATATCGCTATATTTATAACATAAATTGGCAGCATTAAATCGTCATTAACGTATGCTACTCTATTCCCCTTATTTCCACAATTTTCACATGCTCTTTAAGTATCGGCAGGAATTCCGACAGCTCTTCTTTGGTATAAGAAGAAAGGCCGGGCTTTATTACTCTGTCAGAGTCCACATAGGCCTGCAGATAATACTTTTCAGCTCCATGGATCAACTTGCCGATCTTATCAAAAGAAGCTTTGCTATGTAGCTCTTTTACAACAGTGGTCCTGAATTCAAAAGGAAGAGTGCCTCCGATTAAGAAATCTATACTTTCTTTTATCTTCCCGGTATCGAGCTTCACGCCAGCCACAAGTTCGTACTCATCAAGGCTTGACTTAATATCCATGGCAACATAGTCAATAAAGCCTCCGGTAACCAGTTCTTTTAAAACCTCAGGGCGGTAACCGTTGGTATCAAGCTTCACCTTAAGACCTATGTCCTTCACTTTTTTAATAAAGTCCCTCAGATCAGGGTTTAAAGTAGGCTCACCACCTGTAATACAAAGCCCCTGAGTAATCCCCTTTCTCTTTTTTAAATGAGACAATACCTCTTCTTCCGGGATCAGAGGCTGTGACATGGGATTAAGTACCAGGTCCCCGTTCTGGCAGAAAGGGCATCTGAAATTGCACCCTCCGGTAAAGACTGTAGCTGCCACAAGACCGGGATAATCTAAGAGGGTTGTCTTATTGAAACCGTGAATCAGCATTTGCTTTTTTTCCTTTAAATTATTATCATAACAGTAGTATAACATAGGTGGTTTTTTAGTGAAAAAAGAATTGTCAGTTGATGAAAAATATATGCGCGAAGCCCTTAAGGAAGCGAAAAAAGCTTATAAGCTTGGGGAAGTTCCCATAGGCTGCGTAATAGTGTACGAAGGGCAGATAATAGGCAGAGGTTATAATCGACGTAACACAGATAAATCCACCCTTTGCCACGCCGAGATAACCGCCATCAAAAAGGCATCAAAATTCATCGGTGACTGGCGACTGGAGGGCTGTACTCTCTATGTGACATTGGAACCCTGTCAGATGTGCAGCGGTGCAATAATCCAGGCCAGGGTGGACAGAGTAGTGTTCGGTTCATCTAATCCCAAGGCAGGTTGCGGAGGATCACTTCTTAATATATTGGAATGTCCTTCTTTTAACCATCAGGCAGATGTTACCAGGGGCGTTCTCATTGATGAGTGCTCCGAAATACTTACCCGATTCTTCAAAGAACTCCGGGTGCGACTTAAGATAGAAAAGGCCCTTAAAAAGGAGAATGAATATGATTACCAATCAGATTATCCAGCAGACACTTGATTCCCTTAATGATATTACCAAAATCGATTTTGCACTTTACGATGCAGAAGGCTTTGTGGTTGCTAAAACCGGCGCCGAAAAAGAAGTTTCTTCCGACTTTATCAGGAGCTTTGCAGTATCCGATGCCGACTCTGAAGCTATCGGCAGTAACTTCTTATTAAAGGTCTATGACGAAGGCGACGTTGCCTATATCCTGATCGCCAAGGGTAGCATGAACGAAGTTGCGACTTACTCTAAGATTCTTGCAAAAGAACTCCAGGCTCTCATCACCGCCTACAAGGACAGGCTTGATAAGAACAATTATTTCCAGAACCTGATCTTAGATAACCTTCTTTTAGTAGATATATATAATCGCGCGAAAAAACTTCATATAAACATTAATGTGCCGAGAGTCGTATTCGTAATTGAATCCGAAGGCTCTCACGATAATGTGTCAAAAGAAGTTTTAAAGCCCATGTTTTCAGAGCAGCGCGGCGACTACATCACCGCCGTTGATGAAAAGAACATAATCTTAATTAAGCAGTTAACTGAAAAGGATAATTCGGATTCCATCTTAGAGATTGCCGATTCCATCATGGGTCTTATGAATACTGAAGCCATGATGAAGGTTAAGATCGCCTTCGGCACCGTGGTAAAAGAACTTAAAGATGTTTCCAAGTCATACAAAGAAGCTGTTATGGCTCTTGATGTAGGTAAGATTTTCTATCCTGAAAAGGATATTGTATCCTACTCATCCCTTGGTATCGGACGCCTTATCTATCAGCTTCCCGACAACCTGTGCCATATCTTTATTGATGAAATATTTAAGGATTCCACTCCCTTTGATATCGGTGAAGAAACCTTGGCAACCGTCAATAAATTCTTTGAAAATAACTTAAATGTATCTGAGACCTCAAGACAGCTATATGTCCACAGAAACACTCTTGTGTACCGTCTTGAAAAATTAAAGGCCGCTACCGGTCTTGATGTTAAGACCTTCGACGACGCTCTTACATTTAAGATTGCCATGATGGTCGTAGAATATTTAAGGCACCGGGAGGAGCTTGAATAGTTGATCGGTTAAAACCCGGGATGCATAATATGTATCCCGGGTCTTTTTCTATGAACATAGCTAATATATACGTTTTACACTCCTTCGCCGTTGAATTCGGGGATAAAGCTTTCTTTTGCAACTGAACCTTCCTGGATAAAGGCGTTCTTGACGCCAAGATCCAAAGCATAGTTGATAACCTTTTCATATTCTCGCTTTGTTATTGGGCGATGAAGGTCATGAAATGCAGCTTCAGCAGGTATTGTGTCCATGGGGGTGTACTGGCTCATGATACTTATATAGATCGAGTCCGCGAAGGTTTCGTATAGCCACTTAATAATATCCATGGCTTCTCGGGTTTTCCCGGGAAGAACAAGCACCCGCACTATTGTACCTTTTTTTATTTTCCCTGCATTATCAAATTCACATGATCCTGTAATATTTACCATGGCTTCTACGGCTTTCTTTGCGACTTCCGGATAATCCGGTGCTTTAGAAAAAGAAGCCGCCGTTTCCGGATTCATATACTTAAAATCAGGCAAAAATACATCTACGGTATCTTTAAGAAGAGCTATTGTTTCAGGCTTCTCATATCCCGACGTGTTATAGATGATCGGAATTACAAGGCCTTCTTCCCGAGCCTTTTTTACAGCTTCTATGATATGGCAGGTATAGTGTGTAGGCGTTACAAGGTTTATATTATTGGCATTCTTTTCCTGGAGCTCTGTAAAGATTTTCGCAAGCCTTTCAATAGTTATTTCTTTTCCCGCCGCCCCATTGGAGATATCTTTATTCTGGCAAAAGACGCAGTGCATGTTGCAGCCTGAAAAGAATACGGCGCCGGAGCCTTCACTTCCGCTTATACAGGGTTCTTCCCACATATGAAGAGCTGCTCTTGCGACATAGAGCCCGGCATCTACTCCGCAGACGCCCTTCGCGCCAGCGTTCCTGTTGGCATTGCAATTTCTCGGACACAATGTGCATTTATTAAGTTCCTTAAAGAGTTTCTCCGTTTGCATTTCTTTCCCTACTGTAATAATTCAATAGACCAAAGGTCTGTTGCCCTGTTTGCTTTATGCCAAAATAATACCGTGCTTTCATAGCCGGCAAAATCCTCCCCGGCTTCCTCACGGCACATGAGAGCTTCCTCTTAGTGCTGCTTCGTTCCCGACCTGACACGGTTCGTGGATTCTCATTGCGTGAGACCGAAAAGTATTTGCCGACCGTGAAAACACGGTAAAATACTATGTAATGATACATAATGAGTCGGTAAAAGTCAAGGCACGCTACATGTTCAACTAAGCTCGAAAATACCTCACTAAGTGCTCTACTCTTCATGCTCAACTAGGCTCGCAAATACCTCGCCAAGTTGACATGTATGGTTCGCACTAAGTTCGTAAAAAACCTCACTAAGTGCTCTACTCAAAAAAAAGAGCAGCGACAGAATCGCTGCTCTTAATATGCTTACTAGTTTGTGATAACCTGTTCAGTTTCCTTATCGAATACGTGAATCTTTTCAACGTCGAGAGCAAACTTAATGGTATCGCCAACTCTTGAAGAAGTTCTGGAATCAACTCTCGCAGTGATGGGGAACTCATCAAGATCGAAGTATAAGTAAACTTCTGCACCAAGTAATTCGTAAACCTTAACGGTTGATTCGAATACGCTTGCGGGTGATGCTTCGATAAACATCTGTGAATCGTAAACATCTTCAGGACGGATACCGAATGTAACGGTCTTTCCGTCATAACCGCCATCGATAAGCTTCTTGCTCTTTGCGGGAGGAAGAGGAATCTCTCTGCCACCGACAACAAGGTTAGCTACATCTCCGTTTACCTTAACTGTTGCATCAAGGAAGTTCATCTGAGGTGATCCCATGAATCCTGCAACGAATAAGTTAGCGGGCTTTTCATAAAGGTTCTGAGGTGTGTCAACCTGCTGGATAACACCGTCCTTCATAACTACGATTCTGGTACCGAGTGTCATAGCTTCGGTCTGGTCATGTGTTACGTAGATGATGGTGGTACCAAGTCTCTGGTGTAACTTTGCGATTTCGATACGCATCTGTACACGAAGCTTAGCATCAAGGTTTGAAAGAGGTTCGTCCATAAGGAATACCTTAGGGTTACGAACGATAGCACGTCCCATAGCTACACGCTGTCTCTGACCACCGGAAAGAGCCTTGGGCTTACGATCAAGAAGTGCTGTTAAGTCAAGGATCTTAGCTGCTTCCTTAACCATCTTGTCGATTTCGTCCTTGGGAACTTTTCTTAATTTAAGACCGAATGCCATGTTGTCATATACGGTCATGTGAGGATATAATGCGTAGTTCTGGAATACCATTGCGATATCTCTGTCCTTAGGTTCTACGTCATTAACTACCTTGTCACCGATCTTTAATTCGCCGGAAGAAATATCTTCAAGACCTGCGATCATACGAAGAGTTGTGGTCTTACCACATCCTGAAGGTCCAACGAAAATGATGAATTCTTTGTCTTCAATTTCAAGATTGAAATCTTTAACGGCTACAAAACCATTAGGATACTGTTTTGTAATGCCTTTCATGGATAAACTTGCCATTCTTAATTTTCCTCCTATTGGATTAGGGGAGTATACCCCGTTTTTCACTCTGCTAACAGTATATAAAAGCGCCCCTTCTTTTTCCATGCAAACATTGAACAAAAAATTTGTTAATCATTGTTTAATTTGCCATTTTTCATAAATAATTTGAAAAGCCCCTCACTTAATAAGCGAGGGACTTTAGAAACATTTAATTTTTTGCTATATTATGTTCTTCTTCATTGTAGAAGACAAGCTGGTTTTTGCCGCGCTTCTTCGCTCTATACAACGCCTGATCCGCTACAATATACAGGTCTTTAAAGGTTTTCGCGTCATCAGGGAAGATAGCTGCCCCGATACTTGCCGTGGCGGAATACTTAACATATTCGTCTCCGGCCTTAAAATCATGGAAAAATCTGACAAGTCTGTTTGCTTCACGTTCAAGGATCAGATCATCCTTGATATCCTTCAAAAATACCATGAATTCATCGCCGCCGGTACGACCTACAACGTCCGTAACTCGGAACTCGGCTTTTATCTCTTTACCAAGGGTCTTAAGAAGCAGGTCTCCGAATACATGGCCCATGGTATCGTTGATCTTCTTGAAGTTATCAATGTCGAGAATAAACATTATACCGCGACCCTGCGGATTATTATCTATGTATTCCGCGATCTTACGCTCAGTGGCCGCTTTATTGGTAAGATCCGTAAGTAAGTCGGTATCTGCCTTGTCGGCAAGCTTTCTGCTGTTTTCGCGATTCTTGATCGTAGATACTATCATGGTGGTGGTGATCAGGAAAGCAAATACAAAGAATACTACCGACAGCCTTGCGACTGCTCCCTTAACCTCTTCATAGTTGTTCTCGATAAGCACATCCACAATGTACTGTCTTACACCATATACAAGATAAAAATCCGTTTTCTCTACCTTGGCTATGGCAATGGTTCTGTTATCGCCAAGATATGAGGCATCTATTACATTGGACACACCATTATACATCTTAACTTTGAATAAGTTGTATGCATCCGTGTTTTTTGCGCCCTTTGATACGGTCTGAAGGAAGTTGGTGCTGTTTAAGAACTTACTGTCATAATCCGCATAGCCCGGCAGTATCGCCTGGCATACACCATCCCTGTCTATCATGGCTAAGAATGATACATCATTAAATGTGTATTTTCTAAGATATGCGGAAAGCTCGTTAAGGTCAATTAAGTAAATAACAGATCTGTTAAGTCTTAACGGAATTCCCACAGCCAGATATGTGACTTCACCAAATACGGGATCTCCCGTTATCCGGCATTCAGTTTCTTTTTTCCCGAGATTCTGTACCAGGTAGTATTTTGAACCATCGGATATCTGACCTTCTTCAGTCGCAATGATGACGCCGTCCTTGCTTACAAGGGCCTTGCTGACTACCGTATTATCAACGATCGATTTAAGAAGATAGATTATTTCCGAATCCTCAGGGTATACAACTCTGTCTTCCATGTAGCCGTTTAATACCGCCGAATAATCTTCTAATGTATCGATTTCGTTTCTTATCTGCTCACTCCATACAGAAACGGAACTTATAAGCTTCTCATCCGCCTGTTCCTCTGCTGCTTTTTTTCCTGTCCTCGAAAAACTCACTAATAGAATTACTACCAAGACAGCAAAACTTATCGCAACCAGTGCCCAGCGGATTATAGTAACACCGCTTCGTTTACTCTCGTCCATATAATCTCCCAATAAAGTACACACGAGTTTACAGTTACTTAGTTTTTGCCAATCTCCACTTGTCTATGTATTATCCTGCGATTCGTGAATCTCCCCAGCTTCCTGAATCACATTTTCTTCTTCCTTGGTCTCTGAAACGGTCCATTCCATATCCCCTGATGCAACCGCTTCTTCAGGCTCGAACTTTAAAAAGGTTTTATGATAAAGAAGTGCTCCCAGATATCCCGGTAACGAAAACCAGAAGAACCAGCTGAGTGGTGCAAGTTGAGGACTTGCCAGCCAGAAAACTGGAGGCACTGCCCACAAAAGAATCATCAGCACGGTCTTAGGCAACTGGAAAATTCCTATTAAGAAAGAATTTTTCACAGTTCCGCGGATGGTATTCTCGAAATGTGAAAGAACGGGAAAAACCATCACAACACAGGATAAAATAAATAAGGTTGCAATTCCCAGTGCTACAACAAGCCACATGGGTGTCTCTATCATCTTTGAAAATAACAGGTACCAATAGTCAAAGCCCAAAATGATGGAAATCAAAAGAACAACAATCCAAATAAGTGTTGCCTGCTTAAAGTTTCTTTTAAAAGATCTGAAGAAATCGTTGGCGATATAGCCTTCTTTTCCCCTAACCAGCTTTAAGCATACATAATTCATGGCTGTCAAAGCCGCACCCGCAGTCACGACGGGAATACAGCAAATAAGCACCAAAACGTTCAGCCACAGCAAATCTGTCATGCGGGATAGAAAACGCATGATGGGGCTGTCCGGATTAAAAAACTTACCCATTTAAAATTACTCCAATTAGCTTTTAGTTTGTTTGTAGGTAATATCGTAGTTGAGTACAAGCTTACGATACATGGCAAGGGTCTCATCCTTCTTGGTGTTAACGCCTTCCATGATCTTGTCATAGTAGGTGATAACGGTCCTTACAATTTCCTTACTGAGTTTCCCTGCATCAGCATCCTCACGAAGGATTGCTATTACCTCGTCCTTGGTCTTAGGTTCACGATAACTTCTTTTACTGATAAGCGCTGTTACCATATCCGCAACCTGCAGAATCATCTGAAGGCGGTTCATCTGCTGTTCTCTCAGTCTCTTGGGATAACCGCTGCCGTCACCACGCTCATGGTGAGCTACGATTATATCGAGAACATCCTGATCGACTCTGCCCTTTAAAATCTCCTCAATGGTATTTACGTGATTTCTGAGCTCCTGCATTTCTTCCGCGGTAAGCTTTCTGGGCGCTTCGATGATATCCTTCGGCACGTCGCACATGCCGGCGTCATGAAGAATTGCCGCATAATAAAGAAGATCTTTTTCGTTCTGTGACAAAAGAAGCTTTTCAGCTATCTGTTCGCAGAGACATACACATGTTACCATGTCAAGCATTGTATATTCGCTTCGGAAACCTACGCAATACATAAGTCCCAGGATCCAGTCATGCTTTTCCTGATTGGTGAAAATAAGGTACTCATAGAGTTCGGAAAGCTCCTGCTTATATTCACCGGTGGAAAGCTTTTTGAAAATATCATATTTACGCACTGCCTGATAAAGAAGTTCCAACGCCTTCGGTGAAAACTTGGTGCCGGCCTGCTTGTTAAACATCATATAATCAAATTTGCTGCCCAGGATATTCGAGTAAATATCCATTTTTTCAGCTACGTTCAGGCAATGAATGATATCATTGAATTCGTAGTTGGTCTTAGGGACTCTTTCATAGTCCGTGTGATGATAAAGGATGATCTTGGCCCTGTCCGCGAAGGGGGTTAAGTACAGGAAGAAAAGATATCCGTACACGGAGTGAGGCATGTATTCTTTGGTCTCGTAGTGGAGCTGTTCGGTATATAAATCCGTTTTAAAAGCTCCTATATCATGAAGGGTCGCTATCATGGCAAATTCGGCGATCTCATACATCTCGTATTTTTCCGCACACTGAAGCATCTTGTATAAAATGTAAGATGTTCTGGCTCCATGATTCACAACCTTCTGATCAAGGCATTTTAAGACATCTCTGGTTATGTAGTAAATATCCTTACTATGAATAAATCTCATGAAAAAACTCCCGGCCCGATCTAAATTCTTTTAACACATGTCATAGGCGTGTAAATAATGCCGTCTTCTTCTTTTTCATCGTCGGAAGGGATGAATCCGATCCGCTTATAAAATTCATAACCGTATGGAGAAGCATTAACGGTGAGCGTAACAGAACCGTTTCTTTCTTCCGCCTCTTTTTGAAGGGCACGCAATATATTCGTTGCTATACCCTTTCGCTGATATTCTCTATCAATAAAAAGAAGGGAGATATGGCCCTTTCCCCGCATGGTTCCCATGCCAAGGATCTTCTCGCCGCAAACAGCCACGTACAATAAATATTCTCCGATCCGAAACATCTTAAACATGTCTTCACTGGACACAAATTTAAGAAAGTTCTCGCAGCCCTCTTCTTTATAACAAGGGGCTTCAAACTGTAAGAATGTACGCCATGCCAGTTCCATGGCTTCTTCCCATTCGGATTCCGTGGCTTTTTTTATCTCGATGTTCATTTGTTTTCAGTAATCCAGGTGCAGATATCTTCATACACCGTCTGATTGTCGGTTTCGTTTAACAGTTCGTGCCTGTCACCCTCGTAAAGCTTAAATGTCACCTTCTGCATTCCTGTTTTCTTAAAGCTTTCATACACCGCCCTGGGGGCTTTTCCGTAATCGCCCACGGGATCCTCGGCGCCGCTTATTATTAATACAGGCAGGGTAACGGGTATTTTTTCGATGTTGTTCTTTTTATAAAGGGGCAACAAAAGCTCCGACAGGGTCTTATAACCGTTGTTGGTGAAAAGAAAGCCTGACAGAGGATCTGCAATATATTTATCAACTATATCTTCCCGTTTAGTGAGCCAGTCGCTCATGGTTCGGGGATTTTCTATTCTCTTTAAGTATGTACCAAAGCCCTGCTTCGTGATGAAGAGATTGTGCTTATTACTCTTTCCGAAAAAACATCCGAGGCTTGATATCACTTCCATGGAAAGCACCTTAAAATAAGGCTCCATGCCTGTTCCCATCACGATGGCTCCGGAAATGCCCTTCCCGTATCGGAACAGGTAATTCCGCAAAACAAACGAACCCATGGAATGTCCAAGGATAAAATAGGGCTTATGATTATATTTTTCTTCCGTGAGTTTCTTAAGTCGGTGTACGTCACGTATCACTACGTTGGCAGAGTTCTTTTCCGTAAAATATCCGGGGCCTTTTTCGGTAATGGACTTACCGTGTCCCAGGTGATCGTTGGCTGTAACAAGAAAGCCCTTCTCACACATATATTTCGCAAAATCTTCGTACCTGTCTACGTGCTCGCACATGCCGTGAATAATCTGAAGAACGGCCACGGGCTCCCCTGCGGGAATCCAGCGTACCGCATGAATCTTGTTGATCCCGTCCCGGGAATCGAAATAGAAATCTTCTCTTGTCATCCACGCCTCCGCAATTGTATAGACTCTCTACAATATTATAGTCTAAAGGTCCTGTTCGCGCAAGAGAATTCGGGCTTGTGTATGATGGTAAAATTCCTGTATTTACAGTCGACAAAATAGCCACAGCATAAGCTGTGGCTATTTGAAAATACTGTATTTATGCAATTTCCGCGCCGGCAGGCATCTTCTTTTCAGGTGTCATGAGCGCAAGGTTTCCGTCTGCGTCTTCCGCACAGAGAAGCATTCCTTCGGAAAGAACTCCTGCCAAAGTTGCAGGCTTAAGGTTTACAAGAACCATTACCTTCTTACCGACCATTTCTTCTGCGCTATAGTGCTGCTTAATGCCGGATACGATCTGTTTAACCTCAGATCCGATCTTTACCTGTGAGCAAAGAAGCTTCTTTGACTTAGGCACTTCTTCACACTTAATGATCTCACCCACTCTGAACTGAAGCTTTGCAAAATCATCGTAGGTGATTTCAGGCATCATCTCAAACTCGATCACGGGTTCTTCTGGCTTTTCAGCCACGATTCCGTTCTCTCTTTCATATTCGGCTCTCTGATTGGCTCTGATAACTTCAACCTTCTCCATGATCTCATTTAAGTCGAGACGCTTAAAGAGAATTTCGGGAGCATCAGTCACTTTCTCGCCGGATGCACGAAGTCCGAACTTATTTAAATCATCGTAATCTCTTTCTTTTTCATTGAGCTGTGCGAGGATCTTGTCAGCGGTTTCAGGCATGAAGGGCTTTATGAGATTAGCGCCGATAGCAATAGCTTCGGTTAAGTTGTACATTACTTCTTTTAAGCGATCGAGCTTTGAATCGTCCTTAGCAAGTACCCAGGGTTCGGTTTCATCAATATATTTATTGGAGCGCTTGAAGATCGCGTATATTTCGGTAATGGCATCAGCCACTCTGTTCGCGTTGATCTTTTCTTCTGCCTTGTCTCTTGCTGCTGTTACAACTGCCTTAAGATCTGCATCCATTGTATCTTCAACGCCGGTCTTTGTAACAACACCTCCAAAGTACTTGTTGGACATGGAGATAGTTCTGTTTACAAGGTTTCCGAGAATATTTGCAAGGTCTGAATTGAATCTTTCAACCATTAATTCCCAGGTGATGGTTCCGTCATTTTCATAGGGCATTTCGTGAAGAACATAGTATCTTACCGCATCCACACCGAAAAGAGATGTGAGATCGTCGGCATATATCACGTTGCCTCTTGACTTACTCATCTTTTCACCGCCCTGCAATAACCAGGGATGACCGAATACCTGCTTGGGAAGGGGCTCACCCAATGCCATCAGGAAAATGGGCCAGTAAATTGTATGGAATCTCACAATATCCTTACCGATCAGGTGAAGGTCTGCGGGCCACATCTTTTTATAAAAATCGGAGCTGTTGCCCTCTGCATCGTAGCCCACACCGGTGATGTAGTTGGTAAGAGCATCAAGCCATACATATACTACATGCTTTGGATCAAATGTTACGGGAATACCCCATTTAAAAGAAGTTCTTGATACACATAAATCCTGAAGTCCGGGAAGCAAGAAGTTGTTCATCATCTCGTTCTTACGGGAAACAGGCTGAATGAATTCAGGATGAGTATTTATATAATCTATAAGTCTGTCAGCGTATTTACTCATTTTGAAGAAATATGCTTCTTCTTTTGCAGGCTTTACTTCACGGCCGCAGTCAGGGCATTTTCCATCAACCAGCTGAGACTGAGTCCAGAAAGATTCGCAGGGAGTGCAATACATTCCTTCGTAAGCACCTTTGTAGATATCTCCCTGATCGTAGAGACGTTTAAATATCTTCTGTACCTTTTCTTCGTGATCTGCATCGGTTGTTCTTATAAACTTGTCATAGGAACAATTTAAGCAATCGCAGATACCTTTTATTTCACCTGCAACCTTATCAACAAATTCCTTAGGTGTAACACCGGCTTCTGATGCCTTTATCTCAACCTTCTGACCATGTTCATCGGTTCCTGTCTGGAAGAATACTTCATATCCTTCTTTACGTCTGTATCTTGCAATGGCATCAGCCATAACGATCTCATAACTGTTTCCGATGTGAGGCTTACCGGAAGTATATGCTATCGCTGTGGTAATGTAATATTTTCCTTTGTTTCCCATAAATTACTCCTTATTTATCATATAGAGAAGCGTCTTCTTCCCTTTGAAGATTTGAATTGAATAGCATTTTCCTATAATAAGGTAAAAACCCATCTTCTCAGAATGTCGAGAAGACGGGCTTAACTCGCCTTTTGTTACTATATCGCATTTTTAAAAATGCGTCAACAAAGCACTATGCAAGGGGATGTCTTGTATTTCTTTCTTTAAAGAACTTAACATTCTCGGCAACATCGCCTTTGAAAACTGCGGAGCCTGCAACAACAACATCAGCACCTGCTTTAAGAAGCATATCGATGTTTTCTTTATTGACACCGCCGTCAATCTCTAGGTCACATTCAAGTCCCATCTCATCGATCTTCTTTCTTAAAGCTACAATCTTCTCCGTTGTGAAATCAAGAAAAGCCTGTCCGCCGAAACCGGGTTCAACCGTCATGATAAGAGCCATGTCGATCTTATCAAGATAGGGGAAAATCGCTTCCGTGGGGGTCTTGGGTTTAATGGAAAGACCTGCTTTACATCCTGCATCATGAATGGCTTTAATGGTAGCATCCACATCCTTACATGCTTCAAGATGCACGGTTATGATATCAGCGCCCACCTTTTTAAATTCTTCAATGTAACGGATGGGTTCATCAATCATCAGATGCACATCAAATACTTTGTCTGTGCACTTTCTTATGGACTTTATCACGGGCATTCCAAAAGAAATGGATGGTACAAAAATACCATCCATAACATCGATATGAATATAATCTGCCCCTGCTTTATCGATTTTTACAATATCTTCACCGAGTGCTGAAAAATCAGCAGATAAAATTGAAGGGGATAAAATCATTTTCTTTTCCTTTACTATAATAAACCGCTTTGCGCTTTATTATCTTGTGTTACTTAAGAAACGCTTTAATGTCTTCGTATACGCCCTTGCCGTCAAGCTTGTACTTTACAAGAAGTTCTGCTGCGGGACCGGATTCACCGTATACATCCTGCATTCCGAGACGCTTAACAACTGTAGGGCAACATTCTGCCAAAGCTTCCGTTACCGCACTGCCGAGACCACCGATGATGGAATGTTCCTCAACGGTTACCACCTTGCCGGTTTTCTTAGCGCTCTTTGCGATCAATTCTTTATCTAAGGGCTTAATGGTGTGGATGTTGATCACTTCTGCTGAGATTCCGTCTTCTTCAAGCATCTTCGCTGCCTTGATGGCTGAATCCACAACAACGCCTGTAGCTACGATAGTTACGTCGGTACCTTCTTTTAAAAGAATACCCTTGCCAAGTTCAAATTTGTAATCGGGTCTGTCATTGATTACGGGAACAGCGCTTCTTCCTAAACGGATATAAACGGGACCCTTATGCTCAATGGCTGCTCTTACTGCTGCCTTGGCTTCAATATCATCGGAAGGATTTAATACGACCATTCCGGGAATGGTGCGCATTAAAGCAATATCTTCATTACACTGATGTGATGCGCCGTCTTCACCAACAGTGATACCTGCGTGAGAAGCTGCGATCTTAACGTTAAGCTTGGGATAACCCACTGAGTTACGAATCTGCTCAAATGCTCTTCCTGTTGCGAACATTGCAAAAGAAGATGCGAAAGGAATGAATCCCATGGTTGCGAGTCCTGCTGCAACACCGATCATATTACCTTCTGCGATACCGCAATCGAAGAATCTTTCGGGATAAGCCTTTCCGAAGGTAGCGGTCTTGGTTGCTCCCGCAAGGTCTGCATCAAGAACTACGAGGTTGGGATATTCGGCACCAAGCTCTTTTAATGTATTACCATAACTTTCTCTGGTTGCTATCTTTACTACATCTGACATAATGCTTCACCCGCCTTTCTTAATTCTTCCATGGCGATCTTAAATTCTTCGGGATTTGTTGCCTTGCCATGCCATGAAGCATTATTTTCCATGAAGGATACGCCCTTGCCTTTTACGGTCTTTGCAATGATTGCAGTGGGCTGACCCTTTGTTTCACGAGCTTCTTTGAAAGCTCTTCTTATATCATCAAAATCATGTCCGTCAATTTCGATCACATGGAATCTGAAAGCTCTGAACTTATCAGCAAAAGGTTCTGCAGAACATACATCCTCAAGCTTACCGTCTATCTGAAGTCCGTTATAGTCTACGATCACGCAAAGATTATCAAGATTTCTGTGGCCTGCGAACATGCTGGCTTCCCATACCTGACCTTCTTCACATTCACCGTCACCAAGTAATGTATATACTCTTGAAGGAAGTTTCTTATATTTAGCGCCCAAAGCCATACCGACTGCAGCGGAGATACCCTGTCCGAGGGAACCTGTCGCCATGTCCACACCCGGAACGCCCATGCTGGGATGTCCCTGTAAATATGAACCAAGCTTACGAAGTGTTAAAAGATCCTCAACCGGGAAAAATCCACGGTGTGCAAGAGCGGCGTAAAGTCCGGGAGCTGTATGTCCCTTCGACAATACAAATCTGTCACGATCTTCTTTATCCGGATTCTTGGGATCCACATTTAATTCCTCAAAATAAAGATATGTAAAGATATCTGCAGCTGAAAGTGATCCGCCGGGATGTCCGCATTTCGCACTGTTGGTTGACTCGATGATACCTTTACGAACTTCGTTTGCCATTTTCTGAAGCTCTAAATTCGTCATGATTCCTCCTAAATATTTCTTTTTATTTCACGACCATAGGAAATAGTTCCTACACTATCAAATTAACACACTCTTTTTTCAAAGTCTATTTTTAAGGATTGCCAATTTTATGGCGGATTTTCTGTTTCTTTTGTATGAATTATATACACAAAACCTAAAAATCCTGCTTCGTAGCTTCATATAAAGCTATGCTGGCAGCTATGGGCAGGTTCAGGGAATCAATCCTGCCGGAATGCGGGATTATCACACTTGTGCCCTCACTCAAAAACTCATCGGGAAGTCCCGTGGCTTCGTTACCGAAGATCAATGAATAAGGCGCCTTAGGGCTTATATCATGAAGCTTTATCTTTGCTTTCAGCATAAAGGGGTAGAGTTCTCGCTCTCCGCACTTTTCTTTATACTCGCTAAAAGAAGAAAACTTCTCTATATTCAGATGGAACACAGCTCCCATGGAGGCTCTTATGGTTTTCGGATCGAATTCATCCACCGCGGGAGTAATTATTGCAAGGTCCGTAATACCGAATCCTGCGGCTGAACGCATTATTGTTCCCATGTTTCCCGCATTTGACGGATTATGTAACACCACATGGGATTTATTCTTATCTACGGGTCGATTGAATTTACTGAACTCACCGATTACGTAGCAGTTTTCTTTTTGAGAAAGAATATTAAAGGGCTTGTCGGAATACTCCATGGGTACATGAAGCTCACGGCACATTTTCTCAAGCTTCTCAAAGGATTCATTTTTATTGATGCTTGAATGCACATAAACCTTACGGGCATATTCTTTGGCATATTTCAAAAGTTCAAATGTAAGTGTGATGCCCAGACAATATGAAACTTCGTCTTCTCTTCTATACCGCTTCATTTACTTCTTCCTGTGTTTCTTTTTCCTTGCGTAACATGTTGAAAGCAAGATATATAACTCCTGCAACAAGGGTGATGATACTGTAGAACTGGGATGTTGAAAGGGCTCCGACTGTTCCTCTGTCATCGTTACGTAAGTATTCGATCAAAAATCTGCCGATGCTGTAGAAGATAATGTAAAGACCGGATACAAGGCCTTTCTTCTTGGCAAAACGGGCGATCAAAAGTAATACAGCCATGTGAATAAGGTTGGCGCCTGACATGATCAGCTGAGTGGGGATAAGCTTCACGCCGTTAGGTGCAAAATCGGAATGTAAGAAAGTTATTCCGCAGGCGGAGGTTGTCTCTCTTCCGTAGCAGCATCCTGCGAAGAAACATCCGATACGTCCAAGACACTGTGCAAGGGCAATTGAAGGCGCCACAAGATCAAAATATTCTATAAAATCAACTTTTTTAATGCGGCAGTATATGTAGCAGGCTATGACACCGGCCGTTAAGCCTCCCACTACCACGAATCCGCCGGATGAGATGATCATGCGGGGGTTTTTAATGAATTCATCAAATTCCACCAGCACAAACATGAGCTTTGATCCCATGTATCCGAATATCACTCCGGTAAAAAGAATGCCATAGCAGATGTCATCGCTTAATCCGCGTTTCTTTGCTCTGAATGATGCTAGAAGAAGTGCCGCAATAAGACCGAGCGCGGTCATAACTCCATAGCCGTGTATGGTAAGGGGTCCGATACTAAACCAGTCGTTGTACATAATGCCTCCAATCCCAATGAAACAAAAATCCCGGCGTTTCTTTAAACGCCCGGCAATTTTCCTAAAAGTACAAAACTCCGGCAAACTTGCCGGAGTCTTAATTCCTGCTTATTGATCTGTATATTTCTTTACATATTCCATAACATCGCCCACTGTCTTGATGTCTTCAAGCTCCTCGGGGTTAAGTTCGATATCGTATTCTTCTTCAAAAGCCATAACAAGCTCTAATAAATCAAGGGAATCAACTCCTAAGTCGTCCTTAAATGAAGTATCTTCGGTGATTTCAACATCATCAATGTTTAACTGTTCTCTGATAATATTAACAATCTTTTCTAACATTGGTTTCTCCTTCTTAATTGTATTTCAAGCAAAGTATAGTTATATGATACCACTTTGTCAACGCATGGGAATTAAAAACTAATATCCGTAGATTTCATAAATCTCATCGGTGTATACTCCCGGAGCCTTATATATGACAAGGGGCTTCTCAACCGTCATTCTTGACTTGCCACCCCGCACCGCTTCTATCAGCACCATATTGGGCTCTTTATCGACAAATGGGTAGACCAACTGCATTCTTTTTGGCTCTAATCTGTATTTCATGAGAGTCTCAAAAATCTCTGCAAGTCTGAAGGGCCTGTGAACCAAGAAAAAACTTCCTCCCGGCTTAAGAAGGGAAGCTGCATTTCTTGCTACATCATCAAATGTACATAACACTTCGTGCCTTGCGATAGCCATAGCGGAATCAGGATTCTTTAACCCATGCTCTCCTATCATATATGGAGGATTACATGTCACCGCATCAAAAGATGCTTTGTCAAAATAATCCGTAGCGGTTTTTATATCGCCTTCGATTATCTCGATTTTATCATCAAGCTCATTCAAAGCCACGCTTCTTCTTGCCATATCGGCGGAATCTTTTTGGATTTCCAGTGCCTTAAAACTCTTTGCTTTGGTCTTTGCCGAAAGGAGTATCGGTATAATTCCCGTACCGGTTCCCATATCCAAAACAAGCGCATCTTCTTTTATTTTAACAAAGCCTGTTAACAAAACGGCATCCATTCCGAAGCAGAACCGGTTTTTATCCTGAATGATCTTAAGTCCGTTTCGCTCTAAATCGTCAACTCGTTCGTCAGGCTTCAGAGAAACTTCTTTCATTAACTTTCAAGGTCCTTAAGTGCCTGCTTTTCTTCCTCGGTGAGCTCAAGTTTTTTGTTTCTTCGCTTCTTAAAAGAAAGCTCTTCGGGCTTATATTCCCTTAATTCCTTTTCGTCGTTTTCTTCTACAATAACCTTTACAAGCTGTCTTAATACGTTAACCGACTGAACCTGTCCCTTCTTCTTTTCGGCGATGATTGTAACTTCATCCCCTACTATAGGAAGGTTTCTGTTTAATTCTTCGTAGGTTTCTTCTTCATTTTTAAGACAGCACATAAGACGTCCGCATACGCCTGAAATCTTGGTAGCGTTAAGTGACAGGTTCTGTTCTTTTGCCATCTTGATGGATACGGGCTGGAAATCAGCCATGTATGTGGTGCAGCAAAGGGGGCGTCCGCAGATACCGATACCGCCGCGAAGCTTTGCTTCGTCACGAACACCTACCTGACGCATCTCAATTCTGGTATGGAATACTGCTGCCAGATCTTTAACCAGTTCTCTGAAGTCAACTCGGCCATCGCTGAAGTAATAGAAAAGCATCTTGTTATTATCGAAGGTGCATTCTACGTTAATTAACTTCATTGGCAGGTTGTGCTTTTCGATTTTTTCTTTACATATGGGGAAAGCTTCTTTTTCTTTCTGTCTGTTGGAAGCTTCTTTTTCATCATCTTCCTTGGTGGCGATTCTGATAACGGATTTAAGTGGCTGAATAACCTTTTCATCTTCGACCATCACGTTACCAAGCATAACCACGCCATATTCCATGCCGCGTGCAGTCTGCACGATAACGTGCATGCCACGCTTTATTTCTTTGTCCCCGGGGGAAAAGTAATATACTTTACCGGCTTCCCTGAATTTAACTCCAATAACTTCTATCATGTTTTATCCTTTATTTTCCTTGAATTGTTAAGAAAAGCAATTCCATGGTAAGTTCAAAATTAACGTTAGCCGCAATACGTTTCTTAGCTTTTTCAAGGGCGTCGATAATTACCTGAATGCCCTCGTAATCCACCTTGTCGGCCACTTTTCTAATATACTGTATCTCATCCTTGAAAATCAAGTCGTTTGCATCCTGGGTGGCTTTAAACAAAAGAATGTCTCTGTACCACACCATGATGATATCGATGTAATCATTGATTTCAAGCTTATGCTCAGAGGCATGCTTAACTGCCTGAATAAGCTCCGACACTTCCATGTCGGGGAGGTATTTTAAGAGATTAACGACATCGTCGCGGATCTCATCAAACTCTTCGTTGGTGGCAAGAAGCTTTGCCTTTCCGAGATTTCCACGGGCAAAAGCAACGCAGACGTCAGCCTTATAGTCCGGTATCTTAACCTCTTCCATGAGATATTTCTTTACGATCTTATCCGCAACCGGCTTCATGTTTAATGTAACGGCACGGGAACGGATTGTAGGAAGAAGCTCCTCCTCATTGGTCACAAGAAGAAGGATCACCGCATATTCGGGCGGCTCTTCAAAGGTTTTAAGAAGAGCATTCTGGGCTTGAGGATTCATCTTCTCTGCCTCATTGATGATGTAAACCTTCTTTTTCCCGCCGTAAGGCATCTTTAATACATCTTCATTGACCTGTACTCTTATGTCGTCAACGCTTATTACGTTGGGCTTTTCATGAGTAACCTTTATGATATCGGGATTATTGTTGGATAAAGCCTGCTTACAGCTGTGACATTCACCGCAGGGCACATTTTCTTCTTTTTCACAAAGAAGGGCCTGTGCAAATACGCGGGCGATAAATTCTTTTCCCGCATAGCGCTCGCCCACGATTATGTAAGCATGGGATACTTTGTCCTGCTTTATGGCGTTTTCCAAATGCTCTCTTATCTGGTCCTGTCCTATTATGTCATTGAAGCCCGGCATCGGCACCTCCCGTCACGTGAAAATATCAAGGATAAGTCCACGTATGTCTCCTATTTTCTGTAATATGGTAATGTTATCTTTCTGTTCTTTTACCAGTTCCTGAGCAAGGTCATCTAAGTTCTGGTCTATGAGCCTTATAATGCCGTAGACTCTGTGACGGCCTTTTCTGTCAAGAAAGTTCTCTCTGGAAAAAGAATGGGATCTGGATATGATCTCGTTCATGAAATCTTTTATGAGACTTCTGTAACGGCGCATATCTTTTATATCTTTCTTTTTGGAAATCCTCTCGCCCTGCATGGTGATCTCTTCCATAAGAGATGTGAGGCGAGCCTGCAGATCCTCTTCGGAAATTCTGCTCATTAAGACAAACTTGAATTCATCGCTTGACTGCTGAACATTTTGTGTTTTCTGAATTTCCTGTGCCTGAGTGATTTGATTGATCTTAACATCCATTCTCAAGTTCCCTCGTAATGTAATCTTCTATCTCATGTAAGCACTTCAGTAAATCGTTGTTTGTAAATCTCTTTATAATTCCTGCTTTTTTAATGTTCTCTTCAGAAAAATCCTTCTGATCGGCCAAAAATCTTCGGCACATCTCTTCGTATCCCGGCGTCTGCTGCTTCTTCTCGCGATTAAGGGCTCTCTGAAGTCTCACACCGTCATCAAGTTCCACAAGAACAGGTATCAACTGGTTCTTTTTAAGGTAGTCCTTCATGGAACAATAGGACTCAAGAGTGCCTATGGTTATAAATGTGTCGTCGGAATCAAGCTGCCCGTCATTTACTGTAAAATATCTCCAGGGACCCATGGCTGACGGATAGGTGCGGGCTTCTATTACCTTGCCTTCCTTCTCCATGCTCTGATATTCATCTTCTGTCACAAAGTGATATTCATAGCCTTCTTTTTCCCCGGAACGCTTGGGACGGGTTGTGTATGTAACCAGGGTTTTAAATGGAAATTTGTTACCTCTTATGAGTTCTTTAAATATGGTATCTTTGCCGGTGGAACTCTTCCCCATTATATAAACTATTTTACCCACAATCTATTTCCTTTACGTTAAAGTAATTTAAAAACACGTCTGCCTTATAATCATATCACAATTGATAACTTCTTAGTAAAAAATATTGCCATTACGCCTGTTTTTGATATAATGAAGCACGACGGAGTTGTGCGCCCGATAATCAGCTTTGCTGAGTACAAAGCACAGCGGATTTAATATAAAAGGAGATTTATCATGCATTACGTACCCAAGGGAATTTGTGCAGTGGGAATAGATTTTGAAGTTGTTGACGGCAAAGTGGAAAATGTTGTGTTCACCGGCGGATGTGACGGAAACCACAAGGGACTTAATGCGCTTATTAAAGGCATGAAGGTGGAAGAAGCCATCGAAAGACTTTCAGGTATTACCTGCGGTCCCAGAGCAACATCCTGCCCCGACCAGCTTTCAAAAGCATTAAGCGCTTACGTAAACGGAGCAATATAAAAAAGAAACACGGCTTTACGGCTGTGTTTTTTTGTTGGATGATTTTAATTTATCTATGTAAATAATTATCGGAGAAACAGGTTATGGAAAAGAAAATAGTATTAACAGGCGGTGGTACCGCGGGGCATGTAACTCCCAATATCGCACTTCTTCCGGAACTTAGAAATGCAGGTTTCGAAGTAAGCTATATGGGATCCTATGACGGAATCGAAAAGCGTCTCATGGAAGATTATGATGTACCTTACTACGGTGTGGCGACAGGTAAGTTAAGACGTTATTTTGATTTAAAAAATTTTACCGATCCTTTTAAGATTATTAAGGGATACTACGAAGCTAAAGCGCATTTAAAAGAAATAAATCCCTCGATCGTGTTTTCAAAGGGAGGATTTGTAAGCGTTCCCATTGTTCGTGCGGCACACGCTCTTCATATCCCCTGCATCATACATGAATCAGATATAACACCCGGTCTTGCTAACAAGCTTTGTATTCCTCTCGCCGAAAAAGTATGTTGCAACTTCCCTGAAACAGTTTCTTACCTTCCCGCGGGAAAGAGCGTACTGACCGGTTCCCCCATAAGACGTGAGCTTTCCGAGGGAAAGCGCGAGAAAGGTCTTTCTCTGTGCGGTTTTAACTCGGGTAAGCCCGTGGTACTTATAATCGGAGGAAGCCTCGGTGCAAGAAATATTAATTTAACCGTTAGAAGTGCCCTTTCACAGATACTTAAAGACTTTAATATTGTTCATATCTGCGGCAAGGGAAATCTTGATGATTCCCTTAACGGAATCGTAGGTTACAAGCAATTTGAATATTTAAAAGAAGATTTAAAAGATGTGTTCGCCATGGCAGATGTGGTTATTTCAAGAGCAGGTGCCAACTCCATCTGCGAACTGCTCGCTCTTAAGAAACCAAACCTCTTAATACCGCTTCCTGCCAGCGCTTCCCGTGGAGATCAGCTTTTAAATGCAGCTTCTTTTGAATCACAGGGTTTCTCCCTTGTGCTTCATGAAGAAGATATGACTCCCGATACTTTAGTCCAGTCCCTTCAGGAGCTTTTCTGTAACAGACAGTCATATATAGACAACATGACTCAGTCAAGCCAGTTAAACCCCATCGCAACTATCATGGGACTCATTGAAGAGTACAGATTAAAATAGTTAACTTAGAAAAAGCTTCCGCATGCTCTGCGGAAGCTTTTCGTTAAATAGAGCGTGGGAATCTTAGTACAAATGCACTTGTCTCAGCAACTTTTGCAATACCATTTTCTATCGCCTCATCGTAGGAAACATTCCCTATACCAACTCATTCATTAAGCCCCCTTCATATATATTTCTGTACACCTTATCCGGATAAAAAGAAAGATACTGTTTAACCGTTTGGAAATCCAGTTTTACAGCAGCAACATATTTTTTCAACTTTGCAGAAAGTTCGGTCCCTGTAATCTCGCTGTATTTATCTATCATTGTCATCAGGTCTAAAAACTGAAGGGCCGATTTGTTATTCTCCGTCACTTCGGTGACCGGTTTATAGACCACGATAGTATTTCCATCAATCTCCTGCTTACGCTGTTTGGTTGTAGCTTCATTGCTACAGATTTCATAACATGCCGGATTCTGCGATGTAAAACCGTATTTGTTTGCAAGTTGCAACCCTGTAATATACCCTGTTGTTTTCCCATCCACGTTGAGATATTTCTTCTCAATATACTTATCCATGGATATTTTTCCTTTAGTTCCAAGGATTGTAAGGTATGGAAGATAATAAACTCCGTTATATAAACGCTCCATTTTCCCGTCATCAACCAGTTTCTTCATCTCCTGGCGCAGATAATCCTTAGAGCCTCCTGGGAGTTCACTGATAAAAATCGGTTCTCCATTTTGAAAATTATTGATTATATATTCATATACCATGACTAATATCCTCACATATCTGAAATTGCTGATTTCACTTTTATAATACATCTGTTTATCTATATTTTCAAGTATTGTAAATACTAAAAGCTTCCGCATATTCTGCGGAAGCTTTTTTATATCTTTTTCGACATTAAGGGAAATGAATACACTAATCACTATTGACCATTAATCAGTAGTGTGATACTTTCAAAGTGAAGATAGCCACAATCAATATATGCAAGAGAGGAGGCGAACTATGATTAGCAATGATAATAAATTTATCGTTTCAGCCCATAGAAAAATGATTAATTATTTTAAAGCGAAGGAGATAAAAGAAACAATATATGATTTAAAAGAATCAACAGAAAATGGAGAACTATATACATTATTCGATAATCCAACGAATTTTGTATCTGTTCTTAAAAAAAATATGAGCAAAAACAACAAGCAGTGGAATATAGTTTTGTCATCTGTTTTTCTCTTTTTGTTTATTTTTCTTTTTATGTATGCAGTATATCACAATACTTTTGCTTCGATGTCCTTACTTGTAGCCGGATGGACAATAGTCTACCTCTTTTGGAAAAAGGACTGGTTACTGATAGGCGCCATAAACCCTGCAACTAAAGAAATCCTATTTTTTATAAGTGGTCAGATATTAATAATAGCCTTACAACTTGCATTTTTATTTTTAGCAAATGGCCTTATTCCCAATCTTGTTTTTGGAGAAACGGAACCGCTCATCATAGGCTCATATATTAAATTAATTTTTATATCTTTTTTACTCCTTTCAGTTATTTCGCTATTAGTTTTCTTTTATGGATATATGTTTCGTTATATTGTTTGGTTCAGCGGTGGAATGCTACAAAGCGGAGTTTTCTGTGCTGTTGTTAGCGGATGGTATATGACATGGAAGAATGTTGAGATATCGTATTTTGCTCCAAGAGCTTTCTTATTTCCGATAGTAAGCGCCAGTATTATTGCCATCCTCTGGTTCTTATTATTTATAAAACGGAGGAGTCTAAAATAATGCTTGCTCAGCTAAAAAAAGGTATCTTGGAGCTTTGTATCCTTAAAATCCTGCTTAGAGGTGAAATATATGGATACCCGCTGATTCAAGAAATGAAACAACTGGTTGATGACACGGATGAAAGCACTTTCTATTCTATTCTTAGAAGGATAAAAGCTGAAGGACTTGCAGAATCATATGAAAAGCCAAGTTCCGAAGGGCCTGTCAGAAAGTATTATGTAATAACACCTTTAGGAAAAGAAAAATTGGCTCAAATGTGTCAAGAGTGGGAACGAATGAAAGGAATAGTGGATAGTTTATAAAAGGTGGAAAGCGGTAATAATGTCTAAAGTATTTCCAATTCGTTTCCACTCAATTATAAATTCAAAAAGCTTCCGCATGCTCTGCGGAAGCTTTTCGTTTTCATATTCTTATAAGCTAAGTTTTTTAACCATTTCTTTCTGGGTTTCATCGGATACTTCTTTAGGAACCCAAAGCATTTTCTGGTTATCATTCTTGAATCTGGGAATAATGTGAAGGTGATAGTGCATCACAGTCTGCCCCGCAGCTTCTTTATTGTTCTGGATAATGTTTACGCCGTCGCAATGCAAGGAATCTTGCATTTTTGTGGCAATTTTCTTGGCAAGAGGCATTATTTTTGCAAGAACGCCGTCATCTATTGAAAATACATCATCGTAATGCTCCTTAGGAAGAATAAGAGCGTGACCCTCATTGGCGGGGGCTGCATCAAGAATCACCTTAAAGGTATCATCTTCATAAATTGAGTTGGTAGGAATCACTCCGTTAGCCAATTTGCAAAAAATACAATCGTCTTTCATATTCGTGCCTTTCTGATTAAGTATTTTATTTTCTCAAACTCTTTATCCAAATACAAACAGTGTATCCAAGTTCCTCAAGGCTTTGAAATCGCCCTTCATCTTCATGTCACCTGCCATGAAGGCTCTCTGGAAGGTCATGTCTCCCTTCACTATATCGCGAAGCTTGTCTGCCTGGATGTTTAACTCAACACTGGCCTTCTCGCCGTCTTTGTATTCGCACTTACATTCCATACCTTCGATTTTTATAAACAAGGGCTTGTTCTTTCCGGAAATCACAAAGAGATATGAAGTTTCAAGACCTGCTTCCGGGTGGAAGGCTTCGGTAAAATCTTTTATAAATTCATCGGGTTCTTCTTTTTCGGGAACCCCCATCATATCTCTGAACATGCTGGCGAGCTCTGTTATATCTTCTTTCTGCTTCTGAACATAAGCATCATCGGAGGCATATTTTGATAACTGCTCTGATTCCTGAGGTGTTAAATCTATGTTCTTGGTGAGATATACCTTCTGCTTTACTGCCTGATTGCTGGCAGGAAGACTTGCAACCTTTTGATTAATGGTACGGTACATATTCTCAGCCTTCTTCTCAATGAGACGAGTATAGTCATCGTTGTTTTCAAGCATCGACGCATCTTCTATATATCCGCAGATACCGCTGCAAGGAAGACCACCCAGGATTTCCCATGCATTTGCAAGGTTGAGTTTACCTTCTCTCTCTCCATAGGTTGTGGCCATTACAACGGGACACATGTAAATCTTACTGATCTTGTCTTTGTCGCCATATAACCAGCAGGCATCGAGAAACTGCTGCATGTAGCCACCTATTCCGTACCACTCAACCGTAGTGGCAAAAATAACGCCATCCGCATTTTTAAGGGTCTGTGGAAGTGTTGTAATGGTGTTCTTAAGTTCATGTAAATTGAACTGCTCAACCGTTACGTGAAGCTCCTCCAAAACTGCCTGCATTTTGTTTATTACATAAAGTGTGGGGTCGTCGATAAGTCCCCGTCCCCCGTAATATATGTTTATCTTCATAGACAACCGCCTTTCGAAGAAAATTATAGCATAAAAAACCACCCCTGATAAGAGGCGGTTATTCGTTGTTTTTTACCAAAAACACAAAGCATAAAGGATCATGGATACGCCGACAGTAAAAAAACCCATTACAGCCCATTCTTTATAATGTTTTAGTTCTGTTTTTTCATGAGAAGGTAAGTTTTCAAGTTCCTCCGCCTCCTCTTCTTCCTGCTCGTAGGTTTCTTCTTCAGTTTCCCAAAGAGAATCGTATATATTCTCGATGGCCACATTACCACGTTGTACGGCGTCGTATAAAAATATCAGTTTTTCAGAAAAGGCTGTATCCACGGTATCCATGTTATTAAGAACATATTCAAAGAGTGTCATAAGTGGGTTTTCCCTACGTAATTTATCATCCGTCGGAATACATATAAATCGTATTTCTCCTGTTTTTACGGATCTGAAGATAAATTCCGGTTTTAAGAACAGGTTCTCATTATCTATCAGATAATTGGATAACTCATTGCTTGCAAGCTTTAAACTTCTGAAAAGTTTCTTTACATCTTCTTTTCCAAGGCGACTCACTGTACAGAAATGCAATAAGCTTTCCTGCTCGGTGATGTCTACATATATGAAACGATCCCCGTTTATATATCTCTTTGATATTTTCAAGACTCGTTCAGGAGAATTCTCTTCCAGCATCCTGAATCTATAATCCGAATCCTCACTTATAGCGTCTCCGCAAAAAGAAAGATAGGTATGATTTAGTTCATAGCATATATTCGTATTTAAATTCACTTTGAAATACCACCTCCGAAATCTC
Source organism: Lachnospiraceae bacterium (assembly GCA_016283575.1). Classification (GTDB taxonomy): domain Bacteria; phylum Bacillota; class Clostridia; order Lachnospirales; family Lachnospiraceae; genus UBA1258. The sequence goes on along the minus strand of JAEEND010000025.1, from coordinate 94,387 downwards.
TTCTGGTCTGCAAAACATAGATTGGCGTTATGGTCTTTATACTCTTCCCAAAAGAAACCTTTCTGTTAAATGCAGAAAATATGGGGACCACATATTCATAATCAACGAGTATCCTTAGGTTTACTCCTTCTCTCTTCATTTTCAGATTGAAATCTCTGGCTGAGATATATGGATGTTCTTTTACCATTTCCGCAAATTTATCTTCTATTATGGATGTAAGGTCTGTGGAGCTTAATCTTGTATTTGCTTCTCCCACAGCACAAAGAGTATTTACGTCCTGCATTAAAAGCGTCTTATCATATATGAAGATCACCATATAAAAAGCGAGAAATGTAACAAGAACCATGAAGGGGATCAGAATTGCAGCTTCCACCGTCATAAAACCTTTAAACCTTTTCTTTTTCATAAAATCACCGCCTTTTCTATTAAAAATCCTGCTGCCATAAAGGGTACAAAAGCTATCTCCGTTCTTTTATTACCCTTTTTAAGCGCTATTATTAACAATGCAAAAATACTTGATAAAATAAATGAAAAATATAATGAAATGAGCTCTGCTTCAATCCCGAGCGATATTCCGGTTATCATTGCGATCAATCCGTCACCGGCCCCTATACCTGCACCCTTAAAAAAAGAAAGAAGCAGTATTAATACTCCCGGTATCAACGCTATTATCACCTGTGACAATCCACGCTGCATAAGCCCTGCTGCCACCTCGATACATAAAGCAACCGCAATCGGAACAGCCGACACCGTGTGGGTCTTTACATCCTGAAAAGATGCATAACTAAGAATCGCTATTACCGTTACAATTTCTATAACATTAACTACCTGCAATAAAAGCAAAGTCTTCTATCCTCCACTTCTCTTTTCGGAACTCTGTAGGCCTGTTTATTGATCTCGTAACAATCCGGATCCTCATGATATTTGTTTCCATACTCGGTTATATAGAACACGTTCTCGTCTCCTTTGTTTTTACACTGAGTACACTTATAATACTTTCCTCCGGATTTATTTCTTTTTTTCGGAAGAGCATCTTTAGTGATTTGATATACTTCCACATTTATCGCTCTGCAGATTCCGCTTTTGTGATATACATCTGAATCTCTTGTGATATAGACATATTCCGTATCCCCGTCGTCATTTTTAAAGCCCGTAAACGGCCTTCCATGAAACCGGTTTGTAAGCCTTATTCCCCTTTTTGAAAAGAAATCCAAAAAAGATTTGATCTTATATACAGCGACAACTTCAACCTCGTCCGTCGATTGGTTTCTTCCTGAAAGAAGACAGGTGAGTTCGGTTATCTTGTCTTTGTAAAATGATTCACTGACGCGTTTTCTTATAAGAGCTTCCGCCATAGCTTTGATTTCAGCATCCTTTAAAAAAGCCTCTGTACCTGTATCACCTTTTTCACTATCGTATGAATAGGTGACGATTTTCGTTCCTATATCATAAACTTCGGAACCCAGCATGGAATGAATGAGGATTATAAGGATGACCCGGTAGAAGAATAAAAAGAACGAAAGAATGACCGGCATAATCATGGCTGCTTCGACAGTTGCTCCTGCTCTAAGACAGGGGACTAAAGAGATGCTTTTCCCTAAGAGGTCAATCATTTTTTGGGGAATTAAGATTAAAAACTCGGGAGAAAATCTCATTTTGTGCTTAAGTTTATAGTTACTGATGATTTTACTTTCTTTATGGGGGGATTTTTTGAATTCGAAGAATTCAATTGGGAAAAGCATCTGTTTAATCCTCTGTCAATTTGTTACATCGTATTCTCTTTTTATTTCGTATTCATATCCGTAATCGCTTTTTATAAAGGCGGTAGCTTCAAACCTGTCAAAACAGTTATCGATCAAAAACCTTTCATTGTCCTTGGTATTGCGAATATCCATTTCGATAATGTCCATAAACCTGTCAGCGACGGTTCCCGTGCTCGTTAAATACATGAATATATCCAAATAATCTCCATACCCAAGCTCCGCGCTATCGTCACCGTATAGGGGCATTTTTTCCCCTGCCATAAGTTTCTTTGTATCCTGCACGCCGCGATATGTTGAAAGTCCTATTTCAATGGTCTGTGCAATACCTTCTTCCGCTTCCGGGGCAAGAATGATGACGGAGATCACCTGGCTCAGTATCTTTATCGCTGTCTTTTCAACGGCATTTTCCTGAAGTAACATGTACTGTGTCCCTGTTCTAAACATGAGAAGGCGGTTCACCACGCTTTCAAGATTATCGGGGTCATTGTCCTTACCTGCAATTATGTATTCAAGCTGATATGTCAGACGGGAATCTTTTTTATTTTCAATATATGAACCGCAGACTTCATTGAGATACATTCTGAAAAGAAGCTTGTTTACGGCACTTTCCACTACATCTTCTTTTTCTTCGTCCATATTCCCTTTGTTGCTCTTTCTTTTGGAAATATAGTTCTCTTTATTAATTCCTGTGCGGGAAATCTTATCGATATCTTTTATTACAAGCTTCAGGGAAGAAAGAAAATTCAGACTTGCATCTTCTTCTTTTTCTACAAAGAAAACCGGGATCTCCGCTTCTTTAAGCACTCTATCTTTGTCTATCTTTTTTTCATTCGCGCGCTCTCGGGCATCGGCCAAGGCCTTTTCACCGGATACTTCAATTTCTTCAAACTGTGGTATTAATTTAAGAAAATCCTCGGCATATGCTATCTTACTTTCGCGCAGCATATAATCCACTGCCTGTTTTCTGATAGCTAAGGCCTTGTGGTCCGACGCTATTCGGAGCCCGGTAATGTCCGCCGACAGGCATTTAAGCTTCAAAAAATCTATTCCGTCCCATATCCCAAGTGTAGTTTCATTAAAGTTCTGATTTAGATAACTCTTCAAATGTTCTTCGGTAATAACCTTACCCACGGTTTCACTTTGATAACTCATATCTATGAATAAAAGGCCGTATTGCTTAAACAGTTCCCTGTTATACTCGGACATCACCGCGTCCATGGAAGCGTTCATTGAGTAGTCCGCTTTCATCCTGAGTGCATTCTCTCTTACTCCGTAAAGAAGCCCAACTAAAAGCATCAGGCACACCGAAACAATAAGAGAGTAAAATACAGTGACATATGCTTTCATCAAAGCTTGTCCGTCTGTTCCGTGATCTTATCGAAAAGGCTGCTTACGATTTTCATGATCCTGTCTTTAAAAAGAACCACCAGCGCTACAAGAACCACGATTATCAAAATCACTTCCACCGTTCCCATGCCTTCTTCTTCCAGTAAAAAATCTTTAAATGTCTTAAGTTTCATTTTCTATTCCTTTCTCTCTAATAAACTCTATCGTGCTTATTATCGGTCGCTTCTTTAAAGTGTAAAAATTGCGGGTACCATGATAATTGCCATTACCATAACCATAAGTAGCATCATCGGTACAAGGAGCTTTGTTCCCGCTTCTTCTCCCTGCTTTTTCATCTTCTGCTTCATGCTTTCATAGGCTTTATTGGCTTCATCGGACAGTAAATCCGTAAGCACCGTACTGCCTCGCTTGATGTTTTGATTTAAAAGAGCAATGAATCGTGTTATTTCAGGAATCATAAGCCTTTCGCTGAAGCGTTCATATGCTATGGTTTCCGCTATGCCGCCCTCCATTTCTTTGACGGTAAGTTCCATCTCCGAATAAATAGGATTATCGCTTCTGTTCTTTTTCGAGTCCTCCACAATTCGCTTCCAGGTGTTGCGGATACTCATGCCTGCAGTGATGAACATGGACATATTCCGAATGATTATTGGATATTCGTTTAGCATGATCGCTTTTTTATCTTCAACAGCTTTTCTTTCGTCATGTATTTTAGCTGCAAAAAGCATAACTACTACTCCCATTGCAAAAAGAACATACCTATAATCCGGCGATGACTTAACTTCTCTGTAGGTAAGCCTGTTCCCGATGACGTTATCGGGTAGTTTAAACGATCCCGCAGCTCTTGACTCTTTTTCGATATTCTTGATCTCTTCTTCGATGACTCGCGAAAGAATTTCCCTCTTAACCTCCGGCCCCGGATGCACTTTTATGGGAATCACAAACTCTTCAGCATAATCCTTGTATTCTGCGGTCACTTCGACGATTTCCTCGAAATCATCCATTGTAAGTAGGTTTCCCGCTTCATCAATTTTCCCGAAGCCCTTTACGGAAAAAGAATACGTAAAGGGAAATCCCGACAGATCTTCAAAAAAGTTTAAGTTCGTAGTGACATTATCGATACTTTCGTTTTCACCTAAGAACTTTTTTATTAGCGGCCCCCTCGAATCGTCCATGAGAATCTTCAATTCTTCATCGGACAGGTCCTTGTTAAAGACGTTGATCTTGAGAGTTATCGGCTCTTCCCCATCAAGGGATACATCCATTACCACTTCTCTGTCGCCTTCCTCACTTCGTGCAACCATACCGTCACTTAAGGCGCCCTCTTCACCGCTTATATATGTAAAAAGAAAAGATACCGCGAGGATCAAAACGCTTATTAATATAAGCTTTTTATTTTTCCTAATTTGCTCCTTCATATTTAAGAAACCCCATAATCTTATTGGCAAGAAATACCGCCGTAAAATACAATAGAACCGAAAATGTCATAAATAGCCGACCCTTTATTCCTTCATACAGGACATCGAAATATCCTCTGTTGGTCATTTCTACATAGAAAAGGATCAGAAACGGGATCATCTCCATAATCTTTAACTCATACTGTTTTTCCGAAAGGATTACATTGAGTTCCTGTTTAAGACTTCTTTTATCGGAAAGCCTTGCTGCGGTATTTTCAAAAACCTCATTTAACAGGCCTCCGTTTCTCTTAGCTGTTTTCACTATTCCGGCGAACAGTTCGATATCCTTTATACCGCTTCGCACCCCCAGATCTTCTAACAGCTCTTCTATTGTGATATTCACCTTCATACCCTTTTGTATTTTCTTAAGTTCCTCCACCATAAGGCACTTTTCGCCGAAGAACAGAGTCATGTCCTTAATCGCTTCCACGCAGGCATTTTCGAGAGAGTACCCCGCTCTCATATTGGCGCCGATACTTTTCAGCGCTTCGATAAATTCATTAATGAGTGCCTCTTTTCGCTTGCTGATATAATGCTTTTTTCTTATATGTAAGAATAATGGAGTAAGAAATATTGCCACCGCATATACCACTAAAGATCGATAAAAGAAAAAGGCAAAGGCACCTGATATAAGAAGATATTTGCCGGTCTCCGACAAAATTTCTTTTTTATTAAATCTGTATTTTTTATAATCCATTACATAAACCTGCTTTTTGCATCTTTTCTGTATTCTTCAATTCACCGACTTTAACTAAACTATCTCTTCGTAATTCAAATATCCTGTTCAGTACGATCTCTCCATCCTTAATACCCGCGATTTCACTGATCTCTTCAACACGTCTTGACTTATCCTGCATTCTCGTAAGATGTACAACTATATCTATGGCGCTTTCTATCTGGCTTCTGATTGCGGCTATCGGGATCTCCATGCCTGATAACACCATGGTCTCAAGGCGCTTGATCATATCAACGGAGGAATTGGCATGACCTGTTGACAGGCTTCCATCATGCCCTGTGTTCATTGCCTGAAGCATATCAATGGCTTCTTCCCCTCGACATTCTCCCACGATAATTCTCTCGGGACGCATTCTAAGGGACGCACGTATCAGGTCTCTGATGCTTATTTCACCGGCGCCGTCCTCGGTTCTGTTTCTTGTTTCAAGTCGCACCAGATTTTTAATGCCCATGAGCTTAAGCTCAGCACTGTCTTCTATGGTTATTATTCGCTCATCTTCAGGGATAAATTGTGATAATGCGTTTAGAAAGGTGGTTTTTCCCGAACCGGTACCACCGGAGATGAAAATATTATACTTACCGATTATCAGTTTGCTTAGAAAATCCGCTGCCTCACGTGTTAAGGAGTTAAGGCTTATCAGTTTCTCCATATCCAATGGAGTTTTCGAGAATTTGCGGATAGTGACTATTGGACCGTTAAGAGCCACCGGAGGAAGCACTATACTTATTCTTTCTCCCGTCGGAAGCCTCGCATCCTGAATGGGATTAGCTTCGTTGACCCTTCTGTTACAGCCCGCCACGATCTGCTGTATTACATCTTCAAATTTCTTTTCGGAGGTAAAGCCCTTATCAATCTTTTCTACTTTGCCGTTTCTTTCGATGAAGATATTATCCTTTCCGTTTATCATGATCTCCGTTACGGTATCATCATCAAGAAACTCCTGCAGACAGTCCAGCTTTCTAAGAGAATTAAAGGCTTCTTTCCGCATTTCGATGCGTTTATTAAGAGGTATCTGCCATCTTGAACCCACTTTTTCAAAAGAATCGTCTATCACTCTGAATAATTCTGCATCGCTCAAATCTTTGGAGAAATCAATCTCCCCCACTGCTTCCTTAATAAGTCGCTCTTTGGTGATATTCTCAGGTTCCCTCATATATACCTTCTTTTGACATCACTTTTTTACGGATAAAAGAAGCTAACTGACTTAGAGGAAGTAATTCATATTCTCCGGGGATATCATAGAAAACCGGAATCTTTAACCGCTCTGTCTTTTCTATTACCTTCTCATAGGCGGTTTCCTTAAGGATCGATAAATACTGTGCCATCTTGGCGTCGGAAATCCTGCTTTCATCAGTTATGGTGAAGACCTTTTCGCAGCTCTGCAATATGTCAAATAACCCCATTACATGCTCTGACATATCCAGTATCAGGTATTCGTAATCCGTCTTTTCATCAATGGCTTTTATAAGCTTTTCCCAGTTCTTTGAATCAACATCCTTAAATTCAAGAAAGCTCCGGGCGGGAGGAATATAATTAAGGTCCCCGATCCTCTCAACTACCGATTTTATTCTCATGGAGAAATCATTTTCATCACATTCAAGGAAATAAAGAAGATCTATGATATTAAGCTTTGTTATCCTGTTTAACATTTCGTCAAACCCTGAGAAATTCTCGAATCCGATATACAGAGTCTTATGATTCTTAGAAAGCATCTGTCCGTAGGTAAGTGAAAATGATGTCTGGAAACATCTCTTTACGGGAGAATAGACGCCGATAACTTTAAGACCTTTTTCACATGTGATGCTCCTTTTTTCTTTGGCAGAGCCTATATATGCTTCCGTGATCTCGCGAAGAAGCTCGTCTCTTTTCCTGTATTTATAGATTATTTCATGTTCCTTTACTTTTCCCTTGTCGCCGGTTAATATCACAAGGCTTTCCACATTTGCAAGGTTAAGTCTCGCTCTGTCGTATTCATCGGATAACACCAGGATATTTGTGGGATTATCAAGTAAATACTCTTTCAAAGCTTCTTCCTCCGTAAAGAGGTTTACATCATAGGTCTCTCCTTCTGTCAAAAGAATGTATTCATACATTTTCCTGGCAAATCCCTCTTCTCTGTCGCAGATTGCCATCTTGAGTTTTTCCATTAAACTTAAACTCCTTTAAATAGATCAATAATAATTCTTAGAGTTTCCGTTATGAGTATGGGTAAAGAAAGATGAACTATAACCCCTTTTTCCTTCTTATGCTCAGGGGCGTTAAGGTAAGAAACCAGCTCACTCGGATTGCCGGTCAATAAAGCACTTCTTATTTTCTCCTTAATAATCCGGATCCTATTTAGAAATGTACCTCTGCGAACATTGTTTAAGACTCCGATTATAAGTCCCAATACAAAAACGGATAGTAAAAAATAAAGTGGATTGCGGTTGCCGATAAGTAAGACAAAAAGTAATTTAATGTCTCCGGCCCCCAGGGTTCCGATCATAAAAAACGGATAAAGAAATATAATGATTAAAATTGAAAGTAAAAAAGATTTACAAGTAAAACCGATGGAATTTTGATAATCAATGTGGGTAATGTAAAAAAGATTGATGATCTTAATGATTAAAAGAGATACCACCAGAGAATTGGGAATCTTGTCGGTTTTAAAATCTGACAGGACTCCTGAAAAAAGTAATCCAAAAACCAATAAATCTATCAGGGCTCCAATGTATCACCGCCTTAAGTTTTGTTACTCATGAGTTGTAATTCTGATTATATGAATTCTTTTTGCTTTGTAAATACCTAATTCCAAAAAACCTTCTTTTTGTGAAAATTAGTCAAAACAAAAAGACACAAGGGCTTGAAGATTGCTTCAAACCCTTGTGCCAACTGACTTTTCGTATGTCAAAACCTTACGGTAATGATACCTTTATTTCTTATGATTATGTTTCAATCATATTTTATAAAAAAAATTATATCACAAAGTCGCTACACAAGCATTCCACGATTTTGACTTAAATCTGTTGCAGGTTCCGTAACACAGTTTTTATTGTAGGTAAATCCTGCATATACCTTTTCAGTATTACTCATAACGGGACCTGATGTATCTTTCTTGCTGAGCTCAGCATAGGATTCGCGAAGTTTCATGATAATGCTCATCACATGGTAGATCGCATCTTTATCATAATCGATGAAGCCCTTGGTAAGCTCTCCGCTGCAGAAAATGTAAAGTCTTAAAAGTGTGACACCCAAATCGGTGGAAGTATTTACGGAATTCATGAGCTCTTTAATGGTATTTCTTATTTTTCCCACTTCCTGTCTGAAAAGAGGCTTGTCATTATGATCGATAGCTGCTATGGCATCTTTTGCATATGTAACCGCAATGTCATAGAGTATTACTATCATTTCTGTTTTGTTGGCTCCCGCCACTCTCATTGTAAAATCCTTTACCTTTTCATTGGTCATGATCCTTCACCACCTTTACTGTAAAAGCTGGAGAACTGAAGAAGGTCTTTCATTGGCCTGAGCCAGCATGCTGGTGCTTGCCTGTACAAGTACGTTATCCTTTGCATATTCTGCCATTTCTGATGCCATATCTACGTCCATGATTCTTGAATATGCGCCTGTCATGTTTTCTTCAGAAATATCCAGTGTATTGATTGTATGTTCAAGTCTGTTCTGATATGCGCCGAGTCTGCTTCGTGCGCTGTTTATATAGTCGAGAGTTCCGTTTAAGGTCTCTACGAATTTGAGTGAATTTTCCATTGTCTGGCAGTTCATATCGTCGATACCGAGAGTTCTTAAACTGATGGTTGCGATTCTGATGCCGAGTTCCTGACCTTCGTTGGTTCCGGTCTGGATACCCATAGCTCCAAGACCTGTAATATCAACATTTATGGGCTCTGCAGGGGCTGTAACATTGATCGCACCCTTAACTTCAAATTCCATTTCAAAACCGTTGCTTCCGGTTACCAGAATGCTGTGCTTTCCGTATGAAACTGTAGCATCTGCGGGGAATTCAGGTCCAAGTGTAACAGTTGTATTATCGGGATCGATATTCCCTTCTGCATCAAAGGCTGTAACTAAAGAAGTTAATGTGTAGTTACCGCTTCTTACGTCATCGCCGTATGTGGTAACCTTCAGATTACTGTTATCTGTATAGCCCTTTACGTCAAAAGAACCGTCAAGTAAGATTTCACCGTTATACATTGTTGTTGCGGAGATTCTTTCAATCTCGGCCTTTAACTGAGCAATTTCATCATCGATATATTCTCTGTCTGAATCGCTGATGGAACCTGTACTTGCCTTAACCGCAAGTTCGTTCATTCTCTGGATCATTTCTTCGATCTCTGTTAAAGCACCTTCTGCAATTTCAATTACGGAAACGCCGTCGTTACTGTTCTGATTTGCAACACCGAGACTCTTGATCTGAGCGTTCATTCTCTTTGCCATTGCAAGACCGGAGGCGTTTTCTCTTGCATGATTTATCTTTAAACCTGTTGATAATCTTTCAATTGATTTGGATAATGCTGTATCATTCTGCTGTAATGCGTGATTTGAAATCATTGCTGAAATATTGTAGTTGATCTTCATTCTTACTTAATTCCTTTCACTGCCTGCAAGAATACCTTGGAAACCTTGTAGAGACTGTCAAAACTTACTGTTTCCACGTTTTCTTTTGTGGCAAGTCTCGCACTGTTCATATAGTTTTCGGGATTCTTTACATAAATCACTCTGATATCTTCACTTATATTATCGGCAGCTTTTTCCAATTTACTTACAGTTTCTTTGTTATTTGATCCAATATATCCGGAAATTTTTTTATTTTCCAGGGTAAACTTTGCACTTATGGTTCCTAAGTCAAAAGAAGATGTTGTAATAGATACTTCCGGATCTTTCTCTTCGTTATGCACAACCTTTAAGTTTATTTCCGTAAGTTCTCCACCGATTTCCACGGGAACATGGTAGTTTTCCTCTTTTGCCTTCTTTCCTGCAACGGAAAGCTGGAGATATACATTCTTAAGGGCCTTAACATCTATATAAGTATCTGTTTCGATGATCTCTGAATATACAGCTTCTTTTGAATCTTCAATAAGCTCATCATATGCTTCCGCCAAAGCTTCTTTTTCATCGAGTGCTTCTTCCACTGCATTCATGTCTTCATCGAATTTCTTTGAATTAAGGCGTCTTGCCGTATTAAAGGCTGCTGCCTTATTGAACATAAGACCCATGGCTCCTCTGATGTTTTCACTTGTCACGGGCACGTTACTGTTGAGAAGCTCAAGTACAACTTCCTCCGGCGCATCAAGAGTCTGCCTGAAATTCCTGTATTCTTCTGCTTCCCAGGCTTTTTCTACGGTTTCCGCCATTGGAATTCTTGTCAGATCCTCATAGAGAGTATTAAGATCCTTGTCATCGGAAATCACCACTTCTTTAAGTCTTTCAGGAGACAATTCATCAGTCATATCCGTTACAAAATAACCTGTTGAATCATCAATCTTGACATCCATGCCGGTACTCTTTAATGTCTTGGCTGCGCTCTTAAGATTTCCGAGAGTAAGCTCACGTCCCTGGTTAACAAGGGTTCCTACTGCTGCATAGCCTGTGCGCTCCAATGTATTAAAGAGTCTGTAGACTTCTATATAGGCTTTTCTTTCTTCTGCATTAATATCGCCGTTCTTTTCAAGCTTATATAAGAACTTTGAGTACTTTTCGATTTCTTCAAGCTTTTCATCACGACCTGCATCGATTTCATCATTAATCTCTGAAAGAGTCATGGCCATGGGCTTTTCGCCCTTTCTAATCATTGAAAGAACCTTGGAGGGAGTCATCTTGTCGATCACTTCTCTCACCTTAAGATCTGCTTCTTTAATCTCCTTAACGCTTGCCTTATTAATAGGCATGCTGTTGTAACCTAAGATCTTAACGGCGCGCCTGTTTTCAGGTGTGATCTCCTCGGAAAGCTCAGCGAGAATATCATCAACATTCTGAAATGCTTTCTTTATGCTGTCGCCAAGATCCCTTCTTACTTCCGTAGCCATGGTTTCGTAAGCAAGTTCAGCCCGGTCGAATTTGGCTTTAACAGTTTCTGCGGTTTCTGCAACTTCCTTAAGGCTGATGGTTTCGATTCTCGGTGCCACCGTTGCAATAAAAGCAATGGGAGCTTCTTTAACCGTTTTAACCGCTTCAGCTGTAAGATTAAACTCTTCTATTTCCTTAAAGGACTCGGTCTTTTCAAAGGCCTTTAATTCTTCCACGTATTTTTCAAGGTCTTTTGTATCAATGGCGATGCCGCTTTCAATAAGCTTAAGATTAGCTTCAACAGTCATCTTAAGTCTTGTCTCTGATAAAGTGAGATTTTCTTTTACAAAATCCATGTCTTTAACGGCAAGATCATATTTTGATTCAGCGCGGGTAAGATCTGCGTTCTTGGGATTTTTGCCCTCGGAGATCGCAATGGCAAAGGCTTTGAAAATATCCTTATCCTTAATGGGAAAAGAAATACTGTCCAATACATTTACTTTTTCGATATTCTCTTCAGTCACACGGATCGTGTTATTTACAAGCCATTTTGCGCTTTCTACGTTTTCTTCTGTTTCTTCCATTCCGATGGTCTTAATCAAAGAATCCACTTCTTTCGAGAGTTCTTCATCGGAAAAAGAATCGGGAGTCTTTGCAAGATAACCGTATTCATTTACCATAAAGAAACCGGACTCTCTGTCCCCGGTATTTTCAACGGCGGTATGCTTTGCAAGATACAGATTCTCGGGAGTGATATCAAGATCGTTTACCACAAAGTATTTCTTCATGCCCTCTGTCATGGAGTCAACGCTTGTGACTTTTTCGTAGGCGTCTTTAAGCTCCTTATTAAGCTTACTGTCGAGATTTCCGCCCACTGTCCTAAGATTCTCAAGAGTTTCTTTATCAAGAGTATCGGTGAAGCCATGTACCTCTTCACCGGACTTGGCTACTTCGAGCTTTATACGGTCGAGTATTGTCACATTATCTTCAGGAGGAACTGCCGCAGGGCGGTCACCATCCCTCATCATCTTTCCAAAATCTTCCGGTGACATCTGATGACTCATAACCGTCATATAATCCTGGTTGTTCTTTAGATCTATATCAGAAAATGCTTTTTCGATATCCTGAATGCTTTTCTTGTTATCATATTCAAAATTATTATTTGAAACAGAGCCTACTTCGATTTCCGCTCCGACGCCGGGTGCGTTGACACCTCCTACGGTTTTGTAAGAATTAACAGCCTTTCTGTAAAGCTCTTTTGTAGAATTGTCAAAAGTAATTTTCATTTATTTTTCTCCACAATAAAAGATGAGTTTAACGCTCACCTTTTATTTCGGATTTTTACCCGCAAATCTTTAGTTATATTCGTAGATAAGTGATGTATAAGGCGGCAGATCGAGTTCTATATACTGCTCCTTATAGTCACACTGTCCTTTTTCGGAAGTTATTGTCTTAGGTACCGGATTTCCGTTGCCGCCAAAACATGTTTCATCACTGTTAAGGACCAGCTTGTAGCTTCCTTCTTCAGGAACACCGACCCTGTATCTTTCCCATTTCATAGGGGTCATGTTGTTTATAAAAAGAAGGCATTTGGGCTCTAAGTCCGTTCTCCTTATAAAGGTGTAGGTGCTTCTGTCCTTGTCGTCGGCATTCATCCATTCGAAGCCCTTCCAGCTGTTATCGTCAGCCCAGAGACAAGCATAGCTTCTGTATACTTCAAGAAGCTTTTTTACATACTGTTGAAGCCCCTTGTTTAAGTCGTTTTGCAACATGTACCAGTCAAGCTCCCGCTCCTCGTTCCACTCTCTTTCCTGACCGAATTCCTGGCCCATAAAAAGAAGCTTCTTTCCGGAATGACCGAACATAAAAGTATATCCCACACGCAGATTCGCGTACTTGTCCACCTTGTAACCCGGCATTTTTTCAACCATTGAGCACTTCAAATGAACAACCTCATCGTGGGAAAGAGGGAGAATATAATTCTCATATTCATTGTAGCTCATGGCAAAAGTCATGTTGTAGTGATTGTCTTTTCTGAAATATGGATCAAGCTTCATGTATTCGCAGAAGTCATGCATCCAGCCCATATTCCATTTAAATGTAAATCCAAGGCCGCCATCTTCCACATCTCCCGTAATCTTGGGCCATGCTGTTGATTCTTCCGCAATGGTCATGAATCCGGGATATTCCTTATGCACAATGGAATTTAAATGCTTAAAGAATTCGATGGCTTCGAGGTTTTTGTTGTCACCATATTTATTGGGAAGCCATTCGCCTTCTTTTTTACCATAATCAAGGTAAAGCATGGAAGCTACCGCATCGACTCTGATGCCGTCGATATGGAATTCCTTTATCCAGTATAAGACATTGGCAATTAAGAAGTTTTTGACTTCATTCTTACCATAATTAAAGATCTTGGTGCCCCATTCGGGATGTTCTCCGAGCCTCGGGTCGGGATGTTCAAAAACAGCCCCTCCATCAAAATCTGCAAGGCCGTGGGAGTCTTTTGCAAAATGCGCGGGCACCCAGTCCAAGATAACACCAATGTTATTCTTATGAAGCGTATTTACAAGATACATGAAATCTTTGGGATTACCGTATCTTGATGTAGGTGCATAATAACCTGTCACCTGATATCCCCAGGAACCGTCAAAGGGATGTTCAGCAATTCCCATAAGCTCCACGTGGGTATATTTCATTTCTTTTAAATAATCAACTATTCGATCGGCAAATTCGCGGTAGCTGTAGTAACCTCCGTCTTCTTTGCCGGGATGTTTCATAAATGAACCAATGTGGCATTCATAGATTGCCAGGGGAGATCTTATAATGTCCCCTTCTTCGCGCTTCTTTATCCAACGTGAATCCGACCATTTGAAGCCCTGAAGATCAAAGATCTTTGAAGCTGTTCCGGGACGCTTTTCAGCATAGCATGCAAAAGGATCCGCTTTATATAAAGTATTTCCTTTAGGTCCTTCTATAAAGAACTTGTAGAAATCATCTTCTTTTGCTCCCGCCACGAATCCTGCATAAATACCGCCGGGGCCAAGCTTTGTGAGGGGTGTTTCCCATTCTTTCCAGCCGTTGAAGTCTCCCACCACATAGACACCCCTGGCATTCGGTGCATATGTTGCAAAATAAACCCCTTCTTTTCCGTCCATTTTGCAGGGATGAGCTCCCATCTTCTCGTATATTTCATAATGAGTTCCCTGTGCAAACAGGTATTGATCGGTTTCGGTAATCGCGATTTTATTCATTGGTCATTCTCCGATTTATTTTTTTTGAAAATCCTTTTCCCGTAAAACTATCATGTCATTATTGTCATAGCGCTTGCCTACCACCACATCAAGGAAGTGACCCATATTCTTCTTGCAGGCATGCTCGATGGCTTCATCTATTATTTCTTTTACTTCTGTAATGGTAACGCTGTGGGCATTGGTCTGATTCTCGTCAATCCTTGTGTGAAGAGCAAGCATACCCATTTCATCAATGCCGAATTCTCTTGAATATGCGTATTTTCTTGCGAAATTCACAAGCTCGGAATTATCCAGTGCTTCTACATCAAAGCTGATGGTGAAATTCTCAAGCATATCGGAGTTTTCCATTATAAACTTATGCTTTGCGCGGTGAGGCATTGTAAGCACCACAAACATACGCTTTCCGGGAACATTCAATGCTCTCCTCATCACATCGAGAGTCTCTCTTCTAAGCTCGTTGGCATTCTGAATGATAAGAGCGCCGTCCACAAGCTTTTCAAACGTTCCTTCCGCATCCTTGGCATTTAAAGTGCTGGCTTTGATCTTGGCAACTTTACCTGTTATTTCGTCTCTCTCAGAAAGCTCCGTAATAATGGATTTACCAAGTTCAACAGCTGAATCGATATCTTCAGCACCGATTATCATGTTGCCCTTAGTGGCATCCATTGTCATGTTATTAAGAGCGTTTTCAAGCTGTTCTGCTCCAAGCTCTGTATATATATATGACTCGAATCTGTCTTCCTGTTCGGGAGTGAAGCCGTGCTTTGCTGTAGGAGCCTCTGCCTCGGCTTTAACTTCCTGGGGTTCTTCTGCGACTTCCTTAACAGCGGATTCTTCTACAGGAACTTCTGCTGTTTCAGTCTCAACTTCTGCTACTATTTCTTCAGTAACTTCAGTGTCCGCAACTGCTTCATCAATCACAGGATCTGTTACTGTAACTTTTTCTTCATCTTCAGGTTCTGTAACTGTGGATTCTTCCGCAACCTCTTCGGTTACAGCTTCTTCAGTCTCACTCTCGACGTCATCTACAGGTTCTTCTGTAGTTTCTTCAGCTGATTCTTCTGTAACTTCTTCGGCTTCTGCCACAGCCTCTTCCTGCACTTCTTCCGCAGGTTCATAAGCCGTAACCTCTTCGTAGCCTTCGATGTTATTCATTTCTATGGAAGCAATGCGGTCATTTAAGATTACTTTATCAAGATAATCTCTCTCTTCACCCGCTTCCGCGAATTTCATGAGGTAATCATCGGTAAGGCTGTCATCCAAGGATGCTTCATGCCTTTCGACAGGCTCTTCCTCGTATATCTTATCTTCCACAGTTTCTTCTGTGGCAGTTTCTTCAGCGACAGGCTCTTCCGAAGCAAAGCTTTCTTCCATGTAAGGAGTTCTGTCAAAGGTGAGTTCTTCAGCAGCAGGCTCGCTTTCAACCGGTTCTTCAGCTGTTTCTTCAAGGTCCTCTTCTATTTCAGGTTCTGCGACCGTATCCGAAGGAACCTCTTCTTTTTCAGGTTCTGCGACCGTATCCGAAGGAACTTCTTCTGTTTCAGGTTCTTCTTCAAAGTAAATCTCATGCATATCATGAGATACTTGAGCTTCTTTATTATCAGCAGCTTCTGCGACTTCAGCCGCAACTGCGGCTGCAAGGCCTGCTTCTGTAGCAGCCTTCACCGTTTCAAAGGTTTCAGTAACAGGATTCGTTGCTTCCATAACGGGAACAACCTCTTCTACGGGAGCTACGTCAATATTTAATCCGCCATGTTCTTCATTTTCTTTTTCTAAAGCTTTAGTCTCTTCCTCGGTAAGTTCCACCTTGGAAGATTCATTAACGCTCACTTCAAGTCTTTCAAGAAGACCTGCACGAGCTGTCTCATCAAAGGTCTTAAAGATTCCGTCTGTCTGCTCAAGCACTCTGCGACGCACATCTTCGCGCCACTTCTTCTCGGACTCATTCTTCATGCGTTCCCATTCGGTAAGAACATCTTCGATACTGATCTGTCCGGTTATCTGCTTATCGACTACTTCTTCATCGGGCACTACGAAGGACAGCTGTCCGTCACCCTCCAAAGAAACCATATCATCATAGCCTACGAAGGGATTCTTTCCGTTATATGATTCGGGAAGCACTACCTTCATGTCGGAAACAGGTTCTTTTTCTGCGCTTTCCTCAGGATTATCGAAATTTACATTGTAAGAAGGTCTGTCATAGGCCTTTTGAGGATTAAATACTATGGTTTCGTCGGTTGCGGGCCTGTTAAACCTGAGAAGCTCTTCGTCGGTATACTTGAAATCATCGGGATTTTCATTTATATCTGCAGGTTTCTCCGCATCTTCAGAGGGCGCTTCTATAACTTCTTCATAAACAGGTTCTTCCGTATACAGTTCTTCTTCTGCCTGCACGGGAGCATTTACATGGTCAGCCTCCGCAGCACTTTGCTGAGGCACGATCTGAGCCGTATCATCATAAAGCACTTCTTTTAAGCTGTTGGCAAGTTCCTTCTGAAGGTCGATGGTATTGTATTTGCTGATATCCATTTCTTTTACCAGGACATCATTCTCGGAAGGACCTGTCAAACGTCTGTAGAGAAGGTCCTGCTCCCCTGAAAGAGGCTCGTGGAGCTGCTTTAATTCAAGGGCTTTTATTACATATCTGCCTTCGCCGAAGAAAAGGATGATCTGGTTACATTCTTCCACGCATTTGGCGCCATAACCGATCCTGTGATAAAGATATGCAAGCTCGTACATCCACTTTTCCTTGCATTCAAGCTGCTGGAGATCCTCTAACACCTGAATACGCTCATCGAGGCCTACCTCCTGAGCTGTGTAGAGCTTGTATTTTAAGATATAGATGCCGGGGTCTCTGGGAGCCACCTGGGCATATTCTTTGTAATATTCCACCGCATAGGGAACATCATTTAATTTAATGGATAATTCACATAAAGAATAAAGAATCAAACGTCCCTGAGGATTTCGCTGGTATGCCAAAAGAAGCACATCACGGCTGTCCTCATAACGCTTGCACATCTTATATAGATCACTGATGGTGCAAAGCATTCTGCTGTTATGTACGTTTTTCCAGTCTATAGTATCAGCTATTTCAACAGCCTCTTTATATTTTCGCTCGCTTATGAGATTCTTGATTTCGTCCGCACGGACTCTGTATTCATACTTGTCCATATGTTTACCCCGTTTTTACTCGTGGGTATAGTTACCCTATCGTATAAAAGTGTATCACACTATATGGGCAAAGTCAAAAGAATAGACCACAAAATCTTGTGGCCCAAAGAAATAATTTTTTTAGAAAAAATAAAGCCGTGAACCTGCATAAAAGCTAAGCTCACGACCTCCGGAATGCGCCTTCAGGGGCTCGAACCCTGGACACCCTGATTAAGAGTCAGGTGCTCTACCAACTGAGCTAAAGGCGCGTATTCACAACGCAAGAATGAATATAACATAGCACTTTCATTTTTGCAACTGTTTTTTTATATTTTTTTAAAAAATTTTTTAGCAGTGCAAAAATCCGTTGAATTCACCGTATATAGTGCCTTTATACCTCGTTGCAATTAACGCTTAATTGTGCCAAAATTACATGTAAATAAACTTTGGAAGCACATTCGCATCTTTGTTATCGTAATTTTCGTATGACATATGTGAATCGGAAAAGAATATGATTTTTGATACACACACTCACTATGATGATCATCAGTACGATGAAGATCTTGACAGTTTACTGAATTCATTCAAAGAAAACAACATATCCGGCGCCATAGCTGCAAGCGCCAACTTCGACGATATTCCGAGAATTATTGAAATCTGCAGAAAATATCCATTTATATACCCGACCATCGGTATCCACCCCGAGTATGCCGATTCTTTTGATGACAGGGTAAAGTCCGGATTACGTACATATATTAAAGAAGTAAATCCCGTAGCCATCGGTGAGATCGGTCTTGATTATCACTATGAAGGATTTGATGCACAGGCTCAGGAAGATTGTTTCCTGCATCAATTAAAGCTTGCGCGCGAGTTTGATAAACCTGTGATCATTCACTCAAGAGATGCGTCCCAGGAGACTTTCGACCTGATCATGGCGGAAAAGCCCGAAAAGCGCGGTGTGATCCACTGCTTTTCTTCTTCCTATGAAATGGCGAAGCGCTATGTGGACGATGGTTTCTACATCGGTATCGGCGGTGTAGTTACTTTTAAGAACGGAAAGAAGCTTAAGGAAGTGGCGGAAAAGATTCCTTTAGAGTTTCTTTTGCTTGAAACAGATTGCCCATATCTTGCTCCGACTCCGTTTAGAGGAGAGCGCAACTCATCCCTGTACCTTCCCTACGTGGTAAAAGAAATTGCTTCGCTTCGCGGAATTTCCGAAGAAGAAGTGATTGCCGCAACAGAAGAAAATGCAAAACGCTTATTTAATTTATAAGAGGAAAACACATGGCATATTTAGGACTTCCATCAAAAACCTACGAAATCCTTGAAAAATATGATTTTAATTTTAAGAAGAAGTTTGGACAGAACTTTCTTATTGATACCAATATACTTGAAAACATCGTGAAGGGTGCTGAGATCGGCCCCGATGACTGTGTGCTGGAAATCGGTCCCGGAATAGGAACGCTTACTCAGTATCTTTGTGAAAGTGCCCGTCAGGTCATTGCAGTGGAAATCGACAAGACTCTGATTCCCATTTTAAATGAAACGCTTTCTTCTTATGATAATAAACTCATTATCAACGAAGACATATTGAAGGTGGACATTAATGCCTTAGCAGATAAATATAATGGAGGTAAGCCGATCAAAGTGGTGGCTAATCTTCCTTATTACATAACCACACCCATTATCATGGGACTTTTTGAAGCTCACGTACCTCTTCACAGCATCACTGTTATGGTACAAAAAGAAGTGGCTGAAAGAATGCAGGTGGGACCCGGTACCAAGGATTACGGTGCGCTTTCTCTTGCCGTGCAGTACTATGCAGAACCTAAGCTCCTGATGATAGTATCAGCCAATTGCTTCGTACCGAAGCCCAATGTTGACAGTGCGGTCATCACCCTTGTAAACCACAAAGAGAAACCGGTGAATGTTGAAAATGAATCCCTTATGTTTGATATCATAAGAGCTTCTTTTAACCAGAGAAGAAAGACACTTACAAACAGCTTGTCAAACGCAGGGCTTAACGGAATCACCAAAGAAAAAATCCTTGCTTCCATCGAAGCCATGAATCTTTCACCCACCATAAGGGGCGAAGCGCTGACCCTTGAAGAATTCGCTCATCTCTCCAATTTACTTAATAAGTAAGTATTGACTTTTAACTTTAATGAGACCATAATGGTCTAAAATAATTTAGCGACTTAAAACGTTAAAGAGAGAAAGGATGGTTTTATGGAAAAAGCAAATATTGATTGGGCCAATATAGGTTTCGGCTATATTCCCACCGATAAAAGATACGTTTCCAATTTTAAGGATGGAAAGTGGGACGATGGAGCCCTTATTTCAGATGACAAAGTTGTAATAAGTGAATGTGCAGGCGTCCTTCAGTACGCTCAGACCTGTTTTGAAGGTTTAAAGGCTTATACAACGGAAGACGGCCACATCGTGTGCTTCAGACCCGATCTTAACGCAGATCGTATGGTTGACTCCTGTAAGCGTCTCGAGATGCCCGTATTCCCCAAGGAACGCTTTATTGAAGCGGTTCATGAAACCGTCGCAGCCAACGAAAGATTCGTGCCTCCTTACGGCTCAGGCGCAACTCTCTATATAAGACCTTATATGTTCGGCAGTTCTCCCGTAATCGGAGTTAAGCCCGCTTCTGAATACCAGTTCAGAATGTTTACCACTCCTGTTGGTCCCTACTTCAAGGGTGGCGCAAAGCCCATCACCATCAGAGTTTCAGATTTCGACAGAGCAGCTCCTCACGGAACAGGACACATCAAAGCAGGCCTTAACTACGCAATGAGCTTATATGCCATCGTAGATGCCCACAACAATGGCTTTGACGAAAATATGTACCTTGATGCAGCAACCCGTACCAAGGTTGAAGAAACCGGCGGTGCTAACTTCCTGTTCGTAACCAAGGACGGCAAGGTTGTAACACCTAAGTCAAACAGTATCTTACCTTCCATCACAAGACGTTCTCTTATGTACGTTGCAAAAGAATATCTTGGACTTGAAGCAGAAGAAAGAGACGTATACTTCGATGAAGTTAAAGACTTTGCAGAATGTGGTCTCTGCGGTACTGCAGCAGTTATCTCTCCTGTTGGAAAGATCAACGACCACGGTAAGGAAATCTGCTTCCCCGCAGGTATGGAAGAAATGGGTCCCATTACCAAGAAGCTTTATGAAACCCTCACAGGTATCCAGATGGGTCGTATCGAAGCTCCCGAAGGTTGGATTCATGTAATAAAATAATTTACTTTGTAGCACAAAACCCCGATTCGGACACACCGAACCGGGGTTTTTAATGTTAATGCTGTTTAAAACTCTTCGCGCTTTACTTATTTCTTCTTTTTGATAGAAAGAA
This sequence comes from Lachnospiraceae bacterium, assembly GCA_016283575.1. Classification (GTDB taxonomy): domain Bacteria; phylum Bacillota; class Clostridia; order Lachnospirales; family Lachnospiraceae; genus UBA1258. The sequence continues at coordinate 73,310 of JAEEND010000025.1, read as the reverse complement.
CTTCGTTGGTGATGATACCAAGAATTAAAGCTGCTGCAACTTCTGTAAGTGTTACTGCACCAAAGGATACGGAAAGTCCGCCGATACCTGCGATTAAGATAACAGATACTGTGAAGAGGTTTGTGTTGTCATTTAAGTCAACACCCTGAATCATCTTAAGACCTGATACAGCGATGAATCCGTAAAGAGCTACACACACCCCACCCATAACACATGCAGGAATTGTTGCAAGAAGTGTTACGAAGGGAGCACAGAAGGAAGCTACGATTGCAAGGATTGCTGTTGTAAGGATTGTTACGATGGAAGCGTTACCGGAAATTGCTACGCAACCAACTGATTCACCGTATGTGGTGTTAGGACATCCACCGAAGAATGCACCAACCATGGAACCAACACCGTCACCAAGAAGTGTTCTGTGAAGACCGGGCTCCTTTAAGAGATCCTTTTCGATGATTGAGGATAAGTTCTTGTGGTCTGCGATGTGTTCTGCGAATACTACGAATGCTACAGGAACATATGCAACTGCAACTGTTCCGATGTAAGAAGCGCTAAGACCTTCAAATCCGCCAAAAGCTGTAAGGAATGTGAAGTTAGGATACCACTGCATTGACTGGAACTGGGCGAAATCTACAAGGTTTGCCGCACCTGTTAATGTAAGAACTGTTGCAAGGCAGTAACCTGCTGCGATACCGATCACGAAGGGGATCATCTTCATCATCTTCTTACCGAATACGGAGCAGATCATTGTTACGAATAATGTTACAAGACCGCAGAGAAGAGATAAATATGTGTTTTCACCACCCATAAGGTCGCCGATTGCATTTCCTGCAAGTGAAAGACCGATGATTGATACTGTGGGTCCGATTACTACTGCAGGCATAAGTCTGTTGATCCATTCAACACCGAATACCTTAACTATGATAGCAAGTACTACATATACAAGACCTGCAAAGATTGCACCAAGGATAATTCCGAGATATCCGGTTGCTACGGAAGCTGCGCCGCCAAATGCTGCAAACATGGAACCGATGAATGCGAATGAAGAACCAAGGAATACAGGGCTCTTAAATTTTGTGAAAAGAAGGTATACAAGAGTACCTACACCTGCTCCGAAAAGAGCTGCGGATGAGGACATGCCGTTTCCTACGATAGCGGGAACTGCGATAGTTGCTGCAAGAATTGCCAGTAACTGCTGGAAAGCGAAGACAAGTGTCTGCCCGAACTTAGGTCTGTCGCTTACGTCATAAACCATTTTCATATGTTTTCTCCTTTTTATTCTGCACACTCAGGTACAGTATTAATAATGTATTTATTAAAACAGGTAAACCTGCCTTAACCGAATAATTCCACCGCCTTCTTATCGTCAAAAGGTGGTATGCACACGTGTATGTGTTCTTTTTTTGATGTGGGAACATTCTTACCCACATAATCTCCTCTTATGGGAAGCTCTCTGTGACCTCTATCAACAAGAACAGCCAGCTGAATCTCAGCTGCTCTGCCGTGCTGTAAGATAACTTCCATTGCAGCTCTTGCCGTACGACCGGTATAGAGAACATCATCTATGAGCACTACTCTTTTCCCGGTTACATCAAAGGGGATCTGTGATTCGTGAATTACGGGATCCTCGGTTGTTTTTTCCAGATCATCTCTGTAAAAAGTTATATCTATGGAACCTCTCTCCACTCTTACGCCTTCAAACTTGTAGATATTATCGCAAATTTCGGCCGCAAGAGACTCACCTCTGCGCTTTATGCCGATAAGACACAAATTGTCGCAGCCGTTATTCTTCTCGACTATCTCATGTGAAATTCTTTTAAGTGCACGCCCTACCGCTGCTTCATCCATTATAGTAGCCTTATATTCGGCCATAGGTTTCACTCCTAAAAAAGAAAATCGCCATGCACGAGGGCATGGCGATGAAAATACGCAAATTAAGCGTAGTAACGCTATTCTCACCTTGCCGGCCTCTCTGTGCCATGCTTAAAGGATTTTTAATTCGATTTATTATTGCATATGTTCTTCTTCTTGTAAAGAGGGTATTTGGACCTAGGGGACGGGGTTCCTGGTCCAAAACCACCCAACCGACCCAGGGGGACGGGGTTCCTGGTCCAAAACCGCACCCCAAACGGCCCTAGGGGACGGAGTCCCCGGTCCACTTATACAAGTCCTTTGTCGGTTTTCTTTACATGCTTAAATACATTTTCAAATCTGTTAAGTGCCTCATCAATGATCTCAGGCGTATCAGCCATGGATGTGTAAAGTCTTGAACCTGCAAGAGTTACGATACCGTTAGCCATATATGCTGCACCCATTCTTTCCATGGAATCCTTACGGACATACATCATGTCTTTATTCTTAAGGATTCCTAAGGCAGATTTTATAAAGCTCATGGATGAGAAGTCAAAGCTCATGGCGCCCGTACATTCTAAGTGACAGATAGAACCCTGGTTATAAGCCACGAAGGGAAGTCCGTACTTATCGATGAGTTCTTTTAATCCGTCTGTCAAGCGGTCGCCCATCTTACCTGCTTTTTCACAGGCATTCTGTGCTGCGATTTCCTGAATTGCCGCAGTACCTGCTACACAGGAGAGCGGGTTAGCCGCAAGTGTACCGCCTACATATGCTCTGTGCTTACCTGTTGCAAGGCCTGCTGCCATAAGCTGAGCGTACTCTTTCTTACCGCCTACGCCACCTGCTGCGGGATAGCCGCCTGCAATAATCTTACCAAAGATTGTAAGATCGGGTACCACATCGAAGTAACCCTGCGCGCCGCTGATGCCTACACGGAAACCGGTTACTACTTCGTCAAAGATTAAAAGTGCGCCATATTTATCGCAGAGTTCGCGCACATGCTTATTGTAATCTCTTGCGATGGGACGTGTACCGCTTTCTGGACCTACAGGCTCAACCATTACTGCTGCCGTGCCGCCCTTTAAGCGATTTCTCTTAAGAAGTGCTTCAAGCATATTTAAATCGTTGGGTCTGCATTCATCGGTGGTTCTGTAATCGGAACCGGGAATACCGTGGGATTCAAGAAGTCCTCTTGAACCGGGAATCTTTAAGCCGTAAACAAGCTGATCCGACCATCCGTGGTACGCACCACCCATCTTGATGATCCTCTTCTTACCTGTTGCAATACGGGCAATTCTAAGTGATGCCATACAAGCTTCCGTACCTGAACCAAGCATACGGAACATTTCTACATTGGGCATGTGTTTATTTATTTCTTTTGCAAGCATAAGCTCTGATTCATGAAGAAGTCCTGTTACAGGGCCACACTCCTCAAGAAGTGCTTCAACGCGCTTTCTTACGGGCTCATAGTTACTTCCTAAAATAGTGGGTCCGCCTGCCTGCAGGAAGTCGATGTATTTATTTCCGTCCTTATCATAAAGATATGCGCCCTCAGCTCTGTCCATACACATGGGGAAGGGCTTGTTAAAAGCTAAGTTATGCTGAACGCCACCGGGAATATAATTCTTCGCTTCTTCGTATACAGCCTTTGATGCTTTGCACTTTTCATCATAATAGGGCATTATCTCGCCGTTATAATACTCATCATCAACTTCCCAGATCGGCTGACTTGTAAGCTTTTTAAGTCTCGCATTGATCTCGTTGGGGTCATCCCATCTTGAAATACCACAATTTTCACTCATTTTGATTTCCTCCGTTATCTCTTTGTGCTCGTTCATTGGTGTCTATGGTTTTTCCAAAAACAACGTATCTGTCATAGATATATTCCGTCACAAAATTAAGAACCATATTTATTAAAGTCACGAGGTACTCGTTTAATCCGACAGTCTCCGCAAGATAATTGCCGAGAATAGTGCTTAAGGGTGTAAACACCGCGTAGAAAGCTGCTACCTTAAGCATTGCAACCGGTACGTTGTTGGCTGACTGAAATGTATAGGCTCTGTTTAATGTGAAGTTCCATATTACGGACAATACCAGCGCTATCAGGTACTTGGGCCAGTAATTCCATGGTGTTAATAAATCAAGTAGGGTAAAAGAAACAATCTCTATCACTCCTGCCGAGATTGAAAAGAATACGAACTTGATCATACGAATCATTTCTTTTCTTTTTTCATTATCACCCGCCATACGCTTACCCCTTCTTTTTAGAATATTTCTTTTTGTATACAAATCTCATAAGTGTACAATCAAAAGAATTAAGAGACCTGTTAACACCAAGACTCTTTGTAAGACGCTTTGATATGGCACTCTTTTTAATGAGCATGGAAAGGGCCTCCGCGTCATCGGGATCTTCCGTCAGGATAACCGCGCCCGCGTTTCTTACAAGCACAAGGTCCTGCTTATTTAAGCCATTTAAGATGTCGGAATCCGTGTTATCCACTACCGTAATCGCGGTGCCAAGCATCTGAGCTATATCATCAAGCTCGCATTTAAAGCTCTTTCCTTTTGAGAGTTCCACTACATCGGGATCCGTCACGATAACGGCATCTTTACATGCATTCTTAAAGCTTTCGCTTATTTCTTCTCCCTGTACTTTCGGCTCGGGAACTATCTTTCTTACAGCTCTCTTACATACTTCTTCCAGCACTTCAGCCTTATGCACGGCGTCATCTCTGTCGCTTCCCAGGATGATCGCGCCATGATGAAGCATCAGCACTACTTTTGACCCCTTGCTCATGGCATCAGCCACATTCTTTTTAAGGGTCTTGGTACCCGGCAAACCGTACCCCGCCACCCGGATCTCTCCTAACAGATTTTTCTCATCTTCGGTGAGTTCCAGAATATCCGTACCTACAAGGCCTACGGCTGTGGCGTAATCCTGATGGGTATGAACCACGAAATTCACGTCATCAAAGATTTCATAGGCTGCTGCGTGGATCTTCTTTTCACTGGACGGTTTTCTTGTGCCCTCATATTCTTTTGACACGCTGTCATAGATGGGCACGTCCTCCGGGGTCATGCCGGTATAGGATAATCCGCTGGGAGAAATCGCAAAATGTGTTGCATCCTTTCTGACACTGATATTACCCCAGGTCCTTGCCACTAACCCCTTTTCAAGAAGCATACGCCCTGTATCGGCGATGAGACTTCTTAACTCTTTATCTTCCATGTGCACCTCCTCTTAATGCTATTTATTTCATAAACTTAACAATGATCTAAAAAGAACGTCCTAATCATTAAGGATCTTAAAGAACTTTCTGTTGGCGCCATGAAGCTTCTTGAACACGGCGTAATTCTTATCGTAAACCGCGCGGTTATCTGCGTTTGGCTTAAAGATTTCTTTTATCTTTACATAATCAGCTACATCATCGATATTGGGTATCTCTCCGAGGCCAACCGCCGCCATCAGAGCAGCTCCCACAGCTCCCACATCCTGAGAGTTTTCCACCGTTTCAATTGTGCGGCCTGTAATATCGGCTAATATCTGACAGGTTTCATCGGAAAGTGCCCCGCCTCCCACAAATCTTATAACGCTAGAGGTTTTTACTTTCTTTTCCTCGCATTCAAGCATCCAGCGAAGATGAAATCCTATGCCCTCCAACACCGCTCTTATCATCTCCGTTTTCCCGGTATCTATCTTTATGTTAAAGAACATGCCTGCAGCGTTGGAGTCCTCAAAGGGACAGCGGTTTCCGTGAAGCCATGGTGTAAAGATCACACCGTTTGACCCGGGAGGACATTTTTTCACGGTATAGCTCAGATAGTCATACAGACTCATGAACACGGTTTCACAGCTCTCCGCCACATCCTGCTTCTTTAAGTAGATTCCGATTTCATCAAGAGCAAGATGTTCTTTTACCCATTCAAAGCATTTTCCGGCAGTCTCCATTTCGGCAAAATAGTTGAATATGCCACTCTTTGCGCCAACAGTTGCTGCGATCATGGACACAATGTCCACTACCTGCTTTTCCGTTACGGTAGAAACCCACCCGGAGGTTCCCGAATAAATGTGAGTTTCCCCGGGCTTTATGCAGCCGGCTCCCACACCGATAAGAGTCGCATCACCGCCCCCGCCGAAAACAGGAGTACCGACTTTAAGGCCAAGCTCTCTTGCCGCCTCTTCCCTAAGGATCCCCGCCTTTTCCGTGCAGTCTATGACTCTCGGAAGATGCTCTTTGTTAATGCCGTAAGCCTTGCACAGGCTGTCACTCCAGCACCACTTGCCCTTTCGGGTGTCATAGAGAAAAGTCGCATAGGCAGAATCCTTGGTCATGACAAATTCCCCGGTCATGCGACAAATAAGATATTCTTTTACATCAAGCCATTTGTGGATCTTACCATAGACATCCGGCTCATGGTCCTTAACCCACAGGTATTTCCAAACCGGATCTTTGACGCTTGTAGGAGCCGCTGTTGTCAAAAGAAGGCTCCTTAAAAGCTTTGGAACGCTTAACCCCGCAATCTTAATACCCTTACCGGAATGCTTTTCCATTGTGCGTTCTGCACGCTGGTCCATGTAACTCATGGGACGCCTTAAAAGCTTCCCGTCACGGTCTGCCAGTGTAAGACCCTGCATCTGAGAACAGAAGCTGATGCCATGAATCTCGGAGCTGTCTATGCCGGTTTTAGCTAAAAGTCCCTTGGTACTTTGACACATAGCTTCCCACCATTCGTCCCCGTCCTGCTCGGCGCCGCCGTTATCGAGAACATACAGCTTATATGCCCCGTAAGCGCCGTCCACAAGGGTGATCTCGTCACCCAAAGCAAAAAGACAGGTTTTAACACCGGTGGTCCCCACGTCGTAAGAAATAATGTAACCCATTTAACCCCCTTACTCACTGATTCCCAGTGCGTATTTTATAAACTTAACAAGCTCTTCCTCCATGGCGGCATCTTCACTTAACGCCTTGCCTCCGCAGTAAAGCTTGAATCGCTCTTTGTAATAATCACAGCTATAGGAAAACTGAAGCATCATAAACAGGTTATCCAAAAAGAAAGCAGCGCGACCTGGATCAAGATCATTACGCACTTTCCCCTTTTCCCGGGCAATCCTCAATAAATCCGTATAGACAAGGGCCGATATACCCTCGATCTCTTCAGCTAAGAATCCTGCAAACTGCTTGGCGCCTCCTGATGTAATCTCGTTATACATGCGATTTATGTCAGCATTTTTCTTGGCATGCTTAATAAGAGTCTTCACCACGCTTCGGATGCTTTCAGTCAGATCATCGCTTCTTATGGCAACTTCTTTTAATGCTTCCGCAAGAGCATTTAACCCATATCGCACACAGGCTAAAAACAACGCTTCCTTATCGGAATAATATTTATAGATCACTCCGACACTCACACCTGCACCTTTGGCGATCTTAGAAAGGTTAGCCCCCACGTAACCTTCCCGGGCAAATTCCGCAATCCCCGAATCTATTATTATTTGAATCTGCTCATCTGTAAGCTTCTTATACATTCTTTTTCCTCTCGTGAATCTGTATTCACGTCTTAAGTTTAGAGTAGCACTTCTTTTTTCTTGTTGCAATGGAGATTTCGCAAGAATCTTTGTTAATAATTAAATTATCTGCCAAAAGAAACGTTTTCTCTCTTTGTTCACAAAAAAACAGCACTGATACAAAAAATACACCCTTTTTACAAATTCGGTTACAGATACAATATCTGTACAAGCTTAATGCTTTGTAGTTTTTTTAACTTAATAAGGAGGGTTATTAATGAAAAAGATGCTTGTAAAAAGAATCCTAACGAAAAGCTTGGGAATTCTTCTTGCAGCTGCTTTGGCAGTTGGAGGCGTAGGTCTTCCCAATTTCCCCGGCAGCACCATCCAAACCGCATATGCGGCAAGTGTAACTATTAATTCGATGGATTATTATTCTCCATCCGATGGCCCCGTGCTCACAGCTTCAGGAGTCGGCGAAGCAAGTTTCGGCTTTGTAATGCCAATCTTTAACGGTGGCAACGCTACCTGGGAAGAGGTATCCGACGACCTTTCAGTACGGGTAAAGGTAAACGGAAGCTATCAGGATATCGAGAATGTTAATAGCTTCGTATACAACTCAAACTGGGGACACTGGCACGACGGAGGCTTCACCGGATATTGGTTCAAGGTTTCAGAAACCACAGATATTCAGCTTTATTCAAGATCATCAGGCACATCTTTAAATTACTCACTTGTTTTTACCAACATAAACACAACAACAATTTCATCAATGTCTTATACGCAGGGACCTGAACTCACTGCAGGACCTACAGGAAGCATTGGCTTCACCTATCCTACATTTAACGGTGATTCTTCTATTCCCTATGCAGCAGTCGCTTCCGACTTAAGATTCTTTGTTAAACCTGTATCTTCCTCTCAGTGGGTAAGTATAGACAACAATCCGTCAAGCGGTTGGATTTACGATAGCAACTTCGGTCAGTTTACGGACGGCCCCGGCGGACTTTGGTTCACTCTTACGGAATCAATCAATGTTAAGCTTGAATCAGTTTCTTCCGGCGTAAGCCTGATCTACACTCTTAACTATCAGACTGTAGAAAGAAACTCTTACACTTTAAGTCCCTACGACGGCACCAATTACTCTGCCGACGAAAACGGATCCCTTGGAATCCCCCTTCCCAAGATTGACGGAACTCCTGCCGTTCAGGCAGACCTCGAAAAGTTTGTATTTGAACTTAAAGTAAACAATCAGTGGGTTGAAATGGGAGATTACTCCAAGAGCTCATTCGTATATGCAGCCAACGGATACAATAAGATGTCCGATAAAAACCAGTGGGGATACTGGGTAGATTACATATACGGACTTTGGTTCCAGCCTCTTACGGAAAACTATGAATTCCGTATCGGTTACCCCGAAAACGGCCAGAAGGGTGGTGCTGTAAATAACAATTACGTATATTACAGCTTTACAGGTAATCCCAATGCTCCAAGACCTACTATTCCCGATGATGATTTTACACTTCCGGATCCTGCTACCACAGATCTTCCCGGATGGGAACTTGTATTTAACGATGAATTCTCAGGAAATTCTCTTGATACAAGTGTATGGAACTACGTAACCGGATACTATATCAATGACGATCCCGGTACATGGGGTTGGGGAAATAATGAACTTGAGCACTACACTGATTCACCCAGAAACGTAAATGTTCAGAACGGTGTACTTAACCTTACGGCTTATGAAGAACCTAAGTCTTTCCCTCAGGATCCCAGCCGTTATGCGCAGTACTCTTCAGGAAAGATTACTACAGAAAATAAGTTTTCTTTTAAATACGGACGAATTGATTTTAGAGCAAAACTCCCCGTAGGCGATGGCTTATGGCCCGCTCTCTGGCTCCTTCCCGATGACGATACATACGGAACATGGGCAGCATCCGGAGAAATCGATGTAATGGAAGCAAGAGGTCGTATCCCTGAATCCACCAGCGGTGCGCTTCACTTTGGCGGAACCTGGCCTTCAAACACTCACTTAAGTGAGCCCTTTACATTTACGGACGGCGGAAGAATCGATACTGACTTCCATACATACAGCGTTGTATGGGAAGAAAACATGATTAAATGGTATGTCGACGGTAATCTCTTCTTTTTCCTGAATTCCGATCAGTGGTACACAACAGCTTCTTCTTCAAAGACTGCTCCTTTTGATAAGGAATTCTATATCATCATGAACCTTGCTGTCGGAGGATGGTTCGATAATGGAATTACCCCCAAAGCAGGCGATGTACCCGCAACCATGCAGGTTGACTATGTACGTGTTTACAAAGCAGAAGGCGACACCACTCACACATCCACAGGATCTCACGGAGATGGCGCAACAAACGGCTCAACCCCCGGTGGTGATACCGGTAATACTCCCGATCCCGGAAATAATGATGATGGCAATAACCAGGGTGGAAATGATAACGGCAACGAAGGCGGAAACGGAAATCCCGACACCGGCAACACCCCTGCAACAGACCACTACGGTGATGATGTAACTGGTCTTAACAGAAACGGTAACAGCGTTACTTTCTATGTAAACGGCGCAGAATTTGCAGATCTTCACTATAAAGTAAATAACGGTGGCCAGATGAATGTGGCAATGAGCCGTTCCGGCAGAAATTTCACCTATACTGTCGATAACTTACAAAACGGCGATACTTTAGATTATTTCTTTACCTATAATCCCGGAAACGGTGCTCTCGATAGTAAATGGTATTCATATACCCTTTCTGCTACAGGCAATTCCGGCTCAACCCCCGGCAATGATACAGGTAACTCGGGCGGAGACTCCGGAAACACACCCGGTAATGATAACGGTACTGTAAATACAGGTTCAGGCGTTACAATGTATCTCGACAGTAACTATAACGGTGGTTCCGCTACATTTGGTGTTGGCAGATACAACATGTCAGATATGATTGCTGCAGGAATCAGAAACGATTCCATCTCTTCAATCAAGGTACCTTTAGGCTATAAGCTCACAGTATACTGGGATATTAACTTCTCAGGCGAAAGCAAGGTTTATTCAGAAGACACAGCCTTTGTAGGCTCTCATTGGAACGATCAGATTACTTCTTTTGTTGTTGAGAAAGCAGAATACTACATCTACAACAAACATAGTAATCTTGTTCTTGATGTAAGCGGCTCCAATACCGGTAACGGTGCTAACCTTTGCCAGAATTCACTCACAGGTGCAGCTAACCAGCGTTGGACCATCGAAGATGCAGGCAACGGCGCTGTAAAGCTTACCAGTGTATTAAGCGGCAGAGTTATCGACGTTGAAAATGTTTCTTCCGATAACGGCGCCAACGTACATCTGTGGGAATATGTGAACGGTGATAACCAGAAATGGAATCTCACTCCCGTTGAAAATGGCTACTATTACGTAACCAGCGTACTCAGCGGAAAGTCCATGGATGCTGACGCTTGGTCTCAGCAGCCCGGCAGTAACATCATCCAGTGGCAGCTTGGCGACAGACAGGCTAACCAGATGTGGAAATTCGTACTTGCTAACTGATATTTACACATTAATAAAGGGAGGGTCATAACTGACCTTCCCTTTTTACTGTCTGTCAAAATATGATTTCCCTGCATCGGGCTTAAAATATGTCCTTATGTATCCATCTGTGGATACCACCACGAATTCGTTGGTTTCTTCGAGATAATAAACATCATCCCCGTCTTCTGCTTCGATTTTATGGAGGGCTTCCGGGTTATTAACTACCTTTGACGCGGCTTTCTCGTATTCTTCGGGAGAGTCAAATCCCATGTCCTCGCCGTGCTTTTCAAAGTGCTCCATCAACAGCTTTTCATTACGGAATGTATATTGTACCCGGTTCACGATCTCTTTTGATACCTCTATGCTCTGTTCAGTTTCCTGAGAGTATTCCACTGCATCTCCGGCACCGTCATAGGTATCTTCTTCTCCCGGACCAATTAATCTGTAGATTATGAATATGGCTACAAATAATACGGAAATGATAATGCTTATCTTATTCTTATCTCTCATACATTAATCCAGCCCCTTCAATTCACCAGGTAATGGCTTACGAACCTTATTCCTGTATTTTTCCTCGCTTGCGCCAAAGGTTATAAAGTTTTCTTTTGCCTGCATCAGACTGACCGAATTGGCTCCGCCTGCAAAAGAAGGGTCCTCTAGCTGCACTCTGTCATCTTCCCAGTAACACACCGGGCACACGCCGTGACCCGTGCCTGCAGGGGTGTGCATGGTGTAGAATCCGCAACAAGGACATCTATAATTTAGATTCTTTTTCTCAGTCGACTGCTTTAACATAAGGAAAACCACAACAGCGGAAACTATTGTAAGCACCACGAAAATGCCTAAACCTATAAAACTTAATAATGATAACATTTTAATCCCCCTTTATCTGCTTAAAACAATATTAACCTTATAGATTATCGGCAGAATTAACAAAGACTTTAGAGGGAATTTTGAAAACAAGAAAAGCCCCGGCAACCGGTGCCGGGGCTTCTTTCTGTTAATAAGCTTATCTAAAGTGTTTAAATCTTTCCGAGTATCTTAAAAATCGCTACTATTATTGCAATAACAAAAGTAATTTTCCTGGTTGCTTTCCTAATCTTATAGGCCGTCGGGAAAATTTCATCAGGATTTCTCTCTTCAGTGGGAGAGGGAATCTCATTTTTAGTTCCGCAATTTGCGCAGTATAAATCACTTTCATGCATTTCTGCACCACAATGTAAACATTTCATCTCTTACACCGCCGATCTGAAAGTCACTATGAATGACATAAGTACCAGCAAACAGATCATCAATAATATATGTTTCCTCATCAACTTATTCTGTTCCCCTCTTGTCTTTATATCGATTTCTTCGCTCTCATCCATACTCACACCATAGCGTATGGCCTTACTTCTCTGAAATGAAATAAAACCTACAAGAAGAATAATCGGTAATTGACATAGAAACGCCGCCCCAAAAGGGCCAAATAGAACAACAGTAAAACATATTATAAGTAATGCAATTGCTATTCGCATAGACACTACATATCTATGAACGTTAAAAGCCTTCTTTTTAACAGGTGCAGGAATAAAGTCCACGGGATATCCACATTTATGACAGAATTTGCCATCCTCAATTATTTCCGTTCCACATTGTCTACAATACATAATGTACCTCTTAAGCCTACTTGCTTCTCTTCATGATTAATTCGCTGTCATCGGGTCCTGCAAAAGAAAGAACGTCGGCTTCCTTTTTGTAATAAGCTGTCTGTTCTGTTCCATCTTCAAAAATAATGTTTATCTTTCCTTGCTTGTATTCGAAGGTTCCCTTCTTTTCAAGGCTTAAGGCGGATTCATAAATACTATCAAGATAAGTACCTAATTCTTCCTCAACATATTCATCCAATGTCTTTCCCAGTTGTTTCTCGATATACTCTTCCTCTGATGTAACACCCTCATATTCCAAGAATGTATCCATAGTAATTGTATTATCTAATACACTTGCTTTTAATGACTCTTCAAAATTTTCTTTAAGCTCTGTCTTCGAATAAGCTTTTATAGTGCTCACCCATTCCTCTAGGGCCTCTGTGTCTGCCTTTGTTTCACAGGTGCCATCTGTGTAAAAGGAAATAGCGATATTAAATTTTGCATCATTTAAATCAAGCATATCTTCGATATCATGGTCTTCTATTGTACCCGTGAAAGTTTCTCTTAAATTCATTTCAGCTGACCATGTATCCGATATTAACTTTTTAATTTTATAAGGTAATGTACATGCCGTTAAATTAGACACACATAACATGGCTAACAGCATATATACAATCGATTTGTTTTTCATATTAATTCCTTCGTAAACAATTTTTCTTAATGCTTAGGTTTGACTACTAATTCAATATTCCGTTTTATTATCCAATTTAAAAATCGAAATCTCCATAAAGTGTTTCTTTTTCTTCTCTTGAAAATTCCGTTATAGGCAAATCTTCAATATCGAGAACAGGCTCTTTTCCTACCCACCAAAACATCCACCCGGCATATTCGGTGGTTTCTTCCTGCACCTGTATCAAACAGAACTTATTCTTGTCTACGTAATATGATGTAAATGGATTCTCTCCTGAAAAATAATTATCCCATATAATCTGAGTGTTTCCGTAATATGCTTTTAATTCTTCTGGTTTCAGGTTTTCTTCATGGCTTAAGATTCCACTCCTTAATACTTCCAGAAAATCACCCCGTAATTCACGTCCCGGACCAAAGAGCACTACGAGAGTATCATTTTCTGAATAACAATAATCTCTTGTTACGTATATGTCATTATGGTCTCCGGACAAATCCAGATACGGTAAATCGTGCTTATACGGCTTTATCCTAATAGTAACAAGCATATGTTCAATGTCCACATTCACTATTTTTACGTCATAAGGAATTGCAACATTATCTATCACACTGGTTTCGTTGGTAGCTGAATTATATACATATTCTTTCTCGTAGTCTTCTCCCTGAACTTTGAATTTTATCAATAAGTCAGTTTGTTCCTTGTCATCTTTTACAACCGTGACGTTAGATAAGCTTATTTCGTCCTCATCGCCTATTTTTCCCCATACTTTTTGAGATATTATCGCATTTTCTCCCAATGTAACTATCTCTGAAGCTTCCGGAATTACAACCTCCCCAATTTCTATAGATTCAACAACTTCTTCTGTGCTTTCAACAGGTCTTGAATCGCACCCTATTAAAAAGACTGTCAATCCCGCTGCTAATATAACTAAACCAATCTTTTTCATGCTATCTCCCTATTCTTCAACAACAATCTTAGCAGTAACATATATACCATCTTCATTTATCTCAACAAATTTAATCTTATATGGATTTCGTCCCTCTTCCATTTTATATGTATCATTTGCAGGTACACAGTTATATCGTGAGTTGCTTATTTCATCACCGTATCTTGTTTTAATCTTTAATAGATAATGTCTATCTCTCGTAGTAGGGTTTCCATTTTGATCGACATAAGGCAAATACTTTAAGTATTCAACTCTAATCTTATGCTCTTCATCAAAGATGTATGTGATACCCTCTTCAATCTCAAATTCTTCGCCGAAATTGACACTCACTTTGCCCACCGATTCATTTAATGCTACGACTTCAGTGGTCACTATCTCCTGAATACTGGCATTAAAAGCCCTGTTACTTCCGTAGTCTTTTTCGCCAGCGCGCTGACATTATCTGTGAAATCGGTATTTACTTTTTCAATTTCTTCAACAAAGGATGTTTGATCCGGGACCTCGGAATTTGCGCTGCATGCGCAGAGAAATATTGCCAACGTAATTGGCAAAAAAGATAATTTAACCCTATTCATACTACCTCCCAATGAATTTACCATTCTTCTTTGATTGTACCCCCTTGACCCCCCCCAGTCAATTGTTTCCGGTGCTGTTATCAGAGGCGGGTCTCTTATATTTTACTTTTTTGACCCCCAGTCAACCCTGTTTTACTTGACGCTCGTCAATATCTTTTATATAATTTACGTGTAAATACTTTACTATCGTCAAGTATTTTATAGAAAGGTTGATTATGAAAGATGTAATAACAGAATTACAGGATATGAGATATCTGTCCTGGACCAAAACTCGTAAATCCTCCGGTACTGCAGGTTCTTTTTTGAAGTCCTATGATGATACATGGGAAAAGAAGAAATATTATAAGCTGTCTGATTTTGATCCGGTCAAAGGTGTCGTGGGCCATGAATGTATTAATGAAATCATAGTCCAGAGACTTCTCCGCCATTTTAATATTGAACATCTCGAATACAAGCTTATACACGCGCTTATTGAGGTTGATTATTATGAATATGAAACCTGGTTGTGTGAGTCTGAAGATTTTAAAACGCCTTTTGAATCCAAGCTTCCTCTTGAAGATTTTTATCTCGCCAATAAACTTGACGGTGAATCCCCCTTTGAATTCTGCTGCCGATTTGGTTGGAATGATACTATTTACGGGATGCTCGTTATAGACTATCTGATTCTTAACAGAGACAGACACGGAGCAAATATCGAAGTACTACGCTCTCAGAAAGAACATACCCTTCGTCTTGCCCCGCTCTTTGATCATGGACTTTCTTTTGCGTGTAGGTGCCACGATGAAAAGGAACTTAGCTCTTTTGATGTCATGAGGGATTTAAAAGTACAGGCTTTTATCGGAACGAACAGTGTTGAAGAAAATATAAAGCTCGTACCTAGAGATTTTATAGCTTCTTTACCACCTGTTGACCCTGAGTTTAAGCATGAACTTTTAAAGGATTTAGGCTATGCTATCAGTGAGCCTTATCTTGATAAAATATGGGAAATGATTATAAGGAGGTGGGAAAAACTTGGTAATATTTGAAATTAGAGATGATTCTATAAAAATGAACCACCTTCTCGGATATTTATTCTATTTTGAAAGAAGCAAACGATTCTATGCCGAGCTTATGCCTAATCTTACGGAATGGGATGCACCTTTTATTTTTAGCGCCTTTGTTAAAAAGGGCTTATTCAGCATTGATGCATCATGGAGCGAACGCTTTGTAAACCAGCGAATAGTCCCAACCGACAGGCAGAATCTCGGAACAATTCTTAGGGATAATAAACTTAATGAATATAACATATATAAACTGCTTTTATTGAGCGAAGGTAGATGTGCCCAGGATGAAATATATTTAAATAAGATTCATGAAGATGATTTGCGAGATGAGATTAAGGATAGACTTAAAAGAAAGGTAAGAGACCTTCTCCCTGTAAGTGATTTTAGTTTATATATCTCTTTTCAGGATGGTCACCAAACCTATTTGAATTGTGAAGATTATCTTATGGGAAACCGTACTTTTACAAGAGTCATCTCCGACAAAGAAGTATTTGTGAAAGCTAAAGTATCCCCCGGAGGAAACGGAATAGAATGGGGTGACAATCTGTCCATACCTGCAGAAAGTCTATATAAACAAAAGGAATGCCAAGGCATTCCTTTTGAATTAATTGATTCTTTCATAGCAAAACGGCTTGTGGATACTACCGAAGCAGTCGAACTGCTTAACTGCTCGCGACAGTATATTAATCAGCTTGTTAAAGATGGTAAGCTCATTCCCAACCGTGTTCTCTCTAATAATAATCTTTTCTTACGAAGCGACCTTGAAAGAGAGTCTTTTTAATACATTCCACACCAGGTTCCACCGGTTTCTTATCATCACCATTACCGGGTGGTGATGTGCGATTTCGGATGCGTTATCCCCGTGGCGACGGTACCTTATAAGCTTATCATCGATGAAGATGCTTTTTCCTTTAAGTTCACCTAATATACCGATCCATTGGTCATGCATTTCGATATTGTTGGGAACGGGAATCACTGTATCTTTCAAATCGGCTCTGAATGCCATGCAACATCCGATGTAAGTATTCTTCCATATGTTCTTGATCACGCCGGGGCCCAGCCCACGAAATTCCTTAAAAGAAGGAATCACGGTATTCCCCTCGTCATCCACGACCCGGCAATCATGAACCACTACATTAACACCTTCTGCAAAATATCTTATACAGGTATCGACCTTTCCTTTTTCCCAGATATCATCCTGATCTGACAAAAAGATATACTTCCCCCCGCAATTTGCTATGGCATTCTCGAAGTTTTTCTTAATGCCTCGCCCGGGGCCTTTTACCACTTTTATCCTGGGATCCGAGAGGCTGCCGATGATTTCTAATGTGCGGTCCCTTGACCCATCATCGGAAATCACCAGTTCGTCGCCTTCCTGTAAATTTGCAAGGATTGATTCTACCTGTTCTTTTATATACTTTTCTCCGTTATATGAAGCTAATGCTACGGATATTTTTTCTCTCATTATTTACCGCCAAATAAAGTGCTGAGTAAGCCTCGTCCAAGAGAAGCGCCCACGTTACCGCCAAGAGTCTTACCAAAAGAACCGCCTACAGCACCGCCTAAGCTCTTACCAACCTGGCGTCCGATGGTTCCTGCCGTTGTTGAAGCAACACTTTTAACGGCCTTGGTGGTAGCTTTCTTTCTTGCTTCTATTTCCTTCATGCGCTTCTGTGTTTCGTTAAGCTGTTCTTCTTCCTTACGGGCATTTTCCTGAATCTGTGTGTTCATGCGGTCTAAGAATTCATAAGCTGAATCTCTGTCCACGAAGTTAGAGTATCTTGAATAAAGAAGGCTGTTATTGATGGTCTGTGTTCTGAGTGAATCATCGATAGTGCCCATATAGCTTTCCGGAGGACAGATCTTAACGCGCTTAACAATAGTAGGTACGCCTGTTTCATCAAGTACGGATACCAGCGCTTCACCGGTACTTAATTCCTGAAGCACCGTATAGGTGTCAAATTCGGGATTCTCTCTAAAGCTCTGAGCTGCTGCCTTAACACCCTTCTGCTCTGCGGGAGTGTATGCTCTTAACGCGTGCTGCACCTTGTTTCCAAGCTGAGCTAAGATTCCATCAGGGATGTCCTTGGGATTCTGAGTGATAAAGTAAATACCGACACCCTTAGATCTTATGAGCTTTACTACCTGCTCTATCTTTTCAAGTAAGTCTTTGGAAGCCGAATCAAAAAGCATGTGAGCTTCGTCAAAGAAAAATACCATCTTGGGTCTGTCGCAATCCCCTACTTCAGGCAGATTTTCAAACAGTTCCGACATAAGCCATAATAAAAATGTCGAGTACATCTTGGGCTTAAGAATCAGCTTCTGACAGTCAAGCAACTGGATCATGCCTCGTCCTCGGTTGTCGGTGCATAAAAAGTCTGCAATGCTGAGAGCGGGCTCTCCGAAAAACTTGTCTGCTCCTTCGCCTTCAAGAGTCACGATTCCGCGGGTTATGGCGTTAAGTGAAGCTGCCGCTATATTTCCGTAGGCCTGGCTGTATTTTTCCTTGTTATCGCCCACATACTGGATCATCGCCTTCAGATCCTTGGTATCTATAAGTAATAAACCTTCATCATCGGCAATCTTAAATACGATATGAAGAATATCTGTCTGAGTATCGTTAAGCCCCATTATCCTTGCAAGAAGCAACGGCCCGATTTCAGAAATGGTGGTTCTTAAGGGCATGCCTTTTTCACCGTACACATCCCATATATTTACGGGAAAAGAATCAAAAGCGAATCCGGCTTCTTTTAACCCCATCTTTTCTACTCTTGAAGAAACATTTTCATTTTCCTCGCCGCATTTAACAAGAGGAACAAGGTCTCCCTTTACATCTGCCAAAAATACCGGAACCCCAAGCTTTGAAAAGGACTCGGCCATTACCTTTAATGTAACGGTCTTACCTGTACCTGTGGCACCCGCAATCATACCGTGTCTGTTGGCCATTCTGGGGTAAATAAAAATCTCTTCTTCTCCGCTTTTACCAAGAAGCACTTTGCTGTCTTTGATCATGTATAACTCTCCCTTCTCTATCTCGCGACTCAGGCTTTCTAACGCCCACATCTACAAAATCACTAATCTAATAATACACTTTTTCCCCTTTATATAACAGAGAAACCCTGTAAGATTAAAAATTTCTTTTACGAAAAAAACCTCTATGTTAATATGTATGTACGAACAGGAGAAATGTAATGGAAAATCTCGTAAAAGAAACAATCGTAACACTCAAAAAGGGCGAAGGCCGTACCATAAAAGCGGGCGGCGCCTGGATATATGACAATGAAATAGATACCATATCCGGAACCTTTAAAAACGGTGACATCGTAAAGGTCTGTGACTTTGACGGATTCCCAATGGGAGCAGGCTTTATTAATCAGAATTCAAAGATCCGTGTCCGCATGCTTACGCGAAGCAAAGATTCTGTTGTGACAAAAGAATTTTTATATAACAGAGTGAAGGCCGCCTGGGAATATCGTAAGCAGGTAATGCCGGAAATTGACCTCAACTGCTGCCGCGTGATCTTCGGAGAAGCGGACTGGCTTCCGGGTCTTACCGTAGATAAATATGCCGATGTTCTTGTGGTGGAATGCCTTGCTCTCGGCATGGAACCTTTAAAAGAATTTCTGACAGATTCTTTAAAAGAAATATTAGCTAAAGATGGTTACACTATCCGCGGAGTCTTCGAACGCTCCGATGCTCCCGTCCGTAAAAAAGAAGGGCTCGAACCTCATAAAGGCTTTATCGGTCCTGAATTCGACACTAACGTTGAGATAGTAGAAAACGGTATTCACTACATGGTGGATGTGGTAAACGGTCAGAAGACTGGTTTCTTCTTGGATCAGAAATATAATCGCCTTGCCATGCACAGAATCTGCCGCGGTAAGAAAGTTCTCGATTGCTTTACTCACATGGGAACCTTTGCTTTGAACGCAGGTATTGCGGGCGCAGCGGATGTTACGGGGCTTGATATCTCTGAATTTGCCGTAGCACAGGCCACTGAAAATGCCCGTCGCAATAATCTTTCCGACAGAGTTAAGTTCCGCGCGGCAAATGTACTTGATGAGCTTCCGAAGCTTTACGAACAGGGTGAAAGCTTCGATGTGGTGATCCTTGATCCTCCCGCATTTACCAAGTCCCGTGAAGCTACTAAAAATGCCATCAAGGGATATCGCGAGATCAATATGAAGGGCTTGAAACTTGTGCGTGACGGAGGATACCTTGCTACCTGCTCCTGCTCTCACTTTATGACTCAGGAACTTTTCACCGAAGTCATCGGTCAGGCAGCCAAAGCTGTTCACAAGCGCCTCCGCCAGGTTGAATTCCGTACCCAGGCCTGTGATCACCCGATCCTATGGGCCGCGGATGAATCATATTATCTTAAGTTTTATATATTCCAAGTTACGGAAGAAAAATGACATTGAATCAAAAGAAAAAGAAACCCGTTTCCGAGTTTCTTTTTCTTTATCTATAATACCTTCTAAAATTGTTTCAGGACTGCTTCTACTTCTTCTTTAGTTGCTAAGAACTCTGAAAAAGCACTGGCAGAACCTGTAGATAATCCCATTCTGAAAGCATGCTCATAATCATGCTTTTCTTCGTAGCCTGCAATAAAGCCTGCCACCATGGAATCACCTGCTCCAACCGCATTAACAAGCTTACCCTTAGGTGCTTCGTGCATGTGAACATTTCCTTCACAGTCAACAAGAGTAGCTCCCTCACCAGCCATGGATACCAGGACATTTTGTGCCCCCATGTCCTGCAATTTCTTAGCGTATTCAACCACCGATTCCCGGGTCTTAAGTGTTACATTAAAGATTTCCCCGAGTTCATGATTGTTCGGCTTTATCAAGAAGGGATGATATTTAAGCACATTAAGTAATAAATTCTTGGTGGCATCCACTACAAAGCGGATCCCTCTGCCATCAAGGTGAGCTAAAATATCTTCATAGATTGTGGCCGGCATGCTGGCAGGAATCGATCCTGCAAGTACCAGCGTATCACCTTCTTTTAACTTATCCAGTTTACCCATCAGAATATCGATGGATTCCTTGGAAATCTCGGGCCCCATTCCGTTGATTTCAGTTCCATCATAGTCCTTAAGCTTTACATTGATACGTGAAAAACCGTTGTCGATTTCTATGAAATCACTGGACATCCCCATGTCCTTTAATCGGTTTTCAATCTCTTTACCGGTAAATCCTGCCATAAACCCCAAGGCAGTATTTTTAATACCGAGATTCTGTAAAACTGTGGAAACGTTAATCCCCTTTCCTCCGGGTAACATTAACTCCGTTGCTGTTCTGTTTGTCTTACCCATTTCAAAACTCTTCATGGATACGATGTAATCCAGTGAAGGATTGAAAGTTACGGTATAAATCATGGCACTTCTCCTGTAAGATTATTAATACAGCTATGTTTATTTTTAAACCTCTACATTAAAGTGTTCAAAAATCATCTTTTCGGCTTCAGGATTCCATAATCCCTTATGAGCCTTACAACATTCGTCAAGCTTCTTAAAGAAAGGATCTGTTTCTCCAAGCTTTCCGAAGTCTTCGATCGCCGTCATGGGCATGTCGAACTGTGTATAAGCAAGTTTCTTACCACCCTTGATGTTGGGAAGATTCTTGGTTGTCTCCGCAACACTGTCAAGGCCTCCTACATGTGTAACCATTACGGAAGGATCCAAAATACCTTTTGCGGTTAATTCATTGGCTTCGATCAGGTCGTCATTGTTACCGCCTGTGGTGCCAAGAATATGTGTTGAATTGTAATGGCAATCATATAAGTTTATTTTACAACTGAATTCATGATCTGTGGGACCTGAGAAGAAACTCATACATCCGTCAAAGGCCATTACCTGATTTCCTAATTCGCATACTGCGGGGATGGGAACATAAATAAGGACATCGTCATAACCATGACCTTCTGTAATATCCATCAATCCCTTCTTAGGATCTTCCATTTTTGCAGTATTTACATAGATGAGTTCAATTCCGTGCTCTCTTGCCCAATCAGGAGATACAACTTCTTTTGCTCTCTCTATCTTGGCGTCGTCAACATCGGTAACCACGATGCGCTTGGGATGGTAGTCACATACGATACCGTAGGAGACAGCTCCCAGTCCCATAGGTCCGCATCCGCCCATGATTATTAAGTTTCCGCCTTTTTTAATACCCATTTCATGGGTGTAGTTCTGCTTGTTGGTATGATACTGCGCATGGAAAGCGCCGATGGAACAAGACAAAGGCTCGCCAAGTGACGCCTTGTAGAAACTGTCGCCGTCAAAAGGCATGAGAGCTTCGCATTCCATTGTCTCGTGAGGGAAAATACAGTATTCTGTATCTCCGCCATAATATTCATAGGAATATCCGGGAGATGCCATGCTTCCCTTGTAATTTAAAGCCGGCTGCTGGGCAAAACGCATACCTGGTTTGAATTTATCCTGCCATTTCTTTCCTACCTTAACTATGACACCTGCAAATTCATGACCTACAATGATGGGATTGGTGTCCACATTCTGGGGACAACGCTTGTGATCCTTTCCTGCTACGGCAAGCTTGTATGTTGACATACAAATACTGTCGCTGTAGATTTTAGCAAGGATTTCATCATCTTTTATTTCCGGTAATTCAAATTCCTCAAGACGAAGGTCCATTGCGCCATACATTCTGACTGCTCTTGTTTTCATTTTGTCTTCCTCATTTCTGCGCTGGTTTTATGATAATATGGGCCGGTTCGCAGCGCTGCTCCCGGCCCACTCATATCAGTTATTTAATTAAGCTTTAAAAAGTTCATATACGGAATCGACATCCATCTTTAAGATTTCATCGACCTTTTCTTCCGACTCACAAGCATCTGCTATTCTTGCAAGGGTAGCCATATGATCGTTACCGATTGCTGCTACACCGATAACAAGCTTAACAATTTCTCCATCACCCCAGTCAGTGCCTTCAGGAAATGTAAACACTGCAAGTCCGGAGTGCTTGATCTCACCGCGCATGCTCTCTATACCATGTGGTATTCCAAGGCTGTTACCGATCGCTGTGTTGAAATTCTTTTCTTTTTCAAGCATTGCTTCGGTATATTTCTCTGTGGTATATCCACCCTGATAGAAAATTCGGCCTAAATCTTTAATAACCTCTTCTTTAGTCATGGGTGCGCGATTCAGAATTATGTTCTTTTTAAGCAAAACACCAAGTTCGTAGTCTTTCTTTTCAGAAGACGAATCGCTACTTAATGTTTTTTTTTAGCTGCAGCGATTTCAGCGATAACCTGATCATATTCAGGAGCGTTCATGAAATTGTCAATGGTAACAATTTTTGCTCCGGGAGCTGACTTGGTTGCTCTTGCTGCAAGATCCTTGTGACAGATAACAAGTTTTGTTCCATTAGGTACTTCGGAAACTGAAGAATGAGAAACAGTGATTCCGTCAAGACCTGCTGCTGTGAGCTTCTTCTGCATTACAGAAGCGCCCATAGCGGATGAACCCATACCTGCGTCGCAAGCAAATACGATTGAATCAAGATCTGCTAAATCAACAGCTTTTTCTACTTTCTGACCCTTGGATTCAGCCTTCATCTGCTTCATCTCTTCTGTAGCATCTTCAAGGCTCTTACCCTTATTGGTGAAACGTACGATAGGAGCTGCAATTACGAATGAAACACCTGCAGCGATAACTACGCTTAATAATACAGGGATAAGTCCGCCCTTGGGAGCTGCAAGCGCATAAGCGAAGATTGATCCGGGTGAAGGAGGAGCTGCAAGACCAAGATTGAAGATCTGGTTGTAGATCATAGCTGCTACAGAACCACCCATGGTTGCAAGGATGAGCAAGGGATTCATAAGTACATAAGGGAAGTAAATTTCATGAATACCGCCGAGTAAGTGTACGATTAACGCACCGGGAGCGGAGTCACGAACTACTTTATCCTTGCTGAACATCCAGTAAGCTAAAAGAACACCGGTACCTGCGCCGGGGTTAGTCTCGATCATGTAGAAGATGGACTTTCCTGCTGCAGCAACACCCTCTGCTCCGAGAGGAGTGAAGATACCGTGGTTGATTGCGTTGTTAAGGAAAAGAACCTTAGCGGGTTCAACAAAGATTGATACAAGGAATAATAAACCATGATCAACAAGGATCTGAACACCACCGTTTAATACAGCAAGTACACCTGCCATAAAAGGTCCGATAATGTAGTATCCGATAATAGCTAAGCACATACCGAAGATACCAACTGAGAAGTTGTTAACAAGCATTTCGAATCCGGCTTTGATCTTTCCGTCAATTGCCTTATCAAACTGCTTGATACACCAACCGGCAAGAGGTCCCATAACCATAGCGCCCATGAGCATGATCTGGTCTGAACCTACGATAACACCGATTGTAGCGATAGCACCCATAACTGCTCCGCGCTGTCCGCCAACCATCTTACCACCTGTGTAACCGATTAATACGGGAAGTAAGTATTTAAGCATGGGATCAACGAGAGTTGAAAGTCTTTCATTGGGTAACCAACCGGTTGCAATGAATAAAGCTGTGATAAATCCCCATGCGATGAATGCGCCGATGTTCGGCATAACCATTCCGCTGAGGAAGCGTCCAAATGATTGAACTTTTTCTTTCATAAAATGTAACCCTCCAATATTTTATTGTTGACAACCCTCCATGCAATGCCTTGGAAATTGCATGAAGAAGTTGCCCGGCCAACATAATGTCGGCAATTGATTAACTATGCACCTAATATAACATTGCGAATGGTTGGGCGTCAACCCCTTTTTCGCAAGGAATACCAAATACTAACACGACTATTCTTGCTGTTTTTGTAAATTTCTTGTGACTTATTGGGATTTTTGTGTTATGATATTTGATATCCATAGGTTGACCGGTTGTGATAAACTTATTTTTGGTGCAAAAAAAATTTAAACGCAACCTAACCAAATACATTTTTATTATAGAGAGGGTGAATTAATGTCCAGTTTAACTGCTGACAGAAGAAACAGAATGGCTCAGCTTCTTTTACAGGAAGGATCGATTAAAGTTGGGGATATGGCTAAGCTTTTCAATGTTTCGACAGAAACTATCCGAAAGGATATTATTTATTTGGAAGAAGCGGGAATAGCGGAAAAGAATCACGGGGGCGCGATTCCCAGGATTAATGCGGTGGAGAAGACCCTCGATGATAAGGAATTCATCAATGCGGAAGATAAATCCGCCATCGGTATGAGGGCTGCGGCCCTGGTTCATGAAGGTGACACCATCATCCTTGATGCGGGAAGTACCACCACTGCCATTGCAAAGCAATTGTCCATGCGTCACGGCCTTATTATAATTACCAATTCCCTCCTTATCGCAAGCACTCTTGCCCAGTCAGACAATGAAGTATATCTCGTGGGCGGAAAGGTGCGCGGAAGCAGTAAGGCTCTTGTAGGCGGTTGGGCGCTCCGTATGCTTGATTCCGTTCATGCCGATATTGCATTTCTTGGTTCCGACGGATTTAAGGATCTGAATGGTCCATCATGTCTTTCCTATGAAGAGGCCAATGTAAAGAATATGATAGTAAGATGTTCAAGAAGAACCTATGTTGTTGCAGACAGCAGCAAGGAAAATCACACTGACAGATTTATATACGCTGACTGGTCCGAGGTTTCCGGTCTTATCACATCCGGTAAGCAGGTAGACGAGATCAGAGACCGCCTGAAAGGTAAAGTCGAAATCCTTAACTAAATAATATTGCGCAGACTTAGAAAAAGCGTCGGAGCAATGCTCCGACAAAAAACCCTTCCGTCTTTATGACAGGAAGGGTTTTCTTAGTTTTATTGCTTATTACTTTTTGTTCTCTTATAAACTCTATTGATGGCAACGGGGTGGAAATCGATATCCACTACGTCGGAATTTATAAGTGTTGCATTGGCCTTAGTGTAAAGGGGAGCGATAACAGCTTCCTGCATTACAATGGTCTCTGCATCGAGTAATGCATTCCAGCGGGCATCATAGTCGGTAACATATGCGCCTGTGGTGCAATCCTTGATGATCGCATCATACTGGGAATTGCTCCATAAACCGTAGTTATTGGAGTTACCGGTAGTCCACATCGCAAGATATGTCATGGGGTCGGCATAGTCAGGTCCCCATCTTGTAAGAGCGATCTCGTAATTATCATTCTGAATCTTCTGAAGTCTGTCAACCTTGGGAATACCTTCGAGATTGATGGTAATTCCGGGAAGATTCTTTTCTATCTCGGCTTTTACCTCGGAAGCAACCTTAAATACTTCATCACCTTCGTTGTTACCGTAGGTAAGCGTAAATGTAAAGCTCTGCTGTCCTAATTCAAGCTTAGCCTGCTCATAGTAATTCTTTGCATTCTGTACATTATAATCACAGAACTCTGCAAACCTGCTCTGATCTTCAGAGAAATCCTTACCGGTTGTGGTACTTACCGCAAACTGAGGCGGAACAGCCGTATATGTAGGTAATGAGCCATCCATTACACATTTATTTACAAGTGTCTTTCTGTCAATTGCATTGGTAATTGCAAGACGTAAATTCTTGTTTCCAAGATAGCCGTTAGCATTATTCATGGTCTGGTCGAAGGTTAAATACCACATGTATCCCGCACCTACAACCGTAACATTTGATGCAAGCTCCGGATTTGCCTGTGCAGCCACGACCTGTTCTCCTGAAATTGTAACAACATCAAGAGTCTTATTATTAAATGCTGCTACTGCATTGTCCGATGAACCTACTACCTGATAGCGGATACCATCAAGACTTACGCTGTCCGCATTATAATAATCCTGATTCTTTACAACTGAAATTCCGGGTCCACCGGGTGTAAAATCCGTTACTTTATAAGCGCCGTTACAAAGAATGGTATCTGCGCTTGTTCCGTAACTTCCCGCGGGAACGGAATTATAAAAGCTCTCGTTTATAGGATAGAATGTCGGGAAGTAAAGCAGGGATTCAAAATATGATACCGGTACCGCAAGCTTTACCTGTAAGGTCTTAGAGTCTAAGGCTGTAACTCCGATGGAGGATCCTGTTCCTTCATACAGAGCCTGCGCACCTTCTATCTGCGCGATATCTGTAAAAAGATATCCATATGCTTCATTTTCTTTAATTCCCCTCGTCCAGGCAAACACAAAGTCACCCGCTGTTACGGGATCCCCGTTGGTCCACTTGGCATCTCTTAAATGGAAGGTATATGTAAGGCCGTCTGAAGATACCTCCCAGCTTTCTGCCAAAGCAGGAACTGCCGATCCGCTTTCATCCATCTGTGTCAGCCCGTCCATACAGTCAGCGATTACTTCAAATGCTTCACCGTCGTTGGCAACCGCGGTATCAAGGGACTGAACAGTTGTAGACAGCATAACCTTGATAGCATTTGAGGATGAAACTGCATCGCTCTTAGTGCCACACGCCGTGATTCCGAAAACCATAATGCCGGTCAAAAGTATTGCTGTAACAATCCTAAGTTTTCTCATTATAAGCCTCCTCAATAAAATAAAGCACACAAAAAACAAGTCTTCGAGGAACATTATAATAAATGAGAATTATCTGATAATAAACTTTAATTGTCAGGCAGAAATGTCCTGTAACTGCGCCGTATAAAGGCGGTAATATGCGCCCTTCTTTTCCATAAGCTCATCGTGGGAACCGCATTCTTTTATTCCGCCGTCATCTATATACATGATCTTATCGCAGTTTCTTATAGTAGAAAGTCTGTGGGCAATGATAAAGGAGGTTCTTCCCTTAAGCATTGCATTCAAGCCTTCCTGCAGAGCTTTTTCCGTCTGAACATCTATACTTGAAGTCGCTTCATCAAGTACCAGGATCTTAGGATCCGACAAAATGGTACGGGCAAAGGCAATAAGCTGCTTCTGTCCCTGTGAAAGTGTTGAACCTCTTTCTTTTACCTCAGTCTTTAATCCCTTCTCCATGGAATCAAGGAATCCTGATAATCTTACGGTATCACATGCCTTTTTAATCTCTTCTTCCGTAGCGTCAAGCTTACCGTATCTTAAATTATCTTCTATGGTGCCTGAGAATATAAAGCTGTCCTGAAGCATTATACCCATCTGGCTTCTAAGGCTCTTTAATGTGACCTTGGATACATCCATTCCGTCAATCAGCACTTCTCCGCTGTTTAAATCGTAAAATCTTGATATAAGATTTACAATAGTGCTCTTTCCTGCTCCCGTAGGTCCTACAAGGGCAATGCTTTCGCCGGGTTCGGCGGTAAAAGAAACATCATGGAGAATTTCTTTTTTATCATCATAGCTGAAGTGTACGTTTTTAAATTCAACCTTTCCCTTGATCTCGGGCATTGTTACGGCATCAGGAGCGTCGCTTACTTCAACTTTTTCATTCATGGTTTCAAAAATACGCTCCAGGTATGCTACGTTGTTAATGAAATTGTTAAATATGTTTCCAAGGTTCATTATGGGCTGCCAGAATCTTGAAGCGTAACCTGAAATAGCCACAATGGTACCTATTGTTTTTGCGCCTTCTCCGAAAAGCACGAGGCCTGCGATAAAGATGGTAGCTCTAATGATTACCGATATGGTATCGATTCCGGGCCATACCATGTTACTGTATCTTACTGCCCACATCCATGTTCTTCGACAATCAAGCGTAAGGTCGTGAAAGATCTTTGCATTTTCATCTTCTCTTGCGAATATCTGAGTAATTCTCGCGCCCACGATATTTTCCTGAAGATAAGCATTGAGGTTGGAGTTTTTATTGGATACCGCTCTCCATGCCTTTCGCTGCATGTTCTTTATCCAAAGCAAAAATACCGCAAGTACAGGTACACCGCAGAGCACCACAAGGGAAAGCTGCACATCCACAATAAACATAAATATTACAATGAAGATAAGGTTTATGAATTCAAGGATTACATTGATCAATCCGTTTGAAAGCATATCCGATACGGAGTTTACATAGTTAACTACACGTATGAGTATCTTTCCGTGAGGTCTGTCATCGTAATACTGAAATCCCAGCTTCTGTAAATGAGCAAACAGATCTTTTCTTATATCATAGATAATATCCTGGCTCACTTTAACCATAAGCTTTGATCGTATAGTGGTAAAAAGAACGCTTATCACAAAGATTCCTACCATTAAGCCTACTAAGATAAATAATTCTTTTTTATCTCCGTTTGGAATGGCCTTATCAAGGGCTCTTTCTGTGATAAGTGGAGAAATGAGCGCTGCTGCCCCGCCAAGGGCGCTAAGTAAAATTGCAAAACTCATCTTTCCTAAGTATTTTTTTATGTACTGACCGGCGAGAAGTAACTGTCTTATATTAAAAGACTCTTCATATGCTTCGTCTTCTTTATAGGTATTTCTTTGTGCCATTACATCTCACCTCCTGTCTGCAGTCTTACAAGGTCGTAGTAATAACCCTTCTTTTTAATAAGTTCTTCGTGACTTCCTTCTTCAGTAATGCGTCCATGCTCGAGCACCAATATTCTGTCGGCGCTCTTTGTAGTGGATATTCTCTGAGCGATAATGATTTTGGTACATGGAAAATCAAGGTCTCGTAAGCTTTCCTGAATATGCTTTTCCGTTTCCATATCAACGGCTGATGTTGTATCATCGAGGATAAGTATCGAAGGCTCGATAGCAAGTGCACGGGCAAGAGAGATTCTCTGTTTCTGGCCTCCGGAAAGGCCCACGCCACGCTCGCCCACAATAGTGTCATAGCCTTCGGGCATCTTTGCGATAAAATCTTCGGCTGCCGAGTATTTTGCAAATTTTACCATCTGCTCCGGGGTAAGATAAAGTACTCCGTAAGCGATATTACCCTCTATGGAATCTGAATAAAGAAGCACATCCTGAGTAGCAAGACCTATGTTCTTTCTCAAATCCTTGATCTTATATCTATTGATATTTACATCATCAACAAGCACTTCTCCTTCTATAGGTTCATAGAATCTTGGTATCATCTGTATAAGAGAAGTCTTTCCGCAGCCGGTTTCACCCATTATTGCTATTGTCTCTCCGGGATTCGCCGTAAAAGAAATATTCTTAAGTACCGGAAGGTTTCCGTCCGGGTACTGGAAAGAAACATTACGGAATTCAACCTTACCTTTGAATCTTTCCGGATGAGGTATTGCATCCGGTGCTTCTGTAATCTCGGGCTCGGAAAAGTAAATTTCCATGACCTTGGCGCTGGATGCATAGAACCTCTGAAGTTCGTTCATGATATTACCAAGCTGTCTCATGGGGTTTGCTATAGCCCAGATAAGTCCTGAGAATGCAACAAATTCACCCATTGTAATACTCTTGTTCATTAAGAAAAGACCGCCTACCAAAAGAAGGATCACGCTTAAGAGATTGGCGATTCCTTCAACATAAGGGTAGAACTTAAGCCATAGATTCTGGGTTTCTATATTGGTATCTCTGAAATCCCTGTTGGATTCATCGAATTTTTCTATCTCATAATCTTCTTTTGCAAAGGCTTTAACCACGCGGTTACCGGATATATTTTCCTGGGCATAGGTATTCATCTTGGCAAGCTTCTCACGCAATGCTTCATGCAAGGGCTTAACCTTATTTTTAAATACGTAGATTATGATAAAAATAAGAGGCGCCGTAATGAGAACGCTTAAAGCAAGAGCCATATTGATGCTCATTAAATAGACCGAGGTTATTGCAAAGAGGGAAAAGCTTTCCATAAGCATACGGATTATCCATGCCATCATGTGACGCACGGCTTCCATATCTCCCGTTACTCTTGTCATGAGATCTCCGGTTCTGTAAGTCGAATAGAATTTCATGTCCTGACGCTGTATCTTGTCATAGACGTAATTCTTTATTCTGAGAATCGCTTTTTGTGACACATATTCATAGGCCATACAGTCAAAGTATGCGATCACGACTCTTATAAGGGTAAATCCCACCATGAGCATGATAAGCCTGTAGAACTCTTCTTTATGCAGGCGCAGATTCTGCAGAGCATTTTCTCCCGTCAGGAATTCATCGATTATTCTTTGCGAAAAAAAGGGAACCGTTAGCTGCAAGAAATTGTATGCTATGGTTCCCAACAGTCCGACGATCAATAATGCTCTCACGCCTTCCATATTGGTCCAGAGCCATTTGAATCTTGTCATCGGAAATTTATTCTTTGTATTTTGCATTTTTAATCCCTCGTCTTAAAAAGGTCATCCAAGTGCATTGTATCAAAGAATAGATATTATTCAATTATCAATTTGTTTTTTATTTAAGTGTTTTTGCTAGATATTTTGTATACTCGTGATCCAAAGTATCTTCCGAGATTTCCCATATAAGCACACCGCCAAGCTCGTATTTATCAATAAGAGCAAACTTTCCGTCAATGGCATCGAGGCATTCGTAGGAAATATACCAGCAGTAATACTCTGAATCAGGATCGTCATTCCATAAATATGCGCCGCCAACTGCGTCATTATAATCTTTGTGCCAGCCTTCTTCTTCAACAGGAACTGCTTCTGCTTCAAATTCTTTTATCTTAGGAATAGTCAAAAAGTCCTTGCTGATACCGTTGGGCACTTCAATCTTGTTGCCGTTGGGGTTTTTGGTGGGACCTGCAAGCTTGAAGCCTGTGCCATAATATGGAATTCCCAGATTGAGCTTCGGCTTGTCGATTCCCGCAATTATGAAATATGCCATTGCGGCTTTTGTGCTTGATACATTGGATGCATGTCCCGGCTGCTTGTCCCAGTCACCTGCCATATCATAGGTCATGATATTTATATAATCTACATAGGGTGCTGCGCTTACCCAATCCTGGTTGGGAAGTGTCCAGCCCGTGGATGATGATGCACATGCGGTGAGAAGCTTGTTACCTGCGCCGAACTCTGCATCAAGGCCTTCTCTTAAAGCCTTTAAAAGAAGAGGGAAGTTAACCCTGTCATCTTTTGGCATACCGAAAATAGGACATCCCTGATCGGTTTCATTTTCAGGCTTTCTTTCACCGTCATTACTTCCTGAAGGATATTCCCAGTCAATATCTATACCGGAAATCCATTCATTTTCTTTTATAAGATCTACACATGCCTGTACGAAGCTGTTTCTTCCTTCTTCGGTAAAAGCCATCTCACTGAAGAAACCGCATTTTGTCCAGCCGCCGATTGAAATCAAGATCTTAACATCCGGATACTGTTTGTGATACTCTGCGTATTTTGCAAAAATCTCTTCGTCCGCATCGGGAAGAGTAGACTTTATGGTAAATTCCGTTCTTGCTTCTTTCCCCTTTTCACGACGTTCCCAGGATGACTCCTGTTCTGCTCCGACGGGTGCAACCTCCCAGAATGCGTGATTGATCATTGTGATGTATTCCCAGGGAATATCCTCTACATTTCCGTTTTCTTTTCCTAACTTCCAGTTAGGGAAGTAAACGATTATTTCTTTTCCGCCGATGTATCCGTCATCCTCGCTTACTTCGGGTTCAGCCTCTGTTTCCGTTTCAACTTCAACCTCAACGGTTTCCTCTATTGTTTCCTCGATTGATTCCTCTGTTGAAGCCACTTCTTTATTGCCACATGAAACTGTGGTAATAAGCATGGACATTGATAAGATCAAAAAAAGGGCCTTTCGCATTTTCCTCATAACATCATTCCTTTCTCATAAAAAGATAAACCTTTTCAAAGTAATGATACTATTTGGAAAATGGAAAGACCATTTTCATATTTGGCAAATTTAGTTGTTTTTTGCTTGCTTACATTGTGTCGCCAAGCATCTTATGTAATATCCGATAAAGCTCTGCCGCTTCCTCTGAAGATATATTGGCGCAGCCCTGCATTTTCATGGGAATTTCAACGGCTTTTTCGCGCATTTTTAAGCCGTCCTCCGTAATGCGTGCAATGACAACTCGCTCATCTTCTTTGGATCGTTCTCGCTTAACAAGTCCCTTCACTTCAAGACTCTTTAATACAGGGGTCAATGTGCCTGAATCAAGGAAAAGCTTCTTTCCAAGGTCTTTTACGGTGATGGATTCATCTTCCCAGAAAACCATCATGACGATGTACTGGGTATATGTAAGCTCTAACTCCTCAAGAAAAGGATGGTATTTTTTAATTATTTCTCGAGATGCTGCGTAAAGCGGAAAGCATATTTGATTTTCAAGTTTTAAACAATCGTATTTTTCAGCCATGGGATTTCCTTATACTTTTTAATGTGTCGGCATAAACAGTATAATCCTTATCCGCCTATTATAACAAGTCTTTTACTTTGCCATCAATCTTATCGGGTGTAACAGTAGGTGCAAAACGAGCAACAACCTTACCATTTTTGTCTACTAAGAATTTTGTGAAATTCCATTTGATATTCTTAGAGAAAAAGCCGCCCTTCTGCTTCTTTAAATATGTATATAAGGGGTCTTCATTCGCGCCGTTAACATCAATCTTTGAAAACTGCTTGAATGTAACACCAAATCTACCGGTACAGAACTGAGCAATCTCTTCGTTGCTGCCGGGCGCCTGGTTGCCAAACTGGTTACAAGGGAAATCTAAGATTTCAAATCCCTGATCCTTATACTTTTCATACATTTCCTGAAGGCCCTGATACTGAGGTGTGAAGCCGCAGCCTGTTGCTGTGTTCACAATCAAAAGAACCTTACCTTCATAATCCTTTAAAGAAACATCGTTACCCTTTGAATCTTTTACGGTATAATCATATAAACTCATGTATGCCTCCTTTTGCTTAATGGTTGTGCTACATTTAATTGAATACAATTGAATATTACCATTCTGTTTTCTTTTTGTCAATACTTTTTTTATTTTGTCTGACCATGTTCTTTTCCCAATAAAAAAGAAGGCCGGAAGCCTTCTTTTTATTTAAGTTCTATCTTTAGATATCTGTAGTCTTTTCCCTTTTCTTTTTCCATGGACTCTATATATTTTCCGTTTATCCCTGCTTTCTCTAAAAGCTCCGGCATTTCTTCGTCTGTGTCTTTTTCCTTAAAAGTCACCATGTCGCCGCTGTAATAATATAGATTCATAAGGGTAAAATAATCAACGAGCTTTTCTTTTTCGTAATCCTTCAGATCCGTTTCTTCGAGACTCTTTCTCAAGGGATTTGACATCCTGTCTATACTTTCAAGCCCGTATTCTTCGTAGCCATCGGCAGCGATCTTTATGGTCTCTCCCGTATATTCTATGGACTCTTCGGTAATATAGATCCTGCCGTACTGATTGGGATAGAGGGGTAGAGCGGAAGTCAGGATCTCTGTTATGCCATCCTCGGTCACGTAATGCTGTATATGCATGTGGCCGCTCAGGTACAGATCAACGCCGTAGTATTTAAACAGCTTCTTAAAATCCCGGTCATGCCCTATTACGTATCCGAAGGTAAAGAGGGGATTATGTACAAATAGATTCTGATGTCCTGCTGCGACTACGTACATACCTTCATCGCGGGCCTGTTTCAATTCTTTTTCTATCCATCGCAAAGTGTCCATGGATACGTTATTGTACTGGTCTCGCGCATTAAAATCGATCATAAGAATTCGGGTTTTATCATTTAACTGGTACATATAGCTTGCGGTTTTTTCATCTACAGAAATTGCTTCGCTGTATCCGAAATCTCTGTATATTTCCATAAAGGATTCGGTGGTGGCTGACTCAATTCGTGTAAAAGAATCACCTTCGAATTTCGCGGCATTTTCACAGTACACATCATGATTCCCCGGAAGCACCAGCACGCTTATTCCGGCATCTTCGATCCTTTTAAGCTTAACAGCCAGATCTTCGTGACTTTCTATCGCGCCATTCATGGTAAGGTCGCCGGTAATCACCACGGCTTCAGGCTTTTCTTTAATTGCCTGATCAATAAATGTGTCTGTTATCTCTTCTATATAGTCCATTGCCCGTCCGTCTCTCACGCCGATGGACGCTTCAAACATCTCGCCAAAATCATTGATCCTTGGTGATATATAGTGAACATCACTCACCACAATAATATCGGCCTTCGCAGGAATGCGCTTTCCGCAACCGGATGCGAAGATCAGAGACGCAAATATTAGTATTAAGTTTACTAATAGAATCCTTCTTTTCATATGATAATTCTAATCACTTCAACGTAACGTAGTGTTATTATTTTCCGAATGTTCTAATTGATTTTACCGAACACGAGATTTTAATGATTGTACTTGGTATCCTTGTACTTCCTTTTACAGCTTGTGGTTTCCTCTTAGCGTTGCTTAGTTATCTCGATAAGAGAAATAATAAGCGAAAATAAAATGCCTCTCCTGTCCAACACACAGGAGAGGCGGCTCTTTATGAGCTAATAAACCATGTGAAGCATCCACTTAGGATTGGGTGCTTTCTTTATGTTTAATATAACACTCGTTAAGCAAAATGGCAAATGTTTGATTAGAACGCGCGGTTTCCGCTTCGCTACGGTCGGCCCAATACCGAGGTCCACCGGACCTCATGATCTCCGCTCCGCTTCGGTCGGCTGTAAACGGGCGTCCACTGGACGCCCACAGCCCTCTACGCCCGAACAGTTACGTTCGGGACGTATGAGATCATGAGTTAAAATGCGCTACTAAAATTAAAATAGGGATACCCAAACATGGGTATCCCTATTTTAATCGGGGTGACGCGATTCGAACGCGCGACCTCTACGTCCCGAACGTAGCGCTCTACCAAACTGAGCCACACCCCGTCGCCTTATGACGAACATATGGATTTTATCTTACCTAAATTGTTTTGTCAATAATTGCCGCATCCACTGATTCCCTGAGGAAAATGGCGCCATCACGGGCGATTGCGGTTATATTCCCACCGGGTTCCCTTACCATTACCTCAAGGTCTTCTTTAAGACCATGACTAAGATATGTTATAAGAGCTGCCGTACCGCTTGCGCATGAACTTTCGAAACACATTGTTTCAGGTTCTTTTACATATACAAGGGGCCTTAATGATCCATGCTCTTTTTCATAAAGCATGAAACCTATGCCCTTTACTTTTAACCTGTCACACCATATCTTTATGGCTGTTTCCGCCATGTAGATAGGCATATTATCTTCGATTATCACATGGGATATTCCAGCAAAATCCACAACGGGATATCTGTAATTGTGATTTTCAAATTGAAACAGCTCTTCTTTCATTGAAAGAGGGTTAGGCATTTTTATTTCACATTCATAATAGTCGCCGCATTTTTTTACGGTAACAGGGATCAAATCACTTACACCGTATACCTTTACATAAATATCCCCGGATTCGGTTCCGGTTCTTTCGCAGTAAAGTATAGCCGCCGATATGGTGGCATTTCCACAGAACTCTCCGCCTGCCATGCGTAAGTTTATATGGCTTCCGTCCTTTCCTTCTGATACAAAACCCACCTGCTCGCATGTAGGTTCTTTATCAAGGATTGCCCGGGCCACTGATTTCTCTCTGTCAAGCATAACAGGACTTGTTACAAGAGCAGTTATATTTCCCGCAGGATTGATCAAGGAATAAGCGATTTGCTCCATTATTCTTCATAACTCCGTAAAAACTGCTTAGTACGCTCCATCTTCGGATTTCCGAATACCGATTCGGGATCGCCTTCCTCTATTATATACCCACCGTCCATAAAAATAACACGATTACTTACGGCTCTGGCAAAATTCATTTCGTGAGTTACGATTACCATGGTCATCTTTTCTTCTGCCAGGCTCTTTATGATCTTAAGTACTTCTATGGTAAGCTCAGGATCAAGTGCCGATGTAGGTTCATCAAAAAATAATATGTCGGGTTTCATGGCAAGAGCTCTTGCAATTGCTACTCTCTGCTGCTGACCGCCGGATAACTGACAGGGGTAACTATCCTTTTTATCTTCGAGCCCCATTTTCCTAAGAAGCTCTATGGCTTCTTTTTTGACAGTTTCTTTGTCCCTCTTCTGAATGATAATGGGAGCTTCCGTTATATTCTGAAATACTGTCTTGTGAGGGAACAGATTAAATTGCTGGAACACAAGGCCGAAGAAGTTCTTTACTTCTCTAAGCTCTGCCTTGGAAATATAGTGGGCCTTTCCGTCTTCTCCCGTCGAAACCGCTTCTTCATCCATATATGATATTGAGCCTGAATCGATTCTCTCTAAAAAAGTCGCAGAGCGAAGAAGGGTTGATTTACCGGACCCGGAAGGCCCGATTATGCTTATCACTTCTCCGTTATCCACGGAAAAAGAAATATCATGGAGTACTTCCAATGATCCGAAATTCTTTTTTATGTTTTTCATTTCTAATATCATGGCGGCCTCCTATCTGTAATACTGCATGGACTTTTCAATTCTCGCCATGACAAATGCTACTGCATAGTTAAATACAAAGTAAAAGACACCTGCGATAAGGAAAGGCATGAATGATGTCTCCGATGCCGATATCTGCTTTGCAAGAGAAAAAACTTCCGAATACGCCAGTGTAAAGGCAAGTGAAGTATCCTTTACAAGGGTTATTACTTCGTTGGTAATGCTTGGTAAGATTCTTTTTACTACCTGAGGAAGTATTATACGTATGAAGGTCTGTGCCTTGGTATATCCCAAAACCTCTGCCGCTTCATACTGTCCGATCGGCATGGATTCTACTCCGCCTCTGTATATTTCCGCGAAGTAACATGCATAGTTAACGATGAAGCCGATCAGTATTGCCGGAAATCTGTAGCCTCTTATGGAGATATGAAATAAATAGTAGGGTCCGAAATACCATACCAACAGCTGTAACATAAGAGGCGTTCCTCTGATTATTGAAATAAACACTTTGGTAATGCCTGATACTACTTTGTTCTTTCTTTTTTCAAGAAACATGACTACAAGACCTAAGGGCAATGAACCGATAAGTGTCAAAAAGAATATTCCCATGGTGCGGAGCATTCCGCCTGCCATGGTATTTATCATAGTCTGGAGTGACATATAAGAACCTCTCTGTCTTAACTAAACAAATCTCATAAAACGCAAAAGTCGAGCAGGAAGCCTGCCCGATTTTGCAACATATACACAAAATTTAACTTCTTACTTACCGAGGCAAAGATATGCTTCGATTTCGGGATAATTGGAGCCGATCTTTGCATAAGTTCCGTTTTCTACCAAAGCTTTGAGTGCTTCGTTCACCTTGTTGCAAAGCTCTGTATCATCTTTTCTGAAGCCGATAGCATACTGTTCACTTCCAAGTGCTTCATCAAGGAATTTGTAACCTTCTTTTCCGCTCATCAAATAATTACCGCTGGTTACGTCAATTGCAATGGCGTCAATGGCACCGGCCTGTAAATCGTTGAATGCAATGGTATAGGTTTCATATACTTCAAGAGATGCGAAGGTGTCTTTTAATTCAAGCTGTCCTTCTTCATCATTTAAAAGGTCATATGCGCTTGTGGATGTCTGAACTCCCACAACCTTACCTGTAAGATCTGCAAGGCTTTCAATCCCTGAATCTTCTTTTACCATGATCATCTGAGTGTTATCTGAATAAGCAATACTCCAAAGATAATCATCTTCGCGTCCGTTTACGGTGAAACCGGACCAGATACAGTCGCAGCTTCCTGCCTGAAGCTCCGCATCTTTAGCATCCCAGTTGAAAGGAACCGCTTCATACTGCCAGCCGTTATATTCACATACTGCCTTACAAAGCTCTACATCAAAACCACCCATGGTTCCGTCTTCTGTTACATAGGAATAAGGGGGATAATCAAGATCAAATCCGTGCTTAAACACCATGGCTTCTCCTGATTCTGTCTTAGCACTGCCTCCGCATGATGCAAAAGAAAGTGTCATGATTCCGAGTAATACTGTTGCGATTAGTTTCTTCATAGTTACCTCCATAGTGTTTAGTTAATTAGTGCTTTAATAGGGTAGCATACTAAATTGTTTTTTGCAAGTTTATTTTTAAATCAAAAAAAAGACCGCTTATTTGCGGCCTTTCAATTACTCATGCTTCTTACTCAGTATGTATTTATATATGGGATTTCCTTTGGATGAAAACTTTTCTTCATATTCCGTCATGATGTTTCCTTTCACCATTTCTGAATCCTTATGAAGATCGAAGGTTTTTTCTTTTAACATAAAGGGAGAAAACTCGATTTCATCCAGTGAAAACATGAAAAGATCATGGTTATCCGTTTTAAATTCTATCTTTCCGTCATCATTTAATACTTTCTCAAAGCGTATTAAAAACTGTCTTGAAGTTAATCTTCTTTTGGCATGTCGGTCCTTGGGCCATGGATCTGAGAAATTTAAATAGATTCCGGCTATTTCTTTTTCCCCAAATACATTCTCGATATCCTTGGCATCCATACATATGAAGTACAGATTTTCGGGAACTTTTTCTTCTTCTTCCATCTTGTCCATTTTCTGGATGGCACGAAGTAAGACACTGGAATACATTTCTATTCCGATAAAATTTCTGTCGGGATAGGCTTTGGCATTATCTATTATGAAGCGACCCTTGCCCATGCCAACTTCGATGTAAATGGGATTGCCATTTTTAAATACTTCGCTCCACTTGCCCTTCTTAGTTTCCGGATCTTTGATCGCGTATTTACTTTTTAATATGGCTTCTTCAGCGCCGGGTATGTTTCTTAATCTCATATATTCACTTCGGAAATCACTTCCCGAATCTCCTTTTTCCGAACAATAATAACATAAATTCTTAAAATATCCTAATGCTTCCGTTTTTCTTCTTTTTGTGACGGTCAAAATAGTGTACTATATACTTACATTTGGAGTTATTATGATTCACGATAAAAAGAAATTGCTGCTTAAATTAATAAATG
The DNA here is from genome assembly GCA_016283575.1 of Lachnospiraceae bacterium. Classification (GTDB taxonomy): domain Bacteria; phylum Bacillota; class Clostridia; order Lachnospirales; family Lachnospiraceae; genus UBA1258. Next base: position 33,800 of record JAEEND010000025.1, on the reverse strand, counting down.
TGGGAATGGTTTTCTCTCTTTTACTTTCGAGCCCTTCTGCGGCTTTCGCCGAGGTTTTGACTGAAAGCGAACGGGAGGTGCTTCCGGTTTCCTCAAATGCGCGGATTAACTGGCCGGAGGGTCCCATTGTCAGTGCCAAGTCAGCTCTCTTAATGGAAGCAAAGACCGGTGCAATTCTTTATGACAAAAACATTCATGACCGAATGTACCCTGCCAGCACCACTAAGCTCATGACAACTCTTCTCGCCATGGAAAAAGAAGATGTGTCCCTTGACGATCTGGTTTATTTTTCCGAAGCTTCCATAAACAGTGTTCCCAGGGATGCTTCAAATATCGGTATTGATATCGGCGAAGCCCTTACTTTTGAAGAATGTCTCTATGCTGTACTGGTGGCATCTGCCAACGAGGTTTCAAACGGGCTCGCGGAATTTGTGGCAGGTGATGTTGATTCTTTTGTACGTCTTATGAACGATAAGGCAAAAGAACTTGGCTGCGAGGATACTCACTTTAATAATCCTCACGGATACACAGATCCAAACCATTACACCAGTGCCTATGACCTTGCTCTTATCTCGAGAAAGTTTTCGGAAAATGAGCTTCTTTCAAAGATATCCCGGACACCAAATTATCATTTCGTTCCGACGGATACTCAGCCTGATGATTTTACCGTTGGCTCGACCAATTTTTTCATGAAGGGCTATTATTATTGCGACGGGCTCATTTCCTCAAAGACCGGTTTTACCGATGAATCGGGTCAGGTTCTTGTGACTTGTGCGGAAAGAAACGGTATGCGGCTTATTGCCGTAGTCATGATGGAGGATACGCCAAAGCAATACGTAGATACTCTGGAATTGTTAAAATACGGTTTTGATAATTTCGATCTTGTAAATGTTTCCGATGTTGAGAAAAAATATACCGTAACGGATGATAATTTCTTTCATTCCAATTACGATATACTCGGAAGTTCTAAAGGCTTTATATTCCTTGATTCTTCCGCTAAAGTCGTAGTTCCGAAAACTACCAATTTTGAAAATCTCACATCGACTCTTAACTACAACAATTCGGATGACAACCGGTTTGCCACCATTACTTATGATTACAAAGGCGTATACCTTGGTTCGGCTGATCTTCTCATGAATGAGAATACCGATTCTTCTCTCGTATTTACCGAGGACTTGCCGGAAAACACGGTTGAAGGAGATAATACTCTGATCATCTACATTGATCGGATCATGTATGGGGCCCTGGCACTTGTTTTAGTTGTTATTCTTTTTGCTCTGATACGAAGATTTATAAAGGTTAATCATATATTAGAGCGCCGTAAGGCGCGGTCACGCTGGAAAAAAAGAAGGCGTTTTCGCTAAATAAAAAGTCGGTACTTTTCAGTACCGACTTTTCTTTATGTCTATTCTTCAGTCTCTTCTGATTCTTCTTCGGTTTCTTCCAATTCGTTTTCACCATCCGAAACCTTAGCTCTTACCTTGGCAATCTTTGCAATCTTGATTCCCTCAGGCAGATCAAAAAGCTTAACTCCGGATGTTGTTCTTCCGATATCCCGTAAATCTGACATCGGAATCTGAATTATCTGTCCCGCATCAGTGATCATCATGATCTCATGGTCTTCATTAACTGCCTTGACACCCACCAAAACTCCGGTTTTATCGGTTATCTTATAGCACTTAACACCCTTACCACCACGGTACTGAACCTTGAATTCGCTTATGGGGGTTTTCTTACCCATACCTTTTTCGGAAACAACAAGAAGTGCTGCGCCCTGGTGATCTAACTGCATGCCTACAATTTCATCACCGTCTGCCACGTTCATACCGATTACACCCATTGATGTTCTTCCTGTTGCTCTTACATCGGTTTCCTTGAAGCTTATACACATGCCTTCTTTTGTTACAAGGAAGATTATGGAATCTTTATCGGTAGTCTTAACTTCGATAAGTTCATCATCTTCTCTTATATTGATGGCAGCAAGTCCGTTCTTTCTGATATTTGCAAATTCCATTACGGAAGTTTTCTTAACAATTCCCTTCTTTGTTACCATAAAGAGGTTCTTGCCTTCCGAATATTCCATAACAGGAATGATTGCATTTACCTTTTCACCGGGATTTAACTGTAAGAGGTTGATAATTGCCGTACCTCTCGCATTTCTTCCGGCTTCGGGAATTTCATAAGCTTTCAGTCTGTACACACGACCGAAATTGGTAAAGAACATTATGTACTGATGCGTTGAAAGCATAAGAAGATCTTCAATGTAATCATCTTCTATTGTGGTCATTCCCTTGATTCCCTTACCGCCACGATGCTGTGACTTAAAGTTATCCATGGTCATTCGCTTGATATAACCTAAATTGGTCATTGCGATAACCACATTTTCGTTGGGAATAAGATCTTCATTGGTAATATCGGAGTCGTCAATTCCAATGACACTTCTTCTGTCATCGCCGTATTTGTCGGCAATGACCGTGATTTCTTCTTTGATCACTCCAAGTAATAATTTTTCGTCAGCCAAAATTGCTTTTAATCTTGCAATTAACTTAACCAGTTCTTCATGTTCATTAACAAGCTTTTCACGTTCCAGACCTGTGAGAGCTTTAAGTCTCATGTCCACAATCGCCTGTGCCTGAACATCCGTAAATCCGAATCTTTCAATTAAGTTATCTTTTGCAGCCTGTGTATTTGCGCTGTTTCGGATTATATTTATTACTTCATCAATATTATCTAAAGCAATAAGTAATCCCTGTAAAATATGATCTCTTTCTTCTGCCTTGTTTAAATCATATTTTGTTCTTCTTGTAACAACTTCTTCCTGATGCTTTAAGTAATACTTAAGCATTTCAAGTAAGGTCATAACCTTGGGTTCGTTGTTTACAAGCGCAAGCATTATGATACCGAAGGTATCCTGTAACTGTGTATGCTTGTAGAGTTTATTCAAAAGAATGTTGGGATTTACATCTTTTCTTAATTCGATCACGACTCTCATACCTTCACGGGATGATTCATCGCGTAAATCCGTGATTCCTTCAAGCTTCTTTTCTTTTACTAGCTCGGCTATCTTTTCTATAAGTCTTGCTTTATTTACAAGATAGGGAAGTTCTGTAACAATAATACGGTTCTTGCCGTTAGGCATGGTCTCGATATTTGTTACAGCTCTTACTACTACACGTCCGCGTCCGGTTCTGTATGCTTCTTCAGCGCCTCTTGTACCGAGGATCATGGCACCGGTAGGGAAGTCGGGAGCTTTTACGATATCAAGGATCTCCTCAATATCTGTTTCTCTGTCCTCTTCAACTTTATTATCAATAAGCTTAACTACCGCTTTTGTGATCTCACGTAAATTATGGGGCGGAATATTGGTAGCCATACCTACCGCAATACCGGTTGTACCGTTTACAAGTAAGTTGGGATAACGGCTGGGAAGAACTACAGGTTCTTTTTCGGTTTCATCGAAGTTAGGTACAAAATCTACGGTATCTTTGTTGATATCAGCCAACAATTCCATGGATATTTTTGAAAGGCGGGCTTCGGTATATCGCATTGCAGCTGCGCCGTCTCCATCCACAGAACCAAAGTTTCCGTGACCGTCAACCAGTGGATAACGCATGGACCAATCCTGAGCCATGTTGACAAGTGCTCCGTAAATTGAGCTGTCACCGTGGGGATGATATTTACCCATTGTATCACCGACGATACGGGCACTCTTACGATGAGGCTTGTCGGGTCCGTTGTTTAATTCGATCATGGAATAAAGAACACGTCTCTGTACCGGCTTTAAACCATCTCTTACATCGGGCAGTGCACGTGAAGCAATAACGCTCATGGCATAGTCGATATAAGAATTTTCCATTGTTTTCTTTAAATCAACTTCTTTTATCTTGTCGATTTCAGGAACATTATCAAAGATTTGATCGTCCATTTTTTCTCCTCAAATTGCAATTAAATATCAAGATTTGTAACAAATTTAGCATTGGCTTCGATGAAATCACGTCTGGGTTCAACCTTATCACCCATAAGAGTTGTAAAGGTCAGATCAAGTTCCGACTGACTTTCTTCGTCCATGTTTACTCTAAGAAGTATTCTGTGCTCAGGATCCATGGTTGTTTCCCATAACTGGTCTGCATCCATTTCACCAAGACCTTTGTATCGCTGTATCTTATTGTTCTGATCACGTCCCACTTCCGTAAGAATCTGATTTAATTGTTCATCGGAGTATGCGTACCAGACCTTTTTGTTCTTTTCAAGCTTGTAAAGAGGAGGCTGCGCAAGATATACATGTCCTTCTTTTATAAGTCCCGGCATAAATCTATATAGGAATGTAAGAAGGAGTGTTGCAATATGAGCACCGTCGACATCGGCATCGGTCATCAATATTATCTTGTGATATCTTAATTTGCTGATATCAAAATCATCATGAATACCGGTACCGAAAGCAGTGATCATAGCTTTGATTTCCGCATTTGCATAGATCTTATCCATGCGGGCTTTTTCTACATTTAAGATTTTACCTCTTAAAGGTAAGATAGCCTGAGTTGCTCTGTTTCTCGCTGTTTTTGCAGATCCTCCCGCGGAATCACCTTCGACTATATAGATTTCACAGTTTTCGGGATTCTTATCGGAGCAATCCGCAAGTTTACCCGGCAGAGATCCTACATCAAGAGCTGTTTTTCTTCTTGTTAAGTCTCTTGCCTTTCTTGCAGCTTCTCTTGCTCTTTGTGCAAGTATTGACTTATCGCAGATAAGCTTTGCAGTTGTGGGATTCTGTTCAAGATATATCTCAAGCTTTTCACTTAAAATAGAATCTACCGCACCTCTTGCTTCACTGTTACCAAGCTTCTGCTTTGTCTGACCTTCAAACTGAGGATCCGAAATCTTTACACTGATGATAGCTGTAAGACCTTCTCTTATATCCTCACCGGATAAATTCTGTTCATTATCCTTTAAAAGCTTATTTAAACGTGCATAATCATTAAAGGTTTTAGTTATGGAATTTCTAAAGCCCTGTAAATGTGTACCGCCTTCAGGTGTACTTATATTATTTACAAAAGAAAATACACTTTCGTTATATGAGTCGTTATGCTGGAAAGCTACTTCTACATATACGCCGTTCTTTTCACCTTCAAAATAAAGAACGTCATTATAAAGAGCTGTTTTACTCTTGTTAAGATAGCTTACATATTCTTTGATTCCGCCTTCATAGTGGAATTCAACGTATTTCTTTTCTTTTTTCTCTTCTTTGCTTTCTTCAGGCTTGTCCTTATTGACAATTTTTTCTAACTCTTCGGCGCTGTCCTCTTTACCCATAAGGGCTTCTTTTGCTTCCTCGATCATACTGTCGGTAACGATCGATTTTGCATGTTCTGTTGTTCTGTCATCAAGTAATGTAATCTTAAGTCCCTTGGTAAGGAATGCCATTTCACGTAATCTTTGCTTGATAATCTCAAAATCAAAGATCGTAGTTTCGGTAAATATCAATTTATCAGGTAAAAAAGTAACCTGAGTACCTGTTTCTTCAGGATCACATGTTCCGATTTCTTTAAGAGCGTAGCAGGATTTACCTCTTTCATATCTCTGTTTGTAAACCTTACCGCCCTGACGGATTTCAACTTCAAGCCATTCTGAAAGAGCATTTACTACAGATGCTCCAACACCATGTAAACCACCGGATACTTTGTATCCGCCACCGCCGAATTTACCGCCGGCATGAAGAATGGTAAATACTACTTCAACTGCAGGAATACCTGCTTTTTTATTGATACCTGTAGGAATACCTCTACCGTTGTCTCTTACAGTTACTGAATTATCATCATTGATTATTACATTGATTTCCGTACAGAAGCCTGCAAGAGCTTCGTCTACCGAATTATCCACAATTTCGTAAACAAGATGGTGTAAACCGCGACTTGCTGTTGTACCGATATACATACCGGGACGTTTTCTTACAGCTTCAAGTCCTTCCAAAATCTGGATTTGATCTGCTCCGTATTCTACATTTGGCTTTCTATCCATAATTCCTCCAATTTTTAATCGGAAATTGTTCCATTTGTAACTTTAATTACTTTGTTTATTTCAAAATTGTTATTAACAAAATCATCGAGACCGGTACAGGTAATTATTGTCTGAATATCTCCTATGGTGCTTAAAAGATAATTCTGCCTGTTACTGTCAAGCTCAGATAATACATCATCAAGAAGCAATACCGGAACATGTCCCGTTCTTCTTTTTACAATCTCTATTTCCGAAAGTTTCAAAGAAAGAGCAGCTGTTCTTTGCTGACCCTGTGACCCGTATTTTCTGATATCTATTCCATTTACAACAAAAGAAAAATCATCTCTGTGAGGTCCTACTCCGGTTACTTTATATCTGATATCCTTGTTTCTGTTTTGAGATAATTTTTTTTCAAAATCTTCAGGTAAAACATCAGGTTCATAGCTTATTACAAGTTCTTCTTTACCATTTGTAAGCTTTGAATGAACTTCTTTTATGATGTTATTTAATTCTTCTATGAATTTGGCACGCTTTTTTATTACCTCGGATCCATATGATACAAGCTGTAAATCCCATATATTAAGGGTTTCCAATAATTCTTTATTATCATATGAATCTTTTATAAGCTTATTTCTCTGATCAACAATTTTGTTATATTTTGAAAGATTATGAAGATATATTGAGTCCAACTGGCATAATTCCATATCAATAAATCTTCTTCTTTCCGACGGGCCGTTCTTTATAATGGATAAATCTTCAGGCGAAAACAAAACAACATTTAAAATTCCAAGTAATTCAGTTGCTTTTTTAATTTTACTTCCGTTTATCGCAACTACTTTTGCTTTATCTTTTCTAAGTAAAATATCAATTTTGTATTCATCGTTACTTTTATCAAGATAAAGTGTTATATGTGCTTCGGGCTTATTAAAATTAATTATTTCTTTATCCTTGGATCCTCTGTGAGATTTTGTTGTTGCACATAAAAACACAGCTTCAAGGATATTTGTTTTTCCCTGGGCATTGTCACCGAAAAGTATATTTGTTTCTTTATCAAAATAAACGGTTTCATTATCATAATTTCTATATCCGTCTAATTGAATTGATTTTATAAACATACATTTCCTATCTATTTAACTATTTTAATTTCGTTTCCTTCAAAAGAAACAATATCTCCGTCGTATAATTTACGACCTCTTCTTGTTTCAACTTCGCCGTTTACTTTTACTTCGCCATCCTGAATCATATATTTGGCATCAACGCCGTTTTCTGCAAAACCTGCTGCTTTCAAAGCCTGGCCAAGTTTTATAAAATCTTCTCTTAAATTGATAACTTCCATTTTTATTCCTTTATAAAGTTTACAGGAAGGATGAAATAGATGAAACTATCATCATTGTCTCTAATTACACAGGGACTCTTTGCATTGATCATGTATAAATCTATTTCTTCTTCATCAAGTACTTTTAATACATCAAGATAAAATTTAGGTCTGAAGGCAATAGCAATATCTTTTCCTGTTTTAACCGTTTCTATATCTTCCTTCATTTCACCATACATTGTCTTTATTGAAATATTTAAATTATTATCTTTTACATCAAAAACAATAGGCTTATTTTCGCCTTCTCTTAACATTAATGTTCCACGATCTATACTTTCATATAAATATTTTTTATTTACATGAATTTTTGTTTCATAATCATGATTAAGCATCTGTTCATAGTTAAAGTACTGGCCTTCAACAAGTCTTGAAACAACCTTTGTATTATCAATTTCAAAAAGAACATGATTCTTTTCAAAATAGATAATTACGTCTTTATTATTATCACCGGTTAAAATCCTGCTTATTTCATTAAGTGTTTTTCCGGGAATGATCATTTTATTGTTAGGATAACTGTTTTTTAAATTAACTTTTCTGTATCCTATTCTGTATCCGTCAAGAGCAACAACCTTTAATACATCATCTTTAATTTCAAATAATTCAGAGCTCATCATATGATTAGCATTATTTTCTGCTATACAAAAGATTGTCTTTCTTATTGTTTCTCTTAATGTGTAATCAGAAAGTAAAATACTGTTGGTCTTGTTTATAACAGGTAATTTGGTAAAGTCATCTCCATCTTTACCTATAAGATTAAATAAAGCTTTTTCACATTTAATATTAGTTACGTAATTTGAAGCTACTTCAATAGTTACTTCATTATCAGGAAGCTTCTTTACTATTTCAGAAAAGAATTTAGCATCTAATGCAACTGTTCCTTCTTCAATAATATTTCCTTCAATGATTGTTTCTATACCAAGATCACCGTCATTGGCAGTAAGCTTTATAACTCCTTTTTCAGCTGTTATAAGAATACATTGTAAAATTGACATTGTTGTTTTAGAAGGTACTGCCTTTGATACAATGTTAACTCCATTTGATAAAGTATTTTTTGAACAGGTAATTTTCATGTGGATATCTCCCTTCACTTAAAAAATACGCTTTATTATATATATATTATTTTTATTTTTAGTAGTATTAGTAATAGAGGATGTGGATTAGTGGAAAAGCCCTTTTTTCCTTGTAAAATAAAGGTTTCTTTTTTAATAATCACATGTTAATTAGTTGTTAATTTGATGTGGATTATTTAAGACTTTTACACAGGCTTAAATTTTTTAAATTTTTAAATTTACGTTTCCACAGCCTTTCAACAGGCAATGTTAATAATTATGGGGATAACTTACTTCTTATAATATCTATCTTTTGAGCAAGTTCTTCATTATCAACTTTCTTTTGCTTAATGCTTTCAATTCCATGCATTATAGTTGTATGATCTTTTTTTCCTAAAAATGAACCAATCTCATTTAATGATAAATCAGTCATTTCTCGGCAAAGATACATAGCTATCTGTCTTGGAAGATTTACTTCACTTGTTCTCTTTTTAGATAATAATTCTTCTGCTTTAATGCCAAAATGTTCTGCAACTACTTCTATTATATATTGAGGATTTATTTCTTTTTGTTTATCCGGATATATAACATCTCTTAAAGCTTCCTCAGCAGATTGAAGTGTTAATTCAACATTGTTCAATTTTGCATAAGCAATTATTTTATTAAAAGCACCTTCTAATTCTCTTATATTTGAAACAATATTGGTTGCAATATATTCAATTATCTTAGGGTCTATATTTTTATCACAGCTTTCGGCATTCTTCATAAGAATAGCCATTCTTGTTTCATAATCCGGAGGCTGTATATCAGTAATAAGTCCCCATTCAAATCTTGATCTGAATCTTTCTTCCAGGGTTTCCATCTTTTTTGGAGGTTTATCGGAAGATAAAACAATCTGTTTACCGGAAGAATGAAGTGCATTGAATGTATGGAAAAACTCTTCCTGAGTTGTATCCTTTCCTATTATAAATTGCACATCATCGACCATTAATACATCAACGGTCCTGTATTTTTCTCTAAGCTTTATAATAGAAGAAGCATTACCGCTTCTTACAGATTCAATTACTTCATTGGTAAATTGTTCACTTGAAACATAAAGAACTTTTTTATTAGGATGCTGTTCTAAAATAAAATGTCCTATTGCATGCATTAAATGAGTCTTACCAAGTCCGGCTCCTCCATAAATAAAGAGAGGATTATAAACAGTTCCGGGACTTTCTGCAACAGCCAAAGAAGCGGCATGTGCCATCTGGTTATTTCCACCGACTACAAAGGTATCAAATTTATATTTAGGATTTAAATTTGCATTTAAAGAATTAATGTTATAGACGTTATTGTTAACATTAGAAATAGGATCACTTGCTTCAACATCTTTTTCCAATTTAAATACGATGTCGTAGTCGTGATTCATCATTTCAGAAATTGTTACTTTAAAACAGTCTTTATACTTATTACTTATATATGTAAGAGAACCGCTTTTATCTGAAGGTATAAGAATAGTAACGGTATCATCTTTTACATCATGAAATTTTAAAGGTGCAATCCATGTGGAAAAAGAAACGGAAGTTAATTCATATTCTTTACATATTGCATCCTTAATCTGCTCCCATTTTTCTCCAATTTCGGACATCTTTAAATAACCTCACTCTCAAAATTACATCAATTCTATCTTAACCTAAAGAAGGGTAAAATTCAAACATTATTTATCCACAATATCCACATTGAATTATCCACAATTCGTGGATAAAATTGTGGATAAAGTGTATAAATAGCGAGTTATCCACATTATGTGGATAATATAAAAGCTATATTTAGTGTAAAAAAAGCCTTAATATACCTTATATTGGTGATAAAAAATTAATTTATTAAATTATGTTCTTTTTCTTGACGAAAAAAAGGGTTTCTAATATAATTTTATTGCTATTTTCCAAAGAAAATATAGTTTACCTTGATTTATATATATTAAGGTTTTTAAGATAGGAGGTGTTTGTTCCATGAAGATGACATTTCAGCCTAAGAAAAGATCACATTCTAAGGTTCACGGATTTAGAGCTCGTATGAGTACTCCCGGCGGAAGAAAGGTATTAGCTTCCAGAAGAGCAAAGGGAAGAAAGAAATTATCAGCTTAGGCCGCAATTTTGTGGCCTTTTTTACTTTAGGTATTTTTACTTATTATAATTATGAAATTTTCGGATTCTTTAAAAAGTAATTTGGATTTTAAAAATGTATATAGCAAAGGCAAGTCTTATGCCAACAGATTACTTGTTATGTACGTATTGGAAAATGGCACAGAGTTTAACAGAATCGGAATATCGGTAAGTAAAAAGGTCGGAAACTCTGTAGTTAGACATCATTTAACACGTTTAGTACGTGAAAGTTATCGATTACATGAGGCTGTGTTTAATAGTGGTTTAGACATCGTAATCGTCGCAAGGGTTTCAGGTAAAGATGCTTCTTATAAAGATATAGAAAGCGCTTTATTACACTTGGGAAAGCTTCATCGTATCATCAATAATTGATTACTATGAAAAAGATTTTAATTTGCCTTATTAAATTATACAGAAAATATATATCACCTATGAAAAGCACTAAGTGCCCTTATATTCCTACCTGTTCTCAGTACGGTATGGAAGCAATTGAAAAATATGGGGCGCTTAAAGGTGGTGCATTGGCTGCATGGCGTGTATTACGTTGCAATCCTTTTTCAAAAGGCGGATATGATCCTGTTCCTTAAGGCTCTTTTCATATAGTAAGACAGGAGGTTTAATTGGGAATCGCAATACTTACTCAAGATAACGGTCTTATATTGGGGAATATAGCAAAGTATATTTTAGGACCGATTCTTAACGGAATTTTTATTTTTCTTGATAAATTACCCTGGAATAATTCAGCTAACATCGGTGTAGCGATTATTCTTTTTACAATTGTTATTTATCTCTTAATGTTGCCGCTTACCATTAAGCAGCAGAAATTCTCAAAGCTTCAGGCTAAAATGAATCCCGAGATTCAGGCGATTCAGGAGAGATACAAAGGTAAAAAAGATCAGGATTCACAGCTTGCAATGAATCAGGAGATTCAGGCTGTTTACTCTAAATATGGAGTATCTCCTACAGGAAGTTGCTTACAGCTTCTTATCCAGATGCCTATTCTTTTTGCCCTGTATCGTGTTATTTACTCTATTCCTGCATATGTTCCTTTAGTAAAGAATGCATATAAAGGTCTTGTAGATGCACTTATTACCAAGCCTGATTCAGTTGAATTCATGCAGACTCTTTCTTCTGCCAAGAATTTCGCCAATCAGTTTAGTTCAGATAAGTTCGTAGAAGGTTCTGAGTATTTATCAAATACCTTCATTGATGTTCTTAACAGAGCTTCAAGTGCTGACTGGGCAAATATTTCAGCAACTTATCCCGATTTATCCGAAACAGTAGCAAAGACCATGTCAACTCTTGGTTCTTATAATAACTTTCTTGGTATTAACATCGGTTATTCTCCCAAGGATTTGATTGTAAATGCGTGGTCAGGTACTGATAAAGATTTTTATGTTATTTTAATTGCAATACTTATTCCTGTACTTTCTGCAGTAACTCAGTGGTTAAATGTTAAGTTTACTCCTCAGGCTGCAAGTTCAAATTCCGGTAATTCACAAGCTGATCAGATGCAGGCATCTCTTAAGATGATGAACGTATTTATGCCTATTTTCTCAGCATTTATCTGTTTCAGTTTCCCTGCCGGTGTTGGTCTTTACTGGATTGCAGGTTCTGTAGTTCGTTCCGTTCAGCAGGTTCTTATTAATAAGCATGTTGATAAGATGGACCTTGATGCTGAAATTAAAAAGAATATTGAAAAGCGTAATGCAAAGCTTAGAAGAGCAGGAATCGATCCTGACAAGGTAGCCAATAATGCAGTCAGATCTACCAAGTCAATTGCAGCTAAAGCTTCTTCTTATACAAATAAAGAAGCATATGTTGACAACAGTAAAGATTCAGCTCCAAAGAATACCAATTATAAGCCCGGTTCTATTGCAGCTAAGGCCAATATGGTAAAAGATTTTAATGAGAGAAACAATAAATAGGGAGGCATAATATGGATTTTAAAGAATTTTCAGCTAAGACAGTTGATGATTGTATTACCGATGCATGTCAGTTCTTTTCAGTTACGAGTGATAAATTAGAGTACGAAGTTGTTGAGGAAGGTTCCTCAGGATTTTTGGGAATCGGTTCTAAGAATGCGGTTATTAAGGCAAAGGTTAAAGGTTCTGTTGAAGACAGAGTTAAAGGTTTCCTTGCTGATGTATTTGCAGCAATGAATATTGAAGCTACCTCAAAGATTAAATATGATGCTGATAACAAGAACATGGATATCGAAATTCTTGGCGATGACATGGGATTACTTATCGGTAAGAGAGGTCAGACACTTGATTCTCTTCAGTATCTTGTTTCTCTTGTTGTTAACAAAGAATCAGGAGATTATATAAGAGTTAAGCTTGATACAGAGAATTATCGTGAGAGACGTAAAGATACTCTTGAAAATCTTGCAAAGAACATGGCATTTAAGGTAAAAAGAACAAAGAGACCTGTTTCTTTGGAACCTATGAATCCTTATGAAAGACGTGTTATTCATTCAGCACTTCAGTCTGACAAATTTGTAATTACACATAGCGAAGGCGAAGAGCCGTACAGACATGTTGTTGTATCTTTAAAGAAATAATTCATCTTGTCCCGGGCTTTTGTCCCGGGACTTTTTTATAATAATTATGAGTGAGACAATTGCAGCTATTTCCACTGCTTTAAGTGAAGGTGGAATTGGTATTATCCGTGTTTCCGGACCGGATGCCATTGAAATCGTGAATAAAATATATAGAAACAAAGACGGTGCTTACAGTCTTTCTTCCTATAAAACCCACACAATTCATTATGGGTTTATTTATGATGGAGATAAACTTCTTGATGAAGTAATGGTTTCAGTCATGAAGGCTCCTAATACTTTTACCAGAGAAGACATGGTGGAAATCAATTGCCACGGTGGAGTTTTGGTATGTAAAAATATTTTAAATCTTTGCTTAAAGACAGGTGCTGTTCTTGCCGAGCCCGGTGAGTTTACAAAGCGTGCTTTTTTAAACGGAAGAATAGATTTGTCAAAAGCCGAAGCTGTTATGGATTTAATATCTTCGAAAAGCAATATGTCCTTAAATAATTCTTTGAATCATTTATCAGGACGCCTTTTTGAAAAGATTAAATCAATAAGAGAATCTATTTTATACGAAATTGCTTTTATCGAATCAGCATTGGATGATCCTGAACATATAAGTTTAGATGGCTTTACTGATTCATTGAGAAAGAAGTTAGATGTGCTACTTTCTGATCTTAGTAAGCTTTATGATTCTTTTTCCACCGGTAAATTATTAAAAGAAGGTATTAATACCTGTATTGTGGGTAAACCCAATGTAGGAAAATCTTCTTTACTTAATTTTTTATCGGGTTATGAGCGCGCAATAGTTACTGATATTGCGGGTACTACAAGAGATACCATAGAAGAAAGAGTTATATTAAAGGATATTTCACTTAATCTTATTGATACAGCCGGAATTCATGATTCTTCAGATACAGTTGAAAATATAGGTGTGGAACGTGCAAAGAAATATGCTAAAGGCGCGGATCTCATTTTATTTTTAATGGATGCTACCGAAAAATTATCGAATGATGATCTTGCCATCATTGATTTTATTAAAGATAAGAAGGTTATTGCTCTTATTAATAAAATAGATGCCGGAAAAGAAATTGGTTCGTCAGAAGTTAAAAAGCTTTTTTCCAAGGAATCAAAAGTTCTTGAAATATCTGTTAAAAGCGGAGACGGTATTTGTGATCTTGAATCTGTTATTGAAGAAATGTTTATACATGGTGAGATCTCAGTTAATGATGATTTATATATTACCAACCTTCGTCAGGCTGATTTGATTAAAAAATCCATGGATAGTTTATCGCATGTTGTTGAGAGTCTTGATTTGGGACTTCCTGAAGATTTTTATTCAATTGATTTAATGAGTGCCTATGCAACTCTTGGAAAAATAATAGGTGAAGATATTGATGATGATTTGGTAGAAGAAATCTTCTCCAAATTCTGTATGGGAAAATAATATGTTAGAAAATCCTAATTTGTGTAAAGAATATGTTGATGTATGTGTAATAGGTGCCGGTCATGCCGGATGTGAAGCAGCTCTCGCTTCTGCACGTCTTGGTCTTCAGACTGTTATTTTTACTGTATCAATTGACAGTATTGCGCTGATGCCATGTAATCCCAATATCGGAGGTTCTTCCAAGGGTCATCTTGTCCGTGAAATAGATGCTCTCGGCGGAGAAATGGGAAAGAATATTGATAAGACTTTTATCCAGTCTAAGATGTTAAATGTATCTAAGGGACCTGCTGTTCACTCACTTAGAGCTCAGGCAGATAAGTCCGAGTACTCAAGATCCATGAGAAGAGTTCTTGAGAACCAGGATCATTTAACTATTAAGCAAGCTGAGATCATTGAGCTTTTAATAGAGAATGGTGAGATAAAGGGCGTTGTAACTTATACGGGAACTACATATTATTGTAAGGCCTGTGTAATTGCTACCGGTACATATTTAAAAGCCAGATGTCTTTGCGGTGAGACCATTACTTATACCGGACCTTCAGGTCTTCAGGCTGCCAACAGTTTATCAAAATCATTAATTGATAATGGTGTTAAGCTTCGAAGATTTAAAACAGGAACTCCTGCAAGAATGGATAGACGAAGCATTGATTTTTCCAAGATGGAAGAGCAATTCGGTGATGAAAGGATTGAACCTTTTTCTTTTTCAACCGATCCTGATTCTATTCAAAAAGAACAGATTTCCTGTTATCTAACATATACTAATGAAGAGACACATAAGATAATAAGAGAGAATCTTTCAAGATCTCCAATTTATGCAGGTATTATTGAAGGTGTAGGTCCCAGATATTGTCCTTCTATTGAAGATAAGGTTGTTAAATTTGCGGATAAAGAAAGGCATCAGGTTTTTATTGAGCCTGAAGGTTTATATACCAATGAAATGTATGTCGGAGGTATGTCATCTTCACTTCCCGAAGATGTACAGCTTAAAATGTACAGAACCGTGCCCGGCCTTGAAAACTGTAAGATAGTCAGAAATGCTTATGCGATCGAATATGATTGTCTTGAACCTAATCAGTTATTACCTTCGCTTGAATTAAAAGAACTTTCAGGCGTATTTTGCGCAGGTCAGTTTAATGGAAGCAGCGGATACGAAGAAGCTGCAGCTCAGGGTCTTATAGCCGGGATCAATGCCGCAAGAAAAGTTCTTAATAAAGAACCTTTGGTACTCGATCGTTCCGAAGCCTATATTGGTGTGTTGATCGATGACCTTGTTACAAAGGATAACAGAGAACCCTATCGTATGATGACTTCTCGTGCAGAATACAGATTGCTTTTAAGACAGGATAATGCCGATTTGCGTCTTCGCAAATTTGGTTATGAAGTTGGTCTTGTATCTAAGGAAGAATATGATAAAGTTCTTTTAAAAGAAAAACTTATAGATGAAGAAGTAAAAAGACTTAAAGAAGTTATTGTGGGTGCATCAAAAAATATTCAGGATTTTTTGACACGACATGAGAGTTCTTTATTACGTACCGGAACAAGTTTGGCAGATTTACTATGTCGTCCCGAACTTGACTACGAAAAATTGGCTGAAATAGATGTTAACAGACCGAGCCTTTCTTCCGATATCATTAATCAGGTGTCCATTCAGGTTAAATATGAAGGATACATAGAAAGGCAAAAAATACAGGTAGAACAATTTAAGAAGATGGAAAGAAAATTGATTCCTGCTGACATTGATTATGATGATGTCAAGAGTTTACGTTTGGAAGCTCGGCAGAAGCTTAAAGCCTTTAAGCCTTTATCAATCGGTCAGGCATCCAGAATTTCCGGGGTTACACCTGCTGATGTTTCGGTGCTGTTAGTTTATATCGAACAATTACATCATAGGAATTAAGAAGTGAGCGAATCAAGAGAAAAAGAATTGTTTGAAACCATCAAAAAGCTTAATATTGAACTTAATGAGCGACAGGTGTGTCAGTTTTTAGATTATTACGATCTTTTGGTTTCCTGGAATGAAAAGATGAATCTGACTGCTGTTACTTCTTTTTCTGATGTTTGTATAAAACATTTTGCTGACAGTTTAAGCTTGATAAAGCTGTTTGATTCTTTTGACGACTTTACTAATTTCTTTTCAGATAAAACTTTAATTGATGTCGGTACCGGCGCAGGTTTCCCCGGGATTCCTTTAAAAATATTAGTACCGACCTGTAAGATTACTTTAATGGATTCTCTAGATAAGAGGATCAGGTTTCTTAATGAAGTAATCCTTAGTCTCAAACTTGAGGGTATTGAGACTGTTCATGGCAGAGTCGAAGATTTTGCTCATGATAAAAACATGCGTGAGAGTTTTGATGTTTCTGTTGCAAGAGCTGTAGCAGCTCTTCCGGTTCTTTCAGAGTATTGCTTGCCTTTTGTTAAAGTAGGCGGAATTTTTATTGCAATGAAATCAGAGAAGGCAAGTGAAGAGTTAGCCATGTCTAACCATGCATTAAGTACCTTAGGAGGTCTTTTAAAGAAAGAGGTATCCTTTACACTGGGTGATTCTTCTTTAAACAGAACGCTTCTTCTTTTTGAAAAAGAAAAAGAAACTCCAAAGGCTTACCCTCGTAAGGCAGGAACTCCTTCCAAAAAGCCTTTATGATCTTACAAACATTTGGAGGAAATTAATGACAGACAATCGTGCCAACGACATTATATTGGAACTTAAGAAGAATTTTTACGATGATAAGCAGCTGATACAGAATCGTATAGCTGAGATTGAATCACAGATTACTGAAGACAAAGAATATATAGATTCATTATCCAGTAAGGATGATACTGACTATAATATGTTTTCACCAAGAAGTGCTTCTAAGATATATAAAGATCAGATTTTTGAAAAGAAAGCTCATATAGAAGAGCTTGAAGAAGAGATTAAACAGTATTATAAGAAATTAAGTGATATTACAAAGAGACTGGATTCCATTACTTTGCTTCAGTCGGATTCTTTAGAAGATAAAGCTCCTTCCGAAGAGAAAAGTGAAAGTGTTTCTTTTGCAGAAAATAAAATTAATCACGACACCACCTGTTTAACATTTCAGGAAAGAGACAGACAGAGAATTGCAGCCGATCTTCATGATGGCGTATTACAGAACTTAACTCTTGTAATGCATAATCTGGATTTAGCCATAAAGTTTATGGATTACGATTCCGTCAGAGCGAAGCTTGAGATGGAAACAAACAGAAAGCTTGTCAAGGAAACCATAGATGAAATTAGGTCCACAATATTCGACCTTCGTCCAATGCAGTTTGATGACTTCGGATTTGAGAAATCTCTTGAAAATCAGATTGAACATTATAGTTCCAGAACTGATATGGCAATCAATTATCATATTGATAATATTGAACATGTAAGTCATGTCCTGCAGCTTACGGTTTTCCGTATCTGCCAGGAGTTAATCATAAATGCAATCAAGCATTCCCAGGGACAGAATCTTTCTGTTTCTGTATATTCAGGATCTCAGAATATTATTATTGAAGTTGTTGATGATGGAATTGGCTTAACAGATTCATCATTTAATAAAGAAAATCATTACGGTTTGCAGATTGTAAAAGAAAGAGTTGCTATTGTAAATGGTTCCATTTCTTTTCCTCAAACCGATAAAGGTACAAAGGTTATAATAGATATTCCACTTAAGGATGGTAATGATTAATGAAGATCAAAGTATTACTTGCAGATGATCATAAAATGCTTCGTGAGGGTATTAAACAGCTTTTGGAATTTGATGATTTAATTGCTGTTACAAATCAGGCTTCATCAGGTAAAGAGGTTAAAGATTTTCTTTCCGGTGAACATTTTGACGTTGTTGTATTAGATATTAATCTTCCGGATGGTTCCGGAATTGAGTTGATTCCTTATATTAAGGATAACTATCCGGATACAAAGATTTTGATGCTGACAGTTCATAACGAAGTTGACTATCTTATGAAGGCTATGGAAGCAGGTGCTAACGGATATATCCTTAAGGATTCAAGTTCCGATGATCTTATAGATGCTATTAAAGAAGTTGCCGGGGGAGAAAGATATATTGAACGTTCCATGGTAACTGCTCTTAATTCTCGTTTACTCCAGAGACATAACAATGAATTGAAAGCAAAGCGTCTTACAAAAAGAGAAAGTCAGATACTTACTTCGATTGCAGAAGGTAAAAGCAATAAAGATATTGCTGAGTTCTATGATATCAGTGAGCGAACTGTAAAGAATCATATTACTAATATTTTTGATAAGATAGGCGTTACAGATCGTACTCAGGCTGCTGTTTTCGCAATTCGTAATGATTTAGTACATCTTTAATGTGTTTCACGTGAAACATTTAGTACTTTAGGGCAACGGAACCACAAAATATGTTTCACGTGAAACATTTTACCCCCTAAATGTAGTCAAAAATCGTGAAACATTATACTAATCAAGGGCCGTGAAACATTATTATTGTAGATAATAGGTGTTTCACGTGCTATAATCATACATAAGCACGCCGGTAAGCGAGCGTAAATATAGAGAATGAAAAGGAATTATTATGGGAAAGTGTATAGCAATTGCCAATCAAAAAGGTGGAGTAGGTAAGACAACTACATCTATCAACTTGTCAGCTGCTTTAGCAGAAAAAGGCAAGAAAGTATTGGTTATCGATGCCGATCCTCAGGGTAATACCACCAGTGGCTTTGGCATTGAGAAGAACGAAGTAGATAATACAATATATGAGCTTCTTTTAGGAGAGTGCTCAGTTAACGACTGCATTATTAAAGATGTAGTTGATGGAGTATCAATCATACCCTCCAACGTAAATCTTGCAGCAGTCGAAATAGAATTATTAGATGCAGATAAAAAAGAATTCGTATTAAAGAAGGAAATCGATTGGGTTAAGGATTCTTTCGATTATATTATCATCGACTGTCCTCCTTCACTTAGTATGTTAACTATCAATGCTATGACAACAGCTGATTCTATATTGGTACCTATCCAGTGTGAATATTACGCATTGGAAGGATTAAGTCAGCTGATTCATACCGTTAATCTTGTAAAAGAAAGATTAAATCCGGACCTTTCAATTGAAGGTGTGGTATTTACCATGTATGATGCGAGAACAAATCTTTCCATGCAGGTAGTTGAAAATGTAAAGAGTGTTCTCAAACAGAGAATCTACGAAACAGTTATACCCAGAAATATAAGACTTGCAGAAGCTCCCAGCTTTGGAATGCCTATCAATAAATATGATCCAAAATCAGCAGGTGCGGAAGCATACGCAACTTTAGCAGCAGAAATTATTAACGCACGATAAGGAGATTAATATGGCTGTCAAGAAAAACGGATTAGGAAAAGGACTGGATTTACTTATACCCTCTGTTCAGCAGGATACAATTGTTGAAAAAGAAATTGAAAAATCAGCTGATGGCGAAGAGGTAACCGTTGTAAAGATTACGATGGTTGAGCCAAACAGAGAACAGCCTCGTAAGAATTTTGATGAGGATGCCCTGGATGAATTAGCTGAGTCCATTAAACAGTATGGATTACTTCAGCCTATTCTTGTACAGGATAGAAAAGATCACTATGAAATAATTGCCGGTGAGCGTAGATGGAGAGCCGCAAGAAAAGCAGGTTTAAAAGAAGTACCGGTAATCATCAGAAACTATTCCGATTTAGAGATAGTAGAAATATCTTTAATAGAAAATATCCAGCGTGAAAACCTGAATCCTATTGAAGAAGCCTTAGCTTATAAACGACTCCTTGAAGAGTTTAATTTAAAGCAGGATGAAGTAGCGGAGCGTGTATCTAAAAACAGAACCACCGTTACCAACTCAATCAGATTACTTAAGCTTTCCGAAAAGGTTCAGCAGATGGTAATCAACGAAATGATCTCAACCGGTCACGCAAGAGCCCTTCTTGCTGTAGAGGATCCTGAGGAACAATATATTCTGGCTCAGAGAGTATTTGACGAAAAGTTATCAGTAAGAGATATAGAAAAAATCGTCAAAGAAATGAGCAAGCCCGCTAAGCCCAAAAAGGAAGAAAACAAAGAGTTGAATATCTTCTATGAGAGCATGGCCGAAAAATTAAAAACATCTCTCGGTACCAAAGTATCTATTTCAGGTAAGGGTAACGGCGCCGGCAAGATAGAAATAGAATTCTACTCCAATGATGAGTTAGACAGAATCTATGACAAGATAAAATAATTAAGGAGATAAAAATGGAATCCAATATATTAAACTCTCTTGGTTTATCAAATATTGATCCCGGTATATATGTAATAGCATTGCTGGGACTTGTATTGGTTCTTTTTATAATAAGCATTTCGACGGCAGTTAAGTTATGTAAACTAAAAAAGAGATATCTTCGCTTTACAGCCGGAAAGGATGCTAAAAGCCTTGAAAAAGAGATCGGGAGCCTTTTTGTTGAGAACGAAGCTTTAAGAGATACAGTGGACAGAAACAAAAAAGATATCCGTGTTCTTTATAAGAGAATGGAAAATGCCTTCCAGAAAGTTGGAGTCGTTAAATACAACGCATTTGCCCAGATGGGTGGAGAATTAAGCTTTTCAATTGCACTTCTTGATGAAAGAAATGATGGCTTCATTCTTAATTCCGTTCATGGAGGTGAAGGCTGCTATACCTACACCAAAAAAATAAAGAATGGAAAATGCGATCTTCAGCTTGGAGAGGAAGAGCAAAAAGCCTTGAATATAGCTATGGGAGTATAGCTATTCGACAGGGGAAACAGGAGAACAATAATGAAACTATGCAAGATTGATGATTTGGTCGGAACCGAGAAGCTTGCAAGACCCATTATGACTTCTAACTATCAGGAATTACTTGCTATCGGAACAATACTTAAACCTGAATATGTGGAGAAGATAAAGCAGCTAGGTATTGACGAAGTTTTTATTGAAGACAAACGACTGGAGCCGAAACAGGTTGCCATCTTAAAAGAGGATGTTGAAGATCTGTTTAAGGAAAAAGTCCGTTCTGTTTTAGAAAGACATGTTTACAATGATTCTTCAGAACTTGAAGAACTGGCAACAACCGCGGACAACATAATAACAGAGATCTTAGATAATGAAGAAGTTCTGACTCAGATTTACGATATTATGGAGCGATCCGCCGATATATATGAGCATTCTATCAGTGTTTGCTCCATTTCAACTTTGGTTGCGCTTAAATTAAAATTGGACCGTGCAGAGGTACACGATCTGGCGGTGGCATCAATTTTCCACGACATCGGATTACGTTATTTTGATTTCAATTATTCAAATGTCAACGTAGATGAAATGGGAAATCATGAAAAAGAAGAATACCTTAAACACCCTGCTTACGGTTATTCAGCCATAGAAAAGGCAGGTTGGCTTTCAGAGAATGCAAAAGAAATCATATTTGAGCATCATGAGCGTCTTGATGGTTCAGGGTATCCCTTGAAAAAAACGAGGTTCAGTTTGAGCTCAAAGATTCTGCAAGCAGCGGAAGCTTTTGACGAAATGATCTGTGGAATAGGATTCAGACGTGCCAGAGTTTATGAAGCCGTTGAGTATTTGAAGATTTCATCAAGAGTCAAATTTGATGAAGAAGTAGTGGCTGCATTGCTGGAATTTACCGCGGTCTACCCTGCCGGTACCATCTGTATGTTAAATACCGGCGAACTCGGCGTGGTAATAAGTCAGAACAAAGGATTTCCCGAGAGACCGGTTTTGCGACTTGTAAAGAATAAAGACGGAGAACAGATTACGGAAGAAATAACTTGTGACCTTATAGAGGTTCATAATGTATATATTGAAAAGGTTATCATGTAGGAAAGGAGTCTACAGTAATGATAGACATAAAGTTTTTAAGAGAGAATCCTGATGCGGTAAAAGAAAACATCAAGAAAAAATTCCAGGATGAAAAGCTTCCTCTTGTTGATGAAGTAATCGAACTGGACGAAAAGAGAAGAAAAGCTCAGCAGGAAGCCGACGAATTAAAGGCTAATAAGAATAAGCTTTCCAAACAGATCGGTGCGTTAATGGCTCAGGGCAAAAAAGAAGAAGCTGAAGAAATTAAGAAGCAGGTTGCTCTCGATGCAGAAAAGCTTGTAAAGCTTGAAGAAGCGCAGAAGGAATATGAAGAGAAACAGTTAAAGATCATGATGGTAATTCCAAATATCATCGATCCTTCTGTTCCCATCGGTAAAGATGATTCCGAAAACGTGGAAATCAAGAAATACGGAGAACCCGTTGTTCCTGATTTTGAAATTCCCTATCATACTGATATTATGGAAAAACTCAACGGCATTGACTTAGACAGCGCAAGAAAAGTTGCCGGAAACGGATTTTATTATTTAATGGGTGATATTGCAAGACTTCACTCCGCAGTAATTTCTTATGCAAGAGATTTCATGATCGACAGAGGCTTCACATATTGCGTACCTCCCTTCATGATCAGATCCAATGTAGTAACCGGTGTAATGAGCTTTGCCGAAATGGATGCCATGATGTATAAGATTGAAGGCGAAGATTTATACTTAATCGGTACCAGTGAACACTCCATGATCGGTAAGTTCATCGATACAATTACACCCGAAGCAAATCTTCCATTGACACTTACCAGCTATTCACCCTGCTTCAGAAAAGAAAAAGGTGCGCATGGTATAGAAGAGCGTGGTGTATACAGAATTCACCAGTTCGAAAAACAGGAAATGATCGTTGTATGTAAGCCTGAAGAATCACCCATGTGGTTTGATAAATTGTGGCAGAATACCGTAGATTTATTCAGATCAATGGATATTCCCGTAAGAACCATCGAGTGTTGTTCCGGTGACCTTGCTGACTTAAAGGTTAAGTCCTACGATGTAGAAGCTTGGTCTCCCAGACAGAAGAAGTATTTCGAAGTAGGTTCCTGCTCCAACCTCGGTGACGCTCAGGCAAGAAGACTTAAGATAAGAGTTAAGGGTGAAAACGGAAACTATTTTGCTCATACACTCAATAATACTGTAGTTGCTCCTCCCAGAATGTTAATTGCTTTCCTGGAGAATCACTTACAGGCAGACGGATCCATCACGATTCCTGAAGTATTACAGCCTTATATGGGCGGAAAGAAAGTAATCAAATAAATCGTAGAAGAGGAATTGCCTATGCATAGGTATTTTCAAGCAATCGGTTTTAGTAATCTTAATAATAAAAAAGATCTGATGAAACTGGTAAAAGGCGTTGTAGATAACGACTATACGACTTTTAAGACAGCATCCGTGGGCGACATTCTTTATGCGGATTATATAAAAGAATTTGCTCCCGGAATGGGAATAGTTATATCAGGTGAATTAGATAACGGTAACGAGTTTGATTACGATTACTGCTTCCCTTATGTTGAGGGAAGCAGGGTCGCTTCTAAAGAAAAGTCGGTAATTGCCCGCCACTCAGATAAAATTTCTTTTGCAGGGATCTGCGAAGACAGCCGAGTCGGAATCTCCATGATCTATTATTTAATGGATCGGATCGATTATCTGGTGCATCATGATTTTGCAAAAGAACATGAAGTAAAAAAGAATCTGATTTTATCAGGTTTGTCCTTGCAAGGTACCATCATGATGCCTATAATAAAGAACGAGGCTGAAAAATCGGATCTTGAAGAGAAAGATAAAAAGCGATATTTGTTGATAGAAGCAGCGCGGATGGGCGATGAAGATGCACTCGAAACCTTGACTCTTGATGATATGGATTTCTATTCCACCATCACCCAAAAAGTGAAGAAGCATGATGTTTACTCCCTCGTGGATTCTTCCTTTATGCCTTACGGAATGGAATGCGATCAATATTCTGTTCTTGGTGAGATTACTGAGCTTACAGAGCTTGAAAATTCCATTACAAAAGAAAAGGTCTACAAATTAACTGTAGAATGTAACGGTGTTCCCATCGTAATATGCATAAATAAAAAAGATTTATTCGGAGAACCTGCAATCGGACGACGTTTTAAAGGTATCATCTGGTTGTTAGGAAGACTTGCAGATAAAAGCTCTCATAGTTAAATGGATATAACGGGCCCCTCCTAAGGGTCTGTTGCTGGTTCGATTCCGGCTGGGAGCGTAAAAAAGAACATGCCTAAAGCATGTTCTTTTTATTTTAAATCTTAAATATACAATTACAGTATTTTCGTAGTAAACTCACCTGCATCAAGAATCCCGGTTGCAAGACCATCATAGAAATCAGGCTCGTGGCAGACCATAAGTATGCTTCCCTTATAAGCCTTAAGTGCTCTTTTAAGTTCAGCCTTTGCATCTACATCAAGGTGATTGGTAGGTTCATCCAAAACCAATAAATTACTTTCACGATTTATAAGCTTACATAGGCGGACTTTAGCCTGCTCACCACCGCTTAATACTCTCACAAGAGATTCGATATGCTTTGTGGTGAGGCCGCACTTCGCTAGAGCGGAGCGCACTCCATATTGTGAAAAGCCGGGGAATTCATTCCAGATTTCCTCTATACAGGTGGTCTTAATGTTTTGATCCATTTCCTGCTCAAAATAGCCAATTGATAAATAGTCACCAAGAGTAACAGAGCCGGAAAGGGAAGGGATAAGACCGAGTATACTCTTAAGCAGGGTAGTCTTACCTATACCATTGGCGCCCGTGATCACTATCTTTTCATTTCTTTCCATGGAAATGTTTAAAGGTTTCGATAAAGGTTCATCATAACCGATTACAAGGTCGTGAGTCTCAAAAAGAATACGACTGGGAGTCCGCGCTTCTTTAAAATTAAATTCAGGCTTGGGTTTTTCCTGTGCAAGCTCGATAACATCCATCTTATCAAGCTTCTTCTGGCGGGACATAGCCATATTTCTTGTGGCTACGCGGGCTTTGTTTCTCGCGACGAAATCCTTAAGATCCGCAATTTCTTTTTGCTGCTTGTTATAAGCTGCTTCAAGCTGAGATTTTTTCATCTCATATACTTCCAGGAATTTATCGTAATCACCTACATAACGGTTCAGTTCGCGATTGTCCATGTGATATATAAGATTCACAACGGAATTTAAAAAGGGAATATCATGAGAGATTAATATAAAAGCATTCTCATAATCATTTAAATAGCGCTTAAGCCAATCGATATGTTCTTTATCAAGATAGTTGGTTGGTTCATCAAGAAGAAGAATATCCGGCTTTTGAAGTAACAGCTTAGCCATTAAAAGCTTGGTTCGCTGGCCGCCGCTTAATTCAGTCACATCCTTATCAAGCCCTAAATCCAAAAGTCCCAAAGCTCTTGAAACTTCCTCAATCTTAGAATCTATAAGATAAAAATCGTGATGATCAAGAAGCTCTTGAATGGTTCCAAGCTCTTCCATATACTGATTCAGCTCATCTTCGGTCGCATCTCCCATTTTGTCGCATATCTCATTCATTTTCTTTTCCCAATCAAAAAGAAAATCAAATGCGGATTTCAGTACATCACGAAGGGTCATGCCTTTATTTAAAACAGTATGCTGGTCTAAATAGCCGACTCTCACATTCTTGGCCCATTCAATAGTACCTTCATCGGGCATAAGATTCCCGGTAATGATATTCATAAAAGTGGACTTACCTTCGCCGTTGGCGCCGATAAGTCCGATATGTTCACCTTTGAGTAAACGGAAGGAGACATTTTCAAAAATCGCTCTGTCTCCAAATCCGTGAGTCAGATTTTCAACATTTAAAATACTCAAGCCATGTCCTCCTTAGGGGGCATCTTAGAATAAAGAAGTTTAAGTGTAATAGGTGTAAGGATAGAAGATGTAATGATAAGCAAAATAACAGCAGTAAAATATACAGGAGAAAGAAGTCCTACCGCAAGTCCTTTCTGAGATACGATAAGTGCGACTTCACCTCTTGTCATCATGCCAACACCAATTTTAAGAGAATCGGCCCAGCTGAATTTAAGGATCTTAGCCATCAGACCGCAGCCTACGATCTTACAAAGAAGTCCTACAAGCACAAAGCAGAATGAAAACAGTAAAATAGAAAGGTTCAATTCGCTTATGTCTGTTTTAAGACCGATACTTGCAAAGAAAATGGGGCCGAAAAGCATATAGGAGTTAATATCCATTTTTTCGGCAATATATTCGGAATCTCTGATGTTACAAAGAATGATACCTGCAACATAAGCACCGGTAATATCTGCAATGCCGAAATACTTTTCAGCAAGATAAGCAAAAGCAAAACAGATCGCAAGACCCATAATGGGAATTCTTCTTGTGTGAGGATAGCGGGCATCGATAAATTTAAATATCTTATATATAATGAAGCCTGCACCTACCGAGAATACAAAGAAGAGTAAAGTATCAAGTATAACTTTTGAGGGGCTTGTGGAAGCACCGTTAAAACCGATCACGATGGTAAGGACGATAATACCGATAACATCGTCGATAATGGCGGAACTAAGAATCGTGGTTCCGAGAAGGCCTTTTAAATGCCCCATTTCACGTAATGCCTGAACGGTGATACTTACGCTGGTGGCTGTAAGGATCACACCTATAAACACAGCTTTATAGAATTCAAGAGTTCCGATCGCAGCGAATCCGTAAAAGGCACCATATAAAAGTGTACCGCCAAGTAGTGGCACAAACACACCTGCTATGGCAATGAAGGTCGCCTTTATACCTGTTTTCATAAGATCACGAAGATTTGTCTCAAGGCCGGCGCTGAACATAAGAAGTATTACGCCGATTTCCGCCATCTGATTAAGAAAATCACTCTGGGAAACGATTCCCAGAATACTGGGGCCAATAAGAAGACCCGCAATTATTTCTCCCACAACCTGTGGAGCCTTTAATTTACGGGCTAATATACCAAATACTTTAGCAGCGATCACAATAATCGCAAGATCTCTGAAAATAACAAAAGATTCCATTTAATCACCTTCTATAAATTAATACATGCAACTCGTATTGTATCATGAAAAATATATAAATCAAGCGAAGGTAAACCTCTTACTTACGCTTCTTTTCCTTTTTCTGTCGCTCTGCACGATTAATTATAGACTGCGCTTCTTCATTTTCTATTAACTTCTTGGTTTTTACAGCAAAGAACCGTCCGTCTTCAGACTTTCTTATACGGATCTTACTTTTTACAAAACCATGCTTAGGGCAAAAAGAAAGTCCTAAATAAAATTTATTGTTGGGTGTAAAAGGCTTTACTATTTTTTTGGAAGGTCTGATGCATTTATAACAATTTATATCCTTGACTTCCTTATCGGAAAGAAGGGTAAATCTGGAGGAGAAGGTTCTCGAGATATATTTCTCATAATCGCTGAAGGAAGCATGGATCTCCGAAGCCTTATTCTTGGGAGGCACAAAGTTGTCATAGGAATAATGCTTAAATGTTTCTTCTTCCTTAAGATAAGCAAATACCTTGGCAGTGTAATAGGCGTCGCTGAAAGCACGATGGAAAGGGATATCCTTTTCGATATTAAGAATATCCACAACGGTTTCAAGGGCTTTTCTTTCTTTTACCTTGTCACACTCAATTGCATAAAGCTTCTGGGCATCATAAAAAGGAAGGGGTCCGTCACTTAAGGGCTTGAAGCCATAGTAAACCATGTTTCGCTGAAGCTCTAAAAGATCCAAAGGTCCCCAGGTCACAAAGATATAATCGGAACCGCACCAACTTAAGAAGTCGGACATAACTTCTTTAAAGGGGCGCTCATGAGCAAGCTCCTGCATCTTTAAATGCACCAGCTTACCTGTCATGTAATGCATTGTGTTATAGATCTGAGGCTTAATGAGCTGTGAGAACTGATCTATCATTACACGATCGCTATTAAGTTTAACGGCGCCGATCTCAATAATTTCAAAAGGTATTTTTTCATTGGTGCCGGGAACAGTGCTGGACTGATTCCATTCAAGGTCAAATACTATATAATTCAATATGTTTTCCTTCCACAAACTTGTGTTATAATTGTAAGGATTTTAAAGTATGTTTGTCAATGAAATAAAAATCTGAAAGGGAATTACATGAGAGAGATTTCTGTGGATAAAGTAACCGAAAAGGTTAAAGCCATGTGTATAAAGGCCAATCACTTTCTTTCTTCCGACATGGAAGGCGCACTTCTTTCTTCTATAGAAAAAGAAGAATCAGAGCTCGGAAAAAAGGTCTTGTGCCAGTTAAGAGAAAACCTTGAAATTGCAGGAAGCGATATGATCCCAATCTGCCAGGATACAGGAATGGCAGTGGTATTTATAAAAGTTGGAATGGATGTGCACTTTACAGGGGGTTCTTTGGAGGATGCCATCAACGAAGGCATCAGACAGGGCTATACCGAGGGCTTTTTAAGAAAGTCCGTTGTGAAGGATCCCATCGAAAGAGTTAATACCGGTGATAACACTCCGGGAGTGATCCATTATGAGATCGTGCCCGGTGACTCTGTTGAAATCACACTTGCACCCAAGGGCTTCGGAAGCGAAAACATGAGTCGTGTGTTTATGCTTAAACCTGCCGACGGTATAGAAGGTGTTAAAAATGCCATTGTGACAGCTGTAAAAGAAGCAGGTCCCAATGCCTGTCCTCCCATGGTAGTGGGCGTAGGTATCGGCGGCACCTTTGAAAAATGTGCGCTTTTAGCTAAAAAGGCATTGTTACGTCCCATGGATGAATACTCAGAGATTCCCTATGTAAAAGAACTTGAAAAAGAAGTGCTTGATGAAATAAATAAATCCGGCATCGGTCCCGGCGGCCTTGGGGGAGTTATTACCGCATTAAAGGTTAATATTCTTACATATCCCACCCATATCGCAGGTCTTCCCGTCGCTGTTAATATATGCTGTCACGTAAACAGACATGTGACTGAAGTATTATAGGAGGGGCCATGGATAAATATATTTCTTTACCTATTTCAAAAGAAGATGCAAAGAATTTAAGAGCGGGTGACTATGTTTATCTCACCGGAGTGCTTTATACCGCAAGAGATGCTGCTCATAAAAGAATGGACGAGAGCCTGAAGGAAGGAAAAGATCTTCCAATCGATATTAAAGGGACCACGATCTATTACATGGGACCAAGCCCCGCCAGAGACGGACGCCCCATAGGTTCCGCAGGTCCCACAACTGCAAGCCGTATGGATAAGTATGCGCCAAAGCTTTTGGATATGGGCATGATCGGTATGGTCGGAAAAGGAAAAAGAAGCGATGAAGTAAAGGCAGCCATTGTACGAAACGGAGCAGTTTATTTTGCTGCTGTAGGCGGAGCCGGAGCTCTTTTATCAAAGGCTATAAAATCTTCGGAAGTAGTGGCCTATGACGACTTGGGAACCGAAGCCATTAGAAAGCTTGAAGTTTCGAACTTCCCCGTAATAGTTGTTATGGATTCTGAAGGAAACAATCTGTACGAAACAGCAAGAGCGGAATTTGAGAGGAAATAAAAATGCGAATTGCATTGATGGTGGCTAAGCTTTTTTATGTGGTGCCTTACTTTTTAATCAAACTCATCAGATATGCTAAAAAGGGACAACACAAAGAAGCCTACGCTTTTATAAGAAAAATGTGCATAAGAGCCAACAAGGCAGGGCGGGTAAAAATAGAAGGTTCCGGCATGGAGAATATTCCTTCAGAAAACGGATTTATTCTATTTCCCAATCATCAGGGAATGTTTGATGTATTGGCAATGCTTGAAACCTGCGAAGCCCCTTTTTCCATAATATATAAGAAAGAAATAAAGGATATTATTTTAGTAAAGCAGATATTTGATGCACTTAAAGCAATACCTTTAGATCGTGAAGACTTAAGACAAAACTTAAATGTTATTCATGAGATGACTTTCAGAGTTGAAAACGGAGAGAATTTCGTGATCTTCGCTGAAGGCACCAGAAGCAAGAACGGAAACCAGCTTAATGAAATGAAGGCCGGAAGCTTCAAAAGCGCGGTTAAAGCCAAATGCCCCATTATTCCCGTGGCGCTTATCGATTCCTTCCGTCCCTTTGATGAAAAATCCATCCGCAAGCTTAAAGTTAAGGTCAATTACTTAAAGCCCCTTCTTTATGAAGAATATAAAGATATGTCTACAAAAGAGATCGCGGAAGAAGTAAAGAAACGAATTGAAGAATGCATAAAGGATCATTCAAGCGACTAAAATGCGAGGTGCCATGAAAATTGTTGTGTTAATGGAAGACGGTATTGGTAAAGGTAATCTTCTTTATGAACACGGCCTTTCTATTTATATAGAAACGAAAGAACATAAGATTTTATTGGATACGGGAAAATCGGAAAAAACGCTGGACAATGCCCGTGCTCTCAATGTGCCTCTTAATGAAGTGGACACTCTGGTGCTGAGCCATGGTCACTACGATCATAGCGGTGGGATACTTTCCTTTTATAAAATAAATCAAAATGCGCGTATTTATATGCGAAGAAATGCCGGAGGCGATTATTATAACGGCGAGCGATTCATAGGAATTGATAAAGAAATCCTTAAGCTTCCCAATATTATCTATACGGATGATTATTTTAAAATAGATGAGAATCTTTTTCTTTTTTCAAAAATAACCGGACGAAGAGAATGGCCTGCAAGTAATAAAATGCTTTCTAAAAAAGAATCAGGTCGCATGCTTTCGGATGATTTTACTCACGAGCAATGTCTGGTGGTAAAAGAAGATGGGAATGAAGTTTTGTTTTCAGGCTGCGCCCACAATGGAATATTAAATATCCTGGACAGATACAAGGACTTTTCCGAAAAAGAAGCAACAGCCGTATTTTCCGGATTTCATATGATGAAAAGCGCGCCCTATGAGAAGGACGAAGAAGCTGTTATTAAAAATATAGGAAAAGAACTAAGGAACAGCAGCACTGTATTTTATTCAGGACACTGTACCGGGGATGCAGCATATTCCATATTAAAAGAAGAAATGCAAGATAATCTCCATAAAATGTATCCCGGTCTTGAAATCATAATATAAAAACAAAAACCCGAGATCGAGGAATAAAATCCTCCGCGTCCCGGGCTTTTATATTTAAATGATCAAATACCGAGTATTCTTGCAACTCTGAGTATACCGAGCTGAGTTTTGGCATCGTTAATGTTTCCTGCCATGATTTCTTTTAACATATCTTCAATGGGAACAAGAGATACATCCAAAAACTCATCGGAATCAAGGTTCTGAGTCCCCTTGTGTAAATCTCTTGCCATAAAAAGGGTGATGGCTTCGTCGGAATAAGCGGGAGCAGGGTAGAAAACACCAAGATCGGTCCAGGTATCCGCAGTATATCCCGTTTCTTCTTTTAATTCACGTTTAGCTGCAAGCAAAGGATCTTCTTTTTTTGAATCAAGCTTTCCTGCAGGAATCTCAGTTATTACTTTATCTACGGGATATCTGAACTGCCGTTCCATAACAAGCTTATTGTCATCGGTGACAGCTACTATGCAGACCGCCCCCACGTGGCGGATAAGCTCTCTTGTAGCAGGCATATTATTAGGAAGAAGAATATTATCCTTTATAATATGTAAGATATCACCATCAAAGATTTCTCTGGTAGAAACATGAGTTTCTTTTAATCGTTCTAATTCTTTCATGGCATCTCCTCTATTTTAAGTTCTTTAAGGTCTCAAAAAGTTCAAGGTCGGAAGAAGTCACCTTGATATTGGTATCAACCACCTTACCGTCAGGATAGGTAAAAGAAACCGCGATAACAGTACCTTCTTTTATCTCGCTGTTTTTGACTGCATTTAAAAACAAGGGAAACTTGGGATGATTGGCAGTAAAGGTTCCCCAGGCATTTTTAATTTTCATGATCATTTCTAACTGGTTCATTGTGTTACCTCCAAAATATATCAAAAATTAGTATAGCATAAAAACAAAACATGTTGACAAATATAATAATGCTTTGCTACAATGTTCCTTGCTGAAAAGCGCACATACGAATCATAGGAATTCAGACTGGAGAAATACTCAAGAGGCTGAAGAGGCGCCCCTGCTAAGGGTGTAGGCCGGGCAACCGGCGCGAGGGTTCAAATCCCTCTTTCTCCGCTAAACCGTCGGACATAGAGTTCGGCGGTTTTTTGTTATATTAAAATTTATAAATGCGTAACAAAAATGCATGAAGTTTTATAAAAATATAAGCATTCAGAGTGTCGTGTGGGATTTAATGTAGCGGTGAATTGTGATATCATGATGCTAATCTTAATCAAGGGAGGAACGACATGGATATTACTTATATAATAATGGTGTTACCGGCGGTTCTTTTTGCAATGTGGGCGCAGAGCTATGTAAAGAGTACTTTTAAAAAGTACAGTAAAGTAGGAAATGTTAACGGACTCACAGGCGCAGAGGCCGCAAGAAAGATCCTTCAGATGAGCGGCATATATGATGTGTCCATAGAAAATATTGCAGGAAACCTGACCGATCACTACGATCCAAGAGATAAAAAAGTAAGACTCTCTGACAGCACCTATAATTCCACATCTGTAGCTGCGATAGGCGTAGCGGCTCACGAAGTAGGACATGCGATCCAGCATGCGGAAGGATATGCTCCATTAACAATAAGAAATGCAATTATACCTGCTACCAACATAGGAAGTAAGCTTTCCATACCGTTGATCCTGTTGGGATTGTTCTTAACCGGGCTTGGGGAGCAATATATATTGGTAGCCTATATAGGTGTATTGTGCTTTGCTCTTTCTACATTATTTCAGTTATTAACTCTTCCCGTGGAATTTAACGCAAGCCATAGAGCGCTTAATATATTGGAAACAAGCAATATGCTATATGACAATGAGTTAAAAGGCGCTGGAAAAACCTTAAGGGCAGCAGCTTTAACATATGTAGCTGCACTGGCAGTTTCATTAATGCAATTATTCAGATTGTTGCTTATTGTAGGCGGCGGCGGATCAAGAAGAAGAAGATAACTCTAAATATTGTATATTATATAAGAAGAAACACATTATATACTGATGTGTAAAGGCTAAAAAAGGCCGTAAATAAAGGGTTTTCAAAAAAATAGAAAAAACCTTAAAAATCCTGTTGACAGTGAAATGAAATAATGATAAATTAAAGTTCCACCGCGTAAAACCGGTGGAATTTTTACGAAAAAAAAGTAAAAAATAAGTCTTGACGAGTCAAGTACAACGTGATAATATATCAACGTTGCGGACTTAAAGAGATGCAACACAGAACCTTGATAATCAAACAACAATGCAACCCTGAAAATCTTTTTGAATTTCAGAAGTGTGAGAAAACACACTATAAAAAAACTCCTAAAAACAGTAAACGGGATAGAAAAGCCAGAAGCG
>JAEEND010000024.1 GCA_016283575.1 Lachnospiraceae bacterium | reverse complement strand
CCGTTCGACTTGCATGTGTTAAGCACGCCGCCAGCGTTCATCCTGAGCCAGGATCGAACTCTCGTATTAAAAGTTCTGTTCCCGGTTTAGAATCGCTTCTGGCTTTTCTATCCCGTTTACTGTTTTTTAGGAGTTTTTTTATAGTGTGTTTTCTCACACTTCTGAAATTCAAAAAGATTTTCAGGGTTGCATTGTTGTTTGATTATCAAGGTTCTGTGTTGTTTTGACTTATTTTGTCACAACGAAGATATACTATCATGCGACCTTTTCTAAGTCAAGAAGTTTTTTTCAAAATTTCGAAGAAATTTTGAGGTGTAAAAAACCCGCAAACTGTTGTCTACGGGTCTACCGGAGAAGGAGGGATTTGAACCCTCGCACCGCTATTAACGGCCTGCACCCTTTCCAGGGGTGTCCCTTCAACCTCTTGGGTACTTCTCCAATCAGGTTGAATAAATCAACACAATATCACGTATCTTTCGATACTAGCGGAGAGGATGGGATTCGAACCCATGCGCCCTTTCGGACAAACGGTTTTCAAGACCGCCTCGTTATGACCGCTTCGATACCTCTCCAAAGAATTTAATTTCTAACAGCAAGGAATATATTATCAAAAAGAAAGTATGGTGTCAATAATCAATTTAAGTATTTTTCGGCGATAAAAATATCTTCCGGAGTGGTTATTTTTATGTTCTTATAATCCCCCTCCGTAATGTGTACGGGAAGGCTCGAATAACGCTCCATTACCTCTGCATCATCCGTCACAAAAGCATTTCCGTCACGTCCCATTTCATTATATGCTTCCATGATGCCCTTAAGTCTGAATGCCTGCGGGGTCTGAACATTCCAGAGCGTGCTTCTTTTTGGAGTAGTGACTACGTTTCCCTCATCATCCACCACCTTGATTGTGTCTTTGGCAGGAACGGCTGCAATAGCGGCACCGTATTTCAATACATCTTCTTTTAACCTGTTTAACAGATCGAGTGTGAGCATGGGGCGGGCAGCGTCATGAATATAAACATATACTTCTTCATCTTCCTTCCCGGAAAAAGAAATTGCTTCGAGGCCGTTTCTTACCGAGTTGAATCGCTCCGCACCACCGGGAACGATTTCCGTGACTTTGCTGATACCATAAAAGCGCACAAAATTATCACGGACATATTCTTCGTCGCCGAAGCCCGTAACGATTATTATTTCGTCAAGGAAGCTTTCTTCCATAACCTTGAGTGAATGACATATTACCGGCATTCCCGCAAGTTCCATATACTGTTTTGGTGTGTCCGTACCGAAGCGCACGCCTTTTCCGGCGGACATTACTATTCCAATATGTCTCATCTTTCTCCAAGCTTTAAATTAGGAATGGCATTTAAGTCATATCCGGATATGTTACCGTTTATAAATTCATAGTAGCCCGCAGCGCCGATCATGGCGGCGTTATCTGTGCAAAGAATGGGTGACGGCCTGTAAAATTCCACCTGTCTTTCCGCGCAGGCTTTTTCCATAGCCGCTCTCAATGCTGAATTTGATGCAACGCCTCCCGCTATGGCAAATTTCTTAAGGCCCGATTCTTCCAACGCGGTCATGGAATGCTCCACCAGGACATCCACTACAGCTTTCTGAAAAGAAGCTGCCACATCTTTTTGATCATATTCTATATGCTTCATCTCACAGCCGTTTAAATAATTCAATACCGCCGACTTAAGTCCGCTGAAAGAGAAATCATAAACAGAGCCTTCCACCTTGGCACGGGGGAACTGAATGGCATCGGGATTTCCTTCTTTTGAAACCTTATCGATCTTAGGTCCGCCGGGGTAACCTAAACCGATGGCTCTTGCCACCTTATCAAAGGCTTCACCCGCCGCATCATCTCTTGTGCGTCCGAGGATCTCGTATTTTCCGTAATCAAGCACCTTCACAAGATGTGAGTGTCCGCCGGAAGCCACCAGACAGATAAAAGGAGGTTCCAGTTCTTTATTCTCAATGTAGTTGGCGCTTATGTGGCCTTCGATATGATGCACTCCCACCAGGGGAATCTTTGTGGCAAAGCTTATGGCCTTTGCGGCAGATACTCCCACAAGTAAAGCCCCAACAAGTCCGGGGCCATAGGTGACTGCGATTGCATCTATATCCTTTAAGGTAACGGAAGCGGTTTTTAAAGCTTCTTCTATTACCTGATTTATTTTTTCTATATGCTTTCTTGAGGCGATCTCCGGAACCACGCCTCCGTAGAGAGTGTGCAGGTCGATCTGAGAGGATATTATATTGGAAAGAACCTCTCGTCCGTTTTTAACTACTGCTGCCGCAGTCTCGTCACAGGAACTCTCTATGGCAAGAATCAATTTATCACTCATCAACTATCTGCCAGCCAAAAATCTTCCAATGGCTGTCCTCATCCTTTCTTAATATAAAAACGTACTGCTGGACCTGATAGAATTTGCCCGACTTGATAGTGAACTCACACCATCCTCTGGCACATTCGTAGTCCTGCTCCACAAAATATTCTATATCAGTGCTTGCTGAGGGAGAATAACTCGTTATCTTGTAACCGCCGCTCTTAAAAGAAGCAACATAGTTTTCAAGATCCAGGAGGTAATCTTCTTTTGATTTATAAGATACCAGTTCATCATCGAGGATTCCCAAAAGCTTATCGTCAAGAGCCTGCATTTCTTCTTCGGTATAGGTTTCATTGACAAAAACCTTGGTAAGCTCCGCGAAGTATTTAATAACTTCCTTGGGGGTCTTGGGATAATTGGTATCTAAATTACGCTGAAGCGCAATGTCAACGGAAGAAAGCACTGTCACTTCTTTTTCCTCGGGCGGATTTACCTTCCTTGAAATGTAGAAAAAGTAAACTAACAGCATTACTGCCAATACCAATACTATAATAACCGTCTTCAATCCTCTGAACTTTGCCATACTCAATCCTCAAACATTAAATCGGTGCACTGACCGTCCCTGCTGATAACAGTGTTCTTAAAAATTTCTCTGGTTTCTTTTTTGTACAGATCCGGTTTCGGAAGGGAAGGGGAATAATGGGTGAGCCACAGTTCTCTGACTCCCGCATCCCTGGCCATTTCCGCCGCTTCGTAAAAGGTCATGTGCTTATGCTCCTTGGCCTTTTCTTTTTTATCGGGTTCTCCATACATGCCTTCGCAGATAAAAAGGTCCGCGCCTTTGGCATTTTCCACGATAAAATCCGTGGGCCGGGAATCGGTGCAATAAGTAACCTTAAGCCCTTTTCTTTCTCCCATAAGCACCCTGTCCGGTGTATATTCTTTTCCTTCAAAAGAAACTGTATTGCCCTTTTGTAAGGGATTCCATAATGTAACGGGTATGTTCAATGCCTTCGCCCGTTCCACGTCAAATTTCGGTTTTCTTTCTATTATTAAATTGTAACCGTAACAGATTACATTATGATTGACTCTGAAGGCTTCGATCCGGAATCCGTCAAATTCAAATGTCTGGAAATTATCCTGTATCTCTATTAAGGAAATATCAAAGGGAAGTTCAGGTGCAATGATCCTGAGACTGGATACCACCTTCAAAAGTCCCCTGGGGCCGATTATCGTTAATGGCTCCGTTCTTTCTGCATTTCCCATGGTAAGTAACATCCCGGGAAGTCCTGAAATATGGTCCGCATGATAATGGGTAAAGCAGATTATATCAATGGGCTTCGGGCTCCATCCCAGTTCCTTTAACGCGATCTGGGAACCTTCGCCGCAATCAATCAATATATTGGAGCCGTTATATCTGGCCATCATGGCTGTGAGCCATCTGTTTGGAAGGGGCATCATGCCGCCTGTACCAAGCAAAGCAACTTCTAACATATTCACCTCTCGCCTAATGCTTCCACATTACATAGGCGTCCTCTGTGGGTTTTTCGTAAAAATTCTTTCTGATCCCGGCGCTTTCAAAACCGAGACTCTTATATAAATTGACGGCAGGGTCATTGCTGACTCTGACTTCCAGAGTAAAATCATTGATTCCCCGCTTGTGACCGCTTTCTATGACCGCTTCCATAAGCTTCCGCCCGAGGCCCATGCCCCGCACTTCTTCGCTTATCACTACATTATTTACATAGCCTTCGCCAACGGCATCGGTATAGCCTGCGCATCCGACTATTCTTTTATCAAGAAGGATTACAAGATAAACCGCATCATCATTGTATACAAGGTCCCGGAAATGTTCTTTTTTCCAGGGCATGGAAAAAGAAGCTTCCTCGATCATACATACATCATCCAGATCTTCTTCGGTTAAATCTCTGATCTCAATTTCCACCGGTCTTCTCCATCGCTTCATTTCTTTCACGCTCAGCCTGAGATACCTTCAGATATTCAGGTACATGATCCCTTGCATTTACGCTTTTTCCTTCTTTAAAAAGAAAGCGTCCCAGCTCGCCGACGCTTCCTGCAGACTGCATCATGCGATTTGCCGGAGCAAACATGAAGGGAACCTTTAATCCCGCTTCAAGGATTTCCTTATAATTAACCGCGCCGTCACCGAGTAAGATTACTTTTCTTCCTAAAGAATTGATTTTCTCAACAATTTCATTAACGGGGAGAGCGGTGCTTTCCAAGATCACATTTTCTTTTTCATTATCAAAATCAAAAAGCCCGGTAAATACTTCCGTACGCTTTGCATCCATCATGGGGCATACAAGAGAATCCGTTCCCACGAAATTATATGCCATGGCATTTAATGTGGGGACTTCGATGATGGGAATATTCAGTGCAAGGCCCATGCCCTTTGCGGTAGCAGAGCCGATCCTGAGTCCCGTATAGGACCCCGGGCCCTTCGATACGGCAATGGCATCAAGGGTTGTTAAGTCAAGTTCGATCATCTTGGTGACTTCGTCCATAATAGGCACCAAAGTCTGAGAATGTGTCTTCTTATAATTTACGTCTACTTCCGCCACCATGGTTTCATCTTTGAAAACGGCAATACCGGCGGTTAAGCCTGAACTTTCAATGGCTAAAATATTCATATTTAAAGCTCCGTTATGGTTATCTTTCGATAATCAAATCCCTTTTCGGGATTCTTTTCTATTTTTATTTCTGTGTGATGCTTTGGAATTATATCTTCTATTAAATTGGCCCATTCGATAAAAGAAACTCCGTCACCGTATATATAATCTTCGAATCCGATCTCATCCATTTCCGAGGAATCACCGATCCTGTAGACGTCAAAATGATAAAACGGAAGGCGGCCTTCATCATATACCTGGAGGATGGTGAAGGTGGGGCTGTTGACAGGCTCGGAAATACCGAGTCCCTCAGCTACGCCCTGGGTGAATACTGTTTTACCCACGCCAAGGTCACCGATAAGGGTGTAGACTGAACCTGCCTTGGCTTCCATACCGATTCTTTTTCCTAATTCAAATGTTTCCTTGGGACTAAAAGTCTCAATTACTTTACTGTTTTCCATATCCATACATAATAATTATATTTTCATTGCTTCGTCAAGGCAAGTTATTCTTTTAGGGCAAATTTCTTCCGGTTTCTATATAAAAAGGACCGGAGTATCACTCCGGCCCCTTAACTTCAGTATTTTACTTATGCCTGATAGTTTTTACCTTCTTCAAGATCCATATGCATCTGCTTTGAAAGTTCTTCTATTGATGAAAACTTTCGCTCCGGCCTCTTAAACTCAAGAAGAGTTACTTCGATCTCTTTTCCGTAAAGATCACCGTCGAAATCATAGATAAAGGTCTCTAAATTAACGGACTTTTCTTCTTTAACGGTGGGCTTGGTACCAAGGTTTGAAATGCTTTTGTAAAGCTCTGTGCCTATCCGGACTTTGGAAAAATAAACTCCGAAAGAAAGGCTTTCAAGATCCTTCGGCACCGAAAGATTAGCCGTCGGCATATTGATTTCGCTTCCGATCTTTTTACCGTGAAGCACTGTTCCTTTAATGGTTATAGGTAATTCTATCACTTTGTCCTCTTATTTATTTCCTTTAAGAATATGTGATAAGGGCTTGTAAATGAACATTGTGATCACTACAGAGATAAGGCCCTTAACAATTGTGAAGGGAAGGTTAAATATAAGTAATGCCTGTGTAACATTTTTAACACCGGGCATGATCACTCTGTATGCTCCGAGTACCGCTTCTTCAGGGAAGAAGTTGTAGTAGAAGGGATATACCACGTAGAGGTTTGAAGGGAATGAAATAAGTCCCATGATAACCGAACCTACGATACCGCCGATGAGAGCAGTCTTCTTGGATTTCTTACGAGCATAGATAAGACCTGCCGTAAATGTGAAAGCTGCGCCGAGGATGAAGTTTGAAAGTTCTCCTACGGTAAAGCTCTTTGATGCAGCACAGTGAATAAGATTCTTAACAAGTTCGATCAAAACTCCCGCTATGGGACCATAGGCAAAAGCACCGATAAGTGCGGGAAGATCCGACAAGTCGAATTTGATGAAATCGGGAATGATCATTGGAATGGGAAATTCCAGATACTGAAGCACGATTGCGACTGCCGCAAGCATTGCAACTCCGACCATTACTCTGGTGGAAATCTTCTGTTCCTGTTTCTTGGCTGTGTTTTCTGTTGACATGTTTTTTCCTTTCCGTGCCGGGACGCACTAAAAGAAAGAAAACCCCGGGACATGCTCCCGGGGTAAAATGCACACAAAAAATATACATATCTTCTTTCATCCGGACTTTACCGTCGGTTTTGGAATTTCACCAAATCAGCCAGTGTTACCTGGGTCGCGGACTTTACCGCCGGTAGGGAATCGCACCCAACCCCGAAGTTATTTTTTTGACAAGCAAAGTATATGACTATTTGGTCTTTTCGTCAAGCCTCATTGTAAGACTGATCCTCTTTTTGCTTTCTTCGACGGAAAGGACCTTGACATCCACAACATCTCCTACGCTCACAGCTTCAAGGGGATGCTTTATGAATCTGTTGGTGATCTGTGAGATATGAACAAGTCCGTCCTGATGAACGCCGATATCTACAAAGACACCAAAATCGATTACATTTCTTACGGTTCCCTTTAAGATCATGCCGGGCTTAAGATCCTTCATTTCAAGGACATCACTTCTGAGTACAGGCTTTGGCATATCTTCTCTCGGGTCACGGGCAGGCTTCTCAAGTTCCTTTAAGATATCGGTAAGAGTGATCTCGCCGATGCCAAGCTCTTCAGCCATTTTCTTTTTATCTTTGACCTTGCTTTCAAGACCGCCGAGCTGCTTTTTAGATGCAGTTTCCGGCGCCTTTTCCATGGTAACGGTGTTACCTAGAGCTGCCGCAAGCGCTTTTCCCATAGCGGTATTCTGATTAATATTCAATTTCTGCTCACGGGGCTTATTCTGCTTTTCAGGTTTAGCTGTGGCTTTCTTTAAACTTTCCTTCTGGATTTCTTTTACATCATCCATGGTGAGGTTAAGCTTTTCAAGAAGCTTAAGGGTTGCATCATAGGATTCCGGATGGACGCTTGTTGCATCAAGGGGATTTTCACCATCCAAGATCCTCATGAAACCTGCGCACTGTTCATAAGCCTTGGGTCCGAGTTTGGGAACATTCAAAAGTTCATGGCGGGATTTGAACCGGCCGTTCTTTTCACGGTAATCCACGATATTCTTGGCAATAACCTTGGTGATACCGGAAATATACTCAAGCAAAGGTGCGGATGCCGTATTCAGATCGACACCGACCTTGTTAACGCAGTCTTCAACTACGCCGGATAAAGCATTGGAAAGCTTCTTCTGATCCATGTCATGCTGATACTGGCCGACGCCTATCGACTTGGGATCAATCTTAACAAGCTCAGCCAGGGGATCCTGAAGTCTTCGTGCCATGGAAGCGGAAGAACGCTGTCCCACATCAAAATTAGGGAACTCTTCCGTTGCAAGCTTACTTGCGGAATATACGCTGGCGCCTGCTTCGTTGACTATTACATAGGATACGGGAGTGGGGGACTCCTTTATGATATCCACGATAACTCTTTCAGACTCACGGGATGCGGTACCGTTTCCGAGGGCAATGACCGAAACCTTGTATTTCTTTATAAGATCAAGTATTACCTTCTTACTTTCCGCAACCTTATTCTGAGGCTCGGTGGGGTAGATAACCGTTGTGGCAAGAACCTTCCCCGTTGCATCAACAACACAGATCTTACATCCTGTTCTGAAAGCGGGGTCCCATCCAAGCACTACCTTTCCGGTAATGGGAGGCTGCATAAGAAGCTGCACGAGATTCTTACCGAATACGGAGATGGCACCGTCTTCAGCCTTTTCAGTTAAATCATTTCTTATTTCACGTTCAATGGCAGGTGCGATAAGTCTGTCGTAGGCATCCTCTACCACTTCTTTTAATACGGGAGATGTAAATTCGTTATCCTTGGTAATAACCTTCTTTTCAAGGAATGTTATTATTCTTTCCACGGGAGCATTGACTTTAACAGTCAAGAACTTTTCGTTCTCACCGCGGTTAAGAGCAAGCACTCTGTGGCCGGCGATCTTCTTGATGGGCTCCTGATAATCATAATAGGTTTCGTAAACGGACTGTGCCTTTTCATCCTTGGCAGAAGAAGAAACTGTTCCTTCTTCCGTGGTGATATCTCTTATATAGGTTCTGTAGTCCGCTTCGTCGGAAATGCTTTCGGCAATTATATCTTTAGCTCCCGCCAATGCTTCTTCGGCTGTATTGACTTCCTTCTCCGGATCAATGTACTTTTCTGCTTCCGTCAGGATTGGAACTGTAGCATTTTGCTCTAGTATGAATTTAGCCAAAGGTTCAAGACCCTTTTCTTTTGCAACGGATGCGCGGGTCTTACGCTTAGGTCTGTAGGGACGGTATAAGTCCTCAAGTAAAACCATGGTTTCAGCGTCTTCTATCTTTTTCCTAAGTTCATCGGTAAGAAGTCCCTGGCTTTCAATGGTAGAAAGAACCGTCTCCTTCTTTTCCTCGAGATTTCTCAAATAAGTAAGTCTTTCATCAAGATTACGAAGCACTTCGTCATTCAAGGATCCCGTAACTTCTTTACGGTATCTTGCGATAAAAGGAATCGTATTACCTTCATCAATCAACTTAACTGTTGCTTCAACCTGATTTTTGCCAATGTTCAGCTCTTCAGCTATCTTCTTAAGTATATCCATGTCTGTCCTCTCGCTTATAAAAAATCATCGCATAACCCCCTCACGCGACATCAATTATTATACCTAAAAACACGCTGTTTTTAAAGCGACATTTCCATAATCTCTCGTTATCGCTTTACTAATATGGTAAGATATAAACGGTTGAAGATTTTGCGTGCAGAGTGATTTATATAGTCTGCCAACAGATTCTAGATTCTATTCTAATCATTTTAGATTTATTGGCCGACCCGATTATATATTACGCAAGCAGACTCTATGGAGCCGTCGGTACTTAGCGAGGTTTTGTCGAGCTTAGTACCGTTACGGTGGAATCGAAGCGGAAGCGGGTCTGCGGTGTGATATATAATCGGGTCAGCCTAAAGCAAAACGAAAAGAGAAGTGCTGTGGCAGACTATATAAATCACCTGCCCAATCAAAAGAAACAAAAGGCAGTTCTTGCCATATTAATATACGAAAGGTTATGGATATTTATGGATCCCTTACAGTATGAATTTAACAGGGCGAAATTGTCCCGATTATCAAGAAGCTTTGGAATGGCTTCGCTTTTGTCTTTGGTGTTTTTTACATCATACTTTTTTGTAGCATTGGGTTTTGGTGCTTTGGCCATTTTATTTGCTTATTTGTCAGGTGGGTATGGCTTTAAGAAGGATGCCAATGCGAAAATGGGAACGATCTTCGGATCGATAGGACTTGGAATATCAATTCTGGTTGTAATAGTTTCTTTTGCTTTCTTATTTTTCAGCAAGGAATTCCAGACCCAGATGTTTGATTATGTGACTCAGATCGATAATATGTACGGTCTTACGGGCTCCGAAGAATCATTGACTTCTGCTTTACAGAAATTATTGGGAGGTATGCAGTAATGGAAGAATACAGATCTCTCAGTATTAAAAAGCTTAAGGATCATGCGAGAGGAAGGCTCATAGGAAGATACGGAACCGCTTTCCTTGCGGCCCTCACAATACTTGGAGCCGAGCT
The DNA here is from genome assembly GCA_016283575.1 of Lachnospiraceae bacterium. Classification (GTDB taxonomy): domain Bacteria; phylum Bacillota; class Clostridia; order Lachnospirales; family Lachnospiraceae; genus UBA1258. The sequence continues at coordinate 7,551 of JAEEND010000024.1, read as the reverse complement.
TATTATCACCTTCTTTTCAGGAACCGGCGACAGCACTCCCGCAAGATATCTGCTTACGCTTTTGATATTCACCGTGGCAGATTTACTTATGGGCGTTCTTGAATATGGCGAAAGCAATCTCTATCTTAAGATCACCCGCTCTGCCAAAGATGTATCGGTTCAGGACTTATTTATCGGATTTAAAAAGAATACCGACAAGGCCATTCTTGTAAGGGCCGTGTTTACGGGTTTTTCTCTCATCGGGATCATACCCGCGGCACTTTACGCCTTAAAGCCCGATTTGTTCCCTGCGATAAATGCAACTCTTTTAGCTGTTTTACTTTCAGTCTTTGAATATTTGGTGCTCTTTATAGCAAAGCTTTTCTTCGGCCTTTCTTTTTACATTTTATGTGACGAAAGTGGACTTACTGCAAAAGAAATACTTCTCAAGTCACTTGACCTCATGAAAAATAAAAAAGGCAGATTGATCACAATCTACCTTAGTATGATTCCTTTATGCATTGTAAGTATCCTGGCCTTCGGCATTGGTTTTATATGGTTCACCATCTTATTAAAAGCCGTAGTTGCCATGTTCTACAATGATATGCTTGGAGAAATGACCGGAACGCTTCCCATTGAAAGCGCTACTCCTGATGGTTCCTCCACTTTAGATATCCGTTTATAAACATATCGATGTCGCCGTCCAAAACTGCCGATGCGTTGGCATTTTCGATATTGGTACGATGGTCCTTCACCATGGTGTAGGGCTGTAATACATAAGAGCGGATCTGGCTGCCCCATCCGATTTCTTTGATCTCACCGCGAATGTCTGAGAGTTTCTCGGCATTCGCTTCTTTTTTAAGTAAATAAAGCTTTGCCTTCAACATCTGCATTGCTTTATCTTTGTTCTGATACTGGCTTCGCTCGTTCTGACACTGCACCACGATTCCCGTCGGCAAGTGAGTGATCCTGATGGCGGAAGAAGTTTTATTGACCTTCTGTCCACCTGCGCCACTTGATCGGAACACGTCGATTCGCATGTCTTCTTCAGGAATATCTATATCAAGATCTTCTTCAATATCAGGCATTACGTCCATGGATACAAAAGAAGTCTGTCTCTTACCCTGAGCATTAAAAGGTGAAATACGTACAAGTCTGTGAACACCTTTTTCAGACTGCATATAGCCATACGCATTAAGTCCGTTGATCTGGAAGGTTACGTTCTTAATTCCTGCTTCATCACCTTCAAGATAGTCTAAAACCTCGATGGAAAAGCCCTTTCTTTCTGCCCAGCGGGTATACATTCTGTAAAGCATTCCCGCCCAGTCACAGGATTCGGTACCGCCCGCGCCGGCATTAAGCCTTAAGATCGCATTGCAGTTATCATATTCTTCGCTGAGGAGATTTGCGATCCTTATTTCTTCAAACTTGTTCTTAAAATCGTTAAGCTCCGCTTCTACTTCCTCGGCAAAAGAATCGTCAGTTTCTTCTTCACCCATTTCGATCAAAGTCAAAATGTCATCAAACTGGGTCTTAAGGGCATTGAAGCTGTCGCGGACACCCTCCAGATCCTTAAGTTCCTTCATGTGAGCATTGGCTTTGTCGGGATTATCCCAGAAATTGGGGGATTCCATTTCCATGTGAAGCTCTTCTATGCGCTTTTCATTCTGCTCAAGATGAAGAGACTCCCCTACCTCTTGGAGGGGAGCTTCATATGTTAAGATTTCGGTTTTTATGTTATCAAGTAATACCACTGTTACACCTACTATGCTAATCTGCCGCAGCAGTTTTTATATTTCTTACCTGAACCGCAAGGACAGGGATCGTTGGGATAAACCTTCTTTTCCTCTCTCTTAACGGGAGCCTTTGCAAGAGTGTCATCCTTGTTGGTACCGGTAACCTTGGCTGCCTGTTCACGTTCCATGCTGTTTCCTACATGAACTCTCATAAGAAGAGAAACCGTCTGTTCCTTGATATTCTCGGTCATTTCGTCGAACATGTCATGAGCTTCGTTTTTATATTCCTGAACGGGGTCCTTCTGAGCATAAGCCACAAGGCCGATACCGTCACGAAGCTGTACCATATCGTCGATATGAGTCATCCACTTCTGGTCTATGGATTTAAGAAGAACAATACGTTCAAGTTCACGGATGATTTCAGGTGAAGGGAATTCAGCTTCTTTGGCTTCATAAAGCTTAACCGCCTCTTCCTTTAACTGCTGTTCAAGCTCGTTCTTTTTGTTACCGCGGATTCTGGTTGCGGTAATGGGACGTAAAGGAATGATGCTTAAGAGTAACTGATTTAATTCCGCAAAATTCCAGGCTTCCTTGCTTTGGTCTTCACCGATCGATAAGTTAACTGCTTTCTCAACAAGATCCGTGATCATCTTATAGATCACATCTCTCATGCTTTCGCCTTCGAGAACTCGTCTTCTTTCTTCGTAAATTACTTCACGCTGTTCGTTCATAACCTGATCGTATTCAAGAAGTCGTTTTCTGGTTTCGAAGTTTCTTGATTCTATCTTCTTCTGAGCTCGTTCGATTGCCTTGGAGATCATGGGATGTACGATTTCCTGACCCTTTTCGACACCCATGTTTTGGAACATGGTCTTGGTTCTGTCGGAACCGAAGAGTCTCATTAAATCATCTTCAAGAGATACATAGAACTTGGAAACACCGGGGTCACCCTGACGTCCGGAACGTCCACGTAACTGATTGTCGATACGTCTTGATTCATGTCTTTCAGTACCGATCACCTTTAAGCCGCCTGCTGCTCTTGCTTCTTCGTCAAGTTTAATATCGGTACCACGGCCTGCCATGTTGGTAGCGATGGTAACGGCGCCCACATGTCCTGCATCTGCTACGATCTCAGCTTCCATTTCATGGAATTTAGCATTTAAGACTGTGTGCTTGATGCCCTTCTTTTTAAGGATACGGCTTAATTCTTCGGAAGCATCGATGGTGATGGTACCTACAAGAACAGGCTGTCCTGTCGCATGAGTTTCCACGATATCCTTTACAATGGCATCTATCTTTTCTTCACGGGTCACATAAACCGCATCATCAAGGTCTTTTCTTGCAATGGGTTTGTTGGTGGGAATCTCGATAACATCCATTCCGTAGATATCTCTGAATTCCTGCTCTTCCGTGAGAGCCGTACCGGTCATGCCGGCCTTTTTAGCATACTTATTAAAGAAGTTCTGGAAGGTGATGGTTGCAAGAGTTCTGCTTTCACGCTTGATATTAACGCCTTCTTTTGCTTCGATCGCCTGGTGCAGACCGTCTGAATATCTACGACCCGGCATGATACGTCCGGTGAATTCATCAATGATGACTACTTCACCGTCCTTTACGATATAATCTTTATCCTTAGTCATTAAGTTGTTGGCCTTGAGGGCTGTAACAACCGCATGCTGAATTTCCACATTCTGGGAATCGGCAAGGTTATCAATGTGGAAGAAACGTTCTGTTTCCTTGACACCGTGCTCAGTAAGAGTAACAACCTTATCCTTTTCATTTACAATGAAATCGCCGGTTTCTTCTTTTACATTACCCATTACAAGATCGAGCTTGCTGACTTCTTCGATGTCTTCACCTCTGTGAAGCTGCTTCGCAAGCATATCAGCCATGGCATAAATGCTGGTGGATTTCTGTCCCTGACCGGAAATAATAAGAGGGGTTCTTGCTTCATCGATAAGAATGGAGTCAACTTCGTCGATGATGGCATAATTAAGGTCTCTAAGTACAAGATCCCTTTCATAAATCGCCATGTTGTCACGAAGATAGTCAAAACCTAATTCGTTGTTGGTTACATATGTGATATCGCAGGCATATGCTTCTTTTTTCTCAGCGGTGGTCATGCCGTTTAAAGAAACTCCTACGGTGAGTCCCAGGAATTTATGAACCTGTCCCATCCAGTCAGCATCACGCTTGGCAAGGTATTCGTTAACGGTTACTACGTGAACGCCCTTACCTTCGAGAGCATTCAAATAAACAGGGAGAATATCCGTCTGGGTCTTACCTTCACCGGTACGCATTTCAGCTATTCTGCACTGATGAAGAATGATACCGCCCATAACCTGTACTCTGTAATGCTCAGTATGAATGACACGTCTTGTAGCTTCTCTTGCAACGGCAAAAGCTTCAACAAGAATATCATCAAGAGTTTCGCCCTTTGCTAAGCGTTCCCTGAATTCCTTGGTCTTATTCTGAAGCTCCTGGTCCGTAAGTTCATGCATAGCGGGCTTCAAAGCGTCAATGGCATCCACAAGGGGCATTATTCTTTTAAGTTCTCTCTCGCTGTGAGTGCCAAAAACCTTATCTATAAGTTTCATTAAGTAAATTGTCCTTTCGCAAAAAGAAATCGGGTTTCGAGAAAAACCCAATGATTATTCTATCAGATATGACCTTTATCTTCAACAATAAGAAATTACGGGTTTGTTAAAAAACTGTAAACACAGAAGAAAACATATCCACTCCTTTTACGCAAAAAGAAAAGGCACGACAAATGCCGTGCCTTGATCTCTTACTAATATTCCATTGCCTTTTCTTCGCCGGTCTCTACTCTTAAACCGCCCTGGCAAAGAGCAAGAAGTTCATCTTCTCCGGGATAAACAGTGATGGGTGCTATCCAGGAAACCTTCTTGGTCAGTTCTTCAACGGTATGCTTACCATATGCGATACCGCCTGTTAAGATGATCTGGTCAACCTTACCCATGAGAACCGTTGACATGGCACCGATATCTTTGGCTACCTGATAATGAAAAGCATCATAAACTGCCTGAGCAAGTTCGTCACCTTCGTTGGCGCGTTTTTCTACGATCCTTGCATCATTGGTTCCGAGATATGCATTGAAACCACCGTTACCTACAAGCTTCTTGTAGATTTCTTTTTCCGTATATTTACCTGAAAAGCAAAGCTTAACAAGATCTCCGGGAGGAACAGCACCTGCACGTTCAGGTGAGAAAGCACCTTCTCCGTCAAGAGCGTTAAATACATCTACGATCTTTCCGTTCTTGTGAGCGCCTACGGAAACACCGCCACCCATGTGAACCACGATCAGGTTAAGGTCTTCATATTTCTTTCCATTCTCCTTGGCATAACGCTTTGCAACCGCCTTCTGGTTAAGAGCGTGGAATACGCTTCTTCTGGGAAGCTCGGGCACACCTGAATATCGTGCAACGGGAGCAAGTTCGTCAACTACTACGGGGTCAACGATGTATGAATGAATTCCAAGTTCATCGCCTATTTCGCGAGCAAGGATGCCGCCCAGATTGGAAGCATGCTGACCCTGCTTACCGATCTTAAGGTCATTAAGAAGGGCATCGGAAACTGTATATGTACCGCCGGGAATGGGCTTAAGCATACCGCCGCGGCCTACGATGAAATCGAGGGACTTAAGATCAAAATTCTTTTCTTTTAAAATGCCCATGATGACATTCTTTCTGAAATCCTTCTGATCGAAGATGGATGCATACTGAGCAATCTCTTCCGTTGTATGTCTGAGAGTTTCTTCAAAAAGAAGTGTCTCATCTTCAAATACACCGATCTTGGTGGATGTGGAACCGGGATTAATGATTAAACATTTACGTGACATGATTATCTCCTTTACTGGTTCTTTTTCATGGCTTCAGCAACAACTGCCGCAAGAGCTATGGAATTAAGCTTAACGTCCATTGTATCGGAACGGCTTGTAAGGATTGCGGGAGCTGTAGTACCTGTTAAGATACAGCCGTTTTTGATGCCGGGTACTGTATGTACAAGTGTCTTATATACAAGATTACCTGCATGAATATCAGGGAAAAGAAGGATGTCTGCATCACCCTGGATTTTTCTGTTTGTAGCGCCCTTGTGAGCCGCAGCTTCGGGATCGATGGCAATGTCCATGGAAAGAGGTCCGTCAACGATACAATCTTTAATGAGGCCTTCTTCACACATTTTTGTAAGTTCAGCCGCTTCTACGGTAGTGGGCATCTTTTCGTTAACAACTTCAACTGCCGCAAGAGGAGCAACCTTGGGATTTTCAATACCGCATGCCTTACATACATTAACGGTATGCTCTATGATCTGAACCTTATCCTGAAGTGTGGGATAGGGTAAGAATGCAACGTCTGTTAAAAAGAATAATCTGTCATATCCGGGAATTTCAAATACAGATACATGGGAAAGTGTCTTTCCGTCGGGGCGACGTAAGCCAACTTCCTTGTTAAGAAGGCTCTTTAAGAAGGACTTTGTATCCATAAGACCCTTCATATACATGTCGGCTTTTCCTTCGTGCACGAGGGTAACTGCCTTTAATGCAGCTTCCGCATTATCCTTTTCGTCGATAACTTCAAAATCGGATAAATTCATGCCGATCTCCTTGGCGATCTCAGCAATCTTATCTGCATCGCCCACCAGAATGGCATTTGCGATGTTCTTTTCTTTTGCAGCCTTAACAGCTTCAAGCACGGGCTTATCATGAGCGCATGCTACGGAAAGAGTCTTGGTTTCGCAAGAATAAACTTTTTTCAAAAGTTCATCAAAATTCATATGCATTTTTTCATTTCCTCCTAGAAATAAACCATTGTTAAAATAATATCACGCCCCATGATAAAAGTCTATAGCTTCAATGAGAAAGTGAAAATAAAATGGTTTTTGCGCGACTTCCGGTAATAAAAATGGCCCGAGTAACCTCGGACCATTTGAGTTCCTGATCTATTCTTTTCAATGCATATCATCAGCTTTATTCTACAGCTTTTAATTCGTTGGCGCTGTCGTTCATGCGATCTACGATTTCCTGTACGCTCTGAACAACTTCCTGGTTATGTTCGGTAGCTGCGAAAGTGGTGCTTGCATGAGCTGTAACTTCTTCGGTGATTGCGGATACGGTCTGAACACCTTCCACGATTTCCTGATTTGCTTTTGCAAGGCTACCTACGATACTTGTAAGATCCTCGGAGCTTGAACGAATCTGTCTGATACTTTCTGCAATTTTTTCAAAACTTTCTGCAGTAACTCCTGCAGATTCATTCTGAATCTTGTTGCTTTCTACGAGAGAGTTAATGGCAACAACCACGCCTTCCATTTCACCGGAGATACCTTCGATAAGTTCACTGATGTTTCCGGTTGCTGTCTGTGTCTGACCTGCGAGATTGGAAATTTCTGTTGCTACTACTGAGAAGCCTCTTCCTGCTTCACCTGCTCTTGCTGCTTCTATGGAAGCATTTAATGCAAGTAAGCTTGTCTGTGATGCAACGTTTTTAATGAGTTCGACTATCTGAGTCATCTTGGAAGTTGCTTCTTTAAGTTCTGCAACTTCTGCAACAGCCTTGGTACCTTCGGCATCGGAGATCTCTGACTGTTCTTTGAGCTTCGCTACATATCCACGACCTTCTCTTACCGCATCAACAGTGATGCTTACATTGTCGCCGATATTTGCAGAAGCATTTGTTACCTTTTCTATCTGATTCTGAATTTCTTCTGTCTTATAAAGCTGATTCTGAATTGAATTAGCTGAATCGGAAGTTCCCTGCTGTACTTCATTCATGGAAGCAAGTGTTTCCTGTGAAGCTGCTGCAAGATCCATCATCTT
>JAEEND010000023.1 GCA_016283575.1 Lachnospiraceae bacterium | reverse complement strand
AAGGTCTTTCGGAACTTGCGGACTGCATGTCAGACATTATGAGAAGTGACAAAGAATATTTCGAAGGTACAATTTCTTTTACCGATGGCTCATTATTAAATCAGATCCGAAGCCTCGGGGAACTCATTACCGAAGACTACCGTGAGGATGGCGTCTTCATAAAAGCTTATGTTCCCAAACAGGTAATGGGAAAGATAAAATGAATCGGTTCAAAGGAAGTTGCAAGATTAAAAAAGAGCCGGAAGAGTTGAAGAAAAAGGCATAAATGATATTTATGGAAAAGGACATGCAGATGCATGTTCTTTTTATATACGCTTTATATGATTAGGTGTTACATAAATTTTGTGGCTTTTTGCTTAAATGACTCATAGAAGTCACCGATGCAGCTATCCACAAAGAAAGTTTCCAACATCTGTGTATTTAATTGGTTACACAGACCGGAATCTTGCATGTAGGCTTCTCGAATTTTTACGATTATTTTGTGCCATTCTATGACAAAGGCCTAATAGTCTTTAATATTTTCAATATTAAGCCAGGATTTGATTTTGATTTTTGATTGAATATTGGGACACTCGTGAACCTGAACAAAGTATTTGAAACTGTCTTCGGATTCCCAGATACGTCCGAGAGGAAACATGCGGCAATATCCGGGACGGAATGAGTGAATATCGCAACGCCCCTCTTTATTTAAAAAGAAACACGCGTTATCTTTTTGCATAAGCACAGGAGTTACGACCCCGTCGACTACAGTCAGGCTTATGAACCGACCAAGCATTTCCTTAAAGCTTAAGTTTAGGTTATGGCTTAATTCATAAACATCATAAGGATCAAGAAAAATAGTGCCATCTGAAAAAGCGCAACACTCATGACATCCCGCGCAGCCCCCGGTGCTAACCTTGCACATGTCTCCGGATGAATAGGTTTTGTTATCGGAAATCTCCGTGAAATCAACGTTTCTTTTCATGAGTCGATTATATATTTATTGGTATTAAAAGAAAAGGGGAAATTTGTTATACTGGATTCATGAAAAAAATCGTTGCGGGCATTTTGGCCCATGTTGATGCAGGAAAAACCACATTATCCGAAGCTCTTTTATTTGAAAGCGGCACGATCAGAAAGACCGGTCGTGTTGATAACGGCGACGCCTTTCTTGATACCAATGCATATGAAAAAGAGCGGGGAATTACCATATATTCTAAGACAGCCAGGCTTAATCTAAATGACACTGAACTGATTCTTTTGGATACTCCCGGTCACGTGGATTTCTCACAGGAAACTGAGAGGGCAATCAGTGTCATGGATGTTGCAATTCTTCTTATTAATGCCTCCGACGGTGTCCAGTCCCATACAAAGACATTATTTAAAATCTTAAAGGAACATCGTAAACCCATAATTGTTTTCGTAAATAAAATGGATCTGCCTGATACGGATAAAGAAACTGTAATGAAGTCTCTTAAAAACAACCTATCCAATGACTTCGTGGATTTTAGTGATGACCGATCAGATTCTTTTTACGAGACAATCGCTACGGTATCCGATGAAGCACTGTCTCAGTATATGGCAACCGGAAATGTGCCCGATGCGCTTATTTCTGAAGCTTTCAGACAACGGAGAGTCTTCCCCGTGTATTTTGGATCAGCTTTACGCTTGCAAGGTGTGAAGGATTTTTTGCAGGGGTTCGAAAAATACGCAGCTCCTTCGGAAATTAAGACACAATTGTCCGGAATAGTTTATAAAATTACAAAAGATAATCTTAATCAGCGTGAAACGCATATCAAACTTACAGGGGGATCCCTCAAGGTAAAAGACCTGCTGAATTCAGAAAAGATCAATGATTTGCGTCTTTATTCAGGTAATAGATTTACAAGTGTAAAAGAGGTTTTTGCGGGGGATGTGTGCGCAATAACAGGTGTTACCAATCTTAAAACGGGAGATGTCTTCGGTTCTGAGCCTCCTATTCCCACGAAGATTCTGGAGCCTGTATTAAATTACACTTTAAAATTTGCGGATAGTGATGACATGGTGAAAATGCATCGATATCTAAGCGAACTTGAAGAAGAAGATCCCACCTTGGGCGTTGAATATAATGAAGCCACCAAAGAGCTTTCACTTAAGCTTATGGGTGAAGTCCAGACGGAAATCCTAAAGAAGACCATGTTTGACCGGTTTGGAGTAAATGTTTCTTTTGGCCCGGGAAAAGTGCTTTACAAGGAAACAATCGCCGATACCGTTGAAGGTGTCGGACATTTCGAGCCGCTTCGCCATTATGCGGAGGTTCATTTACTGATGGAACCCGGTGAGCGTAACTCGGGGCTTATATTTGAATCTAATGTCAGCGAGAATGACTTAAAAAGAAACTGGCAGCAACTGATCCTTACCCATTTAAAGGAAAAGATGCATAAGGGTGTTTTGACAGGAGCGCCCATAACGGATATGAAGATTACCCTTGTATCCGGAAAGGCCCATCTTAAACATACTGAGGGCGGTGACTTCCGACAGGCTACTTACCGCGCGGTTCGTCAGGGGCTTATGCAGGCAACATCCCATTTACTCGAGCCCTTTTATTTTTATGAAATTGAAATACCGGAGAACCAGGTGGGTCGTGTTCTTACGGACGTGGACAGAATGGCAGGGACCGGAGAAGTCACGGAAAATGCCGGCGGAATCGCAAGAATCGTAGGCCGTGCCCCAGTTTCGACTTTGAACGGTTATGCCAACGATCTTGCTTCTTTTACAAAAGGTTTGGGAAGAATTTCTTTTTCCAATGCAGGTTATGACCTGTGCCACAATGAAGAAGAGGTAGTGGCATTAAAACAGTATAATCCGGAGGCTGATCTAAAGAACAGCCCTGATTCGGTATTCTGCATGCATGGCGCAGGAACAGTGATACCATGGTATGAAGTATTTAATTATATGCATTTACCTTTGCTCGGGTTTAAGGATGAAGACCGGGATATTGATACGCGTGTTAAAAATACCGGCACCCGGCGGGAAGAACTGTTTTTATCGACGGAAGAAATTGATGATATCATTCATAATGCTTCCGCTGCCAATATCAACAAAAAGAAGCTCGCAGGCAAGGCTTTTGATATAAACGAGCGCTTAAGACCCAAAGAGGTGGATATTAAACCTACCGAGTATAAGGGCACAAGGTTAAAAGAGCAGTTCATGCTGATCGACGGCTATAATGTGGTGCATGCATGGCCTGAACTTCATGATATTGCAAACGTCAATTTAAACGGAGCCGCCGGACGCCTTATGGATATAGTAAGTAATTACGCTGCCATAACGGGTAAAAAAGTGATACTTGTATTTGATGCCTATAAAGTACCGGGACACCCAGAAGAAGAGATCGATTATCACAATATCAAGGTTGTATATACAAAATACGCTGAAACCGCGGATCATTATATTGAGCGCTATGCCCATGTTAACGGCGGAAAGAAGGACCGTGTGGTAACCGTTGTAACAAGCGATGGTGTGGAACAGGTCATTATCCGCGGCGAAGGTTGCGTTCTTTTATCATCAAGAGACTTTATGGAAGAAGTAAAAAGAGCGGAAGAATCCATAGAAAAGTACTACAAAACAAATGTTTGACTTATGTTTTAAAATGAGTTATCCTATTTCTTGAGAAGGGAGTAGGGTAACTCATGAAGATTATTCATTGTGCAGATCTGCATCTTGATTCCAAAAACAATTCCAATTTTGATAAGAATAAGGCAAAAGAAAGGCGCGAAGAGCTTATTAACACTTACCTTCGCATGGTGGATTATGCCGGAAAAGAAGGCGTATCAGCTATTTTGATCGCAGGAGACATGTTCGATACCAAGAATGTATCCGCATTTGCAAAAAATGCCGTACTTGATTCAATTAAGAATAATCCCGAGGTTTCTTTCTATTATCTTAAAGGAAATCATGATTATGACAGCTTCGTAGACAGCCTTGATACATTGCCTGATAATCTTCATTTATTTAATGAGGAATTTACTTCCTATGACCTTGATGAAAGCGGCCTGATAAAGCTGTATGGCGCCGAATTATCGGAAGAAAGCTCGGGCAGAGTGCAGTCTTCTTTTACCCCTGACCCTAAGAATATAAATATAGTGATGCTTCACGGTCAGATTGCTGAAACAGGCGGAAAAGACAAGGCAGAGATCATTAATCTCCGGGATTTCAAAAATAAGGGGATCGATTATCTTGCTCTTGGTCATATCCACGAATATGTTTCGGAGAAGCTTGACGGAACCGGCAAATATTGCTACCCGGGCTGTCTTGAAGGCCGTGGCTTTGACGAATGCGGAGAGCATGGGTTCGTGCTTTTAGATATTGATGAATCGGCAAAAACCGTTACAGATACTTTTATCCCTTTTTCCTACAGAAATCTTTATGAAGTTGATGTTGATATAACGGATGCATATTCCACTACGGAAGTCCTTGAAAGGGTGGAGATGGCATTAAATAAAGGAAAATATGAAAAAAAGGATTTACTTAAAATAGTTCTGTCCGGTCAGGTGTCGGTTGATTCGGAACGTGATTTAAATTATATCCTTAAAGGTGTTTCGGACAGATTTTATTTTGTAAAGATAAAAGACGAATCGACAATTAAGGTAAATTACGAGGATTACAGGCTTGATAAATCATTAAAAGGGGAGTTTGTACGCCTTTGCGAGGCGGATGCTTCCCTTACAGAAGAAGAAAAGGGCGAGATCATTAAATTGGGAATTGAAGTCCTTTCGGGAGGTGAAATCGAATAATGAGAATTGTTTCACTTCATATTGAAAATTTCGGGAAGTTGCATGATGTAAATTTCGATTTTAATCCGGGGCTTAATCAGAGGATAGAAGAAAACGGCTGGGGGAAGACTACCCTTGCACACTTTATTAAAGTCATGCTTTACGGATTACAGGGGGATGGAAAAAGAAACGAAGTTGAATCCGACAGGAAGCATTTTGCACCCTGGCAGGGCGGAGCCTTCGGCGGAAGCCTCGTAATAAGCGTTAATGATAAGGATTATAAGATAACAAGAATTTTCGGAAGTAAGATCTCAGAAGATTCTTTTGAATTAAAGGATACATCTACCAATTTAGTAAGCTCCGATTACAGTGAAAAAATCGGTGAAGAACTGTTAAATATCAATGCGGATTCATTTTTAAAGACCGTATTCATAAATCAAAGCGATGTTGCAAGTTGGGAAGCCACGGATGATGTTAATGCCAAAATTTCCGGCATTTCCGACGGCATTGATTTAAATAAGTTTTCTTTTGCAGATGATAAGCTTGCTGCCAAATTAAATCAGCTTCATCCCACAAGAAAGACCGGTGAAATATATAAGCTTAAAACGGATATTTCAGAAGTTAATGGTAAAATCCGTGACGGCGCCGGCGTGGAAGATGCTATTAAAGATATCGATTCACGAATAAAAGCTCTTAAAAAAGAAGAAGAGCAGTTAAAGATAGAACAGGAAGAGCTTAACGAAAAGAAGAAAAAGCGTGACGCTCTGGCGGGAGTTTTTGAAACTAAGAAAGCATATGAAGGACTTCTTCAGGCTTGTAATGATAAGAAGGCAAGGCTTGATGCACACAAAGAGTTCTTTACCAAGGCCTTTCCCGACGACAATCTTATTTCCGAAATATCCGAAGAAAGAAATAAGATGAGCGGATATAAAGGAACCATGGAAAATACCGCCTTAAACATGGCAGAAGAAGATGTGTATCGCGACCTTACATCCTTATTTTTCGGTAAGGATATTTCTGATGCGGAATTTGATGCCATGGAAGAGGTGGCAACATCCTTTGACCGCATGCAAAGGGAGATAAATAAAAAGACCTTATCTACTGAAGAAAGCGAAAAGCTTGAATCACTTAATGCGATTTTCGGTGAAGATAGCTATCCTGCGGAGCTTGCAAGAGAGCGTCTTGATGAATTTGAAGAGAGAAACAACTGTAATTCTGAGCTTAATGCAATTAGAAAAGAAATAGCTCATAAAGAAGAGATTATTAATTCAGCTAAAAAGAAACCTAATATTGTGCTTTTATCAGTCGGAACCGTGATGGCGTTTATAGGCATTATTTTAGTAGTTGTTTCAGTATTTACACCTGTTACTGCTTTACTTATGGCAGGTATTTTTATCATGGTAGGCGGCGTTTTACAGATAGTACTTGGCCTTGTATTAAGAAAAGACAGTGTCAGTGCCGATGTGTATGAAGCTCTTGATGACCTTAGAGAATCTGAAGCCATAAAGAAGCGTGAATCCGAAGCTTATGATGTGGAATTAAAGGATTATCTTGCAACTCATGGTAACTTACACGGTGACGTATATGATAAGAATGGGTTTTACGAGCTGTATCAGAAGGCAACGGAATTTGCCGGTTTAAAGAACCGTGGCGATGCTTTTTCAGAAAGCATAAATCGAGGAGAGTTTAAAGCCTTAACAGAAAAGATGTCCGAGTTCCTCAAAAAGTTTGGAATAAACTCCCATCCCGAAGAATATTTTACTGATTTTTCCAATATTAAAGGAAAGTACGTCCAGTACAGGAATTTTGCGGACCGACTTAAGAAATATGAGTCCGCAAGAAATCAATATGCTGAATCTGAAGAAAAGCTTAAAGAAGTATATTCAAGGCTTGGAACTCCGGTTTACCTTGATGTTTTGGAAGAATGCGGAAACATAATCGAAAGGTACGGATTATATAAGACAGCTAAGTCACTCTACGAAGACGACCATGATAAGCTTAAAGACTTTGAAGAAGAGCATGACATCGCAGCATTGCAGGAAGAAAAATTAGAAGCCCCCATGGATCTTGATGAGATTACAGGTCTTCAGGATGATCTTGATGCGAGAAAAGACATGAATCGGGAAAACCTGCAGCAGGAGAGGGGCTCATTACAACGCTTCGAAGAACAGGCAGAAGAGCTTGATATATATAGAAGCGATCTTCAGGAACTGGAAGAAGAACTCAAGCAAAAAACTGTTCTTTATGAAAGAGTATCAAAGACTAAAGATCTCTTAACCAAAGCAAAAGAAAATCTCACGAAGCTTTACATGAAGCCGTTGCTGGACGGATTCTCCGAGTGCTTTACTGTTATAACCGAAGAAGATCCCGGCGATTATCATATTGATGCCAATATTGAAATCACTAAAGATGAGCAGGGTAAAGAACGTAAGACTGCTTTACTCAGTTCCGGTTACAGGGATTTGATCGGTTTTTCCATGAGAGTGGCAGTGACAAAAGCCATGTATAAAGATGAATTACCGATACTTATACTGGATGACCCCTTTGTAAATCTTGATGATGATAAAAGAAGGAGAGCGAAGAAACTTCTTGATGAACTGTCGCAGGAATTTCAGATCCTTTACTTAACCTGCAGCAAGAATACATGATAATAAAAGTCGCTAAGTTACTTAGCGACTTTTATTATATATGTTAATTCAAAGCCGCACAGTAACTTAGCGACTTTTACTATACATGATAATAAATGTCGCTAAGTTTTACTTAGCGACATTTACTATATATGTTAATAAAAGCCGTTAAAATACCTAAAATATTTAGTGTGTTTTTGCTAATTAGGATAATTGTATACAATTATGCAAAAAGTTGTTGACAAGAAAACTTTTCCTATGTGAAAATGTTTTTGTCATAATGGGAAGGGAGATTTATTCATGTCATTAACATTATCTAAAAAAGCTCAGGCAGTTAAGCCTTCATCAACACTTGCCATCACAGCAAAGGCCAAGGAACTCAAAAGTAACGGCATTGATGTGGTCGGTTTCGGTGCAGGCGAACCTGATTTCAATACCCCTAAGAATGTATGTCAGGCTGCTGTTAAAGCCATTGAAACAGGATTCACCAAGTACACACCTGCTTCAGGTACCAACGAATTAAAGGCTGCGATCAGCAAGAAATTCAGAGACTTCAACAATCTCGAATATGCACCCAATCAGATCGTGGTATCAAACGGCGGAAAGCATGCCCTTTCAAATATATTTGATGTAATCTTAAATCCCGGTGATGAAGTTATTATTCCTTCACCTTACTGGTTAAGCTATCCTGAAATGGTTAAGCTTTCTGACGGCGTTCCCGTATTTATCACAGGTACCAAGGAAAACGGCTACAAGATTACTGCTAAACAGCTTGAAGATGCCATTACAGACAAGACCAAGGCATTTATCTTAAATTCCCCAAGTAATCCTACCGGTATGGTTTATACCAAGAAGGAACTCGAAGCTATCGCGCAGGTTATCGTAAAGCATGATATCTACTGTGTGGCTGATGAAATGTACGAATACCTTACCTATGACGGACAGAAGCATATCAGTATCGCTTCGTTGGGAGAAGAAATCTACAAGAGAACCATTACCTGTTCCGGTCTTTCCAAGTCCTATGCAATGACAGGCTGGAGAATCGGTTATACAGGTTCAAGCGTTGAGATTGCAAAGCTTATGGGCGCTGTTCAGTCCCATGCTACAAGTAACCCCAACTCCATTGCTCAGTTCGCATCTGTGGAAGCATTAATGGGTCCTCAGGATACCGTGACCGAGATGAAGGCTGAATATGTAAAAAGAAGAGATTACATGTATGATCGAGTAAGTAAGATGCCCCATGTGGATGTGATCAAACCTCAGGGTGCTTTCTACTTATTCATTGATGTGGAAGAAGCTGTCAACATGAGCTATAAGGGCGAAAAGCTTGGCTCCGCCGCAAAGCTTGCCACCGCATTGCTTGATGATTATGCAGTAGCGGTTATTCCCTGTGCGGATTTCGGATTCCCCAATCATATAAGACTTTCTTATGCAATCAACATCGAGCAGATTGGAAAGGGTCTCGACAGAATCGAAAAGTTCTTGTTGGAGCTTAAATAATCGATAACAGCATTAGTTGTCATAAATACACAAAACGAACAGGCGTTATGTAAACCTAACGCCTGTTTTTTTATTTTGTTCTATTTTTTTAAAAAAAGTTATGTCTACATGTAGTGCGAAGCAAAATATATCAAACCGACATCTTGGGTTTTAGAATGCAATACGAAAAGAATGGCTAATTTTCGGCATTTTTTGGGTTTGATTTTTCTTTGAATACCCATTATAATCATTCTTACAGTCGCATTTAGGGGTAATTATTAATTTCGGGAGAAGGAAATTTATGGTTATGGAAAAGGAAATCGATTCCTTCATTTTATATTTACATAACGTAAAGAAGATGTCTAACAATACAGAGATGTCTTACAGAAGAGATTTAAATAAAGTAAGCACTTATATGGAAGGCCAGGGTATCAGTGACCCTTCCAAGATCACTGCTACAAATCTCAATTCATATATTCTTTATCTTGAGAAGAATAATTTTTCCAAGGCAACGATTTCGAGAAACATTGCATGCATTAAGACCTTCTATCACTATTTATACAGAGAGAACAAGGTGGCAGAGGATGTTTCCGAGAATTTAAAGGCGCCCAAGGTGGAAAAGAAGATTCCTGAGATCCTTACTACTCAGGAAGTCATAAGACTCCTTGAACAGCCTAAGGGAAGTACTCCCAAGGATATAAGAGATAAGGCAATGCTTGAGCTTCTGTATGCTACAGGTATCAGGGTTTCCGAACTTGTATCTTTGAAGATTTCAGATGTCAATCTCCAGATGGGATATATCGTATGCCACGATCTTCATAAAGAACGTGTGATTCCCTTTGGACATGAAGCAAGAAATTCCCTTATTAAATATATTGAAAGTGCCAGAATCGCAATGCTGGAAGAAAAGGATTCCGATATTCTTTTCGTAAATTGCTCCGGACAGCCCATGAGCCGTCAGGGATTCTGGAAGCTTATTAAGTATTACACAAAGAAAGCCGGAATCGATGCAGATATTACGCCACATACATTGAGACATTCATTTGCGGCGCATCTTGTGGAAAACGGTGCTGACTTAAGAAGCGTACAGGAAATGCTCGGACATTCCGATATTTCCACCACGCAGATCTATGCCAATCTCAATCATTCAAGGATCAGAGAAGTGTATTCAAAGGCCCATCCCAGAGGATAGGTTAGAAAAAAGAATGTAAAACGGGCTGTCCGGAGGGGTTATCCAATGGGCAGCTCGATTGATTTTAAGAAAGCTCCGGCATTAACCGGAGCTTACTTATTATTTCTTCATATTCACTACTTATACAAGCTTCTGATAGTTGGCAATTCTGTTAGAGTATACGCAGTAGTACTTGTAACCTAATGATTTGAGAATCTCCTCGGCTACGTCGAATTTGGCGCCTACATTTTCAGGCTTGTGAGCATCGGAGCCTACGGTGATCCTGTCTCCGCCAAGCTCTTTATAACGCTTTAAGATATCAATATGAGGATTGGGGTTCTTAAAGCCCTTAACCAGGGGAGAAGTGTTAAGCTCGATTCCCTTTTCGTTCTCAATTAAGAAAGTAAGGATTTCATCAAGTAAGTCCGAGTAATCTGAAGGCTTGAAGAAATCCTCTCCTTCAGGAAGCTTTCTTGCAATGTAATCCATATGTCCGAGAATATCGAAATTCTGGAATTTCTTAATATTGGCAAGGGTTGTCTTGAAGTAATTGGTAACCGCTGGTTTCCCGGTTACTTCTTTAAAGAAATCGGGATCATAAGGATCTTTACCGTCTACAAGATGGATGGAACCTATAATAAAATCAAATTCATGACTCTTAGCGATGATGGCATTATCTCTGAATGCGGACTCCTGTAAGCCCATTTCCAGTCCGAAATAGACTTCAATATCTTTTTCGAATTGCTTCTTTTTGGTAAGAAGATCATATAAATATGAATCCACATTTACTTCAAAGGCAGGAGCGGGGTATTTTTCACATCCCGGAAATCCCTTATCCATGTGCTCCGTGAAGCATATGGACTTAAGTCCTTTATTAACCGCAGCCTGTATCATATCTGCGATGGGTGCCTGTGAATCGGTGCTGTGTTCTGAGTGGAGATGAAAATCAGCAAGTATTGCCATGGTTTGCCTCCTTAATAATAGTTATTAAGCAAAAGAAAGCCCTTTCTTTTGTCCTTATTCCATAATAATTTACAAAATCTTCCGTGACAATCTTTTCTTTTTGTTTAATATAACTTTTTGTAATTAAAGTATTGAATTTTAGCGTATATTTCTGTAAAATATAAGCGCTGACAAAATTTTGACGATAACTCTGCGAAGAAAACATGTCAAAATAAAATATATTACAATTTCTAGGAGGAAATTAAAATGGCAGTAAGAGTAGCAATTAATGGTTTTGGCCGTATCGGTCGTCTTGCATTCAGACAGATGTTTGGTGCAGAAGGTTATGAAGTTGTAGCAATCAACGACTTAACCTCCCCTAAAATGTTAGCTCATCTTTTAAAGTATGACTCATCTCAGGGTAACTACGCTAAGAATCACAAGGTAGAAGCCGGCGAAGATTCTATCACAGTTGATGGCAAGACAATCACAATCTATAAGGAAGCAGATGCTAACAATCTTCCTTGGGGAGAATTAAAGGTAGACGTTGTCCTTGAGTGTACCGGTTTCTATACATCAAAAGACAAGGCACAGGCTCACATCAATGCCGGTGCTAGAAAGGTTGTTATTTCTGCTCCTGCAGGAAACGATCTTCCTACTATCGTTTACAATGTAAACCACAAGACATTAAAGCCCGAAGATACAATCATCTCCGCAGCTTCTTGTACAACAAACTGCTTAGCTCCTATGGCTAAGGCTCTTAACGATTTAGCAGGCATCAAGTCCGGTATCATGAGCACAATTCATGCTTACACCGGTGACCAGATGATCCTTGACGGTCCTCAGAGAAAGGGTGACTTAAGAAGATCTCGTGCAGGTGCTATCAACATCGTTCCCAACTCAACAGGTGCAGCTAAGGCAATCGGTCTTGTTATTCCTGAACTTAACGGAAAGCTCATCGGTTCCGCACAGAGAGTTCCTACCCCTACAGGTTCTACAACAATCCTTGTAGCAACAGTAGAAAAGTCCGTAACTAAGGAAGAAATCAATGCAGCTATGAAAGCAGCAGCTACAGAATCCTTCGGTTACAATGAAGACGAAATCGTATCTTCCGATATCATCGGTTCTACATACGGTTCAATCTTCGACGCTACACAGACAATGGTAGGCGCTGATAACCTTGTACAGGTTGTATCTTGGTACGATAACGAAAATTCTTACACATCTCAGATGGTTCGTACAATCAAGTACTTCTCTGAATTAAAGTAATCTTTAAATAACTTTTTAAAGACCTTAAGGGTCCGGTCTAATTGGGCCGGACCTTTTATTTTTTCTAAATATATAACGGAGGAAAAGAAAATGGCTCTTAACAAAAAATCAGTTGATGATTTTAGTGCAAAGGGAAAAAGAGTATTGGTTCGTTGTGACTTTAACGTACCTTTAAAGAACGGTGTGATCACTGATGATACACGTATCAAGGCTGCTCTTCCCACAATCAAGAAACTCATGAATGACGGTGGAAAGGTTATCCTTTGCTCCCACCTTGGAAAGGTAAAAGAAGGACCCAACGAAAAAGAATCCCTTGCTCCCGTAGCTAAGGCTCTTTCTGAAAAGCTTGGAAAAGAAGTTGTATTCGTATCCGATTACAATGTAACAGGCGCTGAAGCAACCAATGCTGTAAACGCTATGAAAGAAGGAGATGTTGTTCTTTTACAGAATACACGTTTCCGTATGGAAGAAGAAACAAAGCCTGAAAAGGCAGGAAAGAAGTTCGCTGAAGAACTCGCTGATCTTTGCGATGATTATGTATGCGATGCTTTCGGTTCTTCTCACAGAGCTCACGCTTCCGTATCTGTTGTAACAGATTTCGTACGTGCTAAAGGCGGTAACTGTGCAGTTGGTTATTTAATGCAGAAGGAAATCAACTTCCTCGGAAATGCAGTTGAAAATCCTGTACGTCCTTTCGTTGCTATCCTTGGCGGTGCTAAAGTTGCTGATAAGCTTAATGTTATCAATAACCTTCTTGAAAAGTGCGACACCCTCATCATCGGTGGTGGTATGGCATTCACATTCTTAAAGGCTCAGGGCTATGAAATCGGTAAGTCCTTAGTTGATATGGAAAAGCTTGATTATTGTAAGGAAATGATGGCAAAGGCTGAAAAGCTTGGTAAGAAGCTTCTTCTTCCTGTTGATACAACCATCGCTGCAGGTTTCCCCGATCCCATCGACGGACCTATCGAAGTATCTGTTGTAGCATCCAATGCAATCCCTGCTGATATGGAAGGTCTTGATATCGGACCCAAGACTGCAGAACTTTATGCAGAAGCTGCTAAGTCCGCTAAGACAGTAGTTTGGAACGGACCTATGGGCGTATTCGAAAATCCCACTCTTGCAAAGGGTACATTATCCGTAGCTAAGGCTCTTGCAGAATCAACAGCTACTACAATCATCGGTGGTGGTGACTCCGCAGCAGCTGTTAACCAGATGGGTCTTGCAGATAAGATGAGCCACATCTCAACAGGTGGCGGTGCTTCCCTCGAATTCCTTGAAGGTAAGGAACTTCCCGGCGTTTACGCTGCAGATGATAAGTAATCACTTAGCAAGGTATTCCACGAGCTTAGTGTACTACTTAGTTCTGGTGAGGGCGTAGCCCGAGAGCAGAACTTCATTGTTAATATACGGAGGAAAATAACATGTCAAGAAGACGTATCATTGCCGGTAACTGGAAGATGAACAAGACTCCCAGCGAGGCAGTTGCACTTTGTGCAGAATTAAAAGATTTAGTAAAGAACGATGCTGTAGACGTAGTTTACTGCGTACCTGCAATTGACATCGTACCCGTAGCAGAAGCTGTTAAGGGAACCAACGTACATGTTGGCGCAGAAAACTTCTACATCGAAGACAAGGGTGCTTTCACAGGTGAAATTTCCGCTCCCATGCTCAAGGATGCAGGCGTTGAATACATCATCATCGGACATTCCGAAAGAAGAGATATCTTCGGTGAAAACGATATCCTTATCAATGCAAAGGTTAAGAAGGCATTTGCTGCAGGCTTAAAGCCCATCCTTTGCTGTGGTGAATCCCTTGCACTTCGTAAGGCAGGCACCTACAAGGAATGGATCGAACGTCAGATCACATGGGATCTTGACGGCGTAACAGCAGATCAGGTAAAAGAACTTGTAATCGCTTACGAACCCATCTGGGCAATCGGTACAGGCGAAACTGCTACAGCTGATCAGGCTGAAGAAGTATGTAAGCTTATCCGTGATCTTATCGCTAAGATGTATGATGCAGCTACAGCAGAAGTTGTTCGTATTCAGTACGGCGGATCAATGAACGCAGGCAATGCTGCAGAACTTTTATCAAAGCCTGATATTGACGGCGGACTTATCGGCGGCGCTTCATTAAAGCCCGACTTTGGTCAGATCGTTAATGCTTAATCTGTCATTTAGTATTAAAATGCAGCAGGTTTTACCTGCTGCATTTTTTGTGCCCGAAATTAAAAAAAGCCTCTTACATGCATGTAAGAGGCTTTTCATTATACTGCCTGGGCAGTAGATAAGTTGTAGTAAATGCCGCGCTTTGCAAGCAGCTCTTCGTGAGTACCTTCTTCTGCGATAATACCGTCATCCACCACAAATATTCTGTCAGCATTTCTGATGGTTGAAAGCCTGTGAGCTATTACAAAAGATGTACGATTTTTAAGTATTGCCGCGATACCTTTCTGAACCATAAGTTCATTCTTGGTATCGATTGATGATGTTGCTTCGTCGAGAATCAGGATGCGAGGGTCGGAGAGTATCGTGCGGGCAAAGGCCACAAGCTGACGCTGTCCAACGGATAAACCGCTGCCACGTTCAGTCAGTTCTGTATCATATCCCTTTTCAAGTTTCATGATAAAGTCGTGAGCATTAACTGTCTTTGCTGCATTCTCGATCTCTTCGTCGGTAGCATCGGGCTTTCCGTATCGGATGTTGTCTCTTATGGTACCGCTGAACAGGAAATTATCCTGGGTCATGATACCCATCTGGTTCCTAAGGCTTTCAATTGTAACATCCTTAACATCGTAGCCGTCGATAAGCACGGCCCCTTCTTTGGAATCATAGAATCTGCTTATAAGATTCACAACTGTGGTTTTACCTGCTCCCGTAGGTCCTACTAAAGCGATCGTTTCACCGGGATTAATGGTAAAAGAAACATTTTTAAGTACCGGCACATCATCTTCATAAGCAAAAGAAACATTTTCGAAGCTTACCCGTCCTTCGATATCAGGCATGATAACGGCATTTTCTTCATCTTCAATGCCGGGAGCGGTATCGATTACTTCAAATACACGTTCAGCTGCCGCAATATTGGTAATTAGCTGATTGTAGAAGTCACCGAGATTTGAAATGGGCTGCCAGAAAAGGCTTATGTATGTACCGAAGGCAAGAAGAGTACCGATGGATACATTATCAACACCGATTACCTTAATGCCAACAAAGTACATGGCAAACTGACTTATTGCCCATCCGATCTCAATAAAGGGGCTGTAAAGGTCGTTGATGCGTACGGCCTTCATAAAGCTTTTCTTATGCTCCCCGATAAGTTCATCGAAGGTCTCAAGTGTTTCTTCTTCGGCGGAATAGGATTTGACTATTCTTATTCCCGCAATCTCTTCGTGCACAAAAGCCGCAAGGTTTGATGATTTCTTTCTGACTATCTTCCAGTTTTTGTGACACAGGTTTTCCAAAGTTAAAAGTGATGCGATAAGGAGAGGGAGTCCGGCCATTGCGGCGAGAGCAAGACGCCAGTCCTTAAAGAGCATTACCACGATTATCGATAAAAGCAGAACTCCGTCGGGAATCATGGTAAGTACCAGGTTAGATAATACATCTTTCAATGAATTAACGTCGCCGATCACTCTTGATAATATTTTTCCGGTAGGTCGTTCGTCAAAGAATTTAAAATCAAGCTTTTGCAGATGATCGAAAAGTTCTTCACGGATATTTTTTATGGCATTGTTTGAAACCTTTGCCATTATGTTCATGCGGATCTTTACTAATATGATCCACAAAATGTTAATCATTAATACAGCGGATATAAGCACTGCAAGTCCCTTAAAATCCTTGGGGAGTATGTAGTCATCCACCGCGGATTCAATAAACAGGGGGTTAATAAGGCTTACGGTCACACAATATGCCATGATAAAAAGAACAAGAATTATTTCTTTTTTATATTTAAGTAAATAGGAGAGTAGTCTCTTAATGGTGACGCTTTTCTTCACATCACTCTGCCACTCGTCCTCTTTAATGGAGTTGTAGGCCATTAATTATGCCTCCCTTCTTAAGTCGGGTTCCCCGTACTGGGACACATAGGTTTCATAATATAATCCACCTTTTTTAAGCAGGTCTTCATGGGTTCCCCGTTCTTTTATTTCGCCGTCATCGAGGATGATAATCTCATCCGCGTCTCTTACGGCGCTGATTCTGTGCGCAATGATGATCTTGGTGGTATCTTTAAATTTGCTTAAGGTCTCCTGAATTTCCTTTTCCGTTTCCATATCCAGAGCGGAAGTGGAGTCGTCCATGATAAGGATGGGAGTTTCTTTTGCAAAGGCTCTGGCGATGCTGATGCGCTGTTTCTGCCCGCCGGACAGTCCTACACCGCGTTCACCGATGACCGTTTCATATTCATCATCCATTTTTTCGATAAATTCGCTGGCACATGCCTTTTTGGAAGCGTCACGGATCTTACTTTCCGGAAGCTGGTATTTGTTACCCATCTTAATATTTTCGGAGATGGTATCAGAGAAGAGAAATACGTCCTGCATTATAAGTGAAATGCTGTGACGAAGATCCTTCAGCTTCATGTTCTTAATATTTACGCCATCCAGCAGGATTTCACCGTCTGTTGCATCATAGAGTCTTGTAAGGAGCGATACAATGGAAGTTTTGCCGGCTCCAGTGGCTCCCATGATACCCAGGGTCTTTCCCTTTGGCACGTGGAATGTAATATTTTTAAGTATTTCGTGCATGTCCTCTTTGTGAAAAGAAACATTGTTGAAAACGATATCGCCATTTACGGATTCCATGACAACAGGGTTTTCAGGATCCGTAACGTTTGCCTTTTCCTTAAAGATCTTGTTTATCTTCTTGTAGCTTGCAATGGCAGCCGCGAAGCTGTTTGTAAGCCATCCAAGCATTTCCATGGGCCATACGATGTTCTGCGAATAAGATACAAAGGCAGATACTTCACCGATGGTCATTTTTTCATGCATGTAAAAATACCCGCCGCCTAAAAGCACTAAGAATGGCACGATACGTGAAATAAACTGGAAATAAGGATAGTATTTTAAGAAAGTTTTTGTTTCCTTAATGTTTAATTCGCAGTATTTGTCATTGTGCTTTTTGAATTTTTCTATTTCGAATTTCTCTCTGGCGAAGGCCTTAACGGTTCTTACTCCACCGATATTTTCTTCAGCGGTGCTGTTTAAAACAGCGTTTTCTTCGGAAATGGCATCATAGACTTTATCAAGCTTCTTTTCCATGACAATGGCAATTACCGCACATATACTCATGGCAGTAACAGGTATCAGCGCCAAAAAGAAATTGAGCTTCACCATGCAGAAGATGATAATGACGGTATGTATAAATACTTCGATGAGTAACATGGATATGTAGCTGAGCGCATCCCATATCTTATCAACGTCATCCTTTACACGAGCCATGATCTCACCGGTGTTGTTCTTATCAAAAAAGGCTGTGTCGAGATGCTCCACATGGATAAAGAGGTCACGTCTCAGTAACGACGCAATCTTTACGGATACGGAGTCAAACAGGATTTCTTTTACGTACTGAAAGATAAAACGTCCGACGCCGATAAGCAGTAATCCCAGCAGCAGGATATTAAGATATGTAAAGTCGCGACCGATGATGACATCGTCCACTAAGTGAAGAATGATCTGAGGCGATATCATATCAAGGGAAACGCTTATTAATAGAACCGTGACTGCTATAAAGTAGTGCAGGCGATATTTTTTAATATAATTTTTCAAGTTAAAATTCGCAGCTTTTATAAAAATCCCTCCTTAAATTCCCCGAACAGGTAAAAAAATCCCGAAAGCTCAAGCCTCCGGGATTCTGTAATCCTATAAAAAAACCCGGTGGCATAAACCACCGGGCAATGATTCTAAGTATAAATATCACAAAGAATTCCTGTACGGAGGCATATTGATCAAGTTAATAGTCATATTAAGTTTAATGGAATTATTGGACCTAACTTTCATAGTTTTACCTCCTTCTTTATTTTTAGTTAAGTTAGTCATTCAATATGAGGACTCTAACGCGCATCTCGTTATTGTCGAGTGTAGGATAACGCATGACAAATAGGTTGTCAAGGACTAATTTTTGTAATAAATTTGAATTACGAGGTGAAATAATGCTTAATTTTCTGATAAAAATATTCATTAAAGACCACGAAAACGTGGAAGACAGCAAGGTTAGAGAGGCTTACGGTATACTTACGGGTTCCTACGGAATCTTTTTAAATATTCTTCTTTTTATTATTAAATATATCGCAGGATTTCTGTCCGGATCCATTTCCGTAATGGCAGATGCCTTCAATAATTTTTCTGATGCAGGTTCATCGCTGATTTCCGTGATCGGTTTCAGACTGGGTGGAAAAAAGGCTGATGAAAAACATCCATACGGCCATGGAAGGATGGAATATATTGCAGGTTTCATTGTATCCATAATCATTATACTTATGGGATACGAACTCTTACGTGATTCTTTTTCAAAGATCCTGCATCCCGAAGAGGTTACATTTTCATATTTGACGTTGATCATACTGATAGTTTCCATACTGATCAAATTCTATATGGCTTTTTATTCAAGAAGGGTCGGGAAAAAGATCAACTCGGAAACCTTGAAGGCCACTTCCGTTGATGCACTGAGTGACACGCTGTCCACATTCCTTGTGCTGGGAGGTCTTCTTTTAAACCATTTTTTTGATTTAAATATCGATGGATATTTAGGTGTATTGGTTGGACTGCTCATCATATTTGCCGGGGTTAAAGCATCCATGGATACTATAAATCCCTTGCTTGGAGAACCACCTCAAAAAGAATTTGTTGATGAAGTCGAAAGAATAGTACTTTCTTTTGACAAGATCATAGGTGTACACGATCTCCTGGTTCATGATTATGGCCCGGGAAGAAGAATGATATCACTTCATGCCGAGGTCCCTGATGACGAAAATATTAATGAACTTCATGATATAATAGACAATGCCGAAAAGGCACTTAAGGATAACCTTAATTGCCATGCAGTGATTCACATGGATCCAATTGCGGTGGGCGATGAAATAGTGACGGAACTTAAGACTTTTACCAAGGGAATTGTAAAGGAAGTGAATCCGGAACTGTCGATTCATGATTTTAGAGTGGTTAAGGGACCTACTCATACCAATCTTGTGTTTGACGTGCTGGTTCCCTACAAGGTAAAAGAATCCGATGACGAAATAGTGGAAAGGATCCGGAAAAGGGTCCATGACATCCATAAGAATTATTATTGCGTAATAGAAGTGGACCGGGATTACGTGGGGAGATAAAGTTCTTTTTGTTGACTGGTCAACTTATGTAAATTAAACTTAAAGTAGTAAAAAAAAGGGGAGGTTTTTTATGAAATCCTTAGCAGAGATTTTAACACAGGCAAAAATAGCAGGAGCATCCGATGTACATTTTACAGTTGGATTACCTCCTAAAATGCGTGTAAACGGAGATCTTATCAACATGGAAGGCGACAAGCTTCTTCCGCCTGATACGGCAGCACTTGTTGAAGAAGTCATGAATGATAAGCAAAAAGAAATATTTGCAGAACGCGGCGAATACGATATGTCTTTTTCTATCAGAGATCTGGGCCGTTACCGTGTAAACGTCTATCATCAGAGAGGTTCAGTAGCCATGGCCTTCCGTCTTGTAGGTACCGTGGTGCCTTCTCCTGAAGAATTGGGACTTCCTGAATCTGTAATCGAGTTATCTCAGAGAAAGCGTGGACTTGTTCTTGTAACAGGGCCCACAGGTTCCGGTAAATCAACCACACTTGCTGCCATCATCGACAGAGTAAACAACACCCGTGACGCCCATGTCATAACGCTGGAAGACCCTATCGAATATTTGCACCAGCATAAACTATCCATGGTAAACCAGAGAGAAATCGGAATCGATTCATATTCTTATGCCAATGCTTTAAGAGCGGCATTAAGAGAAGATCCTGATGTTATCTTAGTGGGAGAAATGCGTGATCTTGAAACCATTAGCGTTGCCATTACAGCAGCGGAAACAGGTCACCTTGTATTATCAACGCTTCATACCATCGGAGCTGCCAGTACCGTGGACAGAATTATCGATGTATTTCCGCCTCATCAGCAACAGCAGATACGTATCCAGTTATCGAATGTACTTGAAGCGGTTATTTCTCAGCAGCTTATTCCCACATCCGACGGACGTGGCAGAGTTGCAGCTTTCGAAATCATGCATGCCAATCATGCGGTTCGTAATCTTATCCGTGAAGGTAAGAGCCACCAGCTGACAAGTATCATGCAGACAAATCGTAAGCTTGGCATGATGACCATGGATGAAGCTATTACACAACTTTATTATTCAGGCAAAATTTCCCGTGACGAGGCAATTGAATTTGCCCAGGATGTTGAAGGCATGGAAATGAAGCTGGGATAATGCTTAGCTAAACAACAGGAAATGCTTATAAGAGAGATAGGAGCACTCCTTGGGTAAAAAATTATTTTGCATAATTGTATTTCTTGTAATAGGCGTATTGATTTCAGTTTATTGCATTCAATCAATATTAAAAGCTGAAACTAAAACTGATAGTATTATCTCAAATAGCTGCTATATAGAAGATTTTCGGGAATTTGAGGGAATAATAAAAGATAACTTTCCGTTATATTCTTATGTCGCATCGGAAAAAAGCATGGATGATATTTGGGATAAATATGAGACAAAGGTGTCCAGCGAGATAAAAACAGACGATTCATTTGAAAAAGTGCTGAAGGATGTATGCGAGGAGTTTTATGGGTACAGTCATTTGTCTGTATTAGATAAACAGCAATATCAAGTATATCTAAATCATTTAAATGATGAAAAGGCTGAGTATGGGGATGCAACCAAAGCAGCCCTTATGACAGAAGAGGCTATAATCAGATATTCCAAAGCCGATGGAAACGGCATTTATACTAATCTTAAAAAAGATAATTTAGAGGTAACGTTCTATGATGAATACAAAACTTTGCTCGTAAGAATAAACAGTTTTCTTTCAGATGAAGATTGTATTGAAGAGGACAGAGGTAAAATTGTTTCAATATATAAAAAATATCCGCAAGCAGAAAATATTATTTTTGACATAACAGGAAATTGTGGCGGATCTTCTTTGTACTGGATGGAAGTTATTGTTCGCCCATTTGGTGATTGCGTCGAATATACCGAAAATATAGCATTTAAAGATAATGAGTACAATAAGCGGAACTTGCCTTTTTATCGACAAGCCAAGCAGGTTGAAGAAGATGATTTCGGTTTTAATATGGTATATAAAGAAAAGATTATTTTAGATTATTCCGATGAAGAGTCATTGGGATTTTTCAATCCTAACATCTCTAAATGGGTTTTTATCGATGATAAGTGCTATTCAGCTACCGATCAGTTTGCACGCTTTTGTAAAGAAACAAGTTGGGCACACCTTGTTGGAACCAGGACTTCCGGAAATGGAATAGGTGGTACGCCATCACTATTTGCTCTTAAGAATACAGGTTATATAATACGCTTGTCGACAGTGGGAGGCTATAATCCAGATGGTTCACTTAATCTTATTATGGGGACGGAACCTGATTATTATAAGCTTCCAAAAGAACGCATAATGGAGACATTTTTGAGAAATGTGAGATGATAATCAGGAGGAAGGGTTTCGTGGTATAGCACGATTTACCTTCTTCCTTTTTGTTTACTTTTTAACGCAAAATGTGTATAATCATCTAGGCTTATAAACAAATTGTAATTGATATAGATAAGGAGAAATACAAATGGCAAAGAAACCCGCAGTATTATTGATTCTTGACGGATATGGTCTTAATGATAAGAGAGAGGGTAATGCGGTAAGCATCGCAAACACTCCCGTTATGGACAGACTCATGAAGGAATATCCTTTTGTAAAGGGTAATGCCAGCGGAATGGCAGTAGGCCTTCCCGAAGGTCAGATGGGTAATTCTGAAGTCGGTCACTTAAATATGGGTGCCGGTCGTATCGTTTATCAGGAACTTACAAGGATCACCAAAGAAATTGAAGACGGTACATTCTTTGAAAATGAAGCACTTTTAAAGGCTGTTAACAACTGTAAAGAAAAGGATTCCGCATTACATTTATACGGACTTCTTTCTGACGGTGGAGTTCACTCACACAATACACACCTTTACGGTTTGCTTGAACTTGCAAAAAGAAACAACTTAAGCAAGGTTTATGTTCACGCATTCTTAGATGGACGTGATACACCTCCTGCCAGTGGTAAGGATTTTGTGATCGCGCTTGAAGATAAAATGAAAGAAATCGGTGTTGGTGAAGTGGCAACCGTTTCAGGTCGTTACTATGCAATGGATCGAGACAATAACTATGACAGAATCAAGATTGCCTATGATGCACTTACCAAGGGCGAAGGTGAGACAGCAGACAGTGCAGCTTCAGGCATCCAGGCGTCATACGATAAAGAAGTAACAGACGAATTTGTACGTCCTTTTGTAGTTTTAAAGAACGGAGCTCCCACAGCAACAATCAAAGACGGAGATTCCATCGTGTTCTTTAACTTCCGTCCTGACAGAGCAAGAGAAATTACCAGAGCTTTTTGTGATGACGATTTCAAGGGCTTTGAGCGCGGAAAGAGACTTGATGTAACTTATGTTTGCTTCTCAGATTACGATCCTACAATCCCCAACAAGGATGTAGCATTTAAGAAGATTTCCGTCACAAACACACTTGGCGAATGGCTTGCCAATAATCATATGCGTCAGGCTCGTATCGCTGAAACAGAAAAGTATGCGCATGTTACTTTCTTTTTCAATGGTGGTATCGAAGCTCCCAACGAAGGAGAGGACAGAATCCTTGTTAACTCCCCTAAGTATGTTCCCACTTATGATAAAAAGCCTCGTATGAGCTGCTACACCGTATGTGACAGACTTTCCGAAGCGATCACCAAGAAGGATGAAAATGGCGAAAGCTACTATGATATGATTATCTGTAACTTTGCTAACCCTGACATGGTCGGTCACACAGGTATTGTTGATGCGGCTGTTGAAGCTATTGAAGTTGTTGATAAGTGCGTAGGCGAAGTTGTTGAATTTGTAAAAGAAGTTGATGGCGTATTATTTATCTGTGCCGACCACGGAAATGCTGAACAGTTAATTGACTATGAAACAGGTGAACCCTTCACAGCGCATACTACCAATCCGGTTCCCTTTATCTTAGTAAATTATGATGACAGCTATACCTTAAGAGAAAACGGTTGTCTTGCTGATATCGTTCCTACATTGATTGAGTGTATGGGCATGAAGCAGCCTGAAGAAATGACAGGTAAGAGCCTTCTTATAAAGAAATAGAAAACACTTGAAATCGTAGACTTTGTATGTTAGTATTACTAATGCTTGGCATTAGGAGGTTAAATTCAATGGTAGCTTTAAGAATTGCTTTAACATGTATATTTATTGTGGTTTCAATCGCATTATTGGTTGTTGTATTATTACAGGAAGGTAAGTCCGCAGGACTTGGCGCTATAAGCGGTGCTGCTGAGACATACTGGGGCAAAGCAAAGGGAAGAAGCATGGAAGGCATGCTGGTAAAATTTACAAAGGCTCTTGCAATTGCATTTGTAGTCCTTGCTGCTGTATTAAACATCAACAGGTTTTAAGTTAAATTTAGAGAAACCACTCGCGAAAACGAGTGGTTTTTTTGTGAGGTTCATATGGCTAACACGCGTGAAAAGAGAAAAAACTTAATATTGGAACTTTTACACGATAAGCTCTATGTTCCCATGAAGAGGCGTGAACTTGCAGCTTTCATGCAGGTGACGGAAGAAACAAGAAAAGAGTTTGATCTTATTCTTGATGAACTCCTTGCCGAAGGCCTTATTTCTGTTACCAAGAGGGGCAAGCTTGTGCTTCCGGATGAAAAAGAAGCAGTAAAAGAAGAGGACGACGCACCTTTGATCGGCACATTTGAAGCAAGCAAGAATTTCGGCTTCGTAATCCTAGATAATAAACGTCGTTCACCTGATGTATTTATTCCAAAGGAATTTACAAAAGGTGCAGTAACCGGAAATAAAGTTGAAATAATGATCACGACTCCCGGCAATGAGAATCGTAAACCCGAAGGAAAAGTGGTCAACATCCTTGGACATGTGGACGATCCCGGCATGGACATCTTATCGATTGCCATGGCATTCGGCATAAATTCAGAGTTTCCCGAAAAGGTCCTTAATCAGGCCGAAAAGCTTAATAAGCCGGTAAGTGAAGCAGATATTCTCGGACGTGAGGATTTTAGGGATTTACTTACCATTACCATAGATGGGGAAGATGCTAAAGACCTTGACGATGCTGTGAGTCTTTCTTTTACGGATGAGTATTATGAGCTCGGTGTTCATATTGCTGACGTATCCAATTATGTTCAGGAAAGTTCGGCCTTAGACAGAGAAGCAATAAAGCGAGGTACCAGTGTATATCTTGCTGACAGGGTAATTCCCATGCTCCCGAAAACATTATCGAATGGCATCTGTTCACTTAATGAAGGAGAGGACAGACTTACACTTTCCTGTGTCATGAAGATTGATAAGAAGGGTAAAGTAACGGATTATAAAATCTGTGAATCTGTTATAAGAACCCGCCACCGCATGAGTTATACCGAAGTAAAGAAGATCATAGAGGATAATGATCCTGAAATGCTTGAAAAATATGCGGATGTTTCCGAAATGATCTATAAGATGCAGGAACTTTCTTTAATACTTCGAGACATGAGAAAACGTCGCGGAGCCATTGATTTTGACGTGCCGGAAACAAAGCTTATACTTGATGCGGAAGGCGCCCCCGTAGAGATAAAGCCTTATGAAAGAAATGAGGCCACAAAACTTATTGAATCCTTTATGCTGGCTGCCAACGAAACCGTGGCAGAGCATTATTACTGGCTTAAGACACCCTTTGTATATCGTGTTCATGATGTACCGGAGGATGAAAAGCTTAATAAATTAAAAACATTTATCAAGAACTTCGGCTATTTTATAAAAACTGCCGGAGGAGATGCGCATCCCAAGGAATTTCAGAAGCTCATTGAAAAGATTACAGGTACTCCCGAGGAGGCTCTTCTCACAAGACTTACATTGAGAAGCATGTCCCAGGCTAAATATTCCACTGAATGTGACGGACACTTTGGTCTTGCCTGCGATTATTACACACATTTTACTTCCCCCATAAGACGTTATCCAGATCTTCAGATTCATAGGATCATTCACGATGATTTGAGAAATCGCCTTACGGAAGCTAAAAAGAACCATTATGAAGAAATACTTCCTTCCGTAGCAGCTTCTTCTTCCAAGTTAGAAAGAAGAGCCGACGAGGCGGAACGAGAGACAGTAAAGCTTAAAAAGGCTCAGTACATGGCAAGCCACATCGGAGAAATCTACGAAGGCGTCATAAGCGGCGTCGTAAACTGGGGTATCTATGTGGAGCTTGAAAATACCGTGGAAGGACTGGTTCACATTTCGAATCTGCGGGATGATTATTATCATTTCAATGAAGAGAAATACGAACTGGTGGGCGAAGACAGTCATAAAACCTTCAAGCTCGGCGACAAAGTGAAGATCATGGTTAAAAGCGTTGATCTTTCAATGAGAGTGGTTGATTTTATCCTGGCTGATTTTGAAGAAAACTCACCCATACACGATTTTTACAAAAACGGAAGAAATTCATTTTAATGCTTGGTAAAAAGAAAATATATGATATACTTTTTACCTGAGCACAGTTTATAACAGGAAAAGATATGGCTAAAGAAGAAGCTAAGAAACTCATAGCAAATAATAAAAAAGCATATCATGATTATTTTATCGAGGAAAAATACGAAGCAGGTATCGAACTCTTCGGTACGGAGGTTAAGTCCCTGCGCCTTGGTAAATGCAGCATAAAAGAAAGCTTTATAAGAATCGATAAAGGCGAAGTGTATGCTTACGGCATGCATATAAGCCCTTATGAAATGGGAAATATCTTTAATAAAGATCCCATGAGACCCAAAAAGCTTCTTTTACATAAGTCGGAAATCCTAAAGCTTCTTGGGAAAATAACCGAAAAAGGATATACATTGGTACCTTTGGAGGTATATTTTAAAGAAGGTCGTGCAAAACTGGAGATTGGTCTTGCCAAAGGTAAGAAGCTTTATGATAAACGTGAAGATATTGCCAAAAAGGACTTGAAGCGCGAAACAGAACGCGAATTCAAGATTAAAAATCTTTAAGGGGCAGTCAAGGTTTCGACGGGGTTTTTGAAGCCGGTGAAGCAAGTCGGTGCGAACCGTTAATCGCAAACTTAAAATTAAACGCTGAAGATAATTTAGCAATCGCTGCCTAATCGCAGCAGTCGGCCTTAGTGCACCTACACATTAAGATCCCGGCTTCGACTATGTAGGAAACGACACCTGCAAAGCTTTGAGCAGGTGGGCGTATCATGAAGCTACCAAAGCCGTTTAGGTGTTTGTCACTATGCGGCGGCGGGAATAAATTCCGACAAACTAAACTTGTAGAAGAACGGTGGATTGGGCTTCGGACACGGGTTCGACTCCCGTCTGCTCCATAGAAAAAGGACAGCGCTATTTGCGCTGTCCTTTTTCTATTAAGTTATACATGAATCGAACCCTAGGTCCGAAGCCCAGGGGCTGAGGCACGGGGCGCTGAACGTCCGGTGGACCTCGGTTTTGCGCCGACCGTTGCTGAACGTCCAGTGGACGTTCGCTTAGCAACGACCGAAACGGAGTGTAGACGCGAAGCGAAGACCGACTCCCGTCTGTTTTCACCCTTTCATATAGCGCTGCCTATCCCAATACGGAAATTTCCATCTAACTGGGATAGCGTCACAGGCTTTAAGCCTTTATATATTGCGTTTTCATCGGTTATTTTATCCCAATAGGGGTTGTTTTTTTGTATAGGGATAGATTTTAGTGAATCATGTTGCTTCAGAGTATTTCACCTATCCCAATCGCCTGTGAAAAATTGTATAGGGATACATTTGAATCTTTCTCAATCTGGTCCCCTTCCTTTGAGTGAAAAAGTAATTGCAAGGCAGTAAAAGTGAATGCAATCATAAACCTTAATTTTCGCCTTTTTAGGGCTTTTTAGATGGGGTATAATAAGTAAAAACTGTTGTTTTTACTTATATCTGAG
>JAEEND010000022.1 GCA_016283575.1 Lachnospiraceae bacterium | reverse complement strand
TTTACGGGAATGCTTTCTACATCCAAATTCAATAAAGAAAGAATGCGGGACAGCGCATTAAAGGGCTTTACCAATGCAACGGATGTTGCCGATTATCTTGTTAAGAACGGCATGCCCTTCAGAGATGCCCATCGCGTATCGGGAGAAATAGTACTTAAATGTCTTTCCGAAAATAAAGCCATCGAAGATCTTAAGCTTGATGAGCTGAAGGAGTTTTCCGAACTCTTCAAGGAAGATATATATGAAGCAATAAGCCTTGAAACATGCGTAAATAAGAGAGTCACCATCGGCGGCCCCGGTAAAGAAGCAATGTCTCAGGTGATTAAATTGGAAAAACAATACCTGTCGGAAGACTGGTTAGATAAATTGGAGGAAGTTTAATATGGAACAGAAATTAAAAGTAGGTATTCTTGGCGGAACGGGTATGGTAGGTCAGAGATTTATCTCTCTTCTTGAAAATCATCCCTGGTTTGAAGTAACAACAATCGCAGCAAGCCCCAGAAGTGCCGGAAAGACCTATGAAGAAGCTGTTGACGGCAGATGGAAAATGGATACTCCCATGCCAGAAGCTGTTAAGAAAATCGTTGTAAAGGACGTAACTGACGTAGCCAATGTTGCTAAGGATGTTGATTTCGTATTCAGCGCCGTTGATATGACAAAAGAAGAGATCAAGGCTATCGAAGAAGAATATGCAAAGACAGAAACTCCCGTCGTTTCCAACAACTCAGCTCACAGATGGACTGTTGATGTTCCCATGATCGTGCCCGAAATCAATTCAGCTCATACTGCACTTATCGAGACTCAGAAAAAGAGACTCGGAACAAAGAGAGGATTTATTGCAGTTAAGCCCAACTGTTCGATCCAGAGCTATGCACCCTGTTTATGGGCATGGAGTGAATTCGAACCTTACGAAGTTGTCGTTTCCACATACCAGGCTATTTCCGGTGCCGGCAAGACCTTCAAGGATTGGCCTGAAATGGTAGAAAATGTAATTCCCTATATCGGTGGCGAAGAAGAAAAGAGTGAACTTGAACCTTTAAGAGTATTGGGCACTCTTGAAAACGGAGAGATCGTTAAAAAGAAAGATCTTGTGATCGATGCTCAGTGTATCAGAGTTCCCGTATTAAACGGTCACACAGCTTCCGTATTTGTAAAATTCAGAAAGAAACCCACTAAGGAACAGCTTATTGAAAAGTTGAGAGCTGCAAAGGGAGCTCCTCAGGAATTAAATTTGCCTTCTGCACCAAAAAATTTCATTCAATATCTTGAAGAAGACAACCGTCCTCAGGTAAAATTAGATGTGAATTATGAAAATGGAATGGGTATTTCCGTAGGCAGACTCAGAGAAGATTCCCTCTATGATTTCAAGTTTGTCGGACTTTCTCATAATACAGTTCGTGGTGCTGCAGGCGGTGCCGTGTTATGTGCAGAGCTTCTTAAGGCTCAGGGCTATATAACTAAAAAATAATACATGGGTTGGGGGACCTTATGTAAGAAGAAGGTTTTTTATGGATGATTTGCGTTATCAGATTGATTTACTCACGGCATTAAATCAAAAGCTGAACAATAACGAGAGAATGTATAAACTGATATGCGAAACCTCCAAGCGAGCTTTTATTTATATCAATTATATAAATAATACCGTTAAAATGGTGGGCAAGTGGGAGGACTATATCGATTTTCGTATCGACGAGGCGGCTGAAATAACCCGCCTTCTTGATATATTTACGGAAAAAGAACGCGGAGAGATAAGAAGGCTTCTTTTTATCGAAAAAGAAGGAAAGGACGAACAGTCCTACGAAGCAGAGCTCAGGGACGAAAAGACCTGGGTAAAGCTCAGAGTTAATATTTATCGTGATGAATTCGGTGTTCTTACCGACAAGATCATTGCTATTGAGAATGTTACAAAGCTTCATAATCACAGGGATGAGCTTACTTACCTTGCGTATTATGATAATATGACCAATCTTTACAATCGTAATTATTTCATTACCAAGCTTAAAAACTTTGTTGAAATGGCGGAATCGGAGAAGAAGATCGTCAGTGTCATGCTTATTGACATTGATGATTTTCACAAGATTTCCGACAGTCGCGGCATAGTGATGGGTGATGAAGTTATCCAGAATTTCGGTTTGTTCTTAAATGATTTAACCGAGAATTATGTTATCGGTTCACGCTTTGACAGTGATATTTTCTGTCTTGCCATTTATGATCCCTGCGGTCACAGAAGCGTGGAAACCATCTATAAATCCATCAAAGAATTTTTATCACATCCTATAAGGCTGACAGATATGACAGATGTGCCAATCACTGTCTCCATTGGCGTTGCAGAATTCCCTGAAGCATCTGATAATGCTCTTCAGCTTATTAATTGTGCTGAAATTGTAATGCTTAAGGCAAAAGAAGCCGGAAAGAACAACTTAAAATTCTTTGATTCATCGATCTTAAATAACTTTTTGCGAGATGTTTCTCTTGAAAACAAGTTAAAGGAAGCTATTTTCGGTGAAAAGTTCTTTATGAATTTCCAGCCTCAGTTCTATACGGAAAGCGGAAAGATAAGAGGGGTGGAAGCATTGATAAGATGGAGGGATCGTGACGGAACATTCATAAGTCCCAGCCTTTTTATTCCCATTGCGGAAAAGAACGGAGCCATTGTTCCAATTGGTGATTTTGTGCTGGAAGAGAGCATTAAAGCCCATATGAACTGGAAGATGAAATTTGATTTTCCCATGATTCTTTCCGTGAATATTTCATCCATCCAATATAACAGGCAGGATTTTGTACCGAAAGTTATTGCTCTTATATCTAAGTACAACATGAAGCCTGAAGAACTTGAACTTGAGATCACGGAATCAGTACTGATAGATGATTTTAAATCCGTTATTTCAAAGATGATGGAACTTCGCGATTACGGAATCAAGGTATCCCTTGATGATTTTGGTACGGGATTTTCGTCACTTTCGTATTTAAAGGGTCTTCCCATTGATACCCTTAAGATCGATAAATCCTTTATCGATAATATCACGACGGATAATGCTTCCTGGATCATTGCGGAAACCATTATTTCCATGTCAAAGCGTCTGGGCTTTGAAACGGTTGCAGAGGGTGTTGAAACCAGGGAGCAGTATGAAAAGCTTAAAGAAATATCCTGCGATCTGATCCAGGGATTTTACCTCGGTCACCCCATGGAAGCCAAAATGATAGAAGAATTATTGATAAGAAATATCTAAACTGTTTAACAGTCTTCACACGAGGAATAATGATGATAATTGGACGTAATGCCGAATTAAACCAGCTTGGCACATATTATTTCAGAGATAAAAGCCAGATATTGGTATTATATGGACAAAAGAATATCGGAAAAACCGCCCTTTTAAAGGAATTTATGCAGGATAAGCCCGGTTTTTATTACTGTGCGGAATCCTGCTCCGACCGTGAGCAGCGTTATAAGATCGGACAGTGGCTTGCAAGTCAGGATATAAAGACTCTCAAGTATCCTGAATTCAGTGATGTGTTCAAATGTTTTTCCAATATACATACACAGAAGAAGGTCATTGTTTTTGATGAATTTCAGAATATCATCAAATCATCCCCTGATTTTATGCGTGAATTGTCCAAGTTCATACATCTAAACTGGAAGACGGAAGAATATCTTGTTATTCTTGCATCTTCAAGTATTTCTTTTGTGGAGAATTCTCTTGTATCAAAGATCGGAGATTCCG
This sequence comes from Lachnospiraceae bacterium, assembly GCA_016283575.1. Taxonomy (GTDB): domain Bacteria; phylum Bacillota; class Clostridia; order Lachnospirales; family Lachnospiraceae; genus UBA1258. The sequence goes on along the minus strand of JAEEND010000022.1, from coordinate 230,363 downwards.
CATTCGAAATTTCCGGTTTCCTTAAGATCAAAGAGCTTTCTTTTGCTGCATTAAAGGAATACTTTTCTTTTTACAGCGCTGAAGATTGCTTCTTAACATATTCAATCCTCGGGGGAGTTCCGGGATATTGGAAGATGTTTGATGAGCACCTGTCCGTTAAGGATAATATAGTCAATTCGATCATTAGGAAAAGCGGAGCTCTTAATGCCCAGGGTAACAGCCTTGTGTCCGAAGAATTAAGAGAAACTCAGGTTTATAATACAATTCTTTATTCTCTTTGCGAGGGTAAGAATAAGCTCAACGATCTATATGAACACACGGGATTTTCAAGAGCTAAGATCAGTGTGTATTTGCGTAATCTGATGGAATTTGAATTCGTTAAGAAGATTTATTCCATTGATTCAAAGGGATACGAAAATACCAAAAAGGGTCTTTATGATATTTCCAATAACTTCCTTGCTTTTTATTATTCATTTATTTATAAATACTCTTCATTTTTGGAAATGTTAAAGCCTGAGGAATTTTATAATAAATATGTTGCGCCTGCTCTTAAGCAGTATGCGTCCAGATATTTTGCGGATGTATGTATGGAAAGTATAACTAATTTAAATGAGAAGAAGCGTCTTCCCATTAATGTAAGTTCCATGGGTTCCTGGTACGGAAAGCAGGGGAATATCGATATCGTGGCATCATCGGAAAACGGCAAAAACATTTTATGTATCTGCGAGTATGACAAGCCGATGCTCACTTACGATGATTATGAATGGCTTCTTTTTACTGCTGATAAAGCAGATATCAAGCCGGATTATATTTATCTTTTCTCCGGCACAAGATTTGACGAAAAGCTTTCTCTTGAAGCAAAGGTGCGTAAAAATCTCACACTTTTTCTTTTAGAGGATTTAAAATAGGTTTATGGGTAAAAGTTTATTTATTGCTGAAAAGCCCAGCGTTGCAAAAGAATTTGCCAAGGCTTTGAAATTTAATATGACTTCAAAAGATGGCTTCATGGAATCAAACGAGGCCATCGTCACCTGGTGCGTGGGACATCTTATAACAATGAGCTATCCCGAAGTCTACGATGAAAAATATCGCAGATGGTCCCTGGACACCATCCCCTTTGTTCCCGAAGAATACAAATACGAAGTTATCGGCTCCGTTAAAAAGCAGTTTGAAATTGTGAAAGGTCTTCTCAATCGGGAGGACGTTTCAACAATTTATGTCTGCACCGACTCCGGACGTGAAGGAGAATATATTTATCGTCTGGTTGATTCCTATGCCGGAGTTACCGGAAAAGAAAAGAAACGTGTGTGGATTGATTCTCAGACTGAGGAAGAAATAAATCGCGGTATCCGTGAAGCCAAAGATCTGAGCGCCTATGATAATCTCTGCGCCGCAGCATATCTTCGTGCAAAAGAAGATTATCTGATGGGTATAAACTTTTCCAGGGCCCTTACCTTAAAATACGGATATCCTTTAAAAGATATCTTAAAGCGTGACAAAGCAGTTATTTCCGTCGGACGTGTAATGACCTGCGTACTTGGTATGGTCGTTGAAAGAGAAGATGAGATCCGCCGCTTTAAAGAAACGCCTTTTTATAAGGTCCTGGCTTCTTTTACCGCCGACAATTCCCTTTGCAAGGGTGAGTGGCGCGTAAGTGATACAAGTAAATATATGGGAAGCCCTAAGCTATATAAAGAAAATGGCTTTATAGATAAAGTTACCGCAGAAGAACTGATTGCCGATATGACAAGGGAGCCTGACAATATAGCAACGGTTAAATCTCTTGATAATAAAAAAGAAACTAAGAATCCGCCTCTTTTATACAACCTCGCGGAACTTCAGAACGAGTGCTCTAAGCTTTTTAAGATAAGCCCTGACGAGACTCTTCAGATAGTTCAGGAGCTTTATGAAAAGAAGATGGTTACCTATCCCCGAACCGATGCGAGAGTTTTGTCTACGGCAGTTGCCAAGGAAATCCATAAAAACATCGGGGGACTCCGAAATTTCGGCCCGGTAAAGGATATCGCCGCGAAGATTCTTGAAGAAGGTTCATATAAAGGAATAGCCAAAACCAAATATGTAAACGATAAGCAGATCACGGATCACTATGCAATAATCCCTACAGGCCAGGGCATTAACAACTATCAGAGCTTAAAGCCCGTATCCGCCAAGGTTTATGAAGTGATTACCAGAAGATTTTTAGCGATCTTCCTGCCTCCTGCGGTCTTCAGAAAGGTATCCCTTGTACTTACAAGACAGGGCGAAGATTTTTATTTTAACTTCCGTGCCAAAGAAGCTGACGGATATTTATCCTGCATGGAATATTCTTTTATGGAAAAGAAAGAAGAAGAAAAGAATACGGAAGATGACGAAAGTAAGGTTCCTTACGAGACCCTTATGAAGATCGCCAAGTTAAAACCCGGTGTTTCTTTATGTCTTTCCGATTATGAGATAAAAGAAGGAAAAACAAGCCCTCCCAAGAGATATAATTCGGGTTCCATCATTCTTGCCATGGAAAATGCGGGTCAGCTTATTGATGATGAAGAATTAAGAGCACAGATTAAGGGTTCCGGTATCGGTACCAGTGCAACTCGCGCCGAAATCCTTAAAAAACTTGTGACCAATGAATATCTGAATCTTAATAAAAAGACGCAGATCATTACTCCCTCATTATTGGGAGAGATGATCTACTGCGTTGTAAAAAGAAGCATTCCCCATTTATTAAGACCAAAGCTTACCGCCAGCTGGGAAATGGGCCTTACAATGGTAGCAAACGGCGAGATCACTTCTGACGAATACTTAAATAAAATGAATGATTTTGTCATTAAACATACCAATGAAGTTAAAGAAAAGCCGAGAAATAACATGCTTCAATCGGATTATAATTATGTATCCCAATTCTATAAAAAAGCATGATTGTTTTTAACGAGCGAACTTATTCAGTAATAACGGAGGATTTTATGAGTAATATTACGGTTAATGATCTGTATACTCTTTCAGAAACAAAGGCTGAACCCTTACTTGAAAGCGTAACATACCCATGGGAAGCTCTTCCTAAGATCAAAGAATTCATACTTGAGCTTGGAAAGACCCTTTCTTCTGATGAATATGAAAAGAGAGGAGAAGATGTCTGGATCCATAAAACTGCAAAAGTCTTTGATTCAGCATATATAGCAGGTCCCACGATTATCGGTGCCAATACTGAAGTAAGGCAGTGCGCCTTTATCAGAGGCTCAGCTCTTGTTGGCGAAAACTGTGTAGTGGGAAATTCCACTGAATTAAAGAATGTCATTCTTTTTAATAATGTGCAGGTTCCCCATTATAATTATGTGGGTGATTCTGTTTTGGGCTATAAATCCCATATGGGAGCAGGCTCCATCACCAGTAATGTTAAAAGCGATAAAGCTCTTGTGGTAGTACATAATGAAGGTGAAAATATCGAGACCGGCCTTAAAAAGTTCGGCGCCATGTTGGGCGATAATGTTGAAGTCGGCTGTAACAGCGTTCTTAACCCCGGTACTGTGATCGGAAAAGAATCAAATGTCTATCCCACATCCTGCGTGCGAGGAGTCATCCCTGAAAGATCCATACATAAAAATAACGGAGAAGTGGTTAAAAAGCGATAAACTCTGCGTTAAGACCTTTTTGGTAAAATGTTAATCGGTTGATTTTGGATGATTAATTAAATAAATTGATATTATTTTAACTCTCAGGCAAAATTTTGCTGGATTTTTGCCGTAAACTATGTAAAAATAATTGGTGGTTTAAAATCACTTTGAAAGGAGTTCAAATACATGATTTATTCAAATGAAGTTGAAAAAATGTGTAAGGTAGCGCAGGGCGTTCACCATGGTTGCGCACCCATCCCGGAAGAAGCTAAATGGGTTAGATCCAAAGAGATTAAAGATATTTCCGGTTTGACACACGGTATCGGCTGGTGTGCACCTCAGCAGGGCGCATGTAAGCTTACACTTAATGTTAAGGAGGGTATCGTACAGGAAGCTCTTGTTGAAACCATCGGATGCTCCGGTATGACTCATTCCGCAGCTATGGCTGCTGAAATCTTACCCGGCCTTACAGTACTTGAAGCATTAAATACTGACCTTGTATGTGATGCTATCAATACTGCTATGAGAGAATTATTCTTACAGATCGTTTACGGTCGTACACAGAGTGCTTTCTCCGAAGACGGACTTGCAATCGGTGCAGGACTTGAAGATCTTGGTAAAGGTTTAAGAAGCCAGGTTGGTACCATGTACGGTACATTAAAGAAAGGTCCTCGTTATCTTGAAATGGCTGAAGGTTATGTAACAGGTATTGCCCTTGATAAGGACGATCAGATTATCGGTTACCAGTTCGTTAACCTTGGCAAGATGACTGACTTTATTAAGAAGGGCGATGATCCTACAACTGCATATGAAAAGGCAAAGGGCCAGTACGGTCGTGTTGCAGATGCTGTAAAGATTATCGATCCCAGAGTAGAATAAGGAGGACGATGAGATGGCATTATTTGAATCATATGAAAGAAGAATTGATCAGATCAACGCACTTTTAAACAAGTACGGCATCAGCTCCATCGAAGAAGCTGACAAGATCACAAAAGACGCTGGTCTCGATGTTTATCACATGGTTGAAAAGATTCAGCCTATTTGTTTTGAAAATGCTAAGTGGGCTTACACAGTAGGCGCTGCTGTAGCAATCAAGAAAAACTGCCGTAAGGCATCCGAAGCTGCTGCTGCAATCGGTGAAGGACTTCAGTCTTTCTGCGTACCCGGTTCTGTTGCAGATACACGTAAGGTTGGTCTTGGCCACGGTAACTTAGGTAAGATGTTACTTGAAGAAGAAACAGAATGCTTCTGCTTCTTAGCAGGTCATGAATCCTTCGCAGCTGCTGAAGGCGCAATCGGTATTGCTGAAAAGGCAAATAAGGTTCGTAAGAAACCCTTAAGAGTTATTCTTAACGGTCTTGGAAAGGATGCGGCTCAGATCATTTCCCGTATCAACGGTTTCACATTTGTTGAAACAGAATACGATCCTTACACAAACACTGTTAAGGAAGTAAACAGAATTCCTTACTCAGACGGACTTCGTTCAAAGGTTAACTGCTATGGTGCCAACGACGTTCTTGAAGGCGTTGCTATCATGCATAAGGAAGGTGTTGACGTTTCCATTACCGGTAACTCCACCAACCCTACAAGATTCCAGCACCCCGTAGCAGGTACATATAAGAAAGAATGTAATGAACAGGGCAAGAAGTATTTCTCAGTTGCATCAGGCGGTGGTACAGGTCGTACACTTCACCCTGATAACATGGCTGCAGGTCCCGCTTCCTACGGTATGACAGATACCATGGGTCGTATGCATTCTGACGCTCAGTTTGCAGGTTCTTCTTCAGTTCCCGCACACGTTGAAATGATGGGTCTTATCGGAGCAGGTAACAACCCCATGGTTGGTATGACCGTTTCCGTTGCAGTTGCAGTTGAAGAAGCTGCTACAGCAGGTAAGTTCTAAGTCATTATGTATTAGTTCAAAGATTAGGCCCGGTGCTTACGCACCGGGCTTTACTTTTATATGGGGAGAATACTCGCCCTTAAACCTGGAAGATAATATTTGCTTTAAAATCATAAATATGATAGATTTAAATAAGTGTTTGAGCGGAGGTAGATTATGAAAAAAAGCTTATTATTAATTGCTTGCTCACTTATTATCGGAATTATGGCCGGATGCGGAAAAGGCTCCGGAGAAATAGAAACATATCAGAAAGAAGTTACAGATTTCTTTACTGAAATGGAAGATTATAATACTAAGATTAATGAACTTAATCCCGAGGATTCGGATTCCGTAGAATCATTATTTGCGATTTTTGATGAGATGGAAGCTTCATACAAAGCTCTGTCAGAAGTAAAGGTGCCTGAAGAGTTTTCAGCCAATGAAACACTTGCAAAGCAGGCAAGCGAATATATGACTCAGGCAAATCAGTATTTCCACGATTCATTTACTGATACTTCCTACAATGAATACACATTGGAAGCTGCCATGGAATGCTACAGAAGAGCTAATAAAAGACTTGGCTATATGGTAGATATACTTCACGGAAAGATTCCGGATGATGAATCGATCACGGTAAAATAAGTTGATTAAACACAGTTAATGAAAATTCATTGACTGTGTTTTTTTATTATTGATATTTATGTCTAAAATTCTGTCCTATTTAATTTTAATTTTTGTTTCCGCGATTTGTTTATTTTTTCGCTGTGATGTGTTAAAATTTTCAGAAAACGAAATCTATGCATAATAATGCAAAATAAATTCTCAGGAGATCTATCTATGAACGGTGCAGATGCCATTGTTAAATGTCTTGAAGAAGAAGGAGTTAAATACGTATTCGGTTATCCCGGCGTAGCAATCTGTCCTTTTTATAATTCAATTTTATCAAGTGATATTAAATCTGTTCTTGTAAGAACCGAGCAGAGTGCAGCTCATGCGGCTTCCGGTCTTGCAAGAGTAAGCGGAGAAGTGGGAGTCTGCGCTGTAACCAGCGGTCCCGGCGCCACAAACCTTATTACCGGTATTGCAACTGCTTTTGCAGATTCAATCCCGCTTGTATGTATTACGGGCCAGGTAAATTCAAACCTTCTTGGATCCGACGTATTCCAGGAAGCTGATATTACAGGCGCTGTAGAATCTTTTGTTAAATATTCATATTTAATTAAAAACGTAAAGGATATTCCCAGAGTATTTAAAGAAGCTTTTCATATTGCAAGTACCGGCAGAAAAGGCCCTGTTTTAATCGATATTCCCATCGATATTCAAAATGCAGAGCTTAAGAATTTTAAATATCCCGAAGAAATCTCAATGCGTACATATAAGCCCACGGTTCAGGGTAATTTCTTACAGATAAAGAAAATGCTTACTGAGCTTGAAAAAGCAAAGAGACCTTTGATCTGTGCAGGTGGCGGTGTTAATCTTTCCCATGCCAATAAAGAACTTCGCGAATTCATTGAAAAGAATAATATTCCCGTAGTATCCACAATGATGGGTATCGGATGTCTTCCCACAAAGCATCCTTTATATTTCGGAATGGTGGGAAATAACGGTAAGCATTATGCCAACCGCGCCATGAGAGATGCCGATCTTATCATTCTTGTGGGCGCAAGAGTTGCGGACAGAGCTGTTAACCAGCCCGATCTTATTACGGAAAATAAAATCATGATCCATATAGATGTGGATCCTGCTGAGATCGGTAAGAACTGCGGTCCCACAATTCCCATCGTAGGTGATGCAAAGTCTGTTTTCTCTGATATGAACAAGGAGGAAATTACCACTAAGACAGAAGAGTGGCTTGAAACACTTAATCATTATAAAGAAACAATGCTTATTAAAAGAAATCCCGATGCTAATTATACCGATCCCAAGGAATTTATTATTAAGCTTTCAAACAAGATGAAGGATGATGCCGTTTATGTTGCGGATGTGGGACAGAATCAGATCTGGTCCTGCGCATATCATGAAGTCAAGAACGGAATGTTCTTAACCAGCGGAGGTATGGGTACCATGGGCTATTCAATTCCCGCAGCCATGGGAGCCAAGCTCGCAGACAGAAACAGACAGGTTGTTGCCGTATGCGGTGACGGTTCATTTCAGATGTCCATGATGGAATTTGCCACCATGCGTCAGGAGAATGTACCCTGCAAGGTTGTGGTACTTAAAAACGGTTACCTTGGAATGGTTAGAGAATATCAGCAGTTTACTTATAAAGAGAACTATTCTGTTGTTGAATTAAATGATTATCCCAATCTGGAACTTTTATCAAAGGCCTATGGCATTAATTACATCAAAGTAAATAATAACAGTGAAATTGATGCTTCCCTTGATAAATTTTTAGAAAATGAAGATTCATATATCATGGAAGTTTCAGTTAATCCATTTGATATAGTAAGAGGTTGATTATGAAGAAAATCTATTCCGTACTTGTTGAAAACAGATCCGGTGTACTCAGTAAAGTATCAGGACTCTTTGCGAGAAGATGCTTTAATATTGACTCTCTGGCGGTGGGTGAAACCTTTGATAATCAGGTTTCCAACATGACGATCGTATCAAGCGGTGACGAACGTACATTAGAACAGATAGAAAAACAGTTAAATAAAAAGCTTGATGTTATCAAGGTAAAAACTTTTAACGAAGAACAGGCAATTTCCAGGGAGCTTATGCTTTTGAAGGTTAAATACAACAAGACCAACCGGAAAGACTTAATGGAGATCTGTACTATTTGCGGCGCATCCATAGTAGACATGTCCAAATCACATATGATCATTCAGATTTGCGACACCCCTGAAAAAATCAAGGTTTTCGTGTCAATGATGTCAGGCATAAGCGTAGTTGAAGTTGCCCGCACCGGCACTTTAGCACTTCCCAAATGTAATGATTTAGAGAATTAAAGTTTATTGTTGACTTTTGCACTTTAAAGCGTTAGTATAATATTCAAGATTATTTGAGAGGTTAACATGCACAGAAGAGTTATACAGTTACTTGTTGATAATACATCCGGCGTATTAAGCCGTATTTCAGGTCTCTTTTCAAGAAGAGGCTATAATATTGAATCCATTACCGCAGGTGTTACGGCAGATCCCAGATTCACAAGGATCACCATAGTGACCAACGGTGATGACAACATTTTAAGTCAGATTGAGAAACAGGTAGACAAGCTTGTGGACGTTCGAAACGTCAAGGTTTTAAAGCCTGAAGAAAGTGTATACAGAGAATTGGCACTTGTTAAAGTAAAATGCGATGCGGCAAACAGACAGGGTATCATTGCATTAGCCGATATTTTCAGAGCCAATATCATTGACGTTTCCTCCGAAAGCTTGATCATCGAGCTTACCGGCGACCAGGATAAGATAGATGCTTTTTTAAAGCTTCTTGAAGGGGTAGAGATCCTGGAACTTGCCCGCACAGGTATAGCAGGCCTTGGACGCGGAACCAAAAATGTCACTTATTTATAAAGATATATAAAGGAGATACAAAAATGGCAAAGATTTTCTATGAACAGGATTGTAACCTTTCTTTACTTGAAGGAAAGACAATCGCAATTATCGGCTATGGCAGCCAGGGACATGCACATGCCTTAAACCTTAAGGATTCAGGATGCCATGTCATTATCGGACTTTACAAGGGTTCTAAATCCTGGGACAAAGCAGTAGCTCAGGGATTTGAAGTTTATACAGCAGCTGAAGCTGCAAAGAAGGCTGACATTATCATGATTCTTATCAATGATGAAAAGCAGGCTGATCTTTACAAGAATGATATCGAACCCAACCTTGAAGCAGGCAACATGCTTATGTTTGCTCACGGTTTCAATATTCATTTCGGATGTATCACACCTCCCAAGGATGTTGATGTAACCATGATCGCTCCCAAGGGACCCGGTCACACAGTACGTTCCGAATATCAGGCAGGTAAGGGTGTTCCCTGTCTCGTAGCTGTTCATCAGGATGCTACAGGTAAGGCTCAGGATATGGCACTTGCATATGCACTTGGTATCGGTGGAGCAAGAGCAGGCGTTCTTGAAACAACCTTCAGAACAGAAACCGAAACCGACTTATTCGGTGAACAGGCAGTTCTTTGCGGTGGTGTTTGTGCTCTTATGCAGGCCGGTTTCGAAACTCTTGTTGAAGCAGGATACGATCCCAGAAATGCATATTTTGAATGTATCCACGAAATGAAGCTTATCGTAGATCTTATCTATCAGTCAGGCTTCGCAGGAATGCGTTATTCCATTTCCAATACAGCTGAATACGGTGACTATGTAACAGGCCCTAAGCTTATCACTGAAGAAACAAAGAAGACCATGAAGAAGATCCTTTCCGATATTCAGGATGGTACTTTTGCAAAAGAATTCTTACTTGATATGTCTCCCGCAGGTAAGCAGGTACACTTCAAGGCTATGAGAAAGCTTGCTGCTGAGCATCCTTCAGAAAAGGTCGGTGAAGAAGTAAGAAAGCTTTACAGCTGGAACAACGAAGCAGATAAGCTCATTAACAACTAATGAAAGGATTAAGGGAAGTCCGATGACTTCCCTTTTTTAAAGGGAGTATAAAATGGGAATGACTATGACCCAGAAGATCCTGGCTTCACATGCCGGTCTTTCTTCTGTATCTGCCGGTCAATTGATCGAAGCGGATTTAAATCTTGTACTTGGTAACGATATTACGAGCCCCGTTGCCATTAAAGAAATGGAAAAGATGAACTTAAACAAGGTCTTTGATAAAGACAAGATTGCCCTTGTTCCCGATCATTTTGTGCCAAACAAAGATATTAAATCTGCTGAGCATTGTAAGTGCGTAAGAGAATTTGCACTTAAAAATGATATTACCAACTATTTTGAAGTGGGCGAAATGGGTATTGAGCATGCCCTTCTTCCTGAAAAAGGCTTAACAGTTGCCGGAGATGTTATTATCGGTGCGGATTCCCATACCTGTACTTACGGTGCGGTAGGTGCTTTTTCAACGGGCGTAGGCTCAACTGATATGGCTGCGGGCATGGCAACGGGAAAAGCCTGGTTTAAAGTTCCTTCAGCCATTAAATTTGTTCTTACCGGAGCACCCAAAAAGAATGTATCCGGCAAGGATGTGATCTTACATATTATCGGTAAAATAGGCGTTGACGGAGCTTTATACAAGTCCATGGAGTTCACCGGTGACGGCATAAAGAATTTGTCCATGGATGACAGATTCACCATTGCCAATATGGCTATCGAAGCAGGTGCAAAGAACGGTATTTTCCCTGTTGATGATATTTGCGAAAACTATTTAAAGATGCATTCAAAGCGCGATTATAAGATCTATTCCGCTGACGATGATGCCGAATATGATGAAGTTATCAATATCGACTTAAGTTCTCTTGAACCTACGGTTGCATTTCCTCATCTTCCCGAAAACACAAAGACCATCAGTGAAATAAAGGAAGAGATAAAGATCAATCAGGTAGTTATCGGTTCCTGTACCAACGGTCGTTTAAATGACTTAAGGATTGCCGCCGAGATCCTCAAAGGAAAGAAAGTAAAGAAGGGTATGCGTCTGATCGTAATACCTGCAACACAGGCTATTTATTTACAGGCCATGGAAGAGGGACTCTTAAGGATCTTTATCGAAGCAGGCGGTATTGTTTCAACACCTACATGTGGTCCCTGTCTTGGAGGTTATATGGGCGTTCTTGCTGAAAATGAACGTTGTGTATCAACAACCAACAGAAACTTTGTAGGCCGTATGGGTCATATTACAAGTGAAATTTATTTAGCAAGTCCCGCAGTTGCTGCCATGAGTGCTATAAAAGGCTATATTGCGGCTCCGGAGGATTAATATGAAAGCATTAGGAACAGTTTTTAAATATGGCGACAATGTGGATACCGATGTAATTATCCCCGCAAGATACTTAAATTCTTCGGATCCAAAAGAACTTGCAACTCACTGCATGGAAGATATCGATAAGGATTTTGTAAATCGCGTAAAGCCCGGCGATATTATTGTTGCCACCAAAAATTTCGGCTGCGGTTCATCAAGAGAGCATGCACCGATTGCCATTAAGGCAAGTGGAGTAAGCGTTGTTATTGCTGAAACTTTTGCGAGAATCTTTTACAGAAATGCCATCAACATCGGTCTTCCCATTATGGAATGTAAGGAAGCTTCCGAAGCGATAAAGGAAGGCGATGAGGTTTCCGTTGATTTTGATTCGGGAATCATTACCGATATCACAACCGGACAGACTTTTAAGGGTCAGCCCTTCCCCGAATTCATGCAGAAGATCATCGATTCGGAAGGCCTGCTTAATTATATTAAAAACAAATAAGATTAAAAAATGATGCGTTAATCCGCATCATTTTTTTTGTTGAAATCCTGCCTTTAAATATTATTTCCTCATTGTTTTTTGATGTAAATAAGTGATTCATATGGTATTATTATCTAAAAAGCGAAAGCATTCTTTTAGGGGTATTATATGATTGGCTTTGTAAGCGGAGAACTTTTTGAATCAAGACCCGGTTCCGTTATTGTATTGAATAATGGCATCGGTATTAAGATAAATATTCCGGAAACCGCCAGGGAGAATCTTCCTTCCATTGGCAATTCCGTTAAATTCTATACTCATATGGCTGTTAAGGAAGATGATATCAGCCTGTATGGTTTCTTAACCCATGATTCCCTGGATCTCTTTGAATTATTATTAACAGTAAATGGCGTAGGCCCCAAAGGAGCATTAAATATGCTTTCTTTTTACGATGCTGAAAATATTAAGTTTCTGATCGTATCCGGAGATTCAAATAAATTATCGAAGGTACCCACCATTGGTAAGAAAACTGCCGAAAAAATCATAATAGATTTAAAAGATAAGATTTCAAAAGATGATATTATCTTCCATGAAAAAGAAGAAGAAAAAGCCGCATTATCAGATAATGAAAATGAAGCAATTCTTGCATTAACTGCCCTTGGATATGACAAAAATGAAGCTTTAGCGGCAATTAAGAGGGTTGAAAACCGTGACGGTTTATCTGTAAATGCTTTGTTAAAAGAAGCTTTAAAGAATATTTTTTAAAAGGATTCGCTATATCTTATGAGAAGAATGATAGAAACTGAAGCAAATGAAGAAGATATTAAGCTTGAAGGATCTTTGAGACCTAAATTCTTAAAGGATTATATCGGCCAGGAGAAGGTTAAGGAGATCATGAAAGTCTATATAGAGGCTGCCAAGAATCGTGGAGATTCCCTGGATCATGTTCTTTTATACGGACCTCCCGGACTTGGTAAGACAACCCTTTCCTGCATTATCGCCAACGAAATGGGTGTCAATATTAAGATCACAAGCGGCCCCGCAATAGAAAAGCCCGGAGATATGGCGGCTATTCTTAACGGACTGAATGAAGGTGATGTTCTTTTTATCGATGAAATACACAGACTTAATAAACAGATAGAAGAAGTGCTTTATCCTGCTATGGAAGATTTTTCCATTGATATCATGATAGGTAAAGGACCTTCAGCTAAATCAATACGACTGGATCTTCCTAAGTTTACTTTGATCGGTGCCACTACAAGAGCGGGACTTTTGTCCGCGCCGCTCCGCGACCGATTCGGCGTGATAGAAAGACTTGAGTTTTATAATCTTTCAGAGCTTTCTACCATAATCAGACACTCGGCTAAAATCCTTAATGTGGATATTGATGAAGAGGGAGCCCTGGAGCTTGCGAGAAGAAGTCGCGGCACTCCGAGACTTGCAAACAGGATACTTAAAAGAGTAAGGGATTTTGCGGAAGTGCGATTTGACGGAGCCATTACATCCGATGTTGCGAAAACTGCCCTTGATTTGATGGATGTTGATAAAATGGGGCTTGACCATATAGACAGAAATATTCTGAATACCATGATCGAATATTATAAAGGCGGTCCTGTCGGCCTTGAGACTCTGGCCGCTACCATCGGAGAAGATGCGGGCACCATCGAAGAAGTGTATGAACCTTATTTGATCAAAAACGGATTTATAGTAAGAACCCCCAGGGGAAGAACCGTTACGGACCTTGCCTACAAGCATTTAGGTATTGAAATTCCACAGTGATTTTAATATAATATTTTTGTTATAGGGTAAATTTTCAAGCGTGCAAGGGGGTTACCTAATGGCAGCTAAAACGGACACAGAAGTTATTATCGGCGGAAAGGTTTTGAGGCTCAGCGGTTATGAGAGCGAAGAATATTTACAGAAAGTTGCCGCCTACATTAATAACAAGCAGACTGAATATAACAGAGTTGAAAGCTTCAGAAGATCCCCTGTTGATACACAGAATGTTCTTTTGCAGTTAAATATTGCCGATGATTACTTTAAGGCAAAAAAACAGATCTCTCTTTTGGAAGAAGAGATAAGTGCCAAGGAAAAAGAGCTTTATGATTTGAAGCATGAACTCATCGCTTCCCAGATCAAACTGGATAACAGTGAAAAGAGTATGAAATCACTCAAGACCGAACTTGAAGAGACTACGAAGAAAAATATCCGTTTGGAAGCTGAGCTTAGCAAATAATTCTTATTATTTGCGCCCGATATAGTATTAAAAAGATGAATTTAGTTGATTAAAGGGCTGGGTTACAGCCCTTTTTTATGTCACAGGAGTATTATGGAAATTCTTTCTCCCGCAGGAAATTTTGAAGGCTTGATGGCGGCTATCAATGCAGGGGCCGACGCTGTATATTTTGGCGGCAACAGATTCGGCGCAAGAGCCTATGCTGACAATTTCACCGATGAAGAAATAATAAAAGGTATTCACCTTGCTCACAGTTTTGGCGTGAAGATGTATTTAACGGTGAATACCCTTATAAAAGAACGTGAATTTAAAGATGTAATTGATTATATAGACAAATTCTATAAAGAAGGTCTTGATGCCTGCATAGTGCAGGATATGGGCCTTATTTCTGTATTTAAAAAGTATTTTCCCAACATGGAACTTCATGTAAGTACTCAGGCTTTTGTAACAGGCGTTGAATCCGTTCGTTTCTTTAAGGAGCTTGGCGCCGACAGAGTAGTGCTTGCAAGAGAACTTTCTTTAAAAGAGATTAAAGAGATCAAGTCTCAGGTTGATATTGAACTTGAAACCTTTATTCATGGTGCCATGTGTTATTCATATTCGGGAGATTGTCTTTTTTCGTCCTGCGTCGGAGGTAGATCCGGAAACAGAGGTCGATGCGCGGGTCCATGCAGACAGCCCTATATATGTTCCGAATATGAAACCGTTCCTAAATTCATGCTTTCCATGAAGGACCAATGTACCGTGAATATTTTGCCCAGGCTTATTGATGCAGGTATCGATTCTCTTAAGATCGAAGGCCGCATGAAAAAACCCGAATATACCGCTTTTGTAACTTCTATTTACAAGAAGTATGCACAGATTTATAAAGAAAACCCTGCTGCCTTTAAGGTATCCGATAAAGATATCGATGACCTGAAGCATATATATTTACGCTCTGAAACAGGCTATGGTTATTACGAAAACCGTAACGGTAAAGAGATGATCAGTCTTGATAATCCCGGTTACTCCGGTAATGACGAAGCATTGATGAAGGTCATTCGTGAAAAGTATATTGAGAATAACAGGAAAATAGGAATTAATATATCTGCCTGCTTACTTGAAAATGAGCCCATGCAGATTACCGTTTATAAAGATGACACAAGTGTCACAGTTACGGGCGCTGCTTTAGAAAGAAGCTTAAACAGCCCTGCTACGGAAACTGATATAAAGATGCGTTTACAAAAACTTGGAAATACCGAGTTCGTAGCGGAAGAAGTGGATGTTTTTCTTTCGGATAATGTATTTGTCCCTGTGAAAGCATTAAATGAATTAAGGCGTGAAGCTATAAATTTATTTGCAAAAGAATATTCATATGTACCTGCTAAAGCAACCAATTCTGCAAAAGTTATTTTTAGGAAGCATGCAGATATTGATTTAAATAAGCCGATTGTAACTGCATTAAATCTGGACCAGTACTTAAATCTCAGGGATAAAGCCGATGAGATTTACTTATTTTTAAATTCTGAAGCCTATGAAGAATTATGTGCCTATGATTCTCATGGCGATGGATCGGAAGCTTTATTTGAAAGCGCACAAAAAGGCTATTATATCGATATGCCATATGTCCTTAGAAATTCCGACTTAAAATCCATTGAAAAGATTATTAATGATAAAAGAGTGAAGGGCATTATTGCCAATAATTTAGAGACCCTGGCACTTTCCTTACGTCTTGATTATTCAGGCATTATAATAATCGGACCGAGTCTTTACTGCTGGAATAAGGAAGCTCTTTCTTTTTATGGATCAATTGGAGACAGAGTTATTTCGTCCTATGAATTAAGCAGTCATGAGATTAATGATCTTGGATCGGATGAACTAAGCATAGCTGTATATGGACGTATTCCCTTGATGCAGACCGCTAATTGTATCATGAAAACCATGAATACATGTTTAAAGGGAAAAGGCCCCGAATTTTTACATATTACCGACAGAAAGGGCTATACCTTCCCCGTACACAGAAATTGTAAAAATTGTTATAACACGATCTATAATTCCCTGCCTCTTTCCTTGCATGAAGAGGTCAGGAATTGTAAAATAGATATCAGTAATTTATTCTTATCTTTTACCACTGAAAGCGGTTTTGATGCACGTGAGATTTTAGATGCATTTTTGGATAAAAAGAATGATTATCAGGTAAAAGAATATACAAAATCCTATTATAAAAGAGGAGTAGAATAGTGGCTCAGTATATAACTACTATTTCTAAATATTTTATTGTTATATTCATAATGCTTTATACCCTTGAGTGCTTCATGGTCTTTCGTCACAAGGATGAAAAATCAAGAAGGCTTACTTATGCTACCCAGGTTTTACTTATTATCCTTACTCATTTTGCTTCATTTTTAACTATCTGTTTAAGGTCCGGGGACATAAAGTATCTGTTTTTCTATATAGTCTTTCAGGTTATGATGCTTCTTATCGTGGAAGTATTCCCAATGATCTATCCAAGGTTAAACAGGCTTCTTATCAATAACAGCTGCATGCTTTTATCAATCGGTCTTATCATGCTTACCAGACTTGATTTTGACAAAGCCGTTAAGCAGCTTATAATTTCAGTTCTTTCGTTTTTTGTTGCGGCCTTTATACCTTTTGTAATGATCAAGATTAAGAAAATTCCCAACAGGCCATATATTTATGCCGGCACAGGGCTTTCTCTTTTGCTTCTTGTTTATATTTTTGGTGCCATTACAAACGGTTCCAAGTTAAGTCTTGTAATATTCGGAATTTCCTTCCAGGCTTCCGAATTTGTAAAGATATTATTTGTTCTTTTTGTAGCAGGGGCGCTTTGTCACGAGACCAATTTATTAAACCTTTCTATCATTTCCGGAATCGCCGCGTTGCATGTTGTTCTTTTGGCCCTTTCCGCAGATCTTGGCGCAGCCCTTATTTATTTTGTGATATATGTTCTTCTGGTATTCATTGCCACAAGGAATTATCTTTATCTCCTGATCGGCTCGGGAACAGGAGTACTTGCGGCACTCATTGCCTACAAATTATTCCGTCATGTAAGAGTGAGAGTTGCGGCATTTTTAGATCCCTTTACATTGATCGATAACGAGGGCTATCAGATAACGCAGTCATTATTTGCAATAAGCAGCGGAAGCTTCTTTGGATTGGGACTTTTTAAAGGCACTCCGGAAACCATTCCTTATGTGGAAACTGACTTTATTTTTTCGGCGATTTCCCAGGAATTCGGTATAGTATTTGCTATTTGCATCGTGCTTATATGCTTAAGCTGCTTTTTACAGTTCATAAATATTTCCGTTAAATTTAAGGATCCCTTTTACAGATATACTGCCATTGGACTTGGCATCACTTATATTTTCCAGGTATTTTTGACTGTTGGCGGCGGCACCAAATTTATTCCGTTGACCGGTGTTACCTTACCTTTGATAAGCTACGGCGGATCGTCCGTTATGGCTACCATCCTTACTTTCTTTGTTATAGAAGGCATGTATGTAACCAGGAATAAAGAAACATATCGCGTTAAATTTACTTCCTATGAAGAAGAAAATGTAAATAAAGAGCTTAAGATCGTTCTTGGTATTTCATATCTGTTTGTAGCCCTTTTTGTGGCTCTGACCATTTATCTGGTACATACTGTTTACAGGAATGAAGAAGCATATATCAATAATTCCTATAACCCCAGACAGGAAGTTCTTATAACGGAAAATAAGCGCGGAACCATTTATTCACATGACATGCAGGTTTTAGCTGAAACAGTTACCGAAAAGGGAGAAGAGAAGAGATTTTATCCTTACTACAATATTTTCTCTCATGTTGTCGGCTATGCAAGTAACGGACGTGCGGGTGTTGAAGGCCAGGCAAATTATTATCTGATCAATTCAAACCAGCCCTTAACCGAACGCATCGGCGCGGATATAACCGGAAATAAATATCTTGCCGATTCCGTTGTAACAACTCTTGATGTTGACCTTCAAAAGGTGGCATATTCTGCGATCGGCAAATACGACGGTGCGGTTGTGGTCACAAATCCTAAGACCGGCGCAATTTTAGCCATGGTTTCAAAACCTGACTTTAACCCCAATGAGATTGATGCAATCTGGGATGACTTGCTTGCGGATAAAGAAAGCTCCGTTCTTCTTAACAGAGCAACCCAGGGTCTCTATCCTCCGGGATCGACCTTCAAGATCGTTACACTTCTTGAATATATAAGGGAACATCCCGATGATTATAATAAATATGCTTTTTACTGTAACGGAACCCTTGAAACTGCCGATGGCACAATTTCATGTTTCAATCATGAAAAGCATGGCAATGTGGATTTGAAGAAATCCCTGGCAAAATCCTGTAACTCATCCTTCGGAAATATCGGTCTTAAGTTAAATTATACTGATTTCAACAAGACTCTTGATGAGCTTCTTTTTAACGAAGATCTGCCGCTTACCATGAATTATTCAAAGAGTAAGTGTTATATTTCCGATGACTATAATGAGCTTGATATAGTAAGAACCGCTTTCGGTCAGGGCGAAACGCTGATGTCTCCCATGCATCTTAATATGATCACGCAGGCAATCGGCAATGACGGTATTCTCATGAAGCCCTATATAGTGGAATCTGTCATAAACAGTAATGAGACCACGGTTAAGACATTCTCAGAAAAAGAATATAAGAGACTTTTATCAAAAGAAGAGTCCGATATCTTAACTGATATGATGACTGAAGTTATTAATTCCGGTACTGCAAAGAAGCTTAAAAATAATAACTATACGATCGCAGGAAAGACCGGTTCTGCTGAATTCAGTGATTATTCAACGGTGACCCATTCATGGTTTACGGGATTTGCACCTGCCGACGATCCTGAAATATGTGTTACCATTATTTTGGAAGAATCAGGACTCAGCGGTACTTATGCAGTGCCGATGGCAGAAAGAATATTTGAAGAATACTTTAGAAGATCCGATGATTATGTGGCGTCGGATTATAATCCGAATGAAAATTAAATTATTTATTCATTTGGTTTAAAAATAATAAAGACACAGGAGGATTTGCAATGAAAGAAGCAATCAGTTGTGGCGGAGTAGTAATACATAAAGGAAAGGTATTACTTTTATACAAAAACTTCTACGATCATTATCATGGATGGGTTTTACCGAAGGGTACCGTTGAAGCGGGAGAGAGCCCCGAAGAAACAGCCATCAGAGAGGTAGAAGAAGAATCCGGAGCCAAGGCAAAGATCATAGATTATATAGGCGATACTCATTATAATTTCAAGGCATCATCAGATGAGATACATAAAACGGTCAAATGGTTTTTGATGTCTGCCGATGCTTTTTATTCAAAACCTCAAAGAGAAGAGTACTTTGAAGATTCCGGCTTCTACAAATACCATGAAGCTATCTTTCTTCTTAAATTTGATAATGAAAGAGATATTCTTGAAAAAGCATATTCGTTGTATCGTGAGCATAAGAAAAAGAATTTTGATATTTAAAACAATGCCCGAAGATTTTAACCTTCGGGCATTTAATTTACTTAAATATCAGAGCACTGCCTCAATCTGAAGATCGGGATACTTGATTAAGTCGATCACGTAGTCACCGCATTTAATAAGAGGGCGGGATAACTTCTGCTGATTGATAAGTATTATTTCCGCAATCTGATCGTTATTAAGTCTTACAGTCATGCCAAGCTGAGAATTGGCAATTCTTGAAAGAATTGGATTGAGGATAATGCTGTTATAGTGGGATGCGCTGCGCTCAAAGTTCTCAATCACCTTAAAGGGAATAAGAGACGATCTGTAGGTTCTTGCGCTGGTCATTGCCTCATAGGCATCAATGATGCTCATGTATTTTGCATATTGATTTATCTCATTATCCTTTAAGCCTTTGGGATAGCCTGTGCCATCACAACGTTCATGATGCTGAAGCGCTGCCTGGATTATATTATCATCAAAACCCTGATCCTTAATGATATGATATCCGCGGATTACATGGGTTTTTACAAATTCATATTCTTCATCGGTAAGTCTGTCGGGTTTCCATATGAGCTGAGGGGGTAAAAGAAGCTTACCGATATCATAAACAAAACCGCAGAAGATAAGTGTGAAAATATCCTTATTGGGAAGACCAAGCCATGTTCCGAAAACTCCGGCTATCAAAGCTGAGTTAACGCAATGGGCATATGTCAGATCGTCCTCTGAAGGAAGCATGTTATAGAGGTAATCAAGAAGAAGCTCACCGTTTTTTGCACAGCCGCTAAGCTCTGCATAAATCTGAAAGAGCGTATTTTGATCCAAAGATTTGCCGGTATAAATAAGATCATTGATCATCTTTTTATACATGGGCATGTAGATATTATATTTTTCCTCAAATCGCTTAAAACCTTCGCTGACACGTACCTTCTCAAAATGGGTGGTGGCAAAATCCGCTTCCTCCATTATCTGAACACACATAATAGAATAGCGATTAAGTTTAGCTACCACAATGTCGTCAACTTTTGTATTTTTTGGCAGGAGAAGTTCATTTTTATATGTAAGAACATCTTCTCCGAGAATCATGCCCGGCTTAAGCGCCAGTGTTGCAACAGTTTTCATGTAATATACCCCTCGTATACTTTGTTTACATATTAACATAACAATTTATATAAATAAATATTTAGTTTTTATTTTTTATGCTTCATGGTATGATATATGTGTTATGAGAAAGAGTATATATTGTGTAGTGGGAAAAAGAATCAGACATCCTAACAGGATTCTACATAAATTATCCATGGGCAAGTTACTTAAGCCCGTCTTTCTTGTTTGTTTCGACGGCGATAAGAATAAACCCGAAATCTTGAATTCCTCTTTTTTTTACAATAAATATATAAATTCTCGTGACTACGAGGTTATTGCCATATTTAAGGGTGAAGACGAAAGCCTTGACTATGTAAGAAGGCTTGTGAATCTTTCATATCGTAAATATGACGACTTAAAATTAAAAGAGACCATAGATTCTTTGACGGAAAAAGAATTTAAATATCTATGCGAATCAGGCACGGAGGAAAAAGAATGATAGTTTTCTTACTTGCCGGATTTTTAAAAGCATTGAAGATCATATTGATTATACTTGCATGCCTTATTTTATTTGTCTTATTTGTTCTTTT
Source organism: Lachnospiraceae bacterium (assembly GCA_016283575.1). GTDB lineage: Bacteria > Bacillota > Clostridia > Lachnospirales > Lachnospiraceae > UBA1258. The sequence goes on along the minus strand of JAEEND010000022.1, from coordinate 209,161 downwards.
CCTTTTATTATTCGTGCCCTTCAGGTATCAGGGCCGCGGATTTTATAAAGAAGAGCATCCGGAACATGAAGATGCCATAAAGACTTATGATTTTTATGTTAAATTAAGCTGGCTCCTTCACTTCGTATCAGCCTGCTTTTCGTTAAATCAGGATCTTTTATTAAAAGTAAAGGTTCTTGGAATTAAAGTTTATTCAAAGAACTTTAACAGAGAATCGGGAGAAGCTGAAAATACGGAAACGGAAGCTGAAACTGAAGCGGAAGTTGAACCGGAATTGGAAGCTGAACCGGCTGCGGATTTGGAAGCGGAAGATAACATTAAAGGTACGGATTCTGATACGGAAACAGATGAGGACAATAAAGAATCTTCGGATGAAACTGAAAAATCCGATACCGGAAATGCTTCGATCGCTTCTAAGATCAAACGGCTGAAGGATTTAACCAATAAGAAATCCTTTAAGAATGCCTGTTCTTTGTGTAAGGATGAGCTTATAAAACTGTTAAAGCATGTGCTTCCGAGAAAATGGGAGATCACAGGATATGTGGGGTTCGATGATCCATATAAAACCGGTGAAATGTTAGCTTTTTTAGGAAGCATTTACGGGCTCATATACAGGCATGTTGATATAAAGGGTAATTTTAATTCCGAAGAAAAAGATGTTAAAATATATTTTAAGGGCCGGATAACTTTATTTACTGTCCTTATGATCGGAATAAAGATTTATTTTAATAAGAATATCAGAAAAGTCATTGATGAAATTAGGGAGGTTTTATAAATGGCAGATAATAATTGCAGTGATATCATTAGTTCTTTGCTTGGAGGCATGGATCAGATCTTAGCCAACAAAACGGTTATGGGTGATCCAATGAGAGTTGATGATTGTATAATCTTACCCCTTTCCGATGTTTCTTTCGGAGTAGGTGCGGGAGCTTCTTTAAATAAGACCGATAAGAATTCGGGCGGCGGCGGAATGTTCGGAAAGCTTACACCCAATGCAGTACTTATTATCCGTAACGGTTCTACCCGACTTGTAAATATTAAGAACCAGGATACCGTTAACAAGATTTTTGATATGATTCCCGATGTTTTTGACAGGATTTCAGAAATCAGTGATAAAAAGGGCATGCCCTCAAGAAAGGCAGCAAGAGATATTGCTTTTCCTGAAAAATAAAGGGTTTAAGTATGAATGATTCTTTTGAAGAAACACTTCTTAACGGCGACGAAGACGGATTAAACGAATTGAGGCGCTGGCTTTTTGAAGAAAATATCCGCCTGACCATTCAGAAAAAAGAACTGGATGAAATGAAGGATAAATTCATCAAAGAAAAGAATGCCTTTCAGGATGAAATGCGTCATATCAATATAAAGACCGTTAATGAGAGAAAGCGATTAAAGGACGAAGAGAATTTCTTTGATAAGAAGATGGCTATTTTAAAGCAGGGCTATGCATCTCTGCAGGCTGAGAGAGCCATGTTTGAACGCGAAAAAAGAGAGTTTGAATCAGAAAAAAGAATTACGCGCGAAGTAAGAAATACTATGGCCTATGAAGATCTGACGGGAAGTCTTTTCGCGGGAGTAAACAGCTTTTTAGCTTTAAAAAAGAGATACAGGGATTTAGTCAAGATTTTTCATCCCGACAATCTCTGCGGAGATACGGAGATGGTTACTTTGATTACAAAAGAATATGAGAGACTTAAATCAGAATATGATTCTAACTTAAGATTCTATAAATAAGATCCTAAAATTAAAAATTCCGCCCGAAAAGGGCGGTTTTTTAATGCAGGTTTTTTCCGATCATTTAATCGGTTATCATTATTTTTATGATAAAATAAAATAAAAAAGAGAACCGGTCGGTTCTCTTAAAGGTTTCATTGATAATTAAGCTCTTTCTACTTTACCGGATCTTAAGCATCTGGTACAAACATGAAGCTTCTTTGTAGTACCGTTAACCTTTGTTGTTACGGACTGAATGTTTGAGCCCCACATTCTGCTGGATTTTCTATTAGAATGGCTTACGTTATTTCCAAAATGAACACCTTTACCACAAACTGCACACTTTGCCATCTTAACACCTCCTTGGATACAAACTTGCGAAACTCGCAACATTGAAATAATAACAGACTTGGTCGTTAAATGCAAGGGGAAAATTACTTATTTTTGAACAAGAGAAAAAATATGTTTATTTTTTGGCGATTTGAGGTTATAATTATTCGGTATGTTATAGACATGCAAAATATTTAGGAGGTTCAACAATATGAAAAGTTCATCCATGAACACACATCTTGGTAATGTAACAATTGATGCCGGCGTTGTCAGACAGTATGCAGGATCTGTTGCTGTAGAGTGCTTTGGTATCGTTGGTATGGCTAATGTAAATGTTAAAGACGGACTTGTAAAACTCTTAAAGATTAATGCTGCAGATTTAAGCCGCGGAATTCAGGTTATTTTCGGTGAAGATAACAAGATTACCCTTAATTTCCATATTATTGTGGCTTACGGTGTCAGCATTCAGGCCGTTGTTGAAAACCTTATCAGTAATGTAAAATATAAAGTTGAAGAATACACCGGTGTGGAAATCGGTAAGATTAACGTTTACGTTGAAGACGTAAAGGTTATTGATTAGGAGGATTTAAAGTGGCTGTTAATAAGATAGACGCAAAGCTTTTAGCTAAGCTTTTTCTTTCAGGTGCCAAGAATCTTGAGGCAAAAAAAGAATGGATTAACGAATTAAACGTATTCCCCGTACCCGATGGTGATACCGGTACAAATATGACCATGACGATCATGTCTGCGGCCAAGGAAGTAAATTCCTTAATGAACACCAATGATATTACAATGGAAACCCTTTGTAAGGCTATTTCTTCAGGTTCCTTAAGAGGTGCCCGTGGAAATTCCGGTGTTATTTTATCTCAGTTATTAAGAGGTTTTACAAAAGTGATCAAAGAGCATGACGAAGTTGATATTCCGCTTCTCGCTGATTCTTTTGAAAAAGCCGTTGAAACTGCATACAAGGCTGTTATGAAGCCTAAAGAAGGTACAATTCTCACCGTTGCCAAGGGAATTTATGATAAGAGTCGTGAACTTGCCGATTCAGGATACGATAATCTTGAAGAATTCTTTAAAGCTGTTATCGAGCATGCAGAATATACATTAAGCTTAACTCCTGAAATGCTTCCTGTACTTAAGCAGGCAGGTGTTGTGGATTCCGGCGGACAGGGTCTTGTGGAAGTATTACATGGGGCTTTCGACGCATTCATGGGAAAAGAAGTTGATTTCACTTCTTTTGCAAAGCCTGCTGATTCATCAGCCCAGGGCGGAGCGAGAGCTGAGATCGAAACCGATAATATTAAATTCGGTTATTGTACAGAATTCATTATTATGCTTGATAAGGTATTTAATGTTAAGCATGAAATGGATTTCAAGGCTTATCTTGAATCCATCGGTGATTCTATTGTATTGGTTGCAGATGACGAGATCGTGAAAGTACATGTTCATACCAACGATCCCGGTCTTGCTATTCAGAAGGCTCTTAAATACGGTGCTCTTTCCAATATGAAGATAGATAATATGCGTCTTGAACATGAAGAAAGATTGTTTAAGAATGGCGAAGCTGAAGGAAAGACTGAAGAAGCTTCTGCAGAATTAAAGGATTACGGCTTTGTTTCCGTATCCGCAGGCGATGGCTTATCAGAAATCTTCAAGGGTCTTGGTGTTGATTATGTTATCGAAGGCGGCCAGACCATGAATCCTTCAACCGAAGATATTGTAAGCGCTGTTGAAAAGATCAATGCAAAGACCGTATTTGTTCTTCCCAATAACAAGAACATTATTATGGCAGCTAATCAGGCTGAATATCTTGTGGAAGATAAGAAGGTTATTGTTATTCCTACAAAGACCATTCCTCAGGGCATTGCTGCACTTATCAATTTCGCTCCCGATCAGGATGCTGATACCAATAAAGAATCCATGATCGGTGAACTTGAATTTGTTAAGACCGGTCAGGTTACATATGCCGTAAGAGATACCATGATCGATGATAAAGAAATAAGAGAAGGCGACTTCATGGGTATCGGCGATTCCGGACTCCTTTCCGTAAATGCCGACATCAATCAGGCTACTTTTGAAATGATTGATGCAATGGTAGATGATTCCGTTGAATTACTTAGCATTTATTACGGTGCTGATGTAACGGAAGAAGATGCAAATGCTATTTCCGATTATGTATCGGGAAAATATCCTCACTGCGATGTGGAAGTTGAATGTGGCGGACAGCCTGTTTATTACTACATCATATCTGCGGAATAAATTTAATATGATTTGTATTTTTCGTATTTTTGTTCATTCAAGCCGATGGTATTTTCCATCGGCTTTTTTGTATCCCTTTACTTATTCTGATATAATATTTTTATGAATGATTTGACGGATATAAGAGAATTAAAAGGAATAGGGGATAAGATCGCCGATTTGTTTAATAAAGTCGGTGTATTTAACGTGGGAGATCTGTTAAATTATTATCCTAAAGCCTATGATCTTTACGAAGAAGCGGTTTCCATCAAGGATGCAGCAATAAATTCAAGAGTTGCCGTGATCGGAACGGTTAAAAACGATCCCACCGTAATGAAGCTTCACGGTCGTATCATAGTTTCTTTTTATATATATGATGAATACGGCACCATAGAAGTTAAGTATTTTAATGCGCCTTATATGGCAAAAGCCGTCAAAAAGGGCGATAAGAAGGTATTCAGAGGCTTTCTTAAGCAGTTAAAAGGAAGAGTGATATTAAATCAGCCTAAGTTTTATGACTTGTCCGATTATGCTCTCCTTGAAAATACAATTATTCCCGTTTATCACCTTACCAAAGGACTGAGTAATGAACGTATAGGAAAAGCTGTAAAGCTTGCTCTTTCTTCATATACTTTTCCGGATGATTATTTAATGCCTGAAGAAACAGATAAATTCAAATTGCTTGAAATCAGCGAGGCACTTAAAAACATCCATTTCCCAATAAATAAAGAAAAACAGTTTTTTGCAAGACGACGTATTGTATTTGATGAATTTCTTGAATTTTTAATGGGGCTTCATGAAGAACACAGGGAAGAAAAAAGTATTGATAATCCCTATAAGCTTATTGAAGTTTCAGATACAAAACGATTGGAAGAAGCCCTTCCATATGCGCTTACCAATGCTCAGAAGCGTGTTATAAGAGAGATATTTGACGATCTTTCGGGTGAATATGTAATGAATCGTCTTGTTCAGGGTGATGTCGGTTCCGGTAAGACCATTGTTTCCGTAATGGCTCTTTTAATGAATGCCGCCAATAATTTTCAGGGCGCCATGATGGCTCCCACGGATGTTCTTGCAAGGCAGCATTATAATTCGATAAAAGCTTTGACTGACAGATACAAGCTTTGCATTAAGCCTGTTCTTCTTACGGGTAAGATGTCTTCAAAAGAAAAGAAAGAGGCCTTGCAAATGATCGAGTCGGGGGATGCCAATGTAATTGTTGGAACTCATGCGCTTTTCCAGGAAAAGGTTAATTATAAAAATCTTTCACTTGTAATAACAGATGAGCAGCACAGATTCGGCGTAAAGCAGAGGGAAGCCCTTAGAGATAAAGGAATTACGCCTCATATTCTTGTTATGAGTGCAACACCGATCCCGAGAACTTTAGCCATCATTCTCTATGGCGGTATTTCCGTAAGCGTAATTGACGAACTTCCAAAAAATCGTGTTCCGATCCTTACTGCAGTGGTAAATGAGAAGTTTCGCGAAAAGAGCTACGAAAAGATCCTTGAAGAAATCAAAAAAGGACATCAGGCATATGTCATCTGCCCTATGATCGAAGAATCGGAAGAAGATGTATTGATGTTAAAAAGCGTTTCCGAGCATGCGTCAGATTTAAAAGAGTATTTTGGAGATTCCGTAAGGGTTGGAGTGTTACATGGCAAGATGAAGCCCGATGAAAAGAATCGTATCATGGAAGATTTTAAAGATAAAAACTATGATATACTGGTTTCCACCACGGTCATTGAAGTAGGGATCGATGTGCCGAATGCCACAGTGATCATGATAGAGAATGCAGAGCGGTTTGGCCTATCCCAGTTACATCAGTTAAGAGGACGTGTAGGTCGAGGCGAATATGAATCTTACTGCATACTGATGTCTGATTCAAAAGAAGATACAACTCTTAAAAGACTTAATATCTTAAAAGATACTTTGGATGGATTCGAGATCTCGAAAAAAGATATAGAGCTTCGAGGCCCCGGTGAATTAAATGGTGTAAGACAGTCGGGAGAGCTTGAATTCGGCCTGGGAGATATAATAGAAGACAGGGATATTCTTTCTCTGGTACAGGAAAATCTTCCGATGCTTTTATTAAGAAAACCTAAACTAAAAGGAAAACTCATTGACTTTAGAAGCATATAAAAGTAAAATCTTTTTGTTAGCCTTTCGAGGCTTTGGTTTTGACGACCCGGCAATCAATATGATTACCATGACAATATAAGTGAGGCGACATGATTAATAAAGTTGCGATAGTAACCGACAGTAACAGCGGCATCACTCAGGCTCAGGCAAAAGAACTGGGAATACATGTAATACCGATGCCCTTTTACATTGACGAAGTAGAATATTACGAAGATATCAACCTGACCCGCGAAGAATTCTATGAAAAACTTACCGGTAACTGTAATATTCATACCAGCCAGCCTTCCCCCGAGGCAGTTATTGAATTGTGGGAAGAGATTTTAAAAGATTATTCCGAAATTATACATATTCCCATGAGCTCAGGACTTTCAAGTTCTTTTCAGACAGCAAGAATGCTTTCTGAAGATTATGACGGAAGAGTTGAGGTTGTAAATAATCAGCGTATTTCCGTTACCATGAGACAGTCGGTACTTGATGCCATCAAATTGTCCGATCAGGGATTTTATGCAAAGGAAATAAGAAGAAAGCTTGAAGAAGACAAATATAATTCAAGTATTTATATTTCTCTTGAAACTCTTGAGTATTTAAAGAGGGGCGGAAGACTTACTCCTGCCGTAGCAATGATTGGTCAATTATTAAAGATAAAGCCTGTCCTTCAGATTCAGGGTGAAAAATTGGATGCTTTCCAGAAAGTACGTACCATGAGTCAGGCAAAGACCGTAATGCTTAATCAGATCGAGAAGGATATTGTTACCAGATTTAAAGGTACAAAAACCGGTGAAGGCTGCAGGATTCATGTGGCTCATTCCAATAATCTTGAAGCAGCATTACAGTTCAGACATGAGATTGCCGAACGCTTTACGGATATAGCCGAAGAAGATATTTATGTTGATGAATTATCATTAAGCGTAAGCTGTCATATCGGACCCGGCGCTCTGGCAATTGCCACAACTCAGAAATCCATTTAGAATCTTACACGATATTGTTGTGATAAAATTATTTTCAACAATATCGTGTATTTTTTTGCCTTATATGGTACAATAAGAATTGGTTTTTTATATGTTTTTTTGGAGGTTATAAATGGGTAAGAACACTTATGATGCCGGCAGTATTATGGTTTTGGAGGGTTTGGAAGCCGTAAGAAAAAGACCGGGAATGTACATTGGTTCTGTTTCCACCAGAGGTTTAAACCATCTGGTTTATGAAATACTTGATAACTCCGTAGATGAACATCTTGCAGGTTTTTGTAACGAAATATATGTGACTCTTGAAAAGGACGGCTCTGCTACCGTTAAGGATAACGGACGAGGTATCCCCATAGGTATGCATGCAAAGGGCGTAAGTGCAGAACGAGTTGTATTTACGACTCTTCATGCCGGAGGTAAATTCGATTCATCATCCTATAAAACCAGCGGCGGTCTTCACGGTGTAGGATCTTCCGTAGTAAATGCATTATCCAGGCATCTGACCGTAAGAGTGCGTCGTGACGGTTTTATTTACGAAGATAAATATGAGAGAGGCATCCCTGCCATAGAACTTGAAAAGGGGCTTCTTCCCGTTATCGGAAAGTCTAAAGAAACGGGTACTGAAATAAACTTTCTTCCCGATGATGAGATCTTTGATAAGACGAGATTTAAAGAAGATGATATTAAAAGCCGTCTTCATGAAACAGTATATTTAAATCCCGGACTTACCATCTATTATGAAGATAAAAGAGGCGATGAACCCGAACGCATTACCTTCCATGAAGAAGAAGGTATTGTGGGTTACATCAAGGATATGAATAAGACCCAGGAAGCTCTTCATGATGTGATCTATTACAAGGGAAAGAGCGAGAATGTAGAAGTTGAAGTCGCGCTTCAGTATGTAAATGAATTTCATGAAAATGTACTGGGCTTTGTTAATAATATTAACACTCTTGAAGGCGGTACACATATTACGGGCTTTAAATCCGCTTTTACCAATATAATCAATACATATGCAAGAGAACTTGGCATATTAAAAGAAAAAGACCCGAATTTTAACGGAACCGAAGTAAGAAGCGGATTGACCGCCGTTATTTCCATTAAGCATACGGATCCCAGATTTGAAGGACAGACAAAGACAAAGCTTGATAACCAGGATGCCGCAAAAGCTGTTTCAAAGGTTACCGGAGATGAGCTTGAGCTTTATTTTGACAGAAATTTAGAAACGCTTAAAAGCATAATTGCCTGCGCCGAAAAAGCTTCCAATTTACGTAAGGCGGAAGAAAAAGCAAAGACCAATATGCTTACCAAGCAGAAATATTCTTTTGACTCCAACGGAAAATTATCAAACTGTGAATCAAGAGATGCAAAAAAGTGCGAAATATTCATAGTGGAAGGTGATTCCGCGGGCGGTTCTGCCAAGATGGCCAGAAATCGTCAGTATCAGGCAATCCTTCCCATAAGAGGTAAGATACTGAACGTAGAAAAAGCAAGTATCGATAAGGTTCTTGCCAATGCCGAGATAAAGACCATGATCAATTCTTTTAACTGCGGTTTTTCTGAAGGCTACGGTAATGACTTTGATATCACAAAGCTTCGTTACGATAAGATTATCATTATGGCCGATGCGGATGTGGATGGTGCTCATATTTCAACGCTTCTCATGACCCTTTTCTTCAGATTCATGCCTGAGCTTATCTATGACGGACATGTATATATTGCCATGCCTCCTTTGTATAAGGTGATACCTCAGAAGGGCGAAGAAGAATATCTCTATGATGATAAAGCCCTTGAAAAATACCGCGAGACTCATACAGGAAGCTTTAAACTTCAGCGTTATAAAGGTCTTGGTGAAATGGATGCAGAACAATTATGGGAAACTACCATGAATCCCGCCACAAGACTTATGAAACGGGTTGAGATCGATGATGCCAAGAAAGCATCTGAAATCACGGAACTTTTGATGGGACTTGATGTTCCCCCGAGACGTACTTTTATTTACAACAATGCCAAGGAAGCGGAGCTTGATATTTAATGAAAAAAGAAGTTTTGATAAACGAAGAGGATAGAATTCTTCAAACCGAATATTCCGAAGAAATGAGCCGTTCTTTTATCGATTATGCCATGAGCGTAATTGTGGCAAGAGCACTTCCGGATGTAAGGGACGGTCTTAAACCGGTTCAAAGACGTGTTCTTTTTGATATGAACGAACTGGGAATGCATTACGATAAGGATTTCAGAAAGAGTGCCCGTATTGTCGGAGATACCATGGGTAAATATCATCCCCACGGCGATTCTTCGATTTATGAAGCTTTAGTTGTAATGACTCAGGACTTTAAAAAGGGTATCCCTCTTGTGGATGGCCATGGTAACTTTGGTACCGTGGAAGGCGACGGCGCCGCTGCCATGCGTTATACGGAAGCAAGACTTGAGAAGATCACAGAAGTAGGTTTACTTACGGATCTTGACAAAGATGTGGTTGATTTTCAGCCGAACTTTGATGAAACCCTTAAGGAGCCAACTGTCCTTCCTGCCCGTTTTCCCAATTTACTTATAAACGGATCCGAAGGTATTGCCGTAGGTATGGCTACCAATATCCCTCCTCACAACTTTACCGAGGTTATTGACGCCTGCAGAGCATATATAAAGAATAATGACATTACGACAGAAGAACTGATGGAATATGTCAAGGGACCGGATTTCCCTACCGGCGGCATAATCGTAAACAAGTCAGAACTGTTAAATATTTATGAAACAGGTACCGGTAAGATCAAAGTCCGGGGCAAGGTTGAAATTGAAAATGCCAAGGGCGGTAAGATCAACGTTGTAGTTACCGAAATACCCTATACAATGATTGGCGCCAATATCGGCAAGTTTTTAAATGATGTCGCCACATTGATAGATCAGAAGAAGACCACGGATGTTATTGATATCACCAACCAGTCTTCAAAAGACGGTATCAGAATCGTATTTGAATTGCGTAAGGATGCTAATCCCGATAATTTTATAAATCTTCTTTATAAAAAGACAAGGCTTGAAGATACCTTTGGGTTTAACATGCTTGCCATCAGTGACGGTCGTCCCGAGACTCTTTCTTTAAAGCGCGTCATTGAAGAAAATGTTAAATTCCAATATGAGATCAATACAAGAAAATATAATAAATTACTTGAAAAAGAACTTGAAAAGAAAGAGATCCAGGAAGGTCTCATAAGAGCCGTAAATATCATCGACCTCATCATCGAGATCTTAAGAGGTTCGAAAGACCGTGCCATGGCTAAAGCCTGCATGACGGAAGGTAAGACTGACGGCATCAAATTCAAGTCAAAAGAATCAAAAATCATGGCAGCAACTCTTGATTTTACGGAGAAACAGGCCAATGCAATCCTTGATATGCGTTTATATAAACTGATCGGACTTGAGTTAAATGCTCTTTTCGATGAGAATGAAGAGACTATAGCAAATATCGCAAGATATCAGGATATTCTTTCTAACAAAGATTCCATGTCCGATGTTATCATCGAAGAGATGGAAGCCTTAAAGGCCGAATTTTCACATGCAAGACGTACACCCATCATTGATGCCGAAGAAATCGTTCTTGAAGAAAAGAAGCCTGAAGCCATCGATGTTGTGTTCTTATGTGACAGATTCGGATATGCCAAATCCGTTGATACAACAACCTATGAACGTAATAAAGATGCTGCGGATTCAGAAAACAAGTATGTAATAAATACACGTTCCGACGGACGTATCTGTTTCTTTACGGACCTTGGCAATATGCATATGATAAAGATGTCCACGGTTCCCTTCGGTAAATTCCGTGATAAGGGTAAGCCCATTGACAATTTATGTGCCTTCGATTCGAAAGAAGAAAGAGTGCTTCTTATGATGAATCCCGATGATGCTAAATTTAAAGAGCTTGTCTTTGTAACGGAAGGTTCCATGATGAAGATAGTGGACGGCGCTGAATTTGATGTAAATAAGCGACTGGTTCAGGCCACAAAGCTTAATGATAAAGATAAGCTTGTATCGGTTCACTTGCTTAATCAGGAAAAGAATATTGTATTAAGGACGGAAAACAATGTATTCCTTCGCTTTGGAGTCGATGAGATTCCCGAAAAGAAGAAGGGTGCAGTGGGTGTTCGAGGCATGAAGCTTGCGGCCGGAGACTTGGTAAAAGATGTTTATTTTACAAACAATTCAGGGGATAATATAATTACTGTAAATGATAAGCCCTTTGATCTCCATCAGAGAGTAAAGCCCGGTCACAGAGATACGAAAGGCACCAAAATAAGAGGATAAATATGTTAAGAGTTATAGCAGGGAGCGCGAGAAAACTTTTACTTAAAACTCCCGAAGGTCTTGACACAAGACCTACCACAGACAGGATTAAGGAAACTTTATTTAATATGCTTCAGCTTGATGTTCCGGGAGCCGTCTGTATTGATTTCTTTGCGGGAAGCGGTTCCATCGGCATTGAGGCCTTATCAAGAGGCGCAAAGAAATGTTATTTTGCGGATAACGGAAAAGAGGCCTATAAATGTATAGTAGAAAACGTGAAGCACACTCATTTTGAAGATAAGGCAGTTATATTTAATCAGGATTCCTTAAGAGCTTCCATGCAGATAAGTGAGCCCCATGTTGATATCATTTTCATGGATGCGCCTTACGGACAGGGTCTTGAAGCGGATCTTTTATCCAACTTAAAAAACATGAAGTATGTAGATCCGGAAACGCTTTTTGTAGTGGAAGAAAGCCTTGATTTTAATAATGAAACATTGACCGATCTTGGCTATACACTCGAAAAAGAAAAGAAATATAAGACCAATAAACATTTATTTTTAAAGCTTTCAGGAGAATAAAATGAAATCAGCCATATATCCCGGTACCTTTGATCCCATGACTTACGGGCATCTTGATATCATAAAAAGAGCCGCCAATATTTTCGATGAACTTGTGGTGGCGGTTTTGGATAATAAAGACAAAACTCCGTTGTTTTCAGTGGATGAACGTGTTAATATATTGAAAGAAGCCACTAAAGATTTAAACAATGTAAAGATTGAATCCTTTGGTGGACTTTTAATTGATTATTGTATGTCCAAGAAGATCTACGTTGTGGTAAGAGGCTTAAGAGCTGTTACGGACTTTGAATACGAACTTCAGATGTCTCAGATGAACAGAAAGCTTTCTAATCACAAGGTTGATACCATTTTCCTTAACACAAGTCTTAAATATTCATATTTAAGTTCCTCAAGTGTTAAACAGATAGCACAATTTAACGGGGATTTGTCAGCTTTTGTTCCCGATTATGTGGCTGAACGTTTAAGAATGCGTTTTGGCCATAACAACAAGGAGTAGGCATATGACCAGCAAAATCGAAGAATTGATTGATGAAATTGAAGCTTACATTGACAGCTGTAAATTCCAGACACTTTCGAATACCAGAATTATCGTTAACAAGGATCAGATCGACGAGCTTCTTCGCGAGTTAAGACAGAAGACTCCCGAAGAAATAAAGCGTTACCAGAAGATGATAAGCAATCGCGATGCAATATTGGAGGACGCTCGTAAGAAAGCTGAGGATTTGATAAGCAAGGCCACTATCAAGACCAATGAACTGGTTAATGAGCATGAGATCATGCAGCAGGCCTATGATAAAGCCAACAATGTAATTTCAATGGCTTCAAAAGAAGCGCAGGAAATCCTTGATAATGCTCAGATCGAAGCTAATTCAGTCAGAGCATCAGCGATGCAGTATACCGACGATCTCCTTGCAAACCTTGAAAATATCATTACTCATGCAACCAAAGAAGCCGTTGCCAATTATAATGAGCTTATAAGCGAACTTAATAATACCAATGCTATTATTAAGAGTAACAGAACAGAGCTTCATCCTACGGATGTTGAAGATGACCTTGAAGACCTGGGATTAAATGCATCCGATTCACCTGATATTATTTAAGCCTTTTGATTTTTCCTCTCTTATCTTTATTAATTTTTAATATGATAAGAGGGGTTTTTTCTTTTTATAAACCACAAGTTGTTGTATACTTAATGCATGAGGATTGACAAATTATTGTGTGATTTAAATATATGCACCAGAAGTGAAGCCAAGTCTTTTATTAAAAAAGGCCTTGTTAATGTAAACGGTGAAACGGTTAAAGATCCCGGTGCTCACGTTGATCCTGATTCAGATACTGTGTTTTATAAAGGTGAGAAGCTTAAATATATAAAAAATGTATATTTTATGCTTAATAAACCCGCAGGAATAGTAAGCGCTGTTACTGATGATAAGGATAAAACAGTGATCGATCTTTTCAGATCCGAGAACAGGAAAGGCCTTGTCCCTGTAGGAAGACTCGATAAGGATACGCATGGGCTTATCATAATAACGGATGACGGAGATTTATGTCATCATTTAACAAGTCCCGGTCATCATGTACCAAAGACTTATTTTGTGGGGCTTAAAGACCCGATTACCGATGATTCTTTACTTAAGCTCGAAGCAGGAGTTGAATTAAAGGGTGACGGTATTACAAAGCCCGCCAAGACTCTTAAACTTAATGAAAAAGAAATTCTTCTTACCATAAATGAAGGCATGTATCATCAGGTTAAAAGAATGGCCGCGGCTGTCGGTAATAAGGTTATTTACTTAAAAAGAATCGGTATCGGCGACATAAAGCTTGATGAAAGCCTGAAAGAAGGCGAATACAGGCAATTAACAAAAGAAGAACTTTTATTACTTAAAAAATAAAGGAGGAAGTTATGAATATTGCAGTTATTACCGGAGCATCTTCAGGCATGGGTGCGGAAATGGCAAGACAGGTGGATAGAATCTACGAAGACGGAATTGACGAGATCTGGCTCATTGCCAGGAGAGTGGAAAGACTTGAATCTCTTTCACGAAGCCTTAATCATAAAGCTAAAGTTATATCAATGGATCTTACCAACAATAAAGATATGCATGAGTTATTCGTGCTTCTTCAGAAGGAAAACCCCAATATAAAACTATTGGTAAATGCATCCGGTTATGGCATTATCGGTAAATTTAAAGATATACCGAGAAAAGAGCAGTCCGGTATGGTAAGGCTTAATTGTGAAGCTTTAACGGATATGACTCATATGGCTCTTAAATATATGCATAAGGGCGCACGTATCATTCAATTTGCATCATCAGCATCCTTTGTGCCTCAATCCGGATTTGCGGTTTATGCAGCAACAAAAGCCTATGTTATGAGCTTTTCAAGAGCATTAAACGAAGAACTCAGAAAGGAAGGCATTTCTGTTACCGCAGTATGCCCGGGTCCCGTTAAGACGGAGTTCTTTGATATAGCCGAAAAGCATGGAAAGATTCTTGATATCAAGAAATATATTATGTCTGAAGCAAAGAATGTTGTAAAGAAAGCCCTTGTGGATGCTTATCACAGAAGAAGTGTTTCCGTATATTCAATATCCATGAATCTGTTCAGGCTTTTAACTAAAATACTGCCACATGATGCGATCCTTTTCTTAACGGGATTATTATAAAATTTAGAAAGTTATGAGTATAATCAAATGATCAAAAATAAAAAAGGTACTTACGGATATATAAAGAAACAGAAGTTTACTGAGCTCATTAAATCTCTTATTATGCTTTCATTAAGTGTGGGTATTTATTATCTGGGCATATATTCAACGGGTTCCAATAAGAATTTACTTACTTTTGTTGCTGTTCTCGGAATCCTTCCCATGGCAAAGTTTGCCGTGAATTTTGTGATGTTCACAAAGGCAAAGGGATGTTCATCATCCCTTCACGATAAGCTTATTAATGAAAATGCGGATGCTTCTTTTTATGACCTGTTCTTAACCACATATTCGGAAAACTATTCTCTGAGCGCCGGATTTTATCGCAAAAAAAGCCTTATCTTTATAACGGAAGATGAGAAAACAAATGTAAAAAAGGCTGAGGAACATATTTTGGAATCTCTTAAAAAGGTTAATATCGAAGGTATAACCGTAAAAGTTTTTTCATCTGATGAAGAAACTAAATTTATTGAACGCATTAAGGAATTAAAGAATCTTGATGTCGAAAATGAAGATACGGTATTTTTGTTTGATAATATCCTCGGAATATCCTTATAAGATTATATTTAATAAAATGCAGGAATTTATAGTTAAAAAAGAAGATGCGGGTCAGACCGCCGTTAAATTCATAAAAAGAATTCTGAATAATGCTTCCGAAGGCTTTATTTATAAGCAGATCCGAAAGAAAAACATTGTTCTTAATGATAAAAAATGCACCGGAAAAGAAAAGGTTTCATCAGGTGATTCCATAAAGATATATATGACCGATGATACCATAAATACTTTTTCGGGATTAAAAGACGAGCCCTTGGATGTCAGTGAGTATTTAAATGCTTACAAGGCTTTTATAAATTTTAAAGAGCATATTCTTTCTGAAAATGAGGATTATTTATTTATAAATAAACCCGTGGGCATGCTTTCTCAAAAAGACGAAAAGAATTCTTTTTCCATAAATGAAGCATGTATCGGATATTTATTATCCGAAGGGAAGATAAGCGCTGATTCCTTAAAAAGATTTAAACCATCCATATGTAACAGGCTTGACAGGAATACAGGCGGGATCATCACTTTCGGTAAGACTGTGGCAGGCGCCAATATTCTTAATGCCATGTTTAAAGAAAGAAGCGTTAAAAAGTATTACCTCACTATCGTTAAAGGTGAAATTAAATCTGATTCCGAAATATCAGGCTTTTTATATAAAGATGAAAAAAGTAACAGGGTCTATGTAAGTAATAAAAAAGAAACTGATGACTATAAAGAAATCAAAACAGCCTATAAACCTTTAAAATATAATAAGGATAAGGATATCACTTTGTTATCCGTTCATCTTATTACGGGAAAAACTCATCAGATTCGGGCACATTTATCATATATGGGGCATCCCATTATCGGCGATGTGAAATACGGCGGCGCATTCCCCGGGGAAAAGCATCAGTTTTTATATGCCGAGAGACTTGAGTTCCCGGAAACGTATGATGAATTTTTAAATAAAAAAGTAATTGAATGTAAAACAGAAAGTATAAATAAGTATTTTTAGGAGTCTTTATGCCTACGTGGAATACAAGAGGATTAAGGGGTTCTGCCTTTGAAGACATGATAAATCGAACCAATGAGTATTACAAAGACAAGGGACTTTGCCTTATTCAAAAGGTCCCCACCCCCATCACGCCCATTTCCATCGACCAAAAGACCAGGCATATCACTTTGGCTTATTTTGAAAAGAAGAGTACCGTCGATTATATCGGTGCCTGTCAGGGTGTTCCCGTTTGCTTTGATGCAAAAGAATGCAATGTGGATACCTTTTCTTTACAGAATATTCATGATCATCAGGTAGAGTTCATGAATGATTTCCATGCCCAGAGGGGCGTCGCTTTTTTCTTAATCTATTACACTAAAAAAGATTTAATCTATTATATGAATATTGAAGAAATGAATGTTTATGTGGAACGCGCCAGGGCGGGGATACGCAAAAGCATTCGTTTTGATGAGCTTAATCCGGATAATTTTCTTCCTAAGAAGCCGGGTGTTTTGGTACCCTTCTTAGATATGATCGCCAAGGATCTTGAAAAAGAAAATGATTGACATTTGATTGACATAAGTTTAATATGCTACTATGATAATTGGGTAGCACGTTACCTCACTAAAGCGAAGGAAGTACTTATGACCATTAAAAAGCTTGTACATACTCCTGACGGAGTAAGAGATATATACGGAACCGAGATGCAGCGAAAGCTCACTGTGGAAAGTAAACTTAAAGAAACCATTTATTCATATGGTTTTTCTGATATTGAAACACCTACTTTTGAATATTTTGATGTTTTCTCCAAGGAGATCGGCACCACATCCAGCAAGGAATTATATAAATTCTTTGATAATTACGGCGATACCTTATGCTTGAGACCTGACTTTACACCTTCTGTTGCAAGAAGCGTTTCCAAATATTTTGCTGACGAAGTGCGTCCCATCAAATTAACCTATATGGGAAATACCTTTGTAAATTACAGCGAATTACAGGGTAAGTTAAAAGAAGTTACTCAGATCGGCGTTGAGCTTATGAATGATGCTTCTTTTACGGCGGATGCCGAGATAATCAACTTATGCATTGATTCATTAAAATCCCTGGGGCTTAAGAACTTTCAGGTTTCTTTGGGCCATATGGACTATTTTAAAGGTTTATGTGAATCAGCAGGTATCGATGAAGAAAAAGAATATGAATTAAGAGAACTTATTCAGAAAAAGAACAGTTTTTCCGCTGAAGCACTTCTGGATACTCTTCATGTAAATGATAAATGTAAGGATCTTTTACTTAAGACAGGGGATACACTGGGAGACATTTCCGTTATCTTAAATCTTAAGGAAAGAGTTGTTAATGAAAAATCCAAGGCAGCACTTGAACGATTAATTTCTGTTTATGAGACCCTTAAAATATACGGAAATGAAGAATATGTTTCTTTCGACCTTGGAATGTTAAGTAAATATAACTACTACACCGGCATTATTTTTAAGGCTTTCACATATGGTGTGGGAGATGCCGTTGTAAAGGGCGGAAGATATGATACTCTCTTAAGCCACTTTGGCTCATCAAAGCCCGCCATCGGATTTGTAATGGTTGTAGATGATCTGTTAATGGCTTTAAGAGGTCAGGACATTCCCGTTTCTGTAAAGGGTGATTCGGAAGTGATCTATTTTACGGATGATGATCTCAAAGAGAAGATTGAAGAAGCCGTTAAATTAAGAAAATCAGGAAAGCGCATAAGCTTAGAGAGAAAATAGAAATGGATGATAAAAGATATTTAACTTTTGCCCTGGCAAAGGGGCGACTTGCGGATAAGACCCTTTCCCTTATGGAGGAGATCGGAATTACCTGCGAAGAAATGAAAGATAAAAATACAAGAAAACTTATCTTTGTTAATGAAGAATTGAAGCTTAAGTTCTTTTTATCAAAGGGCCCCGATGTTCCGACATATGTTGAATACGGCGCTGCGGATATCGGAGTTGTCGGAAAAGATACACTTATGGAAGAAGGAAGAAGAGCCTACGAAGTCCTTGATTTAGGCTTTGGCAAATGCAGAATGTGTGTCTGCGGTCCTGAAAAGTCCAAAGTGCTCTTACAGACAAAAGAACGCATTCGTGTTGCAACCAAATATCCGGTTGTAGCCAAAGATTATTTTTATAATGAAAAGCATCAGACCGTAGATATTATTAAATTAAACGGTTCTGTCGAACTTGGCCCCATTGTGGGTCTTTCCGACGTGATAGTTGATATTGTGGAAACCGGCAGCACTTTAAAAGAGAACGGACTTCAGGTTCTTGAAGAGATCTGCCCTTTGTCCGCCCGCATGATAGTAAATCAGGTCTCCATGCAGATGGAAGGAAAAAGGATCAACGATATCATAAATAAAATGAAAGCTTGCTTATAAAGGGAATTTTATGAAAAAGATAATAATTAATGCCGATAACAAAAAAGATATTCTGAATACACTTTTAAAAAGAAGCACTTTGAATTACGGGAAATATGAAGAAAAGGTGCAAAAAATCGTTGAAGATGTAAAGAATAACGGTGACAGTGCTTTATTTTCCTATACCAAAGAATTTGATGGCTTTTCTTTAAATAAAGATAACATTCTTGTTACCAAGGATGAGATAAAGGAAGCTTATAAAAAAGTAAGTCCCGAATTAGTTGAAATATTAAAGGAAGCTGCTGAAAATATCCGGGCTTTCCATGAAAGACAGGTAAGAAATACCTGGATCGATACTAAGCCGGACGGATCAATTCTCGGTCAGCGTATGATCCCCATTGAAATTGCGGGTACTTATGCTCCGGGCGGAAAGGCTGCATATCCTTCAAGCGTTTTGATGAATGTCATACCTGCGACTGTAGCGGGCGTTAAAAAGATCATTCTTGCAACCCCTCCCGCAAAGGATGGTTCCATAAGCCCCAATACAATAGTTGCTGCTGATATTGCCGGAGTTGATGAAATCTATAAAATGGGCGGAGCCCAGGCGATTGCGGCAATGGCTTTCGGTACTGATTCTGTTCCCAAGGTTGATAAGATAACAGGTCCCGGTAACATTTTTGTTGCCCTTGCCAAAAAGAATGTATATGGAAATGTGGGTATAGATTCCATAGCGGGTCCCAGTGAGATAGTTGTACTTTGTGATGAAACCGCCAATCCTAAATATGTTGCCGCAGATCTTCTTTCTCAGGCTGAGCATGATGAACTTGCATCTGCTATTTTAGTTACAACTGATGAAGCCATGGCCGATAAAGTGAAGGCAGAGATCGATGAATTTACCAAGGTTCTTTCAAGAAAAGATATAATCAAAGCATCCCTTGATAATTTCGGTTTTTTGATCGTGACCAAAGATATTGAAGAAGCGGTTTCCGTTGTAAATGATATTGCATCAGAACATCTTGAAATACTTACAAAGAATCCCTTTGAAGTTATGACAAAGGTTAAAAATGCGGGAGCAATATTCCTTGGCGAATATTCCTCTGAACCCCTAGGTGATTATTTTGCCGGCCCCAATCATATATTACCCACAAATGGAACCAGCAGATTCTTTTCACCATTATCCGTTGATGATTTTGTAAAGAAAACAAGTATTATTTCCTTCTCAAAGGAAGCGCTTTCAAAAGTACATGAAAAGATTGAAACCTTTGCGGAAAGCGAAGGCTTAACGGCTCATGCCAATTCAATTAAGGTCCGATTTGATAAATAGGAGGCTTACATGCAGAGATGTAAATTGATCGAAAGAGAGACTAAAGAAACCAATATTTCCCTTCAGTTAGACCTGGACGGATCAGGAAAAGCCGAAGTAAATACAGGAATCGGTTTCTTTGACCATATGCTGGAAGGATTTGCCAAACACGGTTTCTTTGATCTTAAACTGGCTGTTAAAGGCGATCTCAATGTTGATTGTCACCACACCGTGGAAGATACGGGCATTGTTCTTGGACTTGCCATAAAAGAAGCACTTGGCAACAAATCAGGCATCAAGCGTTACGGAAGCTTTATCCTTCCCATGGATGAGACCCTTGTAATGTGCGCGATTGATCTGTGCGGACGCCCTTATTTTTCTTTTGACTGTGATTTTAAAACAGACAGGGTGGGATATTTTGAAACGCAGACGGTAAAAGAATTCTTTTATGCCATTTCTTATTCGGCAGGCATGAATTTACATATTAAATTACTGTCCGGCGATAATGATCATCACAAGATCGAAGCAATGTTCAAGGCTTTTTCCAAGGCTTTGGATGAAGCTACTTCCATTGAAAAAAGAAGCAATGATATTCCCTCTACGAAAGGTGTTTTATGAAGACTCAAAAACTGATCCCCTGCGTATTTATTAAAAATCAGCATGCGGTAGTTTCTTTTTCCGATAATACGGTAGTGGAAACGGATCCCTTAAGACTGGTTAAATATTACGAGAATTCCAATGCCAATGAAGTCATTATTTTTGATTTATCAAAGACTGATAAAGAGCATGAAGAAAGCATAGATTTGATACATGAGATATGCGAAGAAGTTTCCATTCCCATTATCGGTGCGGGAAATATCGAGAGGATGGAAGATGTTAAAAAACTGCTTTATGCAGGCTGCAAGAAGGTTTGCCTTAATTATTCCAAGGAATCTAATCTTGATATTACTCCGGAGGTCTCAAAGAAATTCGGTCGTGACAAGCTTATAGCGGCAATTAAAGACGGCAATGAGTTTCTTTTTCATAAGGCGCTTTTAAAAGAATATGTCGAAACTCTTTTATTTATAGACAGACACGCCTACTTATCCGATGAATTTACGGATGAAGATGATTTTAAATGCATTATAATGTTGAATAAAGAGGTCTCTCTTGATAAAATGTTAGAATATCTAAAGATGGACAGGGTTTCCGGCATTACCGGACATGTCGTAAATGACAATGCAGACCAGTTCTACAGTTTAAGAGAGTTGATGGTTGATTCTTATAAATCATTCAGCGAATTCAAGCTTAATTCAGACGGTATGATCCCCTGTATCGTGCAGGATTTTAAGACCGATGAAGTATTGATGCTTGCTTATATGAATGAAGAATCCTATAAGAAGACACTTATCACCGGTCGCATGACTTATTTCTCGAGATCCAGAAATGAATTGTGGACCAAGGGTGATACCAGCGGACATTACCAGTTTTTAAAATCTCTTAAATATGACTGCGATTCCGATACTCTGCTTGCCAAGGTTGAGCAGATCGGAGCTGCCTGTCACACCGGAAACAGGACCTGCTTCTTTAATGACATCGTGATCGATGAATTTGAAGAAAAGAATCCTTTGCTGGTGCTTAATGACGTACTTTCCGTTATTCATGACAGAAAGCTTCATCCCAAGGACGGTTCATATACCAATTATTTATTCGATAAGGGTATTGATAAGGTCCTTAAAAAAGTGGGAGAGGAAGCCACTGAAATCGTAATTGCGGCTAAAAACCCTAATCCAAATGAGATAAAGTATGAGATCTCCGATTTTCTTTATCATGTAATGGTGCTTATGGCCATGAAAAATGTTACATGGGAGGAAATCATGACGGAGCTTTCCAACAGATAATTTGGTTTAAATAGGTGTATTTATGCAAAAGTGTCCAATTCCCGAAGAAATAATGATGAAGATCGACCATCCCGAACGTTATATCGGGAACGAGATCAATTCCGTCGTAAAGGACAAAGATAAAGTAGACATCAGGTTTGCCATGTGCTTTCCTGATGTTTACGAGATCGGTATGAGCCATCTCGGCATTCAGATTCTATATGATATGTTCAATAAATTTGAAGATACCTGGTGTGAACGTGTTTATTCACCCTGGGTTGACCTTCATAAGATCATGAAAGAAGAACATATCAGTCTTTTTACTCTTGAAAGCAAAGACCCCGTAAAAGAAATGGATTTTCTTGGTATCACATTACAGTATGAAATGTGTTATACCAATATTCTGCAGATCCTTGATCTTTCAGATATTCCTTTATTAAGCAAGGACAGAACCTGGGATGATCCCATCGTAATCGGCGGTGGTCCCTGCACATATAATCCCGAACCAATCGCGGATTTCTTTGATATTTTTTATATCGGTGAAGGCGAAACTATGTATCGCATGCTGCTGGATCTTTATAAAGAATCCAGAAAGAACGGCGATTCCAGAAAAGAATTCTTGCATAAGGCGGCTAAACTTTCCGGTATGTATGTACCACAATTTTATGAGCCCGTATACAATGATGATTTCACGCTAAAGGAATTTAAACCATTGGAAAGCGATGTTCCCGTTAAGATAACCAAGGAACTCGTTACCGATATGGATAAAACCTATTATCCCGACAAGCCGGTTGTTCCATTTATGAAAGTAACTCAGGACCGTGTGGTGCTTGAGATAATGCGTGGATGTATAAGAGGCTGCAGATTCTGCCAGGCAGGTCAGATATACAGACCTGTTCGAGAGCGAAGCGCCGAATACTTAAAAGAAAAAGCAGTTAAAATGCTTAAGAATACCGGACATGAAGAAATATCATTATCATCTCTTTCATCATCCGATTATTCACAGATAGAAGAGCTTGTTAATTTCCTTGTTGAGGATTGCACCAAAAAGAAAATAAATATTGCCCTTCCTTCCCTTAGAATAGATCAGTTCTCCGTTGATGTAATGAGTAAGGTTCAGGACATAAGGAAGTCAAGTCTTACCTTTGCTCCCGAAGCGGGTTCTCAGAGAATGAGAAATGTTATCAATAAGGGTCTTACGGAGGAACAGATCCTTAACGGTGCCGCTCTTGCATTTAAGGGAGGCTGGACAAAGGTTAAGTTATATTTCATGCTGGGACTTCCCTTTGAAACAGAAAAGGATATAGAAGGAATTGCTTTACTTGCCAATGAGATCGCCAAGACCTTTTATGATACGGTTCCCAAGGAAGAAAGAGTTAATGGTAAGGTTCAGATTACCGTAAGCACTTCCTTCTTCGTTCCCAAGCCCTTTACTCCTTTCCAGTGGGCCAGAATGGATAAGAGAGAAGATTTCATTGATAAAGCAGAGCATACAAAGCATTATATCGCTTCTCAGCTTAATCAGAAGGTTATTAAATATAACTGGCACGAAGCGGATGTCAGTATGATGGAAGGTGTTCTTGCAAGAGGCGACAGACGGCTTTCAAGGGTTATATTAAATGCATATAATAAAGGCTGTATTTTTGATGCATGGGGTGAATATTATCATCATGACGTATGGATGCAGTGCTTTGAAGAAGAAAATATCGATCCCTTCTTTTATACAACACGCGAAAGAGCGGAAGATGAACTGTTCCCCTGGGATTTCATTGATTGTGGCGTAACAAAGGCGCATCTTCTTCGTGAATGGCACAATGCACAGAATGAAAAGGTTACAGATAACTGCAAAGCAAGATGTTCAGGCTGCGGTGCTCTTAAATTTGATTGCGGTATCTGCGTAAACAGATAATTTGGTATAGAAATCAAAGTACTTGATTTTAGAAAGATTATTTATGAAGGTTAGAATTAAATTTACAAAAACAGGAATCCTAAAATATATCGGTCATCTTGATCTGATGAGATACTTTCAAAAGGCTTTGAGAAGAACTGACATCGATGTCATGTATTCAAAGGGCTTTTCACCTCACATGATCATGTCTTTTGCGCAGCCTCTTGGCGTAGGCGTTGAGAGTTTAGGTGAATATTTCGACCTGGAGATTGCCGATACCGAAGATGTAAGTCTTATTAAGGATAAGCTTAATGTAACCATGGCCGAGGGCATTACCATTGAAGCTGTTTGCGTACTCCCCGAAAAATCCGAGAATGCCATGGCGTCCGTTAAGGCTGCTGATTATTATATTGATTTTTATGATAAGAAACCTGATTTTACACTTCTTAATGAGACTTATTTAAATTCTTCCGAACTTTTTTATGAAAAAGAAACCAAGTCCGGCAAGAAGGAGATCAATGTAAAAGAATTTACCTTTGATTTTAAGATTGAAGAATCCGGGCTTTTCATAAGGACTGATGCATCAAGCGGCGGAAATCTTAAACCGGGAGCCTTTCTGGAAGCTTTATTTAAAAAAGCAAATCTTGATTTAAATGAATATAAATATCATGTAATGAGACAGGATCTTTATACTCTTAATGAAAATAATGAATTTGTTTCTTTGGGTTTAATCTATGCATGAGAATACGCTTGTTTATACAAAATTTAATAGCGTAAATACAATGTTTCGGTTTTCTGAAGGTAAAGCCTTTGAATATATCGAAGAAGAACCTGATGATATGATCCTTCTTGATGATATTATTGTGGGTGTGGTTGACTCCGTAAAAGAATCAATTAATGCATGTTTCGTAAAGATTTCTCCTGAAGATACCGGTTTTCTTTCACTTGAAGATGTGGATCAAAGATTTTCTTTTGGTAAGAATAAAGAAAAACTTGTACCAGGGGATCTGATACTCTGCCAGGTTAAGAGTCTTCCCCAGAAAAATAAAGGGTATCGCCTTTCAATGCATTTAACTTTAAAGGGAAGATTTACGGTCATCAATTCGGTTTTTTCAAATAATGAGGTTAATAAGCTTACTTTTTCATCTAAACTCAGTAAGGAAAGAATCGAAGAATTAGAAAAGCTTCAATTTAATCTTCAGGATCTTTCATGTATTTTAAGGACCGCCTGTGAAACCGGCAGTGATGATGAGATAGTAAAAGAATTTGATGCATTATCGGATATTCTTATAAATATACTTAAGAATGGTGATAAGAGGACTCCGTATTCAAGATTATATAAGGGCAGAAAAACTTTATATAACAGGCTTTTAAATCTTAATCCCGATAAAATAGTTACGGACGATAGAGATATATATGATTATTTAAAGAAGGATTCATTTATTTCAGATAAGCTTTCTTTCTATGATGATAAAAAGTTAAATCTGAGTGTCCTCTATAAATTAAAGGAAGCTCATGATGAAGCATTTGCGAGAAAGGTAAATTTATCAAACGGCGGGTTTCTTATAATCGATAAGACCGAAGCCTTAACGGTTATTGATGTTAACAGCGGAAAAGGTTCTGCTGCGAAGAACAGTATCATTAAAACAAATACCGAAGCGTGCTTCGAAATAAGGCGTCAATTATCCTTAAGAAATCTGTCGGGGATCATTATAGTTGATTTTATCAATATGGACAGTTCATCAGAAAAAGAAACGGTTTCTTTACTAAAAAAACTATTCAGGGATGATTCAGTTAAAACAAATTGCATAGGATTTACAAAACTCGGGCTATGCGAAATAACCCGTGAAAAAACCTATGCAGGCTTATAAATAAATGTTGACATTTGAATACTTTGATGCTAATCTGTTAGAGTATGCCGCATAGTGAGGTAGAAGTGTGCCCTTTTGCACCACCGAAGCTAGCGAGTAAAAACCAGTATTGGTTTAGGATAGGAGGTACAGACTATGTACGCTATAATTGCTACCGGAGGAAAACAGTATAAGGTATCCGAAGGAGATGTTATCCGTGTTGAAAAGCTTGACGCTGAAGCAGGCGCAACAGTTACTTTCGACAACGTAATCGCAGTAAGCAATGATTCCATCAAGGTTGGTAAGGACGTTGCATCCGCAACAGTTTCTGCTACAGTTATGGATCAGGGCAGAGGCAAGAAGGTTATCGTTTACAAGTACAAGAGAAAGAGCGGATATCACAAAAAGAACGGTCATAGACAAGCATACACTCAGGTTAAGATTGAAAAGATTAATGCCTAATTATTTGGTATGATATGACAACTATTGAATTCTACACGGACGAAAACAATTTATATAAGGGCTTTAAAGCTTCCGGTCATGCAGGCTATGCCGATGCAGGCGAGGATATTGTATGTTCATCCATTTCTGTTTTAACGATTAATACAGTTAATTCCATCGAAAGATTGACGGATGCTGTTTTTAAACTTGATTCGGATGAAAAGACCGGTTTGATTGATTTTTGTGTAGAGAACTATGAAAGCAGTGAAGTACAGCTTCTTCTTTCATCGTTACATCTTGGATTATCCGAAATCCAAAAGAGTTACAAAAAATATTTGAAATTGACAAATAGGAGGTATTAACCATGATGAAATTGAACCTTCAATTTTTCGCTCATAAAAAGGGAGTTGGTTCTACCAAGAACGGTAGAGATTCCGAATCTAAGAGATTAGGTGCGAAAAGAGCTGACGGACAGTTCGTTAAAGCAGGTAACATTCTTTACAGACAGCGTGGCACAAAGATTCATCCCGGTGTTAACGTTGGACGTGGCGGAGATGACACATTATTTGCTTTAGTTGATGGTGTTGTTCGTTTTGAAAGATTAGGAAGAGACAAAAAGCAGGCTTCTGTATATCCTGTTGAAAAGTAATTCTGTCTTTTGTTAATGGCCAAGGGTTTCGTACGATTATACGAAACCCTTTTTTAACTTAAATAAATTGTTTTATTTATTTTTTGAGGTGTCAGATGTTTGCAGACAGAGCAAAGATTTATATAAGAAGCGGCAAAGGCGGAGACGGTCATGTTTCTTTTCGCCGCGAAAAGTATGTTCCTGACGGTGGTCCCGACGGCGGTGACGGAGGACACGGAGGATCTGTTTATTTTGAAATTGATGAAGGTTTAAATACCCTTACTGATTATAGATTTAATAAGCATTATCATGCTGAAGACGGCGAAGACGGCGGAAAGAAGAACTGTCGCGGTAAAGACGGTGAAGATATTATTTTAAAGGTTCCGGAAGGAACGGTTATTAAGGATGCGGAATCCGGCAAGGTTCTTCTTGATATGTCCGGTGATAACAGAAAAGTTGAATTTTTAAAGGGCGGTCGCGGCGGTCTCGGTAACCAGCATTATGCAACAAGCACCATGCAGGCACCTAAATATGCAAAGCCCGGACAGCCTGCAAGAGAATTAAATGTTCTTTTGGAGCTTAAGACAATTGCGGATGTAGGTTTAGTAGGATTTCCCAATGTCGGAAAGTCAACACTGCTTTCCGTAGTTTCCAATGCAAAGCCTAAAATAGCCAATTATCACTTTACAACACTACAGCCTAACCTTGGTGTTGTTGATATGGATGGTGTCGGCGGTTTTGTTATAGCTGATATTCCCGGTCTTGTGGAAGGCGCCAGCGAAGGCGTTGGTCTTGGACTTGATTTCTTAAGACATATAGAAAGAACCAGAGTGCTCGTTCATGTTGTTGATGCAGCTTCTACGGAAGGAAGAGATCCCATTGATGATATAATTAAAATCAATGAGGAACTTAAAAAATACGGTGCGGATGTTGCCAACAAGCCTCAGATCATTGCTGCCAACAAGCTTGACGTATGCGAAAATCCTGATGAGATCGTAAAAAAGCTTAAAGATCGATTTGAGCCGGAAGGTTATGAGGTATTTCCGATTTCGGGATATACCAAAAAGGGCGTTAAAGAGCTTTTACTTCATATTCTTGAAGTACTTAATAAATATCCCAGAAAAACTTATGTCTTTGAGCCGGAAATGATTCCGGAATTTGCCGGTTTATATTCTGAGCCCTTTGAAGTATACTTTGATGAGAAGGCAAAAGAATATGTTATCGAAGGTCCACGAATCGAAAAGATGCTTGGTTATACAAATCTTGATTCTGAAAAGGGCTTTGCTTTCTTCCAGACATTCTTAAAGGACAATGGAATTCTCGATCAGCTTGAAGCTCTGGGAATTCAGGACGGAGATACCGTAAGAATGTACGGATTTTCTTTTGACTATTATAAATAGGAGTTTTTTATGATTAAAAACAGCAGACAGCGTGCTTATTTAAAAAGCCTTGCCATGAATATAGATTCTTTTTTCCAGATCGGTAAAAGCACACTTACACCCGAAATTACGGATGCTGTAAGAGAATGCTTTAATACTCATGAACTTATTAAGATCACGGTTTTAAAAAATTGCATGGACACACCCAAGAATATGGCCGGTGTTCTTGCGGAAAGAACCGGATCCGAAGTTGTTCAGGTTATCGGAAGAAAGATAGTATTATATAAGGCAGACAAAGATAACCCTAAGATTATTCTTCCCAAGGACTAAGGTGCAGGATGATTCCAAATTACTACGGCGATTATAAATATATCATTGATGATTTAGAAAAAATTCAAAAGGATTCACGGCATATTCATTCCCTGGGAGTTGCCTTTACGGCAGTTTCCCTTGCAATGAAATATGAATGCGATTTAAACAAAGCATTTCTTGCCGGAATTCTTCATGATTGCGCCAAATTAAAGGATTTTGACGATAAGAATTATATTAATATCTGTGAGGAAAAGAATATTTCCATAACTGATTATGAACATAAAAATCCCTTTATGCTTCATGGTAAAGTGGGCGCCATCATCGCCAAAGAAAAATATAAAATAGAAGATGAAGAGGTCCTTTCGGCAGTTATTAATCATATTGTGGGAAAGCCTTCCATGACTCTTCTTGAAAAGATAATATTTATTGCGGATTATATTGAACCGGGACGTACTCAGGCATCAAACCTTGCTTATTTACGTAAGCTTGCATTTGAAGATCCCGATGCCTGTGTTTATGAGATATCGGTTAATGTTATAAACTATTTAAAGAGTATCAATGCGGATATTGATGAGAGAGCCTTTGAAACTCTTGAATATTACAAAAAGAGGTAACAAATGACAGAAGTAAATATTAAAGATCGTGTAATTAATGCCTGTAAAGCCATTTCCGAAAAGAAAGGTTATGATATTAAGATAATTGATATTGAAGGCTTATCAAGCATTTCAGATTATTTTGTACTTGCTACAGGAAATAACATCAATCAGGTTCAGGCTATCTCCGATGAGGTATTTGACAGTTTAGCCAAGGAAGGCGTTCATCCTTCTCATCTTGAAGGATATGATAAGGGTACCTGGATATTAATGGATTATAAGGATTTCATTGTTCATATTTTTGATAAAGATGCTCGAGACTTTTATAATCTTGAAAGAATATGGAAGGATGCTCCGACAGAAGAGTATAACGATTGATTAGTATTGTTGTATCTAAACTCCCGCTCGAAGTGAGCGGGTTTTTTAATCTTATATTTTTGAATTTACAAAACCCCGTTCGTAATGAGCGGGGTCTTGTTTATAACAGGTACTAATTGAATAGCCTGTAAAAGGGGGCGATCAGAAAAATCTGTATACACCGAAAACTTTACCGATAATAACACAATCATCAACGATAATAGGATCCATGGTATCATTTTCGGGTTGAAGTCTGATATGTCCGTTTTCTTTATAGAAAGTTTTAACAGTAGCGGAATCATCGATCAATGCAACGCAAACATCACCGTTGTTAACCGTGTTACATTCTTTTACGAGAATGCAGTCACCGTTCATAATTCCGATGTTTATCATGGAATCGCCCTTTACTTTAAGAATAAAGCTTTTTCCTCCGGGAACTCTGTCCTGGGGGACAGGGAAGTAGGAGTCAATGTTCTGTTCGGCAAGAATGGGCATTCCGGCGGCAACCTGACCTACGACGGGAAGATTAATGGCAGCTGTGTTATAAAAAGCTTCCTCTTCATCAAGGAAACGATAGCCACGGGATTTAAAGTCATCCTTGGCAATGTATCCGTGTTTTATAAGACCTTCAATGTGCATGAAAACGGAAGAGGTGGATCGTAAATTAACTCCTTCACAGATCTCTCTTACGGAAGGGGGAAATCCCTTTTCTCTAACGAAAGCTTTCATGAAATCCAGGACCTGTTGCTGTTTCTGGGTGATTTTTCCGTCGGGCATATGATACCTCCATATAGATTATTTGTTCTGGATTAATTATAGCACATATGTTTCCCATGTCAAACATTTTTCGAACAAAAATTCGCGAATATTTGTTGACAAACATTTATTCGTGTAGTATGTTGTAAATGTATCGAACAACTGTTTAACGCAAACAATCGTTTTGCAAGAAGGAGCGGACATGGCACAGGCTGTTAATTACAACGAAAGAAGCGAATTAAGAATCTTAAATAACAGAATCAGAAGAAACAGAGAGTTAAGAAGACATATTTTTGTTCTTTTTATTATGCTGGTTCTTATGATAACAATGTCCTTATTGTTTTTCTCACTTAAGGCCAATGCGTCGGGAGAAAGCGAAAAAGTATATAAATATTATCTGACTGTAGAGATCAAGGCCGGAGATACAATAACCTCCCTTTCCGAAGAGTACGGAAAAGAAGGTTACAGTCTTAAGGATTTTACTAAAGAAGTAAAATATATCAATAATTTGGATGATGATGAAACACTTAAGGCAGGAAGCTATATTGTCGTTCCCTGTTTTTTAAAAACAGCATCGGAAGATTGATGCATATTTAATCTAGTTGATTATTCTTGTCATGAGCGCATACATCTGATGAATATTTATAGGTTTAGGTATGTAAGCATTCATGCCTGCTTCGATACATTCCATGCGATCCTCACTCATGGCATTGGCGGTCATGGCAATAACAGGAATTGTCTTACTGTCTTTCTTTTTGGATTTTCTGATCTCCTTAGTAGCAGCCATGCCATCCATATTAGGCATTCTGATATCCATAAATATGGCATCATAATGATATGATTTTGCCTTTTTATACATCTGTACGGCTTCAAGGCCGTCATTTGCTATATCAACCTTTGCTCCTACATTTGTAAGTATCTGAAGAGCAATCTCCTGGTTGATCTCATTATCTTCGCAAAGAAGGAAACGCTTGCCGGAATAATCTTTTCTGATAGGTTCGGTATCTATTACTTCATCAATGATGGGATGTTCGTCGGTAATTTCTTTATAAGGAAGTATAAAGGATAATTTGAATATCGTTCCCTGATTGATAATACTTTCTACGGCAATTTCTCCACCCATGAGTTTTACAAGATTATATGCAATTGAAAGTCCCAAACCTGAACCTTCTGTTATTTCCACACCGGGGCGGTTTTCCTGACTGAATGATTCAAATAAATGCTTTTGAAACTCATCAGACATTCCTATACCATTATCGGAAATCGTTATATAAGCGATAAGGGTCTTTTCATCGATGGTATCACTGCGTATTTTAAGCTCAATATTTCCTCCGGGATTAGTATATTTGCAGGAGTTTGAGAGAATATTGAACATGATCTGATTAAATCTCAGCTTGTCAACATATATAGCTTTATTTTTGATATCCGTAATAAAGTTGAAATGTAAATTCTTTTTATCACAGAGAGGTTGAATTATTCCGCTTAAATATTCTTCGAACTCGCTGTAAGGATAAGTTTCGGGCTTCAATTCGATTTTACCGGATTCAATCTTGGACATATCCAAAACGTCATTTAAGAGGCCTAAAAGATAACTTGAGGAGGTCTTTGCTTTATTAAGATAGCCCCTTATAACATTAATATCATCCTGGTCCGATGCAAGTTCCAGCATTCCCATGATCCCGTTTAAAGGAGTTCTTATATCATGGCTTACCAAAGATAAGAATTCGGATTTTGCGATATTTGCCTTTTCTGCGGCAACCAAAGCATTTGAAAGCTTTCTTTTCTGTTCAAGCTCTTCATTAAAGAGCTTGGTTGTATCATGACAGGAAACCGTCATGACATCACGTTTATTATTTAAAAAGGCAAATCGAAGTATTTTATGCTTATTCTTTTCGTAATTATCGCTGGTATTATATTGAAGGGTATATTCTCCGTAAGTATTTATCTTTTCTATGAGGTTAGGATAGTTGAATTCGGATAACAGGTATTCAAGTTCGTCTTCCGATTGGATTGTTCGTTTAAATTCATTTGTAAAATATCCTAAGAAATCTTCGTTTTCTTCATTTAAGTCCACATTATAGCGGTCGATTATAAAGAAAATATTGGTTTTGATATATACAAGAGCGATATAGTCATATTCACGCTGAACAGTGCCATTTACAAGGTTTTCAATGGTCTTGTTATAATTAATATTAATAATATTAAGAACGCATTCAACATCGCCGTTTATGGGATTTTTAATTAAATTTGCGGTTGTTTTTACAAAGATCTCGCAATCCTTTTTAATATATAAAGAGTGCTCAAGATTTACCTGGTAATTACTCTTATCAAAAGTGGATAGGAGAGAGTTTCTTGAAAAAGTATTTATAAAATGTATTTTATCATTCTGTCCGGGAATCTTATCAACGATCTGAGCAATCAGATCATCAAAGGATTCGCAAATGGTAAAATCCTTTAAATACGCATAGTTTGACATAGCGGACTTAATGGTATTATTTGAAAGATTTGCCTGATTAATGCATATATTATCAACATTATTTTTTATCAGAGCTTCGGATCTTAAATTAAAGGCAATTTCAGCATTCTTTTGCTCAGTAAGATCTATAAGCATTCCGTGAGCGACAACAGGGATATTATCCTTGTTAAATTCCACGGTATATTTAACTCTGATATATTTAGGAGTATTTGAGTTGGGGAAATGGAACCAGTTTTCTCTTGTAACTTCCTTATATCCAGCAGTGAGCTTTCGGTAGGATTCAAGATATTCCGGAATATCATCTTTATCTATCAGCCTTGAACTTAAGATCGCTTCAGGGATATTTAAATTGGTAAATGTAAAATCAAAGAATTTATTTAAATCATCTTCATATAAGAACTTTTTATTTATGATGTCATAGTCCCATGTGGCTATATTGGCAAATTCAATGGCCTTATGATATCTTTCGGCATTTTGAATCAATTCGGATTTCTTTTTATCCTTTGATTCAGAACTGTCATATATGGATGAATAATAATAAAGATCATCATTTTCTTCCGCAAAGTAAGCAGCAACTCCACTTAAAAAGCATAAACCACCGTTTTTCTTTTTAACCTGAATGGTATAGCTGTAGCTTTTCTTTGTATGAGCTATTTCAAAAAAGCCTTTATAAAGATATTCATAATCGTAGCGGGAGATAAGTTTTGAACAATCCGTATGAAGTGTATTATCAAAATCATCGGGTTCATATCCGAACATTTGAGGAATTGAATCAGAATAAAAAACAACCTTAATCTGCCCATCGGCTATTTTAAAAATAATCGATCGGAAATTAAGGAGGTTTGCTATGTTAATTGCGTTTTCCAGTGTAATATGCATTGGCTCACCTTTTGTCTTTGCCGGCAAAAAAATTAACAGTTTCAATTGCTGTAAATATGCGATTGCTTACTCCGGGGGCACATTTATTTATTTCACTTAAAACTTTCTTAACGTATTCTCGTTTTGTTTTTTTATCAACGGGACAGGGGCTCTTTAAAACAGGAATCTCATATTTATTTACAAAGCCCTTGACTTCGCTTTCTTTTACATAGATTAAAGGCCTGAGGACAGTTATCTTATCCCTGTCTAAATATGTAACGGGATTAATGGTATTGAATCTTCCTTCATAGATCAAAGAAAGCAGAAGAGTATCAACAACATCATCCTTATGATGGGCATAGGCGATCTTATTTATTTCAAGCTCCTTTAATCGGGCATTTAATGCTCCTTTACGCATTTTTGCGCATAAAGAACAGGGATTTTGTTCTTTTCTTATATCAAATACTATGGAAGCGATGTCAGTCTTTATTATTTGATATTCAACACCTAAATCATCGCAAAAAGCTTTGATTTTACAAAAATCCACATTTTCAAAGCCCAGATCAACTGTAAAAGCATATAATTCAAAGGACTTTGGATAAAAGTTCTTAAGCTTTGAAAGTCCGTAAAGAAGAGTGAGTGAATCCTTACCGCCTGAAATCCCTACGGCAATTTTATCGCCCTCATCGATCATTTCATATTTATCTATTGCCTGTCTTATCAGGCTTAAAAGTCTGTTTTCCTGCATATTTTTGTTATTTTCTTTAGATTAAGTATAGCATAATAAATAAATAAAAGTATTCTAAATTTGTAATAATTCTTATTGCCTGTGTGCTATAATTTTATTAAGAAACCTTTATAAGGGGTAATCATATGAAGATTAAGCTTGAAAACAAATATTTCCAGATCGGATTAACACTTTTTCTTACAGCCGTATCCATAATGGCTGTATATTTTCTGTTTTTTAAACTGTCAACCCTTATGGATGGGCTTGCGGCATTAAATAAAGTTCTTGCACCCATTACATATGGTATGGTAATTGCATATTTGATTACTCCGTTGCTTAATTTTGTTGAAAAGAAAGCAGTAATGCCTGTAATCAATTATCTTAATAAGAATGATAAGTTAAAAAACAAAGAGAAAATATCCAGATTGGTATCATTATTGATCACATTCACAGTGATAATTTATATGGCATATGCTTTTTTTGCCAATGTTATACCTGAATTATATTCAAGCGTTCAGAGTCTTATCAATCATTACACGATTTATACCAACAACCTCGTTGAATTTGTAAATAAAACCCTGGAAGACAATCCCGAATTTGCGAAAATGCTTTCGGATCTTGTATATGATTATTCAAGCGAAGCTGACAACTTCTTAAATGATGTTGTAATGCCTTCGGTACAGAAATTATTGCTTCCCAATATTAATACATTTATTTCATCATTTTCCGCGAGCTTACTTAAGATATTTAAATTTTTATGGAATGTTATTATCGGAATTATAATTTCAATATATGTCCTTGTATCAAAAGAAAGATTTGCAGGCGGTTCAGTTAAATTAATATATGCTTTTTTATCTAAGAATACCGCCAATGCCTTTGTTGAATCCGTAAGATTTACCCACAAAACCTTTATCGGATTCCTTTCCGGTAAAATATTTGATTCACTTATCATCGGTATTATCTGTTATTTTGGATGCCTTATAATCGGAATCCCTTACGCATTGCTTATCAGTGTGATCATCGGCGTTACCAATGTAATTCCTTTCTTTGGTCCTTACCTGGGAGCTGTTCCAAGCACACTTATTATTTTACTTGTTAATCCTAAGATGGCTCTGTATTTCGTGATTTTCATATTGGTTTTGCAGCAGGTTGACGGTAATTTCATAGGCCCCATGATCCTTTCACAGTCAACGGGTATCACTTCATTCTGGATCATCGTTTCGATTACCGTTTTCGGCGGATTCTGGGGTGTTATCGGTATGATCATCGGTGTACCTTTAACTGCAGTCATTCTTGCGGGTATTAATAAGATTTCCGATAAGAAGCTAAAAGCAAAAGACTTACCTACCGGTCAGGATGAATATTTTGAACTGGCATCCGTAAGTGAAGACGGTACCATGAATCATAATCTGGTAAAAGAAGAAAAGAAACCCACAAAGCCGGCACTTTTTATTAAAAAGTTATTTGTTGCCATATTTAACGGGATTAAGAAAGCATATGTATTTATATCAAAATTCATCAAAGACAGATTAAAATCCCGTAATAAAAATGATGATTGATCATTAAATTAAAAAGCTTCCGTAGTAATCAAACTATGGAAGCTTTTAATTTATTCCGAATAAGGATCAACTTTTGCCGCAGCACGTCTGTGAGCATCCTCGGATGCTGCGTAATGCTTTGCTGTGGTATTTATGTCAGAATGACCTAAAACATCGGCTACAAGCCTTATATCACCTGTTTTATTATATAATGCGGTACCATATGTGGAACGCATTTTATGAGGAGATATTTTCTTATTGGCAACAGCCACATGGGCATACTTATTTACCATTTGCTGAACGCTTCTAATGGCAATTCGGCGCTTCTGAATGGACATAAAAAGAGCTTTTTCCTTGTCGGAATCAATATAATGGGGGCGTTCAAGCTCAAGATAATCACATAGAGCTTCTTTTGTTACCTCATCAAAATAAAGAATATGCTCTTTACGGCCTTTTCTTACAACAACCATTGAGTTTTCATTGAAATTAAGATCGTCAACGTCCAATCCGACACATTCTGAAACTCGAATACCTGTTCTAAGCAGGAGAGTAAGTATCGCCAAATCTCGATATCTTGTATTTTGAAGTATTTTTTGCTGCCTGAGAGACCCGACTTCGCAGTTTTTTATTACATTCAGGAAGGTATCGACTTCGGATGGCGTTAATCGAATGATCACATGGTCGTCATCCTTGCGGTTTTGCTTATTGGCGCCAACAGTTGGATCGTTATCAAGAAATTGATGCTCAACCTGATATTTATAAAAAGAACGCAATGCGGACATTTTCCTTGCGATTCCGGATATTTCATTCTGACGGTCGTATTTTCCGATGATCGTTACATCTTTAGCGCTTAGATATTTCTGGTACTCATTAATGTCCTGGAAAGTTAAAGAATTTAATATATCTGCAGGAACAGATGATATTTCATATGATTTAGCCCCGGGACAAAACTCTTTTAAGTATTCGAAGAAATCAAGCAGATCATATGTATATGAAACGGCTGTATTTGGATTCCTTTGAGCTTTGGAATCTAAAAACTCATAGGTATAAGTGGGAAGCTTTTTCTTCATGGCTTCAAGTTTTAATCTATATTTTTTATCTTTTTCTTTATTATATTCAGAATCACGGCCCATGATTAATTTACCTCCGGATCAAATAGATATGCGTAAATTCGTGCTATTTATTCGTTAAATTGAGATTTAACGCATAGATATATATTCATAATACCACGTCTATTCTGTCTTTGCAAGTAAGAAAAAAGCACCTCGAATGCAAGTTTTACATTTGGGGTGCTTTTAAAATAATAGCTATTTTTTTACAAATCTAAGATAAATTAAATTATCGGTTCCATCATATTATGAGTCGGGTGCCAATCTATTTTGTGGCTTTTTCAAAATCTTCAACATATTGCACGATCAAATCCACGGTACGATCAACACCGAGTTTTCCGGAATTTATGCATAAATCATAGGATTCTGCATGCCCCCACTTTTTTGATGAATAATAATTATAGTATGATGCACGCTGTTTATCTTTTTTTAGATAGGTCTCTCTCGCTTTTGCTTCTGTTGTAATGGAAGGTTCTTTTTTTAATATGTTCTTTATTTTAAAATCATCATCAGCATAAATGAAAAGATTAATTACATTTTTGTAATCGTTTAAAGCATAATCAGCGCATCTACCTACAAATACACAGGGACCTTCATTGGCCATTTTCTTAATGGCATCAAATTGCGCTAAAAATACCTTATGACTTATGGGCATATCAACAAATGATGAGGAATTGTAACCAAAGGAATATGTATCCATTACCAGGTTATAAAGGAAAGAGCTTGTGGGTCTTTCATCATGATTCTGGATCATTTCTTCGCAAAAACCGCTTTCTTTGGCAGCTCTTGTTAAAATTGATTTGTCACAAAAGGGAATTTTAAAATAGTTTGCGACCTTCTCTCCGATTTCATGTCCTGCAGATCCATACTGTCTGCCGATAGTTATAATTGTATTCATAAGCGATACTCCCTTCACTTACTTATAATTTATATCTAAATTTTATATTAAGATTATAACATAAATTGTCAGATAATTAAAGTATGTTTACATAATAATATTATGTAAACTGACATTAATTTCTCGATTTTTTTTATCAGTTATTTCGCAATTTTTTCAGTATATCTTCAAAGTAATCCGGTAATTCTGAATCAAAAAGCAGCTTTTCACCCGTTGTTGGACTTATAAAGCCTATGGTTTTCGCATGTAATATCTGTCCTGCGCATTTAAAGCTTTCTTTTCCGTTAAAATATACGGGATCGCCCATTAAGGGATGATTTATACTCTTTAAATGAACTCTTATCTGATGAGTACGTCCTGTTTCAAGCTTACATTCAATATATGTATAATCTTTAAATCGCTCCAATACTTTTATATGAGTTACTGCTCTCTTGCCGTCAGGGACGATACTCATCTTTTTTCTGTCATTTTTATCACGTCCAAGAGGCGCATCTACTGTTAAATTATCTTCCTTTATTATACCGTGGCATATTGCATGATAAATGCGATTACAGGTATGATCCTTTAGCTGTTCCGCTATATGATTATGGGCTTTATCATTCTTACATATTATCAGAAGACCGGATGTATCTTTATCAATTCTATGCACAATACCGGGTCTTAACACCCCGTTTATGCCGCTTAAACGTCCGTTTAAATGAAATAATAAAGCATTTACCAGGGTGCCTGAATAATGACCGCAGGAAGGATGAACCACCATTCCCTGAGGTTTATTTACGATGGCAACATCATCATCTTCATATACTATATCAATGGGAATATTTTCAGGAACTATTTCGGGATCCTTTAAGCTGGGAATTGTTAATACTATCCTGTCATCGGCTTTTATCTTATAATTTGCCTTTTTGGGACTGTCATTGATGATGAGATTCCCATCTTCTATTTGTTTTTGAATAAATGACCTGGATAAATCCGGAAACAGATTACTTAAATATTTATCGCATCTCTCTCCTTCTTCTTCAGGTAATACAATAAAAACATGTTCTTCCATTAATGTAATTCCCTGATTTTCTTTTCTTTAAATCGTAAGAAGTTTAAATCATCCTCTTTGTAAAAGAAGATTAAAAGAATGGCTATGCCTATAGTGCCGATTGTGACATAAATGTCAGCAACATTAAATACGGGAAAGTTTATAAAGCTTAAATAAATATAGTCAACTACGAAACCGTTCAGGATCCTGTCGGTCATATTACCAATCGCTCCTGAGGAAATAAAGATTAAAAATAAATGCGCTGCAATATATTTTTTCTTAGGAGGAAAACTCCATATTAAAAATATAATGGCAATAAGCATGATAATGGTTACCATTAAAAAGAATGCCCTCTGATTTTTCAGTATACCGAAAGCGGCGCCGGTATTCTCAAGATAATGTAAATCAAGAATTCCGGGGATAACCGAAAAATCAGGATGATCTTTTAATTTATCAACAATAAAATGCTTTATGGTTCTGTCAATCGAAAAAAGAAAAGCAAGAAACAGAACATCCAATATATAAATTTTAAATTTAGAAGCTTTGTTTTCCATTAAACTTCATCCTTAAAATTAAGTTCTTCCAATGCCTTAAGTATTTCATCCCTGCCAATGTTATTTACCAAAACAGCTTCACCGATCTTATTAAGAAGGACCATGTTGATCTCATTGCCGGTGTTCTTTTTATCAAATTTCATAAGCTCGATGATCTCGTTCAGGTCATCCGTCTTTATTGTGATCGGAAGATTAAAGGGAACAAACATGTCGCGAATCTCGTAATAATCTTCCATTTCAAGCATGTTTCTTTTCCATGAGATATAGGAGGCAGCAACACAGCCTAGTGCAACAGCTTCTCCGTGAATATATTCACCTTTAAAATACGCTTCGATGGCATGGCCGATTGTATGTCCGAAATTAAGTAAGGCCCTCTCTCCTCTTTCATAAGGATCGTTTTCTACTACCGATTTCTTTATTAAAACGGAATGAGAGATCATCTTAAGTAAAGTATCAGGGTCTTTTTCGCATATTTCATACATATTATCGATTAGCCATAAATAGTATTCTTCATCTTTAATAAGACCATGCTTCATGATTTCAGCAAAACCGTTATAGAATTCTCTTTCAGGTAACGTTGATAAGAATTCTGTATTTATATAAACAAATTCAGGAAATGAAAAGGCTCCCACCATGTTTTTGATGCCTTTATAATCAACGCCCGACTTTCCGCCCACAGATGAATCAACCATTGATAATAAGCTTGTGGGAAGAGCTATAAAGGGAAGGCCTCTTTTAAAGGTATGTGCAACATAGGCTGCAGTATCACCTACAACACCGCCGCCTAATGCGATTATCAAATCTGTCCTGTTAAACTTATTTTCAGTTAAGGCTTCATAAATCAAGTTAACCGTATCAAGATTCTTTGATGCTTCGCCTGCTTCGAATTTAAAGGTAAAAGCTTTCATGGATTCAGGTATATTTAATAAAACCTTCTTTTCCCAATGCATGGAAACATTGGTATCCGTTATGAGCATCACTTTAGATGCATTAATACTTGATAATAATTCTTTTAAGCGTTTAAAATCACTTTCAAAATAAACATTGTAATTATCTTTATCACAAGGGATTTTTACATTTAATTCCATCGGTATCTCCGTTGTAGTTTTTATTAAACTTAAAAATCCTGTCAAAGCTGACAGGATTTAAGTATTAGAAATTCTCAAATGCTCCGGTAAGGGTGTCCTGAAATTCACCCGAAACATCAACGCTTGCCGGAGTGGCCATGAACATGTAGTTAGATAACTTCTGAAGGTTTCCGCCGATTGCGATGCAGGTACCTGTAACAATATCAAGAACTCTCTGTGAGATCTGAAGATCAACGCCTTCGAAATTAAGGATTACTGTATTGTTGGAAAGTAAAGTTTCCGCAATTTCCTTAGCTTCTTCAAAGGACTGGGGTTTAAACACACAAACACTGGATTCATTCATTGTTACTGTCCTCCTTTTGGGTGATGCAGCCTTCTTGGGTTCTGAAGGTTTGATCACTTTTTCTTCCAAAGAAGGTTCAACTGTTTTTTTAGGTGTCTCTTCTACATATTCTTCCTCGTCATAGTATTCGGATTCATCTTCGTCACCGAATTTCATGACATTTAAAAACTTATCCATTACTCCCATGAAAAAATTCTCCAATCTATTATTAATTATAATTTCTTTCGCCAAAAATGCCTGTACCTACACGAACATAGGTGGCTCCGCAGGAAGCCGCAACTTCGTAGTCACCGGTCATTCCCATGGACAAAACATCCATACAAACATTATCAATGTTTTGATTTCCTATGTCAATGGATAAGGCTTTAAGTTCTTCAAAATATCGCCTGTTATCCTCGGGATTCGTAACATAGGGAGCTATGGTCATTAAGCCCTTTATATGCACATGAGGAAGCTTAGCGATTTCTTTTATCAAAGCAAGAGTATCCTCTTTAAAAATACCGAATTTTGATTCTTCCCTGGCTACGTTTACTTCTATCAAAACATTGCTTTCAACATTCTTTTTTATGGATTCCTTTTCAATGACCTCAGCCAATGCGAGGGAATCAACGCTGTGGATTAAAAATACTTTATCAACAATATATTTAACTTTATTCTTCTGCAGATGCCCTATCATATGAAAACGGATATCATTGGGACAAACTTCATATTTTTCCAGTATTTCCTGAACATGATTTTCGCCAAAATCCCTTATTCCGGTTTCATAGGCTTCCATTAACATGGAAACGGGCTTTGTCTTGCTTACGGCAATTAATGTGGGGTTATTACCGTAGGGACTTTTTTTCGCAGCTTCATCAAGCTTTAATTTAACATTTTTAATGTTTTCTTTAATTGAATCCTGCATAGTTTCTCCTAATATACAAAATCTTTATCTGATATTTTGCCTGCTTCTAAGGCTATATAATCATAGGCATTTAAGCCATATTGATCATTGGCTTTTACGATACAGTATTCTTCATTTTCATATAATACAAATACTTCTTTGAAATCGGCATATCCTTTATTTATATTATATACACCTGTTAAAGTGCCATGAAAATCATCACGTACTATAAAAGTATTATCATCGGTACTTCCGATGGGGGCATTTGATTTTATTAAAACGCTTCCCGCAGGTAATGCGCTTTTATCTACATAATAATATCCTTCGGCTTCGCCATAAATTTCTATTTCAACGAATTTTACGGTTTCATTTACACCGTCGGATTCTTTTCTGTTTACACCGAGATTGTTGGAATTTCCGCCCTTTGATACAAACTCCTTGTCAATAAGATAAAAGTCCTTTTCCACAAGGCTTGACTTAGGAACCTTTAATCCCGATTCATTTTCAAGTAAAAGCTCTATATCTATAAATCTGTCTTTTGCAAAAGAAACCATGGAATTTGTAAAGCTAAGTTCTATAACGGAATATTCTTCAAATGTATTTGCGATACTTACCCTTCCCCATGAAGTGGTCTTTGGCTCGAGAAATTTGACTTCCACATATTCATTGGCAGTGATCTCAGGTACATCTTCATTCTTGACAAGAATTGCAATGGACCAGTTTTCATCAAATACATACTTATATACAAAAGAACCGGCTTCAACAAGCTCATCATTATATAGTGCGGTTTTCTTGTAAGAATCTCTGTCAAAATCTAGGGTATTTAAATCGGCTGCGGTTTTATTCTCGAATCCGTCCTGATAATAAAGGACAATTCCGGGATCCTTTGAATAGGAATAATCGATCACATCGGTAGTGCTTATTTCATTGACCGAATTAACACTATCGAGGATTCGTTTGTTTGATAGAGTTAATATCTCGCCATCTATTTTTTTATTAA
Organism: Lachnospiraceae bacterium; assembly: GCA_016283575.1. Taxonomy (GTDB): domain Bacteria; phylum Bacillota; class Clostridia; order Lachnospirales; family Lachnospiraceae; genus UBA1258. The sequence goes on along the minus strand of JAEEND010000022.1, from coordinate 166,441 downwards.
AGAAATATGCTTCCGGGAAATTCTCTTTATCAAAGGTTTTGGAAAAAAGCTTGATCTCCTGCTTTAGGGAATTTAATTCACCCTTTTCAAGAGTTGTATCTTTGGCAGGATCTTCACCCAGTAAATCGGAAAATTTACCGCTTTGATCGATGCAATAGATAAGATTGTTATATGCAGCTCTCTCACCTTCTGCGATAAAATAGTTTACATATCCGGAAGTTTCGCTGTTTACTGTCACTTCTTTTCTTAATGCAATACCTGAATATGTCTTATTCTGAGAAAGTGAACCGTATTTAACCTGATATCCGGTAGTGGGTTTTTCCTTTAATCCGAGAAAAATACAAATGATTATATATATAAGGATTACAAGAAAGATCGCGATACCTATATTAAAGTTTTTCTTTTGCTTAAAACGTAAAACGTTATTGGAAGATGGCATGTTTACTCCAAAAATCGAGAAAAGACCCCGGTAATGAACCGAGGTCTGTATTCTTAATTGTTTTTATAAGGATAAAATAACTTTTTTCTTAGTCTCGGCTGAAATGTCGTCTTCTGTAACAGAAGCGCAGATAATGAAATCTGTCTTAAATGCTTCACTGACTTTCTCTAATTTATCGATACAATATTCAAAATCTTTGTCACATTTTGAAACAATGAGGAAGGAATCAATATACATCTGTTCAAGATCATGATCCTGTGAAAGAATACCTAAGATAAAGCCTATAAATTCACTGTAATTATCAATAAAATAATCGGATACATCGATGAGACGCACCTTATTGTTAAGTTCATACATATGCTTGGTGCTCTTGTCCAAATAAACGATGTTACCCGATATCTTCTGAATCTCGCTATTAACTTTTTCAAGAAGGTGCTTGGTCTTACCCTTACCCTTTTCTCCAATGATTAATTGTACCATGATGTAACCCTCCGTCATTTATTGACTTGCGTCTTATAGAATTATTATAAGATAGTGACATGTAAAAAACAACTCTTAATTATCTTAACTTGGCCTGAAAAAGTTGGTTAAATTGCCTCTTTATTTAAGCTCTCCGAGGAGTTCCGACATTTTCCCATACAAAGAATCTCTTGAATCTTCATTTAAGATTACGGAAATATATGAATTGCCATACTTATCCTGACTAAGAAGCATAAGGCAGAATCCCGCATCCGTTGTAGTACCCGTCTTTCCGCCAAGTATCGTAACGTTTTCCGGCTTATCGTAGATTCCTCTGAAAAAGGCATTGGTCGTATTTGCGGTTGCATTTATATCATTACCGTTATTGTCATGATATACGGTGGAATAATCATGTAATTGAATGATCTCCTTGAATTTATCATATTTAATAAGCTCATTGAAAATTAAATATAGATCATGAACACAGGTTACATGTTCTTCATCCGGTAAGCCGTGAGAATTATTAAAATGGGTATGCGTAGCTCCGAGTTCCAATGCTCTTTTATTCATAAGATCGTTAAATGCTTCTTCGGTTCCGGATACATGACATGCCAATGCAATGGCTACATCATTGTATGAATTAATAAGCATTAAATGAAGCGCCTGATCCACTGTCATGGTATCACCGGGATTAAGATTCAATAAAACAGCATCATTAAAAGCGATATTTTTAACAGCGGATGTGCAGGTCACCGTATCATCAAGATTGGAATTTTCAAGAACCAGAAGGGCTGTCATGATTTTGGTAAGACTTGCGGGATACATTGTTTTAAAAGCATTCTGCTGATAGAGTATATCTTTATTTTTAACATCGACAAGAATGCCGGCTGAGGAATCTTCAAGACTGAAAATATCAAGCACATCTTCTTTTTCAACGGCTATATTTTCTGCGAAGGCTTCAGCCATAAGCTCTTCATAGGAACTTATATTAAAAGTATCTTCATGGCTTTTATTGAAATCAGAAAAAGGCATCCGTATAGCCGCATTTCCGCATGCGGTATATAAAGATGCCATTAATATACATGATAATGAAATCAAAAGTTTTTTATTTATACATTTCACGCCACTCAAGGTCTCCTCGATCAAGAGATTTAATCAATAATTCTGCGCTGGCAAGATTGGTGGCAAGAGGAATGTTATGCATATCACACAATCTCATAACATTACTTACATCAGGCTCGTGGGTTTTCTGTGTAAGAGGATCTCTTAAGAAAATAACAAGGTCGATCTGATTATGCTCGATCTGTGCACCTATCTGCTGTTCACCGCCTAAGTGGCCTGCGAGATATTTGTGAATAGAAAGATTTGTTACTTCTTCTATAAGTCTGCCGGTGGTACCGGTTGCATAAAGCTCATTCTTACTTAAAATGCCCCGATAGGCAATACAAAAATTCTGCATGAGTTTTTTCTTGGCATCATGCGCAATTAAAGCAATATTCATTAAACCCTCCAATTAAATAACAGTGTCTCGTAACTCCCTTTTTTTGCCGGAACGGAATCCGACATTTAACGCAAAGCCTATACCTATGTATGAACTTACAAGTGATGTAAGACCATAGCTTACGAAAGGAAGAGGTAAGCCGGTATTAGGCAAAATAAACGTTGCTACTCCGATATTGAAGAAGGACTGAATCCCTATTAATGTGCCGATTCCTGCAGCAATGCAAAGTCCCGCTTTATCCTGAGCGCGTCTTGCAATGGAAAAGCACTCAAAGCATATTAAGAAAAGTAACAGAATAACGGCAAGAGATCCGATAAAACCAAGCTCCTCTCCTATTACGGCAAATATAAAGTCCGTATCCGGCATAATAATGAATTTACCGTTTTTAAGTGAGCTTATGATGTTATTATTAAGGCCTTTTCCTGTTAATCTGCCGGAACCGATGGCAATAACGGAATTTATCTGCTGATAAGCATCATCAACGAATTTTTCAGGATAAAAGAAAGATAAAATTCTTTTTCTCTGATATCCGTTTAATAAGGTCTGACCTTCTTTAAGGATTATGCTTATAAAAATAATACTTGATGGAATAACCACTAGCAAAGCACCGATTATAACTCTGTAGTCGAGACCGGCCAAAAAAAGAAGGGTCAGAATAACTACGAAAACAACCAAAGTTGTAGACAGATCGGGCTGACTGAAGATCAGATACAGAGGTAACATTGCCACCACAAAATAACTGATTATAAATTGCACGGTGTTAATCTTATCTCTATATTTCATAATAAACTGTGCGAAAAAAATAATCAATAAAATCTTTGCCGTCTCGGAGGGCTGAAATCTGATACCGGCTATTTCAAACCATCGGGTTGCATTGTTGGTGGTTTCGCCTGCAAGTAAAACAGCCAAAAGCAAAGCTGCATTAATTCCATACCATAACCAGTAAAATTTCAATATAACCTTATAGTCAAAAAGCGATACAACAACCATAAGGAAAAAACCCATTATTGCACCTTCGATCTGACGCATCTGCATTGATGCATTGGCAGAGCCGACGGCAAGAATACCGATTATGTTCAGCGTTACAACATATACTATTAATTTAAAATCATAATTCTTAATAGACAGATTTCTAAACATTTTATTTGCTCATTCTTCCGGAAAGAAAAGTAAGTGTTTCTTTTGATATATTCTCAAGATATATCTGATTGCCGTTATAATAGGCGATCTTCGGGTTCATCTTGGGGCGGATAAGCCACTTTCCTTTTTCTTTACTATGATATCTGAAATCACCGATCTTGATTTTTTCACAGGAAATGTCGCTTGCCGCGATGAAATAATTTTCAAGATTTTCGTAGTTTTTGATCTGGACGGATCCATAGATCCCGCCAAGTACTACGATATTTCCGGCAGCTATTAAAGTTGCACCGGGTTCTACATCGCCCAAAACCACTACTCCTTCATCGGTTTCATAACGCTCTCCGGCTCTTAAAGTTCCGACATATAAATTCCCGAAGGTCTTATCAGGGGATGAAGTCTTGATATTTATGCCACGGTCAACTACCTTTGCATAATTTAAAGCGGTTTCTTCATCCTTTCCGATGACATAAAGAACAGTCATTTCCGAAGCCTGTTCCATTATTTTTATGATCTTTTTCTCTTCTTCAAAAGAAAGCGCTCTTCCCTCAAAGGAAACGGCAATCTTGCTTCCCTTGAAGAAATTCTTTGACTCGGCGAATTTATCTTCAATTTCCGATACGAGTTCGTTAAAAGAACATGAATCTGACAATTGAACCTTCAATCCGTTGGAATAGCTTTTGATATAAACATTTGAATTCATTGATTAGTCTCCTGATCTTACTTCGGATATATTGGTGGAAGCCTTACCTGTTACGACATCGGCATTACTTTCAAGATCATAATACCAGGTAAGGATATCGTGAGTAGTTCTTGCGGCATTATCGGAAGAATAACCGTTGGCAATACGCACAGCCACTGCTATATCCGGATTATTATATGGCGCATATGCAACAAAAAGACCGTGGTCGGGTTTTGTTTTTGATTGCTGTGCAGTACCGGTTTTACCTGCAACTTCAATGGGGAAGGATGCAAAGTAAGACTTGTCAAGGCACACGCCTCTCATACCCTGATGAATCGCATTCCAGTAGCTTTTATCCAAATCTATGACATTTCTTGTTTCGGCATCATATTCCTTTATCAGATTGCCGTTGGAATCCGTTAACTTGCTTAAAAGAGTAAGATCGTAAACGGTTCCGCTGTTGGCAACTGCCGTTACATAGCGGGCAAGCCCCACTGTTGTATAACTGTGAGTACCCTGACCGATGGCGGAAGGTACGGAATAACTGTCAGATACAATGGGAGCATATTCTTCTATTTCTACACCGGATTTTTCCGAAAGTCCGTAAAGATCCGCGTATTTATACAAGGCATCAATACCGAGGCTTGAATTATAATTGTTTCTTTCATCAAGTGAAAGCTTGTATCCTACGGTATAAAAATAATAGTTGCAGGATTTTCTTATTGCATTGGTCACATTTAAAGAACCGTGACGACCGGGATAAATCCAGCAGTTATGGGTTTCTGTGATCTCCGAAAAAGAACCTGTACAGGTAATAAGTGTATTGGTATTAACAACACCTTCCATTAACCCTGCCGTTGCTGTTACCATCTTAAATGTGGAACCGGGAGCCGTTCTCTGCATAGTGGCATAATTGATCATGGGGGATGAAAGATCCTGATTGATCTTCTTAAAATAACTTACATCGGCGCCGTTTGCGAGATAATTATTGTTATAGCTTGGATAAGATACCAATGCAAGGACATCACCGGTATGAACATCCGTCATGACACAGGATGCGGAACAGGGTTCCAATGCAAGCTGAGCAGGCGTTATCTGCAAGTTTTCAATACGCTCAATTATAAAGCTGTAGGGAGAAAGCTTACCGGAATACCATGTATGAAGTTCATCTTCCGTAAGATTCAATACTTCCTGATCGATCAAGGTATTGCAGATAGTAATGGGCCTTATTTTATCTTCTTTGATGGCATATCTATATATAATTCTGTCAAAGGTAATATCTTCTTTAAGCTCTTTAAAGATTTCTTCCACTATGGCATCATATATTTCCTGTGAATCCGAATAAGCTTGATTGAGATCCAGTTTTTCGGAATCCACCCAGTTTTGGGAAATCGCATATTTTACATATTCACCAAAAGAAATAGTTTCTTCAACGGCCCATGTATTATAAGTGGGGTCGTCGTAATTGATCTTATCAGAATTAAGGATTCCCGTATCAAGTAGGATCTTTTCCATGTGATTTTCATAATTCTGATATTCGGTACTAAGCTTTTTATAATCAGTATTCTTTTCCGTAACTTCATTTCTTAAGGATTCAAGAACCGATTCCTTTTTACCTAAAAATGCAGCATAGATTTCTTTTTCGTTTTCGGTAGCATCATCGGCGCTTAAATGATTGATATCTATTACCTGGTTATTGAAAAAAGAATAATAGACATCATAAATAGGTATCTTGATATCTGAATTTGATGCATGGGGTCCCGGAACATAAACCTTTGAATTTATGATCTTTGAAAGAAGGATACCCGCAAGCTTCTGCTCCAAAATATGATATACGGCTTCCTGTAAATCCGCATCAATTGTTAAATATAGGTCATTTCCCGCAACGGCACTTACATAATCCGCCGATGAGATAACCTTACCCATGGTATCAACATAAACGGTTTCAGAGCCTTTTTTACCCTTCAATACTGATTCCATGCTCTTTTCGATGCCGTTTTTACCTACGATATCATTGGATGAATAAGAAGGATCTTCTGCCTGATATTCAGCAAGCTCATCGGATGAGATCTTACCTGTATAACCGATGATATGGGAAGTATAAACACCGGTGGGATAAACTCTTATGGTATCATCCACAACGGAAACACCTTCAAGCACATCCTGGTTTTCCATAATAACCGCAACGGTCTTTTCGGAAACATTGGTGGCTATGGTGGTTGCAATATATTTTTGATAAGAATTTAAGCTTAAGGCATATCTTATTGAAACTATCTTTAAAATATCAGCCTTCGTAATGCCTTCGATCTGAACATTGTAGCGCTTTTCACCGGAAAGATAATCGATCATATCTTCAGCCGAGGAAGTAAGCTCAGTATATGTTAAGTCATCAATATAAGGCTTTCCGTAAATATCCGCTTTAAATCTTTTAAGCTTCGTCCCGGAAACAGTGAACTGATAATTGTTATATTCGTCAAGATCAATATAAAAATCCGTAGATATCTTATCATCATTTGATTCGATGATATTGATGGTTTTATATATGATCCTGTTTAAATTCTCGTTCTTTTTACTGCCTGATTCAAATACGTCTTCTATTTTTACGGAATAAGCAAGCTGATCGTATGCAAGAAGCTTGCCGTTTCTGTCATAAATCTTGCCTCTGGCAGCATCCAAGGATATTTCTTTTTTTATCTGCAGCTGGAAGGAATTAAGATATTCATCGCCCTTTATTATCTGCAAATCGAAAATACGGACAACAAGAATACTCATAAGTATAAAGAATATCAGATATAAAAAGATGATTCTTGTCTTTATTAAGCTTAGAAAATAATCTTTTATTTTATCAAACAAATTTAATTGCCCGCTTTCTTTCGTCAGTCTCAAGTTTATGATTTATAAAGAGACATAAAGGATAAATAAGGATGGTAACAACCGTGGTATAGACACATTCGGGAATTATCACATGCATGAAATAATATAAAATGTCTGTCTTACCTCTTAAAAGGAATAATAAAACATAGCATAAAAAGCCATAGGAAATATCGGATACAATGATAAGCAAAAGTGGAAGCTTTAAATCTTCCGCGAAAAATACTTTATGGAAAAATCCCGTAACAAAGCCTACGTACATAAGTAAAAGGGCATAAAAACCTATAAAGGGACCTAAGAAAATGTCCATTAAAAGACCTGAAAAGAAACCCAGCAAAAGCCCTGTCTTTTCTCCTCTCATCAATCCGAAAGAAACTACGCAAACAAGCAAAAGATTGGGAGAAATGCCGCCGAAGCTTAAGGTCTTAAAGAGCGTCCCCTGTAATACAAATGAAGTTATTAATAAAAATATATAAAAAATTATTCTTTTCATTGAGAATCTGCAGTTTTTGCCTTATTCATATCTTCTTTGGTTATCTGCTGTTTCATATCGGTAATAACAAGTACTTCTTCGATATGTTCAAAATCAACCACGGGAAGTAAATATCCGGATTTTGTAAGGTTGTTGGGATCGTTGTTTATCTCACTTACAAATCCTACTAAAATACCGGGAAGGTATTTATCACTTATATCACTTGTTACGATCTTATCTCCCACAGAAACATTGTTATCTGAATCGATCAGCTGAGAAAAAGGAATAAATCCATTGCTGATGGCGGAAAGATCCCCTGTTACTATGGCATTATCCTGCGTGGATACGATGGTAACGGAAACATTGGAGTTATCGGAAATAATACCGGTAACGCGACTCCAGTTGGGACCTACCATGGTGATCCTTCCTACAAGACCGTTACCCGCGATTACATTCATATCAAGCATTATTCCATCATCGGAACCTTTATCAATGATAAAAGAAGAAAACCAGTTTCCTGCGTCCTGATATATTACTCTCGCACCGGTCTTTTTATAGCTTTCATATTCCGAATCAAGCTCAAATAATGTTCGAAGGTTATTTAATTCATATTTATCCTGCATGAGACGCGTATTTTCATCCTGCAATCTCTCTATTTCGGCCTTTAATTCTTCATTTTCCGTAAGCAGTTCACGTATACTTATAAGTTCATCTTTTCTCTGTGAAAGTCGCATTCCGATGGCGGAAACTCCTCTTTCATAAGGAACGACAATATAGCTTACGGCGAAATTCAAGGGACCGTTAAATATATCAGATGCAAATGTAACGGCAATAAGCGTACAGCAGATTATGGTTAAAATAAAAAGGAGATATTTACCCGGTAAGGTAAATCTCTCTCCTTTTCTTTTTACAATAGGACTCATTTACCCATTCCTTCTATCGAATATGCTACGGATTTATAGGTATCATCCCTGATAACTTTGGCAAGGCCCAGGGCAACGCTGTGTTCCGGATGCTCTGCAATGTTGACTTTAAGATTTGTGCCGTTGGCAATCTTCTCGGCAAGGTGATTGACCATGGAACCGCCGCCGGTTAAGTAAATACCATGTCTGAAAATATCTGCGGAAAGTTCCGGAGGAGTGCGTTCGAGGATAACTCTGATATTATCAATAATGGTATTAAAGTTATCTTCTAAAGCTCTGTCAATGATCTTGGTGGAAATGGATCTTTCAACGGGAAGACCTGTTACAATATCGCGTCCGTATACAACGGCAGATTCTTCCGCAGCTTCAAGATCTTTCAAATGAACCTTAACATTTTCGGCTGTTTTTCCGCCGATAAATAAAGAAAATTCTTTTCTCACAGCATTCTTTATGGATTCATCAAAATTAAGACCGCCTACTTTAATAAGTTTACTTAATACGATACCGCCGAGAGAAAGGATTGAAATTTCGGTTGTCTGGAAACCGATATCAACTACAAGAACTCCTTGTGAATTTTTGATATCGATATCAAGGCCGAGACCGTCGGCAATGGCTTTTTCCACTACCATGATCTTCTTTGCTTTTACATTGCTTTCTTTGATAAGATCGTAAAATGCTTTCTTTTCAACTTCAGTTACGTCCGTAGGAACGGCAATGAAATAATCGGCGGGTTTGATATTATTTTTAAGAAGGCCGGCAATATAGTATTTAACAAGAGTCTTCATGTTGTTAATATCAGCAATAACACCATAGTTCAAAGGTCTTGAAATGTTGATATTTCCGGGCGCCTTTTCATACATTTCAAAAGCGGAATTTCCGTAGGCAAAAATGTTCTTCTTATTTTCGATGGCAATCATGTTCTTTTCCATCAGGATATCTTCAGTGTCATTATGATAGATTCTGATGTTATTTGTACCAAGATCGATACCAAAGCTTAAGTTACTCAATATAACCTCCTATAAAAAGCCATGCTCGTTGTAGCTATAGTATCTGTTATCTCCCACTATTATATGATCGATAAGCTTTATTGATACCAGATTGCAGGCTTTTAAAAGTTTACTTGTAATAATATTGTCCTCATTACTGGGACTTGGGTCGCCGGATGGATGATTATGCAACACGAAAATATTGGTGGCATTACATCCCATGGCGGATCTTATGACTTCTCTCGGCTCTAAAATGCTGCTGTTTATGGTGCCGACGGAAATCTTTTCATCCATTATCAATCTTAATTTTGAATCTAAATATACAGCCATAACAATCTCTTTTTCAAGAATGCGCATTTTAGGCATGTACATAGATACAATTTTACTTGGTGAATCCAGGGGGAGCTTTGCTTCTTTGAAAGAAACGGACATTCTTTTTGAAAGTTCTGAAATACATAAAACCTGGGCAGATTTAACCGGCCCCATACCGGGAATAGCTAAAAGCTCTTCTTTTTTTAATCTGCCTAATCCGGGAATACCTAACTGTTTTATCTTTGGTAATGATAAAATGGAACAGGCAATCTGATATACATTAAAATTCCTGGTGCCGTTCCTGAGTATTATCGCAAGTAATTCAGAATCCGTGAGTCCCTCTGCTCCGATCCGATTGAACTTTTCATAAGGAAGATCATCCCTCATGAAGTGTTCTCTAAGTAATGATGATTTAGTGTTCATAGGCTCCTTCCTTCTCCCGAGCCACACTTAATCGCTAAAATTTATAGTAACATAAAATCTTCTTTCTGTGTTTAAATTACAAAGATTTTATATTATTTTTTTAGCCTTCAATTCTTCCGCCATAAACATAAGAATTTCATCATCAGATTTAAATTTGGATTTATCGATAAAAGTAACATGTTTTTCTCTTCTGAACCAGGTAAGCTGTCTTTTTGCAAAATGTCTTGTATCTCTTTTAATGATTTCAACAGCTTCATCAAGGGTAATATCCCCATCAAGATACGCAAGGATTTCTTTGTAACCAAGCCCCTGCATCGAAATATTGTTCATGCTTAATCCATTGTTTTTAAGAGTTTCAACTTCTTTAACAAGGCCCTTTTCAAGCATGATATCCACTCTCTTATTTATGCGTTCATAAATCTTGTCTCTGTCATCGGTTAATACAAAATAAGAGAAATTATAAGGCGATTCGTTTTCATACTGCTCCTTATTATGATCGCTTATTTTTGTGCCTGTCTGCTCATAAAATTCAATGGCACGAATAACCCTTTTAATATTATTTTTATGTATTATTTCAGCAGATTCAGGATCAATCTTCTTTAATCTTTCAAAAAGAAAATCGGGTCCCTTTTCAATAGCTTCTTTTGTAAGCTTTTCTCTTAAATAGGTATCCTCACCGTCTGATTCATTAAAATCCACATCATATAAAAGCGCCTGAATATAAAAGCCCGTGCCACCGGTAATGATGGGGATCATATTCTTTTTATAAATTTCATCCATGGCTTCAAGAGCCATTTCTTTAAACAAGCTTACATTAAAATCTTCGGTTGGATCCAAAACATCGATCAAATAATGCTTTACACCGCACTTTTCTTCTTCCGTGATTTTGGCAGAACCTATATTCATACCTTTATAAACCTGCATGGAATCGGCAGATATGATTTCGCCGTTAATTTTCTTTGCAAGTTTTATGGAAAGATCTGTTTTTCCCACAGCAGTGGGGCCTGTTAAAATCACTAAAGGCTTCATTAAACAATCCTCTTAAATTTATGTTCCAGTTCATTCTTGGTGATCTTAATAAATGTGGGGCGTCCGTGAGGACAATTGTAGGGATTATCAAGTTTCATCATCTCATTCATGAGTTCTTCCATTTCACCAAAAGAAATACTCATGCCGCCCTTTACGGAAGCTTTACATGCTTTGGTCGCAAGCTTATCTAAAAATACTTCGGGTACTTCCGATGAGCCTTTATCGGATAATTCATTGAGAATATCATGGAAAAGCTCCGAATAATCCATTTCAAACATATCCCCGGGTACGCTTCTTAATGCAAAAGAAGAATCACCGAATTCTTCAAGTTCGAAGCCGAATCTGGTAAACAGATCATAATTTACGGAAAGCGCTTCTTTTTCTATGGGTGAAAGATTAAGAATAACCGGGCTTAAAAGTGTCTGTCCGTAAAAAGAATCTTCTTTAAATCGTCGTAAAAACTTTTCGTAGTTTACTTTTTCATGTGCTGCATGCTGATCCACTATATAAAGATCATCATCCAATGTAATGAGCCAATATGTATTAAAGACCTGACCTATAATACGATATCTCTTTAAGGGTTCATCAGTAATAAGCTTTTTATCAAATAAAGATTCATCAACAGGTTTAAGTTCACTTAGTTCTTTATTAAAGATAATTTCTTTTTCTGCAACTCTGTTTATTTCAAAGGGCTGTACTTTTTTTTCATTTACTGAATCGATCTTAGTATCTAAACTCACATCATGTTCCGGGAATGTGACATCTTCATCTTTAACTTCATAAAATGATCTGTCGAATGCTACATCGCTTAAAGCATCGGTGTTTACTTTAAAATCAAAACTGTCGGTTTCGGTTTTTAAATTTAAATCCACTGAAACTTCAGGAATAAGCTCGGTTTTACTGAGAGTTTCGATGATGGAATATTTAATATGCTTTTTAATCAGTTCATCATCAGAAAAGCGAACTTCCATTTTACGTGGATGAACATTAACATCCACATTTTCCTGATCGATATTTATATTCAAAATGCAGAAAGGGAATCTATGCTGCATTAAAAATCCGGAAAAGCCTTCTTCTATTCCGGTCTGAATGGTCTTAGATCTGATATATCTTCCGTTTACGAAATAAATCTCGCCGTTTCTTGATTGATAATTAAACTCAGGCTTACATATGAAACCTGTAATGTGAATTCCTTCACTTTCATAATCAAGAGGAAGAAGTGCTTTGTAAACATCTTTACCGAAAACCGAGTAGATCGCATCCTCTTTTTTTCCGTTTCCGGGAGAATCAACTTTGATCTTATTATTTATAATTAAAGATATTGCAACATCGGGATTTGAAAGAACTATTTTTTCAACAATATCCTGAATGGTTGCAGCTTCAGCCGCAGCACTTTTAAGGAATTTCTTCCTGGCGGGGGTATTATAAAAAAGCTGTCTTATGATTATGGTAGTACCGCTTGGAGCGCCAACGTCGGAATCTTCCATTAATACACCGCCGTTTATATTTATTTTCTTACCTAAAAGTGAGTCACGTGTTTTAGTAATAAGTTCGGTTTTTGAAACCGCAGCAATACTTGATAAAGCTTCTCCTCTGAAGCCCAAAGTATTTAAATCATTTAAATCTTCTATTTCGTGAATCTTACTGGTGGCATGTCTTAAAAAGGCATTGGTACAGTCATCCGATGCAATGCCTTTTCCGTTATCAGTCACTCTTATAAGATCGATCCCGCCGTTTTTTATTTCACAGACAATACGAGTGGCTCCGGCATCCAAAGAATTTTCCAATAATTCTTTAACAACATTAACGGGCTTTTCTACCACTTCACCGGCAGCGATCTTATCGATTGTTTCATTACTTAGAAGTTTAATTTCAGCCATTTTATGCCTTCCATCTGTTATTTAACATGCTCTGGAATCTTGATAATTTATTAAGAGCATCAAGAGGTGTGATATTTGAAAGATCAAGCTCTTTTAATTCATTAAGAACATCCTCATCCTTAACCGTATCAAATAAAGTCATCTGACCGATATTAACAAAATCATCATCCTTTGCGGCTTTTTCTTTTTCGTTCTTCACATTGACGGAAACGGATTGAATCTTCTCCGTTAAATCATTATCCGATATTTCTTCTGAGATCTCTCTCGCCCTGTTTAATACGATCTCGGGGACGCCCGCAAGGCGAGCTACCTGAATACCGTAACTTCTGTCGGCTCCGCCTCTTATGATCTTACGCAAGAATACGATATCATCTCCGTTTTCTTTTACGGCGATGCAATAATTCTTAACATTGGGAATCTTTCCTTCAAGTTCCGTAAGCTCATGATAGTGGGTTGCAAAAAGTGTTTTTGCCCCGAGAATCTTTTTATTGCTTATATGTTCAACAACTGCCCATGCAATGGAAAGTCCGTCAAAGGTCGATGTACCGCGTCCTATTTCGTCAAGAATAAGAAGACTCTTTGAAGTAGCATTACGTAAAATATTGGCTACCTCGCTCATTTCCACCATAAAGGTAGACTGGCCGCTTGAAAGATCATCGGAAGCGCCCACTCTTGTAAAGAGTCTGTCCACAATACCGATGTTGGCCTTTTTGGCGGGGACAAAAGAACCTATCTGAGCCATCAATACAATCAATGCAACCTGTCTCATGTATGTGGATTTACCGGCCATATTGGGGCCTGTAATAATGGATACAAGATCTTTATTGTTATCTAACCTTGTATCATTAGGAATAAAGAGGCCGGAATCCATTATTTTTTCTATAACGGGATGCCGTCCTTCATGGATATCAATGACACCCGCGTCATTTAACTGGGGCCTCACATAATTATTGGTCTGTGCCACATGAGCCAAAGAACAAAATACATCAAGTCCTGCAATTGCCTTTGATGTCTTTACGATACGTGAAACATTTCCTGCAATGGTTTCTCTTATATTGCAGAATACATCATATTCGAGATTATTAAGCTTATCCTCGGCATTAAGAATGGTATCTTCCATTTCTTTGAGTTCTTTTGTTGTATATCGCTCTGCATTTACAAGAGTCTGTTTTCTTATAAAATGCTCGGGAACAAGATCCTTGTAGGAATTTGTTACTTCATAATAATAACCGAAGACTTTATTATATTTAATTTTAAGGTTTTTTATGCCTGTTTCTTCGCGGTCCTTTAATTCAAGATTAAGAAGCCACTGTTTTCCTTCGGTTTTCGCTTTCTTAAAGTGATCGATCTCCTCCATGTAGCCGGTTTTAATAATGCCGCCTTCTTTAATGGTAATGGGAGGCTCTTCCACTATTGCACTGTCTATTAAATCAAACAGATCCTTTAATGTATCGATCTCATCATAGATTACTTTGATCAAGTCGGATTCGTAATCTTTTAATACGGACTTTAATGCAGGAAGAATGGAAAGTGAATTCTTAAAAGCGATCAAATCTCTTGGATTCGCGGTTTTATATGTGATACGACCGAGCAAACGCTCTAAATCATATACTTCATTTAAGTATTCTCTTAATTCCTCTCTGTCAACGGGATTCTTTAAAAGCTCAGATACTGCATCCAATCTCTTATTCATTAAATCCTTAACGATCAAAGGCTGCTCAATATAATTTCTTAAAAGCCTTCCGCCCATGGCGGTTTTTGTTTTATCAATAACCCAAAGAAGCGATCCGTGCTTGTTTTTATCTCGCATGGTTTCTGTAAGTTCCAGATTTCTTCTTGTGGAAGAATCAAGGATCATATAATCAAAGGTATTGTAGGTCTTGATGGTGGAAATATTCAAAATAGCTGTTTTCTGGGTTTCCTGAAGATAACCGATCAAAGCTCCCGCAGCAAGAATCCCGGATTTGTATGAAAGGATTCCGAGACCTTCAAGTGAAGATACTTTAAACTGACTCTTTAAGATCAGAACAGCTTCTTTTTCATCAAAGAATCTTGATTCTATTGAACTAATGAGTACTCTTTCTTTATCTCTAAAATAATCGAAAGGAAAATCCGTAACGAGAAAAGCTTCATTACATATGATCTCTTTGGGCGCATATTTATTTACTTCATCAATGACACCCTTCATGTCTTTTGCTTCCGTTAAATAAAAATCTCCCGTTGTGATATCAGAAACGGCAATGCCGATGGATTCATCGATAAAACTTACACACATTAAGTAACTGTTGGTTCGCTCATCGATTGAAGATGTATCAAGATTTGTTCCGCTTGTCACTATTCTTGTTACTTCTCTTTTAACAAGACCTTTGGCAAGCTTCGGATCTTCGACCTGCTCGCAGATGGCAACCTTATAGCCTCTTGAAACGAGACGATTCAAGTAGGAATCCACTGCATGAAAAGGAACTCCGCACATGGGAGCTCTCTCTTCCTGGCCGCAGCTTTTTCCTGTTAATGTAAGTTCAAGCTCTTTGGACACAGTAACAGCGTCATCAAAGAACATTTCATAAAAATCTCCTAATCTGTAAAACAAAATGCAGTCAGAATACTGTTTCTTTGTCTCCAAGTATTGCTGCATCATAGGTGTAAATTCAGCCATTACCCCACACTCTCACTTTGATCAAATAATCTCTCCGGTATAATAAAAACCGTGGAATTCGGTAAGCTTTACATCAAAATACTTACCGATCATTGATTCATCACCCTTAAAATGAACCACTGTATTATGGGACATTCTGCCATCCATCATGGAAGGATCCTGTTCATTCTTTTCTTCGCACAACACTTTGACCGTACGTCCCATAAATCTTTCGGTACGTTTTCTTGCCATATCCTGAACTGCGGATAATACAAGATTGAAGTTTTCTTTAACCTCTTCTTCGGGCACCTGATCCGGCATTGAAGCTGCAGGCGTTCCGGTTCTTTTTGAATATACAAAAGTAAAGGCATTATCAAAACGGGCTTTATTTATTACATCGATGGTTTCAAGAACATCTTCTCTTGTTTCACCCGGGAAACCTACGATAATATCCGTCGTAATGGAAATATCAGGGATCGCAGCCCGAATTTTATCTACAAGTTTCAAATAATCTTCTTTTGTATATCTGCGGTTCATTGCCTTTAAGATCCTGTCAGAACCTGATTGAAGAGGCAAATGAATATGTGTACAGATTTTCTTTGAGTTCTTCATGACTTCAATCAGATCATCGGATAGATCCTTGGGATGAGAAGTCATGAATCTGATGCGTTCAAGACCGTCAATTTCTTCAACCATCTTTAAAAGTTCGGGAAATGTTACTTTATTCTCAAGATTCTTCCCGTATGAATTTACGTTCTGGCCAAGAAGCATTACTTCCGATACTCCGTCAGCCACAAGATTCCTGATTTCTTCAATTATTTCAAAAGTTTCACGGCTTCGCTCTCTTCCTCGAACATAGGGTACGATACAGTAGGTACAGAAATTATTGCATCCGAACATAATATTGATTCCGGATTTAAAAGAATATTTCCTGTCTACAGGAAGATTTTCAACAATCTTATCGGTGGATTCCCAGATCTCTATTATCTGCTCGTCGGTCTCGTACATTTTACATAAAAGCTCCGCAAAGCAGAAAATATTATGAGTTCCGAATATTAAATCCACAAAAGAATAACTCTTTTTAAGCTTTTCTATTACAGAAGGCTCCTGGGTCATGCATCCGCAAAGACCTATCTTCATATTGGGGTTCTTCTTTTTATAAGGCTTAAGAGCACCAAGACGACCGTAAACTCTCTGATTTGCATTATCTCTTACGGTACAGGTATTAAAAATAACAAAGTCTGCGTCTTCAGATTCTGTTTCACTAAAGCCCGCAGCCTTTAATATGCCAAGAAGCTTTTCGGAATCCCTGGCATTCATCTGGCAGCCGAAGGTTACCACATTGCAGGTAAGCTTTCGACCCATTTCATTTTCTTTCTTTTTGACGATTTCCTTTAATTTCTCTACATAGGAAACCTGAAGTAATTCTTCACTGTTTAACATAAACTAACCTTTAAAACGCATTTTTTCGATATAATCCGAAGATGTTTTTTCGCTTATAACATAATCAAGTCTTATATCACAGTCCTCGAAGGGGATCTTATCAAGTATCTGATTTGAGAAGCAGATACCTACTGTAAGTATCTCGGGATATTCTTTTAAATAATTGTCATAATACCCCTTACCATATCCGATTCGATTGCCTTCAAGATCAAAAGCAACGCCGGGAACCAGCATTAATACTTTTTTGAACTTGCCTGATTTAGAATCAAATTTACGCTGTGGATTAAATACGGGCTCTTTAATGGTTTTATAGCCTTCTACAAGCTCATAGGTTGAGCTGATCTCAAAAAAATCCATTTTTGATTCATCGTAAGATTCCATGACCTTAGGAAGAAAAACTTTCTTTCCTCGTAATAATGCATCCTCGATCAAAAGAAGGGTTCCTACCTCCGCATGATAATCCGCATAGCATAAAAGAGCATCACATTCATTGTAAATCTTGGATTTCTGAATGAGTCTCATGATTTTACAGGACATGCTGTCCCAATCTTTAGATGAAATACTGTCCCTGTATTCCAGTAATCTTTTCCGAATTTCCTCTTTGCCTTCCATAACCGTCCTTACCTTTTAAGCGATGTCACACTGCCGTCCTTTTCCACAATGGAAATATTATTAAGCTGAGCCTTTAAGCCGCTTTTAATCGAATCAATGTAATCCCGGCGAAGCTTGTTCTGTTCATCCTTTTCTTCATCGGTCAAAGCTCTTTCCTGTGACAGGTGATAGAGCTCATTGATCCTTTTGATTTTTTCATCCATATTCATAAACTTACTCCGAAATGGGCTTATATTTTGCAATGATCTTTTCAAAAACCTTCATGCCGTCCATTGCAGCAGAGGTGATACCTCCTGCATAACCGGCTCCTTCACCGCAAGGATACATACCTTTCACATTTAAAGAAACAAAATCATCATCTCTTGTAATGCGAACCGGTGAAGAGGTTCTTGTTTCCACGCCGCATACCAATGTGTAATCATCGGCGAACCCGGGAATGATCTTATCAAAATGCTCCATTCCTTCAATAATAGCCTTATTTATCGAAGATGGCAAGATTTCACTGACTTTTGCAAAAGTATATCTTCCCTTTGTTTCAGGTGAAAAAGAAAAAAGCGTATCAACATCACTGTCGGAGAGATTCACTTCTCCCCTGACTTCCGCCTTGAAATTTCCGTAATGTTCCACGGGAATAAAGCCGTTACCTGTTTCAAAAGCTTTCTTTTCCAGCTTTCTTTGAAACTCAACACCGGCTAATACATCATCGGAACCAAAATCTTCTTTTCCTACAGTCACAACAATGGCCGAGTTTGCATTATTACCGTTTCTTTTGGAATAGCTCATTCCATTTATGCAAAGATATCCTTTTTCGCTTGAAGAATTAACAACAAAGCCTCCGGGACACATGCAGAATGAATATACGCCCCTGCCTTCTTCCGTTTTTGCCGCAAGCTTATATGATGCGGGAGGAAGTTTTTTTAATACCTCCGGATCGTTTGAGTAAAGGGCTTTGTTTATCTTATCCTGTCTGTGTTCAACCCTTAAACCTACGGCAAAATCCTTGGATTCCATATGGACATTTGAATCATGAAGCATTTTAAATGTATCTCTTGCACTGTGTCCGATAGCTAATATAAGACAATCACAGGGGAGCTTTTGAATGCCGTTTACTTCTATATATTTTAAAACACCGTTTTCTTCATGGATTCCCGTAAGTTCCGCATTAAATCTTACTTCACCGCCCATGGAGATTATATTTTCACGGATGTTTTTAACGACCTTGGTCAAAACATCGGTTCCGATATGGGGCTTATTTTCATAAAGGATTTTAGGATCCGCACCGGCTTTTACAAATATTTCCAAAACCTTTCTGTTGCGGCCGAATTTATCTTTGATCAAAGTGTTTAATTTGCCGTCGGAAAAAGTGCCTGCGCCTCCTTCTCCGAATAAGACATTGGAACCCGGCTTAAGGACACCGGTATTCCAGAATTCTTCAACATCCTTTAAGCGAGAATCAACATCGAAACCACGTTCTATAAGGAGCGGTTTATAACCTTCCATGGATAAGAAATATGCAGCAAATAAGCCTGCGGGTCCTGCGCCTACAATTACCGGGCGATTCTTTAATTCATGAGTTCCGGTAACTGAATATTTATATTCAACAGGTTCATATTTTTTTACCTGATCGGAATGTATTCTTTTAAGTACCGAATCTTCATGACGAACATCGCATAAGACATTCAAAACCATAAAAACATCAGGCTTTTTTCTTGCATCAATTGATTCTTTTTCAAGGGACAAAGATTTAATGTCTTCAGGCAGTACTTTAAGGATGGATGCTATTTTGGCTTCAAGCTCCATCATTGAATAACCCGGTTTCAGTTTTACCTGAGATATTAAAAGCATATATCCTCCTAAACCATGTTGCCGGCAATAAAACCTGAACTAAAGGCCCATTGCAAATTGAAGCCTCCGCAAATACCGTCAACATTAATTAGCTCTCCCGTAACAAAAAGCCCGGGATGACTTTTAAGTTCAAAATTCTCAGTGATGAGATCGGTAGGAATGCCTCCTGCCGTAACCTGAGAAGAATCATATCCCTTAACACCTTTAACAGGTACCATAAATTCCTTATAATTTAAAGCACATTCAACTATGGTTTCAATATCATACGAAGAAACCTTTTCATGAAGATCAAGATCATGAAGCTTTATTATAAATTCATTAAGCTTCCTGTTATGGATCCCTGCGAAAAATTCTTCTATGGTTCTGTCCTTAAAAAGAAGCATCCTTTGCTTGATGATATCTTCGAATTCCTCATAGTCAATGCCCGGGATCAAGTCAAGCACAATGGTAACAGGAACCTTCTTATCTTCCATCTCTGCCACAAAATGGCTGACCTGAAAGGTTACTATCCCGGAAAGACCGAAGTCCGTAAATAATACTTCCCCCTCTTCGGAAATCTGTAATTCACCATCAGAAAATACATGAAGATTACAATCGGATCTTACTCCCGATAAGGGCTTTAAATCTATGTTTATTGCCTTAACCTGAGTGAGTGCGGGATAAAGCCTTGTATATTTTATATTAAGCTTTTCCAATAATTCATAGGAATTACAATGCTCCTTTTTGGGAAGACCCGAGCGGCCCCCTGCTGAAAGGATTACTTTATCAAATGAATACTTTTCTCCGCCTTCAAGGCATATCTCATATCCTTTATTTTTAGGTATGATTTCCGTTACCGTTTTATTGGTTATTATATTTACATTCAAATCAAACAGCTCATAAAGAAGGGAATCAAGAACCGTAGATGCCTGCTCCGATGCGGGATATACATAACCGTTCTTGACTTTACTGAGTAATCCCAGTCCCATCATATAGAGTATCAGATCTCTGTTACCGAATCTGTCATAGGTTTTCTTAATAAAATCCGGATTATCGGTATAATAATATTTTTCACTCATATTCATGTTGGTGAAATTACAACGACCGTTACCCGTTGCTAAAAGCTTTTTACCAACAGAATCCTTCTTTTCAAAAACGGTTACTTCATTTCCGCGTCTGGCAGCTTCAATGGCAGCTACCATACCGGAGGCTCCGCCTCCCACAATACATACTTTTTTCATAGGCCCTCTTATAAAATATGCAATTTATGAAGTGGTTTATAGATATATCTTCCGCCGGGAAGCATTAAAATTTCTTTTTCGGTGATGCCTTTAAACATGATCATGAATATAAAATAAACGATCACACCGATCATTATACTTACTAAAATAAGTATCCTGCTGAAGCCGTTTCTCATAAATAAGAAATCAAATAAGTATAATACGGCTCCCATTATGGCAGCAGAAACAACGGGCACAATAAAGGTTTTTTTAACTTCCTGCCTGTATCCTACGGCCTTGTGGATTGAATAAAGGTTAAGGATACAGATAACAAGCGAAAAGAAATTATTGGAAAATGCAACGGCATAAATATTCCAGTCTGTTAAATAAAGAAGTGCAAGAAGCAATGATACATGGATCACAATTGCTATAAGCCCATGGATAATAGGTTTAAACATCTTGCTCATACCCTGCAAAATACCGTTTGTAAGGGTTGAAAAAGAAAAGAATATAATACCGAAGGAACCGATTCTCACAAGATTCGGTCCGACTTCACCGGTGCTTGAAAAAAGTAAATACATTACAGAGGGTGCCATTACGGAAAGACCGATCGCCGAAGGAATGGAGATCATCAAGGTGATCCTTATTACGCTTCCGATCTTACTGCATATTTCTTCATAATTCTTTTTACGCATTATGGCAGAAATGGTGGGAACACTTGATGCTCCCATGGCATTTGCCATAGCTATGGGTACTCCGATAAGAACCAGGTATTTTCCCGAATAAATACCCCAATTTACGGATTTAATATCAAGCAATCCCTTTTCAACCATAACTCTGTTATGAATATACTGATCAAGGAAATTGGAAATATTATTGACCGTTGAGCTGATAACTACGGGAACAATGGTAAAGATAAGCGCCTTAAATACATTTAAAGTACTTTCTTCGTACTCCGTTTCATCACGTAATATAAGCTTTTTATTTTTTCTGCTATATGCATTATACAGAGCAATCAAAAAAATAAGGGATGCAAGGGCGCCGACAGAACATCCTAAAGTGGCTCCTGCGGCTCCATAGGCATTCTTATAATATTTATTCTGTAAAAGAGCGCCGATCTTTGCGCCTCTGATACTTAAGAAATATGCGCTTGATAAACTTACGGTAATTAAAACAACCTGCTCAATAAGCTGTGAAAAAGCTGTTGGCACCATGGTTCCTACGCCCTGGAAATAGCCTCTGAACACGCCCATAACGGCAACGACAAAAAGTGTAGGTGCTAATACTCTGAGCGCCATCTCGCTCATGGGTTCATTCATAAGTCTTGATAAATTACCGCTGTATATATAAACAAGGACGCTTGATGCGGTACCTGATACAAGTGCAAAGATCAAAGCGCATTTAAAAATCTTTTCGGCATTTTTATATTGCCCCTTTCCTACTCTTGCGGAAACAAGCTTTGATACGGAAAGAGGAATGCCGTAAGAAGAAATTGTAAGCACTATATTATAGATCTCATAAGCTGCGGAATAATAACTGTTTCCGACATCTTCGATAATATATGCAAGAGGAATTCTTTTAAGAAGGCCGAGAATCCTCACAAGAACACCGGCCATGGCAAGAATACCGCCCTGTACTATGAAATTGTTAAATCTTTTATTATTATGCTCCAAAACTAAATCTCTCTTGTAATTCCTAATTTATTTAAGATCAATTCCTGCTTTTCTTCCATCACAAGGCGTTCTTCTTCCTCCATATGATCGTATCCAAGCAGATGAAGTAAAGAATGAGTAATTAAAAAAGCAATCTCGCGCTTAAAAGAATGATTATATTCTTTTGCCTGCATTTCCGCGTGCTCAACAGAAATCATGATATCACCGAGAATAAGCTCATGGGTTTCAGGATCGAAATAATTAATATCGCCCTCCTCTATTCCGTTAAAGTCCGCGGGAGCATCAAAATCTATCGCAGGAAAGGATAAAACATCCGTGGACCTGTCCATATCCCTGAATTCACGATTGATGCGGTGAATTTCGGCATCATCGGTAAAAGTAACATTTAAAGAAATGTTATTAAAAGGCACATTTTCTTCTTTTAATACGGTTTCCGTCAATTCTTTAATCAATTCTTCAACGGGAAAATCAAAACCATAATCAATCTCATTATCAACGTAAAAAGTCATAATACAGTTTTTCCTTTAACATTATCTCTCTTGCAATCTTAATATCTCTTAAAGAAAGAAGGCTCTCGGAAAGAGTTTTCTTAACGGTCTCATCTTCAAAAAGCTTATTTATAACACTGACGTAGTCCGTTTTTTCTTTACTTGATTTATTATTATCCAAAATCGCCTGAATGTCGGAAATAAGACGGTCGGCAAGATATACAATACAGGATTCTTTTGATTCAAGATTAGAATCTCTCTTTAAAAAGTCCGTTAAAGCAATGATCGCTTCAGGCGGAAACTGATTTTCGATAAACAGCTTTTTACAGCCTTCATTTGATAAATTGAAAGCCTTATTTATGCGATGATAATAAGCAAGATTCTTACAAACATCCACATTACAGCCGACGGCTTTTGCTATTCTTTCGGAAAGATAAGCAGAATGTATGCTTCTTAAATAATCCTTCTTTGATTTTTCTTTCATATTTCTGATAAGGAAATATTCCTGGTCATTTAATATTAAGAATCTGTTTCTGTATTTGTTGACTACAAGGGCATTAAAGCTCTTTAAAAATCCAAATAATACTATGGCATTGATCATGATATTAACTATGGGCATTATAAAGGATTCTGCAGTCAGATCCTTATTTTCAAGCATTACAAAGCCGAAGGACTCAAGGATAAATAGATACAGTGAGGATATAAAAATGGAATGTCCAACACTGAAATTCTGATCTATGTCACTAAATAAAATAATGCCTATGAAAGCACTCAAAAAATAAACGAAAAAGGTTACGGCATTACCGCTATTTGATAAAAGAATTGTAAAAAAAGTAAGGCCGCTTAAACAATACAAACCGATAAAGCTGTTTGAAAATAAAGAAATAGCAATGGCAATGGATAAAAATACCCATCCCTTTTCATCTATTAAGGGAAAAACCATTGAAAGAGCGAATGAAATAAAAAAAATCAGGAAAAATCTGTAGGGATGTTCGAGATTATCATAGTCAAATCTTTTAAGTTTAAAATTATAGAAAAGCACATAAAGAAAACCCAATGTAAAAAGAATCGAAAAGCCTTCAATCCTTAATATTTCACCAAGGGTTTTATTATAAAGAAATGCTATGCCCGGTAACAATAAAATATTAATGGCAGCAATTCCAAAAGATGCAATTCTATATTTTTTAACAAGATAATCCAATTAATTATTTCTCCTGTTTTTATGTTCCTGATTCTTCTCTTCGTATTTTTCGTAAGCCTTAACAATTTTTTGAACAAGGGGATGACGAACAACATCCTTACTTGTCAGATTGCAAACTGAAATGCCATCGATATTTTTAAGGATTTTAACAGCAACATCAAGGCCGCTTTTAACATCCTTGGGTAAGTCTTTCTGTGATGAATCTCCGGTGATCACAACCTTTGAGCCAAAGCCTATTCTTGTTAAAAACATCTTCATCTGGGCAGGGGTTGTATTTTGTGCTTCATCAAGAATGATATAAGCATCATCCAAAGTACGGCCTCTCATATAAGCAAGAGGCGCAACTTCTATTAAGCCCTTTTCCATATTTTTCTGAAAGCCCTCGGCCCCCATGATCTGATAAAGAGCATCATACAGAGGTCTTAAATAAGGATCTACTTTACTCTGAAGATCACCGGGAAGAAAACCAAGCTTCTCTCCTGCTTCAATCGCGGGACGGGTTAATATGATCTTATTTACTTCATTATTCTTAAAAGCTGTTATGGCAAGAGCCATGGCAAGATAGGTTTTACCTGTGCCGGCAGGGCCGATACCGAAAACAACCATGTCTTTTTTCATGGCATCAACGTAAGCCTTCTGTCCCAGGGTTTTAGGCTTAATGGGACGACCGTTTACGGTATGACATATTGTATCTTTATCAAGGATCGACAAAGATTCTTCTTTATTTTCTTTTGAAAGTTCAATGGCATAATCAACTTTCTGCTCTTCCAAATCCTTGGAACCTTCGGTTGAATTTATGATCTGCTTAATTAAAGATGCCGCCTTATTAACATTTTCATCATCACCGAGAATTTTCAGGGCCCCGTTTCTGTTGATCAATGAAACAGACAGTTCATCTTCGATTTTTTCAAGATATTTGTCATTTTCACCGAAGAGCTTTCTTAAATCTTCGGAACGTAAATCAATAGCTTTTTCCATAGGTCAGTAAATCACTTTTTTAATAATGGTTTTGATCGGTACTTTTTCATCTGAAAAAGAAATTGCTTTTATAAGTCTTTCTTTTGCTGTTTTAAGCTTTTCTCTGTCATTTGCATGAATTTCCGCTATCACATCATCTTTATTTACGTATTCGCCTGTTTTATGCTTAAAAACAATACCTACGCTAAGATCTATGATATCTTCCTTCTTTTCTCTGCCGCCGCCAAGTATCATGGAGCAGATACCGACTTCATCACATACGATCTTCTTTATATATCCGGATCTTGGAGCTTTTACTTCTTCGATGATCTCAGCTTTGGGGAATAGTTCCGTATTATAAACATATCTATCGTCTCCGCCCTGCGCTTTGATGAATTCGGCAAGCTTTTTCAGGGCTCGACCTGATGAAACAGCATCCTCGATCTTTTCTTTTGCAGCTTCTTCGGAATCGGCAACTCCGCCTGCTATTAGCATTTTCTCGGCTAATGTATATACAAGCTCGGTAAAATCAGCAGGACCGTTTCCTTTAAGCGTCTCGATGGCTTCTTTTACTTCAAGTGCATTACCAACGGCAAGTCCAAGAGGTTCATCCATGTCAGATATTACCGCAATGGTCTTACGTCCTGCATTATTACCGATATCTACCATTTCACGGGCAAGACTTTCGGAATCTTCGAGTGTCTTCATAAAAGCGCCGCTACCTGTTTTAACATCAAGTACAATGGCATCTGCACCCGCTGCAAGCTTTTTACTCATAATTGAACTTGCGATCAAAGATATATTATCAACCGTAGCGGTTACATCTCGAAGGGCATAAAGCTTCTTATCCGCCGGAGCCAGATCTTTAGTCTGCCCCATAATTGAGAAGCCTACATTTTCAATATTTCTTTCAAATTCTTCCGTTGAAATATCGGTGGAAAAACCCGGAAAGCTTTCAAGCTTATCGATTGTTCCGCCTGTATGTCCAAGACCACGGCCGCTCATTTTAGCAACCTTCAATCCGCAGCTTGTTACGATGGGAATTAAAGAAAGACTTGTCTTATCTCCCACACCGCCGGTTGAATGTTTATCAGCTTTGATACCGGGGATATGTGAAAGATCAAGAACCTCTCCGCTATTCATCATAGCCATGGTGAGATTCAAAGTCTCTTCTTTATCCATTTTATTAAAATAAATGGCCATCATAAGTGCCGATACCTGATAATCCGGAATCGTGCCGTTTTGAAAGCCATCTACAAAAAATTCTATCTCTTCTTTGGAAAGTTTCCGTCCGTTTCTTTTTTTCATAATAATATCATACATTCTCATAGTAATTCCTCCGATTACTTGTGATATGGTTCATTATTTTGAATCTTAAAACTTCTGTATATCTGTTCCAATAAAACGACCCGCATTAACTGATGCGGAAAGGT
The DNA here is from genome assembly GCA_016283575.1 of Lachnospiraceae bacterium. GTDB lineage: Bacteria > Bacillota > Clostridia > Lachnospirales > Lachnospiraceae > UBA1258. The sequence continues at coordinate 139,841 of JAEEND010000022.1, read as the reverse complement.
CATTTTGGAAAAGCTCAGTTTAAAATCAGCACGTTTTTTTACTGTATCAGACAACCCCAAAGAGCCGCCGATGATAAAAGCGATGCTGTTTACGCCTCTATTAAGTATATCATTAATTTTGTCGGATAATTCAATGCTTGATAATTCTTTTCCGAGAATTTCCAGTGTGATCACATAATCATCCTTGGCTATTTTGGAAAGAATGCGTTCTCCTTCTTTTTCCATGATCTGCCTGTTAAGGGCATCACCGGCATTATCGGGTGTCTTTTCATCCTGACACTCAATGATCTCAACCTTACTGAATTTGGAGATGCGTTTAATATATTCACTGATGGCATCTCTAAAGAAGCTTTCTTTAATTTTACCGACACAGATCAATTTAATCTTCATTCAGTATATCACCGGCAAATCTGTCAACTACATAATAAGAAAAACCCGATTCAAATTCAGGGAATCTTTCCTCAAGATCTTTTACGCACATATCTGATACCTTTAAGATCTTTTCTTCAAAAGAAATATCTTCTGAATCAAAAATATTAAGTAAGCCTGCTTCCTTCTGAGTCTTAAGAAAATCAAGGGCTTTATCTATATTTTCTTTTTCCGTATCTGCCTCTTTTTTCAATTTAGATAAAGAAACAAAAGATCTGATACCTGATAACAAAAAGAAAGCGAATAAAACTCCCATTACAACATTGATGGAAGTAAGGGAAAAGCCGCTTAAAGGAAGGTTTATAACATGTAAAGCATTTAATACAAGAATAAGGATTCCCGCAATACCGAATATTACCAATACAGGGGCTCCCTGCTTGTTGTCGGCATATTTTTCAGCCTTTGATTTATAAGGCTTTAAAAGAGCTCTTAAATTTTCAAGATCGGCTTCGCTGTAAGAAGGCTCATCATCTTCAGGAAAATCAGCCTTAATATCCTCCGATAAAGCTTCTGCGTTTTCTTCAGTTATATTTTCCAAGCTATCAACAATTGATGCGCCACAGTCAGGACAGACTGTGACGCCATCAACATATTCAAGCTTGCAATTAGGGCAAAAACCCATATAGCGCCTCCTTATTTAGATAAGAATTCATCAATACCCTTTGCTGCATTCTTTCCTGCACCCATGGCAAGGATTACGGTAGCTGCGCCTGTAACAGCATCACCGCCGGCAAAGACACCGTTCTTAGATGTCTGACCGAATTCTTCATCAGCAACAATGCATCTCCTCTTATTAATTTCAAGACCCTTTGTTGTAGAAGAAATAAGAGGGTTGGGACTTGTGCCGAGGGACATGATAACTGCATCAACATCGATCACAAATTCTGAACCGGGTATTTCAACGGGGCTTCTTCTTCCTGATTCATCAGGCTCGCCAAGTTCCATTCTGATACATTTAATGCCGGAAACCCATCCATTTTCATCTGCAAGGATTTCAACGGGATTTGTAAGAAGGTCAAAGATGATTCCTTCTTCTTTGGCATGATGTACTTCTTCTACTCTGGCAGGAAGTTCAGCTTCGCTACGTCTGTAAACAACATGAACTTCAGCACCAAGTCTTAATGCTGTTCTTGCAGCATCCATTGCAACGTTACCGCCGCCTACAACAGCAACTTTCTTGGCTCTCATGATGGGTGTTCTTTCGGATTCATCAAAAGCCTTCATTAAGTTGCTTCTTGTAAGATATTCATTGGCTGAGAATACGCCGTTTAAGTTTTCTCCGGGAATACCCATGAATTTGGGAAGTCCTGCACCGGAACCGATAAATACAGCGTCAAAGCCTTCTTTTTCAAATAGATCATCTACTGTTAAGGATTTACCGATAATTACGTTGGTTTCAATCTTAACGCCGAGGCTTAATACATTTTCGATTTCTTTCTTAACGACTTTTTCCTTGGGAAGACGGAACTCGGGAATACCATAAACAAGTACACCGCCTGCTTCATGTAAAGCTTCAAAAATCGTTACATCATAACCCATTTTTGCAAGATCTCCTGCACAGGTAAGACCGGAAGGACCGGAGCCTACTACAGCAACCTTTTTACCTTTCTTTTCAGTGGGCTTCTCAGGCTTTAAGCCCTGTTCTCTTGCATTATCAGCAACAAAACGTTCAAGCTTACCGATGGAAATGGGTTCACCCTTTATACCTCTGATACATTTTCCTTCACACTGGCTTTCCTGAGGACATACACGTCCGCATACAGCGGGAAGTGCTGAGGACTCGGAAATGATTTCATATGCCTTTTCAAAATCACCGTTTTTAACCTGTTCAATAAATCCGGGAATGTTGATTGAAACAGGGCAGCCCTTGATACACTGGGCATTTTTACAGTTAATGCATCTGGAAGCCTCTTCCATGGCCTCTTCTTTATTATATCCCAAACATACCTCTTCAAAGTTCGTGGCTCTAACCTTGGGATCCTGCTCACGAACGGGTGTCTTCTTTAAAACGTCCATTTATTCTTTCTCCTTACTGACAGTTTCCGCATCCGCCGTGATGTGTATCGCCTTCTTTTGCTTTAAGATAAGCTCTGCCTTCAGCAGTCTTATATAAAGTCTGACGTTTCATGGCTTCATCAAAATTAACTAAGTGTCCGTCAAATTCAGGACCGTCAACGCAGGCAAATTTAACTTTATCGCCCACTGTTACACGGCAGGCGCCACACATGCCCGTACCGTCTACCATAATGGGATTTAAGCTTACTACTGTCTTTAAGTTAAGTTCTTTTGTAAGCTTACATACAAACTTCATCATGATCATGGGACCAATAGCGACACAAACGTCATATTTCTTGCCTTCAGCATAAAGGTCTTCGATAACCTTGGTTACCATACCGCTTCTGCCGTAAGAACCGTCATCGGTGGTAACCATTAAGTTACCGGCAACCGCCTTCATTTCATCTTCCATAATAAGGAAGTCCTTGTTTTTGAAACCAACGATAACATCAGCATCAACGCCCTGTTCCTTAAGCCATTTAACCTGAGGATATACGGGAGCTGTTCCGACACCACCGGCAACAAAAAGAATCTTCTTTTCTTTAAGTGAAGCAATATCTTCATTGCAGAATTCAGAAGGACATCCGAGAGGTCCTACGAAATCGTGGAAAGAATCTCCTGCCTTTAAATCCGCCATAATAAGCGTTCCTTCACCGACAATCTGAAATACGATCGTAACTGTACCCTTAACTCTGTCATAATCACAAATGGTAAGAGGAATACGTTCCGCATCCTTATCGGAACGTACAATAACAAACTGACCGGGCAGACAGCTTGCCGCTACTCTGGGAGCTTCAACAACCATTTTGAAAATATTCTGTGTGAGCTCCTCTCTTTCTAAAATCTTGTACATAAAAAACCCTTCCTTTATATATTTATTAATTATAAGGCGTTAATTTAAAGTCGTTTTGACTTCTTTCCGTTACGGAATAGATCATTCCGTTATAGCAATCAACTGCCAGAGTTCCAAGCTTACTCATGTTACCCGAATTATCCGTAAGATATTCAACTACAAAATAGAAATCACCCATTCCTTCAACAGGATACGGAGCAACATAGATATAATCAAAGCGTCCAAGTTCATCATTAATATGGCCGGAAGCTCTCAATACTTCATTTATCTTGGAAACCGCTGTGGCGGGATCTAAGGATGTTGCAAGTGTAAGAGAATAATCTCTGTCAACAATGGAACTAACGCTACCGTCACTTGCATAAGAAATGAATCTGAAATGAGATTCACCAAGGGGCATTGGAATCGGGCCGGAATATTTTATGGAAGTACCTGAATCCTTGGAGGGTTCAGAACCGTCCGTCGTATAATATACGGAATACATGATTGGTACATCGGCTTCAATCATGGTTGCATTGGTATAATCCCCGGATTCAGTTAAAATATCGGGTTCAAATACAAAATCAACGTCTATCAAATATTTATTTGAAACCACAGCAGATGAAATTCCATACTGGTTAACGGAAATTGCTTTAATTTCATAGCTTCCGTATTCAAGGAAGATCACGGAATCATACTCCGTTGAATTGGTATCGGGGTCAGTGCCGTCCATTGTGTAATAAACAGTTGAGCCTTTAGGACATTCAATCTTTAAAGCTATGGTTTCATGATATGTTCCGGCATCTACGCTAAAAGAAGGATCTCCTACTATATAACGCTGATAAGTGGATAATATATTCTGATTAGTGCACTCTGATAACAGTTCCGCAATGAGCTCGTAATTGGAAGAGGCTTCGTAGAGAGAGATTATTTTCATATAAGCTTCTTCTTTTTTATCAGTCGGAACGGAATCATTGGCTATTACATCCTTAAGGACGAAAATCGCATCATTTTCACGACCTGCGGAATAATAAAGATTTGCAATTTTAAATGCCACATCATAGTCATCGGGCTTAAGTTTAAGAGCATTCTCGTAATAAGAAACGGCTTTTAAATAATCATTTGCATCTGAAGCTTCATTACCCATTTCTATCTGATAGGCATAATTATTCTGCTTTACGATTTTAGATCCGATAAATATTGCTGCAATCACAGCCAAAACTCCTATAACACCTATAACGGCATATAAAAGCTTTCCTGATAATTTAACGCCTTTAAACAGCGAAAAAATAGAAGGATCGTCATCGAATTCAAAATCATCATCGAAATGATTATCCTTTATGATCTTATTCATGGTATGCTTCATTTCACGTTCCACATCCACATCAAAATCGGGTACTATCTGAAGTTCGCATCCACAGGCTTCACAATATAGTTTGTTTTCAGGTATTTCCGCACCGCAATTAGGACATTTCATAGTTATTCTTCCTATCAGTCTTCTATAGCACTTACAACATTGTACATAAGCATGGCAATGGTCATGGGGCCGACACCGCCGGGAACAGGAGTGATCTTTGAAGTATGTTCTTTAACATCATCAAAGTTAACATCTCCGCATATCTTATTATTTTCATCTCTGTGAATTCCCACATCGATCACGACAGCGCCTTCTTTTATATATTCATGATCCACAAAACGGGGCTTACCCATTGCAACAATGAGGATGTCAGCCTCTTTGCAGATCTCCTTCAAATTCTTTGTTTTAGAATGACATACGGTAACCGTTGCATTTTCACGAAGCATTAAAAGTGCCATAGGCTTACCGACAATATTGCTTCGACCTATAATAACGGCATGTTTTCCGGTTATATCAACATTGCTTCTTTTAAGAAGCTGGATCACGCCGTTAGGTGTACAGGAGACAAATCCTTCTTCACCAACAACAAGGGCACCGACATTTTCAACATGGAATCCGTCAACATCCTTTTTGGGATCTATACGCTTTATAACTTTATCTTCATCGATATGTTTAGGTAAAGGAAGCTGCACAAGGATTCCCGTAATGTCGCTTCTTTCATTTAATTCATCAATTATTGATAAGAGTTTTTCTTCTGTGGTATTTTCAGAAAGCTCATAGGACACGGAACCGACACCGATGTATTCACATGCCTTTTTCTTGTTTTTAACATAAATTGAAGAAGCAGGATCCTGACCCACCTGAATAACTGCAAGGGTGGCTTCCTTACCTTGTTCTTTAAGCTTTGCAACTTTTTCTTTTAATTCAAGCTTGATCTCTTCGGAAATCTTTTTTCCATCGATTAATTCCATAGTCTCACTCCTAGAATAAACCTGTTATTTTACCATCATCAGTAATATCGATGGTATATGCCGCAGGAGATTTGGAAAGTCCGGGCATCGTTACCATCTGACCTGTAAGACATACAATAAATCCTGCGCCGGTGGAAGGATATACTTCTCTTACATTTAATGTGAATCCTTCGGGGCGTCCGAGTAAATCAGGATTGTCGGATAAGGAATACTGAGTCTTTGCCATACATACAGGCAAGTCGGAAAGTCCCATATCCGTAAGCTTCACAAGGGTCTTTTCTGCTTCAGCGGAATAAGAAACGTCCTTGGCGCCATATATTTCTTTTGCTACGGTTTCAATCTTTTCTTTTAATGAAAGACTATCTTCATATAAGGGCTTAAAGTGTGAAGGCTTCTCTTCTATACTCTTAATAACCTTATTGGCTAATTCAATACCGCCTTCACCGCCTGCTTCCCATACCTTTGATAAAGCAAATTCACAGTCTCTTTCTTCACAGAAGTTCTTAACGAATTCAAGTTCTTTTTCTGTGTCGGAAGAAAATGCATTTAATGTAATAACTACGGGAACATTGTATTTTTTAAGGTTTTCAATATGCTTTTCAAGATTTACGATACCTTTTTTAAGAGCATCGAGATTCTCACAAGATAATTCAGCCTTGGGAACACCGCCGTTATATTTAAGGGCTCTTACGGTGGCAACAAGTACAACACAGTCAGGCTTTAAATCGGCCTTACGGCATTTGATATCAAAGAATTTTTCTGCACCCAGATCTGCACCGAAGCCTGCTTCCGTAATTACATAATCAGCCATTTTTAATGCGTATTTCGTGGCTCTTACGGAATTACATCCATGAGCGATATTGGCAAAAGGACCGCCATGAACAATGGCAGGTGTATGTTCAAGAGTCTGGATGATATTAGGCTTGATCGCATCCTTTAAAAGCGCCGCCATGGAACCTACTGCCTTAACATCCTTGGCAGTAATGGGATTTCCTTTTATATCATAAGCAACAATGATCTTTGATAATCTTTCTTTTAAATCATGTAAGTCTTCAGAAAGACAAAGAATAGCCATGATTTCTGAGGCAACCGTGATAACAAAGTGATCTTCTCTTACAAAACCGTCAGCCTTCTTACCAAGACCTACTACAATATTTCGTAAAGCTCTGTCATTCATATCGAGGCAACGCTTCCATACAATATTTCTTGAATCAATATTTAATTCATTGCCCTGCTGGATATGATTATCAATAATTGCAGCAAGAAGATTATTGGCACTGGTAATGGCATGAAAGTCACCTGTAAAGTGAAGATTTAAATCTTCCATGGGAACAACCTGCGCATATCCGCCTCCGGCAGCACCGCCTTTAATACCAAAGCAGGGTCCGAGAGAAGGCTCTCTTAAAGCTACAACACATTTCTTATTTAGTTTATTAAATGCCTGTGTAAGACCGATACTTGTAGTAGTCTTACCTTCTCCAGCGGGAGTAGGATTAATGGCTGTTACAAGGATAAGCTTTCCATCCTTATTATTCTTGTTTTTCTCATACCAGGAATCGGAAATCTTTGCCTTGTATTTTCCATATAATTCAAGGTCATCCTCGTTAATTCCAACCTTTGCAGCCACATTGACTATTGGCTCCATAACTGCTTCCTGTGCGATTTCAATATCAGATTTCATAGACACTCCATATTACATATTATTTTCAACGAAATTCTCAAATGACTCCATGGACATAAGAATTTCTCTTGATTTTGTACCTTGTTCGGGACCTACAACCCCTGCTTCCGCAAGCTGATCCATAATACGTGCGGCTCTGTTAAAGCCCATTTTAAATGCACGCTGCAGTAAACCTATCGAAGCTTTATCCTTTTCGATTATGAACCTTCCCGCATCTACGAACATTTCATCATATCCTCCCAGGGAATCTCCGGAAGAATCGCTGTTACTTTGCTTTGATGCAAAAGAATCGATCTTTGCGGTAATGGATTCATCAATTTCAGCAGGACCGCCTTTTTTAAGGAATTCAACAACAGCATTAACCTCGGAATCGGATACGAATCCGCCCTGAAGTCTTGTGGGCTTTTTAAGTCCCTTGGGGAAGAAAAGCATATCACCCTTACCCAAAAGATCTTCTGCTCCGCCCATATCAAGAATGGTTCGCGAATCGACGCCGCTTGATACAGCAAAGGCCAGTCTTGAAGGCATATTAGCCTTAATAAGGCCGGTAATTACATCAACTGAAGGTCTCTGAGTCGCAACGATCAGATGAATACCTGCTGCACGGGCGAGCTGTGCTATACGACATATCGCATCTTCAACATCGTTTTTCGCAACCATTACAAGATCTGCAAGCTCGTCAACAATAATAATGATTCTCGGAAGTTTTCTTAATGTAGGATCATTACTTGATTTAACCTTCTCGTTGTATCCGTCAATATCTCTTACTGCCTGATCCGCAAATTTCTTATAACGCTCCATCATTTCATTTACGGCATAATTTAATGTTGCAGCTGCCTTTTTAGGATCTGTAACAACAGGTGTAAGCAAATGAGGGATACCGTTATATACGGACAGTTCCACTACCTTAGGGTCAATCATGATCATTTTAACATCATCGGGATTGGCTTTATAAATAATGGACATTATAAGTGTATTGATGCAGACGGATTTACCGGATCCGGTTGCACCTGCAATCAAAAGGTGCGGGAATTTATCAATATCAAATATTATATTTTTACCGTATATATCTTTACCTACGGCAAAAGAAAGATTTGATTTGGAATTCTTAAAATCAGCTGAGCCGATCATATCTCCAAGATATACAGGCTCATTGGTTTCATTGGGAATTTCAATTCCGATAGCGGCTTTACCGGGTATCGGAGCTTCAATTCTTATATCAGTAACAGCAAGGTTAAGCTTTATATCATCCGCAAGGGATTTAACCTTGCTTACTTTAACTCCGGATTGAGGTATCAGTTCAAATCTTGTAACGGTGGGACCTTTTGTAACATCCCCTGCCGTAACATTTACTCCAAAGGTTTCAAATACATCAAGGAGACGAAGCTTGGTACGCTCAATATATGAAGAAGAATCGCTCTTTGATCTTCCTTTACTCTGCTTTAAGAGGCTGATTGGCGGAAATTCATATTCTCCCTCAACTTTGGATTCAGTTATATTTATAAATTCTTTATCCGCATCAGTATCTTCGATAACCTTCTTTTCAGGTTTAAGAATAGTGGGCGCAGGCTTTTCAACATGATTAACATGATTTACCTGAGTAACAACAGAATCAGCGTAAGGCTCCTCTGTCTCAAATATATCATCTATAAAAAGCTCTGTGGAAGGATCAAAGCCTTCAAGCTTAATCTCATGCATATCATTGGAAGAAGGTCTTTTAACGGTAGTATTATCACTGCTTCCTGTATCGGTAAGTGTAGTATTTTCCGTAATCCCGACAGCTTTTTTATTACGATTTAATACTTTTTCATCTTCTTTTTTCTGCTTTTCTTCAAGTTTCTGAAGTCTTAATGCTTCGTCCTTTTCTTTTTTCAGCCTTCTTTTTTCTTCAAGATCAAGGGCACGTTCGCGATAAAAAGCTTCTTTATCTTCATCACTCTTTTCACGGCTGTTCATTGAAAGAAGCTTTTCGCCGGTATGCTTTACATCTCTTACAAAGGATCTTTCAGTTAAGATGATAAGAGAGATAATGGCTAAAATCACTGCAAAGATCAAGGAACCCACAAAACCAAGGTAATGAGACAAAAGATAATTCATGGAGGAAGCAAAAATGCCGCCGCCTTTATGATATGAAACTCCGTACTTATAGATCTCTTTAATATCGTACTTAGTAAGAGTCTTTGATATTCCGTTTATGAACTCCACAAACATGGAAACAGCAAAAAACATCACAAAACCGAATATAAATTTACGGTTCGCGATCTTTGACATTGGATTGATTATTTTAATCAATATAAGTACGCATGCAACTATTGGGAAAATATAAGAAAGAACACCAAAAAGTCCGAACATTACGCCGGACACCGCATTACCTACTGTACCTATTTTTCCGAAATTACATATAAACAAAAGCAGGAAAAAAGCTATAAGCAAAAGAATTTTGATCTCTTCTTCCAGTTCAAATTCTTTTTTTGTTTTTCTTGCTGTATTTGTTTTTGATTTTACAGACTTACCTTTACGAGGTCGTCCTGACTTAGATGTTCCCATTAAAACCATTCCACCTAATTTAAATATACGAATTTCATTATAGCATACTTTGATACATTAAAGAAATAAAATTTCTATGGCTTAAATATCAAAATCATCGTCATCTTTTACATCATAATCGTATTTCATTTCACCTTCGGAGGGTTCAAATCCATAATCAAGATTTTTCTTAACATGAGGCTTGGGACCGGGAAGGGGATTTTCTATTAACTGAACCTGGGGCTTTGAAACAGGTTCGGGAATTTCTTCTAAAACCGAAATGGTTTCTTCAACCTCAACAACAGTCTCTTCCGTCTGCTCTTCTTCGACAGAATCTTCTACGTAAACTTCTTCTTCGATCAAGTCTTCATTAAGAGGCTCTTCTTTAATCAATTCTTCACTGTCAAATATGGATCCGTAATCAGGCTCCTTATAACCCCTGAATAAAAGAGCCATTGCACCGGAGGTTGCAAGAAGTATCATGGATAACAATAAAATCACGCCTGAATACTTATAAAAATCATTATTTATTACAAAGTAAGAAGAAACAATCATTATCAGAGTAAGGCCTGATATATGATCTTCTTTTTCAAAGAACATTGAAATATATACATTTAAAATCAAAAGTAAAAGAACGATATAGAAAACAAAGCCGATATTTACGGCATCAAATATTCTCGAAATGTCATATAAACTTAAATTAAATGACTTATATTTAAAGAAATACAGGCAAATATAGAAAATGAAAGTCAAAAGATAAAGCATGGAAAGATATAAAATCTTAAATGATGCAAAGCTTCTTATCTTCTCTTCATCCTCTCCTTCATTACCATAAGCATATACAATATTCATGACAATCATTGTCACAAACAGGAAAAGAGCAAGTCCTAACCTGTCAGATGTGATATTAAAAGAATCAAAGAGATATGAAAAAGCTGTAATTCCAACCGTTCCCGCAATCGAAACAACGGATCCGAAGGTCGGCTTTAATGTAAAATACAAAAATACAAGCAAAAGAATCTCTAAAAATGCATTGAACAGAGGAACAACAATGTAGTTTTCCCCGAATATACGAAGCATGAAAGATATAAGGAAAATATATAAAGAATCAAGATCCGTGATTTTAAAGTCAGTACCGATAAAAGCGCTGTTTATGATTTCAAACTTATCAGCAGCAATATATTCTTTAAGATCACCGGAAACTGTAAAAATCTCGTTGTAATTTAAGAAAATCTGATAACAGATCAATAAAACAAAAAGAATAATCGAAAGTACCTTAAAGAAAGGTGCCTCCGAATATTCTTTTAATGAAATGTTCTTTTTGATAAAAGAAATGCCTAAAACAAGGCCCAAAAAGGCTACTAAAAATAAAACTATAAAAAGGCTTCTATAAAGAAGTTCTTCGAAGGAAAAAGGGAAAAGACCTGCTAAAGAGTTCCATAATTCAGTCTCATTAAACAAAAGGGTAAAAAGCAGGTATCCTGTAAAGCAAATTCCTGCACAAGCACTAAAATATGAAAACCAGGTCTTTTTTACTCCCATAAAAACCCCCTTAGATTACTTTTTCTATATTGTATCTGGGTCTGTTCTTGACTTCGATATAAATCTTTCCGATATACTGACCGATCAAACCGATGCAAAGAAGCTGAACGCCGCCTAAGAACCAGATGGATAAGATAAGCGAAGTCCATCCCTCGGTAACATGACCGGTAAAATAAGAAATAAGCGCATAAACAGCTGCAAGCACTGACATAATGATAATGATAAGACCAAGTGTGGTAATAAATGTTATGGGCTTTACGCTGAAAGATGAAATACCATTAAATGCAAGAGCAAGCATTTTCTTTAAGGGATACTTGCTTTCTCCGGCTACACGCTCTTTTCTGTCATAATAAACACAATCGGTTTCATAACCGATCAAAGGAACAAGGCCTCTTAAGAAAAGATTGGTTTCTTTATACTCAGCAAACTGTTCCAAAGCTCTCTTACTCATTAATCTGAAGTCAGCATGGTTGTAAACTGTTTTAACACCCATGAAACTCATAAATTTATAAAAGCCTTCTGCGGTTACGCGCTTAAAGAAAGTATCTGTTGTACGCTTCTTACGAACGCCGTAAACAATATCCTTTCCTTCATGGTATTTATCTACCATTTCTTCGATCACCGCTACGTCATCCTGTAAATCAGCATCAATTGAAACTGAAATATCGCACATGTCCTTTGCGGTAATGAGACCTGCGGTAAGAGCAAACTGGTGTCCTACATTTCCTGCAAGCTTAACACCCTTGATCTTATCGGGATATTTTTCATGTTCTTTTTCGATAAGCTCCCAGGTTTTATCCTTGGAACCGTCATTAACAAAAAGAACGAAACTGTCTTCTGAAATCTTTCCTTTACCCTGTAGATCCGAAAGAACTTCTCTCAATGCTTCGGAGCATATTTCCAAAACCTCTTCTTCGTTATAACAGGGAACAACAATGGCAAGTCTGTCCATTTTAATCTCCTAACCGTTTATAGCCTGATCCAAATCTGCAATGATATCATTAACGTTTTCAATACCAACGGATAAGCGGATCAAATCAGGTAATACACCTGCTTCTCTGAGCTGTTCATCATTCATCTGTCTGTGAGTATGACTTGCGGGATGAAGTACGCAGGTTCTTGTATCAGCCACATGAGTAACTATGGCAATCATTTTAAGTCTGTCCATAACACGGGCGGATTCTTCTCTGGTACCAAGGCCGAAGGTCAATACACCGCAGGTTCCGTTGGGCATGTATTTTTCAGCAAGAGCATGATATTTATCACTCTTAAGTCCGGGATAATTAACCCACTTAACCTTATCGCAGTTAGAAAGCCATTCGGCAACCTTAGTCGCATTTGAAACATGACGCTCCATTCTTAAAGCAAGTGTTTCAAGGCCAAAGTTAATATAAAAAGCATTCTGAGGAGACTGGATGGAACCAAAATCTCTCATGAGCTGTGCGGTACATTTTGTAATATAAGCTGCCTTGCCGAACTTTTCTGTATAAACAATACCGTGATAGGTTTCATCAACTTTGCAAAGTCCGGGGAATTTATCGGGATATTTTGTCCAGTCGAAATTACCGGAATCTACGATACAGCCACCTACGCTTGTTGCATGGCCGTCCATGTATTTTGTAGTTGAATGAGTAACAATATCCGCACCAAACTTAAATGGATTACAGTTAATAGGTGTGGGGAAGGTGTTATCTACAATCAAAGGAACACCATGAGCGTGAGCCGCTTTTGCAAATTTTTCAAAATCAAGGATCTTAACTGCGGGATTGGCAATGGATTCACCGAATACACATTTTGTATTTTCTTTGAATGCCGCATTAAGTTCTTCTTCAGTACAATCAGGATCTACAACGGTACAGGAAATATTCATCTTCGCAAGAGAATTAACAAGAAGATTAAATGTTCCGCCGTAAATTGCGCTGGAAACTACCAAATGATCTCCGGATTCACAGATATTGAATACTGCATAGAAATTAGCTGCCTGACCTGAAGATGTAAGCATCGCTGCTACACCGCCTTCAAGCTCGCAAATCTTTTTAGCAACATAATCATTGGTAGGATTGGCAAGTCTTGTATAGAAATATCCGTCAGCTTCCAGATCGAAAAGCTTTCCCATTTCATCGCTGGTACTGTATTTAAAAGTTGTGCTCTGAATAATGGGTAAAATACGAGGATCGCCGTTTCCGGGTTCATATCCTCCCTGCACGCAAATGGTATCTTTTTCCATCCCTAATAACCTCTCTTTATATAAAATTATTCTTCTTCCCAATTAGTATAAACATTCTGAACATCATCATCTTCATCAAGAAGGTCAAGTGTTCTCTGAAGATTCTTTACAGCAGTTTCATCAGTAAGACTCACATAGTTCTGAGGGATCATGGTAACTTCACCGCTGGCAATCTTGATACCGTTCTTTTCAATGGCTTCTCTTACTTCATCAAAAGAATCGGGATCTGTAAGAATTTCATAGCAATCATCTTCTTCGTTGAAATCTTCAGCTCCAAGATCCAATACAGTAAGCATTAAAGTGTCGGCATCCATATCGCATTCTTCTTTGTCAACGATGATCTGACCCTTTTTATCAAACATAAAGGATACGCATCCCTGAGTACCGATGCTTCCGTTACCCTTCGTGAAAGCGCTTCTTACGTTAGCTGCTGTTCTGTTCTTGTTATCTGTAAGACAATCAACGATAATCGCTATACCGTTGGGGCCGTATCCTTCATAAGAGCAGTATTCATAGTTAACGGCGTTGCCTTCGCCTGCAGCCTTTTTAATTCCGCGTTCAATAGTATCATTGGGAACGTTGTTGGCTTTAGCCTTTGCAATTACTGTAGCAAGCTTAAAATTGTTGGCAGGATCGGGACCGCCTTCTTTAACTGCAACTGCAATTTCTCTGCCGATGATAGTAAAGATCTTACCCTTTGCAGCATCATTCTTTTCCTTTTTGTGCTTAATGTTGGCAAATTTTGAATGTCCTGACATTACTTGTTTTCCTCTTCTTTCTCTGTTTCTTTATTACCAATTTTCTTTACGGCGACTTTTGTTATCATTCTGTTTTCAACCGAAAGAACACTGAATTCATAATCATCAACATCTACGCTGAATACTTCATCTTTTTCGGGAAGACGATCAAGCTTCGAAATCATGAAACCGTTCAAAGTTTCAAATTCTTCAGTATTAAAGCATACTTTAAGGCTTTCTTCCAATTCGGACAAGGGCGTGAATCCATCTACGATATATTCACCTTCGCCACGCTTCTTAATATGCTTTTCTTCCACATCATATTCATCCATGATATTACCGACAATCTCTTCAAGAATATCTTCCATGGCGATAAGTCCAACAGTCTGACCGTATTCATCAACAACTATGGCAAGCTGGGTCTTTTTAGACTGCATTGATTTAAACAGGTCATTGATATTCATGGTTTCCGTAATAAACATGGCTTTACGGATCAGCCCTTTTATCTCAACAATAGGCTTTTCACCCAAAGTTTCATCCTTTGACAAAAATCTCATGGCATCCTTAAGGAAAAGAATACCAATGATATGGTCAAGATTTTCATCAAAAACCGGATAACGGGAATTCGAATTAGAAAGCATGAAACTTATGGCATCCGAAAGCTTTGAGTTCTTGTCAACGGAAACAATATCCTTTCTGTTGGTCATGATCTCACCGGCTTCTTTATCCACGAAATCAAAGATATTATTGATCATTGTCGCTTCCGCAGTTTCCAAAACCCCCTGCTCATGTCCTTCATTAACCATGGATATGATCTCTGACGGTTTTGTTACGGAATCTTTCTTTATGAGCTTTATGATCAGGTAGATAAGAAATAATGCTACGCAGATCAATGTAAGTATAATTATTAACTTCAAAAATATGTCCATATTCACTCCGTAAAAACGCAAGAAAAATATACCATTATCCTATTGCTAAGTCAATTGCAACAATGGTACTTCAGGCTATGACCTGAGGGATTTCAAGGATAAGATCGCCGGCCATCAGCGAAGCCTTGGATTTACGTTCTGCCACTCTGTCGGCAAGCAAGCCGTGAAGATACACTCCCATGGCAACAGCTTCCTCAAAATCACATTTATCTTTTATCTGAAATAACAGTCCCGCAAGAATACCTGAAAGAACATCACCGCTTCCTGCAGTTGCAAGGCCGTCATTGCCGGTAAGATTAATAAATCTTTCCTCACCATAGATGCCTGAGTCAGGTCCCTTATCAACCACGACGATCCTTGATATCTCAAATATCTTTTCGCAAGCCTCTTCGGGATCAAGAAAATCGAGGCCCAACATCTTTATAATGCCTTTAAGCTCTTTCTTATGAGGCGTCATTACACATTCTACAAACGAATTTTTAATTCTTTCTGAAAGAATGTAGAATAATTCTTTATTCTCAGCGAAAATATTTAAAGCATCCGCATCAAATATCACTATCTTTTTATCTAAATCGGCTTTACGTACCAGTGTTTCCAATATGTTAAAAGAAACAGGCCCGGTGCCGAGGCCGGAACCAACCATAACGGTATCTGCCCAGTCAATATCCTTTATAAGCTTTTCTTCAAGAATATTTAGCTTGCCCGGATCATTATCGTAGGAAGATATCATGGCTTCCGGAATCTCTCTCTGAAGATTGTCAACATTATTTTTATGTGTAAAAATCTTCACCATACCGGCGCCCACGTAAAAGCAGGCTTTGGATGCAAGCAGGCATGCACCGTATATATCTTCGCTTCCTGCAATAATGAGAGTCTTCCCGTAGGTTCCTTTATGGGAAACATTTTTTCTGTCGGGGAGCAGATTGTAAAAATCGGAATCTTCCAAAGCTTTATATGAAGATTCGCTATTTTCTTTATCAAATATTCCTGTTTTTAAAAGAACCAGCTCACCTGTATAATCAGGCCCTTTATTTAACAAAAGACCTTTTTTGATAAATCCGAAGGTAACGGTGAGATCCGCCTTAAAGCAAGCGGAACATGTACCTGTATTACTGTTTAAGCCTGATGGAATATCAAGAGCAATTTTGAATGCTTTATAGGAATTGATTCTTTCTATAAGCATCGATGCATCGGGACTTAAATCCCGGTTTAAGCCTATTCCGTAAAGACCATCTACTATAAAATCAAAATATCCGTCTTTACTTAGATCAAGTACCGATAAAAAGTTAAGTTTTCCGAGCTTATTATTCTTAACTTCATTAAGACGTTTTTTTTCAATGAGATTACATTCCGAGTAATTATTCCCGTAAAAATATACGGATACATTATATCCGTATTCTATAAGGATTCTGGAAAGAGCCAGCGCATCGGCACCGTTATTTCCGGGGCCTGCCAGTATCAGACACTGAGAATCAGCCGGAAATCTCTTTTTAATTTCAAGAAAAGAAGAAAAAGCGGCTCTCTCAACAAGACAATCATCCGAAACAGAAAGCTTCTCAATTGTGAATTGTTCTGCAGCTCGCATCTCTTCTTTTGAAAGAATCTTTTTCACTGATTTCCATCCTTCTTTTCGGGATTTTCGGAATCCGTCTTAGGCGGTTCCACATTATATTTCATATCGAATATATCTATTACTTCCGCACCGAAAATATTATGCATATAAGTATAAAAATTCTGGTTTCGCTTAAGCTTCTGCTGTTTCGTTACAACCTTTTTCTTAAGCTCTATTCGCATTTCATTAACCCATTTGCTGATTTCTTCTATTTCTTCATTATTTTCCTGGATCTGTGCATAGCACACTTCCATGGTGGCAAGCATCAGCTTGTAATTAACTTCATTGATCTTTCTCGGGATTTCAAAGGTCTTATCTTCACATTCTTCAAGTTTTTCATTGCATTCTTCGATAAGACGTTTGTTTTCGTCAAGTTTCTTTTCGGTGGATTTAGAAGGAGCGGATTTTAGCTCATTCATCTGGTCCACTATTTCATCCATGAGCTTTTTCTTTAAAAGCTTAACCTCTTTGTATTCAGTATTGTTTTTTCCCTGCTGACGCAATAATTCATTAAGCTCTTCTTCGAGGGCAGTAATCTCGGGATTGGGTTCCGTCTGGGTAAACAATCTGTGCCAATTGTTATCAAGACTAAGTATGGGAATCTTTTTGTTTTCCAAAGCAGGTATGAATACTTCTTCTTTTCTTGACATCTTAACTCCTTAATCCCTTTAATTAATGTTCGAAGTCATTGTCCTGACTGTTGATCTTAAAAGAAAGTTTCATGAGGGAATCCGATAAATGTACATTTTCAACCACAATATCTTTAGGAACCTTTAAATCAACATGCGCGAAATTCCAAAATGCTTTAACGCCGCAATTAACAAGCTGCTCCGCAACTTTGACAGCGCTTGTTTTGGGAATGGTAAGTACTGCAATATCAATATCATTTTCTTTTACGAAATTTTCGAGATCTTCCATGGGCTGAACATACATATCGCGTATCTTTTTCCCGTGGAGCTTTTCGTTGGAATCAAAGATGCCTTTAAAATGGAAGCCTCTTCTCTCGAAATTCATATAATTGGCAAGAGCCTGTCCAAGGTTGCCCGCGCCAATGATAATTAAGTGATGGGTTTTATCAAGGCCCAGGATCTTCGCGATTTCGTCATAAAGATAATTAACCTTGTATCCGTATCCCTGCTGACCAAACCCGCCGAAGTTGTTAAAGTCCTGACGTATCTGGGAAGCTGTAAGATTCATGATCTGACTTAATTCACTGGAAGATACTCTTTCGATGTTATTGTCTTTTAATTCTGCGAGATATCTTAAATATCTTGGTAATCTTGAAATGACTGCCTGAGAAATAGTTTTTTCGTCCATAAGCACTCCATCTTCATTTTTTTATTAATTTAATTATATTGACTTGTTAAATCCGTGTCAATCTATCTTTAAAAAAATCCCCTTAAATTAATAAGGGGATTAAATCTACATATTCTTCTTGATCTCTTCGAAGAATTCCTTTGTATTAACGGTTCTTACATTGGTTAAGCTTGTGATCCTTGATAAATCCGCAGTCATAACACCGCTTTCGATTGTTTTAATAACAGCAGCTTCAAGTCTGTCGCCGAATGCGGAAAGTTCGGGAAGATTATCAAGCTCGCCTCTCTTTCTTAACGCACCGCTCCATGCAAAAATACTTGCTACGGGATTTGACTTAGCTTCCTCACCTTCAAGATAGCGATAATAATGCTTCTGAATTGTACCGTGAGCCGCTTCGTATTCAAAAACACCCTTAGGAGAAACAAGAACGCTGGTCATCATTGATAAAGAACCAAATGCACTTGATACCATATCGCTCATAACGTCGCCGTCGTAATTCTTGCAGGCCCAGATAAATCCGCCCTCTTCTTTCATAACTCTGGCAACGGCATCATCGATCAAAGTATAAAAATACTTGATACCTGCCTTATCAAATTTATCTTTATATTCTTTTTCATAAAGCTCTTCAAAAATATCCTTGAATGTATGGTCATATTTCTTTGAAATGGTATCCTTTGTGGCAAACCACAAATCCTGCTTTGTTTCAAGAGCAAAAGAAAAACATGAGTGAGCAAAGCTTGTTATTGAAGAAACGGTATTATGCATTCCCTGTAAAATACCGGGGCCTTTGAATTCATGAATAAGTTCTCTGATTTCTGTGCCGTCTTCTTTTGTAAATACAAGTTCCGCCTTGCCGGGACCGTCAACCTTGATCTCGGAATTCTTATAAACATCACCATAGGCATGACGCGCAAGAGTGATGGGTTTCTTCCAGTTCCTTACACAGGGGTCGATCCCCTTAACGATAATAGGAGCTCTGAAAACGGTTCCGTCAAGCATGGCTCTTATGGTTCCGTTGGGGCTCTTCCACATTTCAGATAAGTTATATTCCTTAACTCTGGCAGCATTGGGAGTGATGGTTGCGCATTTAACTGCAACACCATACTTTAAAGTTGCTTCAGCGCTGTCCTTTGTGACCTGATCCTTTGTATTATTTCTATTTTCAAGACCCAGATCGTAATACTCTGTCTTTAAATCTACGTAAGGTAAAATAAGTTCATCCTTGATCATCTTCCAGAGTATTCTGGTCATTTCATCCCCGTCCATTTCAACAAGGGGTGTGGTCATTGCGATTTTAGTCATTCTGATAGACCTCCTTAAGTCCGTTTTTGATCATATTTGAAAAAGCTTTATCAACATGAAGAGTTGCAAGCTTCTCGGCCAGATCGCCGTCTTTATTTTTAATCGCTTCCATAATTCCCTGATGTTCGGCATTTGAAGCAACGGAACGTTCAATGGTTGAAAGAGTCTTACTGCGAACTCTCTTAACATATTGATGATAATCCTTCAATAAATGCTCAAGCATCTTGGAATTACATGATTCATAAAGAAGTTCATGGAATCTGTTATCAAGCGCAAACATCTGGTCAAAATGTCCTTTTTCAGCATGAAATTTTGCAAGATATACATTCTCTTCCATTTCTTCCATCTGGGCTTCGGTTATATGTTCGCAGGCTCTTCTTGCGCACAAGCCTTCAAGCTTAGAACGGATCATGTAAATATCCTTAACATCATCCATGGTAATGCCTGTTACATAGGCTCCTTTATTGGGCACGATCTGGATTAGGCCTTCCAACTCCAGCTGTCTGAATGCTTCACGCACAGGAGTTCTTGATACACCCAATTCTTCTCCGATGGCTATTTCTTTTAATTCATCATTTTCTTTGTAGCGACCGGATAATATATCTTCACGAATCCTGTTAAAAACACGTCCCCGTAAAGAATATTTATCGGTAACTTCCTGTTTTACATCATAGTTTGACATATAGGCTCCAGTTTATATTCCTTGGTGATTCTGTCAATGGCATCAATTAATTCTTTATCCGTCATAACGGTTACACGACCGTTGGCATATTCAGCATCAACCCATTCTTTGATCTTCTTAACAAGTTCACAGTTCTTATCAAGAGCTTTATCCTTGGTGAGTTTATACTTTGTATTGATCCAATGAGCGATACCTGCAAGACCGGATGTATTTGATACGGCACAGATAACAGGTCTGTTTAAGAACTTCTCCGTATCGAAAATGTTATAGATCTCTTCATTCTTAAGAAGACCGTCCGCATGAATTCCTGCTCTGGTAACATTAAAGTTCTTTCCTACAAAAGGAGTTCTTTCAGGAATCTTATATCCAATTTCTTTTTCATAATATTCGGCAAGTTCGGTTATAACGGTAGTATCCATACCGTTTAAGTCTCCCTTAAGCTGAGCATATTCAAATACCATTGCTTCCAGCGGTGTATTACCTGTTCTTTCACCGATACCGAAAAGTGAAGTATTTACGCCGGAGCAACCGTATAACCATGCAGTGGATGAATTTACAACGGCCTTATAGAAGTCATTATGTCCGTGCCACTCAATGAGTTCGGAAGGAACCCCGGCATGAGTATGGATCGCATAGATGATACCCTGTACACTTCTCGGGATAACAGCACCTGAATAGTTGACACCATAACCCATAGTATCACAGGCTCTTATCTTAATGGGAATCTTATATTCATCCATTAGTTTCATGAGTTCAAGACAGAAAGGAACAACATAACCGTAAATATCAGCTCTGGTAATATCTTCAAGGTGGCATCTTACGGCAATACCTTCGTCAAGGCAATCACGTACCACGGAAAGATAATGATCCATGGCCTGTTTTCTTGTCATCTTAAGCTTTAAAAATATATGATAATCAGAACAGGAAACTAAGATTCCGGTTTCTTTCATTCCTATTTCTTTTACAAGTTTAAAGTCATCTTTGCTGGCTCTGATCCAACTGGTAACTTCAGGAAATTCATATCCTCGTTCCATACATTTGTATACGGCATCGCGATCCTTTTTACTGTATAAAAAGAACTCGCTGGCCTTGATCATACCATTGGGTCCGCCAAGACGATGAAGATAATCATAAATAGTAACAATCTGTTCCGTTGTATAAGGGGCTCTCGACTGCTGACCGTCTCTGAAAGTTGTATCCGTGATCCAGATATCATGCGGCATATTATGAGGCACAATTCTGTCATTAAACGGAATCTTGGGAATTTCGGAATAAGGGAACATATTTCTGAAGACGTTAGGTTTTTCAACATCATTCAACATATAAATATGTTCTTCTATTTCCAGAAGATTATTCTTTTGATTAAGAGATACCGGCCTGTTTGTAAACATGTTTTCGGAATCATCCGAGTATAAATTATCCTCGCCCATAGGGACCTCCAAAGTAAATTAATATGCTGTGGATAATTGTATACAATCATACCATTTCTGTCAACCATACAAACAAAAGCATTTTTCTTATGAGGCTCAAACCTTATTTTGAATTGTATATAAAAAACGCAGCAAACAAAGTTGCTGCGCTAAATTTACTTATTACTTATTCTTCTAACGTTTACATCTTAAATAGCCATATCCTTTTTCGACCTGTATAAAAGAAGTGCCATGGCGATGGCAAATACACCAAGTGCCAGGAAGTATTTAGGATGAATGGGGTCTCCCGTATCGGGGGAATCGTCAAGTTCTCCATCGGATGAAGCACCCGATGAATATGAATATAATCCATAATGACCTGTATGGGTTATATCAAAAGAAACAGCAAGTTTATTATCTACTTCTGTTTTTTCATATGAAAGATCTTCTAACTGAAGATTTTCATCGGTACAGATAACATGGATATTTTTTGCAGGCATGTTTTCCGGTATCAAAACAGTAACATTTAATTTCTGCTTACCGAACTTGGTAATCTCCGTTCCTGTTTTTCCATCCTTTAATTCGATCTTGAATCCGTAAAAGTTACCGGGAGCGGTTTCGCCGAATATTCTCTTATATGCTTCTTTTACATATTCAGTATTATCATCTGAAATCCTTAAATAATACTTATCATCGCTTCCCGCAAAAGTAACGGGATTACCGGCAACAGCTTCGCCGGCGTAAGCTCCGTCTTTAGCCATGTTAAGTACATTTTCAAGTTCTGTATCTTTAAATCTGTAGGCTTTACCATATATATACATGGTATCAGGCACTGTAAAAATACTTGCTTCTTCACTTGATAATGTACAATCTATAATTTTCAAAGTTCCGTTTTCATAATCAGTATTAGGATCATCAACAACACATATAAGCCCTGAAAAACCGGAAAGATTACGATCAAGGCAGGTGCCGTTACGTATGATATCCTCGCTCTGAATAACAGCAACCTTAACGCCTTCAAAGGCATCTTTTCTGAAAGAATCATTACTTAAACGCGTGGTTGTCTTACTAATACCTAAAGAAGGAAGCCCATTTCCGTGGAAATAAACAAGCTTTCTTTCGTCAGGCAATCCTGCAGAAGTATAATCAAAAGCCTTTAATCCTACTTCTTTTACAGTATCCATCATGCGGATATTATCAAGAGGACATCCGGCAAAGGCTCTGTCACTTATCTTTTCAATGTTCATTCCGCCATTCACATTGGCTAAGCTGCTGCACCCCGCAAAGGCTCCCTCTCCTACTTCTGTTACAGAGTCAGGAATATTTACGGAAGTTATTTCAGTATGATTAGAAAATACATCGGGGCCTATTTTCTTAACAGTGTCAGGGATTGTTACACTTGAACCTGTACCGCGGTAGGCTGTAAGGATCCCGTCACCGAGGATCATGAAGCTTTCATCTCCATACAGCATGAAATTCTCCAGCATACGGGTATTATCAAAGGCATATGGTTCGATTTCCGTAACGGTTTTAGGTACCACGATCTTAACAAGATCGTCGCAGTGATAGAACGCGCCATAACCAATATGTGTAACTCCATCGGGAATAGTGATCTGTTTTAATGCACTTCGGGCAAAAGAAAAATCACCGATGGATTTGATTCCTTCAGGAAATTCATAGGAATATAAATCGGTATCACCGTAAAAAGCCTTTCCCGCAACAGAACCGTCAATAATGGTGAATTTAGGAAGGGATACTCCCTTTCCGCGATTTTCATTATTCAATAATTCATCAAGTCCTTCACTTACTGCAGGCATATTGGTACCAAGCTCACCTTCCAAAACGGTAGGTCTGGTATTATCAATAAAGAAAACGGCATGACGACCGGCAACTATGGTTTCAGCCATATAATCATCGGGATTATAAATAATCTTATGAGAATTGTAATAATTATCTTCTTCCGGTTCTTCTTCCGAACCATTATTCTTGTTTCCGGAACTGTCATTATCTTCATTGTCGATTATTGCCACATTGGATTTATCAAAATTCTTAAACCAGTTATAGGCATAAGTACCTTCTTTTGCAATAATATTAAGCTTCGGGCAACCGTCAAAGGCTGTGGGATGAATAAAATTAACAGATTCGGGAATAGTTACGTCTTGAAGATTAACGCAGTTTTCAAAAGCTTTAACATCGATAATGTTTACTGAATAAGGGAGGTTGACAGCCTTTAATCCATTGCAATATGAAAATGCATAAGCAGGAATTTCGTAAATAGTATTGGAAACGGTAATATCTTTAATATTGCTGCTACCATAAAAAGCATAGGGATATATTTCTTTTACCGAATTGGGCATGGTATAGGAATCGCCCTTTCTGGCAGGCAGAACAAAGATTATGGTCTCACTTTTGTTATCATAAATGACACCGTCTTTATAAATAAATTTTGTATTTTTATCACTTATTGAAAATGTTGTAAGAGCCTTGTCTCCCACAAAGACGCCGGTACCCATGGATTTAACGCCGGCACCGATGGATACGGTATTAAGGGCGGTACAATTGGAAAATGCCGCACTTCCGATAGTTTCAACATTATCAGGGATTTCAACCTTGGTAAGATTATTACAATTTGCAAATGCGCCGTAAGCGATCTCTTCTACGGAAGATGATAATTTAAGTGTCTTGATATAGGAATTGTCGGCAAAGGCCTCCTCACCGATCTTCTTAACACCATTAGGAACAGACACGGTATCGGCCGTGCCTGTATATTTTATCAATATGTCTCCGTTTAACTGAAAATCGGATGTTTTGGAAGTTTCGGCGGCGGATTCTTCAGCAGGGATCATTACTATGATCAGTGAAAGAATCAATAAACACGCGCCAATAATTCTTCTAACGCTTCGCTTATTCATATACCTTATCCAAGATTCAGATTTTTAACGCTCTGCTTATCCTTCATAAAGAATAGTCCGATACTGAGTGCTGCAAGACCGAATACCAGGAACCACTTGGGATGGATTCCGTCCGCTGTCTTGGGAGATTCATCCGTAACACTTTCACCCATATTCTCAACGTTTACATAGATTGTATACGGTGAGAAGTGAGTCGCTGTAAATGTAATGCAGGATACGCCGTCAATGGTTGTGAATTTAGGAGAAAGCTTATCAAGCTTTTCATTTACAACGCCTGCGACCTTATTGTTACCTGCATACTTGGTCATTACATCGGGTAACGGCATTGTGATAGCAATGCTGAGGCCGGAATAATCAGTGATCTGATTCTGTCCCGTTGCATCATAAAGTGTTATATCCATTGCACTGTAACGTACATTATCAAGACTTCCGTATTCATTGGTAAGAGCCTTTTCAACTGCGGCAGTAGCTGCTGTTGTCTCTGCGATCCTTATGATGTAATTATCTGTAGAACCAGAAACCGTTGCAGATGCAAGTTCTTTATTGGATATGCCGTTCTTTGAAATAATAACGCTGGAACCGTTATTGTTATTTCCGGTTGAAGTCGTGGTACTGGTACTGGTGCTTCCGCCGTTGTTGGAACCGCTGTTTGATGTATTGGTGGGCGCATTCTTAAATGTCGCCTGTACAGTTGCTTCGTGAGCAGGCATTACTAATGTTGTTGCAGCCACATTTACACTTGCAATTCCAAGATCATCGGAACCGGGAACCCACTTATCGAATACCTGTCCCGCGGGAGGATTGGTACATGTAATGATAACAGTTGCACCGGCAGCATAGCTTCCGCTTCCGTTACCGTTAGTTACCGTCAAAGTATATAACTGAGTATTTGATGTACTGTTGGAATTGCTTGTAGGATTACTTGTACTGTTACCGTTTCCGGGATCGGAAGTGCTTGTACCGGGATCATCGGGATCAACGGTACCGGGAACACGTTCGTAAGTTGCAACTACAACAGTATCAGTTTTGATATTGGTAAGTTCTTTGTTCCAGCCGACGAATTTATATCCTTCTCTTTCAGGATTTTCGGGGATGTCTGATAAAGAAACATCTCCTCCTTCCGTTACGAATATAATGGGTGACAATTCTTTACCGTCATAATCAAAGAACTGTACTTTAACTGTGTCATCAAGTACTTCTGAAACATCAGCGCCTAAGTCCCTTGCTGCTTTTCTTACTGCGGAATCTTCATAAGAAATAACTCTGAAAGAAGAAAGTCCGTCAAAAGCGTCATGAGGAATATAAACTTCTTCGCCGTAGAATACTACTTCTATACCTTCCATAGTATTGGCAAAGGCCTTATGACCTACTTCGGTAATGTTTTCAGGCAGGATGATCTGATTTAGTTTATTACAATCCTTAAAGCAGGTGTCGGGAATGTTCTCTAAAAGATTCATATCCTGGAAGTTGACACCTGTAATATAATCACAATTTTCAAAAGCACCGTCTGAAATAGTTGATACCTTTGCAAGATTCGGATCTTCATCACTCACTTTAATCTTCTGGCTTCCTACGGAAAGACCTCTTGATGAAAGTACTTCAACTATATTGTAAGATCCGTCTTCATTAACGGAATAAACGATACCGTTGGTGCAGGTAAAGTCATCGGTTGTACCGCCTACGGAAGTCAAGTTGTTACATCCCGTAAAAGGAGCAGGTCCCATGGTGTCAAGATCCGCGCCGAGTGACATTTTTGACAGCTTTTCACAGGAATAGAAAGCATATTCGGGAAGGTAAATTACGGAATTCAGATCAATTGAATCAATACGGTCATTACCTCTTGAATCGGTTTCGTATTTAAGTGCATTGGTTCTGTCAGGTTCCGTTACTGAGCTGTATTCCTTCTTCTTTCCCTCATTATCTGTTTCGTTACCATAGTAACCGTTAAATAAACCATAGTCTCTGTAGGTGTTGTAATACTTACAGAATACGGGGGATGAAGCATTGGCAAAATAAGTTGCCACATTCTTTGTATTTGAAAGATTCGATGAATAATCAGGGTTTGCAAGTGAATTGTTGGTCATGTAACCCTTTACATCGATGCTCTTAATTCCGTCAGGAACCTTAATATTAAGAGTCTTATCAATGAGCTTATCTTCATAGGCTGTGGTGGAATAAATATATAATTCACCATTTTCGGTAATTTCTTCACCTAAGTGCTCATATCTTTCGGTAAGAGGATGGGTATCATTGGTAGTGCCGGAATGCTCATTAAGTTCATCGTAATGAGGATAATTGATAAGAGTGGGATAACCGTTCTTATTATCAACAATTACGGTAAGATAATCGGGAGCTCCGGTATAATAACATACTCTTATACCTTCATCGGCATCTACAAAGTTATTAACATCCATAGCCCATTTAAAGGGGCCGTAATTTGAATCTATATCACCTTCAAAAACAAGGCTTGATGCACCTGTAGCAAAAGCATTTGCACCTAAATTATCAATAGGAAAATCTGAGTATCCGTTTTTAGGTGTATGGAACTTAACATGGGTTAACTTATCGCAGCCTTCAAAAGCGGAAGCTCCGATCCGAGTAACGGTATTGCCGAGTTCCACATATTTAAGATTCTTAAAATTCTTAAATGCGCTGTCGGCAATGGCTGAAATGGTATCATCTTCAATAACAAGACTTTCCATGTTGTTTTTAACATCAAGATCCGAGAAACAGTCTGTAGCAATACCCGTAACCGCAGTCTGACCAACCTTGCTGGGCACAACCATATCGAAAGGTCCTACAACAACATCGGGATCCGGAACAAATTTACAGGACTGCAATACGCCCTCTCCGTCGATAACAAGGATGTATGTTTCATCACTGATCTCATAAAGAGTCTTACCGTTTTCATCTACATAAACATAAGGAACCATTTCCCCAAGTCCGTTTCTTTTACCCCAGGTACTGATCCTGGGACTTGCGGGAGTCTTTGCAGAGTTATTTTCCGGACCCTTTACATAAAAGGTCTTCTTGGTAATTGATGTGAATATATCATCACATTCTTTAAAATTCAGATAACCGCAGTCATCAGGGAATTCAAGGCATTCGAGATTAAAGCAGTTTCTGAAGATATTTTCTTTAAGAGTAACTACAGGTGAAGCTGACTTACCTAAGTTACGAGGCATAATAACCTTACTTAAGTTGGCACGGCCGGCAACCACAAAATCTCCGATGGATGTAACATTATCGGGGAACTGGAATTCGGTCAATGTACCGGTTTCACCCTTTACACATGCAAATGCAGCATCTCCGATGGTTGCAATGGTATCTGAAAACTGAATCTTATTAAGTGCAACATCATCATAGAAAGCAAATCCGTCAATGGATGCTCCGTCCTGAGCTACCTGAGAAAGGTCGATCTCGGCAAGATATGCACAGTTAGCAAATGCACCGGGGCCGATTTCCTTAATGGAATAAGGGAATGAAACCTTTCTTAAACCGGAACCGTAAAATGCCTCAGTACCGATTATGGTGGTACCGTTATCAAAAGTAATATTGGTAAGCTGTGTACATGACTTAAATGCTCTGTTACCGATGTTTTTAACATTGGAGAATGCAATGGAACGTACGAATGAATCCTTAAATGCTTCATCTCCTACAAATGCAAGGTCATCAGATAACTGAAGATCATATACATTGGTAGTTCCCTTAAATGCCTGATTACCGATGGCAATAATATCGGTGGAAGCATCTACATGGAAACCAAACTTATCATTAGGAATGCTTGCGTCATTATTGGGATTGGGCACGCCCTGAGCAAGATAAATCTTGGGAGTTTCAATGCCGGTTGCAGGATTTACATAGTCTTTAACTTCCACAAGGGTATAGCCCTTAACCTTGGTATTATAGGCCTGGTTAACTTCGCAGAAGAATACACGTCTTAAACTGTCTGTGTTATCATCATTCTTAATATCCTTAACCCACTTAGAAAGTTCGGGTTCTTCATCCGGCGGCTGAACAACGGCAGGCTCCTGTGCCAGCTGTCCGTTTTCATAAAGTTCAACATTGTGAAGATACTGTTCGTAGGCTGCAACGGAAGCTTCCCACTGTCTGTATAATTCAACATGCAATAAGTATTCATCATTAAAGTACTTTTTAAGATAATACTCATCGGAATCCGTAAGAACGGAATTGGCGGGTTTCTTCATGCTGAAACGCGCTTTATAAGGATTAGCATGTCCGGGAATGTTAAAAGTGATTCCGTTTGAAGGATTTTCCACATACTCATCATAGGTATTCTGATAATTTGCAAAGAATGCGTTAAATTCATCCTTTGTAACGGTTGTATATTCATAAGGGAGGGATTTTGCTATTTCAAGAGTATTGGCCTGATAACTGGAGTTGTAATCACAGATAATACCATAGTTAACGCCTTTATAGTTATCCTGATAAATTACAAACTGCCATCCGTATTCAAAAGAACCGTCGGAAGACTGACGCACATACTTGGTCTTATATGTGGCGCGCTCTGAGTGATCGTCATTGTAGGCTTTGGATGTAGTAAAATCATAACGGTCCAGTTTAAATGAATTTCCCTCGATTTCAAGGTCAGTATCATCGGTACCGTCATCCTTTACACCGTAAGTGTAATCATTTTCGGCGACCTTATCTGCAGGTATTGTCGAATAACCTCTCGACACCTCGGCAGGTACCAAAGCAACGATAATTGCCGTAGCCATGCAGACACCGGAAATAGAGCGACGAATGGTCTTCTTCGCTCTTCTTGAAAGCCCCTTACCTTTTCTTAGTAATCCCATTAAGCATTTCCTCCCAAAATCTACTTAAATCTGTGTCTTGTCTAATCAATTTTTTTGCATACAACTGCGAATCTTCCATTACTTTCCTGATAATCGCAGGTGGAAAGAGTCAAAAGCTGATCTCCGTAATGAGCCGTAACACCGGTATCAATGAGGCTCATCTCAGCCATTTCCTCCATGGCGGAGTTGAATTCTTCTTCGGAATTGGCATCTATAAACTGATAGTACTTAAATACGATCTCGTCGGAGTTATAAAGTCTCGATCTGAAGGCATACATTACTTCATAGGTGCCTTTTTCGTAAATGGTATCAAAAGTGACTGTCTTATGCTCTTCATAATAGTCCTGGTTCGCGTATTTGCTTAAACCGCCGAACATCTTACCGCTTTTCATATGATGTCCGTAAATTATGAAATTGGTATTCCCCTTAATAACATCACAATCCTTATCAAGAAAAATACAGCCGTTCTTATCTTCTTCCTGATCAAAATTATGCTTTAGATAATAATCATTATTCACGGTTTGCATAACCGGATAATCAATATTAGTATCGGCAATTTTGATCCATCCTATTAGACTTTTATTCTTATTATATAAAATTTTATATTCTTCAAGGATATCCGGGATAACTATGTCTTCTTCGTACTCACGTCTCACAACGGGTTTGACGGATAATGAAGTGTTTAAATCCGAATCCTTAAGTTCAGACCATTTATTGGTCTCACGCTCGGTCCTGGCGGTTTCGGAATAATATTTAACAAAATAGCCAATGGAAAGAAGACCCACCAGCAAAAGAGAGAGCACTAAAATATTGCGATTTCGCTGTTGCCTTTTTATTTCTTTTATAACTTCATTCTTTAATTTCTGATCCATTTGCAAAGTTGCCCTAATTTAATTTTATACATAATATATTTTACTATATATTGAAAAATTTACAAGGGGATTTTCAAGATGTTGTGTGAGAAATCAGACTGAATTTAATCTGCACTATTTTTCAAATGATTAATAAAATGGAGCTTTGCTCCTTTTTTGCAAAGCAAAAAATTGACAATATATAAAGCCCCCATCGGGAAACATATACGTTTCCCGATGGGAGCTTTATTATATGTCGAATTTTATTAATCTAATAAAAAAACAATTATTGAAAGAGCATGAAACAACAAAATATTACTTAAACCCTTCGATGGTATTCATTGCCCGTTTATACTCTTGCTTCATTTTCTCAAAATTGTCAGGATCATAATCAAGGGAACCTGCTCTGAAAACTTCGGTTATGACTTTCATCTCTTCATATAGATTATCAAGGCCGAGATTTGCGGAAACACCTTTAAGGGCATGGGCGGCTTCAAAAGCTTCTGAAGAATCTTCATCCTTAATTGCCTCCATTAAATGCCCATAATTTTTATCATTTAAAAATTTATTCAGACACTTAAAATATAAATCTTCGTTTCCGACAAAGCGTTCAAGCGTTTCGTCAAGATCAACGCCCAGACTTTTTAAGCTTTCAATCCGCTCCTTTTTCATGGTATCACCTCTTATGAAAATCATAATTTTGAGTGATTTGCAAATAATTAATCTGAAATAAAATACC
The DNA here is from genome assembly GCA_016283575.1 of Lachnospiraceae bacterium. GTDB lineage: Bacteria > Bacillota > Clostridia > Lachnospirales > Lachnospiraceae > UBA1258. Next base: position 108,917 of record JAEEND010000022.1, on the reverse strand, counting down.
CGTCCGTTAAAGGACGGGCATTCTATTACACTCAAAATATTTTTTATCAGGCATCTACACTTGATTCCTGAACCTTTTCGGCTCTTGCCTTAACTTCTGCTTCCTGAATATCCGAAGGAGCCTGCTCATAACGATCAAATTCATATTCAAAGCTTCCTCTTCCGCCGGTCATGGAACGAAGATCAGTACAATATCCAAAGAGTCCCATCATGGGAATATTGGCTTCAATAACTGTTTTTCCTCCGGGCTGAGGGGTCATACCAAGAACACGTCCTCTTCTCTTATTTAAGTCGCCCATTACATCACCGGTATAGGAATCGGGAACGGTAACCTTTAAGTTCTCGATGGGTTCAAGAAGAACGGGACCTGCTTCCATAAATCCTTTTTTGAAAGCCTGGATCGCAGCGGTCTTAAATGCCATTTCAGATGAATCAACGGGATGATATGAACCATCATATAAAGTAGCTTTAACTCCCACTACGGGATAAGCTGCAAGAGGTCCTCTTAAAACAGATTCCTGCAGACCCTTTTCAACAGCGGGGAAATAATTCTTGGGTACAGCGCCGCCCACAACTTCTTCAAAGAATTCATAGGACTTGGTAATATCATCCGAAGGCTCAAAACGCATTTTTACATGACCATACTGACCATGTCCGCCGGACTGCTTTTTATATTTATATTCAACATCGGATTTCTTTTTAATGGTTTCACGGAATGCAACCTTGGGCTTTGAAAGCTCAATATCAACCTTGTATTCGTTCTTAAGAATGGATTTAACAATATCAAGATGCATATCACCCATTCCATAAAGAAGCATCTGACCGTTTTCAGAGTCATTTACATTCTTTAAGGTAAGATCTTCATGAGTCATCTTCTGTAAAGCCTGCGAAATCTTATCGATATCACCCTTGTTTACAGCCTTATATCTCATATAGGTATAGGGCTTTGAAATATCAAACATTCCATATTTAATGGTAGTTGCCTTGGTAGAAAGGGAATTGCCGGTTCTTGCGGCTGTAAGTTTCTGAAGCGCACCGATATCGCCTGCATGAAGCTCCGGCACTTCAATAGGCTTATTACCCTGTAAGGTATAAATCTTACCTATTTTTTCTTCAATATCCTTATCGGGATTGTAAATAAGATCGTCCGTCTTAAATACACCCGAGCAGACTTTAATGAGTGAATACTTGCCGATAAAAGGATCCACGATAGTCTTAAATATAAATGCTGACTTGGGCTTGGAGAAATCATAATCAGCTTCAAAGATATCATTGGTCTTCATATTGATGCCGGCAATCTTACCGTTTTCTCCATCGGGGAAGTATTTAACAATATCATCTAGCAATGTATAAATACCGTAGCAAAGAAGGGATGAACCCATAGTCATGGGAACAACGGAGCCGTCAATAATGTTGGTTCTGAGTGCGGATCTTATTTCAGCATCGGAGAATTTTTCTCCCGCAAAGTAACGTTCCATCATATCTTCGCTGGTCTCGGCAACGGTTTCCATTAATGTTTCACGATACTGTTCAAGATTGGGCTTTGAATAATCGGGAACGGGAATTTCAACCGCATCCTTGCCCTGCCACTTATTACCGGTTTCGGAAATGACATTAACGTAACCGATAAGCTTTTCATTTTCACGAATGGGCAAATGGAAGGGAGCCATACGCTTTCCGTATTTTTCGGTCATTGCTTCCAATACATTTTTAAAAGAAGCATTGTCGATATCCATTTCAGTTACAAATATAAATCTGGGGAGTTTGTATTTTTCACATAACTCCCAGGCTTTTTCGGTTCCAACTTCAAATCCGGATTTTCCGGATACAACGATAATGGCCGCATCGGCAGCTGCAACCGCTTCTTCTACCTCACCAATGAAATCGAAATATCCCGGAGTGTCAAGTACGTTGATCTTTGTACCTTCCCATTCCAATGAAACAAGGGATGTATTGATTGAGAATTTACGTTTCTGTTCTTCCTTTGAGAAATCGCTCAAAGTATTTCCGTCATCAATCTTACCCATTCTGGAAGTAACGCCGCAAAGATAAGCCATAGCTTCCAAAAGACTTGTTTTTCCACAACCACCGTGTCCCAAAAGCACGACATTCCTAATCTTGTCTCCGGTATATACGTTCATATGTAGTCCTCCAATGTATTCTTTTTGGAGCCGAATTGTCGAAATATTACAAAATACATCTTCAATTTTCCCGACTCATAGTTATATTTTACAAGAGGATTAAGTATTTTACAAGACAATATATTAATATTTCTGAATTTTCATATAAATCACATGGGGGTCATTTTTATTATCAAAAAGAACTGTTTATTTATATAAAAAAAGAGCCCGAAGCATAGCTTCGAGCCCTGAATTTACGCGATTTCTTATCTGTCAACATTTTCCTCAACGGTCTGATAAGTCTCGATTCTCATGGCATCCATTTCAGGCATACCGATGAAAATTCCGCCGTAGGAATAGACATTATCCTTAATTTTTTCAATTCTTACTATTTCAACAAAGGCATGAATCACTTCTCTTGTCCAGATAGTAAGATATGCTTCATATACTGCACCGATGGTAAGGGTCTTTCTGGATGTGAAACCAACGCCGGATTTTGAAACATCGGTTACATCAATTGTTGCTTCTTCCACTCTCTTACCGTCAAGACGCTTTAAAATAATCTTTGACAGTAATTCGGTTCTTTTACTTTTTCTTTTTTCGTTCATTATTAACCCTCCGGAAAAAAACCACTCGTAAACAAGTAAATCTATTTTTATTTTACAGACAAATAATGGCAAAGTAAAGTTTTTTATGGATTAAACTTGGAATAGTCCACAATGTAATTCTGTTTTGGTTCTTTTACCTGAATATTAAGAGCCTCTGCCACGTATTTATAATAGTCATAATCAATGATCCTGTCAGAGTATTTCCATTTATTGGCAAGCATGTTCTTAAGATTCTTTACATAGTCCTCGGGAAGCTCTTCATCGGTTAAATTAATAACTTCCTTGGTCTTTGAATTATACATAACCTTGTCCGTAATAAAGGATTTATCAAACATACCAACAAATCCTTCCGATTCAGATAAAATATCACGCCCCATATAAAGTCTTGAATCATAGTCGAATCCGAACAGATTAAGAAGTGTAGGCACAATATCAAGGCTGCAACAGGGTTTATCGATTACAATGGGCTCCTTGATGGAACCGCACCAAAGCACAAGATTACTCTTATATAATTCAAAAGTAGTATCAACCTGATGGCCCAGCAGTTCACTGAAATAAGGATATGTATTCCAGTCATCATCAAGGCCGTAAGGCCAATGGTCACCGGTAAAACATATTACGGTTCTGTCGGCTATTCCCTTCTTTTCAAGCTCCTTAAGTAAATATTCCAAAGCCCGATCAAGTTCCATCTGACATGCCACATACGCTTTACATTTATCCGAATAAGGAAGGTCCTGTACCTCTTCTTTATGGATCTTGGAGCACCAGTTACCTGCAAAAGAATAATTCATATGACCGCTGACAGTCATGTAATAAACATTAAATACTTCATCATCGATGTAATCAGGCAATGTATCTTCCATCATCTGAAGATCCGATTCCGGCCAATGCTTTTCAATATTCATGCCGTTACCGACGCCGGTATAATAATATCCCATGCCGGGGTAAGTAATATCACGACCGTAATACTGGAAATCATTATCATGATATGCGCGGCTGGTAATATCATATTCTCGGTTAAAATAATGTCCGAGAGAAAAAGCCATATTGTGCTGGCCCACGATTTTAAAGTTCTTGGCACCGCCGTTTGTGGGATGCAGACTTGTATTTATTACAAATTCACCGTCACTGGTGGAACCGCCGGTTCTCGGATTATAGAAATTATTAAATACAAAGCCTTCATGAGTAAGCTTATATAAAGTAGGTGTATGAGTTTCATCAACTGCAATGCTCGAAAAGCCTTCACATGTTAACAGAATAAGATTATAGCCTTTAAACATACCTGTATATTCATTTTTGAAAGTAGGTTCCACAGAGCTTAAATATGAATGGATATTGGCAATGTTCTGATCCGGCTCTTCTTCTGCAAGGCGCACGAAATCGATATCAAGGATATTGGGAGATCTGTCGATTTCTTTTATAACAGATTCTTCTGCCGTTTCATTATCGGATTCACCGGCTTCGTCAATATCGGTAACTTCGGAATCAGAATCGGCAGCGTTTTCCGGCTCTTCATAAACCCAGGCTTCAAATTCCTCGGCCTTTTCTGCCTTAGGAAAAAGAAGGTTCCTTATCTCTACCTGATGAGTTGTAAAAATACCCACTTCTTCAAATGATAAATCAAGATTAAAATCATAGCTCAATACATTGGCAGGATCTGTCATATCATCGCCGTATAAAGGAACAATGAAGAAAGAAGAAGCTATAAAAATAAAGAGTAAAACAGGATTAACAAAGATAGTTTTTATTGATGCTCTTTCGTAATTCAAAATCTTAAACACGCTTAATAAGATGATCACTAAAACAGGCACAAAGAATGAAAGAGATAATACCAATGCATTGGTCTTAATGCCTTCTATAATCTCTCTATAATACTGAACTACTCTTGCATTATTTTTATCAACAAATTCAATGGAAAAGAAAACCTTAAATATGGAATGATAAAGAATATTTACAACTGATAATATTATAAACAGAGCCGTGAAAATTCCCGTAAAGATTTTATTTAAAATCTTAGGAAAGAAAACGGTAAAAAGAGAAACAAGAGCCCCCGTCATAAAGGAGAATAACAGCTTAAGCCATAAAAATGAGCCAAAGCTTTGGAAAGCCCAATAATGATATACGACTTCAAGATAAAAAATAAGACCCGAAAAATACAAAACCATTTTAAGCTGATTAAAAACACCTTGCTTAAAAGAATTCTTTCCGAAATCACCTTCTTTTATCAAAGTATCGACGCCCTCGGCTTCTTCAGTTTTGTTATTATCCAGGTCTAAAAAGTCCATAATTCTCCACTTTTATTTAATAAACATTGCATCGCCGAAAGAAAAGAATCTGTATTTTTCCTTAACGGCTTCATTGTAAGCATTTAAAACATGTTCCCTTCCTGCCAAAGCAGAAACAAGCATGATCAATGTTGATTCGGGAAGATGAAAATTGGTTATCAAAGCATCAAGTATCTTGAATTTATATCCGGGATAAATGAAAATTTCCGTATTTCCGGAGCATGCTTTAATAGTTCCATCATCATTTGCCGCGCTTTCAACGGTACGGCAGCTTGTGGTTCCGACACATATAACTCTCTTACCCTTTTTCTTGGTTTCATTAATAAGATCGGCTGTTTCTTTTGAAACTTCAAACCACTCTGAATGCATATGATGATCTAAAATATTACTTTCTTTTACAGGCCTGAAGGTACCTAAACCTACATGAAGAGTTACAAAAGCAATATTTACGCCCATATTCTTAATTTCATCAAGAAGTTCATTGGTAAAATGAAGTCCGGCAGTCGGTGCTGCGGCAGAACCTTCATATTTGGCATAAACAGTCTGATATCTGTTCTTATCCTGAAGTTTATGAGTTATATAAGGAGGAAGAGGCATTTCTCCCAGCTTATCAAGAATCTCTTCAAAAATACCGTCATATTCAAATTTAATGATTCTATTACCTTCTTCTTCAATGCCGATAACTTCAGCATTTAAAAGGCCGTCTCCAAAAACTATCTTTTGACCGATCTTGGCTTTTTTACCGGGTTTAACAAGGGTTTCCCAGGTATCGGCATCCCTTCTTTTAAGAAGAAGAACCTCTATAACGGCACCGGTGTCTTTTCTGGATCCCATCAATCGTGCGGGGATAACCTTTGTATTATTTAGTACAAGACAATCACCGGGATTTAAATAGTTTTTAATATCTCTGAAGGAGCCGTGAGAAAATTCTCCCGACTCCTTATCAAGTACCATCAATCTTGAAGACGCTCTGTCCGTTAAAGGATCCTGAGCTATGAGCTCTTCAGGAAGCTCGTAATAATAATCTTCTTTTAACAATTTTTCCATAAAACAAATTCCAAATCTTAAAATCCGGGAGCATTTAAGAATGCTACATAACCACGCATTGTTTCGTATACATCAGCCTTGCTGGTTGCTTCGAAAGGAGCATGCATGTTAAGTACAGCAACACCGGCATCGATTACATTCATACCATATTTTGCCATGATATAAGCGATCGTTCCGCCACCGCCGAGATCGACTTTGCCAAGCTCCGCAAACTGGAAATTAACATCAGCTTCATCCATAACTTTTCTTACATAAGCAATGTATTCGGCATTGGCATCATTGGAACCGGACTTACCTCTTGAACCGGTAAATTTGTTAAATACCATACCATGTCCAAGGAATGCAGCGTTCTTCTTTTCAAAAGCAGAAGCATAAGAAGGATCGAATCCCGCACTTACATCGCTTGAAAGCATTGTGGAATTCTGAAGGCATCTTCTTACCATGAGTTCATTATAGTCGCCGTTTAAGTTAATGAGTTCCGCAATGACATTTTCAAAATAAAGGCTTGTCATACCTGTAGCACCTACAGAACCGATTTCTTCTTTGTCAACCAGGATACAGCAGGATGTTCTTTCTACTTCTTCAACCTGAAGCATTGCAAAAAGTGAAGTAAATGCACAAACTCTGTCATCCTGACCGTAAGCCAAGATCATGCTTCTGTCGAAGCCAGCTTCTCTTGCTTTGCCTGCAGGTACAACTTCGAGTTCTGCTGACATGAAATCTTCTTCTTCCATGTCATATTCTTCTTTTAATACCTTAAGAACCATTTCCTTTACGGGGCTGTTCTTTTTCTTATCTTCGTCCTTATCCTTCTTATCATCTTTTTTGATAACCAAAGGTCTGTTACCTACGATAATATCAAGGGCTTCGCCTTCTACAACCTTGGCACCCTTCTTCTCAAGCTGCTCCTGAGATAAGTGAATGAGAAGATCTGATACGAAGAATACGGGATCATCCTCTTCTTCACCGATATTTAATTCAAGTGTTGTGCCGTCTTTCTTGGCAACAACGCCATGAAGAGAAAGGGGGATCGCAACCCACTGATACTTCTTGATGCCACCATAATAATGAGTATCAAGATAAACAAGTTCGGAATCGTCATATAAGGGATTTGCCTTAATATCCATTCTGGGGGAATCGATATGAGCGCCTAAAATGTTCATACCTTCGCTGAGAGGCTTTTCACCGATATTGAAAAGTACGATGGATTTATTCATATTTACAGCATAAATCTTTTCGCCCTTCTTTAAAGGTGTACCCTTTTTAAGTCTTTCGCAAAGCTCTACATAGCCCTTCTTTTCGCAGAGATTTACGATAACATCCACACATTCACGCTCTGTTTTACCGTTATCAAGAAAGTCTCTGTAGTCTTTATTGAGCACTTCAAGTTCCTGAAGCTGCTTTTTATTATATTTTTCCCAAACGTTTTTTAATTCCATATAAGCTCCTCTGTATTCTTTTTTGTTACACGCAAAATTTATTTTACTCTTATTTTTAAAAAATATCCATTGATTAAGCTCTTAAAGTAACGCCAAACTTTTCATTTAACTTATCAAGTATTTCTTTTACAAGCGAATCGATGAATTCGGAAGTGAATTCTTCTTCTCCGGGAGTAAATACAAGATTAAATGCCATACTCTTTTTGTTTCCGAGCTGAGCGCCCTCGTAGATATCAAATAAAGAGATGCTTGTTACATACTTGCAGGTATCTAAAATAGTATTTTCAATATCCGCACAGGTAACATTCTTTTCCATTACGAAGCATAAATCTCTCTTTTCTTCGGGGAACTTGGGAAGCGGAGTAAACTTACGCTCTTTGCCATAGTATTTTGTTAAGCTTCTTAAATCAATTTCAGCAACATAAGAATTAACTCTCATGTCCTTTTCATCCTGAATCTCATAAAGGATCTGGCCTAAGAAACCAACGGTTTCACCGTTACAAAGAACCTTTGCAGAGCGTCCGGGATGTAAGAAGGGCTCATGGGTCTTCTCATAATCAAACTTGATATCAAGAGCAAAAGCAACCGTATCCACGATTCCCTTTAATGTAAAGAAATCTTCATCATCACCAAATACGCCGATACAGATAGTTTCTCTTTCATCGGGATATTCCGTTAAAGGTAAATCCTTAGGGATAAATTTATTACCCATCTCATAGATTCTTCCGGAAAGAATGCCATTCTTCTGATTCTTTGCCATTGCAGTGATCATCTGAGGTACAAGAGTTGTTCTCATTAATGACAAATCCTTATTGATGGGATTTATCAACTTTATGGCATGTCTCAGACTTGAATCTTCGGGAAGACGTAACATGTCAAGATCAGCAGGTGAAAAGAAGGAATAGTGAACACCTTCGAAGGCACCTTCGGCACAAAGTGCATTTTTGATCTTAAGTTCAGTCTTCTGTCTTAAGTTGTAGCCTCCGCTTGTAACTTCCGCTGTGGGAATAAATGTAGGTGTGATATGTTCATAACCATACATTCTGATCACTTCTTCGGCAACATCCTGATATGATTCCATGTCTTCTCTGTATGCGGGGATCTTTAAAGTTAAAGTATCTCCGTTTATAACAGGATCCATATTTAAGCTCTTTAAGATTCTTACAATATCTTCATTGGGAACGGTAATTCCGAGTACACCGTTTACTTTCGAAACAGAAACAACAAGTTCATGAGGCTCAAGGCTGTTGCCTGTATTAATATCAACATGAGTTCCGGATATCTTACCTGCTCCGAGTTCTTCTACCAAATGAAGAGCTCTCTTCATTGCCATGTCGGTTGTATATTCATCAACGCCTTTAGAAAATCTCTGGGAAGAATCAGAAGACTGACCGAGACTTCTTGAAGATTTTCTGATATTATCCATTGCAAATTTAGCGGCTTCAAACACTACTTCTTTGGTTGTATCAAGGATCTCTGAATTTAAACCGCCCATGATTCCCGCAAGTGCAACGGGCTTTTTACAGTCACAAATAACAAGATTATTTTCATTTAATTCAAATTCTTTTTCATCAAGAGTCACGATCTTTTCTTTATCATGTGCTCTTCTTACGTTAATCTCAAAGCCTTCAAGATAATCAGCATCAAATGCATGCATCGGCTGTCCCAGTTCTTTTAACACGTAGTTGGTGATATCAACCATATTGGAAATGGAATTTAAGCCCACTAATGCAAGTCTTCTCTTCATCCATACCGGAGATTCTTTGATATTTACATCATATACATAATGACCGATGTAACGGGGACATAAATCCTTGGCATCAACAGTAACCTTTAAGTCCTTCTTTACATCAGTTTCCGTATAGCTTAGATCAGGTGTCTTTAAAGGCTTGTTCAAGCATGCGGCAACTTCTCTTGCGATACCGAAAATACTCTGGCAATCGGGACGATTAGCTGTGATGGAAACATCGAAGATCCAGTCATCAAGACCGAGAATGGGCTTAACATCAGCACCAACTTCCGCATCATCGGGCAAAAGAAGAAGTCCGTTATAGCCTGCGCCTTCATACATATCTTCGGTAACACCCAATTCGGTTCCTGAACAAAGCATACCGAAAGAATCATAGCCTCTTAACTTACCTGCGCCGATGGTCATAACACCTTCAACGGTAACATGATCCTTGCCTGTTTTAATAACCTGTGCTCCCACAAGAGCAAGAGGGAATTTCTTGCCTGCGCATACATTGTCAGCGCCGCAGCAGATCTGAAGTTCGCCATGAACACCGGCATCTACCATACATAAATGTAAATGAGTATCGGGAATTGCTTCACAGGTCTTAACAAGGCCTACAACAACCTTATCAATATCTTTTCCGACCTGATACTTTTCTTCTACTTCAAAACCGCAGGAAAAAAGCTTTTCTTCAAGCTCATCCATTGTAACGTCTATATCTACATAATCTCTTAACCAACTGATAGGTACTAACATTTTCTATTTCCTCCCGGCATTAGTCATTAATCTGATTGAGTACTCTCAAATCAGATTCAAATAATAATTTAATATTGTTGATGCCGTACTTAAGCATGGCAATACGATCGATACCGATACCGAAGGCAAGACCGGAATATACATTACTGTCAATTCCACAGCCTTCCAATACCTTCTTATTGACTACGCCGGCTCCGAGAACTTCGATCCAGCCCGTGCCCTTACATAATTTGCATCCCTTACCATGACACTGGAAACAGGAAACGTCTACTTCTACAGAGGGTTCGGTAAAAGGGAAATATGAAGGACGAAGTCTTGTCTTTGTATCTTCTCCGAAAATCTTCTGAACAAATACATCAAGCATTCCCTGTAAATCGCAAAGTGTAATGCCCTTATCAACAACAAGACCTTCCATCTGTGAAAACATGGGTGAATGTGTTGCATCATCATCGGATCTGAAAACCTTACCGGGAGAAATAACCTTAATGGGAGGCTTCTTTTCTTCCATTACATGTATCTGACCTGCTGAAGTCTGAGTACGTAAAAGGAATTCAGGGCTCAAATAGAATGTATCCTGCATATCTCTTGCCGGATGATCCTTGGGAATATTTAAAGCTGAGAAATTGTAATAATCAGTCTCAATTTCATTACCTTCATAAATTTCAAAGCCCATGGAACCAAAGATATCAACAATCTGATTTCTGACCTGTGTATTGGGATGAAGATTTCCGATGGGACGCATTTTGGCAGGAAGTGTAACATCAATTGTTTCGCTGTTATAACGCTCTGCCATTTCCGCTTCTTTTAACTTTGACTCAAGTTCTTCAAATCTATCCTGAGCCCACATCTTGATTTCATTTACTTTTTTACCGTATTCAGCCTTTAATTCATTGGGAATCTTACCCATTTCTCTCATTAAAGTACCGATTTTACCGGTTTTTGAGTCCATAAGACCCTTTCTGTACTCAAAGGCAACCTTGGAGTTTGAAAGATTCTTTATCTCTCCTTCAATTTCCTGCTTAAGTAAAGCAAGCTTTTCTGATAATTCATTAAGATCAGCCATAAAAACCTCCTGGATTTTTTCCTAAAAAATAAAAAAACCATAGCATAAAGCTATGGGACGATTCTTGATCGCGGTACCACCCAAATTCCGGATATCCGACACTTAAAACCTTTAACGCAGGGAATACGTCTTCTGCTACATATCACAAAAGAAGCTCCGGTGTGAATTTTGAATCAGTACTGAACATGGGAAATCTTGCAGCCAATGAACTTCCCTCTCTGGATGAAGTAAAGATCCTACTGTGCACCATCACGGCTTTTACCTAGAAAATCATATATTTAAAGAAAGCATTTGTCAAGGATTAATCCTCTTCTAGACTCTCCATTTGAGCTTTCTCCGATTTAATCGTTCTTCTTTTTGAAAAAACAAGAAATACAGGCCTGAAGTATCTGTTTAAATGAGCTCCAACAAAAAGAAAATACATTAAAAAATAAAGCCAGATAAGTAAAATAATGATGACGGTAAAGTTGCCATACATACTGAAGGGGTTATATCTTTCTATATAAAAAGCAAATAAATACGAAAATCCCATCCATGATAAGGAAGTAAAGATGGCTCCGGGTACTTCATCCCGAAATCTCATCTTCTGCACGGGAAGAAGGGAATAACAAAGAATGATAACAAAAGTAAGAATAGCAAATGCGAGAATTCCGCGCACATTTATAAGATGCGTCAGAATTGGCTCTGCCTTGGGAAAAAGCTCCTTAAAAAAATTATAAAGAGTACGGCCGTAAACCATGATGATCATTATAAATATTATGCCCAACATCAAAATCAATGTATATAAACTTGATATGAATCGAAGCAATAAGCCGTTACGTCGGTCAACCCTGTGATCGATGGCATTTAAGCCTGTAATAATGGAATTTACACCCTTTCCGGCCGACCACAAAGTGGAAATAAGAGCAATAATGGTAACTCCGAAGGAACGGGCATATACATCTTCAATTACAGCTTCAAAGGTTTTGGAATAGACCCCGGTAAAATTGGATGTGAGGATAAAAAGTACGTCTTCTTCTTTGATAGGTGTATAGGGAATAATAGAACATACAAGGATCATAAACGGAATAAGAGACAGGAAAATAAAGAAGGCAGAACCTGATGCATAGGCATTTAAGTTATCTTCCTTCATTCTGTTTCCAAAATCAATTATAACACGAAGCAATCTTTTCATGATTCATCCTCAAGGCTACTAAAAAAGGCAGCCACCGCCGCCTTTTTTAATCCCCCGAAATGCCGTTCTCACCTTTTGACTCCTAGCAATGCTAGGTGGGCGACCTCACATATGCTTCTGTATTCCGGTGTTCCGGCTGCACATACACATATAAATATTGGAATCCCGTTTAAAGTTACTGTAGGTTCAAAAATAGCAAGATACGTACACCTCAGGTTAAGTATATTATACCACATTTCTATGAATAATCAACCTTTATGAGGCACAGCCCCTGGGCAGGTGCAGTGACACCCGCAAGCTTTCTGTCGCATGCTTCCAGCAATTTTTGCATGCTTTCAGGATCCCTTTTATTTAGTCCCACTTCTACCAGGGTACCCGTCAGAATTCTTACCATATGCTGTAAAAATCCGGTGCCGTGAAAAGTTAAATATATTCTTTGATCCTTTTCTCTGATTACAATTTTATCAACCAATCTGACAGTAGACTTCTTCATCTTAGGATTGGAACAAAATGATGCAAAATCATGCTCTCCCGTTAATAATTCCGCCGCACGCTTCATTGCATTTAAATCCGGCTTTTCATCGATGTACCAGACATATTTTCTGTCAAATACAGGCTTTTCGTCACCAAAAGCCAGTGTATAACAATATGTCTTTCCGGTAGCCTTATATCTTGAATGGAATCTGTCTGCCGCAAAAGAAACTTTATCAACGGAAATATCTTCCGGAAGGTATTTATTTAAATATACCTTGATCTCCTGCTCATTCATTTCCGTATCGATAAACATATTACATACAAAAGCACGGGCATGAACACCCGCATCGGTTCTTCCGGCTCCGATAATTTCAACACATTCTTTTGCATCTACCATTTTATTAACGACATTTTCAAGTTTTCCCTGAATTGTCATGTCGGTATTGGGCTGATGCTCCCAGCCGAAATATTTAGTTCCGTCGTAAGAAATAGTAAGCTTAACATTTTTCATAGATTCATTATAACAAAAAAAGCCCGAGAGTTTAACTCTCGGGCTCTTAAAAATCTTATAACTGAGGACCAGCTGCAACAAGTGCCTTACCTGCATCGTTGGTTTCGTACTTCTTGAAGTTCTTAATGAATCTTCCTGCAAGATCCTTAGCCTTTTCTTCCCATTCGGAAGCATTAGCATAAGTATCACGAGGATCAAGAATTCCGCTGTTAACACCTGCAAGTTCTGTAGGAACTTCGAAATCGAAGTAAGGGATCTTCTTTGTAGGAGCAGAGTTGATGGATCCGTTAAGGATTGCATCGATGATACCTCTTGTATCAGGGATGGAGATTCTCTTACCTGTTCCGTTCCAACCTGTGTTTACAAGATAAGCCTTAGCTCCGGACTTCTTCATCTTCTTAACAAGTTCTTCACCGTACTTGGTAGGATGTAATTCAAGGAATGCCTGACCAAAGCAAGCTGAGAATGTAGGTGTGGGTTCTGTGATACCACGTTCTGTACCTGCAAGCTTAGCTGTGAAACCGCTTAAGAAGTAGTACTGTGTCTGCTCGGGTGTAAGGATTGATACAGGAGGAAGTACTCCGAATGCATCAGCTGAAAGGAAGATAACGCTCTTAGCTTCAGGACCTGCTGAAACTCCGTTAACCTTCTTAACAATATTCTTAATGTGATCGATAGGATAAGATACACGAGTATTTTCTGTTACGCTCTTATCATCGAAATCGATCTTGCCTGCTGCATCAACGGTAACGTTTTCAAGAAGAGCATTTCTCTTGATTGCGCCATAGATGTCGGGTTCATGTTCTTTATCAAGACCGATAACCTTAGCATAGCAACCACCTTCAAGGTTGAATACGCCGTTATCATCCCAACCGTGTTCGTCGTCACCGATAAGTAAACGCTTAGGATCGGTTGAAAGAGTTGTCTTACCTGTTCCGGAAAGACCGAAGAAGATTGCTGTGTTCTTACCTTCCATATCGGTGTTTGCAGAGCAGTGCATGGAAGCGATGCCCTTAAGAGGAAGAAAGTAGTTCATCATGGAGAACATACCCTTCTTCATTTCGCCGCCGTACCAGGTATTTAAGATAACCTGTTCTTTGGAAGTAATATTGAATGCTACACATGTTTCGGAATTAAGACCGAGTGCTGCATAGTTCTCAACCTTAGCCTTGGAAGCTGTATAAACAGTGAAATCAGGAGTAAAGTTAGCCTGTTCTTCTGCTGTAGGTCTGATGAACATATTTGTTACGAAATGTGCCTGCCAAGCTACTTCCATGATGAAACGAACTGCCATACGTGTATCAGCGTTAGCACCACAGAAAGCATCAACAACGAAAAGTCTCTTGTTGGAAAGTTCCTTCTTAGCAAGGTCCTTAACAACTTCCCATGTCTTTTCATCCATAGGATGGTTGTCGTTCTTGTATTCATCGCTTGTCCACCATACAGTGTCCTTGGAGTTAGCATCCATAACGATGTACTTGTCTTTGGGAGAACGTCCTGTGTAGATACCTGTCATAACATTAACAGTGTCAAGTTCAGTAACCTGACCTACTTCAAAACCTTCAAGTCCTGCCTTGGTTTCCTCTTCAAAAAGAGTTTCATAAGAAGGATTGTAAACAACTTCTGTTGTTCCGGTGATACCATACTTGGTTAAATCAATTGCCATATGTATACCTCTTTCTTTAAATATAATTTATTGTAACATCATTCCCTGATGAAACTTTCAGGAAATATAATAACGTAATTTGAAAAAGAAAACAATAAAAACATGCTTTAAAGTGATAAATTTTTATTAAAGTTTTGCTGTTTCGGATTTAAGCCATTCTTCCTCTTCTTTTGTCAAATGGTCTTTCATTTTTTCATAAACGGAAGCCTGATATTCATTAATAAGATCTATTTCCGTATTACTTAATATGCTTACATCAATAAGATCTCTGTCTAACGGAGCATATGTTAAATGCTCAAATCCCAGGAACTGACCGAATTCATTTAATACATCCTTAACACACAGAATTATGTTTTCAATTCTGATGCCGTACTGATTTTCAATATAAACACCGGGTTCATCACTGGTGATCATGCCGGGTTTAAACACGGCTTCTTCCATTCCTTCAAGAAATTTCCAGCGAAGATTCTGAGGGCCTTCATGAACATTTAAAATGAAACCGACTCCATGACCGGTTCCGTGCTTGAAATCAACTCCCATATTCCATAAAGGTGCTCTGCAAAGAATATCAAGATTTCTTCCGGTACAGCCTTCAAGGAATTTTGCTTTTGCAAGGGTCAGCATGCCGATGGCGGTCTTTGTATAATGAAGCTTCATGCTGTCCGTAACAGGTCCCAAAGAAACAGTTCTGGTAACATCTGTGGTACCCATATCATACTGTCCGCCGGAATCAACTAAGATCATACCTTCAGGCTTTAATACAGCATTTGATTCTTCCGATACGCTGTAGTGGACAATGGCGCCGTTGGGACCGTATCCGGAAATCGTAGGGAAGGATAAATCCAAAAATCCCGGCACCTTTCTTCTTAAGTTATCAATATAATCGGCTGCATCAATTTCCGTAAGGGTTTCATTCTTTATGGCATTCTTGATCCAGTATATGAATTTAGTCACGCATACGGAGTCAAGCTCATAAGCCTTTTTAAGTCGTTTGATCTCGGTTTCGTTCTTAACGGATTTTAAGTAAAGGGAGGGATTCTTTTTATTAACAATCTCTGCCGCAGCTTTAATAAGATTATAAGAAGAAACATCAATAGAATTTACATCAAGCATTACCCGACCGGAAATGATATGATCTTTGCAATCTTTATTTAAGGCATCAAGAATATGATCATACTCGCGGTATTCTATATTGTTGCTATTTAAATAATTTAATACATTACTATTAACGGCTTTTTTATCTGCAAAAAAGAAAGCCTTTTCTTTTCCGATTATCAAATAAGAAAGCGCAACGGGATTACATTCGATATCAGCGGCTCTTAAATTAAGGATCCACATAATATCATCAAGCTTTGAAAGATAATGATAATCGCAATTTTCTTCATCCATTACGCGTCTTATTTTATCTAATTTGGACTCAGTGCTCTCTCCCGTTATTTCTTCTGAAAGTACGTATATTTCAGTAGCGGGCTTACATGGTCTATCGTTCCATACTTTTTCAGGGATATCGATCAAATTAATGCAATCGGCATTATTTACTTCACAGATCTTTTCTAATTCACTTCCGAAGGAAGCGCTGATCAAACGACCGTTAAATGCGAAGGTTTCACCGGATTTAATATTATTCTTAACAAATTCTTTTACGGTAGGGACATTTTCCTCTCCCATCTTCATGAGAGTAATACCTGTATCCTTAAGCTCTTTTTCCGCCTGGATAAAGAATCTTCCGTCCGTCCAAAGATATGCACTTTCCACGCCAACGATAAAATAAACATTTTCTCCCGTGAAGCCGCTGAAATGCTCACAGATCTTAAAGTAATCCGATACATATTCGGAATTGTGATAATCTGATCCCGTCATATAATACCAGTCTACTTTTTCATTCTTCATTTCGCGTCGTAAAAGCGCTAATCTTTCTCTAATGGGATTCATTTGATGCCTCCAAAATACTTATTCCCGAAGAAGTTCCCAGACGGTCTGCTCCGAGAGCGATAAATTCTTCCATATCTTCTTTTGTCTTTATTCCGCCTGCAGCCTTCACTTTAACGTTAGGGCCTACATTATCATGAAGTAGCTTTACATCTTCGGCATTGGCTCCTGCAGTGCCAAAACCGGTAGATGTTTTAATGTAATCTGCTCCCGCATCCGTAACGCATCGACAAAGCTCTATCTTTTCATCGTAAGTTAAATAGCAGGTTTCGATTATTACTTTAAGGATTTTCTCTCCGCATGCATTTTTTAATGCTTTGATCTCTTCCCGGATCTTATCAAAAGAACCCATCTTTGCATCATTGATATTTATAACCATATCAATTTCCGATGCTCCTGATTTAATGGCATCTTCTGCTTCAAATACCTTGGTTTCAGTGGTTTGATAACCGAGGGGGAAACCGATTACGGTACAGATATTAAGTTTCGGATAGTTTTCATGTATTTTTTTAACAAAAGAAGGGGGAACACAAACTGAAGCCGTATGATATTTTACGGCTTCATTACATAATTTTACGATGTCTTCCCATGTCGCAGTAGGTTTAAGACATGTATGATCGATATAAGAAAAGATTTCCTGATTTTTCATATTAACCTCTTGTACTACTCTTTATCTAAGAATTTCTTCTGACCCTTTAAGCAGATAACAGCAAGATAAACAATGCTTACTGCGTTTAATACGCTTGCAGTAAGATCAACAAGTGGGTTAAGCGCGTATACATCACAGGCCAGGATCACAAGACTTGTTATACATAAAACAACGCATCCTATGACTCCTCTTAAGAATACGTAGTTGGTATAACCTTCCTTATCTCTGACCATGCCATTGGCATTTCTAGGTGAAACAAGGCTTTTGGGAATTTCTCCCTGATATTTAAGCTTAAAGAAAAGGGACGCAAAATATGCACCCGCTATAAAAATCATAAATTCAAGTGCGAGATTAAGATTCAAAACAAACCTCCGAATTACTTAGAAGCAATCTCTTCTATGTCATACTTTAAAAAGAAATTGTGATTTCTGTTATTTTTATTCCAGTTTTCCATTATACGGTCCACTACAATGGATCTGTTTATATCATCAACATCCATTAATATAACAACAAACTGGCTTTCCGAATATCGGCTTGAAACATCATTCTTTCGAAGTGAATTTTTAATGCTTGTTTCAAGAACCGCCATTGATTCAGGCAGATCGCAAGTTTTTACGCTTAAAGATAAATCCTTTATGGTAAAAAGAACAACCTGTACCTTTCCTTTTGTTCTCTGAACATATCTTTGTAAAAACTGGTAAATGGCTTTAAAATCGGACACTTCAACTTTAAAAGGACCGTTATCAAGATCCTTGTCGGAAATAACATCCTTTAAATGAGAAAGATCCAGCACCTCAGTGTGCATATTATCAACGATGGAATATTTTTCATTGCTGTCATAAAAATGATAATTATTCTTTCCGTTGTTTTTTACATAATATAATGCTTTATCCGCATTGTTATAAAGCTCTATAAAAGATCTTCCATCGAAAGGAAAAGCAGAAATACCCACTGAAACCGATGAAATATTTTCATTGATCTTAATTACATTAAGGGCAGTTTCCACATCTTTGATAAGACCTGCGATCCTGTCTGAAAGAAGCTCTTTACCATAAGAATTCTTAAGGAAAATGGCAAATTCATCGCCACCGATTCTGGCAACGATATCATCTTTATGAACAAATGAAGTAAGAGTCTTTGCAAAAGCAATAAGAGCTTCATCTCCCACCACATGCCCGTAAGTATCATTGATACCTTTAAAATTATCAAGGTCGAGTATTATAAAGGAACCTGTTACATTTTCTCTTGTAGTAAAAGAATTTACCTGTTCCATTATATATTTACGATTCCATAACCCTGTTAAGGGATCCGTAAGCGCTTCCATTCGAATGGATTTATTTTTTTCTTCCTGCAAAAGAACCCTTTCGATGCGGCTCAACATTATCTCAGGTTCAAAAGGCTTTTTAATAAAGTCGCTTGCGCCTAATTTAAGACATTTGAGTTCGCTTTCATTGTCATTATCGGCAGTTAGGAAAATGACAGGAATGTCAGTATTTGCAGGATTGTTTCTGATACATTCTAGAGTTTCAA
The DNA here is from genome assembly GCA_016283575.1 of Lachnospiraceae bacterium. GTDB lineage: Bacteria > Bacillota > Clostridia > Lachnospirales > Lachnospiraceae > UBA1258. The sequence goes on along the minus strand of JAEEND010000022.1, from coordinate 89,935 downwards.
AGCCATCCATTCCGGGCATCTTAATATCAAGCAGGATCAGATCAGGCTGAGTCTTCTCAATCATTGATATGGCCTGTTCTCCTGACTTTGCCATAGACAGCGAATAATCGTCTCTCAAAATCTCCCCGACACATTTCAAATTTGTTGTAACGTCATCCACAATAATAATGTGTTTCTTTTTCTTCACAAGAACCCCCGGTAGTTATTGAGATTTCTTACTTAAAGATTACCTGTCAATTGAATAATAATTAATTATTCATATTAAGTTCTTTCTTTAAGCAGGCTTTCATCTCTTTGATCTCGCATACATTTTCAGCCTTAATGGGAAGGCTTAAGATTTCCTTGATCGCATTGGGCTTTTCCACATTGGCAATCTTAGAAAGTTCATCAAGGAGCTTGAGTGCATCCTTGCCTTCATATTTCTTGTCGATCGCGCTCATAACAGCTGGACCGAATTTAAAAGGACTTGCTGTAGAAACAACAACTGTCTTTGTATGATCCTTGGTATCATGAACATATTTATCGAGAGCTGCGGCAGCAACTGCAGTATGCGTATCGATCACATAACCTGTATCTTCATATAAGTCGTGAATCTTCTTTGAAGAATCGCTCCAGTCGGAATATTCACCTACAAATGTATCATTAAAAGCTTCAAGTTCCTTCTTAACATTATAGGAACCGTTCTCCTTAAGACTCTTCATAAGAGAAGCAAGCTTACTAGAATCGCGATCCATAAGTAAATAAATGAGTCTTTCGAGATTTGAAGAAATAAGAATATCCATGGAAGGTGATTTTGTAAGAACAAAATCACGGTTCTTGTCATATTCCCCTGTCTTAAAGAAATCAAACAAAACTTTATTTTCATTGGATGCACAAATAAGCTTGTTAATGGGAAGTCCCATATTCTTAGCATAGAAACCTGCAAGGATATTACCGAAGTTACCGGTGGGTACGCAGAAATTGATCTTTTCACCGGGAAGTATCCTGTCTTCTTTTACAAGCTTTGCATATGCATATACATAATAAGCTACCTGAGGAACAAGACGACCGATATTAATGGAATTGGCGCTTGAGAATGCAAAGCCCTTTTCATCCATTTCCTTTTTAAGAGCTTCGTCATTGAATAATTCTTTTACGGCAGTCTGGCAATCATCAAAATTACCCTTTACTCCATATACGCAGGTATTCTTTTCCTGCTGAGTGAGCATCTGGAGTTCCTGGATCTTGGAAACGCCTCCCTTGGGGTAAAATACCATGATTCTGGTGCCTTTAACATCAGCAAAACCTGCAAGAGCAGCCTTACCGGTGTCGCCGCTGGTCGCTGTCAAAATTACGATTTCTTTATGGAAATCATTCTTTTTAGCTGCTGTTGTAAGTAAATAGGGAAGAATGGAAAGAGCCATATCCTTAAATGCAATGGTTTTTCCATGGAAAAGTTCAAGATAATATGTACCTTCAGCTTCAACCAAAGGAGCAATCTCTTCTGTATCAAATTTGGAATCATAAGCATTATCAATGCAATACTTAAGCTCTTCTTCCGTGAAGTCGCTTAAGAAGTCCTTCATAACGATATATGCCACTTCTTTATAGCTCATGTCAGCCAGTGTTTCCAAATCAACCGACAACTTAGGAAATTCTTCGGGCACAAATAAACCGCCTTCATCGGAAAGACCTTTTAAAATAGCTTGAGAAGCTGTTATTTTAATGGAATTATTTCTTGTACTTGTGTAAAACATCCTAAATTCTCCTTATTTTCATACTTACATTAAAATAACCGAAAATCCAAATACTTTCAATAGATATTATAAAATGTTATTATACTTTTTAGGAGGTATTTCTATGTTACCGGGAGTATATAAAGAAACAAAAAAAGATAATACGCCCTATTTCAGAGCGTCCATAACCCATAATCACAAGCATATAAGTCTCGGAAGTTATGACACAGAAATCCAAGCGTCAGCTACGTATTCTTTTGCTGAAGAAATCTTAAAAAACAGGGAGCATTCCCTTTATAATTATTCTTTTGATTACCCCATTAAATTTGATAAATATATATCTCTGATAAATTTAAGGGATAATAATATTTACTTTTCAAATCCCATTTACTTAAGGAAAAGATATTTCAGCTACTTTCTTTCGCCCTTTGAAGAATTTAAATTTGATACGGATGATTTATTCTATTTCTCACAGCATAAGATCATGGCCAGAGGAAATCATTATTTTGTATCGGAATACGGCATGCAGACATCCCTTCGTGAACGCTTCGGTATAAAAAGCTTTGCAGTTGAAGGACGTGACTACAGATTCGTAAATCAAGACTCTCTTGATTATCGCCGGGAAAATATAATCATCATTAATCAATATCACGGAGTTATGAAGGAAGTTAAAAAGAATAAAGTTCAATATAAAACAACGATCCACATCCGTTCCAATTATGTGGTTGGAAGGTATTCAACTGAAACAGAAGCCGCCATTGCATATAACAAGGCGGCTGATACTCTTACAAAAAACGGCTATGACAGAAATTTCTTCCAGAATTATATAGAAGATATTTCAAATAAAGAATATGCTGAAATCTATTCTAACGTAAAGATTTCGGACAGAGTCAGAAATTTAAATTCACCTGATTGAATAATCAACAAAGGATATGTCTAAATTGCATTTTCCTTTTATTCCGTCCACAGAACCTGATTCCGTATATCTCCACATACTATATTTATAGGGATAATCGGGATAATCAGCTTCGGGTTCCGAGATCCAGAAGTCATATTCACTTATTAATTTCGATAGATCGTAACGCTTTAATAACCACTCTTTATTGGCAAGAAGCATTGGCTTATAACCGCATTCTTTAATGCGGGACAAGAATGCTCTTGCTATTTTTGTTCTGTCGGCCTTAGACATTTCATCGGTTCTTGAAGAATCATTGCTGACAGATTCCATGCTAAGCACTACGGGATAAGAAATCACATATCCTCCAAGCTTATCCATGAGCCAGTTGGCTTCTTCCACTGCCTCTTCTTCGGTAACGGCAAAGGAGGTAAATATAACACCCACATCCATGCCTGCATCAAAAGCTCTCTTTATATTATCTTTATAATAATCATCTTCCGTAATGTCTCCGGTCTGATAACCTCGCTGTCCAACCTTGACCATGCAATAATCAATGCCGGCTTTATAAAGCTTTACGAAATCAACATAATCATTATCCTTTGAGATATCCACACCAAGATAGCTTATTTCTCTGCCATCTTCAAAATATTTCATGAAACCGTTCTGTTCAATAAGATTTGTATAGTCATAATCGTTCTTTAATAAATAAGGACTTATGCTGACCCACTCTTCCTTGCCGTTTTCATAAACTATTTTTGTATGCTTCCCGTCCTTGGTTATATCTGTTTCTCCTGAATTTTCTTCCGCCTTTTCTTTTTCACGTTCCTTGGAAAGACCGGCATCGCCGACTTCCAGCTCTTCGTCGGTGGATTCTGAATACATTCCGAAAAAATCAAGATCCGAAACAGTTATATCTTTATAGGGATCCGACAATATATCGGCGCTTTCCTCTGCCTCAGTTTCCAATGAAACAGTAGTAACCGGCTTGCGCCTTGAAAAACGATCTCTATTTACGGATAAAACAACAATTACAATCAGCAAAATAACACCCATGCAGATAGCAAAGGCTGTAGTGGTCATTCTTCCATTTCCGTAATCATCAAAATCGTTATCCAGTTTCATAACTTTACAATGCTCTTCTTAGGACATTTTTCAAAACAGGTACCACAGTTAACACATAATTCGGGGTCAATGGTTGCATTGAAATCCTGAACCGTTACTGCTTTTACCTCACAGTTTCTTGCGCACAGGCTGCATCCGATACATCCTGTTTTACACTGAGCCATGGTAACGGGTCCCTTTTCTTTATTGGAGCAGGCAACCTGATATTTGGCATCATAGGGAATAAGAGAAATAAGATTCTTGGGACATGCTGCTACGCATTTACCGCAAGCCTTACATTTTTCTCTGTCAACAACCGCTACACCGTCAATAACATGAATGGCATCAAATTCGCATGCCTTAACACAGGAACCGAATCCGAGACAGCCGTAATTACAGGACTTGGGCCCTCCGTTAGGAACAAAAGAAAGCATCCGGCAATCTTCAATGCCGTAATAATTATAATCTTTGGTAACATCATCACAGGTTGCTTTACAAGCTACAAAAGCAACTTTTCTCTCGGATTCCTTAGCTTCTTCTCCCATAATTTCAGCAATGACACGAGCAACCTTGTCTCCGCCGACGGGGCACTGGTTAACAGGTGCTTCGCCCTTAACAATTGCATTGGCAAGACCTTCGCATCCGGGATAGCCGCAGCCGCCACAGTTATTACCTGGAAGAGCATTCACAACATCTTCCAGTCTTTTATCTACATCAACTTTAAATACTTTTGTTGCAATTCCGAGGAAAATACCTACAAAAACACCAACACCGCCAAGAATCGCTACAGAAAGCATTACACCGTTAAAATCCATATATCCTCCTACAGAAGACCCGCGAATCCGCAGAATGCAATGGCCATAAGCCCTGCGGAAACAAGAACAATGGGCATTCCTCTAAACGCTTTTGGAATATTATTATATTCCATCTTCTCACGAATACCGGCTAGAATCACAATTGAAACAGTAAATCCCACACTGGTGGCAAAACCGTTGACAGTGCCTTCGAGAATGGAATATTCCTTGTTAACATTGGTTATTGCAACACCTAAAACCGCGCAGTTGGTGGTGATCAAAGGAAGATATACCCCCAGAGCCGAATAAAGGGACTTTAAATACTTCTTCAAAAACATTTCAACAAACTGAACCAGAGCCGCTATTACAAGAATAAAGACAATGGTCTTAAGAAATGTAAGATCAAAGGGCTTAAGTAAAAATTCATGAATAAGACCCGTTACGATACTTGATAATGTAATTACAAAGATAACCGCAGTTCCCATACCGAGAGCAGTCTTGATCTTTTTGGAAACTCCAAGGAAGGGACATATTCCAAGGAACTGACTGAGCACTACATTATTTACAAGAGACGAACCGAGAGCCAGCAATATAAGATTTTTAATCATTATCCTCTTCCGCCTCCTTTATCTTTTCTTCTGCCTTTGATAAAAGCTTTGCAGCTTTTTCGGATGTTTTCTTTCGAGAAGGCTTTCTTCCTGATATCTTGGATTTATTAATAACCTTCTTATAGTCATCAAGATTCAAAAATTCGATGACATCATCATCCTCATCGGTGGAACCTTCAGAATTCACATCATCCTTATGATCCAGATCTTCATTTAATACTCCGGAATCAGCTTCAGTATCGGTTTTTAAATCTGCCGTCACAGAAGGTTCTTCTACCGTTTCTTCCATGGAAGAAACGGATTCATGATCGGATAAAGCGTTATCTGAAGGATTATTACTTTCTTTTCCAATAGCTTCATCAGTTTCAGCTTCGCTATTATCAGTAGAATCAACTTCCTCTTCGGGCTTTTCTTTATTCTTTTCTTTATTCTTTTCTTTATTCTTAGCCTTATCTTTGGCCTTATCTTCAGCTTTGTCTTTAGCTTTGAGTTTATCTTCAACATCAGCTAAAGCTTTACTTTCTTCCTCACACTTCGAAGGGCATGCGCTGCAGTTACCATCGCAGCCTGATTGAATCTTTGACATGTCCTTACCGTGTCTAACGCCGATCTCTTTAACTTTATTCTGAATGGCGGTCAGGAGAGCCAGTACAAAGAATGCACCCGGCGCCATTACAAAAATATTTACAGGGACATAACCATTGGGCATGAAGTGATAATTAAATACCGCTCCTGTTCCGAGAATTTCTCTCACAGAACCGATAATTGTAAGAGCAAAAGTAAATCCGAGACCCATGCCGATGCCGTCAAACAGCGAAGGGATGACTCCGTGACTTGAAGCATAAGCTTCAGCTCTTCCAAGAATAATACAGTTAACAACAATAAGCGGAATATATAATCCCAATGCTTCATAAAGTGTGGGAATATAACCTTTAAGCAGCAATTCAAGAATTGTTACAAAGGAAGCTATGATCACTATATAAGCAGGGATACGTACTTTGCTTGGAATAACCTTTCTTAACAGTGAAATGAACATGTTGCTCATGGCAAGTACCAGCATGGTGGTAACGCCCATACCAAGACCGTTTATCGCACTGGTGGTTACGGCAAGAGTGGGACACATGCCGAGCAAAAGCACAAAGGTTGGATTTTCTTTGATAATACCGTTATACAGACGCTCCTGAGTTACGGCAAATAAACTTTGGTTTTCTTCATTATTCATGTTCTTCACCTCCGTTTATTATTGTTCTTCCGGCCAAAAGCCCGGCATTTACAGCTTCGGTTACAGCCTTTGAAGTAATTGTCGCCGAACTTATTGCATCGATCTGATAATCCATCATTGCACCGCTCTTTGTCAGTTCAAAAAGAGATACATTTTTATTTTTAAACTGAGGAACCAAAACCTCTTCTGCTCGCATTCCAAGACCCGGCGTCTCGCTTATCTCGGTAATGGAAATACCGTTAAGGGTGCCATCAAGAGCAATACCCATGGAGAAGCTGATATTTCCGCCATATCCTGCATTAGAAGTACATTTAAATACATATCCAAGAAGATTTCCGTCCTGATCGACCGCTTCAAGGCAATCGGATAAAGAAACATTTTCAAATTCCGTGATATAGGAATTTAAATCTTCATCCGACACAGTGCTTTCATTAAAAGAAGCTGCTCCGGCAAAAACTCGCTGATTTGCTCTGAGTATTTTTAATTCTTCCATCTGTCTGATGGGTTCTTTGGTAATCTCATGAACAAATCCAAGAACACCTCCTGCCACAACGGAAATAACAAGAATAACGATGAAATTCTTAAGGATTTCAACCGTATCGGAATTATCTTTCTGGGCTTTTCTTTTTTCGTTCTTTTCTATTTCGGCAATACTTTTAAATTCGTCTTTATGCATTCTTGGTACCTCGCTTTCCGAAGAATGTAGGTACTGTAACCTTCTCAATCAGGGGAACAAGAAGGTTGGAAAGTATAATCGCATAGGATACACCTTCACCGGAGGGACCGAACACACGGAAAATGCCGGTAAGAAGTCCAAGGATAATTCCGTAAATGATCCTTCCCGCAAATGTAATGGGTCGGGTCACGTAGTCGGTAGCCATAAAGAAGGCACCTAATATAAGACCGCCGCCAAGGACATGCTGTGTTAAGAAAATGGCATCAAAGCCTTTTCCTCCGAAGATACCCATGAAAACCACAAATGTACCGATATAGGTAAGAGGAATTGAAACATCAATAACATTTAAAATGATCAAAAGCACGGCACCGATTAATAATGCAAGAGCTGATGTCTCACCGATGGTACCGAGGGTATTACCCTTTAACATATCAAGGAGATTTACACTGTCTCCCGCTCTCATTGCCTGAAGAGGTGTTGCGGAACTTACGCCGTCAATACTGAAATCAGTCATGATCGAAGCAAAAGAAATGACCAAAAAACATCTTGCTCCCAGCGCGGGATTCATAAAATTCTGTCCGAGGCCGCCAAAAAGCATCTTAACTACTACAATAGCGAAGAAGGAACCCAATACAGGGATCCAAAGAGGCACGGAAACAGGAAGATTAAGACCCAAAAGCAACCCAGTTACTATAGCTGAGAAATCACCGATGGTGCTTTTTCTTTTTGTGATAATACAGAAAAGCTTTTCTGAACAAACAGCTGTAAATACAGCAAGGGCAATTATATAAAAGGCTTTCAATCCAAAGTGAAAGATTCCATAGCCGGTTGCTGGAAGCAAAGCCACTATAACTGAAAACATCAGACTGCTTGTGGTGGTTTTGGATCTTATATGAGGATTGGAAGATACATTTAATAAGTCACTCAATGAAGGATTCTCCTATCGTTTCTTTTTAGCAAGTTCCATTTTACGCATGGATTTAATGACCTGAGCCAAAGGTCTTTTTGCGGGACATACGAAGCTGCAGCAGCCGCATTCAACACATTCAAGACCGTGATAATGTAAAAAGCCTTCGGAATTTCCATGCTCACCGAAATCGGACAATTGTTTCGGCATAAGTCGTTCAGGACAGGCCTGTACGCATCTGCCGCAATTGATACATTCCGACGGTTCCATTTCCATAACATCGTCATCCGTCATACAGAGAAGTGCGCTGGATGTCTTTGTTACGGGAACATCCAGATTGAATAAGGGAATACCCATCATCGGTCCCCCTGAAATGATCTTTTTAGGCTCCTGTTTAAAGCCTCCGTTTTCTTCAACGAGATCCAGGAATGATGTACCGATACGCACTTTATAATTTCGGGGATTTCTGATGCTGTTACCTGTAAGAGTAATGATCCTGTAAAGAAGGGGTGTTCCTTCAAAAATCGCATCTCTTACGGAGATGACCGTATCAATGTTATTAACTATACATCCCACATCAAGAGGAAGAAGTTTTGAATTTATCTCCCTCCCGGTAACTGCATAGATCAAATGTCTTTCAGAGCCCTGAGGATATTTGGTCTTAAGAGCTTTGACAATGATGCGTGGCTCTTCTTTTGTAAGGGCTTTAAATACCTTGATACAGTCTTCTTTATTATCTTCGATTGCTATTATGCCAAGTGAATAAGGGAATAATTTAAGATAAATCTTCAGACCTTCGATGATCTTTTCGGGAGCTTCTATCATCTTTCTGTAATCACTTGTAAGATAGGGCTCACATTCGGCACCGTTAATGATGCAATAATCGATTTTCTGTGGTTCTTTTACGGAAAGTTTAACATGAGTGGGGAAGCCTGCGCCGCCTAAACCGACGATACCTGCTTCACGGATTCGTTCGATGATCTCTGAGTTATCCATGGACTCATAGGGCTTAACTTCCCATGCCCAGGATTCTGTATATAAACCGTCATTGGAAATGACGATCGACATTTCTTTTTTACCTGAAACCGTAAGTCTTTCTTCAATTGCCTTAACCGTACCTGAAACAGATGAATATAAAGGCGAAGAAACAAAACCGTCGGCTTCGGCGATTTTCTGACCCACCAGCACATAATCGCCCTTTGAAACAATGGGCTTTGAAGGTGCACCTATGGATTGTGAAAGAGGGTAAACCAAATCTCTTGTAGGATTAACGGCTTTAATAGGAATATTTTTAGACATTTCTTTGCCGTCAAAAGGATGAATGCCCCCATTAAAGGTAAGCTTTGCCATATAGAAAAGTACCAACCTCTCAATAAAATGTGAAAAATTCTACATTTAATAATATACAATAATCACCTATGTAAGTCAAAGAAATGAGGCAAATTTCCTGTATTATTTTAGTTCGGATTTATTGTAGTAAATATCATAAAATGGTAAAATATGTTTACCAAATTTAAATGAAAGCGGGGAGAAAAATGCTTGTTTTTGAAAATACAATTAAAGATTTAAAAATAAATTATCCCCTGCAGGATATTGCGCCTTTAGATAAGATTCTGTTCATTGATATTGAGACCACAGGCTTTACCGCAAGATCCTCTAATTTATATTTGATCGGCCTTGTATATTTTAACAATGATACATGGTGCACCAAGCAGTTTTTTGCGGAAAGCTATACCGATGAAGAAGAAATGCTGCGTGAATTCTTTGATTTTGCCGCATCCTTTACGCATTTGATTCATTTTAACGGTAACAATTTCGACTTACCTTATATTCTTTCAAAATGTAAAGAATATAATCTTCCATACGATTTTGAAAAGTTCAATGGAATAGACTTATATAAAAGGCTTTCACCCTATAAGACTTTCTTAAAGCTAGAAAACTGTAAGCAAAAAACCGTTGAAAGATTCATGGGAATCGAACGAGAAGATAAATTTACCGGCGGAGATCTGATCGGCATATATCATTCATTTGTAAAGAATAAAGATGATGAATTAAGAAAAATACTCTTACTTCACAACTACGATGACCTTCAGGGAATGTTAAAGATCACTCCAAGTCTTGCATTCAGTGATCTTTTCTCAGAAAAAATAAAGGTTACCAAGGTAGCCGCCAATTACTATACCGACGAAGCAGGAAACAACTGTCAGGAAGTATTGATGGTATTTGATCTTCCCACCGCTCTTCCGCTTACCGTTTCTTTTCTTTATGACAAATGCTACTTTGCCGGCGGCGGCAATCAGGGAATGGTAAAAGTTCCTCTTTACGAAGAAGAAATGAAATATTTCTATGCTAATTACAAGGACTATTATTATCTTCCCGATGAAGACTGTGCACTTCATAAATCCGTTGCTTCTTTTGTGGATAAGGAACACAGGGAAAAATGTAAGCCTGAGAACTGTTACACAAGACAGGTTTCAAAATACCTTCCGGAATGGAGCGATCTGTTTTCACCCTTCTTTAAAAGGGATTATGCTTCAAAAGAAATATTTTTTGAACTCACGGATGAGCGAAGAACCGACAGAGAACTCTTCTCTGAATATGTTTCACACGTACTTAATCATATGGCAATATAGAAAAGGCGAGGTAAATAACCTCGCCTTTTTAATCTCATGGCTTATCATAATAAAAAGAATTCTTACGATTATATCCGATTTCTTTATAATTGATTATCTGCTCCGTGCTGCCTATAAAGAGAATTCCCTTGGGAGCAAGTGAGTCATAATACTTCTTGAATACTTCGTCCTTAGCTTCTTCAGTGAAATAAATAAGCACGTTTCTGCATACGATCATATGAACACCTGTAGGATATGTATCTTTTAACAGGTTATGCTGCTTAAATTCAACTCTGGATTTAATTTCATCCGAAATCTTGTATGAACCCCCAATCTGAGTAAAATATTTCTTTTTAAACTCATCAGGCACATTCTCGATACTCTTTTCGGAATATAAACCAAGTCTTGCTTTTTCAAGAATCTGTTTATCGATATCTGTTGCAAAAATCTTAATCTGATTTAAAGGAATATGCTTTGAGAGAGCCATTACCAATGAGTACGGTTCATCACCTGTTGAGCATGCGGCACTCCATATCTTTAAATTTTTTCCGAATTTTGAAATAAGCTCGGGGATTATCTCTTTATCCATTAATGCCCACTGATCGGGATTCCTGTAAAACTCAGAAACGTTAATGGTTAAATATGATACAAATTCTTCAAACTTTTCCTTGTCAGTTTTAATCAACTGAACATAGTTCTCATAGCCTGTGACTTTATGCTTGGCAATAAGTGTATCGATCCTTCTCTTCATCTGTTTTTCTTTATATGAATTCAAATCGATCTGTGTTAAGTCAAAAATTGCCTTTTTAAAATACTCGTAGTCGTATACCATAAGATGTCCTCACTGTTTAATAAAATAGGTAGCCATGTTCAATGACTACCTATAATGTACAAAATATAACATAACATCAAATTAATGTTACTTTAATCTTCCTTAGTTTCTTCCTTGATGGCTTTCTCTATATCTACGGAAACAACATCTGCATCGGATTCTTCTTTAGCTTCCTTCTCTTCTTCGGGAGCTGTTAAAGCCTTAATGGAAATGCTGATCTTATTCTCATCAAGATTGAAATCAACAACCTTAGCTGTAATTTCATCGCCGATCTTTAATACATCAGCGGGCTTCTTGATGTGATCCTTGGAGATCTGAGATACATGAAGAAGTGCATCGATACCGGGCTCAAGTTCAACGAAAGCACCGAAATCAGCCATTCTCATAACCTTACCGGTTACTACTGAACCTACTGCATATTTCTTTTCTGCGCCAACCCAGGGATTTGTATCATTGAACTTAAGGCTTAATGCAATCTTCTTTTCAGAGATTTCTTTAACAAGAACCTTAAGTTTATCACCTGTCTTGTAATTCTTCTTGGGATTTTCAACTCTTCCCCAGCTCATTTCTGAGATATGAAGAAGTCCGTCAAGTCCGCCTAAATCAACGAATACGCCGAAGTCTGTAACGTTCTTTACAGTACCTTCAACTACATCGCCTTCTTTGATTGTTGCAAGAAGTTTTTCCTGAGCTTCAGACTTTCTTGAAACGAGGATTGCTTTTCTGTCACCGATAAAGCGACGCTTCTTGGGATTGTATTCTCTGATAACAAATTCGATTTCCTGATCAAGATACTTGTTCAAATCCTTTTCAAAAGTATCGGAAACAAGACTTGCGGGAATAAATACTCTTACTTCATCAACTACAACACAGATGCCGCCTTCAAGTACCTGAGTAACTTTGGATTTAAGGATTTCCTGTGATTCAAATGCTTCTTCAAGCTTCTTGGAACCTTTTTCAGCTGCAATTCTCTTGTATGTTAAAAGAACCTGTCCGTCGCCGTCGTTAACCTTTAATACCTTAACTTCCATGGTGTCGCCAAGCTTTACTGCCTGTGTCAAGTCAACGTTAGGTTCATTTGTATATTCATATTTGGTTAAAATACCATCTGATTTGTAACCAATGTTAAGAATAATCTCGTTGGGCTTTACATCAATGACAGTACCCTCAACAACCTCACCATTATGTATTGTTTTAAATGATGCATCTAACATCTGTTCAAAAGTCATTTCTGACATATTTTTGAACCTCCTCAATAATATATTTTGGGGTTGAAGCCCCGGCTGTAATACCCACAAGATTTGACACCACGTTCAGTCTGCCTTTGATGTCCTCCAGTGTCTGTATAAAGAATGTCTGATCACAATTTGCTTTGCATATGTCATATAGCTTTCGACTGTTGGAACTTTTTTTATCTCCTATGACTATCATGACATCGGCTTCTTTCGAAAGAGCATCGGCTTCTTCCTGTCGAACCCTAGTCGCGTCGCATATTGTATTCATAACATCAATATTGTAACTTCTTTTTTCAAATATTTCAACTAATTCTTGAAATTTATTACGATTAAAGGTTGTTTGGGAAACAAGAGTTATTTTGTTGCTTTTTTCGAAATTTAACTTGTCTATATCTTCTTCCTTCTCAACCACATATGCATCCCCATCTGCCCATCCTACAATACCCATTACTTCAGGATGATTGGGATTTCCGACAACTACGATTTTGTCACCGAGTTGACTCTGTTTTTCAACAATTCGATGAATTCTTTTTACAAAAGGACAAGTGGCATCGAAGATTTCAAAGCCTGTTGCAAGAAGGTGCTCGTAGATGTCACGACCCACTCCGTGAGATCTAATTATGATCTTTCCTTTTTCAAGCTTATCGAATTCCTCAACATCCTCTACCACGGTAACTCCGCGTTTTCTGTAGGATTCAACCAATATATCGTTATTTAAAATAGGCCCGAAGGTATATATGGGCTTATTCTCTTTTAAAGCATCTTCAAGAGATTCAACCGCTCTGTTGGCGCCAAAGCAGAATCCCGCATGCTCTCCCACTTTACAATTCATTACTTATCAGCCTCTCTGTATAATTCAATGATCCTGTCCTTAACTTCCTCGGGAGTCATATAGGAACTGTCAACATATTTGGCATCCGGAACTCTTACAAGGGGGGAATTGTCCCTGTGCATATCCCTGTAATCACGAGCCTTCATTTCTTCGGTAAGTTCCTTAAGATCAACCTTTTCACCCTTTAATGTAAGTTCATCATATCTTCTTTTTGCTCTAACATTTACATCCGCATCAAGATAAACTTTAAGGGTTGCATCGGGTAATACTTTAGATCCTATATCGCGTCCGTCCATTACCACATTTGTGGTCTTTGCAAGCTCCTGCTGTAAGTATACAAGCTTTTCTCTTACTTCCTTAAAAACGGAAATAGCTGAAGCATATTCTCCGACTTCCGGTGTTCTTATAAAACCGTTAACGTTTTCACCGTTAAGTGATACAACCTGCTCACCGTTTTCATATGAGATGGTCACATCGCATGATTTTGCAAGCTTTACAACATTTTCTTCATCATCCTTCGATACATTGTTTCTAAGGACATATAAACCGATGGCGCGATACATGGCGCCGGTATCGATATAAACAAACTGAAGCTCTTTTGAAACCGCTTTGGCAATTGTACTTTTTCCTGCTCCTGCAGGACCGTCGATGGCAATCTGTTTCATAATTATCTCCTTTAGATCGTACCTGCAAGAAATCCCGTGGACCAGGCAATCTGAAGATTGAAGCCGCCTGTCATGGCATCAACATCGATAACCTCCCCTGCAAAATACAGATTCTTTATTTTCTTTGATTCCATTGTTGATGGATTGATATCTTTTACGGAAACCCCGCCTTTTGTAATGATCGCTTCACTTATGGGCCTTAAGGCAACCGGGGTAAAAGAAACATTCTTCATTAATTCAACAAATTCTCTTCTCTCTTCTCTTGTGATCTCATTCACCTGTTTCATGGGATCGATCCCGGATAATTCAATAATAACGGGAATAAGGTTTTTGGGAAGGAGTTCATCAAGCGAATTTTTAAATGCCTTATTTATATTTTTGCCAAAATCCTTAAGAAGGCGTTCATCAAGCATTTCTTTTGAAAGCGCGGGCTTTAAGTCAAGAAGCAATTTATATTCATGAGGCTTTGATCTGTCTTTAAAGGTCATCTTTGTACTGACTGTCAATATCAAAGGACCGGTCAAGCCGAAATGAGCAAACATCATTTCACCCATTTCCTCATAAATCTTTTTGTTGTTATCAAAAAGGGTAAGTTTTACATTTTTTAAACTTAATCCCTGGAGCTCCTTATAAAAATCTTCCTTCGGAATAATCGGTATAAGAGAAGCTTCCGGCTCTTTAAGATCATGGCCTGTTTCTTTGGCAAATCTGTAACCGTCGCCGTCCGAACCCGTCATGGGATAAGAAACACCCCCTGTTGCAACAATAACACGGTCAGAAAATAGCTTCTTTTCATCACTTAAGATAACGCCTTTAACGACACCTTCTTCTACTATCAAATCCTTAACGCATGTATTAAATAATATCTTAACACCGGATTCTTTTAAGACATTGGTGAGAGTCTTAATTATATCTGAAGAATGATCCGATACCGGAAATACCCTGTTTCCGCGCTCTTCCTTAAGGGGGCATCCGTGATCTTCAAAAAAACGCATTACGCTGAAATTATCGAAGTTATAAAAGCTTGAATATAAGAATTTGGAATTTCTGTTTACATTTTTAAAGAAAACATCCGCATCGGAAGAATTGGTCACATTGCAACGACCTTTCCCCGTTATATATATTTTCTTTCCTATCTTTTCATTTTTTTCAATTAATGTGACATCGGCGCCACTGCCAGCGGCATTAATGGCTGCCATGCTGCCTGCGGCACCTCCGCCAATAACAATTACTTTCATTAATCCTCTTCTTTCTTAAGGGAATAATTGAGTATGGGTTCATCATCAATGAAATTGATCTCATCATTAAGATAAACCTGATAATTACTCCATGCAGATTCAAGGTTTTCAAGATTGGCCTTAACATCCTTGGGTCTCTTTAAGCAGAGAGCTACCACAAGGGCATTAATAACCGACAAAGGAGCAACCAGTGAATCTACGATCGAAACCATATCGGAACGAGCCAGCAGATTACAGGAAGAATATAGATTCATGGGCGAATGGATGGAATCCGTAATGGTAATTACTTTGGCATTTCTGTCTGTTGCAAATTCCATGGCCTTAAGAGTACGCATGGAGTATCTGGGAAAGCTTATACCGATTACGCAGTCTTTTTCATCGACTCTTATCATCTGTTCAAAAATTTCGCTAGCGCTGGTGGTCTTAATAAGATAAACATCCTGACGGATCATATTTAAATAAAACTGCAAAAACTCTGCCAAAGGTTCACAGGATCTGATACCGACGATATAGATTTTTTTTGCATTCAAAATAATATCAATGGCAAGTTCAAATGCATCAACGTCGATATTTTCAATTGTATCCTGAATCTTTTCGATATCTGCCTTTAATACGGAATTTAAGACTTCCGACTGTGAGCTTTTTCCGTATTTGGCATTCACCTTCTGAACTGAATTCATGCGGTTTTTGTAAAAATTTTCAAGAGCCTTACTGAATTCCGGGAATCCGTCATAATCAAGAGTGACCGCAAAACGAACAACCGTTGATTCACTTACTCCCACTGTCTCACCGAGTTTTGCCGCTGTCATAAATACAGCCTGATCGTAGTGATCGATGACAAAAGAAGCAATAAGCCTCTGTCCTTTACTTAAAATCGAAAATTTTTCATTTATCCTTGATAAAATATCTTTTTGTTCTTCCAAATCGTCTACCTCGCAAAAGCCTTATAAGCACTTTCCAACTGAAGCCTTGTCTGGCTCTGTGTCAGATCATAGTCACCGGTAACTGTCATACATGCAGCACCGTGAATGAGGATCCACATTTTCATAAATACATCCTCGGTATTTTTGCAACCTTCTTCACGGGCTTTGTTCATTTCACTGACTACGGCTCCGGTTCTTCCGTTTAACAGGCTGTACATGTTATGGCCGTAAATATTCTTTTTCATAAACAGATCCGTAAACAGTTCTTTTTCTTTTTCCGCAAAAGAAATATAGCAAAGTCCCAGATTAACAAAGGGTATGGGACTGTTCTTCTCAAAATTCAAATAAAAATCATCAAAGTATTTTAAAGAATCATCGAAAACATCCTTTAACAGGTCTTCCATGTTTTCATATTTTCTGAAGATCGGCTGAGTCGAGCAACCTATTTTGGCTGCAAGCTTTCTTGCCGTAACTTCGGATACACCCTTTTCTTTGGCAAGGGAAAAAGCCGATTCTTTTATGGTATCTTTGCTGATTGTTTCTAACCGGGACATAATTACCTCCAATGTTTAAGAACACCTGTTATTATATATGAACAAAAAAAAGGCCGCAAGTGTTTGCGACCTTTTTAAGTAAAATCTAAAGATTATACAGGGTAAGCACCATTCTTGGCATCTGCAACGGTAACATCAACCTTGGTCTTCTGTGCGTTACGATACTTGAAGAAGTCTGTAGCAACCTGAGGGAACAATGCATAAGAAAGTACGTCTTCTTCCTGTTCCTTGTACTGCTTCATTTCTGCTTCGATGGATTCAAGTTCGGGCTTATCATGGCCTGTTGCTTCAGCAGAACGAGCTGTTGAACGCTTTTCACCGGGAATAACCTTATCGATTACTTCCTGGTTCATGGGCTTAACGGTCTGTCCGTAGTTACCACGGAGAAGATCCTTGAATTCTCCTGTAGCCATCTTATATCTTTCACCCATAAGTACATTGAAGATAGCCTGTGTACCAACAATCTGTGAAGAAGGTGTAACAAGAGGGGGTTCACCACAGTCCTTACGAACTCTGGGGATCTCTTCAAGCACTTCACGATACTTATCTTCAGCATGCTGTTCTTTTAACTGAGATACCATGTTACTGAGCATACCGCCGGGTACCTGGTAAAGAAGGGTCTTAATGTTAACACCGAGAACCTTGGTGCTCATAAGTCCGCTCTTTAAACATTCTTCTCTGTAAGGTGTGAAGTAATCAGCGATTTCAGCAAGTAAGTTCTGATCAAAGCCTGTATCATATTCGGTACCCTTGAAGGTTTCAACCATAACTTCTGTTGCAGGCTGTGATGTACCGAGAGCGAAAGGACTGATTGCACAGTCAATTACGTCTACACCTGCTTCTACTGCCTTTAAGTAGGTCATGGAAGCAACACCTGAAGTATAGTGAGTATGTAACTGAATAGGAAGCTTTGTGCTTTCCTTTAATGTCTTAACAAGTTCAGCTGCCTTGTAAGGAACAAGTAAGCCTGCCATATCTTTGATACAGATGGAATCTGCACCCATTTCTTCAATCTTCTTAGCCATGTCTGCCCAATACTCAAGAGTATAAGCATCACCAAGTGTATAAGAAAGAGCGATCTGAGATTCTCCTCTTCCTTCCTGCTTCTTGATCTTATTGGTAGCATCAACGGCTGCCTGAAGGTTTCTGATATCGTTAAGGCAGTCAAAAATTCTGATTACGTCGATACCGTTGGCAATGGACTTTTCAACGAAAGCATATACAACGTCATCAGCGTAAGGACGGTAACCTAAAATGTTCTGTCCTCTGAATAACATCTGGGTCTTTGTATTCTTAAGACCGTCTCTGATTTTACGAAGTCTTTCCCAGGGATCTTCTTTTAAGAATCTGAGAGAAGCATCGAAAGTAGCACCGCCCCAGCATTCAACTGAGTGATAGCCTACTTTGTCAATTTTATCCAAAATAGGAAGCATAATCTCGGTGGGCATTCTTGTAGCGATAAGACTCTGATGAGCATCACGAAGAACGGTTTCGGTTATGCCGATGGGTTTCTTTACAACTTCTGCCATTTTATTTTCTCCTTATAATTTAGAATATTCCGAAAATAGCCATAAATGTACCTGCTACTACGGCTGTACCGATAACACCGGCAACGTTGGGTCCCATTGCATGCATGAGAAGGAAGTTGGTAGGATCTGCTTCAGCACCAACCTTCTGAGATACTCTCGCTGCCATGGGAACTGCAGATACACCTGCTGAACCGATAAGAGGATTTACCTTACCTCTTGTAGCAACACACATAATCTTACCGAAAATTACACCTGCGGCAGTACCGAATGCAAATGCTATAAGACCTAATGCAACAATCTTAAGTGTAGAAACATTTAAGAAGGCTTCGGCACTTGTGGTAGCACCTACTGATGTACCAAGTAAAATTACGACAATGTACATAAGGGCGTTGGAAGCGGTTTCTGTAAGCTGTCTTACAACACCGGATTCCTTGAAAAGGTTACCAAGCATCAGCATACCGATAAGGGGTGCTGTTGTGGGAAGAATCATACATACCACGATTGTTACGATAATCGGGAAAAGGATCTTCTCTAACTTGGAAACGGGACGAAGCTGCGCCATCTTGATCTTACGTTCTTTTTCAGTGGTAAGAAGCTTCATGATGGGGGGCTGTATAATGGGAACCAATGACATGTAGGAGTAAGCAGCTACCGCAATGGGTCCGAGTAAGTTGGTCTGTCCAAGCTTTCCTGCAAGGAAAATGGATGTAGGGCCGTCAGCACCACCGATGATGGAAATAGCCGCTGCGGCTTTATCATTGAATCCGAGAGCAATTGCTCCGAAATATGCTGCAAAAATACCAAACTGTGCAGCTGCTCCCAACCAGAAGCTCTTGGGGTTAGCGATAAGGGGACCGAAGTCTGTCATCGCACCTACGCCCATGAAAATAAGGGAAGGGAGAATTGCGTATTCATCCAGTACATAGAAATAATACAATAATCCACCTGCTGTGCCGTCGGTACCGGGTGCTGCGATAATATCGGGATAGATATTAACAAGAAGCATACCGAATGCGATGGGTAACAGCAAAAGGGGTTCAAATTCTTTAGCTATTGCAAGGTATAAGAAAAAGCAAGCAACAGCAATCATTACATAATTGCCCCATGTCAGGTTGAAAAATGCAGTCTGATGTACCAGGTTGTCTAAAGTATCAACTATATAAGACATAATATTTCCTCCTGGAATTATTTGGGAATTACTTTAATGTTGCAAGGCATGCTCCTGCGTCAACTGAATCACCAACAGATACGTTGATGGAAGCAACTGTACCATCCTGAGGAGCTACAACGGGGATTTCCATCTTCATAGCTTCGATGATTACAACTGCATCACCCTTCTTAACAGCATCTCCTACGTTCTTTTCAATCTTAAATACCTTACCTGCTGCGCCGGCTTCTACTTTAACTCCGCCCTGTGCGCCTGCAGGTGCTGCAGCAGCCTTGGGTGCGGGAGCTGCCTTCTTAACAGCCTTGGGTGCGGGAGCTGCTCCTGTGGATGCTCCTTCTTCTACTGTAACGTCATATACGTTTCCGTTAACGGTAATTGTATAGTTCTTCATTGATTATTTCCTCCTGTTTGCTCTCTTAATGGATCTTACAACAAAACCATCTGTTGATTCGGATCCTTCATATGCTCTGATTGCTGCCATGATAACTGCTACAAGTTCAGTGTCATCTGTTAAATCTTCTGCTGTTTCAACAGGTGCTGCACTGGTTGTTGCAGTGGAAGCAGCCGCTTTCTTCTTACCAATCTTTCCGAATAATGAGAAAGAAGAAATGATAATGCTTATAAGAATAAGCATTGCAAATACGGTACCCATACCAAGAAGTGTGTTTAAGCCTGCAGTACCCATGCTTTCGCCTGCAGCATTCATTCTCTGCTTAAAGGTAGTATTGGCTTTACAGTCACCTTCTTTAAATCTGGTAAATATGTCATTGGAAAAAGTAAATGTCATGCTACCGTCACAGTTTTCGCCGGTCACAGGATAGGTAACGATAATCTCTTTACCTACTACCTTGGATTCAGCAACACCATGTCCGATAATTTCGCCCATATCCTTCTTCATCTGAGCATATGTAGTGAATAATCCTTCCACAGCACCTAAATCAGCTTCAACACCGTTGGTTGCCTGAGCGAAAAGAGTTGCCATTTCTTCTTTGTTAAAGTTAGAAGTAAGTTCAACAACCGAATCACCATCAGTAACAGTAGATTCTGTGATCTGGATGCAGGCATCCGCAACAGATTCAGCCTGCTGTATCTTAGCGCTTTGATTGTCGCTTACGGTAGCTTCTGTTCCACATGCGGAAAGACTTAATACACAGGTAAGGGCACATATAAGTGTAAATAATTTCTTATTCATATGTGAAATCACCTTTCTATTTTGTTGTGTGTTTCTTGTAAGGACGTTCTTCCATCTTGGAATAAAGCATTTCGAAAGCTCCGATCACATACTTACGTGTATCACGGGGCTCAACAATCTGGTCCACATATCCTCTCTTGGCAGCTGAAACAACATTGTTCTGTAATGCAGCATATTCTGAAGCCTTTGCGTTACGGGTTTCTTCATCTGCATCCTGATACATGATGGAAGCTGCAATCTTTGCATCCATTGTTCCGATTTCGGCATTGGGCCAAGCGATCGTGATATCACATCCGATTGCCTTTGAATTCATAACGGTGTAAGCACTGCCGTAAGCCTTGCCTACGATAACGTTAACCTTGGGAACGGTTGCACTTGCAAATGCATTAACAAGCTTAGCTGCTGCGTCAGCCATTTTCTTTTCAGCTTCAACAGTTGCCTTAAAGCCTGTGACATTAGTGATCGTAAGAACGGGAATTGAGAAAGCATCACAGAAATTAACAAAATCCGTAGCCTTCTTACATCCGCAAGGGCAAAGAACGGTATCAAGCTTTTCTGCTACCTTGCCGTCTTCACCATAAACTTCGGATCTGTTGGCAACAACACCGACTGTATTTCCGTTAAGACGGATAAATCCGGTAACCATGCTCTTTGCATGTTCAGCCTTAAGTTCTACGAAATTATTATCATCTGCGATCTGAGAAATAAGAATTGCAGTATCTCCGGTGCAAGCTTCAACGCCTTCCAAAGCTCTGTTTAAATCGTCTTCAGTATCAGCGATTTCAGCTTCTACATCGTTGTTCTTAGGAAGCATGGATACAAGTTCTCTGATCTGAGTTAAGATGTATTCTTCTTCGCCATAAACATCGCAAACACCTGCTTTAGCAACATAAGCCGCATCAGCTGTGTCACACTTTGCTGTGTAATTACCGTCAAGCGCATTGGGGGTGTTGACGAATAACTTAGCGTTCTTTTCTTCCATAAAGGTAAAGTCTGCCATCTTACTTGCGATTGCAAGACCTCCGCCGCAATTTCCAAAGATAGCGGAAATCTGAGGAATAACACCGCTGGCCATGGACTGCTTTGCATAGATAGAAGCCATAGCATCAAGTGCGTCTGTAGCTTCCTGAAGTCTAAGTCCGGCAGAATCAAGTAATCCTACGATAGGAGCTCCCATCTTAAGAGCCATATCATAAAGATTGGCAATTTTTTTCGCATGCATTTCGCCGACTGTTCCGTTAAGAACGGAAGAATCCTGGCTGTAAACGAATACGAGATTGCCGTCAATCAAACCGTATCCGGTGATAACACCGTCGGAAGGAGTTTCGGCCTGTTTCAAATCAAAGTCAGTACTTCTTGCTGTAACAAGAGCACCGATTTCAACGAAACTGTTTTCATCCAGGAGAGAAAGAATTCTCTGACCTGCTTTTGAAGTAGTACTCATATGGTTTTGCCCTCCATTTATATTAATAATACTTATTTAAGCACATTCTATCGAATTATAGCATACGGGCCCCTAAAAATCAAAAGAATTTTGCATAAAAAAAGAGCTCGAAATGAGCTCTTTTAACTAAAGTTTCAAGGACATCTGAACCTCTTCTTCCGCCTCTTGTTTAAATTCTTCAACCTTAAGATTGTCGATTTCAGGAAGGTCACTTAAACTCTTTACTCCAAAGGATCTTAAAAAATCCTCCGTTGTACCGAAAAGGAGGGGTCGGCCGGGAGCGTCTTTACGCCCCAGTTCACAAACCAGATTATATTCAATAAGCTTATTTAAAGCATAGTCGCAGTTAACGCCGCGGACATTTTCAATTTCAAGTCTTGTGATTGGCTGCTTATAAGCAATGATGGAAAGAGTCTCGATCACTGAATCGGAAAGGCTCATTCTCTGAGGAGTCTTTGCGATTTTTACGAGTGCATCATACATTTCAGGCTTTGTAACAAGCTGGAATGAATCTTCAAGCTCGATTATGGTAATACCGTGATCTTCAGAATCAAACCTTTCTTTTAATTCGTATATGTATTTTTTAGTTTCTTCGATGTCACATTCAATAACTTCCGCAAGCTTTGATACTTCTACGGAGGCACCCATTGCAAAGAGAACCGCTTCCAATGTTGCCATTATGGAATTCTTATTCAAAATAACTCTCCTTACGCGGCATTGCTTGTAATGATTATATCGCCGCAAAGTTCTTCCTGAGAAATAACGATCTTTCCCGTCTTTATGAGCTCTAAAACCACTAAGAAAGTGACAATAAGCTCCAATTTGGAATTTTGCTTTTCAAGCAGATCAACAAAAGAAAATTTCTTGTGAGCATTGATAAATGCCTCAATAAATAATGCTTTTGCTTCGGTATCTATTTCTTCTTTTTCGATATTTCCGTACTTGCTTCGGATAGGGTCGATCTTATCTTCCTTTCTCTGAAGCATGAAATTAAATATTTCATGTAATTTATTTAAATTAATATCGCCGATAAGCTTTTCATAATCTATCGGTTCCCGGTAATTAAGCACTTCCTTGGGAAGGGTTTCCTTCTTGGTCAAAGAGAAACCTGCCTGAAGCTGCATGTCCTTAAGTTCAAAAGACATATATTTATACATCTTATATTCCAAAAGTTTTTCAACAAGTTCAGCTCTGGGATCTTCCTCTTCGCCTTCTTCATTAACTTCTTTAGGAAGTAACATACGGCATTTGATATCGACCAAAGTAGCCGCCATAACCAGAAACTCGCTCATGATATTCATGTCCGCCTCTTCCATGGCTCTGATATATTCCATGTATTGAGCGGTAATTTCCACAATGGGAATATCATAAATATCGACTTTATTCTTTTCTATCAGATGAAGCAGCAGGTCCAAAGGGCCTTCAAAGGCTTGCAATTTAACAGAAATCGACATATCTTGTGTAACTCCTAATTTCTAATCCCTATATATTGTACCTGCTTTTTTATCATCTTTCAACACTTTTTAAATGAATAAGTACAATTTCTGCAGGATTAAAGAGTCTGAATGGTATGGTATGAGCGCCAAGACCACGGCTCACCACCATTTGAGCATTGTTTTTCTTAAAGTAACCGCCGTCATATTTAGGGAAAAGGGTAAATCTTGAAGAGATCATGCCTTTAAAGAGTCTTATCACTCCGCCATGCATATGACCGGATAATACAAGGTCCGCGCCCCAGGAAGCGTATGCATCAAAATATTCCGGATTATGAGCAAGTAATATATTAAATTTTGAAGGATCAGGTTCGCCGATCAGGTTCGATACATCTTCTTTTTCCATGGGAAGCCTTTTCCCGCGGTTATAATACATTTTTGAAATGGACAGAGCATACACATCGGTATTTTCAAAAGAAGCCTTTTCATTATCCATAAGCTTGATCCCGAAGGCATTCATGATGGTTTCGTAGGCATCAAAAAGAATACCGTAGGCATCGGTATTGTTCTTTGCTCTGTACTCATGATTACCGAGAGAATAATAAACCTTCCCATAGGAAGCCATGGCTCTCATAAATTCAACCGAGGTGTCGAAGTTATCAAGAGTGGATGGTGCATTCAGCATATCTCCCACTGTATATATGCGATCAAACTTGAGCTTATTGATCCTTTTTAAAAGCCTTCTGTTACTTTCACCATATCTCTTACCATGAAGATCTGCCAAAAGAAGAATATCTTCATCCCGGGTGATTTTATCCGATGTCACGGTATACTCTCTTACCACAAAACGGTTAGAGTCTATTGCGATTAAAATTATTAAAATGATCAGAATAATTAAATATGTCATATTTTCGCCTAAAAGATAAGCCCTCTGCATACGCAAAGGGCTTACCGAAATTTACATTAGTTATATTTACGCTTTCTTGCAGCTTCAGACTTTTTCTTACGCTTTACGCTGGGCTTTTCATAGTGCTCACGCTTGCGGATTTCCTGCTGGATACCGGCCTTTGCACAACTTCTTTTAAATCTGCGTAATGCGCTGTCTAAAGACTCGCCTTCTTTTACGATGATATTTGACATCTAGCTTCTTACCCTCCCTTCAGTCTTTCATGTACTTGACTGAAAGTTATTTGTGCACACACACAAAATTATTATAACAGAAGATTTCAATACGTCAACAATTATTTTTAATTCTTCCTTCTGTCCATCTCGGTATTATTGTATTTTGCCTTCTTCTTTTCATACATGATACTGTCTGCCATATCAACATACTTATCAAGATTTTCGCCTTCCTTGGGAGATACGATCATATAACCGTAACTTGCGGAAACATTGAAATCAGCGATCTTTTCATTACGTTCGGATAGAGCTTTCAGGAATCTTGCGGAGAAAGCAAGAGCATCATTTTCTGTATATTCTTCGGCATAAACTACATATTCATCGCCACCGAAACGAGCAACCACTTCTCTGTCGGTACATGCATCTTTAAGCGAATCAGCCAAAGTCTTAATGGCAATATCTCCACTTTCATGGCC
Source organism: Lachnospiraceae bacterium (assembly GCA_016283575.1). Classification (GTDB taxonomy): domain Bacteria; phylum Bacillota; class Clostridia; order Lachnospirales; family Lachnospiraceae; genus UBA1258. Next base: position 64,762 of record JAEEND010000022.1, on the reverse strand, counting down.
GAACTTATCATTGATCCTCTTAAGTCCGTCCATATCTGCAAACAGAATCATAAACTGCTTACCTTCATCAATACATTTTTGGAAGGAATCCGTTGTATATCTTGCAAAACCGAATCTGTTATATAGCTTTGTAAGAGGCTCGATAACATACATGCTGTCAAGCTTTCTCAAGGCGCTTTGGAGTCTTGACTGCTTACGCAGGGACTCGATACTGATGGAAAGATATATAAACCATGCATTTGCAATACTGGATTCAATGGCAAATTCAGAATCGTCCATAATGGTATAGCCCATAAAAGATTCTCTGAAATGGATGGGTGCGAATACATAGCAATGAGGCTTATCGTCAAATGAAGCTTCGGAAGGCACCATATCCTTTGAATAGAAGGATCCGAACTTCTTAAACTCGCCGCTTTCATAAGCCATGGCAACGGCAAGCTTTTCGGGAATACCGTCAAGTAACAATGAATCATGGAATTCGCCCACATAATCATCATGACCTACGAATCTTAAGTCTTCCAATAATTCTTCATCAAGACACAAATAGAAATTTCTTAAATCAAGTTCGGAAATGCTGTGCTTTAACTTATCCATGAATTCTTCGAAGGTGCCGGCGTCGTTAAGCTCTTCCACCATATAGGTTAAGCCGTTAAGATTCTTAGTAATGTCTCTTTTATATTTTAAATGCATCATGCGCACTTCAAGATTGTCTTCAGATGAAAACTTACATCCGCAGCTTTCTCTGATACAGGGGAAAGAAGGAAATCTCTGAGACTTAGGCACGTCTTCACCGGTAACAATTTTTATAAGAGTATCTACTGCGGAAGCCCCCACAAGACCTAAGTTTCTGTCCACTGTTGTCAAACTGGGGACGGAGTTTCTTGAGTCGAAACCGTTATCAAAACCCGAAATACTGATATCTTCGGGCACTTTATATCCGCGACGTTCAAGTTCTTCCTGAGCACCAAAAGCAACCCAGTCCGTAGCACACACAATGGCTTCGGGAATGTTGTCATTTTCAAACATCTGCCTAACGGCTTCCATACCCCAAACATTGGTAAAGGCACCCTTAAATATATTTTCATCTTTAACAGGCAGGCCGTGTTCCTTCATGGAATCAACGTATGCTGCCAATCTTTCTGTGGAATCTGAGTTAAAATCCTGGCCGGAAATATAATTGATTTTTGTGAAATGATGAACCTCAATCATGTGATCCACGATAGCTTTCATGGCTGGATAGTTTTCAACTCCCACATAATAGAAGTTCTCAATGGTAGAGTCTATGCAAACAGTAGGCTTGCCGGATTCTTTGATTTTTTCAATAATCTTTTTGTGAATGGAATGACCAAGAATAAGATTTGCAAAGAAAATAACGCCGTCAAATTGTTCCAAATTGGCCAGCTTATAAATATTGTATTCGCCTATTGTATGTTTAACGGTATCATCCGCAACGACGTCCGCATTAAAAATATAAATGTCCGCATTAAACTCACAGGCTCTTTCTTTAATGCCCGTCAATGTAAATGCTGCATATTCCCCATGCATATTGGCTAGTATAACGGCAAATCTCAGTCTCTTAGCGTGTACCATAAGTATCCCCTTTCCTGTTTACGCTAAAAATTCTTTACTGCACACAAAAAGCTATTTTCATTATAGCATAAAAAAAGCAACCACAAATATAATGTGGTTGCTTTTTTATTATTTTATCATATTTGAAAGAACTTCTTCAGCTTTCTTTAAGCATGCATCAATTCCGTTTGGATCTTTACCGCCGGCCTGTGCCATATTGGGACGACCGCCGCCGCCACCGCCAACAAGGGAAGCTACTTCTTTAATAAGATTACCTGCATGAGCGCCCTTCTTCATGGCTTCATCGGATGCCTTACACACAAGATTTACCTTGTCATCAAGGCTGGAAGCCAAGAATACTACGCCACCGCCAATCTTTTCATTAAGATTATCACTTAAATCACGAAGTCCGTTCATATCTACGGAATCGATTCTTGCGAATATAGCCTTTACAGAATTAATATTCTTAACATCCTTAAGAACATCTCCTGCTGCTTCTCCGGCAGCCTTGCTCTTTAAGGATTCAACTTCGGAAGCCAAAGCCTTATTTTCGCTTACAAGATGCTCAAGTCTGTCTACGAGATTAGACTGTTGGGTCTTAACTGTCTTACATGCCGTATCAAGAAGATTTTCAATTTCTTTGTAGTAAGATAATACATTAAGACCGGTAATGGCTTCTATTCTTCTTACGCCTGCGGAAACACCGCTTTCTGAAAGGATCTTGAAGGAAAGGATGTCACCTGTATGAGCAACATGTGTACCGCCACAAAGTTCTTTACTGAAGGTGCCCATGGAAACCACTCTTACGGTTTCGCCGTACTTTTCTCCGAAGAGAGCCATTGCTCCGCTGGCCTTAGCATCTTCAATGCTCATTTCTTCTGTGATAACGGAAAGATTATCGGAAATCTTTTCATTAACGATTCTTTCTACGGTATCGATTTCTTCCTGAGTCATGGCCTTTCCGTAGCTGAAGTCGAATCTTGTTCTTAAAGGATCCTGATAAGAACCCTGCTGTTCAACTCCTGCACCGAGCACTTCCTGAAGTGCTGCCTGAAGTAAGTGAGTTGCGGAATGGTTTCTTGATGTACTCTTACGATTTTCAGCATCAACACGCATTTCTACAACACATTTTCTGACAACACCGTTTACCACATGACCCACATGACCGATGCGATTACCGGGAAGCTTTACTGTGTCTGTAACTTCGAATTTAAATCCGTCACCTAAAATGTAACCGATATCACCCTTCTGACCACCCATGGTAGCATAGAATGTGGTTTCAGGTGTGACAATTGTACCGGCCGCACCTTCCTTTAAGCCTTCGCAAATACCGTTTTCATCGGCAATAGCAGAGATGTTAGTTAAAACGGTAAGCTTATCATAGCCAACGAACTTGGATGTTACATCATCGGGAAGTTCGGAGAATGCATTGGTGGAAATATTAAGATTAGCTGAAGTCTTCTGATTATCTCTGGCTTTCTGCTTCTGTTCTTCCATTGAAGCCTTAAAGCCTGCTTCATCGACTGTAAGTCCTTCTTCTTCTGCCATTTCCACTGTAAGTTCAATGGGGAATCCGAAGGTATCATATAAATAAAATGCGCTGTGGCCGTCAATAACGGTTTCTTTTGCATCCTTCTTGTCGGAAAGAATCTTTTTAAATTCCTTCATACCGTTTTCAAGAGTGCTTTCAAATCTTAAGATCTCTTTTTCAAGTTCATCTAAGATAAAGTCATGATTCTTGGCAAGCAAAGGATAGCTCTCTCTGTAGATCCTGCTGATATACATATCTGCAATGGCAAGGAAGTTATCTTTTGTTAAATTAAGAGTTCTTCCATGACGAACGGCACGTCTGATAAGACGTCTTAATACATAGCCTGCGCCTGCATTGGAAGGAAGAAGCTTTGCTTCATCGCCGATCAGCATTACGGATGTTCTTAAGTGATCAGCAAGAATACGCATGGATCTTGAAAGCTTTTCATCGGAATCATATTTAATACCGGAAGCTTCTTCAATATATTCGATAACGGACTTAAATAAGTCTGTCATATATACATCTTTTGAACCGTTAAGGAAAGCAAGGATTCTTTCAAGTCCCCATCCTGTATCAACGTTCTTCTGCTTAAGAGGTGTAAGGCTTCCGTCTTTATGCTTTTCATACTGCATGAAAACATCGTTACCAAGCTCGGTATATTTACCGCAGTGGCATCCGGGACCGCAGTCGGGACCGCAATCAGGAACATCTGCTATATAGAACATCTCAGAGTCCGGACCGCATGGACCGTATTCAAGACCCCACCAGTTGTCTTCTGCAGGTAAAAAGAAAATGTTCTCAGGCTTGAATCCTGATGCGATTCTGAATTTTGCACCTTCTTCATCTCTGGGAGCGTTATCATCACCCGCGAATACAGTTGCAGCAAGATGATCTCTGTCAAAGCCAAGAACTTCTGTTAAAAGCTCATAGCTCCATTTACATCTTTCTTCTTTAAAATAATCACCTAAGGACCAGCTTCCCATCATTTCAAAGAAAGTAACGTGACTCTTATCACCTACTGATTCAATATCATTGGTACGGACACAGCCCTGTACATTACAAAGTCTTGTTCCCTTGGGATGCTTTTCACCAAGAAGGTTGGGCATAAGAGACTGCATGCCTGCTACATTGAACATTACGCCGGTAGATCCGTCGGATACAAGGGAAACGGCGCCAATATCAACATGTCCTCTTTCTTTATAAAAATTAACCCAGGCTGTTCTCAATTCATCGGAAGTAAACTGTTTCATATTAATCGAAATACTCCTAATTAGAATGTAAATTTATCTTCAAAAAACTTATTTAAATCTGCGATTGCAACTCTTTCCTGTTCCATAGAGTCTCTGAATCGTACTGTGACACAGTTGTCAGTTTCTGATTCAAAGTCATATGTAACGCAGAAAGGTGTTCCGATCTCATCCTGACGACGATATCTCTTACCGATATTTCCTCTGTCATCGAATTCGCAATTGTATTTCTTTGAAAGCTCTGCGTAAATCTTCTCTGCGCCTTCGGTTAACTTCTTGGAAAGAGGAAGTACACCGATCTTAACGGGAGCGATCGCGGGATGGAATCTTAAAACTGTTCTGATATCGGGAGCCTCTTCGGTGCCTAAGTTCTCTTCGTCATAGGCTTCGCAAAGGAATGCAAGAACAACTCTATCTGCACCAAGTGAAGGTTCAACTACATAAGGGATATATTTTTCATTGAGTTCATCATCGAAATAATCCATGGGTTCGCCGGATGTTTCCTGATGTCTTGTCAAGTCATAATCGGTTCTTGAAGCAATGCCCCAAAGCTCGCCCCATTCGGTGAAGGGGAATGCATATTCAATATCTGTTGTATGATCGCTGTAGAAAGAAAGTTCTTCGGGATCATGATCACGAAGTCTTAAGTTTTCTTTCTTGATTCCGAGAGAAAGAAGCCATTCATAGCAGGTCTTTCTCCAATATTCAAACCACTCTGTCTGAGTTCCGGGCTTACAGAAGAATTCAAGTTCCATCTGTTCAAATTCTCTTGTACGGAAAGTGAAGTTACCGGGAGTGATCTCGTTTCTGAAGGATTTACCAATCTGGCAAATACCGAAAGGAACTTTCTTACGGGATGTACGCTGTACATTCTTGAAGTTTACGAAAATACCCTGTGCTGTTTCGGGACGAAGGTATACAACATTCTTTGCATCTTCGGTAACACCCTGGAAAGTCTTAAACATGAGGTTAAATTCTCTGATGCTTGTAAAGTTGTGCTTACCGCAGGAAGGACAGGGAATATTATTGTCATTTATGAAAGCTTCCATCTCTTCATGAGACCAGCCGTCAACGGAGGATTTAAGGGTAATTCCGTTTTCTGCCGCATAATCTTCAATTATCTTATCGGCTCTGAATCTTTCATGACATTCTTTACAATCCATTAAGGGATCTGAAAAGCTTCCCAAGTGACCTGATGCAACCCATGTCTGAGGGTTCATAAGGATGGCACAGTCAACACCTACATTGTAAGGATTTTCCTGAACAAATTTCTGCCACCAGGCCTTCTTTACGTTATTTTTAAGCTCTACGCCAAGGTTTCCGTAATCCCATGTATTTGCAAGACCACCGTAGATTTCGGAGCCGGGATATACAAAACCTCTGTTTTTAGCAAGAGCCACTATTTTATCCATTGATTTTTCCATAGATGTCACCTCGTTTTTTTATTCCGATTTATTATATCCACAATTACTTGTATTTTCAACAAAAACTTCCCTAAAGAGTCTCTAAAACGGAAAGACTTTTAATGGGTCTGTCAATTAAATGCTTTCTTTCATAGTCGGAAATTCTCATAAGCTCCCTATGCACATCATCTTCCACTCTGAAATTAAAAAGATTTTCTATGTCGGATCTGTATATATGGCTCATTATGACTGAATAGGCTTTATCCGAGACATTTTCTATTTTTTCAAGGGGGATCATCTCCCCTTCAATAATGAACAGCTTTAATTCAAAAACGGTCCGTACAAAAGAATTGTCAAGCTTATCGCTTTTAAGTCCCTGAAGTGCTCTGTAAAGTAAAAGAAGCTCCATGGATGAATCATTGTTTTCACGGGTATAGAAGTCCGTTAACTCCATGAAATACATGCCGTAATAAGCGCCGACAATATCATCTCTGAAGCATTCAAAAAAATTAAGTATTTCGGCATTCTGCACATTATAGGAATTTCTTCCCACAAAAAGTTCAAAATTACCGAAACAAAATAAATCCGTGGATGCCAAAAAACGGCTTCCCTGGCGACGGGCGCCTTTTACGAAAGCCGTTATCTTACCGCATTCACGGGTAAGGATGGTTATTCTTTTGTCATATTCGTTAACAGGAAATGATCCTATTACCATTCCCATGACCTTAAGAAAATCCTGCATTATTTACCTACTTTAAAGTCACCGGGATTGTAGCCGAAGTTCTTCATGAGAAGTTCCGACTCTCGCCAGTCCTTTTTAACCTTTACAAAAAGCTTTAAATTAACCTGTTGTTCCAGCATCTTCTCTATTTCGAAACGGGCGTTGGTTCCGATTTTCTTAAGCATGGAACCTCCCTTTCCGATTATGATTCCTTTGTGAGAATCCTTTTCACATACAATTGTGGCATCAATTTGCACGGTTCTGCCGGAAAAGTCCATTTTATCAATTACAACGGCGATACCGTGAGGAATCTCTTCGTTAAGAGCGTGTAAAGCCTTTTCACGAATCATTTCCGCCGCAATCTGTCGAACCGGCTGATCTGTTACGGTATCTTCATCATAGAAGGGTTCGCCGTAAGGAAGATACTTAAATATGCACCGAACAAGCTCATCCACATTGGTATTATCCATGGCGCAAACCGGTACGATTTCATCAAATACCTTTAAATCGTCACATGCCTTAATAACCGGGATAAGCTCTTCTTTTTTAATCATGTCGATTTTATTTATGATTAAAATCTTAGGTTTATTTACGGTCTTTAATCTGTCGATTATCTCAAGCTCACGCTGACCCAAAGGCTTTGTGGCTTCCACAATAAAAAGAACCACATCCGCATCATTGATTGAAGATTCGGCGGCCTTCATCATGTAAGAGCCCAGCTTATTCTTTGCCTTATGAAGGCCGGGGGTGTCCAAGAACACCACCTGGCCCTCATCACTTGTATAAACCGTCATGATCCTGTTACGGGTGGTCTGAGGCTTATTGGAAGTAATGGCAATTTTCTGTCCTATTATTTGATTCATTAATGTGGACTTACCTACATTGGGGCAACCGATTATAGTGGCAAATCCGGATTTTTTACTGTTTTCCATTATTTTCTTCTTTATTATCTTTAGTTGCTTCCGCTTTCAGTTCTTTTTCTTTTGCGGCTTTCTTAAGTAACTTTTTTTGGTTTCTCTTATTGGCTGCAATGAGAATTCTTACTACTGCAAAAATCACAATTGCGGTAAGAATAAGTGCCGGAATGGCGCCTACGAACCAAATAGAGAATTCCTTAAGCCAGTTGACGGCACCCTTAATGCCTCCGGTGAAGGAATCTGTCAGTCTGTCCAAGTAGCTTTCAGGTTCGGGTTCCGTATATTCCTTAACCTCAGAAACACTGAGTCTGAAGGTGGAATAATCAACAAGATTATCATAGGTTCGTAATTTCTGCTCCATGGATTCAAGCTGGTATCTGATTTCAGATAATCTGTTTTCAATGGTAAGAATATCTTCAATTGTATCAGCTTTTTCAAGGAGCTCCAGAAGTCTTGCTTCTTCAGTTTTGTATGCGGATTTTCTGCTTTCTAAATCCACATACTGAAGAGTTACGTCATTAACATTAAGGCTGTTTCTGATTATATTTGAATTTTCCCCGAGAATATCAAGGAATTCATCGCCTTTGTCGGCAGGAATACGAACCGTAAGGTCCGATGTTCTTCTGTCATAGTAATATCCTCTGCCGCTGTAGGTATTTAAGGATTCAATATAACCGTTCATGGCATTGACTCTTCTCTGAATCATATCCATGAAGCCGTCAAAATCCTCGGTTTCGATATCAAGGTCGTAATCCTTAATAAGCTTTCTTTTGGAATCGGGCTTAACTTCGGTTGTATCTGAAGACATATCCCCCGTTTCGCCCGTGGCATCTTTTGATTCTTCATAGAAGCCGTTCTCCATGGCTTCCTCAGCATATGCGTAATCTCCCATGGCATCATTGGCATAAAAGGAAGATGTGCTTGCTGCCGATTCGTATGATGCACTTTTACTTCCGCAGGAAGCAAAACTTACACATAATAATGTTGAAATCAGTACCGCTAAAACTTTCTTTTTCATAACATAATCCCCTTTCCGCGATTGTAAATTATGAAATCAAAGGCTTAACTTCCATAAACAGGTCTTGATCCCTCTTAATAATACTCTCTCCGCCTACGGAAACGACTCCGCAGTCATCAACAATCGCTTCAATATATTTTGCAAGTTCACGTATATTTTCAGGTGTAGAAGAAAGAATCTCATCTCTTTCTTTTTGGAGCATATCAAATGTGATTCCCGACCTTAACATATTATACACCTTGTAGGACACAAGAGACGGCGTAAGGGGTGTATCAAGGCTTCCGATGGTGCTTATTATGTAATTATCAAGCTCATCACCCTGGGGGTCAAAGTTTTTAATGTAGGAAACCGCCCCCTTATATGCTTCAAGGGTTTCTCTGGCATGGGGATCTCTGTAACTGACAAAAAAGCTTTCACCGTTTCGTCTGAATCCGCACATGCATCCGTAAGCACCGCCCTGGAGTCTGACTTTGGTCCAGAGATATTCAGTTGAAAGAATCTCTCTTAAGATATTAAGTCTTCCTGAGTATCCTAAGCCGTGGCGCCTGTAATTACCTGTAAGTGCAAGATAATCAACGGTGCCGGGAGTTATAAATGCCTCATTCTTTTTAGTATATTCAGCAGTCTTAAATACATTTTCATCTTCAAAAGAATCAAGAGAATCAAGGAAGGTACGCGCGCATTCGTTAAACTTCGAAATACCTCTCTCTTCACCTGTTATACATAATATTAGATTCTTTTTATTCAAAGAAAGTTTCATGACTTCCTTCATTTCCGCGATCAAGGTATCGATTCTTTCATCAAAATGCCTGATCATATCTACAATTGTAAGATACTGGCTGTAGCCTGCGATCTTATCATTTATTGCGGAATAAGAATCAAAATAAGAGATACCGCGCTGAATGGCAACAACATGCCCGGATTGCATCATAAAGGATTCAATCCTTGTTTTTGATTCAAGTAAAAGCTCTTTTATGCGCTTCTTGTTATCATATTTTGTAGTAAAAAGAAGCTCATTTATCAATTTGAAGCAATCTTCGATCCTGTTATAAAACGACTTGAATCTAACTTCAAAATCAAGATTGTATTTATCGGGATCAAGGCCGTCGGGATACATGGTATATGTACCGCTCAAACCGCCTGATACGATATTTACTTCATTGACAAAATCACCGTATTTATAATTTTCCGTATCCATGAAGCCAAGAAGGATCTTAAGTAAACAGAGCGCGGGATAATATTTTTCCGGAAGGCTGTTTATATTAAAGCCTAAACAAGCATAAATAATGCCATTGGTAAATCTTTCGATCTTAACTTCCCTTACTCCACAAAAATCCGTTATCTCGTAATCAAATCTTTCCGTTTCTTTTTCCATATCGGAAAGCTTTAAATGAGGAATGGTCGCCAAAGCTTCTTCGGAATCCGCTTCTTCCTGATAGGCTTTTAATTCCTGGGTTTCGCGAACAATATCGAGAATCTGTTCTTTTGAAAAAGAATTCTTTAAAGAACGCATCTCTTCTTTGAACGCCTCATCCTTTCTTGCCTGTAAACCTTTTTCGGGCTTAAAGACAAAAATGGTTTTATGAGTATTATTTAAAACACGCTCTTCGAGGGTCTTTTCAAACAGGCCTTCATTGATGCCGTTCCGCAGTTCTTTATATATTGCATTACTCTTTAAAGAATTGAAAATATCATTATTGGAATAGTTCCACTGATCGAAGATCATCATGCCATAGGCAATTCCCTTGGGGAATGTGGCAAAATCAGCTTCTCTGTAAACAAATTCGGAGGATGTGATGGAAGCTTCAAGAGTCTTTTTGTCAAAGCCCTCCGAAATGATCTCTTTTATTGTATCTTCGATTATCCGGACGAACTTTTCTTCATCCTCTGCCTTTGCATTTTCAGCGACAATCGAAAAGAATTTCTGGCACACATCGGTTTCAATGGTGGAATAAACATCGGTACCGATACCCGCATCAATAAGTCGTTCTTTAAGCTTTGCACCCGGCACGGAACAAAGAGCATAATTAATGACATTCATGATTTCCGTAGTCTTAATATCGGAATAGTCGGAACATACAACATTATAGGTTAAGAATGTGCCGTTTTCTTCTTCAGAATCTTCGGAAAGAGAATAGGTCTTCTCAAGTCTTACGGGAGCCTTAAAGGGGCTCTGCAACTTAACTTCGGAATTAATGCCGATTTCATCAAACTTCGATAAATATTCCTCATCGATAAAGTTTAGCATCTCGCAAAAGTCCATATCTCCGTATAAATAAATGCGCGAATTGGAGGGATGATAGTACTTTTTATGAAAAGAAAGAAAATCCTCATATGAAAGGTCGGGAATTGTATCAGGATCGCCGCCCGATTCAAAACCGTATTGTGTATCGGGGAAAAGCGAAAACATCAGATAGGAAGAAAGAGCCTGATCCGGTGAGGAATACACGCCCTTCATTTCATTGTAGACAACTCCGTTTATCTTAAGTTCGTCATCTGCATCCTTTAATTCATAATGCCAGCCTTCCTGCTTAAAAATTCTTTCATCCTTGTGTACTCTGGGATAAAAAACCGCATCAAGATATACATGACAAAGATTCTTAAAATCAGCATCATTGCAGCTTGAAACAGGATAGAGAGTTCTGTCGGGATAGGTATAGGCATTTAAAAATGTGTTAAGAGAGCCCTTGCCAACTTCCGTCATGGCATCCTTAACAGGAAAATGTTCGGAACCGCAAAGTACCGAATGCTCTAAGATATGAGCAACTCCCGTAGAACTTGATTCGGGAGTTTTAAAACCGATTATAAAGCTTTTATTCTTGTCATCATTCTGTAATAAACAGACCTTCGCTCCTGTTTTTTCATGAACAAGAGTAAAGGCTGTAGCATTTATATCAGAAAGATGTTCTTTTTCCAAAAGTCTGTAATTTATGCATCCTTCAAAGGGAATCATTCAGGTCTCCTATTTTAAATCCTCGGGGATTTCTATTTCTTCAATTTTGTTGGCCGTAAGCTTAAGGGCCTTTAATATCTGGGATTTTGATATCTTATATTCTTCGGAAAGCTCTTCTATGGTGACTTTTCTCTTTAATTCTTCGGAAAGTTCACGGGCTTTTTCAGAAACCTTATTTACAAGCTTAAGAATTTTTTCTTCGGCTGATTTTTCATCAAAATTCCGGCCTATCATATCCTGCATTGCATCCATAACGGATTTTGCAAGAAATCCCTCCGCTTCTTTTGCATTTTCCATTGCACCAAGCATTTCAACAGCGCCCAAAAGTGCAATATTTCCTTCACCTATCAGATCTTCAATGAGCACGCCCTGACCCACATAGAGTTTTGCGATTTCGACCACATTTTTAAGATAATCAGTAACTACCCTTGTCTTTGCATCCACTTCTCCCGCCATTGCGCTGAGTAAAAAAGCCTCTCTTTCGCCGGCGGTAAGTTCACCCTGAGCACGAAGATCATCAAGATAAAATTCAAGATATTTCTTTTCATCATCTGAAAGGGATTCTTCCGCATCAAGCTTTTCATTTATACCGATATGCTTTTCTTTTAAGAAATCAAGAATGATCTGCATCCTGTTAGAATCATCCTTTGTTTCAGGAAAAATCTCATGGATCTGTTCCGTAAAAAGAACATTTTCCTGATCGGATGCAAGTTCCAGAAGATCATTTATTCTCAATGTAAATTCTTTTTCGTTCATAAAAACTCCTATTCAATATGCTTATGAGTAAAGAGATGGTCACTGCAGTATTCATAATTCCCGTTACATTTAGAGCAGAATCTGAATTCCGTATCGGGAAAATCTATTTCATTTTTTCCACAGATAGCACATTTATGCTTGGGAACCGAAGGATCCATTTCTTTCTTTATATCGCTTTGATACTGTTTTCTTCTTTTTGCCTGCTGATATCTGAACTTAGGTGATGTATGAATAAGTCTTCGCTGGCTCACATAGAAAATGATGAAATTCAGCATGGATGTAAAAATAACGATCTTGTCTATGATAGAACCCGTTATAAAGCTGATAAGTAAAAATACGCCGTCAAGAATTCCCAGCCATTTCATCTTTACGGGAATTATAAAGAATAAAAGCACGCCGGCATTGGGGAATGTCGCGGCGAAGGCAAGGAATATGGACATGCTGATATAGTATGTGCTTACGGGATTGAGCATGAATACCTGATAAGCATAAAGCATGCCGTCTACACCGATGATTCGTCCGTAAATATAGAAAAACAAAAGTGAGATAAAGGACCCAAGCACCGTAAACAAAATGCCGGAAAAGATATATACATTATATCTGAAGGTGCCCCATGTATGCTCAAGGGTAGTTCCGATTGAATAATAAAAATAAAGCGTGATCAAAGTAAGAAGTGAAAAGCTTCCGGGAGGAATAAGTACCCAGGTAAAGATTCTCCAGATCTGACCTTTCAATATTAAATACGGATTTAAGCTGATAAAAGAAATAATGGTGCCGGCTAGAGGACTCATTGCTATGAGATAGCCGATGGCATATACGATTATAAGGATCAACGACAGATTTCTGATTGCAAATCTACCGTATTTTCGTTCAAATTTATCCATTAAAAAACCTCCAAAAATTAAACATGATTATTTTACCAATAATGAAAATAAAAGTAAACGGAAGTTATTAAAGCTTCATAGCTTTTATATTTATTTAATATTTCACATAATTGAATTTTCCCCGGTCCTTATTTATAATAACTAAGAATGCTTTGGGGGAATATCACTTAAGGGGCCAGATTATGGAGAAAAAATATTCTTTAGGTATTGATGTCGGTTCTACCACAGTAAAAATAGCAATTCTTGATGAAAGCAAAAATGTGCTTTTTTCAAATTACGAAAGGCATTTTGCCAATATTCGGGAAACCCTTTATTCCCTTTTAAAACAAGCCTATGATTCTATCGGAAATGTTAACGTTTCTCCCGTAATAACAGGCTCAGGCGGCCTTAATCTTGCTAAGATCTTAAATATCCCCTTTACCCAGGAAGTTATAGCGGTTTCAACTGCCCTTACATACAAATCAAAGGGCTGTGATGTTGCCATCGAGCTTGGTGGCGAAGATGCTAAAATCATATATTTCGAAGATGGTAACATAGAACAGCGTATGAACGGAATCTGCGCCGGCGGTACAGGTTCTTTCATCGATCAGATGGCAAGCTTGCTTCAGACTGATGCGGCAGGCCTTAATGAATATGCAAAGAATTATAAATCTTTATACACTATCGCCGCTCGCTGCGGTGTTTTCGCAAAGTCAGACATTCAGCCTTTAATTAATGACGGTGCCACAAAAGAAGATCTTGCGGCATCCATCTTTCAGGCTGTAGTCAATCAGACGATTTCAGGGCTCGCATGCGGCAAGCCGATCAAAGGCCGCATCGCTTTTCTCGGAGGCCCTCTCCACTTTTTAACAGAACTTAAAAATGCTTTTATAAGAACTCTTAATCTGGATCCCGACCACATAGTTAATACAGATTTATCCCATCTGTATGCTGCCATCGGTTCCGCTCTTAATTCGGATCCCGATATTACCTTCGAAATGAAGGATCTTGTAAAAACATTATCTCAGGACATAAAGTTGGAATTCGAAGTGACACGTATGTCGCCTTTATTTGCCGATGAAAAAGAATATGACGAATTCAAAAAACGTCACGAAAAAGCAATGGTTAAAAAGGGGGACTTAAAGAATTATCACGGAAAATGTTTCTTAGGTATAGATGCAGGTTCCACCACCACAAAGCTGGCATTGGTATCTGAAAGCGGCGAGTTATTACATTCTTTTTACTCAAATAACAACGGTAATCCCCTTAAGACGGCCATTAATGCATTAAAAGAAATATATTCCATAATGCCGAAGGACTGTGAGATAGTCCGCTCCTGCTCCACCGGTTACGGCGAAGAGCTTATGAAGGCCGCATTCTTACTCGATTACGGAGAAGTTGAGACCGTGGCTCACTACTATGCCGCAGCTTTCTTTACTCCATCCGTTGACTGTATCCTTGACATCGGCGGACAGGACATGAAATGCATCAAGATTAAAAACGGGAACGTCGATACCGTTCTTTTAAATGAAGCATGCTCATCAGGCTGTGGTTCCTTTATAGAGACCTTTGCCAAATCCTTGAATTACAGCGTTAAGGATTTCGCTAAATGCGCTCTTTTTGCTAAGAACCCCATTGACCTCGGCACTCGCTGTACCGTTTTTATGAACTCAAAGGTTAAACAGGCTCAGAAAGAAGGAGCGGAAGTCGCCGATATATCTGCAGGCCTTGCATATTCCGTAATAAAGAATGCTCTTTTCAAAGTTATAAAGGTTTCCGATGCATCTTCCCTCGGTAAGAATATAGTGGTTCAGGGTGGTACTTTTTATAATGATGCTGTTTTACGAAGCTTTGAGAAAACCGCAAAATGCCATGTGATCAGGCCCGATATTGCAGGTATCATGGGTGCTTTCGGCGCTGCTCTTATTGCAAAAGAAAGATATGAATACGCACCGGATGTTAAGACTGCAATGCTTACCTTTACTGAAATTGCGGCTCTTACTTACGAAACTTCCATGACAAAATGTAACGGATGTACCAATCACTGCCGACTTACCATTAATACTTTCTCAGGTAACCGTCGCTTTATCTCCGGTAACAGATGTGAAAAAGGCCTCGGTAAAGCGAAAAACAAAGAAAATATCCCGAATCTTTTTGAATATAAATATAACAGGCTCTTTAATTACGAGCCCACACCTGCCGAAAAAGCAAAGCGTGGGGTTGTCGGTATTCCAAGAGTCTTAAATATGTATGAAAACTATCCTTTCTGGTTTACATTCTTTACACGCCTTGGATATTCGGTGATGCTTTCACCCAAATCTTCACATGAGATCTACGAGCTCGGTATTGAATCTATTCCCAGTGAATCGGAATGTTATCCCGCAAAGCTTTGTCACGGACATATTTCATGGCTTATCAAAAATAAACCCGATTTTATCTTCTATCCTTCTGTTTTTTATGAAAGAAACGAATTTAAGGATGCGAATAATCACTATAACTGTCCCATTGTTACATCATATCCCGAGAACATAAAAAACAATGTGGAAGAAATATCATCAGGCGAAATAAGATTCCGCAATCCTTTCATGTCCTTCGAATCAGAAAAGACAATACTGCATGCTTTAACGGAAGAATTCAGTGAAATTCCCAAAACTGAAATCGCCTCCGCCGTTCACGAAGCCTTTATAGAACTTGCACATGCAAGAAAAGATATCGAAATTCAGGGTGAAGAAGTACTAAAATACCTTGAAAAAACCGGAAAGAAAGGAATTGTCCTGGCAGGACGGCCTTATCATATCGATCCCGAAATCAATCATGGTATTCCTGAACTCATTACTTCCTATGGTGTTGCTGTTTTAACTGAGGATTCCGTATCACATTTAGCAAAGCCGGAAAGACCGTTGCTCGTATCCGATCAGTGGATGTATCATTCTCGCCTTTATGCAGCCGCAAGCTTTGTAAAGAAGCAGGATAATCTTGAGCTTATACAGCTTAATTCCTTCGGCTGCGGCCTTGATGCAGTAACCACCGATCAGGTAAATGATATTTTATCAGGCTCTGACAAAATCTATACCTGCCTTAAGATCGATGAGATCAGCAATCTTGGAGCCGCAAGAATACGTATCCGCTCCCTTCTTGCAGCAATAAAGGTAAGAGAAGAAAGAAAAGTTAAAAGGACAGTCAGGTCTTCAAAGTATCAGCGTGTTCTTTTTACGGAAGATATGAAGGATAAATATACTATTTTAGCTCCCCAGATGTCTCCCATACATTTCAAGCTTCTTGAAAAAGCATTTAACAGCGCAGGTTACAACTTTGTAATCCCCGATAATGACAACCGCTCTTCAATAGATATGGGGCTTAAATATGTAAATAATGATGCATGCTACCCTTCGCTTATCGTAGTCGGAATGCTTATGGATGCTCTGTTATCGGGAAAGTATGACGTACATAAAACGGCATTGCTGATCACTCAAACAGGCGGCGGATGTCGTGCCACCAATTATATTTCCTTTATCAGAAGAGCTCTTGAAAAAGCAGGTTTAGACTTCGTACCGGTAATCTCCTTAAATCTTTCGGGCTTTGAACCAAACCCTGGCTTTAAGATTGATTATAAGCTTGCAAAGAGAGCCATATTCGCCATATTCTTCGGTGATATTTTTATGAAGACCGTTTACAGGACCCGCCCATATGAATTGAAGTCAGGCTCCGTAAATAAGCTTCACAGAGAATGGGAAGATAAATGCGTTAATTTCCTTACAGGAAAGCATGTTTCCTTCCATAAATTCAAAAAATACAGCAAATCGATCATTAAGGATTTTGATAATATTCCATTAAATGACGAGATCAAACCGAAGGTGGGTGTTGTAGGAGAAATCCTTGTTAAATACTCTCCCACCGCCAATAACAATCTGGTTGATCTGCTTGAAAAAGAAGGTGCTGAAGCCGTTGTTCCCGATCTGATGGATTTCTTTTTATACTGCTTTAAGAATCAGGAATATAAAAAGGACCATCTTGGAATGCCTTTGTCGTCTGCCATCAAAGCTCGCCTCGGCATAATGGGAATTGAATTTATAAGAAAAAGCTATAAAAACGCCTGCAAAAAGAGTAAGCGCTTCACTCCGCCTTCAACCATAGACAAGACGGCAAAAAGAGCTGAAGAGATCGTATCCCTCGGTAATCAGACCGGTGAAGGATGGTTCTTAACGGGAGAAATGATCGAGCTCATGGAAAGCGGCGCCAAAAATATAGTATGCTGTCAGCCGTTTGGCTGTCTTCCCAATCACGTGGTAGGTAAAGGTGTTATAAAAACCCTGAGGAAAAAGTATAAGGGTGCCAATATCGTTGCCATCGATTATGATCCCGGAGCAAGTGAAGTAAATCAGTTAAACCGTATCAAACTGATGCTCTCTTCCGCATTAAAAAATGCCAAATCCGAGAGTTAAGGGCAGTTAAAAAAATAACTATTGTCAAAAAGCCTCGTAATTGGGCAAAATTGTCCAATTTTCGGGGTTTTTTATCTTTTTTTTGATGAAATTTACGAAAAATTGTAGTAAAATGGTACTATCATAAATTTTTCGAGGTGCGATATGTCAAAAATTTTCAAGCAAAAAATTAAGACACAAAAAGAGCCTAAAGAAATCAAGGAAAAGAAGGAACGTAAAAAGCTTAATTTAAAACTCCCCAATCTTTCCAAGATTGCAGGCGCAGCCAAGGAAAAAGGGGTAAAAACAAAACCTGAAATTAAAGCCGGGAACTTTATTTTCAGACTCGGAATCAGAACAAAGTTAATATCTGCCTTTTTGGTACCTGTGATATTCATAGTGATCCTCGGTGTCCGCAGCTATTCCATCGCCAGCGACATTATTATCGAAAACTACGAAACATCAACAGACAATACCATAAATCTTATTGCCAACTACTATGATCTGGTACTTTCAACCATCGAAACCACCGCTTATGATATCGTAGCTGACGATACTCTTGTAAAATACTTTGACGGTAAATTTGAAAATAATGACAAGTATTCAAAATATGAAGATCCGTTAAAGAAAAGAATGGTAAACAGTAAGAATAACAATGATTTCTTACTTAATATAACCATCATCCCCACCGGCAAAAACGGTTCCACGATCTATACCAACAAAGAACTTGAAAGCGCTTCCGGTCGTGTAACCTATGAAGATTATGCAAAGATTCAGGAATCTTCCGTTGGTCAGTATATGGAAAAGCGTTCTTTTGCATGGATGGGTTATCATGATGACATTGACAGCATACTTCATACAAGCTCCGATCTCTATGCAATGTCCAATATGAGATCCATTTATAACAGTTCGCTGCGTGTAAGTGCACTTGCTATTTTTGATATCGACTATAAAGCATTTAAATCCGTTTTGACGGAAACCGAGCTTTGTGAAGATTCGATTGTCGGTATAATCACACCCGACGGCAGAGAGATTTCCACAAAGATCTTACCCGAAGGAGCAACCGAATCAGAAGATCAGATCGATAATTATCTTTTGAATATGGATTTCGTTCAGGGCTTTATGGAATCCGAAGAAGCCGAAGGTAAGGGCTATGAAAAGATAAACGGCGAAAAATACTATACCGTTTATAAGAAACTTGATATGAACGGTTTCACCATCGTTGCAATGATCCCCGAAAGTGAAATCGTGGGTGATACTGTTACTATCAGTAACTCAACCGTATCTCTTGTGGTTCTTTCTGTTATTGTAGCTGTACTGTTAGGAACATTCATCTCCTGGAGTTTTGCCCGTGCCATTAAGAAAATGGTTAAAGGCCTTGCGCAGGTTGCAGACGGCGACTTAACCGTAAAGATCACAACAAGAAGAAAAGATGAATTCTTAGCTCTCGCCAAGGGAATCAACAACATGGTAGTTAAGGTAAGAGAACTTCTTAACAGAGCTAATTCAGTAACCGGAATAGTTGAGGAATCCAGTGACGAGGTATCCGGAAGTGCCGATATAATGCTTCAGTCTGCTCAGGAGATCAAGAAGTCCATTACCGAGATCAACCTTGGTATCGACGGAACCGCTGAAGAAAGTGCAGTTTGCTTACAGCAGATGGATACACTGTCCGAACAGATTACCGCAGTTACAAAGAGTGCCGAGAATATCTCCAATACTTCAGCAAAGACCCGTGATTTCGTATCAAGCGGTCTTGTAGTCATTGACGAATTAAAGGCTAAAGCCAATGATACCAAAGAAGTTACAAAGAATGTTATTGATAAGATTGAAGAACTGAATACATCTTCTGCTTCCATTGAACAGATTATTTCCGTAATCAATTCAATTGCAAGCCAGACCTCTCTCCTCTCATTAAATGCTTCCATCGAAGCTGCAAGAGCCGGTGATGCAGGTCGAGGATTCTCGGTAGTTGCCGAAGAAATAAGAAAGCTTGCCGAACAGTCCATGGAATCTGTTAAAAATATACAGAAGATTGTCGATACCATCAGAAAGCAGACTCAGGAAACCGTTGATGTTGCAAGAAAATCATCCGATATCGTTAATTCTCAGGATGAAACTCTTAAGGAAACCATCGATACCTTCACATCAATCGATGAACATGTAGCTTCATTAACCGGAGACCTTGATTCGATTCTTGAAGAAATTCAGGAAATCAACAAAGCAAAGACAGAAACACTTGCAGCTGTTGAATCCATTTCCGCTATTTCTCAGGAAACAACCGCAGTAAGTAACCAGGTATCCGAATCAGTTGATAAGCAGTTAAAAGCAGCCGAAAATCTTGCCACTGCCGCAAGCGGTCTTAAAGATGATGCTAACGACTTGTCCGATGCAATTCACGTATTTAAGGTATAAAGAAAATCTAAGAGCCCTGATATCAGATCAGGGCTCTTATTTTTTTTTACAATTTTAATTACTGTTAATTCTCAGTTAATGACAAATGTGTAAAAATGTAGTATACCCCATAACCCCAATGTACCATTCTCAATAGCAAGAGCGCCAATGATTCGTCATTGGCGCTCTTGTTATCAAGAAAATCTCTAAGAATACGTGAATTTATTGTATAATTCCCGCGTTTATGCTATAATTATCTCACTTACACGGGTACATGTAAGAATTATTACATCTTTGGAGGTTACAAAATGGGGCTTAAAAAAACCAAAAATATCAATGAGACCGGGACTTCTAAAAAGTCTTTATTTTTTGCGAAAAATAAAAACGTTTTTATGTCGAAATTCCGTATATTTAGTATTCGCAATAAAATAATTGCCTGTTTCTTAATCCCAATTCTATTCATGGTAGTCCTCGGACTTCTCTCCTACAGTAAATCAAAAGAAGGTATGAGCGAGAACTATTTATCCTCTACCGTTGAAACCTTGAACATGGCATCAAAGTACATCGATCAAGGCTGTGAATTTGCAAACTCCGAATGTCTTTCTTTGGCATTGGACAGCGAAGTAAAGGAATTGATGCTTGGTCTTTATGATAAAGATGAAAGTTCAAAGGCCATGGCCATAACCAATGTTCGTACAAAAATCAATTCAACTCTCACTGCCAATGATTTTGTGCAAGCCATTCACATCATTCCGGGCAGCAATGCCAATATCATTACCAGCAACACATCCGTTAATATTAAGGGCATAATGGATGAACACTTAAAATCAATCGGTGATGATAAAAAGAACGTAACCCGCTGGATAGATAACCACCCTTTACTCGATGAAAAACTCGGTAAAGACAACTCATCCTACATTATTTCAGACCAGCTGTCGGGTGGACAAGGTACATACCTTGTTATAGTTGATGTAAAAGCATCTACTATCAGGAAGTTCTTAAAAGATCTTGCTCTCGGTGACGGAAGCATGGTTTTCTTGGTAACAAAAAACGGTCGTGAAATTGCCTGCTCATCCGATCCCGATATAAAAGACCCCGAAGTTTCTTCCGTATATAATTCGGATTATTTCAATGTAGTTACCGGTACTTCTGCAAAAGAAGGCGCTTTTAAGGCAAACTTCAACGGGCGGACCTATTATTTTCTCTTTGCCAAGAATACAGATAAAGATATTACGCTCTGTGCTCTCGTTCCCGAAGGAACCATTACAGGACAGGCTCAGTCCATCCGAAACATTACATTTATTTTCTTAATAATTGCCGCTGTGCTCTCAGCAATATTCGGATTATTTGTGGTACAGGGAATACAGTCAAATCTTAAGCACATTTCCTCCAAGCTCAACGAAGTGGCCAAGGGTGATCTGACTGTTACCGTAAAATCAAAGGGCCATGACGAATTCAATCTTCTTTCAAATTCCGCCATGGATATGATTTCAAATACAAAGAATCTTGTTCATAAAGTTACCAATGCATCGGAAGAGCTCGGTATTTCCGCAGAACATGTAGGCAGTGCGTCCGGTGTTATCAATGAATATTCTCAGGGCATTTCAAAATCCATCGATGAGATTGCTCACGGCATGATGGTTCAGTCAGAAAATGCCATGGAATGTGTAAACAAAACTGACGTATTATCTAATGATATTAAAGAAGCAAATGAAGTGCTTTCAACCGTCAAGTCTCTTTTAACTGAAACTGAAAATATGATCACTTCCGGTATGGAAATCGTTGACAGTCTCGGTGTAAAAGCTTTTGAAGCAAGTGAATCTGCCAGACTTGTTTCAGAATCAATAGATAAATTAAAAGAAGAATCAAAGAGCATTAACAGTTTTGTAGATACCATTACAAGTATTTCGGGACAGACCAATCTCCTCTCTCTTAATGCTTCCATTGAAGCTGCAAGAGCAGGCGATGCAGGTCGAGGATTTGCTGTAGTTGCCGAAGAAATCAGAAAGCTTGCCGATGAATCCAATAATGCGGCCGCAGAAATCGGAAGAAACGTTACCGAAATCTCAAAGAATACCGAAGCTTCAGTTGAAAACTCCAATAAAGCTCTTGAAATGGTAGAAACACAAAAAGAAGCCGTTAACAATGCCATTGCGCTTTTTGAATCCATGAAGGATTCCATAGAAAAGCTCACAAAGAGCGTTGATTCCGCCGTTGCTTCTATTGAAAAAGCCGATAATGAGCGTGGCGAAGCCGTTTCAGCCGTAAATAATATCTCAGCCATCATCGCACAGGCAACAGGAAATGCGGAAGAAGTAAATTCAATGGCTGCATACCTCCTTGAAAATGTTGAGACCCTTTCCGAAACCGCTAAGGTACTTGAAGAAAACATGAGCGGTCTCACAAAAGAAATTTCGCTGTTTACTATTTAATCACGTGTTTATATTCATATTTGTTAATCCTTCTTATGTAGAGGCTCTGTGTTCCCGGCACAGAGCCTCTATAATTCTTGAATTTTCACATAATTACTTTAAAATATATTTAAAGGGGAGGATCACAAATGGCAAAATACTACTTTAAATACTCTGTTTCTCTTTTAAATATTCTGGCTTTTCTATTCTTTTTCATAGGATTCTTAAAGAATCCTGAAGGAAGCTTTTTTTCTATGACAAATAAAGGGATTTTTATCTTAGTCCTTATTATTGAAGTCCTGATATTTATAACCATATATTTAATTAAATATGTGCGTTCTCATGCCCATAACAATCTTTTTATGGAGGATGGACCCAGTGAAAATTCTTTTACCAAATATCCGAGACCTCAGTTAAAAAGAGATTCCTTTTTAAATTTGAACGGCTATTGGAATGATGTATTGGTGCCCTTTCCCTTAGGAAGCAGGAATTCAGGTGTAACGAAGATTAAAAACTCTTATATATATAAAAGAAATTTCGTGATACCCAAGGGCTTTATTAAAGATATTGTGCTTCTTAATTTTGGAGCTGTGGATACTATTGCTACCGTTTATATTGACGGATCTGTTGCAGGTTACCATGAAGGCGGCTACACTCCCTTTACTGTTGACATTACCAAATTTGTAAAGGAAGACACGACCCACGAGCTCTCTGTTCATATATATGACAATCTATCGGAAGAATTCCCCTACGGAAAGCAGGTTAAGAAGCGCGGCGGCATGTGGTACACCCCGATTTCCGGAATATGGCAGACAGTCTGGATTGAATCCGTTCCCGAAAAATATATTAAGCATATTGAATATACTCCCACTCTTAATTCAGTCACTGTAAATATCGATTCAGAATGCGAAAAATATGAAGTAAAGGTTTTCTATAAGGGAGATCTTGTTTCAGATAAAAAATTCGACAATCCTTATTTCAGGCTTGATTTTGACGATCCTAAGCTTTGGACTCCTGAAGAACCCAATTTATATGAAATAGAAATTAAGACTGAAAGCGATTTTGTAAAATCCTATTTTGCCCTCAGAACCGTAAGCATCGGTGAAAAAGACGGTAATGCTGTAATTCTTTTAAATAATAAGCCCGTATTCTTTAACGGCTTACTTGATCAGGGATATTATCCGGAAGGCATATTCCTTCCCAATAATGATTCTTTTTATGAAAAAGAAATATCGGATCTGAAGGCTTTAGGTTTCAACACCCTAAGAAAACATATAAAGATAGAGCCGGAAATCTTTTACGAAGCCTGCGACCGTCTTGGAATGTTTGTTTTTCAGGATATCATAAATAATGGTCACTATTCTTTTATAAGAGATACGGCTTTACCTACCATGGGATATCAGAAGCTTGATGATACCAAGAAACATGTACCTGAAAATGTTAAAGCCCGTTTTATAGAGAACATGGTCGAGACAATCGATTTACTATATTCTCACCCCTCAATAGTTTACTATACGATTTTCAATGAGGGCTGGGGACAGTTTGATTCCGATGATGTATACGATATAGCCACATCCCTTGATAAAACCAGGATATTTGATTCCACATCCGGATGGTTCTGGCAGAAAAAATCCATGGTGGATAGCTATCATATCTATTTTGATGAGATTAATTTTAATAGTTCAAAGAGACCAATTATTCTGTCTGAATTTGGTGGTATCTCATATAAAGATAAAGCCCACTCCTTCAGTAAATATGCAAACTATGGCTATAAAACCGCGGAAACAAAAGAAGAATTTACAAAAATGTACAAAGATCTTTATGAAGAGGCCATCGTTCCGAATATTAAGAAGGGTCTTTGCGGAGTGATATATACCCAGGTAAGTGATGTTGAAGATGAAACAAACGGTATATATACTTACGATAGAAAAATATGTAAATTGGATGCATCAAAAATAAAAGATACTTTTTCGAAGATGAAGATCTAAATTAAAAGAACTCCCGTTTGGGAGTTCTTTTATAGTTAACCAGAAAGGAATTAAAAACATAATTTAAGTAGCTTAATGTACTTAAAAATTATTTACACATTTCAAGTAAGTTATCTTCTGACTGAACGCCAACTGCCTTCTTAACAGCCTGACCATTCTTAAATACGATAACTGTAGGGATACTCTGAACACGGTACTGAATCGCAAGATCCTGTTCGTCATCTACATTTACCTTGCCAACCTTGTATTCGGGATGCTTTTCAGCGAAAGAAGCAAGGATGGGGCCAAACATCTGACAAGGTCCGCACCATGTTGCCCAGAAGTCTACTACTACGGGTACATCAGAGTTAAGTACTTCTTTTTCAAAATTTGCCTGAGTTAATTCGATTTCCATTATTTCTACCTGCCTTTCACGGGTGCATTATTTACTGATTTATTTAAGAGATCTTGAAACCGGACTTTAATTAAAATCGGTTTCCTTCTCTTAGCTTGAGATAACTATAGCACATAATTTAATTGAGTTCAACTATATTTTGCTATTGTATTTAATTTAGTACAATCGAATCTATCAAACTGCTCCGGATTTAGAAATAATGAGCATTAAAGCCATTCATAATCTCCGCCTGTTATGGCAAGGCTCAGTAAAACGTCCATACGCTCAACGTTTTCTTTTCCCTCTACTACTTCAATAAGCTTTGCGCTCTCAGTCATTTCAGGCATCTCATCATCGGGACCGATCTCCATATTGGGAACTTCACCGCAATAAGGACATACCATTGCGGGAACGATTTTTAAACTCAAGAATCCCGATCCGCAATCTGAACATTCATAGAAACCGCATCTCTCGGTTCCATCAGGTACATAATACATATTAAATACTCCAATTATTATTTTAATCAGTTTCCTTAACAACGGATTTACCAATCCACTTCCTGCTTCGGAACCTGCCCATTACCACAAAGCCTCTGACGCATTCATCGATAGCGGTACCCATAAATACACCCGCAACACCGAGACCCACTATTTTACCGAAGAAATAGCCTCCTGTAGCGCCGAGTAACCACATGGTCATAATTCCGACCACAAGGGGGAATATATAATCTCCTGCGGCCTTTAAACTGCATATAAAGGTCATATTGAGGCAGCGTCCTATTTCAATAAATACATCCACCAGCATTATATAAAAGGCAAGATGTATTATATTTTCATTTTCCGTAAAGAAACGAAGGGTAAAGGGACTGATAAGCCAGTTAATAAGGGCTAGGGCAATGGTTATTGGCATTGAAGTAAAAAGCGTCTTAAATACACGCTTGTAGGCTGCATCTTCTTTTTTTGCTCCAACCAAATGCCCCGTAATTATTTGAGTGGCCATTGCGGAAGTATTTGAAAATACCATGGCAAAAGAAATAAGGGACTGGCAATAGACTCTCGCATTAACCGAATCATTTCCCATTGTATTTATGATGCTGAGTAATACCATCTGATACATGTTATAGGACATGCTCTCACCTGCCGAAGGAAGGCCGATCTTTATCATCTGCCACAGCATTTCAAAGGGGAAGGGGGTTAAAAGCCTGAGCTTAAGCTTACCGATCTTCTTACGATAGAAGAAAACAAGCGCGGCAATCACGGCAACGAGTCTGGCTATAACTGTCGATAAAGCAACGCCGGCCACTCCGAGATTCAAAAACTTAAGAGGTCCGTAAAGGAATAAGTAATTTCCCACCATATTAATGATATTTATGGCAAAAGAAATATACATGCCCACCCTTGTATAACCATTGCAGCGAAGGATCTGAAGCAATACATTGTAAACAGCCTGCATGAAAAGCATACCGCCCACAATGAGGATGTATGTAATCGCATGTGGCATCATTTCAGGCGACACATGTAAGAATCCCATGAACTGACGCTTAAAAAGAACCAGTATGCCGCTTAAAAACAATCCGAAAAAGAGATTTACAATTATTACAAGTGTGTAAATCTTATCCATCACATCATGGCGTCCGGCTCCCAGATACTGGGCTACCACAACCGTTGTTGCAGTTGCGATGATACCGAACATCAGAATAAAGAAACTCATTAACTGATTAGCATTTCCAACTGCTCCGACAGCATTTTCGGAATAATGGCTCAGCATCAATGTATCAATGTTATTAACTAAAATAGCCAAAAGGGTTTCGATAAACATGGGCCCTGCCAATGTAAGAAGCGGGGTGTTTTCGTTTATCTCCATCGTCTTTTTGTTTTCTCTTTTATTTTTAAAGTAATTCAGCCATTTCATATATTAATCTCTCGGTTTTCTCGAATCCGAGACAGGGATCCGTGATAGATTTACCATAACAGCCTCCGCCCACTGGCTGAGCGCCGTCTTCAATATAACTTTCCACCATGAAGCCCTTAAGTAACTTTGCAATATCATCATTCTGACGTGCTGAATGAAGAACATCCTTTATGATCCTGGGCTGTTCAAAGGGATTCTTTCCCGAATTTGCATGGTTGGTATCTATAACTACGGAAGGATTAAGTAAATTTCTGTCTTCGTAGGATTCGCATAATCTTATTAAATCTTCATAATGATAGTTGGGAAGGGACTGTCCGTGCTTATTGGTATATCCACGTAAAATAGCATGGGCATGGGGATTACCTTCCGAACGCACTTCCCATCCCCTGTATATAAATGCATGAGGATTCTGAGCCGCGTAGATTGCATTCATCATTACCGAATAATCACCACTTGTGGGATTCTTCATACCCACAGGCACATCGACGCCGGAAGCTACCAGTCTGTGCTGCTGATCTTCTACAGAGCGGGCACCCACTGCCACATATGCAAGCAGATCATCAAGATACTGGTAATTTTCGGGATAAAGCATTTCATCGGCACAAGCAAAGCCCGTTTCTTCCACTGCGCGCATGTGAAGATGTCTGGTTGCTATAATTCCCTTATAAAGATCGGACTTACCGGTGGGATCGGGCTGATGAAGCATTCCCTTATATCCATGTCCCGTGGTACGGGGCTTATTGGTATAGATTCTCGGAACGATCAAAATCTTATCCTGCACCTTCTCGCTTATGGGTTTAAGTCTCTCTATATAGTCAATTACGCTGTCTTCATTATCCGCAGAGCAGGGACCAATGATCAGGACGATCTTTTTACTCTTACCTTCAAAGATATCTTTAATCTCTTTTCTCTGCTTTTCTATTGTTTCATTCATTTTTCCCGTTGTGGGGCAGCTCTCCTTTACTTCAGCAGGTAAAGCAAGCTTCTTTTCGAATTCCATGTTCATCAGTCTGCATCCTTTATCTTGTTAAATTTTTTACGTCTTTCAGTGGAACTTATCATTTTCTTTTTAAGAGCATCATAATCATCTGATCTGATATCATCCTTAAGCTCATTAAGTTCCTTTACAAAAACATCGATTGATTCAATAAGCTTTTCTTTATTATCTATAAACAGCTCCGGCCAGAGGTTTTCATTGATATTGGCAATACGTGTCAGATCCCTGAAGGAATCCCCGGTAAATCGACACAGTTCATCATTGTCATTACCGTTCATCAAAGAAATGGCAATGCAATGGGTAAGCTGAGAAAGATATGCTATCATCTCATCATGCTCAGATACACTAACGGTGGAAATGGTCTTAAACTTAAGAGTCTTAGCTATTTCCTCAGCAAAAGAAACGCCTCTTTCCGTATTTAAGTCCGTCTTGACGATTAGGTAATTGGCGCCCTCAAATATGGATTCGGTACTGTTTTTTACACCGCTCAATTCACGGCCTGCCATAGGATGAGTTGAAATAAGTTCAAGATCTTTACGAAGTATGCTCTGAGCCTTATCGACTATACATGCTTTTACGCCGCAGATATCTGTGATTATAGCATTTCCCTTTAACTTATCCTGATTATTTTCGATCCACTTAACTATTTCCGTAGGATAAAGAGTGATGATCACGTAATCGGCTTTACTTAGAAATTCTTCCGTGGATTCGCTTGTGCCCTCTTTTATTATTCCATTTGCGAGGGCATAATCTATTGATTCTTTATTTTTATCTAAGGCTATGACATTAAAGCCTGCCTTTGTGAGGCCTCTTGCATAGCTTCCTCCCATGAGACCAAGGCCCACAATGAGGATCGTTTCATCTTTATTCATACAATTCCACCTTAACACCTAATTCTTTAATGATCTTAAAGAATTCCGGAAAGCTTTTATTAACTGCTTCCGCATTCTCGATTTCTCCGCCTAAGACTGATGAAAGTACAGCCATACTCATAACAATCCTATGATCATTGTGTGAATCAAAGGGAACATCGGATTTATGAATATCGCCTTTAATGATCTTACAGCTGTTCTCGGAAATTTCCGCTTTGACACCAACCTTGGAAAGTTCCTCACATACGGCACTTACTCTGTCACTTTCTTTTATTGCAAGGCGCTTTGTACCAAAGAAGGTTACTGTTCGTTTGATCGCAGCCATTGTAAAAAGAATGGGACCCAGATCCGGACAATCGGAAATATCGATTGACAGATCCTCACAGGAATCCTCACAGATCATCCTAAAGAAATGCATATATACTCTGTCACCCTGTAAGCCGTAGGTTTCAAGAGCCGAATATAGATTCCTTACCTTAACGGATCCGCCGAGATAATTAAAGGAATCAAGGAATGCTGCATTTGATGCATCTCCTTCAACCTTGAACTTTCCGGGTGTGAAGCACTGATTTCCCTTTATCTTTAAATATTTATAATCATCATTTTCAATTTTAATACCGAAATCCGATAAAACCTTAATGGTAATATCTATATATGATTTACTCTCTACCGGAGGAACTATTTCAATTACACTGTCCTCCGTAAGTAAAGGAAGGGAAAATAAAAGTCCTGTGATAAACTGGCTGGAAACATTGCCAAGAACCTTATAATTTCCCGGGTTTAAACAGCCTTCAATATCTAAATATTCTTTTTTGTTTTCAAATATAATTCCCTGCTCTTTGAAGATTTCCTCATAGACATTCAAAGGACGGCTGAGTAATCTTAAACTGCCGTAAAACCTTCTTTTCCCGGGTTTAGTAAGAGAAATGGGTATAAAAAATCTAAGGGTACTGCCGGATTCCCTGCAGGAAAAAGACAGGTCTTTATTGATCAAATCCGTACCCTTAACCTTTATCTGATTCTTTTCTTCCATTACGGTGACTTCGGCGCCGAGAGTTTCTATACAATCAAGGGTCGCCTTAATATCTTCCGAAAAAGAAACATTCTCAATAACCGACTCACCCTGTGATAGGGCCGCGCCGATCAAATACCTGTGTAAGTAGCTTTTGGATGGATTGACCTTGGCTTCTCCACATGCGATAGACTTTTCAATACGAGCTCTCATTAAATCTCCCCTAACTGCTTGGCTTATTTACTCAGTGAGTCCGATAATTCCTTAAATATCTCATCCGTCAGCGAATCATCCTGTTTAATACCGGTAAAAAGTTCTGAAGCCCTGACAGCCTGTTTAACAAGCATATATAAACCGTTATTTGCAAATATCTTAAGCTTCTTAGCTTTGGAAACAAATTCGGTGACGGGAGGGTTATAGATCACATCCGTTACACCAAAAAGCATTTTAAAATCGTCAAAAAATATAGCGGGACAATCCTTTACATTTGGATACATACCGACAGGAGTCGTATTTACTATGTAATAAGCATCTTTATGCATTAAATTGGCTTCGGAATAATTTATCGTACCATTACTTCCGCTTCTGCTTACGGTAAGAATATCGGAAGCACCTAAATCCGCTAAAACCGCTCTTGCTGTTTTGGCAGTTCCTCCATTACCGAGAATGAGTACCTTTTTCCCTGTAAAGTCAAGTCCCGACTGCTGTATCAAGGCCTTTAAACCATCATAGTCTGTGTTATAGCCCTTTAACACACCATTATCATTAACAATGGTATTAACACAGCCTATGGCTTTTGCTTTATCATCGATCTCATCAAGATATTTTAATACTTTTTCTTTATAAGGAATCGTCACATTAAGTCCCTTAAATTCCTTCTTTAAAAAGAATTCCTCCAGGTCCTCTTCCGCTATTTCTTTTAAATCATATTTATATAATCCGATCCTTTCATGAATGATCTTGGAATAGCTGTGACCAAGCTTTGCGCCTATCAAATAATAGTCCATTAAAATAAATCCTTTCAGGCTTTCAAATCTATACGGATCATTTTAAATAATCCGTTCCGAAACGTCCCACCAGCAAGTCTGCAACAGTGATGGCTGTTATACTGTCAACAACAACTCTTGCTCTGTGGATGATCGCGGGATCGTGACGGCCTTCGATCAGGATTTCCTTGTCAACAAGAGCCTTATAATCAATGGTATCCTGTTTTTTATAAATTGAAGGAGTGGGTTTTACGGCTGTTTTGAATATGATCGGCATTCCGTTTGTTATACCGCCGTTTATGCCGCCGTTATTATTTGTTTTAGTGCGAACCTTATCTCCGTCCATATAAAATGCATCATTAAACTCGGAGCCGTATGCATCCGCCATATCAAATCCCGCGCCGAATTCAACACCTTTGACTGCGGGAATTGAGAATAAAGCATGGGAAAGAAGGCTTTCAACCGAATCAAACATTGGCTCGCCTACTCCTGCGGGCATGTTAAGAACCACAGTTTCAAGGACTCCGCCCACGCTGTCTCCCTTTGATGCCGCATCTTTGATCTTTTCGATCATCTCAAACTTTGCAGCTTCATTAAGTACGGGAAATTCCGCGTCATTTAAAAATGCAAGTTCTTTTTCATAAGCCGAAAAAGAAATATCCTTTATGCCGCCGAGACTCTTAATATGAGTTCCGATGATAATGCCTTTTTCTTTTAGGGCAGGGATGAGGATAGCACCTGCAGCAACGATGGCAGCTGTGATCCTTCCGCTGAAGTGTCCGCCGCCATGGTAATCCTGGAAACCGTGATATTTACATTCAGCAGTGAAATCAGCATGTCCGGGACGAGCTAAAAACTCAGTCTTGTCATAGTCTTTACTTTTAGTATTTGTATTGGGAATTATGATGGTAAGAGGTGTACCGGTAGTGAATCCGTTAAAAGCACCGCTTATAACCACATACTCATCAGGCTCCACTCTCTTGGTAGAAATGGCGCCGGAGGGTCTTCTTAATGTAAGCTGGTGCTTAATGAATTCGTCATCTATTTTGATGCCGGGGGTCACGCCGTCCATTACGAAACCGATGTAAGGACCGTGGCTTTCTCCGAAAACCGTTACTGTAAGATTATTTCCAAAGGTATTTTTCATGCTCTTCCCTCAGTTCATGATTAATTTAATATAGAAATATCCGGTTTGTAGGTTCCTAAAACCTTTAATCTGTCACATTTTTTATTTAATTCTGCCAGCATATCCCGGCCTTCTTTTGAAGAGATCTTTCCTTCAACCTCAAGATAAAAATAATACTGCCAGTTTAAGTCTCTTAAGGGACGGCTTCTTATTACTCTTATGTTGTAGCCAAATTCACCGATTATATTAAGAGCCTTACTTAAGGTACCTGCTGCATTCTTAAGAGTGAACATCAATATGAATGCGCTGTAATCGTCGGAGCCACCCGATTTACCCTGCCCGTTTGTTAATACCACAAACTTGGTAGTGTTGGTGGAACTCTTATTAATATTGGATTCAAGGACTTCAAGATCATATAAGTCCGCTGTTTCTTTTGATGCTATTGCCGCAACGGTTAAGTCCTTAAGCTCCGAAACCTTCTTTGCTGCAACAGCGGTATTAACTTCATTTTCCATGACAAATTTATGGTCGTGAATATAATTTTCGCATTGCATAAGAGCCTGAGGATGGCTTATGACTTTCTTTATATTATTTATATTGCTTCCCTTAATGGCTACAAGATTCTGATTGACCTTAAGATCGTAAATTCCGCTTACGGTCAGATCACCTTCGAATAAAAGATCTGTAACCTGTCCCACTTCTCCTGCGTATGAGTTTTCAATGGGAAGCACGCATGCTTCAGCTTCATGATTGACAACGGCTTTATATGCCGCATCAAAAGAACCATAGGGCACAAGCACTGCATTAGGAAATATCTTTCCTGCGGCAATATTGGCAAAAGCCCCCTCAACTCCCGAATATGCGACTCTGAGCCCTTCCATCAATACGTTCTGATAGTTCTTTGAAACACGCATCAATGAATTAAGAAAATCCTTATAGTAAGGTATGAACTCAGGATTTTCAATATATGCTTCATTCTTTTCAAGGAGACGTTCTTCTCTCTTTGCATCAAGCACCGGAAGGCCATTCTCAATCTTATATTTAGCTACATCGGTGACGGTATTCATACGTTTTTCAAATAACGCCGCCATGTTCTTATCTATTTCTTCAATTACTTTCCTTGCTTCTTGAAGGTCCATTTGTTTTCTCCATGTACTATTTGTCCCCAATGGACATGACATCATAAGGGGTACTCTGATATACGTAGTAATTGAGCCAGTTGGTATAGAGTAACTGACCCGTAGAACGCCAATTTACGATGGGAGCCTTGGCGGGATCGTCATCAGGGAAATAATGAGCGGGAATCTTGGGATTCATGCCCTTGTTTAAATCGCGATAGTATTCATTGGCAAGAGTGTCCGCATCATATTCCGCATGAAGAGCCACGAAGAATCTTCTGGAATCCTCGGTTTTTACAATGGAAACACCTGCTTCGTCCGAATAAGCCATAAGTTCAAGTCCGGGAGTGTTTTCTATCTTTTCTCTCGCTATTCCCATGGCTCTTGAGTGCGGAGCATAAAATACATCATCAAAGCCTCTGAATAAAGGTGAAGTGGGCTTTAAGATGGTATGTGAATAAACACCTGAAAGCTTCTCTTCTCTGTCAAATCTTTCAAGGCCGTAGAAATAATATAATGCAGCAAAACATGCCCAGCATAAAAAGAAAGTGGAATGAACATGAGTCTTGGTCCATTCAAAAATAGTGCAGATTTCCTTCCAATATGCCACATCCTCAAATTTAACATAATCAAGAGGTGCACCTGTAATGATCATTCCGTCGAATTTTCTGTCCTTTACCTGATCGAAGGTGGTATAAAAGGATTCAAGATGACTTTGATCCACATGGGTGGGTGTATAACTCTGAGTCTGCAATAATTCTACATTAACCTGTAAGGGAGTATTTGAAAGCTTTCTAAGTAACTGCGTTTCGGTAATTTCTTTATTAGGCATAAGATTCATCACAAGGACATTCAAAGGACGGATATCCTGATGCATCGCACGAAACTCCGTCATTACAAATATGTTCTCGTTTTCTAAGACCTGCTGTGCAGGCAGTGAATCTTTGATCTTAATTGGCATGTTCAATCACCTACTTTAAATATTTTTCTATAAATTCATCCTCAGTCACAATAGGCACATTAAGTTCTTTTGCCTTCTTGTTCTTTGAAGAAGTCGAATGAATATCATTATTAATCAACACAAATGTGTTTTTCGATACGCTTCCCGATACCTTGCCGCCCAGCGCTTCAATCTCTTCTTTTAAGAGATCGCGATTCTCGTAATGTTCAAGAGAACCTGTGATCACAACTGTTTTTCCCGCAAGCAATGAGTCGGTATTAATAACCGTATTATCACTTATTATAAGTTCTTTGCGAATTTCTTCAAGTAAATTCAGATTACTTTCTTTACTAAAAAAAGTTTTTACTGAATTTGCTATGATGGGACCGATACCCTCTATTTCCGAGAGCTTATCGGAATCGGCATTTAAAAATGCATCAAGATCATTATTAAAAGATCGTAGTAATAGCTTAGCCGTCTGCAGTCCTACATTATCGATTCCGAGAGAATAAATCAGTCTTGCAGAGGTAACTGTCCTGGCCTTATCAATGCTTTCCATTAAATTCTCAAAGGATTTTTCACCGAAGCCATCCATGCCTACGATAGCTTCCTTATGCTTATCCAAAAAGAAAATATCATTAAGATCTTTAATGAATCCCATGTCCACAAATTTTTCAAGGGTCTGTTCGGAAAGTCCTTCCACATTAAGCGCATCTCTTGATACAAAATGCGTGAATTTCTTTATCTGTTTTGCAGGGCATTCAGGATTTGTACAATAAAGGCTTTTTGCTTCTTTTACGGCTCTTATCTCAGTTTTCCCACCGCATATGGGGCAGGAATCCGGAATTGTAAGGTTATCACTCATGGTGAGATTTTCCGCAATCTGGGGAATGATCATATTGGCTTTATAAACCATGATATGGTCTCCTATACCAAGCTTTAATGACTTTAAAACAGAAACATTATGAACGCTGGCACGCTTCACGCTGGTGCCTTCAAGTTCGACTGCGTCAAAAACTGCCACGGGATTAATAAGACCCGTTCTTGAGGGTGACCATTCTATCTTGCGAAGCACAGTTTCTCTTGTTTCATCCTGCCATTTAAATGCAATGGCATTCCTCGGATATTTAGCTGTCATTCCAAGGCTTAAACCGTAATTATAATCATCATAGATAAGAACAAGACCGTCTGACGGGATCTCGTAATCCTTTATATCTTTCGCAAACTGCGATACCCTGTCCCCTATTGTAGCGGCAGTCACCTTGTAATGGGGTACTACGGAAAAACCAAGAGCTTCCAAAAAATCAAACTGATCCGTTATATAGGAAAACTCTTTATCTTCAGCAGATACGAGACTGAAGATTATCACCTTTACATGACGTTTTTTTGTTACCGAAGGGTCTAACTGTCTGACAGAACCGGAGCATAGATTTCTTGGATTCTTGTACTTTTCAGCATCATCTTCTATCTCTGCATTTATTTTTTCAAAATCGGAATAACTTATTACGGCTTCACCCCTGAGAACCAGGCGACCCTTAAAATCTATTTTTAAAGGCAGATTTTCAAAGGTTTCGGCATTCTTAGTGATTTCCTCACCTGTTTCACCGTCACCTCGTGTAACCGCACTGACAAGACGACCGTTTTCATAGGTAAGCACAACCGTAAGGCCGTCAAGCTTCCAGCTTATTACACCTTCTTTATCCTCTAAAAAAGCCGCAAGTTCATCAACACTTTTGGTCTTTGACAAAGAAAGCATCGGTTTTTCATGCTTAACCTTGGGAAGATAATCAGAAGCCTCATATCCCACATTTCTTGTGGGAGAATTGGCATACTGAATTCCGGTTTCTTCTTCTAAAGAAACAAGTTCATCATAGAGTGCATCATACTCAAAATTGGACATTATTTCTTCGTCCTTAGCATAATAACTCTCCGAAGCTTTATTCAAAAGTTCAACTAATTCAAGGATTCGCTCTTTTTTCCCCATACCTTTTCTTTTAACTCCCGTACCTCTTCTCTTGATAAAACCCTGTATTCTCCGGGCTTTAAATTGTTGAGAGTGACATTTAATACTCTTACTCTCTTAAGCATCACTACCTTTAAGGAAAGCGCCTGACACATTCTTCTTATCTGGCGGTTCATACCCTCTGTAAGTATGATTCTGAAGGTGGTTTTATTCACTCTTTCAACAAAACAGGGTCTTGTTGTCTTCTTAAGATCAGGAAGATACATGCCCTTTGAAAGCTTTTCAACTATTTCTTCATTGACGGTTTTATTGACCTTAACAAGGTATTCTTTTTCATGATTGTTTTTAGCCTGCATCATGCCATGAATAAGATCTCCGTCATTGGTCATAAGAAGAAGGCCTTCGGAATCCTTGTCGAGTCGCCCTGCATAAGTAACTCTTTCTTTGTATTTAACAAGATCCGAAACCGTTACTTCCGCGTGATCGTCCCTCTCCGTTGTGGTAACTCCCACAGGCTTATAATATGCAAGCACCACGGTTTCCTTCTTTTCTGATATGAGCTTTGCTCCAACCTTTACGGAATCTCCGTCGAAAATTCTCATGCCGGCTTCCGCGGGTCGACCGTTAACGGTAACCTTTCCCTGCTCAATAAGCTTATCGGCATCACGCCTCGAACATATTCCGCAGGATGCTATATATTTATTAAGTCTTATTCCATCTTCACTCATTAATAATACTCCAATCTCTCACCGAAAACCGATTCATAATAATCCAGTATGTCGCTTAGTGATACACCGTAATACTCCTTGGAATTTCCGTTTATATACATAAATGTGGCCATACAGATGAGATTCCCGTGGGAATCGATTATGGGGGAGCCTGATACTCCCTTTGCAAATTCAGTCGTAACTCTGGTAACGGGATAATCAAAGCCCGCAAAATAATCAGACATGACTCCCGACTTAAATACGATATTGCCACGGGCTGTTTTAAACAGATCTCCGTTTGAATCTATGCTGTAATAGCCTACATCAAAAGTGGGCACATTCATCAGATCATCATAATAGCTCTTATTTATATGAACCGTCTTAATTCTTTTTAAAAGTTCGTCATTAATATAATCTTTGTTTATCTTAATGAAAGCCATGTCGGGCTTTTTCTGCTCGCTTATAAGGGTAGCCTTTGCTTTGGAGCCGTCAAAAAAGGTGATGGTAAAATTCTTTTTACCATTGGTCACATGCCTGTTGGTGCATATTATTATTTCTTCTTCATCAATATGAAGTATAAATCCGGAGCCCCTGGTCCAGCCGGTTCCGGTAGAATGAAACACTTCCACCAAAGCAGGTTTTATATCCTCGATGGCAGTGTTAAGATCCTGTTCTTCGTTATATCCGGAATCATAGGGATTAATCAGCCCCATCACGTTAAAATCGTCTGATATCGCGCCCCGGTTATAAAGATCCTGCAATGTATATTTATCAAATACATATGCCTTAACGGATTCTCTTCCAACAAGACCGTCACTATCCTCTGCGGTAAAAGAAACCGTATAGATACCGGGATTATCTTTGTAAAAAGAACTGATCCCCACTTTGATCCTGTCCGAAACATCTCCATCCTTGGCATCATAGGCTGTAAGGCCCGCTAAATCTATTTCCGTACCTGTAGCAAGATATAAATCTTTGGCACCATTTATTACAGGCGCCTTATCAACGGATATATTTAAGTTTTCTTTTGTAACATTGCCGGATGCATCAGAAACCATGACGCCTACAATATAATCACCGGTTGAGCTGAAATATATGCGTTCTCCATCATCAAGTAAATGTATTGATTCATCCTTTAAAGTATTTACGTATTTATATTGAAGATCGGAACACATATCAAAAGCATCTTCAACAAGATAATCACCGTAATAAACATCATCAACATTAAATACGGGAAGTTTTCTTTTGTATTTAACGCTGGGGGCGATGGTATCTTCCACAAGGAGCTTTAAACTGATCTTTCTAAAAAGAAGCTTTGCGGAAATATCATATTCTCCCGGTTCGCTTTTACTGTTTAAACCATTTAAATCAACATTGAACCTGTCAACAATTCCCCTAAGACCTGTCAAATAATCTTCAGGATTTCCTGATATCTCACTGCCGTATTCAATAATAAATTCTTTCCGGATGGGACGCACATGAAAAAGAATAAAAAAAGCCGAGACAAATAAACATAAAGAAACAATCGATATTATTCTTAAATTAGATAAACTTTGCTCTTCTTTTTTCATGGTCTGATTTTAACATAAAAAAAGGCTCACAAATAGATGTGAGCCCATTTTAGATGTACTATTTTACATAATCTGATTTAACATATCCGATCTGACCGTCAAATTTGATCTTGCACCAGCCGTCCTCTTCCGAAATAAGGGGTACCGCCTGACCTTCCGTCAATACACCGATCTTATCGGCCGTCATGCTGGCTTTGGCTCTTACATTAAGGGTTGTGGTTGATACTACGGAGCCGATGGCTGCAATATTATCAACGTTTTCAAGCTTTATAAGAAATTCAGATTTGATATAACCGTCTTTACCGTTAAAATTAATCTTTGTCCAGCCGTTACTCATTGTTTCTTCAACTACAAAGACATCACCGAGAGCGGCGGAGCCGAGCTTGTCAGCAGTCTGGCTGGCCGATTTTCTTACATTTACGGCAGAAGTGGTCTTTACTCTTTCGATTACAGGCTCTTCTGTTTCAACTACAGGCTCTTCTTCCTTGTTCATTTCTTCATTTAACTGAGCGGTGAGCTGAGCTTCCAAAGCAAGCTGATCCTGAACCGCTGTGTCGATCTGGATGGATAAGTCGGTCCAGTACTCATTAAAATCATTGTTGGATTCAAGGATATTTTTATAAGAAACATTGACGGAATTCTTTAATTCCACAACGTCTTCCTGCTCTGAAATCTCTTTAATATAAGCAGCTTCTTCATCGGTAAGCTCGCTTGTGTTAATATAAAGGCTTCCGTTTTCATTTTTACATACGTAAAAAGCCTGAAGTCCGGGAACAAATTCTTCCCTTTCTTTTAAATGGACTTCACTGTAAACATAAGCGATAAAAGTGTCTACGTAGGGTCCCGGCTTAGAATAAACCTTGATATTTTCATAACTTGAAATATATTCGCTCATCTTCTGCAGGCGAATGGTTTCCGTATTGGTAATGGAGCTCTGTAAATCTACCAAAGTATCAACATCGGCCATTTCAAGCGCTTCATAGTAATTGAGCATCAATTCGTTAAGCTCAGGATAAGCATCCTCTTCAAAAAGTGTTTCTTTAACTTCCTGAACATCCGCCTTGGTTTCTTCAAGGATCTCTAATGCTTCTTTTGCCGCTTCATCGACCTTTTCTCTGGCATTAAGAGAAATAAGGACCGTCACCGATACCAAAAGAAGTAACATGATCGGCATGATTATCTTTCCGTAGTCGCTGGCCCATTCTTTAAATAACATGAAATAGTCCTGAAGCACGGCATTTGCTCTATGCAATTTTTCTTTTATTGAAGTTCGGTCTTTAAAATCCTTATTACTCATAAATACCCCGTAAATAATGCAACCGACAGGAATCGAACCTGCATTAAAGGCGTCGGAGGCCTCCGTTCTATCCATTAGACTACGGTTGCCGGTGCCATGAAATAATTAAAAATCAACCATATAAATATAACATAACACCACATTCATGTCCAGTTTAGAGCTTATACAACGGACATAACTTTTTTAATGCTGCTGTCAAAATAATAGATATGATCCGACAATACATCACAGGGACTTACTTCCGTCATATTTACTTCTTTTACGATCTCATTAAGTCTTTCGGAGCTTACACATCCCTTTTCAGTATCGTCGGGAACAAGAATAAGTTCATGTACGGAGCTTGGGATAATATAGAAATCACTTCCCATTTTATCTTTTAGTTCAAGCATCACATCCACATCAAAAATCTTAGCTGCACCATAATATCTGTCTTTATTGGTAAGGATATAAACGGGAAGCTTATCGCAAAGATCTAAACGTTCAAGGAATTCTTCCCTCACATCCTCCGGCAGGTCATCACTGTTATCAATATATTCCTGCAATATGCTTCCCATGGATACAAGATCATAGTTCTGTTTCTTTTCATTCTTTATCGCTTCTATTGCGAGCTCGGCAATATCGGTGTTCCAATATTCCATAAATTCCTTGTGAACTAATATGGATCCTTCACCAATAGCTTCATTCTTAATCTTTATATAGAAAACCGCGATGAGGTCTTCCATTGTTAAGAAAGGTGCTTTCTTCATGATCTCTTCGTTGTTTTCGGCATTAAGTACTCTCATGTAAATAGAGTCCTTAACCTTGTCAAAATCATAGATATATTCAAAATCCACCGGTTCTGTAAGACGATACTCATAATATAGATTCTTGATATCAAAGATTATATCTCCGATGGTTTTGCCCGAAGTGAATCTGTTATAAAAGCTTTCAAGATAAATCACGGGACATACGATTCCCTTATTATCTTTAAAAGAAATCCCGTATCGCTTAACTCCGTTATTCTTGGTTACAGCTTTTACGGATACGCTTATATCCTCCGCTTTTAATTCTTCACTTAATTCTTTTTCAATTACTGTTTTGAATGCTTCAAATGTCATAAAATACCTTTCTCTCCCATTAGTATTTTCCCCAAAAAATAAAAAAAGAGACAACATAAATGTTGTCTCTTGGCATTGAAAGCGAATTAAACTCTTGATAAGTATTCACCTGTACGAGTGTCGATCTTAATTACATCACCCTGGTTTACGAATAAGGGAACGCTTACCTGAGCGCCGGTTTCAACGATAGCGGGCTTGGATGCGCCTGTTGCAGTATCGCCCTTGAATCCGGGTTCGGTTTCGGTAATCTCAAGTTCTACAAATAAAGGAGGTTCAACAGCGAATACGTTTCCTGCATGTGAACATACACGACACATTTCGTTTTCCTTTACAAATTTAAGAGAATCACCGATAGTATCGGTATTTAAAGCTACCTGTTCGTAATTTTCCACGTTCATGAAATAATATAAATCGCCATCATTGTACAGATACTGCATATCGCTTCTGTCAATGTGTGCCTGAGGGAACTTTTCGGTAGGTCTGAATGTACGTTCAACTACACCACCGTTGATAATATTTTTAAGCTTTGTTCTTACAAAAGCAGCTCCCTTACCGGGCTTTACATGCTGGAATTCAACAATCTGAAAAATAGCGCCATCGATGTCAATGGTAACACCATTTCTGAAATCGCCTGCAGAAATCATATTTTTCCTCCTAGAAAACTTTCACAAAATAATTCTATAACATTTTATATCAAAGCCATATAATTTTCAAGCAAAAAAATCTATTCATGCATTTAAGGTAAAAGAAGCATTTCCAACGCATGAATATAGCCGTCAAAGCCTTCGCCCACAATCTGTTCATCACAGGCGGGAGCCGTCACGGAAACCGCACGGAAGCTTTCGCGGGCATTGATATCCGAAATATGTACTTCTATCTTCTTTACCTTAAGGATCTCGAGAGCGTCATGTATCGCATAACTGTAATGCGTATATGCTCCGGGATTGATGACCACCCCTTCGGTTCCGTCAGAATATGCATCCTGAAGGCGGTCGATTATGGCACCTTCATGGTTACTCTGAAAAACCTCAACCTGATTATTGGTTTTAAGAGCAAAATCTCCGATCATATTAAGTAAATCGTTGTAATCTCTGTTTCCGTAAAATTCAGGATCTCTTTTTCCAAGCATATTGATGTTGGGCCCGTTAACAACCAGTATCTTCATGCATCCTCCTTAAAATCTCCCGGGCAATGTCTGAAACCGACTTGCCGTTACAGTTAACGTGTTTCTTGGAAGTACATAAATATAGATTTTCACGACTTAAAAATCGCGCTTTAGTGCTTTCATAATCCTGTGACAGGGGTCTGTTTCCGTCACCCCTTATCCTCTCAAAAAGAATATCGAAATCACTGTTTAAATAATACACCGATTTTAAGCTTTTTAGAATCTTAACCGATTTTTCATTTGTTACCACTCCGCCGCCGGTTGCAATAATAAATTTACCTTCGGAGTATTTTTTAAGCATTTCATATTCTTTTTCACGAAAATATTCTTCACCTTCGGTTTTGAATATATCAGGAATGCTTCTACCCTCTGATTCTTCGATTTTCTTATCAAGATCTATATAGGGAATCGTAAGTAAGGCCGCAAGTTCTTTAGCAACCGTAGTCTTTCCCGCTCCCATAAAGCCCGTAAGCACAACGGGAAATCCCATTTTCCTGATGTTTTTCTTATAAGAATGAATAATGGGCTTTTCAAGGATCCTTTTTAATACGATCTGAATCTCTTCTTTTTTATCGATCTTACCGACAAGGATCGATAAAAGGCCAAAGGACTTGGCGCCCCATATATCCGTAAAAAGCTGGTCGCCTACAAACATTGTATTTAAAACAGTGCCGTTTAATGCATCAAGAGCCCGTATAAAGCCTTTTTTAGAAGGCTTTCCCGCTTTATAAACATATAAAGATTCAACTAAATCCGCAAAGCTCTTCACTCTCGGTTCTTTATTATTTGATAAAAATAATACTTTGAAGCCTTCATCGTGAAGGGATTTAATTAACTTTACCGCTCTCTCATCCGCCGGAGCTCCATGAGGAACAAGAGTATTATCTATATCAAATATTATATTTTCGAATCCTGCTCTTTTAAAAAAAGCATAATCTATATCATATGCCGATTCATAATTTAAATCTGGATAAAAGGTCTTAAACATTTTTACCTACCGTATTTCTATTCTGTAAGGATGCCTTCCCGGGCAGGAAG
Source organism: Lachnospiraceae bacterium (assembly GCA_016283575.1). GTDB lineage: Bacteria > Bacillota > Clostridia > Lachnospirales > Lachnospiraceae > UBA1258. The sequence goes on along the minus strand of JAEEND010000022.1, from coordinate 22,397 downwards.
GTGATCACATCCTTCACTATAAATATTATAGCGAAAATATATGAAATAAACAAAAGGGCCGGTAAGGAAATATTATAAAAATTGAGAGTCAGGTTGCTTATTCCGTCATTTACAAAAATAAAGGCGGAAAACCAGCTGATGGCGAAGTCATAAACCAGGGCAATCCCAAAAAATACAATACTTCCCGCAAGATAAAAGAATCTGCCGTTTTTATTTTTGGAGGCGATCAGTCTTGCAATGCCATATACAAAAGAAAGAATTGTAATAACAAACAGGCAGGCATTTATCACTTTATATATACCGAAAATAACCTTTACAATGCCGGCAGTCTGTATACTTCCCGCTCTCATTGAAGAATAATCATCAAGATAATTTACATTGGTATATTCCTTGGTCGCATCTACCAGTTCATAGTTTTCTACTATTTCTTCATCGGTAACGCCGCCAAGTCCCGGAACATATCCCTTTAATAAAACTGCTCCGAGTAAACCTTCTTTTTCAAGTTCTGTTAAAAACTTTATCTCTTCTACGGTATATCCGCCGGCGGAACCTACGATCTGAATGGCATCCTTTTCCTTTTTGATATCCCCGTCCTTAATAGCAGCTTCAAGTTCATCATTTACATTTTCAAAGAACTCATCAATATCCTTTTCCGATGTAAACAGTCCCGTAAGGTAAAGAGAGTCTCTTAATATCCATCCGAGATGGTCTCCGGGTATGGGATTCTTTACAATATCTCCGTCTCTCCAGTCCGTATGCATGATACTGTCAAGAAGCTCGGGATGCTTTGAAAGGGTCTCTGAATATTCAAATGCTTTTTCAATGGTATCGTAGGGAGTCCAGCAATACATGGACCTGTGATCCGAATCCATGGAATAAAGAATATTCAAAAATCTTCCGGGTTCTCCGCCCGTTCTCGTATTAATTTCAAATACGTGAAAGAACTTATAATTTACCGCTTTATAACCAAGGGAACCCGCCATGAAAATACAGAGTGGAAGTATTACAAGAACTGCTTTCTTTATATATTTTTCTTTTGAAAAATATATATTTATAAAAGCGATGACCATTCCTAAAATAAGGCAGCAAATAAGCCAGAGGCCGTCTTCTTTGATGTAATAAGTGAATGTAAATATGATTCCAAGCAAAACCGCAACAAGGTATGAAGCCTTATGCATTTTATAAGCATCTCGGGTCATATTTATGATCAAGAGCAGGGTGATCAATGAAAAGGGTGCAATTATCATGTTTCTGTAAAGACGCACGCCGCTCCACATTTCAAATGCCTGTGGCATAAAAAGAACATAAACAAAAGAAAAATAAGAAACCGCTTTAAAACGGGGCAAAAATCTGTTTATGGTATAAAAGGTGATTATGGCAGCTACGGACCAGACAAGGGCCATTGTAACCGGCAAAGGAATCTTTGTAAAAGAAGTGAGCCTTATAAAAAGAGGAAAGCTCATGTTTTTAACAAGAGAAAAATATTCGGGACGCAAAAAATGCGAGTTCAAACCCGCATACTGCATCATAAGATTATCGTCCCACAACTGACTTGCATGAAATTCAATGCCAAGCCTCAGTGCCAGGATAACTCTTATTTCGATCAAAATAAGAGCCGCTATTTTAGGTAACTTTTTCATGTGTACACCATGACCCTTTAAATTAGAATTTAAGCATAACCTTTCCGTCTTCGCTTGCGAACTTTTCATTAAGCTCAGTGGAAGATCCTACAAAATACTGATAATCTTCAAGAATCTTATCCTTCTTCATGTCGGAAATAGCCTGTTCCATATCAAGAGATTCAATGGAGAAATCCATTCCGATATAAGAATAATCATCATTTTTGTTAAAGTTAAGAGAGATATTTTCAAGGTCAGCAGATTTTGTTCTGTTATCGGCAACAACAGGTTCAAAAGTTTCAAGAGAAGGAACAACTGCTTCTTCGCGCTTCTTAAGATCCTGTTCTTCAACAGTCTTAACATCAACCTTGGGTATATCTACTACTCTGTAATTATTATATAAACCACCGTACTGAGAAATTCCGTTTAATGCCATTTTTAAATCCTCCGATAAATCCATTTATCAAACATAAATCCATTACTTTTTCACGCTTACATAAATAATATCGGACAAAAATCAAAATACTTTATAGCAAAATCAATTTTTAACATATTTTGTTCTGGCAGCGTCCATTAAGATTCTGGTATAAGGATCCTTAGGATTAAAAAATACTTCATCCTTCAATCCCATATCAACAATCTTACCGGATTTCATAACCATAACTCTGTCACATAGATTATATACCACTCTTAAGTCATGGGAAATAAACAAAACCGATAAATTCAATTCTTTATGCAGTTTCTTAAGCAATTCAAGAATCTGACTCTGAACCGTAACATCAAGGGCGGAAACCGGTTCGTCGGCAATAAGTAACTTCGGTTTCTGCATCAAAGCTGCCGCTATACATACTCTCTGTCTCTGACCACCCGATAATTCATCAGGAAATCTGTTAAGGATCTCTTCGGGAAGATCCACAAGATGAAGCATATTCATAACTTCCGCGGCCCTCTCCTCTTTTGAAAAACCGCCCTGAATCTTTAATGGTTCCTCTAAAATAAAGCCGATTCTTTTACCGGGATCAAGGCTTCCCGCAGGGTCCTGAAATACCATCTGGGGGCGCTTGGTATAATGAATAATCTCACCGGTTACATTCTTTTTAATGATTCCGAGGATCGCTCTTGAAAGAGATGACTTACCGCATCCCGATTCACCTGCAAGCCCCAGGATCTCTCCTTCTTTTATCTCAAAAGAAACACCGTCAACAGCATAAAATGGCTTTTTATCTTTTTTAAATTTTACATATAAATCTTTTACTTCTAAAACATTTTCCATATTTAAACCTTTAGAAAGGACTCTTGGGAATGGCTGCAATAAGCTTCTTTGTATATTCCTCTTGGGGATTATTAAATATATCAGAACATTTACCGGACTCAACCACCAGACCGTTCTGCATAACGATCACATTTTCACATAAGGTATTTACGAGGCTTAGATCATGGGAAATAAAAAGAATTGCCGTATTTCTCTCACGATTGATCTTTTTAAGGAGTTCAACTATCTCAGCCTGAATGGTGACATCAAGAGCAGTTGTGGGTTCATCTGCAATAAGAAGCTTAGGCTCGATTATCATTGCCGCTGCGATCATGACACGCTGCCGCATACCGCCTGACAGTTCATGAGGATAGCTTTCATATATTGCTTCCACATTATCAAGTTCCACATCTCTTAAAGCTTTTAATGCTCTTTCTTTTCTCTCTTCTTTATCAAGTGTTGTGTGTATCCGTAAGGATTCTTCAACAAGCCAGCCTATCTTTCTTAATGGATTAAGTGAATTAAGAGGCTCCTGGAAGATCATGCTGATCTCATTGCCCTGAAGCTTGCGAAGCACTCTTCTTTCCACATTAAGGAGATTGATACCTTCAAATTCAATCTCACCGGATTTTTCCATGTCATGACGGCTGAGTAGCCCGGCGATTGAAAGGGCCGTCATGGTCTTTCCGCTTCCGGATTCACCCACAATACCAAGTATATCGCCCCGGTCCATATACAGATCCACGTCTTTTACAAGAGTATCCGTGGTGGTTTTTTCATGAACTTTAATGCAAAGATCAGTTACTTTAAGCATAAACACCTACTTTGACTTAAGCCAAAACTACTTAAGATCCGAAACTGCGTCAGCAAGTAATGAAAAGCCGAGAATCATCATGACAATAATAAGTCCCGGGAATAACGCAATGGAAGGATTGGTAAAAATATAGGTCTGCGCTTCACTAAGCATTCGACCTAAGCTTGGCATGGGAGGCTGTACACCCATACCGAGATAGCTCATTCCGGCTTCCGCAAGCACCGCGTTATTAAAACCGATAAGCACGGTGGACAAGAGCACCTTTTTAAGATTCGGGATAATATGTATAAATATGATCCTTAAGTCCGATGCTCCGAAAAGCTTAACGGAATAGATATAATCAAGGGAACGTATCTTTAATACTTCGCCTCTGATGATCCTTGCAAAAGAAGGTATAAAAGCTATACCGAGCGCAAGGATCAGTGTGTTTCTTCCGCCTCCAAGCAGGCTTATGATGAGAAGGCATAAAAGTATGGAGGGGAAAGCAAGAACAGCATCGGTAATCCTCATAAGGATCTCATCAAGAATTCCTCCGTAATAGCCTGTTATGGTACCAAGGATGGTGCCGAAAAAGCTGCCTATCAATACAACGGCTCCCGCTACTATCAGAGTTTCTTTTACTCCCACAAGGATTCTTGAAAACACGTCCCGTCCGAACTGATCGCAACCCATGATATGTTTAAAAGAAGCACCCGTAAGCTTAAGTTCAGAGCTCATTTCCATGGGGTCATAGGGAGTCTTGATTATTCCCAGTAAAAGCATGATAAAAATAATGCCCGTGAGAGTTATGCCCAATATTAACTTTATACGTTTATTTTTGTTAACTTCCATAATATTTTAAACTCTGATCCTCGGGTCTAATACTCTGTAGAAAAGATCAACAAGCAGATTACTGAAAACCACGAAAAATGCAAGGAATAATATGATCGCTTCGCATACGGGATAATCACGGCCGGAAATAGATGTAAGAAGAAGCCTTCCGAGGCCCGGCACGCTGAATACCTGCTCAACAATTATGGATCCTGCAATGATATCCGCAAATGTCATGGAAAGAAATGTAATTACAGGTACCATGGCATTTTTCAGTACATGTTTATAGAAAACCGCTTTGGTACGGTTGCCTCTCGAATATGCAGTTCTGACATAATCCTTTTTTGCTTCCTGAAGGCAGGTGTCCTTAAGAAGCTTTACCACCATGGAGATTTTGGGAAGGGCAATGGCGATTGCCGGGAAGATCAGATAAGAAATACATTTAAACATATTGATCTTATATGATACAAAGGCACCGGGGGTAAATATGCGAAGAATAACACCAAAAATCAGTGTGATAAGGATTCCTGAAAAGAAAGAAGGAACCGCCATTATAAATTGATTAAGGGAATTTATCACAACATCAAGCTTTGTATCGCTTTTTCTTGCGGCATAAATCCCTAAAGGGAATGAAACAAGAACAGTAATTAATATAGCGATAAAAGAAAGCATTAATGTAATAACAAGCTTATCCGAAATAAGGCTTGTTACCGACTGATTATAACTGTAGGACATACCGAAGTCCCAGCGAAAAATACCCTTAATCCATTCAAAATAACGGGTAAGTAAAGGTCTGTCGAGACCGAGTTCATGGGTGAGACGCGCGATCTTTTCCGGAGTCGCCTCGGTTCCCAGTCTGGAAATGGCAGGATTTCCCGGAATAAGCTGGAAAGAAATAAAAACGAGAGCGGAAACCGCCATAAGAGTTATTATCATTGTAACAAGCTTTCTTATAACGTATTTCACGCTCTCTCCTTTCTTATTCAGCTAATTTAAGTTTAGCAATATCCATTACGTAAATAGGATAAAATTCATATCCCGTATACTTCTTGTTAAGTGCTACAAATTCAGCTAAATCCTGTAAATATACATTAGCAGATTCTTTTGTAAGAATCCATTCACATTCTTTATAATGCTCTGTCTGCTCATCAATATCGGTTGCAGAGATTGCTGCGGCAAATTCCGCATCGTAGGCATCGCTTGCGAAATTCACAAAGTTCTTTGAAGAATCGGATGTGAAACGCTCAAGCATTGCTCTTGCAGTCATGGTAGAAGCATCTACACCGACAACTGTTGCTGCGAAATCACGGCCGGCATATACATCCGAAAGCCATGAATCCCATTCAACAAGCTCGATCTTAGCATCAACATTGATCTTCTTTAACTGCTCAACGATAACCTGCGCGGTATCGATATGGGGCTGATAGTTGGAAGGTACTTTAATTGCAAAAGAAAATCCATCGGGGTAACCTGCTTCAGTTAAAAGTTCTTTTGCCTTATCAAGATCAACTTCATAGTAGTCCTTGGTCTCATCGATATAGTACTTACCGAAAGCAGGGAACATGGAAGAACCGATCTCGGTACCCTTGCCGTCAAAAGCAAGATCGATGATCTCCTTGGGATCGACAGCGTAGCTTAAAGCCTGACGTACTCTTACATCATTGAAGGGTTCAACATTGTTGTTTAAATAAAGAGCCTGAACCAGGTTCATGGTTCCTTCAAGAATGTTGAAGTCAGAATTTGCAAGCTGTGCAACCTGAGTTGAAGAGATTCTTGCATATAAATCTACGGAACCTCCAAGTAAATTCATTACTACGGAATCTGCATCGGCAACGATCTTAAGAGTTACGTTTTTGATGTTTGCTTTTTCACCGTAATAATCGTCAAAAGCTTCAAGAATAATATTCTCCTGGGGAGTTCTTGAAACATATTTGTAAGGACCGGTACCGATGGGATTTGTAGCAGCATCGGTATTACCTGCAGGAATAATGGCCATTGTCATGTATTCAAGGAAATCAGGGTCCTTTACATTTAATTCGATCACAATATTTTCGCCATCGGCATAGTAATTTTTGATATTAGAAAATGCCGATATGTTCGCGTCGCCCGCGGAAGTATCGGCATTTTTTTCGATGCAGTATAAAACATCCTCAGCCGTTACAGCGGAACCGTCATGGAACTTAACTCCTTTCCTTAAATGGAACGTGTAAGTAAGTCCATCCTCTGATATTGTGTAGCTGTCTGCCACGGCGGGATTTAAATCACCATTTTTGTCAGGCTTAACCAAGCCTTCAAAGATATTAAAAAGAATTTCTTTGGTTCCTGCCGCCACTGCGTAGTGGGGGTCAAGACTTTCCTCAAGATCCTGAGGAATTCCAATGGTAATTTGGGAAGAATCATCCGCCTTATCGCCTCCGCATCCGCAGAGTGCAACAGTCAATGTGGCCGACAACAAGAGAAGGGATAATCCCTTTTTGAATAAATTCATCTTGTGTCTCCTTTTCTTCCGGGCTGTGCCCTAAATTAACAATGAAAATATAGTATATTTACACATCAAAGTCAATGGAATTTGACAAAAAAATCACGATGATTTTCACCATCGTGATTTAATACCGAAAATAAAGGAATATAATAAATCGCTTTGCGATTTATTATCATGTATAATAAATCGCTTTGCGATTTATTATCGATCGAACCAATATTTCCTTCGGAATTATTGGTTCTTACTTGTCCAATACATTTCTAAGTTCATCAAGGAAGCTGTTAACATCCTTAAACTCTCTGTATACGGAAGCAAAACGCACATAGGCTACAGCATCCACTTCTTTTAACTTATCCATGATAAGTTCACCGATGACTCTTGATTCAATTTCTTTTTCTTCCATGGAAAAGATCTTTGTTTCAACATCATCAACGATCTGATTGATCTTATCGGCACTTATGGGACGCTTATGGCAGGCACGTAAAATGCCGCCCTGAAGCTTGGTTCTGTCATACGTTTCTCTGTTCTTATCTTTTTTAATGATAATAAGAGGAATGGTTTCAACCTTTTCATAGGTTGTAAATCTCTTGCCACACTCATCACAAACTCTTCTTCTTCTGATGGAGTTGTTGTCTTCAGCAGGTCTTGAATCAATTACTCTTGTGTCTTCATGACCACAAAACGGACATTTCATAGCCTTCTCCTTTTCTGTAACCCTCAATGGCTGTTAATCAGTACTTATGTACCTATTTCATTATATTGTCAAAAAATTGTTATGTCAATGAGTTATGGAAACCAAATTTCAATATTTAGTTATATTTTGCCGCTGTTTTCAAAATTTAGTGGCAATAAAAAACCCGCCGGTTAAACCGACGGGCTGTCATGTCTAAATTATTTTCTTAAGAAAGAAGGAACTACAAGAGTCTGTGAATCAACATTACTCTTTATTTCCTTGGGATTCTGAAGTCCCATTGTGGGAACAGGGATATCAAGTGCGGGAGTAACTCCTACGGTTGTTTCTGTCTTAGCAACACCGGGTGTAGGAATTCCCTTCAAGCGGGCATCAATGAGGCTTGCAACTCTTGCTCTCTCGCTGTTACCCTGTAAGCCCGTAGCAATAACGGTAATCTTACATGTTTCCTGTTCAGCTTTTGTATAAAGAGCACCGAAGATAACATTAACATCATCGCCGGTAAGATCACGAACATAATCTGTTGCATCGGATACATCAGCAAGAGTAATGTCACCGGAAATGTTGATGATAACATTGGTGGCACCGTTAATGGTGGTTTCAAGTAAGGGGCTGTCAACAGCCATCTTAACTGCATCAAGAGCCTTTTCATCGCCCTTACCGACACCGATACCGATGTGAGCAACGCCCTTGCCCTTCATGACTGTCTGTACGTCAGCAAAGTCAAGGTTAATAAGTGCAGGCGCATTAATAAGATCTGTAATACCTGATACAGCCTGCTGCAATACTTCATCAGCCTTCTTTAAAGCATCGGGGAATGAAGTACGTTTATCAATAATATCTAACAATTTATCATTGGGAATAACGATCAATGTATCAACGTTTTCTTTGATCTTATCGATACCGCCGATGGCATTGACCATTCTCTGTTTTGCTTCAAATCTGAAAGGCTTGGTTACAACACCTACAGTAAGGATACCCATATCCTTGGCAATCTTACTGATCACGGGAGCCGCACCTGTACCGGTTCCGCCGCCCATACCACAGGTAATAAATACCATGTCTGCACCGCGAATAGCAGCCTGAAGTTCTTCAGAGCTTTCTTCTGCGGCCTTTTCGCCGATTTCGGGCTTTGCACCCGCACCAAGTCCTTTGGTTAATTTTTCGCCTATCTGAATAAGCTTAGGAGCCTTGCATAACTGGAGAGCCTGCTTATCGGTATTAACTCCGATAAAATCAACCCCTGAAATATTCTCCTCAACCATTCTATTTACAGCATTGTTTCCTGCACCACCAACACCTACTACTATGATCTTAGCTGCGGAATCTGCCTCGTTACTAATAATCTCCAGCAAGGTATTTCCTCCTTCACCTATTAAAAACTACACTCTCTATAATATAATCATTTTTTTATTTGCGCAACAACAAATCTTTAACATTTTACGAGATTTTTGAATTTGTCACCGCGCTCTTCGAAATTCTTAAAATAGCCATAGCTGGCCGCAGCGGGGCTAAGCAAAACCGCGCCTCCCTTTCCGGTAATCTCTTTTGCAAAAGAAACTGCTTCGTTTAAATCCTTCTTTAAATAAGCCTTGGGAGCTCCCGGAAATTTAAGGGCTTTTTTATACATTTCATAGAATCTTTCACCGGATTCATACATGCAGATAATATTTTTTAGCTTCGATTTCTTAAGATAAGAAACAAGTTCGGTATAATCTATATTTCTTTCCATTCCACCGATCAGAATGGTCTCGGAATTTTCCACGCTTTCACAGGCACTGATGGCACTCTTGACAGTTGTGGAAATGGAATCATCATAGAAATCAACGCCGTTAAAGCATCCTGCATACTCAAGTCTGTGAGGAAGGGGATTAAATCTTGAAAGAGTACCAAGAAAGCTTTCAAGGGTTACGCCAAATACCCCGGCCATACTGTACACAAAGGCTGCATTAAGAAGATTATGTTCTCCCTTAAGATTCTTATTTATCTCATTTAAGCTTTTTATGGGAAGAATGCTTTTATCTACATGAACCGTATTTACTTTAAATTCACCGAATTCATCCGTCACTTCTTTTGTGGTAAGGAAAAGATCGGTCTCCTTTTGATATAAAGGAAGGTTAAGCTTCGATTTTGCATATCTTTCCCTTGTGCCGTAGTGATCGAGATGGTCTTCGTAAATATTTAAGATCATAGAATATTTCGGTGATGTTACGGCATATTCAAGCTGATGGCAGGAAAGCTCCAATACAATCAGCGTATCATCATCTATTTCTTTCCAGATATCAAAAACAGGAATTCCGATATTCCCTGCAAAAAGAACCTTTAAACCGAAATCCTTGAGGGTCTCATAAAGAAGGGTTGATGTGGTACTCTTTCCCTTGGTTCCGGTGATACCGATAATTCTATCCCTGTATCGTTCAATAAAAAGTTCTGTTTCCGATGTAAAGAAAGCCTTATATTCTTTAAGTTCCTTGGGCATTACTATGCCCGGAGTCTTAAATATAATGTCATAATCATCGATTACGGAAAGATAATCATCACCGGTATGAAGTGTTACATCTTCGGGAAGATCTTCAATATTCTTCATATCGGAAACCGCAAGTGCTAAGTATCCGCCCGCTTCTCTTAAAAGATCAAAGCTTGCACGTCCCTCTCGTCCGAAACCGAGGATCAATACTTTTTTGTTTTTTACAAAGCTTCTCAAAAAATCAATCATTCAGCCACCACATGCTATTTATCTTTCTTTGGTTCAAGAGATACTCTTTTTGTATTTTCATCATAGTCTTCCATCCTGAGTACACCCGCTTTTCCCTGAAGATTAGCAAGGATTCCCGGAAGATTCATGATCTTTATGTCTATATTTTCATCATTACCGAGGCTTGCGACTATATCACCGATATAAAGTGATATGTCACCATTCTTGGCAAAATAAAGTTTATCTGCCAATACCCCGTATTTTTCCATAAGTTTTGTAATATTTAATACATTATTAAAAAGCTCGGGATCCTCTGCCGGCAACATTTCATGCATCACCACATAATCAAATTTTACTCCTATAACCTCTGGAATTCCAAGGGTTTTTACGTGAGATGCTTCACATACTATCCCATCCTTGTCAAAATAGATGTACTGACCAAGGAATTCTATATATCCTGCCAGGATCTTCTCGTAAACAGTGATACGTACAGTGTCAGGTGATACCACCTTTACATCCATTGTTTCGACGAAAGGGATGTTTTCAACTTCTTTATTTTTATAGATATATGAAAGATAAAGAGAGTTTCCTTTAAGTCCCTCTCCTATCACCAGATCCTTTATTTCATCATCGGTGTAGTGGATGTTTCCCTCCACCAGCACATTTTTAACGGTATAATTGTGCTTTACATATTCAAATATACCGAATAGCGCTCCTGAAATCACCAAAAGAATCACAAGGAACACTATAAAACCCTTTAATTTACTCCGTTTCCTCATCTATTGTCTCCTGATAATTTACATTGGGAGTCGCGAAATCAATATTACTTGCCACATTCATGACGATACCGATTTCCGCCAACAGGAAAATAACCGACGATCCGCCATAGCTTATAAACGGTAAAGAAATACCCGTATTGGGAATGGTATTTGTTACAACTGCCACATTAAGCACAACCTGAATCGCAATATGAGCAAAAACACCGCATACAAGTAAGCTTCCGAAAAGATCGGTCGTGTAATAAACAATGTCTCTGAGTCTGAAAAGTAGTAGCACAAACATGAATATAACCGCAAGGCCGCCGAATAATCCAAGTTCCTCGCAGATAATCGCAAAGATCATATCGTTCTGCGCATATGGTAAGAAGCCCAGCTTCTGCATGCTCTTTCCAAGTCCTTTACCGAAGATTCCGCCGGATCCGATACTGTAAAGAGACTGTAATACCTGGAAGCCTTTACCATCTGCATAAGCCTCGGGATTAAGCCATGCAAGTATTCTTTCTCCTCTGAATCCCCATATGGAAGAACCGATGCCCTTTGCTATCATGATAACACCAAGAACACCCACTATCGCTACTCCGATCAAAAGCATATAGGCATAGATATTCTTTTTAGATGCAATAACAAGAAGCACGTAGGCAATACCGAATACGATGATTGCGGAGCTTAAGTTGGTAGTAATAAAAAGAAGCATTAAAAATAAAATGCCCGCCGGTCCCAGGATAAATGCGGTGCCTCTCAATGACTGTCTTTCTTTCATGGTCATCTTGGAAAGAAGGGCCGCCGAATAGATAATAATGGCGATCTTCACTATTTCGGCAGGCTGAATGGAGAATCCGAAAAGAAAGATCCAGCGTCTTGCGCCATTAATCGTCTCTCCTTCCGCACCACCGAGAGGTGTAAGCACCAATGGCACAATGATAAAGGAAGCAAGAAGAATGAAAGGTGCGAACTTTTTATAGTATTTATATGGGAAAAGATATGCCAAAAGCATGACAAAAAGACCCACTATGATGCTTCGGAGCTGAGCCTTAAAAAAGGCAAAATCGTCGCCGCTTGATACGGAAGCAACATATGAGCTTGTGGAATAAACCATTACAAGCCCGAAGCCTAAAAGAAACAGCACTATAAAAAGAAGGGTAAAATCAAAATATTTTTTTCTTTTTAATGTCGCAGTATTTTCCATGAATCATCCTACACAATAATAAAGTATAAAACAAAGGCACAAAGTACCATGGTCACTGCTGTAAATACGGCAACAACCTTGGCTTCCGTCCATCCTCCAAGTTCGAAATGATGGTGAATGGGTGCCATACGAAAGATTCTTTTTCCGTGAGTTAATTTAAAATATCCGACCTGAAGCATTACGGATAAAACTTCAACAAAATAGATGAGCGCAAATATGGGAAGGTAAAATTCGAGACCGAGCATGATGGAAAGTCCGGAAACCAGACCGCCTAAAGCAAGGGAACCGGTATCACCCATAAATACAAGAGCTTTGTTTACATTAAACATTAAGAAGCCTAAAAGCGCACCGAAAAATACTACCGGAACAACTATAAGCATGGATTTTGAAACACCGGCAACAATTGCTAAGAAGAGACACATTGTCGCAGTAACACTGGTTTCGAGGCCGTCAACACCGTCAGTAAAATTGGATCCGTTAACTGTACCCACAATAATAAAAATAATTACAGGCACAAACCAGAGCTTATTAAAAAATACTCCGTTTCCGGTAAACGGTATCAATGTTGCAAAAGGAAATCCCCAATTATATAAGTACAGAGCAAAAGCGCCTGCAACTATAATCTGAAGAAGCATCTTCTGCCATGCTCTGAGTCCCAAAGATCTCTTTAAAACTACTTTAATAAAATCGTCGATAAAGCCTATAAGAGCAAAACCCAAAGTCAAAAAGATTACAGGAAGACTGCGAGCTAAAAATTCAGGATTAATTGAAGCAGTTACAATCGCCAATGGAGTATTGTAAACAATGCTATAGATTAAGGGAGCAACGAAAAAGCTCAAAATTGCACTTATTAAAAATATAAAGCCTCCCATGGTGGGGGTTCCCGTTTTCTTTAAATGGGATTCGGGGCCGTCTTCACGCTCCGTCTGTCCTGCCTTAATCTTACGTAAAACAGGAATTATAATGGGTCCTAAGATAAGGCTTATTACAAAAGAAATAATAAATAAAAGTATGATTGCTTTAGTCATTATTGGAATCTCCGTTGTTTTCGTTTTCGCCTTCGCCGTTTTCTTCGGAATCAGCATCAGGATCTTCTTTTTCCGTACGATTGGTAAGTATGGAAAGCTCTCTTTCTTCAAGAGCAGCTATATCCTGTTCCGTCAGATCTTCAGTCATGGGAATATTCAGATAAGGAAGGACGTCAGTAAGTATTTCATGGGAAATGATCGTTGCATATTTGGCATCTTCCTGAACAGCCACGTTAGGTCTGTCAACAACCACGTAACAGATGATCTCGGGATCATCCGCCGGCGCATGACACATGAATGATACAACATATTCTCCGTTTCCTCTCGGTACGGTTTCGGCAGTACCGGTCTTACCGCCCACTGCATATCCTGCAGGCTTGGCTCTCCAGCCTGTACCCTCCGTCACCACCGCATTACAGTATTCACGGATCTTGGCGGAAGTGGTCTCCGATACAACCTGTTTAACCACTCTCGGCTCAATATTCTTTACAACCGAACCACCGGAAGTAAGAATCCTGTTTACTACATGGGGCTCATAATAATAACCGCCGTTAACAAGAGCAGCATAACCCGTGATCATCTGTATCATGGTTACGTTAAAGCCCTGACCGAAGCTTGCAGTGGCAAGTTCGGTTTCATGAAGTGTATTTTCATTGAACACGACGCTGTCGGTTCTTGTTTCACCTGTAAGATCTATATTGGTCCTGAGGCCAAAGTTAAATACTTCCTGGTATTTTAAGAAATTCTCCGCTCCGATCTGTCTGCTCATATACATAAGAGCAACGTTACAGGACTGAGCCACGGCTCCCTTTATATCAAGCCAGCCGTCACCTGCTCTGTTATGACAGTAGATTTCATGACCGCCGATAGTGAGATATCCGTTACACTGATATCCTTCGTTGCCTTTAATGGTACCGGTTTCAAGCCCCATCGCAACGGTAAAAGGCTTCATAACGGAACCGGGTTCATAGGTATCCTGAATGCAGAAATTCTTCCATAGGGCATCATAGGCATCCTTAAGAGTGCCGTCATCCTTCATGGTATTAATTTCTTCTTCCGAATAATACTCACTTATATCAGTTGGATCATTAAGATCAAAATCGGGATAACTTTCCATTGCAAGGATTTCTCCGGTTTTTGCATTCATGATGATGCAGCCCACATTGTTGGCTCCGAATCCTTCACGTACATTATCCTTATATTCAAACATAAAATCTTTTAAATGTTTCTTAACCATCAAAGAAATGTTGGAATCAATGGTGGTAACAAGCTTATATCCGTCTGTAGCCGGGATCGTCGTGATCTCCTGAGTGGAATTATCTCCTAAGAAACCATATTTACGGCCGTTTACACCGGTTAAAAGGTCATTGTAATATTCTTCAAGGCCATAGGATGCGGTACCGTTATTAAGGGAAAAACCTATGGTATCGCAGGCGAGAGTATTCTGAGGATAGAATCTTACATAATATTTTTCAAACCATACGGAATTAACATTTTTATCATAAAGAGTATCGTTATCTTCTTCATTTTCAGGCTTTGTGGTATACATTAAAAACCTGGACATCTCTTCAAAGGATACGCCCTTTTTTACCTGATAATACTGGGATTTCGGAGTGTCTTTAATATATTCACGTATCTTTTCAGTATCAACGCCGAACACATTCTTTAAGGCAGCAAGGGTATGCTCCGTTCCGTCTGTATTTCCTTCATTTTCATCATGCAAAAGAAGGTTCTTGACATCAAGGATAACATTATAGCTTTCCTTACTGGTGGCAAGCACGGTTCCGTTTCTATCTATGATCTCACCGCGTTTTGCATTAATGACCTGGGAATCATAGGCCTGCTGAGAGAGAATCTTATGCTGATAATCGTTGTTATTTTCTTTTGTTATATATATAAGTCGGGCGCTTAAACCAACAAAAGCCAGGAGCACGATCAAAAATACAACTCCCAGCCTGTTAGATACAATCTTTGCCTGACTTCTTACCGTCAGTTTTCTTCTTCTTTTTTCTTTTGCCAAAACAAATGCCTCGCCTAATTCGACAAATTGTTAAGCTGTCTTACGTAATCGCTAGTCTCTCTTTCATAGGTAACAATCTGTGATTCATCAGCATAAACCATGTCGAGTTCTTCGATTGCAATTCTTCTGATTTCATCAAAATCAACTGCATTTATCATTTTACTATACTCATCATCATTTGCAAGTGTCAAATTGTTGAGCTCCTGCTCAAGACGGGAATTGTCCTTAACAAGATTTGTGATGTCTGCCTGTAATTTAAGATAAGAAATCATGCCATATGCGGTAACAACAATTGCAGCCGCAAGGAAAAGAACGTATAAGAATCCCATGTTCATCTTGCGGGCTCTTTTGGCTTCAGCCTTAACCTCTCTTAAAGGTGAACCGGTGGGACGACCGTCGATCGCTCTCTTAACGTCCATATTTCTTACCGTATTTCCATATACGTAAGTTCTGTTCAATTGTCTTCCCTGACTTAAATTTGCCATTTTTATTTCCTTTCAAACACGCGAAGTTTCGCGCTTTTTGATCTTGAGTTCTCATTTAATTCTTCTTCTGAAGGAAGAATCGGTTTTTTATTTACCTGAAATCCTTTTGACACGTTGCCGCATACACAAACAGGAAAGTTTTTGGGGCAAACGCAAGGATCTTCATTTTTCTTAAATATTGTTTTTACTATCCTGTCTTCCAATGAATGGAAGGTGATGATCGCTATTCTTCCGCCGGGGTTAAGAAAATCTATCATTTCATCGAGAGAATCTCTTAACACGTCGAGTTCGTGGTTACATTCGATTCTGATAGCCTGGAAGGTTCTTTTTGAAGGATGTCCTCCCGTAGCACGCATCTTCATGGGGATGGCGGCTTTTATGATTTCATTTAATTCAAAGGTTGTTTCGATGGGCTTCTCAGCTCTAGCATTGACTATGTGCTTCGCAATGTTCTGAGCGAATTTATCTTCACCGTAATCTCTTATAATCCTTGATAATTCAGCAAGCGAATAGGTATTGACTATGTCTTTGGCAGTAAGTTTCTCACGATTATCCATTCTCATATCAAGATCGGTGTCGTATTTATAAGAAAAACCTCGTTCAACCGTGTCTAACTGATAGGAAGAAACTCCCAGGTCAAGAAGTATTCCGTCAAGGCCCTTAACGCCTTTTTCTTTTAAAACAGAAATCGCATCTTTGTAATTGCATCTGATGATCTCAACTCGGTCTTTGAAAGGTTCAAGTCTCTCGGATGCAAATTTGATGGCATCCTCATCCTGATCAACGCCGTACAAAAATCCGCCGTCCGTCAAACGCTTTGCAATTTCCGAAGAATGTCCGGCTCCACCGAGAGTTCCGTCTAAGTAGATGCCGTCAGGCTTTATATTCAATCCATCTATGGTTTCATTCAGCATTACCGAGAAATGCTTAAATTCCATTCTTTATCTCCTATATTCCAAGGTCTGCCATCTTTTCAGCTATTTCATCCATATCGGAGGCATCCGACATGTCGTTCCAGCGATCCTTGCTCCAGATTTCAATGCGGCTTGCAACGCCTATAAGCACCACATCTTTTTCAAGTTCTGCGAAGCTTCTTAATACCTGAGGCAAAAGAATACGTCCCTGCTTATCAACTTCCACCAATGCCGCACCTGCAAGCATAAATCTTGCAAAGGCTCGCGCATCTCTGTTGGTCAAGGGAAGCTTTTTAAGCTTTTCTTCAAGAGCGGTCCATTCGGTGTTGTCATATGCAAATAAGCAGCCGTCCAATCCCTTTGTGACAACGAAGCTGTTGCCCAATTCCTCACGGAATTTAGAAGGAATGATAAGTCTGCCCTTTTCATCGATTGTGTGATTGTACTCTCCCATGAACATACTTATCACCACCTTAGGGTCTGCCTTGTGATTTACCACTTTCTACCACATAAGCACCACTCTCTACCACTTTTAACCACATTTTATACCATTTTTCGGTATTTTGCAAGGGGTTTAACGCAAAAAAACCTTGAAAAATCAAGGTTTTTTGAGGGTGGAGGGATTTTTATATGATTTCTAAAAAAACAGCAACAATATTTAGTATGATTTTAAAATCTGATGGCAGATTTTGTTTTTTAAAACATAAAAAAAGAGCAGATTTTTTAAAAAACCTGCTCTTTGATCGCTAATTCAGGGGCTCTGGTTTTATTTTTTATACATTAAATCTGAAAAGAATAACATCGCCGTCTTTAACGACATATTCTTTTCCTTCCATACGGACTAAGCCTTTCTCTCTTGCTGCTGCAAGTGAACCGTTGGCCATTAAGTCATCAAAGCTTACTACTTCGGCTTTAATAAAGCCTCGTTCAAAATCGGTATGAATCTTACCGGCTGCCTGAGGTGCCTTGGTACCGATCTTAATGGTCCATGCACGACATTCATCCTCTCCTGCAGTTAAGAAACTCATAAGTCCCAGGATTCTGTAGCTTGCAGCAATAAGCTTATCGAGTCCGGATTCTTTGATGCCAAGTTCATCAAGGAACATCTGCTTCTCTTCATCATCCATTTCCGCTATTTCCTGCTCGATTTCCGCGGAAATAACAAATACTTCCGATCCTTCCGTCTTTGCATATTCTCTTACGCGCTTTACATAGTCATTGCTTGCGCCGTCATCCTGGCAATCTTCTTCAGAAACGTTGGCTGCAAAAATAACGGGCTTTGCGGTAAGAAGATTGTATGTGCGGAACCATTCTTTTTCATCTTCATCATCGGAAAGTTCAAAGGTCTTCGCAAGCTTTCCTGCTTCAAGATGAGCCTTCACGCTCTGGCAAAGCTTCAATTCCTTGGCTGCAGATTTGTCGTTGTTGGCAGCGCGCTGAACTTTGGAAATTCTTCGCTCCAATATTTCGATATCGGAAAAGATCAATTCAAGATTGATGGTCTCAATATCTCTGATGGGGTCAATGCTTCCGTCAACATGAATAATATTTGCATTATCGAAACATCTTACAACATGTACAATCGCATCTACTTCACGGATGTTTGCAAGGAACTGGTTTCCTAAACCTTCACCCTTTGAAGCACCTTTAACAAGACCTGCGATGTCAACAAATTCGATTGTGGCATGTGTTTCTTTTTTCGTATTATAAAGCTTACCAAGCGCTTCTATTCTTTTATCCGGCACGGGCACGATTCCGATGTTGGGATCTATTGTTGCGAAAGGATAGTTGGCGGCAAGGGCTCCTGCTTTTGTGAGCGAATTGAAAAGTGTACTCTTGCCGACGTTAGGTAAACCTACGATTCCTAATTTCATTTTCTATATATCTCCTTCTAAAAGTATTGATTATACTGTGTTTTCAATATAAGTGACTCAATGGTCACAGCTTTTCTATATTACCACATTTCTTTTTATTTCTCTACCCTGAATAAAATAAGGCCGGTACAAATCCGAGTGTTACCAGAAGTACCGGTCTATGTGAAGCTTTATTTAGTTTTGTTGGCAATTTCTGCCATTAGTGGCCCATTTCGGTGGACCAGGAACCCCGTCCCCTTAGTCCATTTCCAGCAAGCCACGACACCCTTCAGCAATCTGTTTATACACGCCTTCAAAATCTCCTGTATACCAGGGATCCGCGATGTCTTCGTCCTTACCTGCAAAGTGCATCAGTTTATAAACCTTATTTTCCGTATCCGCTCCGATAATGCGCTTAATAATTGTAATATTCCTATCTTCCATGCCAATAATATAATCAAACCTTTTATAATCATCCTTGGTCATGGTACGAGCTCTTTTTTCAGCACAGCTTATCCCATGCTTGGATAATTCCCGCACCGCAGGAGGATACACTGGATTTCCGCATTCTTCATAGCTTGTTGCCGCTGATTCTATATAAAAATTATCCTGAAGACCTTCTTTTTTCACAAGGTCTTTCATAACAAATTCTGCCATAGGCGAACGACAGATGTTGCCCAGGCAGACAAATAAAACTTTTATCATTGTTTTTTCTCCAAAAAACTGCATCAAATTGCTCCGGTATGCGCCGGTTTGCCAAGAGAGGGGGTGCACCCTTAGGAAGATTAACTTCTGATATATCTTACTATTGCCTTATCCCATGTTTTATACCTGCTTACGGCATATATAGAGAAGATGATTTGTGTTGCCCAACAGTTCTCTCTTTTCGGAAAAAGCGAGATACCACTTAGCAAAGGCTTCAAATTCCTTATCGGTCATAGAAAAGTCGGGACGCATTTCAATGGGTTCCATCAATCCGTCCACACCTGCTGTTGTTATCCATTCGACAGGCTTCTCACGGAAAAGTTCCTCAAACTCTGTAACGTCATATCCTGTAAACAGCTGCTCTTTGAAATGCCTTACCTGATAATCCTTTGTAAAGTTCTCTTCTTGTCCTTCAGCCCAATTTCCATAAAAATAGTTTGCATACATAATCGCAAACACAGATATGAAGGCAAACATAATTACTCCAGTGGGTTTCGTGACTCGAATTGCCTCGTCAATTGCGCAGTTAACTTCGCATGATTCATACAAATGATACATTGGACCGAAGAACAGAGTTACATCAAATGAGTTATCCGGAAAACGATGCAAATCCGTTGCATCTCCTTGAAATGATTTAAGGTTCGTGATCCCTTTGCTGTTTTCTCTAAGCACTTCAAGATTGTTCTCAACAAGTTCGACAGCCGTCACGTCCATGCCTTCTTTCGCAAGTGCAATGGAGTATCTTCCTGTTCCGGCACCAACCTCAAGGATTTTTGAATGCTTGGTTGCATAGCGATGAATATACGTCATCGTAGTAGAGTATTCCAACTGCCCGTGACGCGTTCTTGTAGTCCGCCCATCTTCGTCATACTGTTCATAAAAACCGCTTACTATTTCTTTTCTGGTACTCATATATATTTCCTCACAAATAACGGGGTGCATAATCGTAAACTGAATTATATTCCGAAATAACTTGCTATCGCATCATCTCGACAAGCTGGAATTTATATTATTCTATTATTCCACTCCCCCAAAAGCATGCTACTAAAATTATGCAGATAACAGAGGGAATGAAGATAAGCAGTCTGTTTTTCTTATTTCCAAATTGAATATATCCATAACCTAAGATGTTTGCTATTATTAGCGGAATCATTCCAATAGTAAGTAGCCAACCTCCTCTTTCCCATCTTTCCATCGAAAACATTACATTTGGTGCATCAACTATAGTGCTTCCGAAAAGAAACAAATAAATGCTATAAGTAAGGCATAGGCAGCCAATCACATTTAACAAAATTAACAGCCAAGATAATGCGTTTTTCATATTTATAATCCTTTCAAATGTCGATTTATGCGACTGTCATCTCTTCACGAAAGATTACAGAGACATGAGTAATTTTGTTTTCGGGATCTGGGTATTCCTTCTCGAAATGCATACCTATAGATTCTGCAGTCTTATAAGAACCGACATTTGTATATTTGCAATATGAATAGAGTGCAGGGTAATCCGTGTTTGCAAATGCCCAGTCTCGTACAGCAGTTGCTGCTTCCTTAGCATAACCATTTCGCTGATGATCTGCGCGGATATGATAACCAATCTCAGGGAGCATCTTCCCCTCAATATTCTGAAGTGTCAATCCACAGTCACCTATCATCTCTCCTGTATCTTTCAAACATACCGCCCATAGCCCAAAACCATTCTCTTGATATCGGTTCATATTTCTTTCAATCCAATCATTGACTCTTTTCTCGTCAAAGGTATATGGATAATGCTGCATGATGTCACTATCGGCAAGGACTTTGTATAGTGCCTCAAAATCATCAGTATTCATTTCCCTAAGAAACAATCTCTCTGTTTCCAAAATAATTTTTTGTTCCATATTATGCCCCTCCTATTGTTGCTAAAAGATTCGACAAATGCCGATTTGTCAGTTTTACTGAAATATATTCCGATTTTCCTTACTATAGCTCACTTCTTTTTCTTCGGGGCAGGTAACTCTGCATGCATCGCCCTGTATGTTATATCATCCAGCTCTGAGAGCTGTTCTAAAATAAAAACCAAATAATCTTTACTCGATGCCATCTTTTATTCCCCTATCACTCCACACATGAGCTTCGACGTACCGCTCTGGGCCGTATTTCCCATCCGGGTTCCAGTCCTGGGGAAGTCCGTACTTTTCAATCACGCCTAATATCTCGTCATATGTATAGAGCTTCTTTCTGTACTCTTTTCCATCATTAACACGGTCACTGAACGTTGGATGAGAATCTCCATAGGTAAAAGAGACTGTGCTCAGATCCAGGTCTGCCGTATCTATCACTATGTGATCGCAGTCTTCAAACCAGCTCTGTAACCATAGGCATTCACCAACCACCAGATAGTGGGGGACTTCGCGTTCAATCTTCCCGCCTTTTTTCCGGAACTCAGTCCTTAGTATCTCTTCGAATCGCCTTCTATCGGCAACGTAACTGTCTTGCCTTTTTGCACACATGCTTTCTGGTTTTTCGGACTTTATGGTCAGAAGCACCTTATTGGCTTCTTCTTCGCTTAGGTCTGACAGATTCCGAAACGGACCTGTTTTCTTATCAAAATAATGGTATAAGAGCATTGTATCTCCACGGAAATTATGAATTTATCGGTCTACATTGTATTCCAAAATAACTTGCTATCGCATCATCTCGACAACCTGGAAGTTATTATTTCTGTTTTCTTTTTACTTCATCCATTTCAGCAATCAGTTCTTCAAGAGGACGATATTCGCCGCCCCACCACTCAAAAACATGCATACCTTCATCTTCACAGATTCCGTAAGTTTCATAGTGATTCCCAGTTTTTTTAAAAGACCTTCCCTGTCCACTGCCTGATAATCAAACGGTAATAATTTACAGAATTCTTTATATGAAACTCCGCAAACCACATTATGTACGCCAAGTGACGCAATAGCGCCGAGACATCTCTCACAGGGTGCACAGCTGGTATAAAGAATTGCTTTTTCCATTATCTCGTCAGAATACTTGTTGGCACATTTATGTACGAGGTTAAACTCTGCATGCCCGAATATATGAT
>JAEEND010000021.1 GCA_016283575.1 Lachnospiraceae bacterium | reverse complement strand
GGTTTCACCCTGGACCTGAGCAGGACGCTGCCCTTGCATCCCGGCATGGCTCTGCCCCTGCACCCCGGCGGAGTCTTACTCCTGCACCTTGCGTAAGGCGCTGCCTTCACGATCCGCCAAAGGTTTGGCACCTCTGGACTCTGCCCCGACAAAAGAAAAATGATCATTCCTTCCCGGGGGGAATGATCATTTTTTCTTTCATCGGTTTCGCGGCTCTTCTCATCCGCCTAAGTAATAATACGGACGAAATGAGATGGCCGCTCATTTCTGCATATAATTGCATCTTATGAAGGCATCAACTCACTTTTTTCATTTTTCAGATGCAAATATGCAACCAATGTGTTATAGTATAATAGAACATACGTTTGGAGGACTATTTATGGGAGAATACTTACCGGGCACATTGCAAGAACGGTTAAAAGAATTACGGCAAGCCCATGGTTTTGACACAATGCAAGCATTAGCCGAAGTCTTGGGAGTCAATAAAACTACATATAGCAGAATAGAAAAGGGTGTCACTTCGACAATCAACAGCGATATGCTGGTTCAACTTTCGAAACTATACAACGTCTCGACCGATTACATTCTTGGAATATCAAATTTGCCGGAGAAAACATATTATGATATAGGCGAACTGGGATTATCGGTCGAAGCAGCTAAGAATCTTTTGACGAAAAAAGCCAATCCTGTGGTAATAGACTATCTGCTCAGAAATGATAAGTTCTTGTATGCCACAAAAGAGCTGAACACATATTTCAGTGATGTTGCAACAATGGCATTTAAGGCCAGTAATAGTCTATATGGTTTTTCCTACGATCTCATAACCGAGTATATCAATGGCGGTAAAATACCAAGAGATAAAGATGTGGCGTCTTTACAGAAGGAGCTAAAGGCTAAGCGAGTACCTGCTGAATCTTATCAACTCACAAGTATCCAGGCCCAATTCATGACTGCTGTGCGTGAGATCAAACGACAGGTATCGAGCGAAGTAAAAGATTATACCAGTAAGAATTTTTCGTCTGAAGTCATAGAGACTGTCAGAGGTGAGATCAATAAACATG
The DNA here is from genome assembly GCA_016283575.1 of Lachnospiraceae bacterium. Classification (GTDB taxonomy): domain Bacteria; phylum Bacillota; class Clostridia; order Lachnospirales; family Lachnospiraceae; genus UBA1258. The sequence goes on along the minus strand of JAEEND010000021.1, from coordinate 8,262 downwards.
GTGATCTGCTGGATTACTCATATGAAGACCGGAAACGTTTTGTTATAGATGCCGTCAAAGTAGCTGTGCTCAATGATTCCGATTACTCTGCGGAATTTACAGAACGTCTCGACCGGGGAATTGAGGTTATCATGTCCGAGATTATAGATTTATGGAAAAGAAATTAACAAAAGAAGAACGAAAGAACGAAAGAAATAATGAACTTTGCCGGCTGATCAAAGAAAATGATCTTGAAGCAGAGACCCGCCTTCTTATGGAGAATGAAGGATTGATTATTCAGGTAGCCAACACTGTTAGAGTTCGCAGGAACATTAACTCCTCTGATGGTATCGATAAAGAAGACCTGATGCAGGAAGGGCGGATTGCTATGCTTACAGCTGCCAAGACTTTTGATGAATCCCGCGAAGTAAAGTTCTCCACATACGCCTTTGAGATTGTTAAAAATGCGATGTCTGATCTCTGTGATCATGGGCAGTCTTCTTTCGAAAGGCACATGGAGGAAGCCGGTCTTACAAGATTGTTTTTAGATGCTATGGATCCAAGGGTAAGTGAGAATGCCTTAAGTGGAAACGGGACATCTGTTGAGTGGCATGATCCTACCGGAAACCTTGCGGTTCTTCACGTTATGCTTGAAAAGATGCGGAACCGTCTCGTAATGCTTCCGGAACGAATGAGACGACTTCTAGCTTATCACTACGGCCTTGGCTCCGGTGAGGCCAAGAGCATCTCGGAATCCGCAGCATACTTTCATCTCACCGAGAAATACCTGCGGGCAATCGAGAAACATACGCTTGAAGTTCTGCGGGATATGATGAATGATGGAAAGATTATTTGATAATGCCTCAAATTTGCCACGAATCATAACAATTGTTGTGGTAAAATATTCCGGAAGAGGAGATATTTAAAACGAGCGATTTAAAAGGAAAAGAGAAAGGATGACCATGTCCTATGAGTGAAATAAAAAAATTTGATCAAGAATATGCTGATTGGATAAAAACAATCAGTATGCAATTTAAGCGAAGTCAGATTAAGGCTGCAAGTAAAGTAAATGAAGAAATGCTCATATTCTATTGGGGCCTTGGAAGAGACATTATTCAACAAGATGCGCAAAACAAATATGGTTCCGGCTTTTATAAAAGAGTAAGTGCAGATTTGAGAAAAGAGCTTCCGGATGTAAAGTCATTTTCTGTGACCAATCTCCATTATATGTCCTGGTTTTATGAATTGTATCCTGATGCAATTAGGAATTTACCCCAAGTTGGGGTAGATTCTCTTGAAGAACAGAATTTACCCCAGGTTGAGGTAAAAACTGGCTGTGGGATATTTAACATTCCATGGGGACACAACAAGCTGATAATTGACAAATGTAAAGGAGATCCGAGCAAGGCAAATTTCTTTGTCAAAGAAACCCTTAAGAATAATTGGTCCCGTGCAGTTCTAATGAATTTTCTTGATACAGATCTTTATAACAGGCAAGGTAAGGCTATATCCAATTTTGACAAGGTATTGCCTTCTGTTCAGAGCGATCTTGCTCAGGAAATGACAAAAGACCCCTACAATTTTGATTTTCTTACAATCAGGAAAGACTATGATGAGAAAGAATTGAAAGATGCGCTGATGCTGAATGTTCAATCTCTTCTTATGGAACTTGGAAAAGGATTTGCTTTTGTTGGGCGAGAATACAGGCTTGTTGTTGGTAAAACTGAGCAGTTTATCGATATGCTTTTTTACAATATTCCTAATCACTGTTATGTAGTGGTGGAAGTGAAAGTAAGAGAATTTGAGCCTGGAGACATGGGGCAACTCGGGACATATATAGGTGCCGTAGACGGATTACTGAAAGGCAAAAACGACAACCAGACAGTTGGTCTCTTGATATGCAGAACGAAAGACAACGTTCTGGCGCAGTATGCTGTAAATATGATCAATGCTCCCATAGGAATATCAGAATATGAACTGAGTAATGCTATACCTGAGGAGTTTAAGAGCTCTATGCCTACAATTGAAGAAATAGAGAATGAATTAAAAAGGCGTTGATTCCAAAGGGCCGGCGTCAGGGGCTGATTTTGAACTGAACCGCCAACTCCGTTCCTTGGGCCCGCTGAAAGAAGGGATGAACAGATGCGAGAAGGAATAGCTATCGTCGGCTTGAACGGAAGTGGAAAGTCTACACTTGGGCATGCACTGGCGAAGACGCTAAATTTATATGAAATAGACGTTGAGGACTACTATTTTCCGGAACAGCGTGAATCAAGAAAAGCTGCTCTCGATGGTGAATACGGAGTGAATTGCTCTTACCTTGGTGACATGCCCTATTCCGTGTCCAGAACCAAGGAAGAGGTCGAAGAAGCCATAGCAAAAGAAGTATTTGCACACCCCCGGTATGTTATGACCGGAGTAACCATTAACTGGAGTGCTGAGATTCTTTCCACGATCAAACATGTTTTCTGGCTGAAAACAGAAACAGAAGAAAGAGTTCGGCGTGTGAAGGAGCGAGAAGAAAAACGCTGGGGCGACAGAGTTACTGAAGGCGGGGACATGTACGAGCAACAAAAATCCTTTCGGGAACTGATTGCAGGGCTTACAGATGAAAAGGTTTTAAGAAGCATTGGTAAAACAGACTGTGAAGTGATCCAGCTTGATGGAACCCGCAGTGTTTCTGAAAATCTGGCGATAATAATGAAAATAGTAATGGAAGAATCTTAGGTGTCGAGAAATGCGTAGAACAGAAAACGTCGAATTGACGGTCCTGTGTCTCATTCAGGATGGCAACAGGATCTTGTTACAAAACCGCATAAAGAAAGATTGGCAGGGTTACACGCTCCCCGGTGGACATGTGGAACCCGGAGAATCTTTTGTGGATGCAGTCATAAGGGAAATGAAAGAAGAAACCGGTCTGGATATTCTAAAACCACGTCTTGTGGGAATCAAGCAGTTCCCAATTGAAGATGGAAGGTACATCGTTCTTTTGTTCAAAACCGAAAGTTTCAGCGGTCAGGTCGTTTCATCTGATGAGGGCGAAATGGAATGGGTAGAATGCGACAGGCTTTCAGCGATTAATACTGTCGATGACCTGGACGATCTTTTGAAGGTGTTCAACGACCCGGACCTTAATGAATTTCAGTATTTGGTGGATGGAGATAACTGGACAATATCCATAAAATGAGAATGAAGGACAAGCTAATTTGACCAGTCGGAAGCTATATTAGGAGAAAAGGCGCTATGATTGAGTACACGCTAATAGAAAACAAACTGGAAGCCAAGGATTTTATCAGACTTAAGGTTGCGGCTGGCTTTAGAGAGCGGCCGGTAGAGTTTGTAGAAGCTGCTCTCAGAAATAATCTTTATGATGTAGTTGTTTTGATAAAAGACGAAGTTGTCGGCATGGGACGCCTTGTCGGTGATGGAGTAATGTACTGGTATCTGCAGGAAATAGTTGTCCTTCCGGAATATCAGGGCCGTGGCATTGGAACAGCCATAGTGAATAAACTATTGAATTACATACAGGAGCATACCCCCGAAGGGAACTTTACCAGTGTGGGCCTTACAGCCGCAGAGGGAAAAGAAGGATTTTATGAGCGGTTTGGTTTTTCAAAAAGCCGTGGAATGACCAAATATATTGAAAAGTGAAGGAAACGATATCTATTATATTAAGAAATATAGATAATAGAGGAGATACCATTAAATGAAAAGTGAAAATGCCAATCTTTGTATAGTCCCATTTTCTCCGGACTACATTGACCAGGTGATTGAATACGAAAAGCAATTACGTATCGAGGAACCGGACACATATTACTGGGAGCCGGATGAAACTTACAGAAGGAATCTTATTTCTTCTTTTAATGATCCACGATTCATAAACGCCCTCTCCTTCCTTGCTGTAGAAAACGGGAAGGTTATCGGCCGAATCGATGCTCTTATCCTTTCAAGTCTGGCTGATGCAGATTGCAGCACTGCATATCTTGACTGGATAAGTGTATTAAAGAGCAAACGGCATGGGAAGATAGCCCAGAAGATGCTCATGGCGTTGCAGGATGTACTTAAAGAAAAGGGAATTCATTTACTCATAGCCCTTATGGCCGGGAATGATGAAGCGCAGCGATTTTATAGAAATATCGAAAACGCCGCTATTCATGATGAAGGTGTATGGATAAAATTTTAGGAAAGAAAGGTATTTATTTATGTTAGTGGAACTCAAATGAAGGAAATCTTTTATCACTTACATATTCTTCATGGTAGAATGAAGTAATAAAACACAAAGGAGCAAATCGATGGGAAGTATTTATGACAGCGCAGATATCTATGATTTATTGGAAGATGAAAACAGATACAATGCATACAAGAAACACTGGGAACATCTTTTTGAAGGGAAGAAAATAAACTCTATGCTGGACATAAGCATAGGATCTGGGAGTGTTACTATACCGGCATTGGATCTTAACATATCATTAAGCGGATCTGATCTAAGTGAAAACATGTTGAAAAAATGTTCCAAAAAAATATCTGATAAAGGATTCAGATCGGATCTGAAAGTTGCTGATTTTCGTGACCTGTCATGTTGGGGTGATCAAAGTTTTGACGTAGTGGCAAGTACTGGAAACGCAATCGCTTATGTTTCTAATGAAGATGTGAATCGTGTGATTGAACAGATGAATAGACATGTATCAGATACTGGATACATCTATATCGATACAAGAAACTGGGATAAGATCTTAAGAGATAAAAACCGTTTCTACTTGTATAATCCGATTTTTATTAATGGTGAAAGAGTTAATTTCATGCAAGTCTGGGACTACAATGCGGATGGCTCAATGACTTTTAATTTACTGTATACTTTTGAAAAGAATAATGAAATATACAGAAAAGAGAAGTTTGATGAACACTATCATCCCGTTTCAAAGGAGCTTATACTCAATAAACTTCATGAATTGGGATATAGTGATATCCAGATTTTATGTTTTCCATCCTACTTCACAATGAAGAACTTTGATGAAACGGAATGGTATACCATCTTCGCCAAGAAAAATTAACCATAAATCAAGTGGTGCTCAAGCGTGAATTGACTTTTCCAACAAGCAAGTGGTGCTATTGCATAAACAGGTGGTGCTCAATTGTGAACGGGCTGCGCTCGCAGCCCGAAATATTCAAAATACTCAGGTTAACGTTACCACTTTTACACTTTTGACAATTTCGGTAACGTTAACAGTTGTTTAATGCATAGTGAACTATTACAAGAAACAGATTGACCTTCTTCGAACGGATTTCAAAGGGGGTTTCCTAGGGGGTTCCCTCGTAGGGGGACGGTGTCAGAACCTCCTTTCTTACTGGGTTTGTGAGATTCTGAAAAAATTCAAGTCCCATCTTCCGCAGGAACGAAAAGACCAACTCAAAAGAGTTGGTCTTTTTTTGTTCCTGCGGAAGATGGGATTCTCGAATGCTTTCATGATTTCAATATATTGCAGTCGGGTGGGGCGCGGGTGTCCGGTGGACGACCCTTGCGCAGCAAGGAGCACCGACCGAGCCAGAGGCGAGAGTCAAGTCCCATCGGAATTTTGATAAATTTCTTTTTCCGCTGTCTGTTTTGGCATGAATTCTTGTGTTGATACAGCGGATTTTTTTTAATTGTTTTTCTCGCTGTCCGAATTCTGGAAGATGCTTGCTTCTATACAGCGGAATTTTAGAAATCTTAATTTCCGCTGTCCGTTTCGAGATGAAATCTTGAGTTCATACAGCGGGATTGCTGATTTTTATAATTCCGCCGTCTTTTCTTTATTTTATGTTTCCGAAGTTCACAAGAAAACGCCGGGCAAAATGCTCAGTATTTTTTTATGGCACCAGGTAACTATAGAATTATTTCGCAGGCTCGCCTAGTTGAGACACGGTAAACTGCCCGTTGTTTTATTTCTGAGGTTCCATATGGTAAAATCATAGCATGAAGGAGGCGATTTTATAGTATGGGAAGCAGTATTGGCAAAAGAATATGTCATTACAGGCAGTTAATGAAGATGACGCAGGAAGAATTTGCATCTCGCGTAGGTGTGACACCTCAAGCCGTCAGCAAATGGGAACGTGATAACGGACTTCCTGATATTATGATGCTTTCAGGGATCGCGTCCGTATTAAATGTTAGCACCGATACACTTCTTGGCCTCGAAGATACCATTGTTGAAAACGGTGATATTCTGGCAACAACTGATATTAAGGCTAACTTAACTTCTGAACCGCTTTCATTGGAATTTGGTACGAATGTTATCCCTATTGTTGTTGAAGGTCTTAAGACAGATTACGTTAACGAGAAAAGGCGTGACCTTGCTCGTAATACCGGAATTCTTATGCCCATTCTTCGATTTAGAGATAGAACTGATCTCGATGAAAATGCATACCAGGTTTTGGTTTATGACAAAGTTGTAGCACAGGGTAATTGTGTAGATGATGGATTCAACGACATGATCGACAAAGCTGTTCTTACCTGTAAAGATAACTATTCTGACATATTAAATAAGCATCTTGTTAAAATCATGGTAGACAACATTAAAGAACAATTCCCCGGAGTTGCGGATGGTTTTGTTCCTGAAATAGTATCATACCTAAAAGTGGAACGTGCTTTACAAGAAAAGCTTAGAAAAGGTGAATCTATCAGGGATATGATTCATATTCTCGAAGAACTGGAAGAACAGTAAAGGAGCGACCGAAAACATGTATTACCATGCTTCCCCTGTTGAGGGAATTATTCAATTAGAACCAAGAATATCCGATCATCATATTCCGTTAATATATTTCTCAACAAAAAGGGAGAACACACTTGTTTACCTGTGCAATGCCATAGAGAAGTATTGTAAGGAAACAGGCTTTGCTTATGATGGTATATGGAAGAAATGGGGCCCATACGGGTTTACCAAGGATGGGATTCTGCAACTGCAGGAGTATTATCCTGATGCACTTGAAAAGACATATAAGGGCGTATCGGGCTACATTTACAGTGCTGAAAGCATCACTGATTCCGGGTTCGAAATTAAAATACCGGATGCTGCTTCAAGCAGTGTTCCTGTAACAGTATCCGGTTCAGAGTATGTTCCGGATGCTTATGAAGCAATTCTCGATGCAGAAGAAAAGGGACTTATTGATATTATAAGATACAATGAGATGCCGGATGCTATGCGTGAGTGGCTGAAAAAGACAATTATACATGAATATGAGGATGCCGAAGAGCATCCTGAATACAGGCATTTTTTGAAAGGGAATTTCCCCTATTGCTCTGCCCTTTAATATGTATTATCACGAAGAAAACTATCGTTCCGATATCCTAATGTGTTCCGTAACATTTATGGTAAAAGAAAGAGTGCCTGCATCGCAAACACTCTTAACACTGATAATCTATATTCTATTCTTTTGTAAAGCAATCTTCCGCGCACCTGTTTATATATGTTGACAGTAGCCATTACTTACAACTTTCTTTGACAAATGCAATCATTCTGTCAAATGCATCTTTTGCTACATCATCAGCACGTTCCGAAGCTACAAAGCAATGCTGCTTCACCATATTTCTTTCTGCAAGAGGATCGATTAATTCGTGCACCACTCCCGCTTTAGTCAGGGCTGCATCCATATCGCGCATATCCACGTAATATTCACTTCCCAACAAAACAGCAGACGGATAATCAGAATCGACCCAGAGGATATTGTTATATCTGTTTATTTCCTTACGATTAAGGAAGATACTGCCCTTCACATAGTTTCCGACAAGGATTTTTGTTCCCAGAGAAAACTTGTCATAAGCAAGAGGCGCATCATCAATAACAACAGCCTTAATCTGCTCAGGTTTTAATACCGGAGTAATTCCCAAAGAATCAGCATAATCCGGATTGGTAATGATGCTTCCCAACTGGCTTGTCATGATTGCTCCGGCGGATGACCCCATAATCACCACTCTGCTCATATCCAGATGATATTCTTCCGAGTGCTCCAACAAAAATCGAAATGCTTCATTTGCCTGAACCAGTGGATCCGGGAAATGATATTCCGGCACCAGCACGTAATCAATATTTACAAGATTAAACCCTTCTGCGCAGATATCATCAAGCAGTGCCGTGGCATCATTCTCAGCAAGCGGATCGCCTACGTTTTTACTTCCGCCGAAAAAACCTCCACCGTGAAAGTATATAAGCGTCGGATTTGATGCATCCCTGTCCCCGTTCGGGTAGGTGATGTCAAGGTAACTGTTCGGATAATCCTCGGAATATTTAATTTCCGTGATAACGTACT
>JAEEND010000020.1 GCA_016283575.1 Lachnospiraceae bacterium | reverse complement strand
CTTATAAATTCTACCTGCTACCACAGCTATAAGAACACTTGTTAACGCAATGATAAAGATAACGATAACTCCATTCAATATTGAAAGATTTCCTAAAAGAAGTCGGGAGTTTTACACTTTGAAACAATAAAACAAGCCTCAAAGCCTTGAAAAGGCTTATTTTTTTTGCAAATTTTTTGAACTTTTTTGTTGTACGGTGTTGTATTTTCATTTATTTTGTGGTATAATAGTCATATACTCATCTGGAGGTGCTGTACATGAAACTGAACTACGATCGCAAATCAAAAGATCCAACATATTTTATCCAACAAGGCATCCGAAACGGCAAGAAGGTTACCACAAAAAATGTCAAAAGAATCGGAAAACATTCCGAATTGCTTGCCATCACCAGTGACCCGCTTTCTTACGCTAAAGAACAGGTTGCTCTTTATAATAAAGAATATAAAGAAGGGCGCGTGGAGGTACAGTTTAAGATTGATTTTGAAGAGAAACTGATTTCATCCGGCGAGATAGTTTCCAGATCACAGCTAAAAAATATCGGATACTTCTTTCTTCAAGAAATCTACCATAATCTCCATCTAAAAGAATTCTTTGATAATGTGCTGGCAGAAAGAAAAATCACCTATCCCTGTAACGATATCAATCGTTTCCTTACATACGGAAGGATTCTGGATCCCTGTTCTAAATGGGGAACATATGACAAAGTCGATACTTATTACGGGATTGAGAATAATTTTGATTATCATCACATTCTTCGGCATCTGGATGTTCTTTGTGATAATTTTGATGCATATATGGAACATCTGTTTGACAACAGCAAGAACATCGTGAAGAGAAATACTTCCGTCTGTTACTTCGACTGCACAAACTATTACTTCGAATGCGAACACGAGGATGATATCTATACGGATCCTGTCACAGGTGAAATCATGAGAGGTCTCAGAAAATACGGTCCAAGTAAGGAGCATCGTCCGAACCCTATCGTGCAAATGGGGCTGTTCATGGATGGCAACGGGATACCAATTTCCATGTGTATTAATCCGGGTTCTCAAAACGAGCAGCTCTGTGCTGTTCCATTGGAACAAAAGATTACCAGGATGTTTGGTTCAGATAAATTCATCTACTGCGCGGATGCCGGACTGGCATCTTATCCTATCCGTAAGTATAACGCTATGGGCGAAAGGGCATACATCGTGACACAGTCTATAAAAAAACTTTCCACGATCATGCAGCAAGCGGTGTTTTCTGACTGTGATTACCGCCGCAAATCAAACAAAGAAGCTGCAACGATCAAATCAATGAAAGAATTCGATCGGTTTGATAAAAACAACAAAGAACTATACAATGATAAAATTTATAAAGTCATTGTGGCAGATAAAGCCGTTGATACCGGCCTTACAGAAATCATTGAAATGCCCAACGGGAAAAAGAAAAAGAAGAAGGTAACCGGAAATCTTAAACAATATATCATTGTCACCTTCTCACGGAAGATGATGGAATACCAACGATACATTCGAAAGGGACAGGTTGAAAGAGCCCACGAGCTTCTTAAAACCAAAGATCCAGAAACGATAAAGAAAGGTCCCCATGATGTAACTCGCTTTATTAAGCGTATTTCCACCGGAAAAGATGGAGAAAAGGCAGCTGACAATTATATAATTGATACTTCGATTATTAAAGATGAAGAACAATACGACGGTTATTATGCCATTGCAACAAACCTTGAATGTATGAAACATGAAGATGCAGTCAAAATCCTTGAAATCAGTGCGAATCGAAATAAGATTGAAGATTGTTTCCGTATCCTGAAAACTAATTTCAGTTCCCGCCCAGCATACGTCAGTCAACGCAATCATATCATCGGTCATTTCATCACCTGTTATACTGCTCTGCTGGTATACCGTCTGCTGGAAATGAAACTAGAACAGACAGGTTCTCATTTCACGACAAATCAGATTATTGATACTTTAAAGGCTATGAATGTTATGAATTTTCAGGACACATTCTATGCTTCCGCCTTTACCGAAAGCGATGTGAGCATTGCTCTTAATGCTGCATTTAACTTGGAACTAAACAAGAAATATCACCGTCCAAAAGATCTGAATAAAAAGTTAAAAAAAATTTTGTAGTAAAAGCTCCCATACAACATTTCGAAGCACATAAGAAGGGGCTGAAACCCTTATATCATATAGGTTTCAGCCCCTTTAGCATTCATCAACTGTTAAAAACGGGATTATACACTGTTATTTTTATTTTGTCAAGCACTTTTTTGCTCTTTTTTAAATTTTTTTTTCAGAATATCAGTATGCTCTTCACTTTTGCTCTGTTTTATTTTTCACAGCTCTAATGCACTTACGG
>JAEEND010000019.1 GCA_016283575.1 Lachnospiraceae bacterium | reverse complement strand
CCAGCTCACACCCCTCCACCTTGTCTCACGTATCCCAATACGGAAATTTCCATCTAAACTGGGATAGTTTTTCACAGCTAATACCCCTCCACCTTGTCTCACGTATCCCAATACGGAAATTTCCATCTAAACTGGGATAGTTTTTCACAGCTAATACCCCTCCACCTTGTCTCATGTATCCCAATACGGAAATTTCCATCTAAACTGGGATAGTTTATCACTGTTCTCACCCCTTCACCTTGTCTCATGTATCCCAATACGGAAATTTCCATCTAAACTGGGATAGTTTTTCACAGCTAATACCCCTCCACCTTGTCTCATGTATCCCAATCGTATGTAGAAATCCATATAGGGATAGAATTTAGAGTAGACATAGTTTCTTTTGCAAGATATAATGAATGCAATCGAAGTTCCTTCGAGGAAATTATTTATTCTGAATAATTTAATTTCACAATTTTAATTTAATAAGGAGAGAGCATTGCAGAATCACATGTTAAAACGCAAGGAGTATCTCGAGGCCGAGATTACTCGTTGCAAGAAGCTTTTAAAAAGCGCACCCAAGGGGAAATTGGAAATTTATAAGAACAACAAGTCGACTAAGTACTATATTAAGTATCCAGGAAAGGTCAGAATCTACCTATCAAAGAAAGAGAAAGCCACCGCTGCCAAGCTGGCTCTGAAGCGGGTGACCGAAGATCGGATCCAATCATTGAAGCAAGAACTGGAAGCAGTTAATTACTATCTGGCTTCAGGAAGTGAAAACGAGACTCTTACGAACTTCAGCGACTTTCTGCTTTTGGCAGGGCAAATCTCAGCTGTTAAAGATGCCTGGGCAAAAGAAGATTATGAGAAAAATACGAGTCACTCAGAGAGTCTCAAACACCCAAGTCCATCCGGCAACATTCTCAGATCAAAATCCGAGTGCCTCATCGATATGGAATTATTCTACCGCAACATTCCATACAGATATGAATGTAGACTGGATTTCGAAAATGGATATATATTTCCTGATTTTACTTTTTATAAACCGTCAACAAATGAGTATATGTACTGGGAACACTTCGGGATGATGGATGATCTTCACTACCGATTAACGGCAATGGAGAAGCTTGAAAAGTATATGGATAACGGAATATATCCTGATGACAAGCTGATTTGTACTTTTGAAACAGGCAGCAATCCGCTTACTACTTCTACAATAGCCGCAGCTATAGATAAAATAGAACTCTGGCTTAATTCATAAAACCCCTTTATCTCGGCGTATAGAATGCTATGCATTCAACGCTTGCCGAAAACAAAGGGGCTCATACTTTTAATCTCTGGTCCAGCGGCCACTGGCGCCGCAAGGAAGCACAAGGCCGTTATCTTTCACCGGCAGGCCAATCTCATTGGACTCAACTCTCCCACCGTGTTTAGACATAATCGCCGTACTGATCATATAAGTAAGAACAGCAGGCTGAAGTCCTGTGGTATAACTATTTATAAGAAGAAACAGTGCATCCTCCGAAAGAACCTGTTCGCAAAGCTTTATAAACGGATAGATGCTTTCTTCTATTTTCCAAACCTCGCCTTTGGGACCTCTTCCATAAGAAGGAGGATCCATGATGATAGCATCATATTTATTGCCACGGCGGATTTCTCTTTCAACGAATTTACCGCAATCGTCTACAAGCCATCTGATTTTAGCATCAGCCAAGCCGGAAGAAGCTGCATTTTCTTTGGCCCACTGTACCATACCCTTTGAAGCATCTACATGTGTTACTTCAGCTCCTGCAAGAGCAGCTGCCATAGTGGCGCCACCGGTGTATGCAAAGAGATTTAAAACCTTAATTGGTTTATCAGGGGTTTTAGCTTTTTCTTTCTTTATAATCTCTGAAAACCAGTCCCAGTTAACTGCCTGCTCAGGAAATACACCGGTATGTTTAAAAGCAAATGGCTTTAAATGAAACTTGGCTCCATTCTTATATTCAATCATCCATTCATTGGGAAGATCAAAGAATTCCCATTCGCCACCGCCCTTACTACTTCTGTGGTAATGACCGTTAAGCTTTTTCCAGGCAGGATTCTTTTTGTCGGTTTTCCAGATTACCTGAGGGTCCGGACGAAGAAGGGTATACTTGCCCCAGCGTTCAAGCTTTTCTCCGTCAGATGTATCTATTACTTCATAATCTTTCCAGTTATTGGCAATCCACATATTAATCTCCGTTACGTGACTGCGAGGTATCGCATTAATGGTTTCTCAGGCCTAAAAGCCTTTCGTTATTATATAATAAAGCCCTTGCACCCGCAAGTTTTCATATTCTATCCCTATATCATTTTGTGTGGCCCGCTGGGATAGGTGAGACAAGGTGAAGGGGTATTAGCTGTGAAAAACTATCCCAGTTTAGATGGAAGCTTCCGTATTGGGATACATGAGACAAGGTGAAGGGGTATTAGCTGTGAAAAATTATCCCAGTTTAGATGGAAGCTTCTGTATTGGGATACGTGAGATAAGGTGAAGGGGTATTAGCTGTGAAAAACTATCCCAGTTTAGATGGAAATTTCCGTATTGGGATACGTGAGACAACGTGAAGGGGTGAGAACAGTGATAAACTATCCCAGTTTAGATGGAAGCTTCCGTATTGGGATACGATATACAATATGAAAGGGTATAAGAAGTGATAAACTATCCCATTTAGGTGGAAGCTTCCGTATTGGGATACGATATACAATATGAAAGGGTATAGGAAGTGAAAAACTATCCCAGTTAGATGGAAATTTCCATATTGGGATACGACAAGCAAAACTAAAGGGCGGAAGTGTTTTAAACCTATCCCAATTAACCTGTAAAAAACATACTGGGATACGATAGGACAACCCACCAGCACAGCAACCCACCACAAGAGATTTAGTAAACATTACAATTCCACAAATGTACACCGTGAAAAGAAATATGTTTGCGCAGAACGGACAAAATTTGCAAAACACCCTTGACATCCGCATTTGAGACAGATATTATAGGGAAGTATTTTATAGCCACGGTAACGCGGTAAAGCGAGGTCGCTTTAAAGTGATAGCAGGTTCAAGGCGTGAGTGAATCTGATGTGGCAAAGGAGAGAAGGAAATGGCGCGTTATATTTTAAAACGAATCGGTCTGGCTATTTTGACTGTTTTCCTGATCTGCCTGTTAACATTCTTTTTAATGAATGCAATCCCCGGAGGCCCTTTCAATTCAGAAAAGGCTCTAAGCAAGGCGACTATTCAGGCATTAAACGAGAGATACAATCTCGACAAGCCCATAATAGTTCAGTTTGGATTGTATATGAAGAATCTGTTAAAAGGTGATTTTGGTGTAAGTCTTAAAACCGGAAGAGATATCAAAGAAATCATCGGAGAATCTTTCCCGATATCAGCAAGGTTAGGTCTTACTGCTGTAATAATTGCTTTGGTTGCAGGAACAATCTTTGGCAGTGTTGCGGCTCTTATGAGAAATAAACTTCCCGATAGAATTATCATCTTTATATCAACATTGTTCACTGCGGTACCCTCATTTGTACTGGCTACGTTCTTGCTTTTGATCTTCTGTATCAAGCTCGGATGGTTCCCTGTGTGGAGTGCAACGGAGACCAACTATGTGCTCCCGGTCATTTCGCTTGCCATGTATCCCATGGCCTACACCACAAGACTTGCAAAGACCAGCATGCTTGATGCGCTTAGCCAGGATTACATCAGAACTGCGCGTGCAAAGGGTGTATCAAGATGGATCATCATCTTCAAGCATGCCCTCAGGAATTCATTGCTTCCCGTAATTACCTATGCCGGTCCCGAAATCGCATACATTATTACAGGTTCCATGGTTGTTGAAACCGTATTTACCGTAGGCGGCATCGGCTCCAAATTCGTAAATGCCATTACAAACCGTGACTACACCATGATCATGGCTACCACAATTTTCTTGGCTTCCCTCATGGTAGTTGCCAACGTTATCTGCGACTTACTTTATAAAGCCGTTGATCCCAGAATTAAGTACGAGTAGGAGGAACGGCAAGTGAGTGAATATGATGTAAATAAGACACCTAAAAAGCAGGTGTTAAGCATGCAGCTTGACCTTTCCAAATTTGAAAAGGCAACTGAAGAAGAAAAGAAACAGCAGGACGTAATGAGCGAAAGCACCACCTTCTTAAAGGATGGCCTGAGACGCCTCAGAAAGAACCGCCTGGCAATGGCGAGTCTTATCGTTCTTGCGATAATTTTAGTAATAATAATCGTAGCTCCCATGGTTGTACCCTACAGCTACGATGAGATCCTTAAAGTAAACGGTGTGAGAGATAAAGGCGCCAAGAACCTTGCTCCCTTCACCTACAGTGTTCTTGAACAGGAATACATCGATGCGGGTAACTTCAGATTTCCCCACATCTTCGGTACCGACGAACAGTGCCGTGACTACTTTATCCGTGTTGTGTACGGTACAAGAGTTTCTCTTGTGGTTGGCTTCTTTGCAAGTATCATCGTACTTATCATCGGACTTATCTACGGAAGTATCTCCGGATACGCAGGCGGAAGAACGGACCTTATCATGATGAGAATAGTGGATATGATCTATTCCCTTCCCGACATGCTGGTCATCATTCTTTTGTCCGTAGTACTCGGTTCCGTACTTAAATTTAAAGGTGGATCCTTCCTAGCTTCCATAGGCGCCAACATGATTTCCATGTTTATAGTGTTTGGTGTGCTCTACTGGGTAGGAATGGCGAGACTTATAAGAGCACAGATTCTTTCTATTAAGGAAAATGAATATGTGCTGGCAGCAAAATCCATCGGAGCCAAGCCCGGACGGATCATAAGAAAGCATATTTTACCTAACTGCTTGTCAGTTATCATTATTTCCACCGCATTGCAGATCCCTTCTGCAATATTTACGGAAAGTTATTTGAGCTTTGTAGGCTTAGGTGTTTCGGCTCCCATGCCCTCCCTCGGTTCCCTTGCCAATGCAGCAAGAGAAGGCTTGCAGAGTTATCCCTATAAACTTGTATTTCCCGCAGTTGCCATCTGCCTTGTGGTTCTCAGCTTAAACCTCATCGGCGATGGACTCAGAGATGCGTTTGATCCTAAATTATCGAGGTAGTCCTATGAATGAAGAAAATGAAGTTTTATTAAGCGTTCGGGACTTACACACAAGCTTTAAGACCGACGCAGGTACAGTACAGGCCGTAAATGGCGTGTCATATGATCTTAAAAGAGGAGAGATCCTCGGAATAGTTGGTGAGTCGGGCTCCGGTAAATCCGTATCCGCCTACTCCATAATGCAGATTTTAGCAGACAACGGAAATATTTCCGGAGGTCAGGTCCTTTATAAAGGCGAAGATATCACAAAATGGAACGAGCATAAAATGCGTGATTTCCGCGGAAAATGCTGCTCCATAATCTTCCAGGATCCCATGACCAGTTTAAATCCCGTATTTACCATCGGTAACCAGATAAGCGAAGCAATTCGCCTTCATACCGATAAGAAGGGCAAAGAGATAAAAGAACGTGCCATCGAAATGCTGGAGCTTGTTGGTATCAACGAGCCCGAGCGAAGATTCAAGCAGTATCCCTTTGAATTATCAGGCGGTATGCGTCAGAGAGTTATGATCGCCATGGCTCTTGCATGCGAACCCGATATTCTTATTGCCGACGAACCTACCACGGCATTGGATGTTACCATTCAGGCTCAGATCCTTGAAGAGATCCAGAAGCTGCAAAAGAAAATGGGCATGTCAGTTATCCTTGTAACTCATGACCTTGGCGTGATCGCCGATATGTGTGACAACATCATCGTTATGTATGGCGGTCGTATATGTGAACGCGGAACTGCAGATGAAATATTCTACAATCCCAAGCACGAATACACCAAAGGACTTCTTCGCTCCATACCTAACATTAGTAATATGAAGAAGAAACTCGTACCCATAGCCGGTACCCCCATCAATATGCTTAATCTTCCTGCAGGATGTGCGTTCTGTACAAGATGCGACGCAGCATTAAAGGTTTGCTTAACTGAGCAGCCGGAAGAGCTTTGGATCAATGAAAATCACAAGGCTGCCTGCTGGATGAATATAAAAGAAGCATTGGACGAAGGAAAGGGGGAAGCGTAAATGAGCGAGAATCTTATTGAAGTAAAAAACCTTAAGCAGTATTTCCCCGTAAGAGCAGGCTTTAAGACGTTACAGTTAAAGGCTGTGGATGATGTTTCTTTTACCGTTGGAAAGGGAGAGACTTTAGGTCTTGTAGGTGAATCCGGCTGCGGTAAGACAACCGTTGGCCGCTCAATCCTTCATTTATATGAGCCCACCGCCGGACAGGTTTTCTTCGAAGGCGAGGAGATTACCAAAAAGAATATCGCTGAAATGCGAAAGAAGATGCAGATCGTGTTCCAGGACCCTTACTCATCCTTAAATCCTCGTATGACGGTTGAAGATATCATCGGTGAACCTCTGGATGTACACAAGCTCTACTCTAATAAGAAAGAACGCCGCGAGCGTATCCTGGATCTTATGGAGACGGTAGGACTTAATGCGGAGCATGCTACCCGTTATGCTCATGAATTTTCCGGCGGACAGCGTCAGCGTATCGGTATTGCAAGAGCTCTTGCGGTCAACCCGAAATTCATCGTCTGCGATGAACCGGTTTCCGCATTGGACGTTTCCATCCAGGCTCAGGTAATCAACATGTTTGAAGAGCTTCAGGAGAAGCTTGGAGTTGCATATCTTTTCATTGCTCATGACCTTTTGGTCGTGCGCCATATTTCAAAAAGAATAGCAGTTATGTATTTAGGAAAGATCGTTGAGATCGCGGATGCCGACGAACTTTCCGACCATCCCGAACACCCTTACACCCAGTCCCTTCTTTCTGCGGTTCCTATTCCGGATCCCAAGATTGCAAGAGAGAGACAGCGTATCGTTCTTGAAGGCGACGTTCCCAGTCCCCTTCACATGCCTACAGGCTGTCCCTTCAGAACAAGATGTAAGTATGCGACGGAACAGTGTGCAAAAGAATGTCCCACTCTTAAGGACAAGGGCAATAACCATCTTGTTGCATGCTGGAACAGATAGTAAAAACCGCGTGGCATAATCACGGTTTTATATATAAGGAGGAAGTAATATGAAAAAACTTATTGCATTAGCACTTGCTACTGTAATGTCTCTTTCCCTCGTTGCATGTGGAAATGAGACAAAGCCCGCAGCTGATAACAGCGGAGCAGAAGTTGACGGCACTGCAGCTGAACAGCTTGTAAGCGAAAACTTCATCGATCCTATTTCCGAATGGGGTCAGTACAACGACCTGATCACACAGATCAAAATGGAAACAGATTACGCTAAGCGTACTGAGCTTATGCATCAGGCAGAAGACATTCTTATGTCCAACTACTGCGTAATCCCTCTCTACTACTACAATGACGTATACATGCAGAAAGATTACGTAGACGGAATCTTCAGTAACGCTTTCGCTACAAAGTTCTTTATGTATGCAACACTTGCAAACGGTTCAGATACTCTTCGTATCAACCTTGCATCCGAACCCGATTACCTTGATCCCGCACTTAACTCTTCAGTTGACGGTGCATGTCTTGCAGCAAACAGCTTCGCAGGTCTTTACACCTACAACAAAGACGGTAAGACACAGCCTGCACTTGCTGAAGGTTACACAGTATCAGATGACGGTTTAACTTACACAGTTACATTAAAGAGCGGTCTTAAGTGGTCCGACGGATCTGACCTTACAGCTAAGGACTTCGAATATTCCTGGAAGAGAGCTTCTTCTCCCGAAACAGCAGCTGACTACGGTTATATGTTCTCCGGTTTTGCAGGATATGAAGAAGGTTCCGTAAGCGTTGAAGCAACAGATGATACAACACTTGTATTCACTCTTCTTGCTCCCTGCGCATACATCGAAGACTTAATGGCATTCCCTACATTCTTCCCTGTTAACCAGGCTTATGTAGAAGCTAACTCCACAGGCGACGAACCCGGTTCATGGTGTACAGATGCAGGCTTCGTATCAAACGGTGCTTATGTATGTACAGAATGGAACCACGACGTTTCCATGACTTATGAAAAGAACCCTTACTACTACGATGCTGATAAGGTATCCGTAGAAAAGATCGAATTCATGCTTTCTGCCGATGATACAGCAATTTTTGCTGCATACAACGCAGGCGACCTTGATTTCGCTGACTCCGTACCTACAGACGAAATCGCTTCTCTTCTTGAAGAAGGTAACAAAGAATTCCACATCGTAGACGAACTTGGTACCTACTACGTTGCATTCAATGCAAAGAGCTCCTTATTCGAAGGCAAGACACCTGCTCAGGCAGCTTGCATCCGTAAGGCATTCTCAATCCTCATCGACCGTGACTACATCTGCGAAAACATCGGACAGACAGGTCAGGTTGCAGCTAACGCATTCATTCCTCTCGGAATGGCTGACGGTAACGGCGGCGTATTCAAGACAGACGCTGTAAAAGAAGGTTACTTCAATCCCTACGCAATCAATGAAGATTACGAAGGAACAGTTGCTGAAGCTATCGAACTTCTCGAAGCAGCAGGCTATGTATTTGAAAACGGTAAGCTTTCTTCCGAAACACCTATCGCTGTAGAATATATCACCAACTCTTCTTCAGGTCACATCGCAGTTGCAGAAGCAATTCAGTCCGACTTATCCGAAATCGGTGTTGAACTCACCATCCAGGAACAGGATTGGAACGTATTCCTTGAAGAAAGAAAGGCCGGAAACTTCGACTTCGCTCGTGAAGGTTGGATCGCTGACTTCAACGACCCCATCAACATGCTTGAAATGTGGATCACAGATTCCGGTAACAACGATTGCCAGTTTGGCAGATAAAGGTTATAATGAGGCCTCGGGCGAAAGCCCGGGGCTTTTTTATGTCCACTCGTCCCACCTCGCAAGCTTCGCTTTGCAACAAGCAAGGGGATGTGGCAAAAGCTCTTCAAAAAAAAATTAGAGAATTAACAAATTAAACGCAACACTACTGTTGCAATAAAAAAGGGCTTTCCGAGAGTTATTGTCTTGGACAGTCCTTTTTCTTGCTTTTATACTTTCTTTTATATTCGAGCGTTTTCACTGTTTTTCACTTACTGTCGAAGTTATTGCAACAACCGTTGCATTTACTATGACAAGGCATTTGAAAGTTATTTATAATGCAGAATTACATCTGGGGTTGTTTTTAGACGTTTACAGTATCCCATTAATACATCTACTGAAACTTTGCACTTTCCTCTTTCTAAAGCAGATATATGATTCTTACTCATACCCAATGAAATAGCCATTTGACCTTGAGTAACATTCGCATTTGTTCTTGCTTCTTTTAAATATCTCCCTATTACATCATTAAGTCTTGAGTTTGTGGTATTCGCCATACAGCCTCAAAATAGTAACTGAATATCGTTACTTTTATCTCCTTTTGTTTGTTTGATAATTACACCAAAAGTATAACAGCTTTGAGAGACATATAAATAGCGGGTTAGGTGAATATTACACCAAGTAACGATAAATCGTTACAAATGGTGTAATCATGGCTTTAGCATTCATATAGTGATATTAACGTTATTCATTCAACATTACATAATTACACCAACAGTTTTGAACTTGTTGAAATGATAAGCAGGAAAAATTTTGTGAAATATACCCAAGAATAACGAAATATCGTTACATAAAACTAAAGGCGCATTGAACCGCTTGACCTTTGGTATATCCTGCTTTAAGGTGAAAAAGACAAAAGAAAAAGCATCAGCTACTCGCAATAGCTGATGCCTAAAAATATTAAAGGGAACACTCCCCTTTAAACTAAAACAAGCATATTACACCGATTTTACATTGTCAAGTAAAATTGTTTATTACGCGATGTCTTGAGTGTTCCCTTTAAAATATAAGAAGGGAGCATTATGTCTAAATTCAAACATCTTACTTATCAACAGCGAGTCATCATCGAAGACCGATTACGACAAAATAATTCCATTCGGCAAATAGCTAATGAACTTGAAAAATCCCCGTCTACCATATCTCGCGAAATCCAGAAAAATGTTATTGTGTCTATGTCTGCAAACAATGATTGTATTCATAGAGAAGGTTGTCCTTACAAGAATCGGTGTCCTAAAGAAGGGTGCAATTCTCTGTGTTCCGAGTGCAAAATGGTATCGTGTAAGCAGTATTGTCCCGATTATGTACCCATTAGCTGTAAAAGGTTAAGAAGACCGCCATATGTGTGTAATGGCTGTCCGCAAAGGGGGCATTGTCAACATCGTCGTGTTCTGTATAACTCACATAAAGCTCAAGTTGGTTACAACAAAAACCTTAAAGAGCGTAGAGAGGGCTATGATATTACAACGGGGCAATTAAAGACTATAAATGAACTTGTATCTCCCATGATTAAGAATGGTTGCTCACCATATCATATCAAGCAAACCTATGGCGACAAAATCCCAGTAAGCGAAGCCACTTTAAGAAGAATGATACATGGGAATGTGTTTGACGCAAGGGACATTGACTTAAGGGAAGTTGTTAAGCGAAAAGAAAGAAAACGTACTCGCAATAAAGACCGTTTGGCTCGGATTCATGTATCAAAGATAGACCACCTTTATTCAGACTATCTTGATTATGTTAAAGAGCATAGCGTTCATACTGTTGAAATGGACTGTGTTGAAGGCAAGAAAGACGAAAAAGCAACTTTGCTGACATTGCATTTTAAAGAGGCGTTTTTACAAATAGCAATCATAATGGAAGAACAAAATAGCGAAGAAGTAGTATCGGCTCTGGATAAGATTGAAAGAATGATAGGAGCTGACCTTTTTAAGGAAATGTTTCCTCTTATTCTGACCGACAACGGGCAGGAGTTTACAGACATAAAAGGCATGGAACGTTCTATACACGGCGGGATAAGAACGAAAGTATTTTTTTGCGAACCGAACCGCTCTGATGAAAAAGGTTCATGTGAAAATCACCACAAGATGATTCGTTATGCAATTCCCAAAGGTACTTCATTAGAGCCATTCAATCAAGAGGACATAAACTTGTTAATGAATCATATAAACAGCTACTCTCGGAAAGAACTGCATGGTTTATCAGCATACAAAATGGCGAAGATGATGTTCCCGTCGGACTTCTTTGACCTATTAAAAATTGAGGAAATACCGCCAGAAGATATTAACTTAACACCCAGACTCTTTAAAAATGCTTGAAGAATAGATAAAAGAGTGATATATTATATTCATAACCAAGAAAAAGCTCAAAATAAAAAACACTTAAAGCCAATCACCATATTGTGACTGGCTTTTGTTCACTCTAAATGAGCGGACGAGCAAAATTGAGATTGTAATACACATGTGTTATAATCATTATAGAAACAGATGTGGCGATTCGCCTTGAAAACAATCGAGGCGAGCCATGAGCTTTCCTCGTTTATATACAGTAAATAATTCCGTTAAATAAGCGGGGAAAGGAGTAGCAAATGAAAGGAGCAAATATGACTCGTCAAGTTGTTATTACAAAAGAAGAAAAATACTATGTAGCAACTGACATAGCAAGTAATGTTGCTTCACAGGGATTAACAGTTGAAAGTGCTTTATCAAATTTAAAGGAAGCATTAGAGCTTTATTATGAAGATGATGATATTTCTAATGAAGTTACTTATCCTGCCTTTCTTACTACTTTAGAGGTGTTAGCCTAATGCCTTCAAAGTATCCAGTATTAACGCCAGATGAAGTAATTAAACGACTTGAAAAGTTTGGCTTTTATTATGTCAGCCAAAGAGGAAGCCACCGAAAAATGTCTAATGGAACAAACAAGTGCGTTATTCCGATGCACGACGAAGTTGCAAAGGGAACTCTAAAGAGTATTTTAGCTCAAGCTAATGTTTCGTTAGAAGATTTTATGGACGTGAAAATTTGAGAAAAAGAGAGTTGCGTATTCAAACGTAACTCTCTTTTTCTGTCATATTAAATGCAACATTCTCGGTCTGTCATACTAAATGCAACATAGTAGTTGCATTTAATGTGAAAATTTTCCTCAAAAAAAAATTTTCATTTACCTATTGCATTTTGCTTGAAAATGTAATATAGTATTCCTTGCTGTGACATGATAGCGATGAAGCGTGAGGTTGCTGCAGCCCGAAAAATCATAATCGGATGCAGGTTTTCCGTGGAGCGAAGGTCATGTAAACTGACGACAAGTCACTGTACCAAGCAACTGTCTAACATAAGGTTAGAAACGACGTGCAACGCCAATTGCTTAAAGAAGAATGCTATGCGTTCTTCAAAATTTTTAAGCATGAAGGACACGCACGGGAGAGTGTACAGTCGCCACTTGTTGTACTTAGAAGTTAAAGTACGAAAAGGAGGAGACTTTTTTTATGGCAACAAGTCAAGTAATGAGAATCATTCTTAAGGCATACGATCATCAGTTAGTAGATGCATCTGCCAAGAAAATCATCGAAACCGTTAAGAAAAACGGTGCTCAGGTAAGTGGTCCTGTTCCGCTTCCTACTAAAAAGGAAGTTGTTACCATCTTACGTGCTGTTCACAAGTACAAAGATTCCAGAGAACAGTTCGAACAGAGAACACACAAGAGATTGATCGATATCATTGCTGCTACACCCAAGACTGTTGAGGCACTTCAGAGATTAGAAATGCCCGCCGGTGTTAGCATCGATATTAAGATGAAATAATCATTAGAAGAAACAAAAACAAAACACCCTCTACTAGAATGAATGGAGCAAGGCGCGAGAGCGTTTCCATTCCGCTGTAGAACAAAGGAGGAAAAATGAAAAAAGCAATACTTGCTACAAAAGTCGGAATGACTCAAATCTTCAATGCAGACGGAAGCTTAGTTCCCGTTACAGTACTTCAGGCAGGCCCTTGTGTAGTAACACAGGTTAAGACTGTTGATAACGATGGTTATGAAGCAGTTCAGGTTGGCTTTGCTGAGAAGAAAGAAAGAATCACCAACAAAGATGCAGCCGGCAAGAAGGAATATGTTCACGCTCACGGCGTTAACAAGGCTTTAAAGGGCCACTTCGATAAGGCAGGCACAACAACAAAGAGATACGTAAGAGAGTTCAAGTTTGAGAACACTTCTGAATATGCTCTTGGCCAGGAAATCAAGGCAGACATCTTTGCTGAAGGCGATAAGGTTGATGCAACCGCTATCTCCAAAGGTAAAGGATTCCAGGGCGCAATCAAGAGATTAGGCCAGCACAGAGGTCCCATGAAGCATGGTTCCAAGTTCCATCGTCATCAGGGTTCCAACGGTGCATGTTCATCTCCCAGCCGTGTATTCAAGGGAAAAGGAATGCCCGGTCACATGGGTCACGTAAAGGTAACAGTTCAGAACCTTGAAGTTGTAAGAGTTGATCTTGAAAACAACTTATTACTTGTTAAGGGCGCTGTACCCGGACCTAAGAAAGCTTTGGTTACTATTAAAGAAACCGTAAAGGCTAACGCTTAATAAAGATCGGAAGGAGGACCAATCAGATGGCAAAAGTATCTGTTTATAATATGGAAGGCAAAGAAGTTGAAAAGATTGACTTAAGCGATGCTGTATTCGGTGTAGAAGTTAACGAACATCTCGTACACATGGCTGTCGTTCAACAGCTTGCAAATAATCGTCAGGGAACACAGAAAGCTAAGACACGTTCTGAAGTATCCGGTGGCGGAAGAAAACCTTGGAGACAGAAAGGAACCGGACATGCTCGTCAGGGTTCAACAAGATCTCCTCAGTGGACAGGAGGCGGCGTAGTATTCGCTCCCACTCCCAGAGATTATTCCTTCAAGCTTAACAAGAAGGAAAAGAGAGCAGCACTTAAGAGCGCTCTTACAGACCGTTTACAGTCTGAAAAGTTAATCGTTGTTAACGAATTAAAGTTCGACGAGATCAAGACAAAGAATTTTGCTAACGTTATGAACAACTTAAAGGTAGAAAAGGGCCTTGTTGTTCTCGCTGAAAACGACGCAAACGTTGTTCTTTCCGCAAGAAACTTAGCAAAGGTTGATACAACACTCGTAAGCGAAATCAATGTTTACGATATCATGAAGGCCGGCACTGTTGTTCTTACAAAGGATGCCGCTAAGAAGATCGAGGAGGTGTACGCATAATGGCAGCAATTCAGTACTATGACGTAATCCTTAAGCCCGTACTTACAGAAAAGAGTATGGCAGGCATGGGTGAAAAGAAATACACATTCCTTGTTCACACAGAAGCCAACAAATCTCAGATTAAAGAAGCTGTTGAAAAGATGTTCGCAGGAACAAAGGTTAAGCGCGTAAACACAGTTAACTATGACGGAAAGTCAAAGAGACGTGGCGCTACAACAGGTAAGACGGCAGCTACAAAGAAGGCAATCGTTTGGTTAACAGAAGATTCCAAGGATATTGAAATCTTCGCAGGTTTATAAGATTGCCAAGTATACGCAAACAAAGCGTGATAACAAATCAGTAAAGGAGAAAAGAAAATGGGAATTAAGAAATATAACCCCTATACACCCTCCAGAAGAAATATGACCGGTTCTGATTTCTCAGAAATCACAAAGAAGACACCTGAAAAGAGCCTTCTTGTTGCAATTCCTAAGACAGCTGGTCGTAACAATCAGGGTAAAATCACCGTAAGACACATTGGCGGTGGTAGCAAAAAGAAATACAGAGTAATTGACTTTAAGCGTTTCAAGGATGATATTCCTGCAACCGTAATCGGTATCGAATATGATCCCAACAGAACAGCTAATATCGCTTTAATCTGCTACGCAGACGGCGAAAAGGCATATATCCTTGCTCCTGAAGGACTTAAGGACGGAATGAAGATCATGAACGGTGCTAACGCAGAAGTTCGTATCGGTAACTGCTTACCTCTTTCCGAAATCCCTGTAGGTACTCAGGTACACAACATCGAACTCTATCCCGGTAAGGGTGGTCAGCTCGTTCGTTCCGCAGGTAACAGCGCACAGTTACTTGCAAAAGAAGGTAAGTACGCAACACTTCGTCTTCCTTCAGGCGAAATGAGAATGGTTCCCCTCGTATGCAGAGCAACAATCGGTGTTGTAGGCAATGGCGATCACAACCTTATTAACCTCGGTAAAGCCGGACGTAAGCGTCACATGGGTATCCGCCCTACAGTTCGTGGTTCTGTTATGAACCCCAACGACCATCCTCACGGTGGTGGTGAAGGTAAGACCGGTATCGGACGTCCCGGTCCCAGCACTCCTTGGGGCAAGCCTGCTCTTGGTCTTAAGACACGTAAGTCTAAGAAGGCTTCCAACAAGCTCATCGTAAGAAGACGTAACGGTAAAGCTATCAAATAATACAGGAGGAAAAATAAATGGCTAGATCGATTAAAAAAGGACCTTTCGCAGATGCAAGCCTTCTTAAGAAGGTCGATGCGATGAACGCAGCCGGACAGAAGCAGGTTATTAAGACCTGGTCTCGTCGTTCCACAATTTATCCTTCTTTTGTAGGACATACAATTGCGGTTCATGACGGACGTAAGCACGTACCGGTATATGTAACAGAAGATATGGTTGGACATAAACTTGGCGAATTCGTTGCTACCAGAACTTTCAGAGGACATGGTAAGGACGAAAAGAAGTCAAAAGTTAAATAAGAGGCAATTTGAAAGGAGGACACATCTATGGCTAAAGGACATAGATCTCAGATAAAGAGAGAAAGAAACGCACAGAAAGACACAAGACCTTCAGCAAAATTGTCTTACGCAAGAATTTCAGTTCAGAAGGCTTGTTTCGTTTTGGATGCCATCAGAGGTAAGGATGTAAATACAGCACTTGGTATTCTTACTTACAATCCCAGATATGGTTCCAGTATCATTAAAAAGTTGTTAGAGTCCGCAATTGCTAATGCTGAAAACAACAACGGTATGAACGCAGAAAACCTTTACATTGCAGAAGCATATGCAAACAAGGGACCCACAATGAAGAGAGTTAGACCTAGAGCACAGGGCAGAGCTTACAGAATCGAAAAGAGAATGAGCCACATCACTGTTGTGCTTGACGAAAGATAGGAGGAGCGAAAATGGGACAGAAAGTTAATCCTCATGGACTGAGAGTCGGCGTTATCAAGGATTGGGATTCCAAGTGGTATGCAGAATCCGAATTCTCCGAGAACTTAGTTGAAGATTATAACATCAGAAAGTTTCTTAAAAAGAAATTATACAGCGCAGGAATCAGCAAGGTAGAAATCGAGCGTGCTTCCGATCGCGTTAAAGTAATTATTTTCACTGCTAAGCCCGGTGTTATCATCGGTAAGGGCGGTCAGGAAATCGAAGTTACCAAGAACGAAATCTCTAAGCTTACAAACGGCAAGAAAGTTCTTGTTGACATCAAGGAAATCAAGAGACCCGATAAGGATGCACAGCTTGTTGCAGAAAACATTGCTCAGCAGCTTGAAAACCGTGTATCTTTCCGTCGTGCAATGAAGTCTTCAATGTCCAGAACAATGAAGGCAGGAGCACTCGGTATTAAGGCAACTGTCAGCGGACGTCTTGGCGGAGCTGATATTGCTCGTGGTGAAACATACAGTGAAGGTACTATCCCGCTTCAGACATTAAGAGCCGATATCGATTACGGTTTCTCAGAAGCAGATACCACTTATGGTAAGCTTGGTATTAAAGTATGGATTTACAAGGGTGAGGTACTTCCTACAAAGTCTAAAAAGGAAGGGAGCGATAAATAATGTTAATGCCTAAAAGAGTAAAGCGTCGTAAGCAGTTCCGTGGCACTATGGCAGGAAAAGCTGGACGTGGTAATACAATTTCTTACGGTGAATTCGGTATCGTAGCTACAGAGCCCAGCTGGATCAAGTCAAATCAGATCGAAGCAGCCCGTGTCGCTATGACAAGATACGTAAAGCGTGGTGGTCAGGTATGGATCAAGATTTTCCCTGACAAGCCCATCACAGCTAAACCGGCAGAAACCCGTATGGGTTCCGGTAAAGGAACAGTAGAGTATTGGGTAGCAGTAGTTAAGCCCGGACGCGTTCTTTTCGAAATCGCAGGCGTGCCTGAAGAAGTAGCAAGAGAAGCGTTACGTTTGGCATCACATAAGCTTCCTTGTAAATGTAAGATAGTTGCAAAGGCAGACTTGGAAGGCGGTGCATCTAATGAAAACTAATAAGTATGTTGAAAGCTTAAATGCAAAAACAGCTGCAGAATTAGCTAAGGAATTAACCGATGCTAAAAAGGAACTTTTCAACTTAAGAATCCAGAATGCTACTAACCAGTTGGACAACACTGCAAGAATTCAGGAAGTAAGAAAGAACATTGCAAGAATTCAGACCGTTATGACTGCAAAGTCTAAGGCTGAAGCATAATTAATGCATTCGGATGATTAGAAAGGAGACTAAAATCGTGGAAGAAAGAAATCTTAGAAAAACACGTACCGGTAAGGTTGTCAGCGACAAGATGGACAAGACAATCACGGTTGCAGTTGTAGATAACGTAAAGCATCCCCTTTACGGAAAGATCGTTAAGAGAACTTACAAGTTAAAGGCTCATGATGAAGAAAACGCTTGTAAAGTTGGCGATACAGTAAAAGTAATGGAAACAAGACCCCTCTCAAAAGATAAGAGATGGAGAGTTGTTGAAATCGTAGAAAGAGCTAAGTAAGCATTGGAAGGAGAAATAATATGATTCAGCAGGAAACCAGATTGAAGGTTGCTGATAACACCGGTGCTAAAGAATTGCTTTGCATCCGTGTTATGGGCGGATCTACAAGAAGATATGCTAACATAGGCGACATCATCGTAGCCAGCGTTAAAGATGCAACACCCGGCGGAATGGTTAAGAAGGGTGATGTAGTTAAGGCCGTTGTTGTTCGTTCTGTTAAAGGCGCACGTCGTAAAGATGGCTCCTATATAAAATTTGACGAAAATGCTGCAGTTATTGTTAACGATGACAAGGAACCCAAGGGAACACGTATCTTTGGACCTGTAGCTAGAGAGCTTCGTGAGAAACAGTTCGGTAAGATCGTTTCTCTCGCTCCCGAAGTACTGTAGGAGGTAGCGTAATGGCAACAATGAAGATTAAAAAAGGTGATACCGTTAAAGTTATCGCCGGTAAAGATAATGGTAAGGAAGGTAAAGTCCTTTCCGTAGATCACAAGAACGCTAAGGTTACAGTTGAAGGCGTTAACATGATCACCAAGCATATGAAGCCCTCCCAGGCTAATCAGAATGGTGGCATTGTTCAGATGGAAGCTCCCATCGATGCATCAAACGTTATGCTCGTATTCAAGGGAAAGACTACAAGAGTAGGCTTCAAGATGGACGGTGACAAGAAGGTTCGTTTTGCTAAGAAGACCGGAGACATCATTGATTAATTCTAAGGAAGGAGGACATATTTAAATCATGGCAAGATTAAAAGATACTTATAAGAACGAAATTATCAAGGCTATGACTGATAAGTTCGGTTATAAAAATATTATGGAAGTTCCTAAGCTTGACAAGATCGTAGTTAACATGGGTGTTGGCGAAGCTAAGGAAAATGCTAAGGTTTTGGAATCCGCAGTTAAAGATATGGAAACCATCACCGGCCAGAAGGCAGTTATCACTAAGGCTAAGAAGTCTGTTGCTAACTTCAAGATTCGTGAAGGCCAGGCTATCGGTTGTAAGACAACCTTAAGAGGCGAGAAGATGTATGAGTTTGCTGATCGTTTAGTAAACTTAGCCCTTCCTCGTGTTCGTGACTTCAGAGGCGTTAATCCTAACGGATTCGATGGAAGAGGTAACTATTCTCTTGGTATCAAGGAACAGATTATCTTCCCCGAAATCGAATACGATAAGGTAGATAAGGTTCGTGGTATGGACGTTATCTTCGTAACAACAGCAAAGACAGATGAAGAGGCACGCGAATTATTAAGATTATTCGGCATGCCGTTCGCGAAATAGGAGGAGGTAAATTCATGGCTAAAAAAGCAATGAAGCTTAAACAGCAGAAGACACCTAAGTTCTCTACAAGAGCTTATACTCGCTGCAATATTTGTGGTCGTCCCCATGCGGTATTAAGAAAGTATGGAATTTGCAGAGTTTGCTTCCGTGAACTCGCTTACAAGGGACAGATTCCCGGCGTTAAGAAAGCAAGCTGGTAGGATTTAGGAAGGAGGACAAACAAATGGCAATTAGTGATCCTATTGCAGATATGCTTACAAGAATTCGTAATGCAAATACTGCAAAGCATGATACAGTAGATGTACCTGCATCCAAGATGAAGACAAGCATCGCTCAGATTCTTCTTGATGAAGGTTATATTAAGAAATTTGAAACAGTTGAAGAAGGTAACTTCAAGACTCTTCGCATCACATTAAAGTATGGTGCAGACAAGAACGAAAAGATCATTTCCGGTCTTCAGAGAATCTCTAAGCCCGGACTTCGTGTGTACGCTTCCAAGGAAGATCTTCCCAGAGTACTTGGCGGACTTGGTATCGCTATCATCTCCACCAACCAGGGTGTCGTAACCGATAAAAAGGCTCGCGAACTTCAGGTAGGCGGCGAAGTATTAGCTTTCGTTTGGTAATTTAAGTAACAATAAACCTAAAACATATAGGAGGTACGGGCATGTCACGTATAGGTAGAATGCCAATCGCAATTCCTGCAGGCGTAACTGTAGATATTGCAGAAAATAACAAAGTGACCGTTAAAGGTCCCAAGGGAACACTTGAAAGAGTATTACCCAAGGAAATGGAAATCAAGGTTGAAGGAGCAGAAGTAGTTGTTTCCAGACCCAATGATTTAAAGAAGATGAAATCTCTTCATGGTTTAACCAGAACTCTTATCAATAACATGGTTGTTGGTGTAACAAGCGGTTATGAAAAGAAGCTTGAAATCAACGGTGTTGGTTACAAGGCACAGAAGCAGGGTAAGAAGCTTGTACTTAGCTTAGGTTATTCACATCCCGTTGAGATGGAAGATCCTGCAGGTCTTGAATCTGTAGTTGAAGGTAACACCATTACCGTTAAAGGTATCGATAAAGAAAAAGTTGGCCAATATGCAGCTGAAATCAGAGACAAGAGAAGACCTGAACCTTATAAGGGCAAGGGTATCAAGTATGCTGATGAAGTAATCAGACGTAAAGTTGGTAAGACCGGTAAGAAGTAAGATAAGGAGAGTGTAAAAATGGTTAGTAAGAAATCTAGACAGGAAGTCCGTGTTAAAAAGCACATGAAAATCCGTGGCCGTTTTGCAGGAACCGCTGAAAGACCTCGTCTTGCAGTATTCCGTAGCAACAACCATATGTATGCTCAAATTATTGATGATACGGTTGGTAAGACATTAGTTGCAGCATCCACAGTTGAAAAGGATGTTAAGGCTGAATTAAAGAAGACCAATGACGTTGAAGCAGCAGCATACTTAGGTACTGTAATTGCAAAGCGTGCTCTTGAAGCAGGCATTAAAGAAGTAGTCTTTGACAGAGGCGGCTTTATATACCAGGGCAAGGTGGCAGCTTTAGCTGATGCAGCTAGAGAAGCCGGCTTGGAATTTTAGGAAGGAGAACACATCACATGAAACGTACTATGATAGATACAACTAACATGGAGTTTAGTGAAAAGGTAGTTTCCATCAAGCGTGTTACTAAGGTTGTTAAGGGCGGACGTAACATGCGTTTCGCAGCCTTGGTTGTAGTTGGTGACGGTAACGGTCACGTAGGCGCCGGCCTTGGAAAGGCAGCTGAAATTCCGGAAGCTATCCGTAAAGGAAAAGAAGATGCAATGAAGAACATCATTTCTGTTGCATTAGATGAAAATAAGAGTATCTCACATGATTACTTAGGTAAGTTCGGATCTGCATCCGTATTACTTAAGAAGTCTCCTGAAGGTACCGGTGTTATCGCCGGCGGCCCTGCTCGTTCTGTATGCGAGCTCGCAGGAATTAAGAACATCCGTACAAAGTCACTCGGATCTAACAACAAGCAGAATGTAGTACTTGCAACAATCAGTGGCCTTTCTCAGTTAAAGACTCCTGAAGAAGTAGCTGCAAACCGTGGTAAGTCCGTAGACGAAGTTCGCGCTTAAGGAGGACAGAGATCATGGCAACAAAGAAAGTTAAAAAGTTAAACATTACTTTAGTGAAATCTACTATTGGAGCAATTCCGAAGCAGAGAGCTACAGTTGAAGCACTTGGTCTTCACAAGCTTCACCAGACTGTAGAACTTCCTGACAACGATGCAGTAAGAGGAATGATTCAGCAGGTAAGACACTTAGTTAAAGTAGAAGAAGCTTAATAAAAAGGAGGTGTCACAATGGAATTATCTAACTTACAGCCCGCAGAAGGCTCTAAACACAGCAATAACTTCAGAAGAGGTCGTGGACACGGTTCAGGAAACGGAAAGACAGCCGGTAAGGGTCATAAGGGTCAGAAAGCTCGTTCCGGAGCACCGAGAATCGGTTTTGAAGGTGGTCAGATGCCTTTATACAGACGACTTCCCAAGAGAGGTTTCAAGAATAGAAATCACAAGGAAATCGTTGCAATCAACTTAAATGCATTAGAAGTTTTTGAAAACGGAGCTACTGTTGATGTAGCTGCACTTGTTGAACAGGGTATCGTTAAGAATCCTCGCGACGGTGTTAAGATTCTTGGCAATGGGGAACTTACCAAAAAGCTCAATGTAAAGGTTACAGGCTTTAGCGCATCTGCTAAAGAAAAGATTGAGAAGCTTGGTGGAACAGCTGAGGTGATCTAATGTTAAAAACACTTAGAGATGCATTAAAGATAAAAGAAATTCGCGTAAAGTTATTATATACTTTAGTAATGCTCATCGTTATCCGTATAGGCTCACAGTTGCCTGTACCGGGTATCGACAGAGAATATTTTTCAAGCTGGTTCCAGAGCCAGACAAGCGATGCATTTAACTTCTTAGATGCATTTACAGGTGGATCATTCTTGAACATGTCATTACTGGCATTGAATATCACACCTTACATTACATCTTCGATTATCATGCAGTTACTTACCATCGCGATCCCTGCACTTGAAGAAATGCAGAGAGAAGGCGGCGAAGGAAGAAAGAAGATTGCTTCTTACACTCGTTTCGTAACAGTAGGACTTGCACTTATCGAAGCTGCAGCAATGGCAATTTCATTTAACAACTCAGGAATGCTCAGAAACACAGGTATTCCCGTATGGCTCAATGTAGTTACCATCATCGCTGCTCTTACGGCAGGAAGTGCCTTTGTAATGTGGATTGGTGAAAGAATTACTGAGAACGGTATTGGAAACGGTATATCAATTATCCTTTTGATTAATATCATTGCAAGAATGCCTCAGGATCTTACATCAGTTTTCAAGCAGTTTGCTACTTCCGAAAGAATTGCAACCAACGTACTCGCTGTAGTTGTTATCGTTGCAATCCTCGTTGGAATGATTATGCTTGTTGTATTACTTAATGCAGGAACTCGTAAGATTCCCGTACAGTATGCAAGAAGAAGCCAGGGTTCTATGGGTGGTGGAACAGCTTCCAACATTCCCATCAGAATCAACACTGCAGGTGTTATTCCCATCATCTTCGCATCAAGCTTGATGCAGACGCCCGGAATTATCTCTTCACTTGCAGGATATAAAGGAACCGGTGTATGGAGCGAAGTACTTAAGTACTTATCTTCAACCTACTGGGTAAGAAAAGAAGCTCCCATCTATTCCATCGGTTTGTTAGTTTACTGTATACTCGTTGTTGTATTTGCTTACTTCTATACATCAATTACTTTCAATCCTATAGAAGTAGCTGACAACTTAAAGAAATCCAACGGATTTATTCCCGGTATCAGACCCGGTAAATCCACAAGCGATTATCTTACAACAGTTTTAAATGCAATTATCTTTATCGGAGCAATCGGACTTACCGTGATCGGTGTGATTCCTTACATCCTCTACGGCGTATTCAAAGTTTCCGTAAGCTTCCTCGGCACCAGCCTTATCATCGTGGTAAGCGTTGTAATTGAAACACTTAACCAGGTAGAGAGCATGATGCTTGTAAGAAATTACAAAGGATTTTTAAATCAGTAATCAGCACATACAGTTCGGAGCGGGTTTATGCCTGCTCCGACATTGTGCGTTTTTAAAAAGAAAATAATACGAAAGTTTAAATATAGAGGGATTATGATATGAAGATTATTATGTTAGGTGCACCCGGTGCGGGTAAAGGAACACAGGCTGAGATGATTTGCGAGAAGTACAACCTTCCCCACATCTCAACAGGCGACATTTTCCGTGCTAATATCAAGAACGGAACAGAACTTGGAAAAGAAGCCAAGAAATACATGGATCAGGGATTACTTGTTCCCGATGAGCTTACAGTAAAGATTCTTTTGGACAGAGTAGCAAAGGACGACTGCAAGGCAGGATATGTACTTGATGGATTCCCCCGTACAATTCCTCAGGCAGAAGTACTTGATAAGGCTCTTACCGAATTAAATGATAAAGTTGATTTCGCTATCAACGTAGATGTTCCCGATGAAAATATCATCAATCGTATGTCAGGACGTCGTGCCTGCGTAACATGCGGTGCTACATATCATGTACAGTACGCACCCACCAAGGTTGAAGGCATCTGCGACAAGTGCGGATCCGAACTTATCTTAAGAGATGACGACAAGCCTGAAACAGTCAAGAACAGACTTGATGTTTATCACAAGCAGACTCAGCCCTTAATTGAGTATTACAGCAATAAGGGAATCTTAAAAGAAGTAGACGGAACAGTTTCCATGAACGAAGTGTTTGAGAGTATTGTTAAGATTCTTGGCTAATCGGTCGGAGGAATAAAATGGCAGTAACGATTAAATCTCCCAGAGAAATAGAACTTATGCGTGAATCCTGCAGATTACTTGCAGAAGTACACGAAGAACTTTCAAAGATTATCGAACCCGGTATTACCACCAAAGAAATTGACATCATGGGCGACAAGCTTATAAGAGAAAGGGATGGAATTCCCAACTTCCTTCACTACAACGGATATCCCGCATCAATCTGCGTATCCGTCAACGAAGAGGTTGTACACGGAATTCCCACCAAAAAGAAAAAGCTTTCAGAAGGCGACATAGTAAGTCTTGACTGTGGACTTATCTACAGAGGATATCATTCAGATGCCGCAAGAACTTACGGAGTGGGAAAGATAAGCCCTGAAGCCCAGAAGCTTATAGATGTAACAAAACAGTCCTTCTTTGAAGGAATCAAGATGGCAAAAGCCGGTAACTACTTATATGATATATCAAATGCCATTGATGATTATGTTACACCCTTTGGATATGGAATCGTCCGTGACCTTGTAGGACACGGTATCGGAACTTCACTTCACGAAGATCCCCAGATTCCCAATTTCCGTCAGAAAAAGAAAGGCATTCGCTTAGAGCCGGGCATGACACTTGCGGTTGAACCCATGATCAATATGGGAACTGCCGAGGTAGAGTGGCTTGATGATGATTGGACAGTGATCAGTGAGGATCACAGCTATTCCGCACATTACGAAAACACCATCCTCATCACGGAAGGCGAACCTGAAATTCTGACACTCAGATAAAGGCGAAATATGAAATATAAATATGCGAAGTCCTTAAAGGGTCATGACAAAGGAAAGATTTACGAGATCGTTTCTTTTTCGGAAAGAGTTGTAGAACTTAAAGATCAGACGGGACGCATTAAGAAAAAGAATAGAAAACATATTCAACCAATTAAAGGAGATACAAATGTCTAAACAGGATGTAATCGAAATAGAGGGAACTGTAGTAGAAAAACTTCCCAACACAATGTTCAAGGTAGAACTTGAAAACGGTCACCAGGTACTTGCTCACATAAGCGGAAAGCTTCGCCAGAATTTCATCAGAATTCTTCCCGGCGACAAGGTAACACTTGAGCTTTCACCCTATGATCTTACAAAGGGCAGAATCATCTGGAGAGACAAATAAATTAGTGGTTGCAATCAGGAAACTGTTGTGATACAATGATATTCGGTCTTTTTTGGGAAAGACCATACTGGATGAACTGAAAGGAGGACGTTATGAAAGTAAGATCTTCAGTAAAACCAATTTGCGAAAAATGCAAAGTTATTAAGCGCAAGGGCAAAATCAGAATCATCTGTGAAAACCCCAAGCACAAGCAGAGACAGGGTTAATCCTTATTAGGATTTAAAGTATAGACGTAGTGAGCCTACGAAGAATACTTTTGAAACCGCAAGAGTCCGATACTACGGTGGACTCGTCTTTTGCCGGAAAAATCGGGAGCCGTCCCGGTCGGGCATGATGCCCCATTCAATTAGTAAACGCGGAAAAACCGCGAAGTTTAGCGAGAAAATCGCACATATTTAGGAGGAAACAAAATGGCTCGTATTGCTGGTATTGACTTACCCAGAGAAAAGCGTATTGAGATCGGCTTAACCTATATTTATGGTATCGGAAGAACTTCTTCCAACAAGATCTTAGCCGCTGCAAAGGTTAATCCTGATACTCGTGTCAGAGATTTAACTGATGATGAAGTAAAGAGACTCAGTGAAGTTATCGCTGAAGAATATGTCGTAGAAGGTGACTTAAGAAGAGAAGTAGCTCTTAACATTAAGGGTCTTCAGGAAATCGGATGCTACAGAGGTATCCGTCACCGTAAGGGTCTTCCTGTTCGTGGACAGAAGACTAAGACAAACGCTCGTACCCGTAAGGGACCCAAGCGTACTGTTGCAAACAAGAAGAAGTAAGTAGAAATTTGATTAGGAAGAAAGTAGGTTAGTTTAAAATGGCTAAAGTTGCAAAGAAAGTAACAAAAAAGCGTGTAAAGAAAAACGTTGAACGCGGACAGGCACATATCCAGGCATCTTTTAACAACACTATCGTTACATTAACAGATGCTGAAGGTAACGCTTTATCATGGGCAAGTGCCGGTGGTCTTGGATTTAGAGGTTCAAAGAAATCTACTCCCTATGCTGCACAGACAGCTGCAGAGACAGCTACAAAGGCTGCTCTTGTACATGGCTTAAAGTATGTTGATGTATTCGTAAAAGGTCCCGGCTCAGGCCGTGAAGCTGCGATTCGTGCATTAGCTGCTTCAGGTTTGGAAGTAGTTTCCATTAAGGATGTAACACCCGTTCCTCATAACGGATGCCGTCCTCCCAAGCGTCGTCGTGTGTAGTGATTTTTCTACATGTATATAGAAATGGTTGGATGAAGACAGCGTAACGCTGCTGTAAACAATAATAGAAAGGACATTTACTAAAATGGCAATTAACAGAACTCCTGTATTAAAAAGATGCAGATCCCTCGATTTAGATCCTACATTTTTAGGATATGACAAGAAGTCTAACAGAACTTCCGCTCGCGCAGGCAAGAAGATGTCTGAATACGGTCTTCAGCTTCGTGAAAAGCAGAAAGCTAAATTCATTTACGGCGTACTTGAAAAGCCTTTCCGTAACTACTATGAAAAGGCTGATCGTATGAAAGGTATGACCGGTGAAAACCTTATGGTTATGCTTGAATCCAGACTTGATAACGTAGTATTCCGTATGGGATTTGCTCGTACTCGTAAGGAATCAAGACAGGTTGTTGACCACAAGCATGTATTAGTAAACGGCAAGTGTGTAAACATTCCTTCATACTTAGTTAAGGCCGGTGATGTTATCGAACTTACCGAAAAGGCTAAGGGATTAAATCGTTATAAGGCAATTCTCGAAGTAACAGGTGGCAGACTCGTTCCTGAATGGATCGATGTAGACCAGGAAGCATTCAAGGGAACAGTAAAGAATCTTCCCAGCCGCGAAATGATTGATGTTCCTGTAAACGAAATGCTTATCGTCGAGTTATACTCCAAATAATGCATTACCACTTAAACCTGAAGGAGGCAGTTTCCCGTGTTTGATTTTGAAAGACCCAATATTACAGTTGTGGAAGTATCAGAAGATAAAAAGTATGGTAAGTTTGTTGCTGAACCTCTTGAAAGAGGATACGGCATCACTCTTGGTAACTCTTTAAGAAGAATTATGCTTTCTTCATTACCCGGTGCGGCTGTAAGCCAGATCAAGATTGAAGGAGTTCTTCATGAATTCTCTTCCATCCCCGGCGTAAAAGAAGATGTTACAGAAATCATTCTTAACATTAAGAAGCTTGCTATTAGAAACAACAGCGACAGTAACGAACCCAAGACAGCTTACATTGATTTTGTGGGTGAAGGTGTTATTAAGGCTTCCGATATCCAGGCAGATTCCGATATCGAAATCTTAAATCCCGATCTTGTGATCGCAACATTAAGCGGTGGCAAGGATGCTAAGTTCTATATGGAACTTACAATCACTAAGGGACGCGGTTATGTAAGCGCAGATAAGAATAAGAACGCAGATCTTCCTATTGGTGTTATTGCTATCGATTCTATTTACACTCCCGTTGAGAGAGTAAATATGACCGTTAACAACACACGTGTAGGTCAGATCACTGATTATGACAAACTTACACTTGACGTATTCACAAACGGAACTCTTGCTCCTGAAGAAGCAGTCAGCCTTGCAGCTAAAGTACTTAGCGAGCATTTGAGCTTGTTCATCGATCTTTCAGATGCTGCTGAAAATATGGACGTACTTAACGCTAAGACTGGCGATACAAAGGGTAGAGCTGTTGATGACATGAGCATCGACGAACTTGAACTCTCAGTACGTTCTTACAACTGCTTAAAGAGAGCAGGAATCAATACAGTTGGTGAGCTTGTTAACAAGACTCCCGACGAAATGATGAAGGTTAGAAACCTTGGTCGTAAATCACTTGAAGAAGTACTCTTCAAGCTTCAGGAATTAGGTTTACACTTAAACACACCTGATGATCTTTTATAAAAAATAATGCGGTAAGACCGTAAGAGCACGCAAAACCAGTATTATGATTGTGCGGTAAGACCGTAAGAGCACGCATGAAAGGATTTTAAAAATGGCAAAATACAGAAAGTTAAGCAGAACTTCTGCACAGAGAAAGGCACTCTTAAGAGGCCAGGTTACAGCACTCATCGCTAACGGCAAGATCAGAACAACCGAAGCTAAGGCTAAGGAAGTTAAGAAGATCGCTGAAGGCCTGATCGCACTTGCTGTAAAGGAAAAGGACAACTTCGAAACTGTTAAAGTAACAGCTAAGGTTGCAAAGAAAGATAAAGACGGAAAGCGCGTGAAAGAAGTAGTAGACGGAAAGAAAGTAACTGTTTACGAATCCGTTGAAAAAGAAATCAAGAAGGATATGCCTTCCAAGCTTCACGCAAGACGTCAGATGCTTAAGGTTCTCTACACAGATGAAACCAATAAGTTATTCGATGAAATCGCTCCCAAGTATGCAAATCGTAACGGTGGTTACACAAGAATCGTTAAGATCGCACAGCGTAAGGGTGATGCAGCAATGGAAGTTATCTTAGAACTTGTATAATTGCATTGAAAAGGGTGACGATGATTCGTCACCCTTTTTTATTATTCATATTTAAACTAAAGGAAAGATACAGATAAAGAATCAGCCGTGTTTGGCGGCATATTCCAAAAGTGTTTCATTGCCGCTCATAAAGTGAGCAACAATGGCGCAGACAATGATGATGCCCATAATCTTTAAGAAGGGGATTATGAGATTCTTTTTATAAGGTTCTATGAGAGCATCGAATTCTTTATATAATGCAATAATCTTTTCTTTCATGGGACTTCCTTGTTTTTTTACGTAAATTTAAGTATAATCAGTTCGATATTCTAATCATAGCAGAAATCAAGAAAGAGTACAGATGGAAATAGTAAAATCCGAGAAACTTTCATTTGAATATATAAGACGCGACGAAGAAGGAAACGTTGAAGGCATTACAAGAGCTCTCGATGATGTTTCTTTATCCGTAAAAGAAGGCGAATTCGTGGCGATACTGGGTCATAACGGCAGCGGTAAGTCCACCTTTGCAAAGCATATAAATGCCCTTCTTTTTCCTACGGAAGGCGTGATACATGTAGCGGGAATGGATACCAATGATTACGGAAATATCTGGCCTATACGTGAGACGGCGGGAATGGTATTCCAGAATCCCGATAACCAGATCATAGGTCAGGTGGTGGAAGAAGATGTGGGATTCGGCCCTGAGAATATGGGTGTCCCCACCAAAGAAATATGGGAGCGCGTAGAAGAAAGCTTAAGAGCCGTTAATATGTATGCTTACAGAAAGGCTTCTCCCAACAGGCTTTCCGGCGGACAAAAGCAGAGAGTGTCAATTGCGGGAGTGCTCGCCATGCATCCTAAATGCATAGTGCTTGACGAACCCACCGCGATGCTTGATCCCAACGGTCGTAAGGATGTAATAAGAGCCATCAGGGCTTTAAACGATGTAGAGAAGATTACGGTTATCCTGATCACCCACTACATGAACGAAGTGGTAAATGCGGACAGAGTCTTTGTAATGGACAAGGGGAAGGTTTGCATGGAGGGTACTCCCAAAGAAATCTTTTCGAAAGTTGAAGACTTAAAGAATTTAAGACTTGATGTTCCTCAGGTAACTGAATTTGCTCATGCCCTTCGAAAGAAAGGCATTCCCATTCCGGAAGGTATACTTACAAACGCTGAACTGATAGAGGCACTTAAGAATGTTAATGTTGGTAAATAACCTCACATACCGATACAATGCCGGAACTCCCATGGAGTCCGTTGCACTTAAGGATGTGAATATACAAATAAATAAAGGCGAGTTTATAGGTCTTATCGGTCATACCGGAAGCGGCAAGTCTACGTTAGTGCAGCATCTTAACGGTTTGCTTAAGCCCGTTGAGGGAGCTGTATATTTTAACGGTGAGGACATATCCGATCCGGATTTTGACTTAAAGAGCTTAAGATTCAAGGTGGGACTTGTGTTCCAGTATCCGGAGCATCAGCTCTTTGAAGCAGATGTTTTTTCGGATGTATGCTTTGGCCCTAAAAATATGGGACTTTCCAAGAAAGAAGTGGAGCTTCGCGCTTTTACCGCTCTTAAGCAGGTGGGGATCGAAGATGAATATTTTTACCAGTCACCCTTTGATCTTTCCGGCGGACAGAAGCGAAGAGTGGCAATAGCCGGCGTTCTTGCCATGAAACCTGAAGTGCTGGTTCTTGATGAACCTACTGCAGGACTTGACCCGAGAGGCCGAGACGATCTTCTTAATATGCTTAAGTCGGTGCAGGAAGAAACAGGCTGTACAATCGTGTTGGTTTCACACAGCATGGAGGATGTAGCGCGCTACGCCGACCGAATAATTGTAATGAACAAAGGCGAAGTTGCTTTTGATGATACGCCTCAGGAAGTTTTTAAACACAGAGATGAATTAAAGAGCATCGGTCTCGGAGTGCCTGATATAACCGAAACCATGTACAAGTTAAAAGAAGCAGGCTTTAAAGTATCGACAGATGTCCTGACAGTTGAAGAAGCTGTTGAGGATTTTATCAGAGGAAACAGATGTTAAGAGATATTACATTAGGGCAGTATTATCCTGTAGATTCAGTGATCCACAGGCTGGACCCGAGGGTGAAGCTTTTAGGAACTTTGTTGTTCTTAGTTTCCCTCTTTATCAATGACAACTTTATAGGAATACTGGTGGCGATGGGATTTCTTGTCATGGCCATTGAATTATCGAGAGTTCCCTTTAAATTTATGGTAAAGGGCATGAAAGCGATCGCAGTTCTTTTGATGTTCTCCGTGGTATTAAATCTCTTTTTGACAAAGGGTACGGTTATTTTTTCTTTTTGGAAAATAAGCATTACAAAAGAAGGTGTTTACACGGCGGTGTTCATGGCCGTAAGACTTTCTTTTCTGATAATCGGTTCATCGCTTATGACACTTACCACCACTCCCAACAACCTGACGGACGGTCTTGAAAAAGGACTGGGATTTATGAAATACATCAAGGTGCCGGTGCATGAAATCGCCATGATGATCTCCATTGCGTTAAGATTTATCCCGATCCTTATGGATGAAACGGATAAGATCATGAAAGCGCAGATGGCGAGAGGTGCCGATTTTGAAAGTAAAAAGCTCATACAGAGGGCAAAGAGCCTGATCCCCCTGCTGGTACCATTGTTTGTGTCGGCTTTCAGAAGGGCCAATGATTTAGCGACCGCCATGGAGGCCCGTTGCTACAGAGGCGGGGAGGGACGCACCAAGATGAAGCCCCTTCACTATCAGACAAGAGATTACTTGGCATATGTCATTATCATTGCTTATTTTGTTTTGATCATAATGGCTAAGAGATTCTTTTAAGAAGAAGGCTTATTTTAGCTTACTTTACATATTTTTGTGGATTTTCGGTAGTTTATGAGTAAGAGAGTGCTTTTGTGCGTATCCTATGACGGAACCGGGTATTCGGGCTGGCAGGTACAGGAGAACGCAAGAACCATTGAAGGAGAACTTAATAAGGCTTTATCGGACCTGTTTGGCACGGAAATTGCCGTGATCGGCGCAAGCCGTACGGATGCCGGCGTCCATGCTCTCTGCAACATGGCTGTTTTTGATACGGAAGCGAGGATGCCTGCGGAGAAAGTTTCTTTTGCATTAAATGTAAGATTACCTGAAGATATCAGAGTAGTGTGGTCAAAAGAAGTGCCGGCGGATTTTCATCCGAGACACTGCCTCACTGAAAAGACCTATGAGTATCACATTTACAATGCTGATTTCAGACCGCCGACAGAGAGGCTTTATTCTTTTTATGAAAACAGGCCGTTAAATGTGGAACTAATGAATGAGGCGGCCAAATACCTGGTGGGTGAGCATGATTTTAAGAGTTTTTGCTCGGTTAAGTCATCGGCGGAAACCACGGTGCGTAAGGTTATCGATGTTAATGTGAGAAAAGATGGGGCTGAAGTGATAATAAGTGTCACGGGCAACGGTTTTCTCTATAACATGGTGAGGATCATTGCGGGAACCCTTATGTGGGTGGGTCTGGGACTTAGAAAGCCCGAAGATGTGAAAGAAATGCTTGAAGCCTGCGACAGAGAGGCTTCAGGCCCTACAGCTCCTGCCTGTGGACTTATTTTAAAAGAATTCAGGTTTATCGACCCTAATATTTGAGTTTCGGATAAATTTTTCTTGACACAGGAAAAGCCTGAGGTTATACTATCTTAGTATGTGACGAGTTTACTATGCCCAGCCAAAGCCCCGGTACGGCATATGAACATAAATACTACAGTAGTTGATTTTTATGGAGGAAATATCATGAAAACATTTATGGCAAATCCTGCTACCATCGAAAGAAAATGGTACGTAGTTGATGCTACAGATAAGACTCTTGGACGTTTAGCCAGCGAAATCGCTAAGGTTTTAAGAGGAAAGAATAAAGCTATTTTTACTCCTCACGTTGATACAGGCGATTATGTGATCGTTGTAAACGCTGAGAAGGTTGCAGTTACAGGTAAGAAGATGGAACAGAAGATCTACTTCCGTCATTCCGATTACGTAGGTGGCGTAACAGAGATGCCCTTAAAGGAAAAGCTCGCTACAAAGCCCGAAGAAGTAATTGAAATCGCAGTTAAGGGAATGCTTCCCAAGGGACCTCTTGGAAGACAGATGGCTAAGAAGCTTTTTGTATACGCAGGACCCGAGCACAAGCATGAAGCTCAGAAACCTGAAGTATTAGAATTCTAAGAGACTTGAAAGGAGATTAGTAAAATGGCTAAGGCTACTAAGGCAGTTAAGTACTACGGAACCGGTAGAAGAAAATCTTCCGTAGCTAGAGTATATTTAGTACCCGGTAAGGGAAATATCACAATCAACAAGAGAGATATCGATGAATATTTCGGTCTTGAAACTTTAAAGGTTATCGTTCGTCAGCCCATGGTTGCTACAGAAACAACTGAAAAGTTTGACGTTATCGTAACTGTAAAGGGTGGCGGATTCACAGGCCAGGCAGGCGCTGTTCGTCACGGTATCGCACGTGCACTTCTTACAGTAGATGCTGATTACAGACCTACACTCAAGAAGGCAGGCTACTTAACAAGAGATCCTCGTATGAAGGAAAGAAAGAAGTACGGCTTAAAGGCCGCTCGTCGTGCACCTCAGTTCTCAAAGAGATAATTGCAAAAAAAGTATCCCTCCGCTATGCGGAGGGATTTTTTTGTTGCAAGAACCTCAGTTCCTGAGGTTCCTTCAAGCATAGCTTGAAGGCTTCGCCTAAAAACAGTCCACCGGACTGTTTTCTTAACGGCTCAGCAGTTCTCAAAGCGTTAATCAGGACAAATCAAGACTCCACGTTTTGTGGAGTCTTTTTTTGTGGCCTAAGACAGCGGGAATACTAGAATTATGGATTTCGCTGTAGAAAAACGTGCTTGTTCATCGACGCGGACAGCGGAAAATGCTGTTTTGAAAACCTCGCTGTATAAAACCGTCTTTTGATTCTGAGTCAGACAGCGGGAACGGATTTTTATCAAAATCCGCTGTAAAATAGAGATAATTAATCTTGAAATGTACAGCGAGAAATATGAAATTGAAAATTCCGCTGTAAAAACTGAAATGAACGCAATAATGGTCCTGGGGGACGGGGTTAGTGGACCACTTTTGGGCTTAAAGATTAAGGATAAGGCTTGGCAAACGTATTGCGAAGTAATGCGTTTGCATGCGGGAACTGAAAAAGTTGACACAATTAAAAAACATCGTTTTTATCAAATCATGTCAAACTATGCCAAAACGAGACAGCGCACCAAACGGAGAGATTTTTGAGATTTCCCCGGATGAATATGTTATAATTACGGGCGTGATGATATTAAATTTCAGTTTTATAGATGATAACAAATCGAGATTTGAAGAGGTGAAGCCATGGCATGGAAATGTCCGAAATGCGGCAGAGAGTTCAGCAGACAAAACCAGGACCATTACTGTGTGAAGCCGCAGAATATTGATGAATACATTGCTGCCCAGGATGAGAAATATAAGCCCAGATTAATAGAGATCCGGGAGATCCTTCGTGATGCGC
>JAEEND010000018.1 GCA_016283575.1 Lachnospiraceae bacterium | reverse complement strand
ATTCCAATCTATTGTCTGGAATACAAGGGAGAAAAAATAGCTTTTTATCTGACTGGAATAGGTTCTGCTGTTGCATCCTCTATGTGTTATGAAAGCCATCACGTGATTGGAGCAACA
The DNA here is from genome assembly GCA_016283575.1 of Lachnospiraceae bacterium. Taxonomy (GTDB): domain Bacteria; phylum Bacillota; class Clostridia; order Lachnospirales; family Lachnospiraceae; genus UBA1258. The sequence goes on along the minus strand of JAEEND010000018.1, from coordinate 287,146 downwards.
AAGTATATTATGTTTGGCTCATGCGGTAGCCTTGATAAAGAAGCGACGAAAGGCAAATTTATTATCCCAACTGAATGTTATAGAGGTGAAGGAGCATCCCATTATTACGCACCTTCTTCTGACTACATTACTATTAAAAATTGTGATGTGCTTGCAGAGATATTTGAAAAAATCAAAGCACCTTTTGTTAAAGGTCGGGTATGGACAACTGATTCTATGCTCCGTGAAACGAAGGGACTCGTGGCAAAAAGAAAAGGTGAAGGGTGCATAGCAGTAGAAATGGAGCTTGCAGGTGTTCAGGCAATATGTGATTTTTACGGGTTAGAACTTTATGATTTTCTGGAAGCAGGCGATGTATTGGGAGATAGTGGATATGAGTTTGAAGGACTGAATAATGCTAACCATAATATTGGGAAAGCATTGATAGCTCTGGAGGCTGCAACATATTTGTAGATTAATTGTTGTTTTGTACGGAGGAAGTGATAAAAATGAATCTGGTAGTGCTGATAGGAAGTGGTGCAGTCGGCAAGATGACGGTAGGTCAGGAGTTAATGAAGATAACGGATTACAGGCTGTTTCATAATCATCATATGATAGAGCCGGTAATTGAGATATTTGGAAAGTACGATGGAGCTATGGTCAGTAAGCTTCGGGAAGATATCTTTGATGCCTTTCTAAAAACTGATTATAGTGGATTGATATTTACTTATATGTGGGCCTTTGATATGCAGTCAGATTGGGATTATATAAAGTCGGTTACAGATAAATTCGAGGCTACCGGTGGAAATGTATATTATGTGGAGCTTGTTGCGGACAGGGCAGTTAGAATAGAACGAAACAAAACGGAAAACCGCCTAAAGAACAAGGCTTCAAAGCGGGATATTGTGGTATCAGAAGATCGTATGCTTCGTGAGGAGACAAAATATCGACTTGTAAGTAATGATGGGGAGATTCCTTTCGAAAATTATATGAAGATTGATAATACGAATCTTGAGCCTTCAGAGGTTGCTCTTATGATAAAGGAGAGATTCAACTTACAGGGAATTGGTGTAACTGGACTGATGAGAAAAGATAAAATTACGGAGGTGTGAAAGGTGAGACTGAGACCATATAAGAGCTGTGACGCCAAAAGGATTATAAGCTGGATAAGGGATGAAGAGGTCTTTCATAAGTGGGGCGGAGATCATTTTGGATTGTACCCTATCAGTGCAGAGACTGTTGATAACAAATATTTAAAGGATAACGGCGATTGCAAGGAGGAAGATAACTTCTATCCTTGGATTGCATTTACAGATGAAGATGGTGTTATCGGGCATTTTATCATGAGATATATTCATGGGGATAACAAAGTCCTGCGTTTTGGCTGGGTAATAGTTGATGACTCCATCAGAGGAAAAGGTTATGGAACAAGCATGCTTCGCACAGGACTTGATTATGCTTTTAATATCCTTGGAGTCCATACTGTAACAATTGGTGTATTTGAACATAATGACATTGCTCATAACTGTTATAAAAAAGTTGGTTTTGTTGACAAAGAAATTGTTCACCATGAGCGAGATAATATTATTGAAATGGCAATTACAAAAGAGGAATACATTATAGGGTAGCTATGACTCAGATAATAAGCTAGAGAGAGGGATAATATGAGACTACTTATTACAGGTGGAACAGTTTTTGTCAGTAAGTATGTGGCAGGATATTTTGTTTCTAAGGGAGACGAAGTGTACGTCCTGAACCGCAACAGCAGGCCGCAGATACCAGGGGTTAGGCTGATTGAAGCTGACAGACATAGTCTGAAAGATGAGCTAAAGGGCAAAGTGTTCGATGCGGTTATCGATGTAACAGCATATACGGCTTTGGATATTACCGACCTTTTGGACGCAATAGATTCTTTTGAAAAATTTGTAATGATCAGCTCCAGTGCGGTTTATCCGGTGACTGAGCCGCAGCCCTATAAAGAAGATGCTGTTATTTCGGACAATAACTGCTGGGGCAAATATGCTACAGATAAGATTGAAGCCGAGAAGACGCTTCTTAGCAGAATTCCGGACGCATATATTCTTAGACCGCCATATTTATACGGACCTATGAACAATGTATACAGAGAAGCTTTTGTATTTGATTGCGCAATGCAGGACCGCAAGTTTTATCTTCCCCGAAACGGTGAGATGAAGCTTCAGTTTTTCCATGTCAGGGATCTTTGCAGAGTTATCGAAGCCATTATTACCGAAGGCCCGGAAGACCACGTTTTCAATGTTGGAAACAGCGAGGCAGTTTCTATAAAAGAATGGGCAACCCTTTGTTACGAATCCGTCGGCAAGAAACCTGAATTTGTAAATGTATTCGAAAATATAGACCAGAGAGCATATTTCAGTTTTTATGATTATGAATATAAGCTTGATATCACGCGACAGAATAAACTCATTTCAGACACAGTTTCTTTAAAAGAAGGTCTTAAAGAGTGTTTTGAGTGGTACAAAAACCATGCTGACGAAGTCCGCAGAAAGCCGCTCATTGAGTTTATTGATGCAAATTTTTAGTTTGCGAGCCTCGTGTGCGATCTGAGGGAGGAAGATAAATGGGAGGAGAACTTAGTATGATTAAACCTGAACGATTAAAAAAAGGTGATAAAGTCGCGATCGTCAGTCTGTCATGGGGAGGATTGGGAGATAAGGAGCTTATCCACAAGTATTATATTGCAAAAGAGCGGTTGGAAAGAGACTTTGGATTAGAGGTTGTTGCCATGCCCAACGCTCTAAAGGGAAGCGACTTCGTATATGCTCATCCGGAACTTAGAGCAAAGGATTTTATGGATGCGATTAAGGATAACACCATAAAGGCAATCTTTTGCGCAATAGGGGGATCTGATTCTGTTCGTATTCTCCAATATATGGATATAGAAGCAATCAGAAATAATCCTAAAATTTTCATGGGATATTCCGACTCAACGGTATCTCATTTTGTTATGAACAAAGCTGGGGTAGTGTCATATTACGGAGCGTCGGTCATGTGCGAATTCGGTGAGTATGTGAAGATGATAGATTACACCGAAAATGCGGTGCGAAACATACTTTTCAAAAACACAGACGGATATGCCGTTGAATCAAGCGATGAATGGTCAAAGGATTCTGTTAAATGGACAGAAGAAAATATTAATGTCCAAAGGAAAATGATTCCGGAAGAACATCACTATGAAGTGCTTTCAGGAACGGGAGTTGTGACAGGAAAACTGCTTGGCGGATGCCTGGATGTGTTTCCTATGATAATCGGAACCGAGATTTGGCCAAAGCCTGATGAATGGAAGGGCAAAATCCTGCTCCTTGAGACCAGTGAAGACAAACCTTCTCCGGACTATGTTTTATATTATTTGAGAAATCTCGGCGCTCAGGGCATTTTAAATAATGTCAATGGAATCATAGTCGGTAAGCCGAAGGAGGAAGCTTTCTATGAAGAGTATAAAGAGGTTTATCTTACGGTATTGAAGGAATTTAACTGTGAGGATTTGCCGATAATTTATAATGTAAACATAGGTCACGCTGTTCCTACCGGAATCCTGCCGTTAGGGATAGAATGTGAGATCAATCTTGATAATAAAACTATCCGATTGCTTGAATCGGCTACAGAATAGTCGGAATATACGGTACTTTATAATTCAGTTAAAAAGAATCAGAAATTCTTATTGATCGCAGCCATATGAATATGCGTTAAACAATGGAAGATGATATCAAAGGGGAATTATTATGATGAAGAATAAAACAGATTTGCATAAGAAACTGTATAGCCTTCAGGATTTGAAATATCGTGATATGCAGATAAGGATAGTCCCAAACATAAGCCCCGAATCGATCATTGGGGTGAGGACTCCGGAACTTAGGACTATGGCAAAGGATATGATTAAAGCCGGAAATTATAAGGACTTTCTTAAAGAGCTGCCCCATAAGTATTTTGAAGAAAATCAGTTGCATGCTTTCATCATTTCCGAGATTAAAGACCTGAAAGAAAGCTTTGAGGAGCTTCGGAAGTTTCTCCCTTATGTGGATAACTGGGCCACGTGCGATCAGATGTCTCCAAAGATCTTTAAGAAGCACAAAGATGAGCTTCTTTTGCATATAAAAGAATGGATCGGATCTGAAATGGCTTATACTGTGAGATTCGGGGTGGGTATGCTGATGGAACATTTTCTGGATGAGGATTATGATCCGAAGTATCCGGAGATGGTATCCCGACTCAGATCAGATGAGTATTATGTAAACATGATGATCGCATGGTATTTTGCCACTGCACTTGCCAAGCAGTATGAAAGCGTACTTCCATTTATAGAACAGAAAAGGCTTGATGACTGGACACACAACAAAGCCATTCAGAAAAGTGTAGAGAGCAGAAGAATTACAGAGGACCAAAAGGCTTATTTGAAATCCTTGAAAGTGACACGTTAACTTCGATGCGGAACCGTTTATCTTCCGGAATATACTGACGGCGGCCCATCGATAATGAAATCAGAAACTACTGCGTCATGCCATAGTTTCAAATAAAGCCTATTTTAGTTAAAATATCAAAAATATAAAGCCTTCATAAATAATTATAATAAAGCATGAATAATCCCTTTGGGATTATTCATGCGCCCGATAATAAGGCGCGAAGCGGTTTATTATAAAGCCGATAATAAAACGCGAAGCGGTTTATTATAGCGCCCGATAATAAAGCGCGAAGCGGTTTATCGGAAAGGTTATTTGGGAGGCTATTTTTATGGGTAAAAAGAAAGCAGAGAGCAGAACAAAAAAGAGAGTCGGGATAACAGTTAAAACCATGGCTCCTGTCGTTGGAATTGTTGCATTTATGGTATTCAGCACCATATTTTCAATCGGGAAAGTACGGTCGCTTATCACTGAACTGGATACTTTGCAGCATAAGACCATTGTTATAAAAGATCTGTCTGAGCAGATTCGCTATGATGTTCTTTCTACAGCGGATGTGTTCACAAGAATATCGGCTACCGGTGACACGGAAATGTTCAAGGACGCCGAAGAAAAAAAGGCCGAATTTGAACGTCTGATCGGAGAACTTAAGGAAGTTGACGAGGAATCCACGGAAGAGCTGGATGAGAGAATAAAAGGGTATGCAGAGTTTTACTCAGTGTGCACCAAAATGGCATATACTTATATCTCAACCGGCACAGAATCCGGCAACAAGGTCATGAAAATGGTTGATCCTATTGCCAATTCGCTTATAGAGAGCGTTGATAATGCATCTAAGGCCATGACTGACAGGACGGCGGAGCAGATAGCGGACATCTCTTCCGATAGCGTTGCCGTGGTAATTATCGTCACCGTCACCTCTGCTGTGAACATATTATTGGCCTTTTGGATAGGCATAACCATAGTAAGAAATGTGATCAAACCCATAAAGAAGGTTTCGAAGTCAATTCTGGTTCTTGCTGATAATGATCTTACCGGTGAAGAAATAAAGCTTAAACAAAATGATGAAATTTCAGATCTTGCAGGTGCATACAATAAGCTTCTTTCTTCCCTTAATGGTATAATGGCGAGAATGCTCGAATCGGCCAATTCCCTGGAAGAAAAAACAGAGGTCATGCAATCAAATTCAGCCGTAATCTTACAGAATGTATCAGATATTGCCGTGGCGGTAGAAAATGTAAGCACAATTGCCGGCGAGCAGGCTAATGATATCGAAGATTCCATGAAGGAGGTCGTGGGACTTAAAAATATTGCAGGCATGAATCTTAAATCTTCCAATACTCTTTCGGAAGCGAGCACGGAAATTTTTGCGGCAAGCACCCGCGGAAACGAAGTCCTTGATAAACTGTATACGGTTACAAAAGAAAGTGAAACGGCCTTTGGGGAAATCTTTGAAAGCATTGATAAGATTCAGATAAGTACCGCAAAAATTGAAGAAGCATCCAATATGATAGAAAGTATCGCGGCACAGACAAATCTTCTTTCGCTGAATGCATCAATAGAAGCAGCGAGAGCCGGTGAAATGGGTAAAGGCTTTGCGGTAGTTGCCGACGAGATCAGAAAGCTTTCGGATGAATCCACGGAAAGCGTTAATGAAATAAACAGAATGCTTGATGAACTTAAAGAAAATGTAGGTCACGCCACCGAGCAAAGCAGTAATGTGAAGGAAACCGTGGAAAAACAGGTTCTCGGCGTTGAGGATACCCGCACGAGCTATAGCGAGATTGCAAAGAACTTAGATCTTATAAATTCAGAGATCGAAACCCTTGCCCATGTAAGTAAGTCCATGAGCGAAAGCTGTAATAAGGTAACTGATTCCATGGAACGCCTATCAGGTTCGGCGGAAGAAAATGCGGCAGCAACAGAGGAAACCAACGCTTCCATCGAAGAAGTTCTTTCCATGACAGAACAGATAACAGAAGGCGCAAGGGATATAAAGATGCGGTCCGCAGAACTGCACAAAATCGTCCGTCTATACAGTATCTGACCGAGTGGACCTGGGGGACGGGGTTCCTGGTCCAATTTGGGTGGGTGGACCAGGAACCCCGTCCCCTAGGTCCATTTTGCTCTATCACTTTTCGGTGCGCTCTGTTAGAATAGAAGAAAGTTCGCGATAGAACACCGGAGGTATTTATGGGATCACTACTTTTAGCAGTTATATATCTTATCTTTATAAGTCTGGGACTGCCGGACTCACTTCTTGGTTCGGGCTGGCCCAAGATGCAGGTAGCATTTAATGTGCCGTCATCATATGCAGGATATGTGTCAATGACCATATCCTTTATGACCATTATTTCAGCCCTTATAAGTCCGAAGCTTATAAAAAGATTTCATACAAAGTGGATAGTCATCGTATCCATATTCATGACAATACTGGGTCTTTTGGGATTTTCCGTGTCAAAAGAATATTGGGTATTATTTATAATCGCAATTCCCTACGGCCTTGGCGCCGGAGCCATCGATGCATCCGTAAATCACTACGTAGCAAATCACTATTCAAGCGCCGCAATGAATTTCCTTCACTGTTTTTACGGAGTTGGCGCTATGATAAGCCCCTATATCATGGCACTGGCACTTAGCAAAGCCCGCTGGAACGAAGGATATCGTTGGACTGCATTTGTTCAGGCGGGAATCCTGTTAGTATGTATTCTTTCTCTACCCTTATGGAAGAAAACAGAAGATGCTTCCGACGAAGAAGCCATCAAAAACAGCGCCGGTATAAGAGCTACTCTTAAAGTCCCCGGTGTTATTCTGACTCTTATTGCTTTCTACGCATATTGCTCCGGCGAGGCCACATGCTTCTTGTGGACACCGAGCTATTTTGCAGGTACAAAAGCAGGATTATCCGATGAGCTTATTGCTTCTTTTGGTTCCCTTATATTCGGTGGCCTGATGCTTGGCAGGCTCATATCCGGCTTTATTTCCAATAAACTCGGTGACAGATTGCTGATCAGAATCGGTATCGGGGTCGAACTTCTCGGAATTCTCTTGGTATTCCTTCCCGGAGTTCATTACATGGTAGCGGCAGCGGGCTTTGTGATCATCGGAACCGGAATGGGTCCCGTATATCCGTCGATTCAGCACATGACTCCCGTTAATTTCGGAAAGAGATATTCGGCGGCAGCAATCGGCCTTCAGATGGCATCTGCATATGTGGGAAGCACATTCATGCCCCTTGTATTTGGTATTTTGCAGCAACACATAGGAATCGCCATAATGCCTGTATACCTTCTCCTTTTTGCAATACTGAACATAGGACTTTTGGAGATAGCATACAGAAAGGCTGACGCCAATACGGAAAAAGAAGCATAATATATGAAATACGAAAATGTAACCAAGGCCACATTCATTGACCGTCCCAATCGCTTCATTGCCAATGTCGAGATAGATGGGCAAAAAGAAACAGTACATGTAAAGAATACCGGCCGATGCAAGGAACTCCTGATCCCCGGATGCGAGGTGTGGCTTACAGCCCCCGACTCTCCTGGGAGAAAGACCAAATACGATCTTATTGCCGTGCGTAAGGATACGGGGGTTCTTTTTAATATAGACAGTCAGGCTCCCAATAAAGTGGTAAAAGAATGGCTTTCGAATAAAAACTTTGACTTGGTGAAGCCTGAATACACATATGGAGAATCGAGAATAGATTTCTATATGGAGCGGGGAAAAGAAAAATACCTGATGGAAGTTAAGGGCTGCACTCTGGAACGGAGCGGAGTAGGATACTTCCCCGATGCGCCTACGGAACGCGGCATCAAGCATATACATGAGCTTATAAAAGCTAAGTCCGAGGGCTATCATGCCATGCTTGCCTTTGTGATTCAAATGGAAGGCGTAAGCGAGGTACGCCCCAATGTGAGTACGCATCCGGAATTCGGTATAGCCATGGAAAGCGCAAGAAAAGCAGGGGTTCGGATCCTGTTTTTGAAATGTCACGTAGAGCCGGATGAACTGGAAATTAAGGTTGACCTTTAAAAAACAATCTGATAAACTGACAATACAAGACTAAAGAAAGCGAGGTATTCATATGACAGCGAACAACAGAATAGCGATTGAAATTGAATATGGTGTGAAGACCTCGGTTTATGCATTTTAGTTTTTGTGTCTAAATTTGTATTTCTAACCGTGGCATTTGTCACGGTTTCTTTTTGCCCAAAAGGCAGATCATGACCGTAGTCTCCACACTTATGTAAACCAAAAGAAACTTGATGACACAGCACTCAGATTAGGACATGAGTGCAACTAAATATGAATGGAGACTAAAACATTGAATCAGATTATTATCAGAAAAGAAACCAAAGAAGATTATTTTAAAACCGAACACATGGTAATGAGGGCATTCTGGAACATACATGGCCCCGGTTGCAATGAGCATCTTTTAGTGCATAAATTGCGTACTTCTCCGGATTATATCCCCGAATTAAGCCGTGTGGCTGAGCTCGACGGTCGTATCGTAGGAGCTATATTTTATTCAAAAGCGCGGGTCATGGAAGGTGATGTAGTTCACGAGGTACTGACCTTCGGTCCTCTGGCAGTGGAACCTGTATGCTTTAGTATGGGGATAGGTGCGAAGCTTCTTAATGAGACCATTGAATCAGCAAGAAACACCGACTATCCCGGCATTGTGATATGTGGCGAACCGGGCTATTATCCGAAACACGGATTCGAGCTTTGCGAAAAGTATGATATCCATCATCCCGCCTTTGGAAATTCAGACGCATTCATGGCATTTCCTTTAAAAGAAACATTTAAGGATGTCCATGGCTTATTTTATGAATCACCCATCTTTGAAGAATGCGAGGATGAAGCTGAGATAGCGGAATTTACTAAAGAATTTCCATATTACAGGCCCCTTAAACTTTCCTGTCAATGGCTGCACAAGGAAAGGCTCGGACGCATTTCGGAAATAAGAAAAAACAGTTTCACCATACGTTTCTTTGAAAAAGAACTTCCTGCAAAGCTTAAAGGAAGCTTTGATGCGACACTTCCCGAAAACCTTCCGATAGTCGGGGATTACGTGACTTTTTTATATAATCCCATAGGTGAATCACAGATACTTTCCGTATGTGACAGAACATCGCAGTTAGAGCGCCCCGATCAGGCTAAGACAGGGGTAATGCAGCACATGGTTGCTAATGTTGACTATCTGTTTATAGTTACTTCACTTAATGATGATTACAGTTACAATCGAATAGCAAGATATGTAAGTGTTGCCCTGCAGGGAGGCGTAACACCGGTAGTGGTCCTTACCAAGTCGGATCTATGCACAAATCCCGGAAGATTTGTAAGAGAAGTCGAGGGTATTTCCGAAAAAGTGAGAGCCCATGCGGTTTCTGCTTTATATGGGATCGGTCTTGATGAATTAGAGGATTATTTTATCCCCGGAAAAACCATATGTCTTATGGGCTCATCCGGTGCGGGAAAATCAACAATAATTAATGCAATCACAAAAGAAGATATCATGAAGACAGGCAATGTCAGAGAAGCGGATGCTCACGGACGACATACAACCACTCACAGGCAGCTTATAGAACTTGAAAATGGTGTTTCAATAATCGACACCCCGGGAATGCGAGAGATTGGCATGGCCAACGCAGGGGCGGGAATCGATGATACCTTTACGGATATCAAAGAGCTTGAAGCAAGGTGCAGATTTTCCGATTGCAAGCATGACACGGAACCCGGATGCGCCATAAAGAAAGCCTTCGAAACGGGCGAACTTTCCATGGAACGCTTTATGCTCTATAAAGATTTAAGTAAAGAAAATGAAAAAAACTATGCAAAGAAGAAGCAGATATCCAAGTGGGCCAAGGCTGCAAAGAAGGGTAAAGTGGTCTATTAATAACTTGTTTCTTTTGCAAAGATAAAGTTAAATAGTATTAGAATGCTCGAACTAACTTAAAGGAGAAAAGTCATAAAAGAGTTTTATTCTGAAAATAATACTACAACTGAAATTTTCCCGCCTTCGGAGGAGTTCTGCGTGCCGGAGCCGTTAAATATTCCGGACCATGAGTTTGTTCCGCCCACGGAACCGGATGCTGTGAATGACGGCCGCGAAAAAAGAAAACGTAACATGATATTACTTAAGACAGCCGCAGCCCTTCTCAGTGTGGTGATCGTTAAGGATGCCTTTAATTTCGATATTCTTCATAGCGATCCCCTGGGAAATCCTGACAGGCACTACCATGACGTGGAATTTGAAGAGATCACGGATACTGTAGATACAGTATCTGCTCCTGTAGAAGTGCCGGAATTACAGCCTGAAGCTTTGGATAAAGCAGATACTTCATTCCCATTACTTGATAATCTTGAACCAAATGGAAATGTTCCGGGATACGGGGTACTTGATGAAGAGTTTGTAAGGCTTGAAAATGCCGACGGTTCCGTTGATTATCTCTATTGCACCGACGGTGTCTGGAACAGAGGCGGATATGTGATCGATGCTGAGGGACTTCACCTTGATGACGGAACAGTGGCAACGGATTATATCTACAGGCCTGAAGTTACGGATATAAGTCAGATCGAAGATGATTATATAAATTCTCCCGGTAACTGGACTCTTGATGAACTTGGATTTGTATGGTTCATACCGCCCGGTTTCAATGAAGGGAATTATTCAAGTACCGCCATGCCGTTAAGGGAAAATGCTCCCATTGGACCGGTAAACGGGGCGTCATATGATGAGTTTACCAATACCCTCACCCTTAATAATTTTACGGGACATTTTCTTAATATAAATCTCATGGGTAACGGATTTAAGGTTAAGCTTGTTGGCGAAAACCGTTTGACGGGACTTGTGGGCTGGGGTTTCATGTATGGAGGAAGCATCACTCTTACAGGTACCGGAAGTCTATCGATCAATAATCCCGAGGGCCCCGGCATAAGGCTTGAATGTGAAAACAGCCGAAGCTGTCTTATGATAGATAAGGATGTGAAGCTTAATGTTTACGGAGCAAACGGAGCGATCCTTGTAAGAGATACACTTATGGATAAGGGCATTTATTATCTTGAACCCCTTAAGATGGATTCTTTCGATGCGCCTGATGCAATAACAAGAGATTTTGTTACATTTGATGGTATGACATCAGGTAATATTTATTCTGTAAGAGATACTGAAGGAAGAATCGTAAAAGAACTTTCATTTGCCAAAGAGGAGGACTGAATATGAGTGACGAAAAGAACCTGGAAACGAAAGAAAAAGAAACTAAAGAGAAGGATCTTAATGCTTTATTGGCTAAAAAGAAAAAGCGCAATATAAGTATTAAGAGGATTATCGGCTTATTGATCGCCTTTTTTGTTTTTTTGGTGATCACAAATCCCTCAATAATACCCTTTCTTTCAGATGATACAAAGCTCAATTTAGAGGCCACATGGAGCAGGCTTTTTGGCGATGTTGGAAAGATATCCAATACATTCAGATTTAATTTTGCAACGCTCTTCCAGATAATCGCAATCATCATACTGATGGTGGCAATTACGGATATCGTTCTTTTTATTACAGAACATGTAAAACCCAAGAACTCCAAAACCATGAGCTTTTTAACGCTTTTAAAGAGTGCCATAAGCTACATCACATTCTTATTTGGCTTCTTCTGGTGCCTGGCTGCTCTGGGAGTCAATGTAAGCACTATTTTTGCCAGCGTCGGAATATTGACATTGGTAGTAGGCTTCGGAGCTCAGAGCCTTGTGGAAGATCTTATTACAGGTTTATTCCTGGTGTTTGAGGATCAGTTCAACGTGGGCGATATTATCGAAGCAGGCGGTTTCCGCGGCACAGTTGAAAGCATCGGTATCCGTATCACCGCTATTAAAGATATGGGTGGAAATATCAAGCTTATAAATAACTCCGACTTAAGAAATGTATTGAATCGTTCCGCGGCAGAAAGCGTTGCAGTAACAAGCGTAAGTGTTTCTTATTCAACAGACCTTGAAAAGGTTGAAAAAGTTATGGAAGAGCTTCTTCCGAAAGTACGTGAAAAATATTCGGATGTATTTTTAGAAGAACCCAAATACTGCGGAGTCCAGAATCTTGGAGAAAGCGGAGTTGAGCTTAAAATAATCGGTAAAGTCGAAGAAGAAAATATCTTCTCTGCTCCGAGGCTTCTCAATAAAGAAATAAAGATCGCCTTCGATGAAGCAGGCATAGAAATTCCCTTCAACCAGATCGTGGTTCATCAGGGAAAATGACAATTATAATTCGATAATGGGCTTTTTGTATAATTAACGGTGGGTGTACTAAACTCACCGTTTTTTTATTATATGAGGACGAAAGGAGATAGAAATGTCTGCAGAAAACAGTAATGCAGTTAAAAAGAAAGCGGGTTTAAAATCTATCAAAGACGAAATGCTTGCAGTTATCATTCCAATAGTAACTGTCATTGTCATTTCTCTTATTGTGATTTCCTACAATGTTTCAAGAAGTATGATACAAAGATTGTCGGAGGAAAGACTTAAAGCCTCTGTTTCAAGCCAGGCTTCAAAGATAAACAGCTGGGTTGAATTAAACCTTGCCACAATAGCCTCTGTAAAAGAAGCTATTGAAAGTTCGGATTGCTCCGATGAAGAATTGCAAAAAGTATTGAATTCATATTATGGATATAACAGCGATTTCCCGGAAGGTATCTATGTTGCTTCCCAAAACGGAACCTGTTTAAAGGCTTTAAAGTCTGAAAAATCCTTCAATGATTTTAAAAATTCCCCGTGGTTTAAACATGGTCTCACGACTGTGAGTATTTCAATAACGGACCCCTATGTAAATTCCGAGGGTACCAAGATCATATCAGCATCGGGACTTATTAATGAAGAAGGCTCCGATGTGCGGGTTATAGGTGCGGATATGTCCCTTGATGCCGTGACCATAATCGTTAATTCCTCCATCAGTATGGAGGGCGCCGCAGCCTTCCTTGTAGATCTTAACGATCTTTCGATTTTAGCTCACAGAGACAGCAGTCTTCTCGGCACAAAGCTTACCGATTCATCCGATCCGTTTTTAGCTTCCGTAAGTAAAAAGCTTGCAGAAAGAGATTACAGCTTAGCTGACCTAAACGGAAACATGACCTATATGAAAAAAGTAGGCTCCACCGGATGGCTTCTTGTTTCCTATATTCCCGATAATATCATTTATCATGATGCGAGAATGCTTGGAAATAACATGACGGTAATAGGTGTCATTGCAGTAACCATCATGGGTATCATCATAGCCCGCGTGGTAAGATTCCTTGTTAAGCCGATTTCCGGCCTGACCAAGAATATAACGGATATGACCTCCGGTGACTTTACCATCAGCGTCAAGCATAAAGGAAATAATGAAATAGCAGTAATGGGTGAATCCCTCGATGAATTTTCCGGCTCCATGCGTGACATGATCGCCGATATAAGACAATCTGCCGACAATTTAAGCCGTCAGTCCGAAAACAGCAGTAAAGCAGCCAACTCGATGTACGAAGCTGCCAAGATCCAGGATCAGTCCATGGAACAGTTAAAAGAAACTGTCAATCAGCTTTCTGAATCCGTCAATGATATTGCCAACAACGCGACTGTCTTAGCGAGAGTTGTATCGGATACACGTGAAAAGGGCGGCGATGCGGATGAAAAGATGAGAGCAACCGTTTCAGTTTCCATTAAGGCAAAAGAAGAAATGGAACATGTCGGTGTTGCCATGGACAAGATCTTACATAGCATGTCAAGCCTTAGAGATGCCATCAACAAAGTGGGTGATGCTTCCGAAGAGATTACCAATATTGTTGCCCTTATCGGAGATATTGCCGATGAAACAAATCTTCTTTCGCTTAATGCTTCAATTGAAGCTGCGAGAGCGGGAGAATCCGGGAAAGGCTTCGCTGTTGTTGCTTCCGAAATCGGAAAACTTGCAGCTACCAGCGCTGATTCCGTGCAGACCATTTCAACTCTTATAGAAGAAATACACAGGCTCATCGGCGCCGCGGTGGCACAGGCAGAAGAAAGCACCAAGAATGTGGATGAATCCAGTGCATCCATAAAGGGCGCTGTTGATACCTTTGATGAGATTTATGATAATATTCAGGCAACCAATACACTTATCAATGACGTACTTAATAAGATAGAAGAGGTTGACGGTGTTGCTACCAACGTGGCAGCAGTATCTGAAGAACAGGCAGCAAGCTCACAGGAGATTCTTGCTACAAGTGAGAATATGGTTGAACAGGCCATCAATATTACCGAGAACAGCCAGAAGGTGGCTGATGATTCCGTGGAACTCGCCAAGACATCAGAAAGTCTTGCAGAGCATATGAGCAGATTTATTATAGACAGAGGGGAGGCGTAAGCAATGAAGAAGATATTGGTATGTTTACTTACAGCGGCACAGATTCTTTTCCTTGCTTCCTGCGGAGGAAAGGCCGGTGCTCAGGATGGTAAGGCAAAGCTTTTCATTTCATATACCACTGATGATTTCAGACAGGCTTTTGCGGATTCGGCCGTTGCTGAAGCCGGAGCGCGAGGAGTTACCATTGTCGAAAGCCCCAACGACGATACAGTGGAAAAACAGGTGGAATCCATTAAAAATGCAGTGGCAAGCGGCTGCACCGCGATCCTTTGCATTCCCGTGAATTCCGCTACCGCTCAGCAGTTAGAGGTTGCAGCCGACGGTGTTCCCGTTATATTCTGCAATTCCGCTCCCGATGAAGAATATATGAAAGCAAATCAGTATATCTATGTGGGTTCCAGCGAAGAGCAGGCGGGTGAATTCCAGGCAAAGAGACTTATGGAGTTGAATCCCGGAAAGAATGAGTTTAATATTGTAATGTTTAAGGGCGTTAAGGACCATTCAGGTACCGTGGGACGTGAAGCCGGTTTTAAGAATACCATGAAGGACAACGGCATGACCGTAAATTATGTATTCGAGGATTATGCCGACTGGACAGGCGAGATTGCTGTCGCCAAGTTTAAGCAGTTTTTAAGGACCGGACAGGATTATGACGCGGTAATATGTCACAACGACACCATGGCTGTGGCAGTTGCCGAGTATATGGCAGGTAAAGGTATCAAAAAGCCTGTGTTCGGCATTGATGCAACTGCCGACGGCATTGCCGCTCTTGAGAAGGATGAGCTGGTATTTACTGTATATCAGTCCGCAAAGGGCCAGGGAATGGCAGCGGTTGAAGCGGGCATTCTTTTGAGTAACGGTGAGACGGTTGCTTCCGTCGAAGGAGTGGATGAATCCGAAACCTATATTTTCGTTCCGTTTGAACCTGTTGATAAGACCAACGCTCAAAACTACAAATAATGGAGCAATATACATAATGAGACCTACGAGAACTGAAAAAGAAAATGCGATCCGAGAGAAGATGATGGCAGAGCTGTATTCCAATGAATATAACAGCTTTATCGGATTCGAAATACTGGAGCTGAGCGCCACATACAGTAAGGCAAGGATCAAGACTGACGCGCGGCTGTATAATACCTACGGAAGCATACACGGAGGAGCACTTTTATCCTTTGTGGATGCCATGGCAGGAGCTACCGGAAGCATGAACGGTTACTATGTAACTACCGTCAGCGCCAACTTAAACTTCCTACTCCCTGCAGTAAATACAGAATACATCTACTGCGAGTGCATGAAACTAAAAACCGGTAAGCACATCCTTGTTTTTGATATCCGTGTAACCGATGATAACGGAAACCTTTTGGACAGTGGAGAATTCTCATTCTTTGCAAGCAAAGTCCCGGTTCTTGGCGACAACTTAAGATTCAGCTGAATTAAGGCCCGACCTCGTGTCGGGCTTTTTTGCAGCTTTTCTTTTTCTCCAAAAACAAAGCCCGACACGAGGTCGGGCCACCCTTGTATCCCAATAAGCTTTTCGGAAGTTTTTTGTGATATTTTTGTTGTTTATAAACCTTTCAGATTGCTCCACGTATCCCAATACGGAAATAAAGGTCAAGTTGGGATAGTTTATCACGGACAAAGCCATTTCAGATTGACGCAGATATCCCTAAATGGAAAACTTGATTCAAGTTGGGATAGTTTATCACGGACAAAGCCATTTCAGATTGACTCAGATATCCCTAAATGGAAAACTTGATTCAAGTTGGGATAGTTTATCACTGACAAAGCCATTTCAGATTGACTCAGATATCCCTAAATGGAAAAATGATTCAAATTGGAATAGTTTTTCATAGAAAAAGTTGCTCCAAACTGTTTCAACTATCCCAGAAGTTTAGTCAAATTCATATAGGGATATCAACACCAGGAAACGTATGGCAATTTGACTTAATAAAGAGTAGTAATTGAGCTTATTATATTAAAAAAGCCCGACACGAAGTCGGGCTTTTTAATTACATTAATTTTTCATCGTAGATCGCGCGCTGGCCACCTACGTATTTGGGACGACGACGGGCACATGCAATAGGAGCTTCGCCGATTTTACGGAGAGATATGCGGAGAGGAACGGCTACGTTCATCATATGCATTCCTATCATGGTACCTCCGATGTCAATGCCTGCTTCGGCTTTGTTGCGAATGGAGTCAACAAGCACGGGATGTTCGAAGCGCTCATAACAAACTGTTGCAAAAGCACCGCCCGCATGATTGGGCTGAGGGATTGCATTAACCTGCTCGAAATCATAGGCTTCCATGGTATCTTCCTCCACCACGAGAGCACGGTTAAGATGTTCACAGCACTGAGCTGCCACACGGATACCATTTTCTTTTAATACAGGTATGATGCCATCGAAAATAGCATTGGCAGAATCTAAATTGGTGGCGGTTCCGATCCTCTGGCCCAGCACTTCACTTGAGGAGCATCCGATCACAAAAATGGCGCCCTTTTTTAAGTGAGCTGCTTCAAGGATTTCAGTAACTGCCTGACGTGCCTGTTCTTTTATCTCTTCGTAATTTAAATTATCCATTATATTTCCCTTTTATGAATTTTCGATTCTTCTGAAAATCTTGTATAATCCGGCTCCGTAGCATAAAATCAGTGAACCGGCCACACCGAGAAGCGCCTGAGCGATTTCATAGGGAAGCTTAATCATGGCGTATTCAAAGGTGCTGTATACATAGATTTTTCCTAACGTGTATCCGACTACCATTATAACACCACCGATAAGTGTTGCAACAAGGCTTAAGGCAATTCGCTTCTTCTTGTCGGAAAAAGAAACATTCTTAACAATAAGCGCAATTACAAGAGCCTGAAGTCCGTGGGTTACCAAAGATACAAACATGGGGGCGGGATAGAAGATCAAGTCTCCTAAAAAAGCTCCGACGCCGCCCGCAATGCAGGCTCCGATAGGATCAAGCAATAAAGCCGCTGTGCAGATAACCACATCACTTAAATATAAATGCCCGCCGGGTACGGGAATACCGAAGCTGGACACGGCAATGTTGATTGCCATAAAAATGGCTACTGTGGTAAGCCATCTGGTGGGATTTCCCTTTCTTAGATTTTGATTGGTTGTTTCAGGATTTTTACTCATATAAGTTACCCCTTATAGTATATATTTTGAAAAGAACAAGCCATTCTCACACTTATTCTGTTCAATCAAGTCATCTGCGGCGGGAAATAAAAAACGCAGCAGTGGAAACTGCTGCGTTCTTGGTAATAGGCTTATTCTTTGTCCTTAAGCTTGAATCTTGCTACGTTTTCTCCAAGAGTTACGGCAATTTCGCTTAACTTCACGGAATCTTCCTGAATGTTAACTGCGATGGTGTCGATATTGGAAACGCTTGCAGAGGATTCTTCCGTACTTGCAGCATTTTCTTCTGCAATAGCGGTAAGGTTCTGAACCGTATCAACTACGGAAACACGGGCGTTGTCAATTTCTTTAACCTTTTCAACGATTCTTTTAATGGATTCATTGGAAGTGTTGATACCGTCAGAGATAAGATCGAATGCTTCGCCGGTCTTCATGATACCTTCGGTCTGTACTGCTGTTGCATTTTTAACCTCATCCATGGAAGCAACTGCTTCGTCGGAGTCGGCAATAAGTTGTTTAACTATATCATCAATCTGGCGAGCGGATTCATTGGACTGGTCCGCAAGCTTGCTGATTTCTTCTGCTACAACCGCGAAACCTCTTCCTGCATCGCCGGCTCTTGCGGCTTCGATGGATGCGTTAAGAGAAAGAAGGTTTGTCTGGTTGGCGATGCCTGCGATAAGAGCGGTAACTTCCTGAATCTTTTCTGCTGATTCATTGGTCTTTGCCGTCTTTTCCGCGATGGTATCGATTACTTCGGTTGTCTTTTTGCTGATCTCATTTAATTCCCGGAGAGTTACCTGAGCATTGGACTCTGCATTGGACATGGATTCGGCAGCGGTGCTTAATTCATTGACTGCTTCGTTGGTAGCTTCAATCATAACACCGATGGTTACGACGTTATCCGTAGCCTTTGAAGTTTCATCTGCCTGGTTCGAAGCGCCGTCCGCGATTTCTAAAACCGCTCTGTCAACTTCTTCACAGGTTTCGCTCATATTGGTAGCAGATTCACTGAGTTCTGCCGATTCCGTTTTAAGGATTCCTGCCTGCTTTGAAATAACTGACATGGAATTATCGAGAGAGTCGCACATCTTGCTTACTGCGCGGGACATGAGACCAATCTCATCGGAACGATTTAAAAGTGAATCATAGTCATCAACGGTTAAGTCAAGATCCGACACTCTGTCCACCACATTGGTAAGAACCTTGAGGGGTCTTGTGATGGCACGGACAAGATAAATCATTCCGAATATATCAAGAGCGATAAGAGCAATCAAAGATAAGATAATAAGCACGTTAATGGTTCTGTTTATTACCATGAACAGATCGTTCTTGTCGGCTGTGATAACAAGGATAAAGCTCTGAGCCTCGTCGATATAGTAACCGGCATATTTGATGGCTCCCTTGTATTCATATTCAATGATATCGCTGTATTTATTAAGAGTTCCGGCCTGAATGTCAGCAACCAAACCTTTAACAACGGAATTTTCAACGGGCTGACCGATCTTGCTTTCCGTAGGATGCCACATCATGGTCGCATCGGCTGATACGAGGTAAGCATAAGAAGAAGCTGTACCATTGACATTGATCCCTTTAAGTAACTGTGTCATGGCTTCTTTATCATCAATGGATGTACCGTTTGATACCGCATTATCGATGACACGACCGGTCATATCGGCCTCTGCAAGAATGTAATTTCTTAAGGTGTTATTCATTTCTGACTTAAAACGTACCGTAGAAGCGGTAAGTAAAATCACACCAAGAAGGATCATTCCCATGTTGACCATAATTATTATTTTGGTCTGGATACTGTTTCTAATTTTTTTTCTTTCTTTTCTTTCCATTTTAGTATCAATCTCCTGAGTTAAAAGTAAACTGGGATGTTATGTCATCCTCGTAAAGCATAGTACTTTTTTGCCTAAAATTAAAGATATTTAGAGATTTTTGGTACTTTTATGGAAAAAGAAAAAGAGATTTTATGTAAATTTACCACAAACCAGATAGGTAATTGGTACTTTTGGACCATCACCTTCGGTTATAAGGTTAAATCAGGTCGGTCAATTTCTTTTTAAAAAAGAAATCCCGCATCAAAGCATCATATTCCTGCCACATGGGTAAGGTCTTACAGAAGTCTCTGCGGTTGCATTGATAGTTTTTATCTGAAAGACAGGCTACAGGAGAAAGCCCTCCTTCCATAAGCTCCAGTATTTCGCCGACTATATATTCTTCCGGTGCCTTGGAAAGCATGTAACCGCCGCCTTTTCCGCTTACACCTTTAAGCAGATTGTTTGATACAAGATCCCTTACAATAATTTCAAGATACTTTTTGGATATTTCCTGTCTCTCGGCTATATCCTTAAGCGGAATATACGTGCCGTTGCTGTTTTCGGCAAGATCCAATAAAACTCGTAATGCATATCGCCCCTTCGTAGAAATCATAAAAAACACCTCCGTTTTACCCACTATAACACAAGGTTTATGAGCACACAACAGAGGTGTAAATCATTTGCTTTATCGCCGACTATAAGATTATTTTATAAATAGATTTGTGATAATGCCAACCAATAATGATGCAAAGAAGGCTGTATTTATAATGATAAAGTTTTTGATGGCAGTGAAGAAAGTGGTTTCTTTCTTTTGCTCAACCTTAAATTCCTTAATGTTCTTTATTACTAAAGGAAGTGATAAGAAGAACACAAGAGTGAAGGGATTTAAGATCTTAAAGATAACCATCAGTAAAACTGCAACGTAGCAGCCGTAGTAAAGAATGGCGTATAGCCTAACCGCTAATTGTCTTCCTATATAATGAGGGAGAGTGAGTCGACTGACGGCCTCATCCTTCTCAATATCGCAGGTGTTGTTGGCAAGCATGATATTGGAGGTTGTGAAGGTAGTGATAAGTGAAAACAGCAGGAATACAAGGAAAGGCACTACTTTCAACGAAAAATCAATACTTTCCAAATTGATGGTAAGTGTGAGATAATAAGTAGGATCATTGATATATAACATAAGGAAAGGAATGAACATTCCGTATGCTACTCCGGAGAGTACTTCTCCGAGAGGGATTCTTGAAATGGGAATGGGTCCGAATGTATAGAAGACACCCATTATGAAGCAGATGCCGCCCAGTAACAATACAAAGAGGCCGGTTCTGTAAGCAAGATATAAACCGAGGCTTGCGCTTAATGTGAACATTATGATAATGGAAGCGAAAGCAGCCTTTCTGTTGATGGGAAGCATTTCAGGGTAGTCTTTACTGTCAATATAGTTATTGATGGCGGTGGTTGTAAGGTCAAATACGAACATTGCCACGAAAAAGATCGCCATGAGGGGAATATTGATTTTCTTTCCCTGGTAGATCATGAACAGAAGAGTGTTTAAGAATGCGTAGAGACTGGTTATTTTAGTGGTAATCTCTACATACTTGAGAAATCTTTTTACCATTGTTTAATTCCTTTTCTTTAGTATTATTTGGTGTGGATAGCATTTTTTTGCACACCGGCAGGATATATTGGTTATACGGTAAAAAAATAACATAAATTGTTGTATAAATCAATTGAGTGTGATAAGATACATTGGTTTGTGAAAAAGGTAAAAAAATCTGGAGTAATTATATTTTTTTATTTTAACACGAAAACAGAAAGGAAATTGAAATGACGAAGATCGTGGTAATCGGAGCAGGCTACGCAGGTGTGCTTGCAACAAAGAAACTTGAGAAGAAATTTCGCAAACTCAAGCTTGCTAATGAAACTGAAATTACACTTATCGATAAGCATCCTTATCATACAATGCTTACCGAACTTCACGAGGTGGCAGCTTGCCGTGTAGGTGAAGAAAGCGTGAAGATGAATCTTGACCAGATATTTGCCGGAAGAAAGGTAAATGTGGTTCTTGACACAGTAACTAAGGTTGAATTTAACGACAACAGGGTAGTAGGTAAGAACGGAAATTATGACTATGACTACTTGGTAGTTGCAGCAGGAAGTAAGCCTACTTACTTCGGAGTGGAAGGCGCCAAAGAAAACAGCTTCCCCTTATGGTCTTACGATGATGCCGTTAAGCTTCGTGACAGAATACATGACTGCTTCAGACTTGCAGCAGATGAAACAGATCCTGCTAAAAAGAAAGAACTTCTTACTTTCTATGTAGTAGGTGCCGGATTCACCGGTGTTGAAATGGTGGGTGAACTTGCAGAATACACTCCCGTACTTTGCAAGAGATTTAATATTAAGCGTGAAGACGTAACGATCGTTGATGTTGACGGACTTCCCCGTCCCGTGCCGATCCTTCCCGAAAAGCTCAGCAACAAGGTTGATAAGAGACTGAAGAAGATGGGCGTTTCCGTTGTGATGAGCACCAGCGTTGTTGGCGTAGGAAAGAATACCATTAAATTAAAGAAGGGCGATGAAGTAACAGAGCATGTTGCAGGCACAGTTATCTGGACCGCAGGTATCGAAGGCTCTGAGATCACTTCAGAGATCGCTAAAGAAGTTACCGGTGGCGGACGCGGACGTATCACCGTAAACGAATATTTACAGAGCGTTGATCGCGAAAACGTATATGTAATCGGTGATAACATGCTCTTTACCGCACCCGGTGAAGAACGTCCCGTACCTCAGATGGTTGAAAATGCAGAACATTCTGCAGCAGCAGTAGCTAAGAACATCATCTGTGCCATTACAGGAAAGGGTGAAAAAGAATCTTACAATCCTAAATTCCACGGCGTAATGGTTTGCATAGGCGGCAGATACGGTGTTGCAAGAGGCGGAATGGCTAAGCATCAGATGAATTTTGCTTCCTTCTTCGCTATGTTTGCAAAGCACTTTATCAATATAATTTATTTCATCCAGGTTATGGGTTGGACCAAGATCTTCTCATACCTTAAGCATGAATTCTTTACGGTAAGAAATAACAGAAGCTTCCTTGGCGGACATTTCTCAAACCGCACACCCAGCTTCTTACTTGTACCTTTAAGACTCTGGCTTGGAGCTGTATGGGTATTTGAAGGTGTTATGAAGATCGTTGAAGGCTGGCTCACAAAGCCCATGCTTTCAGGCTTCTTCGGTGGAGCAAACGGCTGGTTTGATACTCTTCTCGGAAGGATCGATCCCGCAGACGCAGTAGCAGCAGCTTCAGGTGAAGCAGCAGATGCCGTTGCATCAGCTTCCACAGCAGTAGCAGAAGCAGTAAGCTCCGGAACAGTTATTTTTGACTGGAACTTTAAGTTGTTTGAAACCATTCTTGTATCCGGTACGGATCTTGCACATTCTACAATCTCCGATATCGCATTCAAGATTCAGGTTCCTTTTGTAGATTGGTTTGTTAACAATTTCGTACTTGCAAGCGATGGCATGCAGATCTTCATGCAGGTAGTTATCTGCCTTGCACAGATCCTTATTGGTCTCGGACTTATGGGAGGATGCTTCACATTCCTTTCTGCCGGTGTATCACTTGTACTCCAGGCAATGTTCGTAACCACAACAGGCCTTTACTTAAATACCTTCTGGATGATTTTCGCAAGCATAGCAGTACTTATCGGCGGCGGATATACACTTGGTATCGACTATTACTTAATGCCGTTCTTGAAGAAACATTGGAAAAACGTAAAGTGGGCTAGAAAGTGGTACTTATATAATGACTAATCTCAAAATTGATTTTGAGACCGCCTTTTCACAGGTACAAAAAGAAACTGCCCGAATTTTGACTAAGGGTCCCGGTCTTGTATCCGGTTATACTTCCTATTTATCCAATGCCACGGGAAAGATGATGAGAGCGAAAGCCGTTCTTGCCTGTTCCATGGATAAAGAAGGCCTTGTATCCAAGGATGCCGTTTACTTTGCCGCCGCAGTTGAAATTTTACATCTTGCAACTCTCGTGCATGATGATATTATGGATGATGCTGACACAAGACGAGGTCAGGTAACTCTGCATCGCAAGTCCGGCGACAGAGTCGCAGTTATATGCGGCGACTATCTGCTGGCAGCGGCAATAAAGGAGCTGACCCACGCCACTCAGGATGATAAATACAAAAGCTTTGACTTTTCAAAATACGTCCAGAGCATTGCCATAGGAGAACTCAGGCAGACAGTTAACAATAAGAACTTCAGGCTTAACGATTACAGATATTTCACCATAATTGACGGTAAGACAGCGGCACTTTTCGAAGCTTCTTACCATGCAGGAAGTCTTGCGGGCGACAACGATCTTAAGAGAGTTAATCTGTTTAAGAAGCTTGGTCGTTTCACCGGAATAATATTCCAGCTGACGGATGACTGCATCGATTATGAAAACACGAAGGAAACGGCTATGAAGCCGGTGCTTTCGGACTATGAGAACGGAGTGATAACACTTCCTCTCATTCATGCATTTTCAGAGGAGCCGGAGCTTATTGACAAAGCAGAAGCCGGTCTTTTGTCAAAAGAACAGATAATTGAAAAGGTCGAAGCTCATGACGGAGTGGGATATACTCACAAAGTCGCTGAAAAGTTCTATAAAAAGGGCTTAAGTATTCTGAAATCCCTGGACCTTTGCGGACTCCAGGAGGAAATCCTTACGGGGCTTTTACAAAAGGCTTACGTGGGATTAAAAGGTTGATATTTTTCGTGTGGGCAACTACACTTAAAATATAAAATTTTTCATCAAAAGTATTATTTATTAACAGAAAGGGAGAAAAAGATGAAGAAGAAATTATTAGCACTTATGTGCGTTGCAGCTCTTACTCTTGCTGCTTGTGGCGGAACTTCTACAAGCGTAGTTGAAAGAACTGAAACATCCACAAAGACAGAAACAAAGACAGAAACAGAGACTTCCACAGAAACATCTGTAGAAGAAGCTCCTGTAGTTGCAGCTGAAGGCAGCCTTTTAACAGGTGTTGGTACATATGCAACTATCGACGGTTCCAAGGACGCTTCCGCTGAAGGCGACGGCGTATGCGAAGGTTACACAACTGTAGCAGCAGTACTCGTTGACGAAAACGGTGTAGTAGTTGATTGTAAGATCGATATCGCTCAGACAAAGGTTAACTTTGATACAACTGGTAAGCTTACAACAGATATCAACTCTGAAGTAAAGTCAAAGCAGGAACTTGGCGATGACTATGGTATGAAGAAGGCTTCCGCTATCGGTAAGGAATGGTGGGAACAGGCTAACGCATTCGCAGCATGGACTGTTGGTAAGACAGCAGCAGACATCAGCGGTATGGCTCTTTCCGAAGGCCGTGCAGCAGATGAAGATCTTGCAGCAAGCGTTTCCGTACACGTAACAAACTTCCAGGCAGCAGTTGTTGAAGCTATCAACAACGCTCAGTCTCTCGGCGCTAACGCAGGCGACAAGCTTGGTCTTGGTCTTTCAACAAAGATCTCCGGTTCCAAGGACGCTTCCGAAGAAGGCGATGGACTTGCAGAATGCTATACAACAATCTCTGTTGTAACAGTTAATGGCGGTGTTATCACATCCAGCATTCTTGATGCAGCTCAGGTTAAGATCAACTTCAGCACAGCAGGTGCTATCACAAGCGATCTTTCCACAGAAGTTAAGTCTAAGAACGAACTTGGCGAAGCTTACGGCATGAAGAAGGCTTCCGCAATCGGTAAGGAATGGAACGAACAGGCTGCAGCATACGCAGCATACACTGTTGGTAAGACTGTAGCAGAAGTTGACGGAACAGCTATGGAAGAAGGCCGCGCAGCAGATGCAGACCTTGCAGCAAGCGTTTCTGTACACATCACAGACTTCAACAAAGCTATTGACAAGGCAGTTGCTTCCGCAAACTAATTGCAAATAATATTAAAGGGAGTGTGTCAAAGCACTCCCTTTTTTTGAGTAGAGCACTTAGCGAGGTTTTTTCGAGCTTAGTGCGAACCACATAAGTTCACTTAACGAGGTATTTGCGAGTTTAGTGAAGCTTATGTTTCCTTATTAATCCAATCAGAGTAATGTTTATGAATAATAAAAAAATCACCAACCTGGTAATAGCCGTCCTTTTTATCCTGGCGATTATCGGAGCTATATTTTTAGGTTCCTTCCTGGGGAAAAAGATCGTGCAGCCTAAAGATGTGAATTCCGCGAAGGAAATGCAGAAATTCACAACATCATTTATAGATATATTTGATACCAGAACCGAGATTCTGGGCTTTGCAGAAAATGAAGAAGAATTTGACAAAATGGTGGCCCATATTAAGGACCGCCTGATCATATATAATAATTACTACGACATTTACAATGATTACGAGGGTATCAACAACATTAAGACCATCAACGACAATGCGGGAATCGCTCCCGTAAAGGTGGATCCCGAAATCATTGATTTAATAGAATTCAGTAAAGAAATGTATTATGAAACCAATGGCAGGGTTAATATTGCCATGGGTTCAGTATTAAATATCTGGCACAGATACAGAGAGGCGGGAAGTCATGACCCTGAAGAGGCAGAGCTTCCTAAGCTTGAAGATCTAAAAAAAGCAGCTGAACATACCAACATCGAAGATGTCATAATCGACAGAGAGGCCGGCACGGTCTTCTTAAAAGATCCCGATATGCGTCTTGATGTGGGAAGTACGGGTAAGGGCTATGCCTGTCAGAAGGTAATGGATTATCTTCGCGCAGAGGGCTATGACAATCTGTTATTAAGCCTCGGAGGGAATATTTCAGGTATCGGCAGGCGTATTGACGGCTCCTATTTTAACATTGCCATTCAGAATCCCGATCTTACAAGTGACGAGGCCTATATTGAAACCGTTCATATCGATGACGGACAGTGTGTGGTATCATCCGGAGATTATCAGCGTTATTATATTGTTGATGATACGGTTTACTGCCATATCATCGACCCCGATACATTGTTCCCTGCCAATACCTTTGCGGCGGTTTCGATCATAACCAATGACTCGGGAAAAGCAGATGCTTTTTCGACGGCAGTTTATAATATGACCTATGAACAGGGCCGAGAATTCGTGGACAGTCATCCCGATGTTGAAGCCATGTGGGTATATCATGACGGCACAAAAGTTTATTCCGAAGGTTTTAAGAAGTAATTATGAAAAAGAATGATATGATATTGATAATATCAATATTACTGCTGGCGGGAGCCTTTTTAGTGGGCTATCGCCGCTATCAGATTATGAATACAGGGGATAATGCGCGCGTTACGGTAACAGTTGCAGGGGAAGCCTATGGAGAATACTCGATTTCCGAAGACAGAACGGAGAAGATTCTTTTGCCCGACGGAAATTATAACATCCTGGAGATAAAGGACGGATATGTTTCTGTTTCAGAGGCTTCATGCCGCGATAAGATATGTGTTAATCATGCGCATATTCATTATTCGGGAGAAGAGATCGTATGTCTTCCCAACAAGGTGATAATTGGCATTATAAACGGCGAAGAGTCGGATATAGACGGATTCGCGGGACAATAGGAGTGTTACATGAAGAGTAAAAAGTTGGCTTTCCTGGGCCTACTCATTGCTTTAGCCTTTGTGCTTTCGTATATCGAATACATGATGCCCATAAATATCGGCATTCCCGGTGCCAAGGTGGGACTTGCGAATCTTGTGGTAGTGGTTGCACTTTACACTTTGGGTGAAAGAGATGCTTTTACACTGTCTATAATAAGGGTGCTCCTTGTGGGACTTACCTTCGGAAACATGGCAATGATGATGTATTCCGCAGCAGGAGCAGCCCTTTCTTTTATTGCCATGTTTATTGTAAAAAGAACGGGAAAATTATCCCAGACCGGCGTAAGCGTTATCGGCGGAGTCTTCCATAATGTGGGGCAGATCATTGTGGCAATATTCGTGCTGGAAACATCGGCAATTTTATATTATCTTCCGTTTTTGGTTATCATCGGAACTCTCTCCGGTGTTGTCATTGGATTGATATCCGGCATGATAATCGTAAGAGTAAAGAAGATTTTCCGTTGGTCATAACGGTTTATTTGCCTATAAAAACAAAAAGAAGAATCTAACATGAAAATCGAAAGAGTTACGGTGAACGACACCGAAGAGATCTTAAAAATCTACAGGCCTTACATAGAAAAAACGGCGGTGACCTTTGAATATGAGGTGCCCTCAATGACGGAATTCAGAGAAAGGATACTTAACATACTTAAGAAGTATCCATATATAAAGGCTGTGGATGAAAAGGGTGAAATCCTTGGCTATGCCTACGCTTCAAGCTTTAAAGGAAGAAAGGCCTATGACTGGTCCGTTGAAACAAGTATTTATGTAAAAGAATCGGAACATGGAAAGGGCATCGGAAGGGCTCTTTACGCATCCCTCGAAAAAGCCTTAAAATCCATGGGCATTATCAATGTAAATGCCTGTATTTCAAGTCCGGTTACTCAAAAGGACCCCTATCTTACAAACGGAAGTATTCTTTTTCATGAAAAAGAAGGTTTTAAGCTTGTAGGCACTTTTCATAATTGCGGCTATAAATTTGACCGCTGGTATGACATGATCTGGATGGAAAAGTTTATAGGAAAGCACAAAGTACCCGTAGAACCCGTTAAATTCGGGGATTGGACAATAGATGACTGAAACTCTCAGTATTTATCTTTATGATGAAAATTTAAATGAACGTGCCGGGAAGCTTGCATCAAATCTTAATATTCCCCTTGTGAGAGATATCCCCCGGGAAAAAGAAAGCTTTAAGCTTTGTTTCGGCGAGGGCAAGGTTTTTTTGCAGGGTGGCGGCATGGAGCTTGTTCCTGATTTTACTGACCTCAGTGATAGGGTGAAGCCCGGAAGATTAAACACGGAAGTACTTGTTAAAGCCTGTAAAATAAAGGGAGATAATAATACGACCGTATTTGATGCAACGGCGGGACTTGGCGAAGACAGCTTCATCCTTGCGGCGGCCGGATTTAATGTGATTCTCTATGAAAAAGACCCTGTGATCTATGAGCTTTTACTTAACTCATGGGAGAGAGGGCGTAAGGATCCTAAAATCGGCGCCATTCTGTCTCGAATGCATATTTATTCCGGTGACAGCACCGAAGCGCTCTCCATGCTTACGGAAAAGCCCGGGGTGGTTCTTTTGGATCCTATGTTTCCCGAAAGAAAGAAATCGGGACTCATAAAGAAAAAGTTTCAATTACTTCAGAAGCTTGAAAGCCCCTGCGATGATGAAGAAGGTTTAATGGCTGCAGCGCTTAAAGGAGCAGGCAAAAGAATAGTAATAAAACGACCTGCCAAGGGTCCTGATCTTGCGGGACGCGTTCCTGATTTTTCCTATCCCGGAAAAGCCGTGAGATATGACTGTATATTGATTAATTCTTGACGGATATACTTGAAAAAGGCAGTAAAAAAAATTATAATAGCCAAGGTATAATTATTAATAACAACACTAAATTTATAACAGAAGGTAATTATTATGTCAGAAAATGTTAAATCCAAAGGCTTAGGCGAAAACAAGTGGATTCGCGGAGCCATTCCCGCATTACTCTTACACATGAGTATCGGTACAGTTTATTGCTGGTCAACATTCAGCGGAGAAATTTCCAACTACATCGGCGCTTCAAAGAGTGCGGTAGGCTGGGCATTCTCACTTGCAATTTTCTTCCTCGGCATGTCAGCTGCATTCCTTGGAGATGTTGTAGAAAAGAATATTCACAAGTCATCACTTATTGCAACAATCTGCTTTACCATAGGTATGATCGGAACAGGTGCAGCGATCTTACTTAAATCTCTTCCCCTCATTTTCTTATTCTATGGATGCATCATGGGTATCGGTCTTGGTACAGGATACCTTTCCCCTGTAAAGACTCTTATGCTTTGGTTCAAGGATAAGAAGGGTCTTGCAACAGGTCTTGCAGTTGCAGGTTTCGGTGCGGCAAAAGCTCTTGCTACACCTATCATGCAGTTCATCCTCAATAAATTTGACAACAATCCCGCTCCCATGTTCTTCATTATGGGTGCTGTATATTTCGTAATGATGTTCGTAGGACATCTTCTTTTAAAGAAGCCCTCCGATTGGGTTGAACAGCATTCCGAAGGCGGTTTGAAGGAATTCTTCCGGACACTTGGTTCTAACTTCAAGACTTCTTTCTCTAACAAGACCTTCATCGGAATCTGGCTTATGTTCTATATCAACATTACCTGTGGTCTTGCACTTATCTCTCAGGAAAAGCAGATCTTCACCACCATCGGTCTTACAGCCGGTGTAGCTGCAGCTCTCGGTACTGTAACAGCGATTGCCAATGCGGCAGGTCGTCTCGGCTTCTCCGCTTGGGCTGATAAGCTTAAGGACCGTAATACAATTTACAAATTGATCTTCATCCTTTCCATCGGTTTCTCCGCTTGTGTTATCTTCACAAACGGTATCGTAAAGGGTGCTGCGGTTCCCGCTCTCGGAATTATCTGTATTGCTCTTCTTATTATGGTCAATGCAGGATACGGCGGCGGTTTCTCTAATGTTCCTACACTTTTATCCGATCATTTCGGCATGAAGAAGATTTCTTCCGTACATGGTATGTGCTTATCCGCATGGGCTATTGCAGGTCTTACCGGTAACCAGATGGCAACATATATCGTTAATCACTTCGGAACCCCCTCCGAAGCAGTTAACCCCGTAGGTTACCAGACAGTTCTCTATGTTACCTGTGCACTTTACGTTGTAGCTTTGATCATCAGCTGCGTTATGGTTCCCAAGCTCAACAACCATGAAAAATAAAAACCAGCGGTTTTTATTTTTCGCCCGATAATGAAACGCATAAAGCGATGGAATTTGTTCCATCGCTTTATTTATTGTGTTATAATCCTAATCGGCGTAATAAATTTTTTGGGAGACAATAAAAATGGCTAAAGAATTAATTAAAAGAAGCGAAGTAAAGGTAGAAGATACCTGGGCAGTTGAAGATTTATATAAGACCAAGGCTGACTGGGAAAAAGACCTTGAATGCGCAAAAAACATTGCAGAGGAACTTGCAAAAACAGAGGGACATGTATGCGACAGCGCAAAGACACTTTTAAATGTCCTTGAAAAACAGGCTTCACTTGAAGAAAAGCTTGATTATGCATACAGCTATGCATCACGTTTAAGTGACCAGGATACGGCAAATACAGAGCACCAGAGCATGGTAGCCAAGGTATTTTCTTTATATTCCGAAACCGGTGCAAAGCTTGCTTTCATAGAGCCTGAAATCCTTGCTTTATCCGATGAAGCAACCGAAAATTTCATAAAAGAAGAAAAGGGTCTTGAACTTTATAGAAGACAGCTGGAAATGCTTGCAAAGAAGAGACCTCACACATTATCCGCTGAGATGGAAAAGCTTATGGCAATGACCATGGAAATGGCTGCCACAGCTGAAGATACTTACGGAATCTTAGACAATGCCAACATGATCTATCCTGAAATCAAGGATGAGAACGGCGAAGACGTGAGAATTACCACGGGAAGATTCATTCCCTTCCTTGAAAGTGCTGACAGAAGAGTAAGAGAAGATGCATTTACCAAGTACTATGAAACCTACAAGCAGTTCATTAATACCTATGCATCTTTATATAACGGTCAGGTTAAGCAGCAGTGCTTCTACAGCAAGGTAA
Source organism: Lachnospiraceae bacterium (assembly GCA_016283575.1). Classification (GTDB taxonomy): domain Bacteria; phylum Bacillota; class Clostridia; order Lachnospirales; family Lachnospiraceae; genus UBA1258. The sequence goes on along the minus strand of JAEEND010000018.1, from coordinate 255,679 downwards.
GAAAATATAATTCAAACCTTGAGCGTTCCGTAAGCAACAACGAAGTACCCACAGTTGTATATCATAATCTTATAAATACCGTAAATAAGAACGTAGACAAGCTTCACCGCTATGTTCGTCTTCGTAAGAAGCTTTTAAATCTTCCCGAGCTTCATATGTATGACGTATACACACCCATTATCGGTGATGTTGCACGTACCTACACCTTCGAAGAAGCAATGGATATCTGCTTAAAGGCTCTTGAACCTATGGGTGAAGATTATGTAGCCATGATAAAAGAAGGCTTTGACAACAGATGGATCGACAAATATGAAAACCAGGGCAAGCGCGGCGGTGCTTACTCAGCAGGTGCCTACGGATGCCACCCCTTCGTGCTCATGAACTTTAACGGTTCCCTTGATAATGTATTTACACTTATCCACGAAATGGGTCACTCCATCCATTCCTATTTATCCAATAAGAATCAGCCCTTCATCTATTCCCAGTACAAGATCTTCGTGGCAGAAGTTGCTTCCACATGTAATGAAGTTCTTTTGCTTGAATACCTTCTTAAGAATACCGATGATGTCAAGATGAAGGCATATTTATTAAATCATTATCTTGATATGTTCAAGGGTACACTTTTCAGACAGACTCAGTTCGCTGAATTCGAGCTTAAGACCAATGAAATGGTTGAGGCCGGAGAAAGCCTTAATGCTGACAATTTAAGCGATCTTTATCTTGAGATCAACAAGAAGTATTACGGACCCGATATGATAAGCGACGATCTTATCAAATACGAATGGGCACGTATTCCTCACTTCTATTACAACTTCTACGTATATCAGTACGCAACCAGCTTTTCCGCTGCAGTTGCCATTGCTCATGAAATCTTAAAGGGCGGCGAAGTTGTTGACAGATACAAGAAGTTCTTATCATCAGGCTGCACAAAGCCCCCTGTGGATTTACTTCGTGACATGGGAATCGATCTTGAATCCGAAGCTCCCATCCAGGAAGCACTTGATGTAATGAATGAAGTTCTTGATAATATCGAGAAGCTTGTATAAAGCATAAATGATCTTACATAAAATTTTGAATCTGTTTTAAAAGGGTAATCGAAAGGTTACCCTTTTATGTTACACTTAATCTATGGCAGAAGAAAATGAACTTGAGCTTTTTACTGAATATGCGGAGAAAATATTAAACCTGGCGCGAGATACCATTACCGTGCGCTACAGGTTTTTTGATGCTGCCTTAAATAAGCTTAAATTAAAATCGATGCCGGGTAGTTTATGCTATGAGACCAATGGGGAATTCTTATATTACGATCCCATAAAGCTGTTAAATGAATACAAAGATGAACCCAATATAGCTACAAGGCTTTTACTTCACGTTCTTTTTCATGGGATATTCATGCACAGCTTCAGATTCGACAAGACCAACGAGAATTACTGGAATCTTGCTACGGATATAGCTGTTGAAAATATAATCTTAGATATGGATATTCAGGCTTCTCACATGACTAAAGATGATGAAGAACGCACTGTTATATCCAAGCTAAAAAAATGGGTTCCGAAGATCACCGCGGAAAAACTCTATCGGGAATTTGCCGTGGGCGGCCTGTCGCAGGATTCGGAAATCCTTTATAAACAGCTTTTCACCATGGACAGGCACAGAAAGCGAGTCAATATAAAAGAAGAGCCTGACATGATGATCACCGAAGAAGATTGGAAGAAGATCTCGGAACGCGTTAAGGCGGAGCTTGAATCCTTTTCGAAGGCGGGGAGCACTCCGGAAAGCTTAAAAGAAAATCTCGGTGAGTCCACAAGAAAGCGTTATAACTTTGATGATATGTTAAGACGCTTTTCCGTTCAGGGAGAGGAAATCACCGTAAATCCCGATGAATTTGACTATATATATTATACATATGGTCTCAGTAAATACGGGAATCTTCCGTTGATCGAACCCCTGGAATATGCTGAAATAAAGAAGGTAAAGGAATTTGTCATAGTCCTTGATACTTCCGCTTCCTGCAGGGGAGAGGTGGTGAAGAACTTCCTTAAAAAGACATATGACATTCTTACGGAGGAAGGTTCTTTTTTCAATAAAGTGAATGTACATATCGTAGAGTGCGACAGAGAGGTACAGAGAGATTACAAGATAACTTCTTTAGAAGAGTTCAAACGGCTCACATCTGAGATAAAGCTTACGGGTTTTGGCGCCACAGACTTCAGACCGGCCTTCGATTATGTTGATGATCTTATTAAAAATAAAGAATTTGAGAATCTTAAGGGACTTATTTACTTTACCGACGGATTCGGAATATATCCCGAAAAAGCACCGGATTACGATGTGATCTTTGCATTTTTGGGAGAATCGGAGCACAGGCCCCATGTTCCCACCTGGGCCATAAAAGCCGTATTGGAGGAAGAAAACTATGAACATTAGAGAAGCAAAAGAATATATAAAGGATACGGTATCCATCTATCTGAAAAAAGATGAATTCGGAGATTACAGAATTCCCGTTGAGAGGCAGCGCCCCATATTTTTGCTGGGAGCACCGGGTATCGGTAAGACTGCCATTATGGAGCAAATCGCCGAGGAACTTAACATAGCTTTGGTAAGTTATTCAATGACCCATCACACCCGTCAGTCCGCCATCGGCCTTCCCTTTATTTCGGAAAAGGACTACGGCGGCGAAAAGGTAAGTGTTTCCGAATATACCATGAGTGAGATCATTGCATCCGTCTATGATACTATGGCGGAAAGCGGCGTAAAAGAAGGCATTTTATTTTTAGATGAAATAAACTGTGTTTCCGAAACACTTTACCCTTCCATGCTACAGTTTTTGCAGTTTAAGGTCTTTGGCCGCCACAGAGTGCCTGACGGCTGGGTTATCGTAACTGCCGGCAATCCCACGGAATATAACCGTTCCGTAAGGGAATTCGATGTGGTCACTCTCGACAGATTAAAGGTATTATCCGTGGAAGCTGATTACAAAGCATGGAGAGAATATGCCGTTGAAAAGCGCATACATCCCGCCATTGTAAGCTTCCTTGATTCCAAGAAGAAATTCTTTTACCATATGGAGACTACAGTAACAGGTAAATCCTATGTAACGGCCCGAGGCTGGGAGGATTTATCCGAAATAATCGGCATGTACGAAGAGGATGGACTTAAAGTTACGGAAAGTCTGATATCCCAGTACTTAAGAAGCGACGAAATCGTTCGCGAATTTGCGGCATATTATGACCTTTATAACAAATACAAAAAGGATTATAAGATCAACGATATCTTTAAGGGCAATCCTTCGGAAAAGGCATTTGCCCGTGCAAAAGAAGCTAAAATGGATGAACGCATCGCTTTGGTGGGCATTTTACTCGATCGGGTAAAAGAAGATGTTTCCGAGATCATGCAGGGAACGGAAGCCTTAAAAGAGATACTTCCTTCCGTTAAGATCATATTGGAAGCCGAAAACAGGCAGGAATCCATCGTAAAGTATATCGATGCCCGTCGTGAGCTTATTAAAAAGCGCGAAAAAGCAGGCGCTCTTAACAGTGCGGAAAAGAAGAAGCAGAAGCGGATCATAGCTATATATGAAGACCTGCAGAAGTGCAATGATGTGAAACTCGAGTACAATTCAAAGGTTCAGATCCTTAAGAAGGAGACTGCGGCGGAGCAGGGCCGAATCGACAACATGCTTTTATTTATAGATAAAGCCTTTGGAGAAGAATCCAATGAGATGCTGGTTTCAGTTACCGAACTTACATTAAACAATGACACAGCCACCTTCATAAATACCTTCGGTTCGGAAGCCTATGATAAATATAATAAATTATTAAATGTAAAAGAACGAAGAAGCGACCTAAGGCAGGAAATCCTGGGTATTTTATAAACATAAAAAGAAAGCGAAGTCATATTAATGATAAGTATTAAACTTTCGGGAATGGAACTCATGTGTGAAGCTGATGGGCATACCCTTACCGTGAAAGAAGCAAAAGGTGACAGTGTAAATCTCACCATTCCCGAAGCAGTGACGGTGGACGATAAAACCTTCACCATTGATAAAATCGAGAAAAAAGCTTTCTTAGGTAAAAAGAACCTTAAGGAGCTTCATATCGAGGCACCCGTATCATTTGTGGGAGACTGGGCTTTTTCTCAGTGCACACATCTAAAGAGACTTTATTTTGATAATTCCGATGAAAACCTTACTTTCGGACGCGCTGTTTTTGAAGGGTGCGAACGTATGCAGGCAATAAAGATCGGAAAGATGGAACAGGGAATATCTTATCTTTTGGGAAGCTGCGTAAACCGCTTTAACGGCGGCTTTTTATTAAAGGACAGCGACATTGGTTCCGAAGGCTGGTGTCACAGGTACGACCTTGCTCTTTTAAACTTCCTGTCTCAAAGTGATTTTGAAGGCTATTCAGACAGAGCATTATGCGGCGAAGAGGATATTTCCTACGATGAGATCGGTTCCATAGATGGCGAAATGTCCGGTGAGGATATGAGTTACATCATGAGTGTAGCGAAGAATAAATGCTACTTATGCTTTTTACGATTGATGAATGATGATTATTTAAAAAACGAAACCCGGGATAAGCTAGTGGTTTACATAAGTAACAGAGCCTTCGGCGAAAAGAACCCTGCAGCCTGGCTATCTTTAAAAGAAATCTTTTTTGACAAGCTTGAGTATTTTAAATTATACATGGATCTGATAAAGCCCGACAGGGACTTGGTCAATGCCATGATAAAGGATCTGGGCGAAGAGCTTTTCGAAGCCCGTGCCTTTTTGATCGAAGCGGAAGCACCTTCGGGGAAGGATGCTTTCTTCGATGATATGATGCTTTAATAGAAAAAACCTCGTAAAGTTAACTTTTCGGGGCTTTTTCTTTGTCTAAAGGTTAATAATGTCCATATATAATCTTGTTACTAATACTCAATGGAGGACGATTTGAGTAACGGAATATATTTTTCAATTCTAATAATGACATTTTTAATATCCAATGCGGCGTTGTGCTGGATTTCCATGCTCTGCTTCGGAAAGAAGACTCATGTGGGCACCAATTTGGGGCGTATGATATCCGCATGTAATATGGTACAGTGGTGCTTTGTGTTCAATTATCTTTTCGGCGGTCGCGAATTCAAAGCAGTCATGGTTTCTTTAGAACGCGTATTTTTGGCATTCGCCATTTTCTTTTTGGCAGAATACATTTTTTATATGTGTGAGATGGAGATGCGAAAAGAATTAAAGGTTTTTCTTTTCGTGCTTTATGTACTTGATGCAGCTCTTCTAGCAACCAATCCCATTAATCATTTTGTGGCCAATGTTTATTATGTTGAGAACGGTTTCTCGGAAGTGGCAAGACTTGAGCCGAAGTTCTTATTCTATGTTCATGTGGCTCTTTGCGTGGCACTTCTTACTCCGGTTTCCGTGGCACTTGTCATAAAGGCCGTTAAGATGTCCAGGTTTTATAAGTTTAAGTATCTGAGCCTTGTGGTGCTGGAGATGCTGGTGATTCTTTTTAATACCATATATTCTCTTAAATTTGATATGGGCTTTGACTTCTCTATAGCTGTTTATGCGCCCGTGATCGCTGTGATCTATTATATGACATTCGTTTATAAACCGCTCTGGCTCACGCGTAAATTTCAGACCTATACCAATGAGCATATCATGGATGCCATCGTATTCTATGATAAAGATGGCAGAGTCTTAAGCCACAACGATCGCGTCGACCAGATTTTTGATAAAGAGATCTGGTCTGACAAGGAAAGATTGTATGAATATCTTGGTAAGCCCGCCGAAGGCACTGCGATTCAGAAGGTGGGGGAGCGTTTTTATAAGGTAAATTACACTCCCATGTATGATAAGAATAATGGTCAATACGTCGGCGCGGTTCTTATTTTTCACGATAATACTGAAACAATGAACCGTTTGGAACGTGAACACAGGATCGCCACATACGATTCACTTACCAATATCTATAATCGTCTCGGTTTCTTTGAAGCCAGCAACAATCTGCTGCGAAACTGCAGAGAAAAAGCAGGTTTTGTGCTGGTGGTAAGCGGAATTTATAATTTTAAAGGAATCAATACATCATATGGCGTTACATACGGTGATGAAGTATTAAAAACTATAGCAAATTGCTATAGTAAGCTCAGCAAGAAGATGCAGATGGTATATGGAAGAACAGCGGAAGCCAAGTTTTCCTGCATCATAAAAAGAAAGAAGCTTGACGCGCTGGTGGAAGCATTGACTTCTATTCCCATAAGCGATGAAAACGGCATGGAAATCTATGTCAATATGCTCCATGGCTTTGTAAATCTCGATGATCCCACCAAGACCCTTGATTTTTATTACGAAGAAGCGCTTATGGCACTTGCCAAGGGAAAATATATGCAGCGAAGCCCGGTGGTTGAATATACGCAGGGCATGGACGAGGAGCTGAAGCGGAGACAGTCCCTTATTTCCGAGATGAAGAGTGCTATTGAAAAGCGGGAATTCTTCCTTGAATTACAGCCTCAGATCCATTTAAAGGAGCATAAGATCACAGGGGCGGAAGCGCTGGTGCGTTGGAATCATCCCACCCTCGGACGCATTCCTCCCGGAGAGTTTATTTCGCTTTTTGAGAGTAACGGTTTTATTACGGACCTTGATGAATTTGTATGGGATGAAGCGGCAAGCATCATTAAAGAGCTTAATCAGGAAGGAAGTTATTTAGGACCCATATCCGTAAATGTATCTCAGGAGGATATAAACAATACCGATGTTGTATCGATATTTGAGGGAATCGTTAAAAAGCATGACCTGGCACCCGAGAAGCTCCATATAGAAATTACCGAATCTGCCTGCGCAGATGACCGTACCAAGCTTATTGAGACCATGAAGGGCCTAAGAGAAAAGGGCTTCTTAGTGGAGATCGATGACTTCGGAAGCGGATATTCATCTCTTAATGCCCTCATGAATCTGCCCTTCGATATTGTGAAACTGGATATGCTCTTCATGAAAAACAATAATTTCGATGAAAAGAGCGAAACCATTGTAAATGCTATGACCCAAATGATACATGCGATAGGTGCGACCATCATCGTTGAGGGTGTAGAAAACGATGAGATCGTAAGCAGAGCCAAGAAGTTTGAAGGCGATATCGCACAGGGCTACTTCTACTCAAAGCCCATTTCCGTTGAGGAGTTCAAAGAGTTTGTTAAAAAGTTTAATTAAGGATCGGCTCACGATGCGGAATAAAACGATAATTGGTTATTAAATTTTTTACACTAAGAATTACAAAAACCCGAAACAAGTTTTGTTTCGGGTTTTGCCGTTTGTAACGAAAAATACTTCAAGCTAGCTTGAGTAGTTTTTTCGTTACAGACGGCAAAACACAGCTCTGCTTCGCAGAGCGTGTTTTTGTAAATGCAATCCGGTTCTTTCAATGTCTGAAAATTCGCTTTACCGTCCCTTATTTTTCTCATATAGCAGTTTACTATCTTTCGATTCTTTGATAAATTAAAGAAAGAGGTTTTAGATACCTGTTTGAAAGGAGAATTAGAAGAATGGGACTTATTAAAGCAGCAAAACAGGCAGTGGGTTCATCCCTTGCAGACCAGTGGAAAGAGTATTTCGGATGTGATGCCATTGATAAAGATGTGTTAATGGTTAAGGGAAGAAAGATCGTAAACGGTAAATCTTCCAATACTAACGGAAGTGACAATATTATTACAAACGGATCCATAATCGCGGTAGCAGACGGTCAGTGCATGATTATCGTGGAAAAAGGTAAGGTTGTGGATATCTGTGCAGAGCCCGGTGCTTATGAATTCAATGCATCCACCGAACCCAGTGTGTTCTCGGGTAATCTTGGAGAAAGCATTATAGAATCCTTTAAGACCATGGGTAAGCGTTTTACCTTTGGCGGCGATACAGCCAATGATCAGAGAGTTTATTATTTTAACACCAAGGAAATTCTTGATAATAAATTCGGCACACAGAGCCCTATTCCTTTTAAGATTCATGACGAGGATACAGGCTTTGCGCTTACCATCGACGTAAGATGTAACGGTGTTTATTCCTACAGAATCGTAGACCCCATTGCATTCTATACCAACGTATGCGGTAATGTTACCAACGAATTCAGACGTTCTGAGATCGACAATCAGTTAAAGACCGACTTTATTGCCGGCTTAACACCTGCTTTTGCAGAGCTTTCAGGAAAAAGAATCTCCATCGAATCAATTGCAGCTCACACTTCAGAGCTTGAAGAAGCAGTCAACAATGCTCTTGCCAAAAAGTGGAAGGACAGAGGCCTTCAGGTTGCCACAATTTCTATGAATCCTATCGCTCTTTCCGATGAGGATAAGAAGAAACTCAACCAGGCACAGACATCAAGATTCTACTCAGATGCTTCAAATGCTGCCGGCATGATGGCTTCCGCTCAGGCATCTGCTATGGAAGCAGCAGCCAATAATAAAGCAGGCGCCATGACAGGCTTCATGGGCATGGGAATGGCCATGAACGCAGGTGGCATCAACACAAATCAGTTATTCGAGCAGGCCGCAGCCAATAAAGCAGCTAAGGGAAGCACTTCAACCGACAGCTGGAAATGCTCATGCGGCGCTACAGTAACCGGTAACTTCTGTCCCGAATGCGGAGCTAAAAAGCCTTCAGCAGAGGGTTGGACATGCCCCACATGCGGAAACATCAATAAAGGTAAATTCTGCGGAAACTGCGGAGCAAAGAAACCTGCGGGAGCACTTTTATATAAATGTGATAAGTGCGGATGGGAACCTGAAGATCCCGCTAATCCTCCCAAGTTCTGTCCTGAATGCGGAGATCCCTTTGATGATAAGGACATTAAGTAATCAAATATCTTTTTAAATCAAGAAATATAAGATGCAGGCGGGAAACCGTCTGCATCTTGGTATAGGAGAATTATGGCGGAGTTAATACAATATAAATGTCCGAATTGCAACGGGGGACTTGAGTTTGATTCAAATTCTCAGAACATGAAGTGCCCTTACTGCGATGCGGAATTTGAAGTGCAGTCTTTAAAGACTTATGACGAAGACTTAAAGGCCGATGAAGACGGCAACATGACCTGGGATACAAAGGCAGGAAAAGAATGGGAAGCCGGAGAAACCGCCGGTATGGTAGTATACCAATGCGAGTCCTGCAACGGCGAAGTAATTGCCGATGAAACTCTTGGAGCAACCGCATGTCCCTACTGCGGTAATCCCATAATCATGAAGGGACAGTTCGCAGGAGATATAAAGCCTGACCTGGTTATTCCCTTTAAACTTGATAAAGATGCCGCAAAAGAGCGGTTTAAATCATATTTACTGAATAAGAAACTGTTACCTCGATCCTTTAAGACGGAATCTTCTTTGGAAGAGATCAAAGGCGTTTACGTACCTTTCTGGATTTTCGATTCCGATGCGGATGCCCGTATCAGATATAAAGCCACAAGAACCCGTGTCTGGAGTGATTCTCGCTACAGATATCATAAGACAAGCTATTATTCCGTGGTAAGAGGCGGAAATGTAAGCTTCAAAGCAGTTCCCGTGGACGGTTCCTCCAAAATGGATGATACATTAATGGAGTCCCTTGAACCCTTTGATGTAAAAGAAGCAGTGGATTTCCAGACGGCTTTCCTGTCAGGATATCTCGCTGATAAATATGATGTGGACGCGGAAGCAAGTATCGATCGCGCCAATGAACGTATAAAGCAATCCACAGTGGAGAGCTTCAGAGAAACGGTAACGGGTTATGATGCCGTTATGCCTGAAAGTGTCAGCATTAATCTGAAGAACGGGAAGTCATCCTACGCCCTTTACCCTGTATGGGTCATGACAGTGCGTTGGGACGGAAATCCTTATATGTTTGCCATGAACGGTCAGACCGGAAAGTTCGTGGGAAATCTTCCCTGCGATAAGGGACTTTATAAAAAATATTTATTCAGAACTCTGGGAATAACATCTGCCATCACCATGGCAGTGCTTTCAGCCTTCTGGATGTTTATGTAGGAGGGCGCCTGTATGAAAAGACTTTTAAAAATCCTTCCGGTATTATTAATTTTGCTTATCCCGGTAAGATCGTTTGCGTGGGAGCCCTATATTCTCGATGCCCCCAGATTGAATGATGAGGCAGGTTTACTTTCCGAATCGGAAGAAGCCATTGTATTAAATGCTCTCGATACCGTCAGTGAAAAATACGGAGTTGATATCTCTATAGCCACGGTTAACGGACGCACCGGTTCCATCGTTTCTTTTGCCGATGATTATTATGATGCAAGATACGGTGAAGACGGCGTAATGCTTTTGATAGATATGAGCGACCGTTCATGGTACATAACGACATGTGGTGAGGGAATCCTGGCATTTACGGACCGAGGAATCGAATATGCGGAAGATATGTTCCTTGACTATTTATCCGATGGAGATTATTTGAGCGCATTCCTTAAATTTGCCGAGGTTTCGGATTTCTTTTTTGAAAACGAAAGAGCGGGGCATCCCATTGATGTCCGGAACATTCCCAAGGGTCCCTTCCCCGTTATGCCCTTTATAATCATAAGTCTTGCCATAGGATTTGTGGTTGCCATTATATATGTCACTTCTTTAAAGGGGCAACTGAAAACTGTGAGAAATCAGTATGGTGCAGGAGGCTACATGGTGCCGGGAAGCCTTGATCTTAACGAATCAAGAGATAATTATATCTACAGCCATGTGACAAGAACCGTAATTCAATCTTCGTCATCATCTTCAGGCGGTTCCCGTACCCATTACTCATCATCGGGACGATCCCACGGTGGCGGTGGCGGACACTTTTAAATTTGAAATCCAAGCGGTGTTTATACACCGCTTATGCTTTTTGGAGGTTAAAAATAATGCGTTTTGTTTTTATAAGACACGGAGAACCTGATTATGTGACCAATACTCTCACGGAAAACGGGGTAAAAGAAGCGGAAGCTCTCAAGGAGCGTGTCATTAAATGGGATGTTAAGGATTTTTACGTATCCCCACTGGGTCGCGCCAAGGCTACGGCAGAGCCTTCTTTAAAGGCTTTAAACAGAACAGCCACAGAATATGACTGGCTTCAGGAATTCTATATTCCCATTATGGATCCCACTACTAATACAGAGCACTGTACCTGGGATTTAATGCCGAGGGACTTTACTGCAGACCCCTTAATGATGGATAAGGACCGTTGGTTTGATTCAAAGATTTACAGAGAATATCCCGAAATCAAAGAGCGTGCTCTTCATGTATACGAAGAAACGGATAAGCTTGTGGCCAAATACGGCTATATAAGAAAGGGAGATTTTTTTGAATTCAAGGATCCCACAGGTCATGTAAATCCGGCATCAGCTAAAGACATCATGCTTCACGGTACCAGCAATTACGTGCCCCGTGATGAGGATGACAAAGAAACCGTTGTTATTTTTTGTCATCTTGGCATTACCTGTCTTATGATCGCGCGTCTTATAGGCATTTCACCCGTGGTTCTCTGGCAGTATACATGTATCGCACCCACAGGAGTTACCATTTTGAATACCGAAAAGCGTATCGACAATGAAGTTCACTTTAGAATTCAGGCTCTTGGCGACACCTCTCATTTATATAAAGAAGGGGTTAAGATATCAGGCTACGGAAGCTTTGCATATACTTTCCAGGGTTAATAATAAATAATCTAATTATCTATTAATCTGATTTTAATCTTTCCGGAAGGACGGCTTAATGTTGTGATTTTATAGTTTCAACATAAACAACAAACAACCACACATTAAGGAGAGGAATTTAAAATGGATTTATTTGAAAAAGTAGAAAAGATAAGAAGAATTGCAAACGTTTCTTTTGAAGAAGCCAAGGAAGCCCTTGAACAGTCAAACGGCGATTTACTTGACGCCATGATCTATCTTGAAAAGAACGGGAAAGTCGAAAGCGCAGGCATGGGCACTCATTCCACAGAGAATGAAAGCACTCCCGAGTACGAAGCAATCCCCGTAATGGACAAAAAGAAAAAGGACGGAGATTCTTTTGGTAAAAAGGTAGCTGATACCTTAAAGATCTGCGGTGAATATTTAAGTAACAATCACCTTGTTGCAGTTAAGGACGGAAAGATCAAATTCGACATCCCCCTTTGGGCAGTCGTAATTCTTGCATTAGTTACCCAGTGCCTTATTTTCGTACTTATGATTATTTCACTTTTCTTTGGATGGACCTATAAATTCGAAGGTCGCGACAACATGTCAGGCGCTCAGGATGTAATGGATAAGGCAAAAGATGCAGCGGATCAGATCAAGGAACAGTTTGAAGGCAGTAAGAACAACTAAGAGGTAGATTATGGCACATCTTTTAATCGTAGAGGATGAAGAAAAACTTGCTAGATTCATAGAGCTTGAGCTCAATCATGAAGGCTATGAAGTTACAAAGGCCTTTGACGGAAGAGAGGGTCTTAGGCTTGCAACGGAAAATAAGTATGATCTCATACTTCTCGACATAATGCTTCCGGGCTTAAACGGCCTGGAGGTATTACGCCGTTTGCAGCAGGATAATCCCACGCCCACGATCCTTCTCACTGCTCGGGATGCGGTTATGGACAAGGTGTCGGGACTTGATGCCGGGGCTGTTGACTATATCACCAAGCCCTTTGCAATAGAGGAGCTTCTTGCGAGGGTGAGAGTTGCACTTAAAATTCACGGAAGTATCGCTTCGACCTCCGGAAAAGAAACAGGCGCTTCCGATGAAGAGGGCATTCTTACCTGGCGTGACCTTGTATTAAACGAAAAGAAGCATGAAGTAACTTATCAGGGACATTTGATAGAGCTTACCAACAGAGAATTCATGATGCTTCAATATCTTCTTTTAAATAAAGATATTGTGTTATCCCGAGATACTCTTCTTGAAAAGGTCTGTGGCTATGACTATATAGGCGAGACCAATATGATTGACGTATATATAAGGTATTTACGTACTAAAATTGATGATGCCTTTGATGTTAAGATGATTCAGACCGTAAGAGGTGTTGGATATGTCATTAAATCAGAATAACGAAAGCGTTACGCTAAACAACAAAAATGCCAAGGTAAATTCAATAGCAAGGAAACTTAAGCTTCAATTTGCAGGTATAAGGATCAGGTCCTTTATTTCTTTTGACCTGTTCTTTTTGGTGTTTTATTCAATTGCAATCCCACTTTTCTTTGAATTGCAGGCTGCGGGGAATTTTGTATGGGACAGGGACAGGGACATAGTATTTAACGGGTCCATATACGAAGCCGTTTATTACGTCTATGAAAAAACCGGAGCCACGGTTCTTAAGCTTCCACTTAGGAATTACGCCATTCTTTTTACAGTATTTTTAAGTACCATTGTGTTCTTCCAGCTTATTAAGCTATTGTCTTCCATAGCTTCCGACAATAACAGGGTTTATGAACTTTTAAAGCCATTAAATGAAGTGGCTCTTAAGACGGAAGAATTATCAAGGCTTGCCACCAGTGAAGGACTTGATTTTCATGCGATTGAAAATGCCATTGACAGCATAAGCTCAGTGGAAGAAGAAACCATAAATCTTCATGATGATAATTTAAAGGGCATAGAAGTCGCCATTAATAATCTCCTTAAGCGATTAAGAGATTCCTACAGGCAGCAGACCCGATTTGTTAATGATGCTTCCCACGAACTCAGAACGCCCATAGCTGTTATAAAGGGTTATGTGAATATGCTTGAACGCTGGGGGAGAGAGGACGAGAAGGTGCTTGATGAATCGATCACAGCCATCTCTCACGAAGCGGAGCATATGAACATACTGGTTGAACAGCTGCTTTTCTTAGCTCGAGGCGACAGCGGAAAGACCGTTCTAAAAAAAGAAGAGCTTTCGGCAAATGATCTTATGCGGGAGATTTATGAAGAATCATTTATGATTGATGAAGATCATCCCTATAGATTTAATGATTGTGACGAAAAAATTACCGTTTCCGCAGACCCGACTTTACTTAAGCAGGCCATAAGAATCTTAATAGATAACGCTGCGAAATACACCAATGCGGGGGATGAGATTATTTTGTCCCTTGGAAGAAACAAGGATAATAGGCCCATGTTTATGGTGGAAGATACGGGAATCGGCATGAGTAACAGTGACGTATCCCACATGTTTGAGCGGTTTTACCGTTCCGATGAAGTAAGAAGCTATCGAGGCACGGGTCTCGGCCTCTCGATTGCAAAATGGATTGTGGACCGCCACGGCGGACACTTTGAGGTTCTTTCACGAGAAGGCCTCGGCACAAGAATATATCTGGTGCTGTAAAATAAGAATTAAAAAGGACGTTTATACGTCCTTTTTTTTGTTCCGGGAATTTTCCAATGTGATTTTTGGAAAATTGTCCTCTTTATTGAAAAATCGTCGCCTTGTTAGTGCTTAAGGCTAAGGTTAAACTTAAGTTGCCATATGAAATTCGTGTAGTTTGATATGGCAAAGGGGAGCGTTTATTAAAGAGAAGGAGGACAAAATGTTACGAAAAAGCAAAATGAGAACTCTTGCAGCACGGTTTCTTTCAGGTGTTCTCACAATGGCAATGGCAGTTGTTATGATGCCGTCAACGGGTGTTGGGGCTATAAAAGCATATGCTGCCGAAAATGACCCTTATGCGGTTTCCGTAGGAAGAATGGTTTATGCAAGTTCTACCGGTGGAAACAGCGACCCATCTTATGCAGTGGATGGTTCTTTGGGGACAAGATGGGAGAGTACCTGGGACCATACCTCTGAATGGATGTATGTGGACCTCGGTAAAGAAACTGAGATTACGGGGGTTAATCTTTACTGGGAAGGTGCTTTTGCAAAATCCTATAACATCCAGGTTTCAAATGACGAAAATAACTGGACGCAAGTTTACAGTACCGCCGCAAGTAACGGCGGCAACGAAAATCTTAACATAAATGCAAATGCAAGGTACGTGCGCATCAACATGCTGGAAAAACAGCTGCCTGCATATGGATATTCTTTATATGAATTTGAAATTATGGGTCGTAACGGTCTTACCAAGAGACCTGCCGATTACGGTACGAATCTTGCTCTTAATAAGCCTGCTACGGCATCTTCACTTAGAGACATCTGGTGGATGTATGATCCAAACGGCGTCATCGATCAGACATCGGTACTTGCAAAAAATGCAGTGGATGGTGCCGACAATACCCACTGGACATCCGGACAGGATGATAACCAGTGGATCACCGTGGATCTTGGAAGAAACTATACCATCGGTCGCGTAATCCTTGACTGGGATTCAGATGCGGGAAAGATTTACGATATCCAGGTTTCAACGGATGGAGTGAACTTTAATACCGTCTACAGACAGACCCGCGGATATGCTTTTGAAACAGCCAACATTCCCATGTATGCTACCGCAAGATATGTAAGAATGTATGGTTATACAAGAGTAGAAAACGGAAGCGGATTTTCTATAAAAGAATTCAAAGTATATGAATATAAGAATGGGGATGAAAGACCTACATATACAATTCCGGAGCTTCCGGAGTCTTATATAAAGCATTACACAAAGGGTACCGTCATCAGTAACGACATGTATTTAGAGCAGGCTAAGCTCCCTGTCTACATTGATGAAAGTTTAGATGCTCCCATTGACAGTAATGACTGGTGGCAGTCTTCACTTATAAACAGATTCGGAAATCCCATGAGTACCTTGCCCTTTAAGACAAGATTCTCAGGTCAGGGCCTTTCCGTAATAACTGTTACGGAAGGCTGGCTTCCCACCATGGGACCTACCGACGTGAATATTTCCATAGCGACAGAGAGTGCAGTGGATCTATTCGTAATGCCTGAAAATCTGGATTCAGCATCAAGCTATGATAAAGTTCTTGATTACAGTGATTATTCGGTGACGTTAGGATTATATGACGATAGTCACCGGGCTATGAAGGCTACATTCGTAAAGGGTTCACCTTATATCTTTACTGAGTACGGTGACACAAGAACCATTTACGTATCAGCTCCCGCTCTTGCTGAAATCTATAACGGAGCAGGCAATACTATCCTTGTGAGTGATCAGGACACCATTACCGCAGATCATATCGGAATCAAGGTAGTGGATGATGATAATAAAGATAAAACAAAGACAAGTGAAACCAATTACTGTCTCACGGTTCCCGAAGGAACAGTCTTTAAGAAAATAGGTAATTATATTAAGATTACCTTCCCCGGTAATAATGGATATATGTCCATCGGTACCATGACAAGTAAGAATCAGATAGATACTTTCTTTTCACATGGTTATGCTTTCCCTACTGACACAAGCGTAACTTATAATTACGATGAAAACACGGCGGAAGTTAAGACTTATTACAAGGTTACGACAAGTGTTAAGAGAGGAGGATTTTCAGGTGATACCATCCAGTGCCTCCTTCCTCACCAGTGGAAGCATTCATCGGATGATAACGGTTCTTTTGCAACTTACACTTCAGTAAGAGGTGACATGAAGGCCGTTACAAAGAATCAGTTTGAGACATCCAATACTTTTGCGGGACTTCTTCCTGCATTCGCACTTCCCAAGAATGCTGAGTTTGACAGGACGGCGTTACTTACATACTTAGGCGAACTAGAAGATGCTACAAAGAACCTTAATCCTGCCGGAGATGCATACTGGGAAGGAAAGAACCTTCATCCTCTCGGAATGGGCGTTATCATGGCGGACCAGATCGGCGAAACCGAGCTTAGAGATGTATTCTTACAGAGAATAAAGACTATTCTCGTTAACTGGTTTACCTACGACGGACCCGGCGATGTAAGTTATTTTATCTACAACGAAAATTGGGGAACGCTTTTCTATAAAAACAGTGAGTTCGGTGCCAATACGGCAATCTGCGACCATCACTTTACATACGGTTACTTTATGTTTGCGGCAACGGTGCTTGCAACCTACGATAACGGATTCTACAACGACTATAAGGACATGATCGAACTCTTAATAAGAGATTATGCTAATCCTTCCGATACCGACAGTGAATACTGCCGCTTCAGAGCTTACGATCTCTATGAAGGTCACTCCTGGGCAGGAGGATATGCCGACAATGATTCAGGTAACAACCAGGAATCAGCATCGGAATCTCTTTTCAGCTGGGCAAGCATGTACCTTTGGGGCGTTCTTTCCGAAAATGATACCTACAGAGATGCGGGTGCTTTCGGATTTACAACTGAAATGGATGCAGTTGAACAGTACTGGTTCGATTATGATAAAGATAACTGGATCGGCGACTGGCCTTATGAAGTTGTGGGACAGGTATACGGATCCACCAACTTCTACGGAACCTTCTTTGGAGGACAGCCTCTTTACGTATATGGAATCCAGTGGCTTCCTATTTCCGAGTACCTTACATATTACGGCATGAATCAGAGCAGATGCGCTGAGATCTATGCAGGACTTGAAGCTGATACGGATATTGCCATAGCTAAAGCTGCGGAAGTAGCAAGAAAAGAAGGTAAGAGTCAGGCAGAAATTGATAAGCTTATACGTGAGTATGCGCATCAGGATACGGGCTGGCAGCATATTACATGGCCTTTCCTTTCTCAGACCAATCCCGGCCGTGCTCTGAATCTTTTTAATGCACATGCAAGTGAAGTTCAGAAAACAGATACAGCCAATACCTATTGGTTTATTAATGCCATGACGGAACTTGGCGTTAAGACTACAGATATCGTAGCAACGGGCGATATTGCCGCAACAGTTTATAAAAAGAACGGAAAGTACACCGCTGTAGTATGGAATCCTACCAATTCCACTAAAGTCGTGAACTTTAAGTCAAACGGAAATTACGCGGGCAAAGCTAATATCGGCCCTAAGATGCTGGTAAGCTTCGAAGTATTTACAAGCGGAAACTATGAAATCACTCCGGAAGGTAACACTAATCCGGATCCCGTTATTCCTCCCGTCTACGAAAACGTAGCTCAGGGAAAGAACGTAGTAACTTCTTCTTCTGAAAACGCAGGAGTTGACGGAAGCAATGCGGTGGACGGTAATTCAGGTACACGCTGGTCATCTGAATTTAATGATAATGAGTGGATTTACGTTGATCTTGGAAGCAATAAGAACATAAGTAAAGTGGCTCTTGACTGGGAAGCTGCATATGCAAGTGAATATAAAATTCAGGTTTCAAATGACGCTCTCAACTGGCAGACAGTTTATGAAACGCGTAACGGTAACGGCGGAAGAGAAGAAATAAGCTTCAATGCCGTAAATTGCAGATATGTTAAGATGCAGGGCGTAAAGAGAGCTCTTGTATACGGCTATTCGCTTTGGGAGTTTGAAATATATGAAGCCGGTGGAACGGGTGGCGTTATTCCTGAACCCGAACCGGAACCCGAACCTAATCCCGGTTCCGGAAGCGTAAATATCGCAAAGGATAAAAATGCCATATCATCAGGAGATGAAAGCGTCGGAACACCTGCTTCCAATGCAGTGGACGGCAATGAAGGCACCAGATGGTCATCTGAATTTGTCGATAACGCATGGCTTACTGTTGATTTAGGTGCTGAATATTCCGTAAACAAAGTAGTTCTCAAATGGGAAGCAGCATACGGAAAGAAGTATTTAATTCAGACGTCCACAGATGGAGCCAACTTCACCACTGTTAAGACAGAAAACAATTCAGACGGCGGAGTTGATGAGATTAGCTTTAATGCCACAACTGCAAGATACATTAAACTTAAGGGCGTGGAGCGTGCTCTTCCTTATGGTTATTCTCTTTGGGAGATGGAAGTATATACCGTAGGAACCGGTTCTCAGGGCGATTCCGGATCAGGTGAACCTGACACCGGCGGCGACGCAGGAGAATCAGCGAAGCTTACAATCGCAGCCGTAACGGCTTCAGGAGAAGAAAACGTGGGAACGCCTGCAACCAACGCCATTGACGGAAACGAAGGTACCAGATGGTCTTCAGATTATTCGGATACAGCATGGATTACCTTTGACCTTGGAAAAACCTATTCCGTTGATAAGGTTGTACTTAACTGGGAAACAGCTTATGGCGAAGACTATAATATTCTTGTTTCCACAGATGGAAATGTATTTA
Source organism: Lachnospiraceae bacterium (assembly GCA_016283575.1). Lineage (GTDB taxonomy): Bacteria > Bacillota > Clostridia > Lachnospirales > Lachnospiraceae > UBA1258. The sequence continues at coordinate 236,626 of JAEEND010000018.1, read as the reverse complement.
CACCAGTAAAGAATCTTACTGGTATGGACGGCGGAATTGATACAATCACTTTCACAGCCGTAAATGCGCGCTATGTTAAAGTGCAGGGCGTAAAACGAGCCCTTCCCTATGGCTATTCCCTTTGGGAAGCAGAAATCTGGGGTAAATAAGAAACAGACCTTAAACGTAAGCTAGGGCATAATTAAAGGCGGGAGATTAAGTCTCCCGCCAGACTGTAGACTTTCATACTTTTCCGTACTTTGGTAATGATAAATCAGAATGTATTGTTGTGACGTAAATAACGTGATATGCTTACCTTTAATTGCAGTAGGAGAAATTCTTATGAAAAGAAGATTGTTGGTCATAACTACCATTACCTTAATAGCAGTAATCTTAATAGCCGTATGTTATTACAAAAAGAACAATTACAGCAAAGAAGATTGCATATCTGCAGTAGTCACATATTTAGAAGCGCAAAAAACAGTCATAGGAGATGATGTAACAATCCCATCTGAAATTGATCAGGAGTCAGGCAGAGTAATACGTATATACGCCGACAGCGATTATTTCATTGACAGGGTCATTGCATATTGTGAGAATGCTACAGATGCGAAACGTGTTAATGATATTCCTAGGCTAGAGTATCCCTATGTGTATGTAGGGGATGCGTTATTTGGAAACAACAAGAAAATCTATTATTCCGAATTCGGGAAAATATACGAGCTTACTTTAAGCGAAAAAGACAGCCTTGCGTTCCTTCTTTATCTGACAGGAAGTGGCTCGCTGTATCCTGAAACTCGAGAATTCTTTACCAAAAGTGCAATTCTACAATTGAAAAATGAGATTGTTTATGGAAATGAAGACATAATAGAAACTAATAACGGATATCTTGAAAGCATAGACATTAAAACTCATGATACAGCAGAATTGTTGTTTGAGTGTATTAAGAACTGTGTTAAAATAGTCGACTTGACGGATACCAATATAGAACCCATGGCTCTTCCAATCGAAATAAATGGACAAGCTGTTGGCACTTTTGACGCATTATATATGACTTGTAAAGAAACGGGTCAACTAATATGTATTTGTTTCTCTCAGGAGGATTCAAAGCGCTTTTATGAGTATGTAATGGCACTAACAATGCTAAGTCAACAGGATTAGTTTGATATTCAACAAAAAAAGGCAGGAGATTAAGTCTTCTGCCTTCTTCACTATATGGTAAGGAAATCTTTTGCTGACAAATGTACTTACACAGTAATCTTTTTGTTAAAATCTTTAAATTTAAGTTCCCACATGATGAAAAGAACGAGGGTTGAAATGACCCATGAAATGGGGAAGCAAAGGTATAAAGTATTAAGAGTGGTGTGAGCTTTAAATATCGTTGCAATATAGACAAGTCTCACGCCTACGATGCCAAGAAGCATGGCGATTACGGGGGTGGTACTGTATCCCATACCTCTCATGGAAAGAGCGGGGATATCGAGTAAAGCATTAATCCATAAGAAGAATACTACATAAAACATTCTTACCATGCCGGCTTCAATTACTTCCGGGGAGTCAGTAAAGAATCCAAGGAAGAAAGGACCGAACTTATAAAACATAAAGCCTACAGCAAAGGTTATCACGCTGGTGAGGGCTGAAAATACAAATAGAAGCTTTCGTATCTTTTTAGGTTCTTTTGCGCCGGCACATTGTGATGTAAATGTAGTTATTCCCTGGGAAAAGGACTGCATACCTACGTAACAGAAGTTTTCAATATTCTGAGCCGCGCTGTTTCCTGCAACTGCAACGGAACCGAATATATTAATTGATGACTGAATGGCAATATTTGAAACAGCCCAAAGCATACCCTGACATCCTGCGGGAATCCCAATTTTAAGTATTGATGCAAGATGCTGGGGGTTAGGCTTTATTTTATTAAGATAAAGCTTCATCTCATCATTTTCTTTTACAAGAAGTATTGTAATGAGCACTGCGGAAATGGTTTCGGATATAACGGTTGCAAGTGCAACGCCTTCCACATCCATTTTGAAGCCTACTACAAAAAGAATATTTAAAAGTACATTTAAAACTCCGGCGATGGACAAGTATATGGCAGGGCGAAGGGTGTCGCCTTTGGCTCGGAGTATTGCTGCTCCGAAGGTATATACCGTTAAAGGAATGCTTCCGAGAAAATATATAATCATATAGGAAATACTTTTACTTATGATATCTTCAGGGGTTCCCATGAATCTAAGAAGAGGGCCTGACAGGAAGAATCCCAGTAGTGTAAGGAGCGCACCTCCTGTTAAAGCAACAAAAAAAGAAGTGTGTACTGCGTCACGGATACCTTCTTTTTCATTCTTACCGAGCTGCACTGCAATTATTATGTTGGCACCGGTGGAAAGCCCGTTAAATAAAGAAACTAAGAGATTTACCAGAGGAAGGCATACGCCAACGGCGGCTAAAGCCTTCTCACCACAGAATTTTCCCACTACCATCTGGTCTGCCGCATTAAATGCAATCTGCAGTAAATAAGTGACCATCAACGGCATGGCGAAAATAAAGATATTCTTAATTAAAGGGCCATTTACCATGTCCATGGAACGGCTCTTTGTACTTGTGTTACTATTCATGAGACCCTCGCGCAATTTAGTCTAAAATGTAGGTTACACCCTGAACCCGCACTGTGACAAGTTGAAGCGAAAGAGAGTACATGAAACAGAGAAGACCTAAAAAATAAAAAAGGTTGTAAAGGGCCTAAAAACAAGAAAAAAGCTCCGGTTACTTTCGGAGCTGATTTATTTCTTATGCTGTTTTTCGGCGAAGGCAAGGTGGTTTTTTAATGCCTGGAAGCTTTCTTCACTTAAGTCATGTTCGATCCTGCAGGCGTCCTCCCTAGCAACATCCTCGGAAACACCAAGAGCTATTAAGCACTTTGAAAGGATTACGTGTCGCTCGTAAACGGATTCGGCGATTTTTAAACCTTCTTTTGTCAAGGTTAAGTATCCTTCAGGACTTGCCTCAATCAAACCCTTTTCCCGCAGGAGCTTCATCGCAACACTGACGCTTGATTTTTTAAAGCCCAAATCGTTTACGACATCAATGGAACGCACGTGGGGAAGCTTTTCCGACAATATTAAAATTGATTCCAAATAATCTTCCTGAGATTCGTTTCTTTTCATGTATTAAATTATAAAGCATTCTATAGAAAAATCAAATAAAGTATTTATAAAGCTTTTTGTTGATTTTTTCCCATATAAGAAGTAGTATGAAAACAGTGTTTTGTTAAATGAATTGATAGTGGGAGGAATTATGACACAATCAAGAACACATAATTGTAATGAACTTAGAATAGAAAATGCAGGCGAGAGAGTAACTCTTGTAGGCTGGTATGAAAATATCAGAAGAGTCAGCAAAAATTTAGGATTTGTAGTACTTCGTGACTTCTACGGCACTACGCAGATCGTGCCTGAAACCGAAGAGATGATGGAGAAGTTCTTAAGCGTTAACTGTGAATCCACACTCCTTGTTGAAGGCGTGGTAAGAGAACGTTCCAGCAAAAATTCCAAAATGGCTACAGGTGATATCGAAGTAGTACCCGACAGAGTTGAAGTATTAGGTAAATGTATTTATAACGAGCTTCCCTTCGAAATCAACCGTTCAAGAGAAGCGGATGAAAATACAAGACTTAAATACAGATATCTTGATTTAAGAAATCCCGAAGTAAAGAATAAGATCGTACTTCGAAGCAAAGTAGTTTCCGAATTAAGAAGTCTTATGACCAACGAAGGCTTCCTTGAAATCACAACACCTATTCTTACGGCTTCATCTCCTGAAGGCGCCAGAGACTATATCGTACCCAGCAGAAAGTTCCCCGGAAAGTTTTACGCGCTTCCTCAGGCACCTCAGCAATTTAAACAGCTCCTTATGACCTCTGGATTTGACAGATATTTCCAGGTTGCGCCCTGTTTCAGAGATGAAGATGCAAGAGGCGACCGTACACCCGGTGAATTCTATCAGCTTGATATGGAAATGGCTTTTGCAAGCCAGGATGATGTTCTCGGTGTACTTGAAAAGGTTCTTGTTCCTGTATTTGAAAAATACGGAATTTACAAAAGAATCAGTCCCGCACCCTTCAAGCGCATTCCTTTCCGCGAAGCTATTGAAAAGTACGGTACCGATAAACCTGATTTAAGAATTGATTTTTGCATACAGGATGCCACCGAAGCCCTTTCCGATATCGGTTTCGAGCCCTTCAACGGACAGAGCGTTAAGGCATGTGTAGTTACTGACTTCAATGCCACAAGAAAGCAGATCGACCAGCTCATCGCTGATGTAGAAGTTCAGACTGCAGAAAAGACCTATTGGTTCCGTATGGACGAACAGGGTGAAATCGTAGGCGGTATTGCCAAATTCGTACAGCCCGTAAAAGAAAAGGTTGTTGCAGCTCTCGACTTAAAGCCCGGTTGCTTCGTAGGTGTGGCAGCAGGAAAAGAAGCAGTAGCATTAAAGGCTGCCGGCGTTATGCGTTCAAAGATTGGTGTTCTTTGCCCCAACCATATGGATAAAGAACAGTACCAGATGTGCTGGATCGTTGATTTCCCCATGTACGAAATGGGAGAAGAATCCGGTGAACTTGAATTCTGTCACAATCCTTTCTCAATGCCAAACGGCGGAATGGATATTCTTCTTAAAGCAGAAAAAGGTGAAGTTGATCCCTTAAGCATTACCGCATTCCAGTATGACTTAGTTATAAACGGTTACGAATCAGCATCCGGTGCCGTAAGAAACCACGATCCTGAAATCATGATCAAGGCCTTCAACTTAGTCGGACTCGGAGAAAACGAAGTTAAATCCAAATTCCCTGCCATGTACAACGCGTTCTGTTACGGAGCACCCCCGCATGCAGGAGCAGCTCCCGGCGTAGACCGTATGATCATGTTACTTACAGGAGAAGAATCCATTCGTGAAGTTATCTGCTTCCCCATGAACAAGAATGCGGCAGACGTTATGATGGACGCACCTTCCACGGTAGACCAGAAGCAGCTTGACGATGTTCACATTGCAATCGCAATGCCCAAGGAAGATAAGTAATTCTTTCGATATCTATATAAGAACGTAAAGACTTCAAAGAATCAGCGCAGACTGATGATTTGAAGTCTTTTTTGTTTTCTTTTTACAATGAATCCCTCAATTCGAAATTATTAAAAAAGTATAAAAATAATATTGACAAGTTAGGTATGGCTAACTAAAATATAGTTAGTCAAAACTAACCATAGCGAATTATGGTTTTTTATAAAAGGAGGAATGAGATGATGCCTCTTGTTTATGCAGATACGGGACTTCCGCTCATTATTAAAAAAATAGGCGGTACTCCCGAAGTTAAGAAGCATTTAGAAGACCTTGGCTTCAATGTGGGCGGCGAAGTCAGCATTGTAAGTTCATTAGGGGAAAACCTTATTGTCAAGGTAAAAGAAAGTCGCATTGCGGTAAGCGACGAACTTGCAAGAAAAATAATGATTTAGTGTAGGAGGACTCAAATTGAAAACACTTAAAGATGTAAAAATCGGAGAAACCGTAAAGGTTGTTAAACTCCATGGTGAAGGAGCAGTGAAGAGACGAATCATGGATATGGGTATTACCAAAGGCGTTGACATATATGTACGAAAGGTAGCTCCCCTGGGAGATCCCGTAGAGATCACAGTGAGAAATTACGAATTATCTCTTCGTAAAGCGGATGCCGAAATGGTGGAAGTTGAATAGTTTGTTTCTTACATGAAAGAGACTTAATAAGAATTAAAACTCGGAAAGGATATTATTATGAGCATTAAAATTGCATTGGCCGGAAACCCCAACAGCGGTAAGACTACATTATTTAACGGCCTCACAGGCTCCAACCAGTTTGTAGGTAACTGGCCCGGAGTTACAGTTGAGAAAAAAGAAGGAAAGCTTAAAAAGCATGACGACGTTACAGTTACGGACCTTCCCGGTATTTATTCTTTGTCACCTTATACTCTGGAAGAAGTGGTGGCGAGAAATTACCTCATTAACGAAAGTCCCGACGCTATCTTAAATATCATCGACGGAACCAACCTGGAGCGCAATCTCTACCTAACCACGCAGCTTGCCGAACTTGGAATTCCCATGGTTGTAGCCGTTAATATGATGGACGTGGTACGTAAAAACGGTGATGAAATAAACATTAAAGAGCTTTCAGAAAGACTTGGCTGCAGGATAGTTGATATTTCAGCTATCAAGGGCGAAGGCATCATGGAAGCTGCGGAAGAAGCGATCAAGGCTGCAAGAGAAGCAAAGCCCGTTCCCAAGCATACTTTTTCAGGCCCCGTGGAACATGCCCTTGCTCATATTGAGGAAGCAGTTGTTCACGATATGCCCGAAGAAAAGCAGCGCTGGTACGCAATAAAAATCTTTGAACGCGATGATAAGGTTCTTGAACAGTTAAATATTCCTGCAGATGTTATGTCTCACATTGAAAAAGATATTGTTGCTGCAGAAAAAGAACTTGATGATGATGCGGAAAGTATTATTACAAATGAAAGATATGTTTACATCGCAGAAGTTATAAAGACCTGCTATAAAAAGAAAAATGCAGGATCTCTCACAACTTCCGACAAAATCGATAAGATTGTTACGAACCGCTTCTTGGGCCTTCCCATATTTGCGGCAGTTATGTTCCTTGTATACTGGATCGCAATGGTGGCAGTCGGAGCGCCCGCTACGGACTTTACCAATGATGCGATCTTCGGAGACGGATTCCACTTATTCGGAATGGACGGCGGATACGGTGAAATCTCAGAGAGCTTCGCAGAAGCTTCCGCAATAGTGGATGGCTATGACATTTACGTTGAAGAAAACGGACAGGCTCCCGATTCTGAGTTCACATATGAAACAGAAGATGAAGAAACCCTTGAAATTTCCGTGGAAACAGCCACAATAGATGATTACAACGAAGCAGTTGCCACACTTTCTGAAATCGGTGAAGAACCTGACCCTGCTGAGTACGGTGTATGGGTTCCCGGTATTCCCGCTCTTGTAGAAAGCGGTCTCGATGCTCTTAATGTAGCAGACTGGCTTAAAGGTCTTATCCTTGACGGTATCGTAGCCGGTGTCGGCGCGGTTCTCGGATTTGTGCCTCAGATGCTTGTATTATTCTTAATGCTTGCTTTTCTTGAAGCCTGCGGTTACATGGCGCGTATTGCATTTGTTCTCGACCGAATCTTCAGACGTTTCGGTTTGTCCGGTAAATCCTTTATCCCCATGCTTATCGGTGTGGGCTGCGGTGTTCCGGGTATCATGGCAAGCCGTACCATTGAAAATGAACGCGACAGACGTATGACCATTATGACCACCACATTTATTCCCTGTGGTGCCAAGGTTCCTTTTATCGGCATGATTGCAGGCGCGATATTCGGTGGCTCTGCATGGGTATCAACATCAGCATACTTTATAGGTATGGCTGCAATAGTAGTTTCAGGTATCATGCTTAAGAAAACAAAAATGTTCGCAGGAGATCCCGCTCCCTTTGTAATGGAGCTTCCCGCATATCATATGCCCACAGTAAGCAACGTACTTCGTTCCATGTGGGAACGCGGATGGTCCTTTATCAAAAAGGCAGGAACCATTATCCTTCTTTCAACAATAGTAGTATGGTTCACAAGCTTCTTTGGCTTCGCTGAAGACGGATTCAGAATGCTCGCGGAAGACGAACTTGAATTCTCTATCTTAGCAAAGATCGGAAACCTGATCGCCTGGATCTTTATCCCCCTCGGATGGGGTAACTGGCAGGCAGCGGTAGCTTCCATCACAGGACTTGTAGCAAAAGAAAATATCGTAGGTACCATGGGCATCCTTTATGGTGGCGGAGAACTCACTGCATGGCAGGCTCTTTCACAGGCATTTACAGGAATTACAGGATTCTCATTCTTAGTATTTAACCTTCTCTGTGCTCCCTGCTTTGCAGCCATCGGCGCCATTAAGCGAGAGATGAACAATGCAAAGTGGACCTGGTTTGCAGTGCTTTACCAGTGCGGTTTTGCATATGCCATATCACTTATAATCAACCAGTTCGGCGGCCTCTTTACAGGTAAGGTAAATATCTTCGGATTGATCTTTGCCATCGCAGTGCTTGTATACATGATTTACATGCTTTTTGTTAAAAAGTACAAAGAAGCCGATAAGCTTAAGATGTAATCTTAATACATAAAAAACCTAAAAATATCCCAATAGACTTTTTGAAAGTCTTTTGGGATATTTTTTTACTGCCTAAGCCCTTTCAGGATGATTCCTGTATCCCAAAACGGAAACTAAATTCAAACTGGGATAGTTTTTCATAGAATAGCCCCTTTCAGGCTGACTCAAGTATCCCAAAACGGAAATTAGCTTCAATCTGGGATAGTTTTGAGTAGAGCACTAAGCGAGGTGTTTTCGAGCGTAGTGCGAACCATACAAGTTCACTAAGCGAGGTGTTTTCGAGCGTAGTGAAGCTTGTACATAGAATAGCCCCTTTCAAATTGATTCAAGTATCCCAAAACGGAAAATAAATTCAAACTGGGATAGTTTTTCATAGAATAGCCCCTTTCAGGTTGACTCAAGTATCCCAAAACGGAAAATAAAATCCGTCTGGGATAGTTTTGAGTAAAATAGCTTCTTTCAGGTTGATTCCTGTATCCCAAAATGGAAAATAAATTCAAACTGGGATAGTTTTTCATAGAATAGCCCCTTTCAGGATGATTCCTGTATCCCAAAATGGAAAATAAATTCAAACTGGGATAGTTTTTCATAGAATAGCCCCTTTCAGGCTGACTCAAGTATCCCAAAACAGAAGTCAAATCCGTATAGGGATACAAGAAAGGGGCAGGAAAGATGGAGAAGTGGCAGATGAGGTGAAGAAGAGCGGAAAAAGGGCATAGAAAGCCTATAATCATGCGGAACAGACGATATTTCCGGGATTAAATCGGGAGCAAATCCCCTTTTATCTAAAATATACAAAGAGCCCCTTTTATATTTTCACATTTCTAACAAATCGTTAATTATTTTGACAATTCGCGTTGACAGTTTAGAGGTTTGGGGTTATAGTTAGTTTAACGTTAAACGAAACAAAACGAATCAAAGCATTCGGGGAGGAAAATTTTAGCGAGTGGAAGTCCACTTGCTTGAGTTTTATAGGGGTTTAACGTTAAACTGACTTTTCGTATATTATTGAAAGGAGACATTGAAATGGCGAAAAAGTTATTAAGTGTATTGGTAGCAACTTCCATGATGGCTGCCATGCTGGCAGGATGTTCAGGTAAAGCTGAATCCACAGAAACTCCTGCTGCATCAACAGTAGAATCTGTAGCTGAAACATCTACAGAAGAGACTGCTGAACCTGTTGAAATTACTTTAGGTATTTGGCCTGAAGATACTTTAACAGCAGATATTGAAATTTATGAAGGTTACGTAGAAACAATGAAGGGTCTTCACCCTGAAGTAACCTGCACACCTGCATATTACAAATATGCAACAGACACATTCATGCCCATGGTTGAAGCAAAGACAGTTCCTACTGTATTTGAAACATGGTTCACAGAACCCAAGAAGCTCATCGCTAACGGCGCTGTAGCAGACATCACAGAAGAACTCAAGGCTCGCGGATGGCTTGACAAGATGAACCCTTCCATCAAGGCACTTCTTTCTGATGACTATGGTAATGTATACGGCGTTCCTCGTGACGGTTATGCACTTGGTCTTATGTGCAACGTAGAACTTTTCGAAGAAGCCGGACTTGTAGATGAAAACGGATATCCTCTTTTCCCTACATCCATGGAAGATCTTGCTGAAAAGGCTAAGATAATTAAAGAAAAGACCGGTGCTGCAGGCCTTTGCTTACTTGCTAAGGATAACGCAGGCGGCTGGCACTTCTCCAACATCGCTTGGAACTTCGGTGCTACAGAACTTTGTAAAGATAACCTTGACGGAACATTCACAGCAAACCTTGCTTCTCCTGAAGCAATCAAGGCTATGGAATTCGTTAAGAGCTTAAAGTGGGACTACGACGTACTTACAGCTGACCCTACCAACGAAGATTGGGGTACAGGTTTCATGCAGTTAGGTACCGGCGCAGCAGCTATGTACATCGGTGCTAACGATGCAGTTGCTCAGCCTACACAGGTTAACGGTCTTCCTGTAGACAAGCTTGCTATGTGTGCGATCCCCGCAGCTGAAGGATGCGACCAGTATTCATTATTCGGTGGTACTCCTTACATGTTCTCCAAGGAATCCACACCTGAACAGATCAATGCAGCTCTTGACTTCCTTGAGATCATCGGTAAGGCACCCGTTGCTACAGATGAAGCTATCGCAGGTATGAAGGCAGGTGCTCAGAACAACGTTGATAACGGTGTTCCCGTAATTTCTTCCTTCCCTTGCTGGACAGCAGAAGATTACCTTACAGCTCAGGCTGCAGTTGTAGAAGAATATTCAAACGTAGATCCTAAGATGTTTGATTCTTACTTCAATGCTACAAAGACAAGCGGACTTCACCCTGAAGAACCCGGTTCAACACAGGATATGTACGCTGAACTTACAAAGGTATTACAGGAAGTATTAACCAACAAGGATGCTGATGTAGCAGCTCTTATGGCTCAGGCTAACGCTAACTACCAGGCAATTCTTGATGCTACTTTCACTAAGTAATCAGGATAATTGAATTCTTAATTATTCATAAATCATACTTAACCTTTCATTGGTGGGCGAGGTGAAAATCCTCGCCCATTCACTGAAAGCCTCTTTTTAAAAATCACGAAAAGTCAAATCGGACTTAAGTTCGGGAGAAATATATGGTTAAAAAGAAATCTTTTAAAAGACAGGATCTGTGGGGCTGGCTCATAATGCTTCCTTCCCTCATCCTTTTCGGCTTCTACGTATGGGAGCCATTATTTGAAAACGTAAGACTTTCGCTTCACAACTCAATTCGTTATGAAGTATTGGATTTTGTTGGATTCGACAATTACAGACGTGTTCTTGCAAGCCCTGATTTTATCGCAGCTTTCAGAAACACCTTTTCATATACACTGTGGTCTTTGGTAATCGGTTATCTCGTTCCTATTTTCCTCGGCATTATCATTTCGGAAACTGTACACATGAAGGGATTTTTCAGAACAGGTATCTATTTTCCCAACATTGTACCCGGTATTGCGACTATTTGGATTTGGAACTATTTCTTTACCCCCGGTGCCACAGGTGTACTTAATATCATCCTGGGAAAACTCGGAGTGGCGCCTCTTGAATGGCTTAATAACACACATTGGACCATACCCCTTATAGTAGTGACTATGACCTGGAAGAGTGCAGGCTCCACAGCTCTTATCTATATGGCCAATATCAGTGCTATCAGCCCTGACCTCTATGAAGCCGCTACTATTGACGGCGCAGGTATCTGGAAAAGAATCTTCCATATCACTATTCCCAGTGTGTTTTCACTGGCAAAGACGTTGCTTATTTTACAGGTGATCTCAGTATTCCAGATCCTGTATGAACCCATGGTACTTAAGAACGGCGGACCCAATAACGCCAGCATCTCACTTATGATGCTTCAGTACAGATACGCATTCAGGGATTTCGATTTCTCAGGCGGTGCTGCATTAAGCGTTATGATCTGCATTATCTTGATCATACTGAGCGGACTTTATATGAAGCTTACAAGGTCCAAGGAAGATTAGGAGGTGCGGTAAATGAACGGGTTTTTTACAAAATATAAGAATAAAAAAGACGGTGTAATACGAGGCTATGATATAAGCTCTACCTCTGTTAAGATCGCTTGCATCATCATTATGCTCATATGCCTTGCCATCGTGCTGTTTTCCGTATTCCCCATTATCTGGGTGTTCCTTGCAAGCTTTAAGGATATCAAGGAATTTAACAGAAACGTCACGATCTTACCGGATGTATATGATTTTTCAAGATTAAAGGCAACCTGGAACGCTTTCAGTTTCCCCAAGTTCTATCGCAATTCACTGATCATGGTACTTGGATGTATTTTGACAAGCGTATTCTTTAACGGACTGCTTGCCTATGCCCTGGCTATATTAAAACCCAAGGGACATAATGTGGTATTTCTGCTTGTTATGTGGAGCCTGCTTATTCCATCCTCCACCAATATCATTGCTTTATTCAGAAATATCAACATTCTCAATTTAAACGGTACCTTCTTTCCGCTGTGGTTAGCATATGGTGCCAATGCTTTTTACATCGTGCTGTTCAAGGAATTCTTTGAGGGAATTCCCAAAGAGTTGCTGGAAGCGGGAAAACTGGACGGAGCAGGCGTAATGAAAATCTTTACTGCCATAATTCTTCCTCTTTCCAAGCCCATCATCATGGTAGTGGCTATATTTGCGGTAACGGCAGCCTGGTCAGACTTCCTTCTTCCCTATCTTGTGTTAAAGGGAACAAATTACGAAACAGTTATGGTTAAACTGTTCTCATTCAAGGATACACCTACGGATGCGGTAAGTGTGTTAAGAGCCTGTCTCTTTGCGATCATTCCGCCCACAATAATCTTTGCTCTTTTCCAGAGACAGATTACCGATGGTGCGGCAGCGGGAGCGGTTAAAGGTTAATTTAGGAGATTAGAAATGGCTAAGCAAGCTGACAGATATTTTGAAGTTCATCCCTGGAAAATAATTGAAGAAGGCTTCGATCCCGATTATTCGGAGGTGGCTGAATCGGTATTTTCCCTGGGTAATGAATATATGGGTATAAGGGGCTTCTTCGAAGAAGGCTACGAGGGTGATTCTCTTGTGGGAAGCTATTTTAACGGGATCTACGAGCGTGATCCGAAAGGAAAATCCTATAAGGGCGTGGTAGATGCTACGGAATATATGGTAAATTCCGTTAACTGGCTTTCAACCGAAATTACCGTAGCCGGAGAAAAGCTCGAATTATCCAAAGTTAAGATTTGCGATTTCAGGAGAGAACTTGATCTGAAAACCGGCATCTTAACAAGAAGCTTTATATGGTTATTAAAAGACGGTAAGGGAATAGAAGTTTCTTTTGAAAGATTCTTAGGGATGGAAAATTCCCACATGGGATTTTCAAAGCTTTCCCTTCGTCCCATAAATTGCAGTGTTGAAGCCTATGTAACGGTGAAGCTTGATTTCAGCATCATCCATAAGGCTGTTAATAAATGCATGTGGAACACCGAAAGAGGAGTTGCCGACGGCAATTACATAAGCATCCTGGGCATGACCAAGACCACCGGTCAGAAGGTATTTTCAAGCGCCCTTATCAATGCTGATAACATTCTTTCGGAAGAGACCGTTATAGACCAAAACGTGGTGGGCAAATCCTACGTCCTTGATCTTAAAGAACGTGAGAATACCTATGTTACAAGAGTCGTATATAACACCATATCAAAGGCTCTTCCCGGTTCAAAAGAATATGATGAATGTGCCATTAACTTCATCAAAGAAATTGATAACAGCAAGAATTTACTTAAAGATACCGATTACGAGACCGAGAAATTCAATACTATTTCCTGGTGGGATAAGGCATGGAAGCAGTCTGATATCGAAATAGAAGGTGACGAAGAAAACCAGCAGGGTATCAGATTCTGCATATTCCAGATGTACCAGACCTATCATGGCGCTGAAAAGGGCACCAATATCGGAGCCAAAGGATTAACGGGCGAAGCATACAACGGTAATGCATTCTGGGATACCGAGGTATTCTGCCTTCCTTTCTACATATTTAACGATTTAAAGGCTGCGAAAAACCTGATCATGTACAGATACTTAACTCTTCCCGAGGCAAAAGAAAGAGCCAAGGATCTTGACTGTAATGGGGCGTTTTACCCCATCGCGACCATAAGCGGAAGAGAATGCTGCAATCTCTGGCAGCACGCGAGCCTTCAGTTACAGGCCTCCACAGCTGTGGCATACGGAATCTGGATGTATGTAAATATCACGAAGGACAGAGATTTTCTTTTGGATTACGGCCTTGAAATGTTGATAGAGATTTCAAGAATGCTTTTATCGAGAGGCGACTATTCTCAGGACGGAAAGAACTTCGGTTACTATTGCGTAATGGGGCCCGATGAATTCCAGATGATGGTGAATCACAATTTCTACACCAACTATATGGCAAAGTGGACCTTTGAATATACTATTTCCTGCCTCAACGAATATGAAGAAAATGGTGAAGCAAGAGTAAAGAAGCTTATAGAGAGATTGAATGTTACGGAAGATGAGATTAAATCCTGGCAGAGAGCTGCTGCAAGAATGCTTATCATAAAGGACAAGGCTACCGGCGTATATGAGCAGCATGAAGGATTCTTCAAGCTTCCCCACGTGGATGTTGATAAGATTCCCATTGAGGATTTCCCTTTATACAACCACTGGTCCTATGACCGCATCTATCGTAATGACATGATAAAGCAGCCCGATGTGTTAATGGCAATGCTTTTGCATAATTCGGATTTCACGGAAGAAGAATTAAAGGCAAATTATGAATATTATGAACCTAAATGCATTCATGAAAGCTCCCTTTCTCCCTCTGTTCATTCCATTCTTGCCTGCCAGCTAAAGAAGCAGGAGGAAAGCTATAAATTCTTTAAATTTGCTACAAGAATGGACCTTGATAATTACAACAGAAATACCTGCGAGGGTCTTCATACCACAAGTATCGTGGCAGCATGGATGAATATCGTATACGGCTTCGGCGGACTGAGATCCGACGGAAAGGTACCCGAGATTTCGCCTCAGATTCCTGAAGAGTGGACAAGATATACCTTCAGATTCCTGTATGGTGATGACGTGGTAATTGCCAAAGTGGACCATGACAATCTGTCGGTGAAAACTCTTAAGGGCCATGTTGTTGACCTTAAGATCTACGGTAAGGACGTGGCTGTTTCGGGAAAAGAAAGTAAGATTAAATTAAAATAACGGATTAAAGCTATGGATATTAATAAAGAGAACTGGTTGATAAAAGAAGAGGGTTTTGATAAATCCCGAATTGAGGATAACGGTAACCGTTTCTTACTTGGTAACGGTTACATGGGTATAAGAGGTACTCTCTCGGAATATGGCAAGGAACAGCTTGTGGCTGTAAACCTTGCAGGCATCTACGATAAAGTGGGTGATTCCTGGAGAGAACCCTTAAATGCACCCAATTTCCTCTATTCAAAGCCCGAATTCAATAATACGGAATTAAGTGTATTAAGCATAAATCCTAAGGATCACAAAGTGATCCTTGATTTTTATGAGGGTATTTTATACAGAGAGTCGGTTTTCTGCGTTGACGGCGTCAATGTAAGGGTAAGATCGGAGCGTTTCCCCGACATGGATAATGTTCATTTAATTTGGGAAAAGTGCGTGATAGATGCTGATTCTGCTGGACGTTTAACGTTAAATGCAGGCATCGATTATGATATCTGGGATATTAACGGGCCTCATTTTGTGCGCTTTGAAAAAGAGATCGGTCACGACGGCTCCGTTTCCATAAAGGGCTTTACTCAGAAGGATACTGAGTTTGTTCATGTAAAAGAAGCTCTTGTTTCGGTATCTCTACTTAACAGGCCACTTGCCGTTAAGGATGATGAAAAAGAAAAGCTGCTCCTTCATCATGGAATATTTGATATTAAGGCAGGTGAAACTGTTTCTTTTTACAGAGTCGCATCGGTATATACATCCAAAGATACAGATGCAGAGCCTGCAATTTCCGGAGAAGCAATAAGTCCCGAAATCTATATGGAAAAGAAAGAAGCTCACAAAAAGTGGTGGGCTCTTAAATGGGATAATTCCGCGGTGAAGATCGAGGGTGATGAGGAAGCTGAAAGAGCAGTTAACTATTCCCTTTATCATTTACATTCCATTGCGCCGAGGCACAGGGACAGCATGTCAATTCCGGCAAGAGGACTTTCGGGACAGACCTATAAAGGCGCAGTGTTCTGGGATACGGAAATGTTCATTCTCGATTTCTTTTTATATACGGAACCCCGGGTTGCAAGAACACTTATAAAGTACAGGATCGATACGCTTAAGGGCGCTCTTGATAAGGCAAAGAGCTATGGATATAAAGGCGCTTTCTATGCCTGGGAAAGCCAGGAAGGCGGCTTTGATGCATGCTCCGATTACAATGTCACGGACGTATTCACAAAGCGTCCCATGAGGACCTTCTTTAAAGATAAGCAGGTACATATTTCATCTGCCATTGTTTTCGGCTTAAAGAAATACTTTGACGTAACCGGCGACATGAGTTTATTGAGTGAAGGCGCTTTTGAAACCGTGATGGAATGCGCGATCTTCTACTCAGAGCTCCTCGTTAAGAAAGTATACGGTGACTGTTACGAGATCAGGGATGTTATAGGCCCCGACGAATACCATGAAAGAGTTAATAATAACTTTTATACCAACAGAATGGCGAAGATGGTATTTACGGAAGCCTTAAGACTTATAGATAAGCTCGATACCATAGAGGATGCAAGAAAAGAAGAGATCATTAAAAAGTATAACGTGAAAGCTCTTAAGGAAATCTTTGAAGATGCTTCGCGTAAGCTTTATATTCCCGCTCCCGGTGAGTCCGGCGTAATTCCCCAGTTTGACGGATACTTCGATTTAGAAGATGTAAGCGTCGATACCGTGCGGGGAAGACTTCTAGATCCCAAGGAATACTGGGGCGGAGCCTATGGTGTTGCAAGCCATACTCAGGTAATAAAGCAGGCCGATGTGGTAACCTGTTTAAGCTTATTCAAGGATGAATATTCTTCTGAAGTTTTAAATAAAAACTATGATTATTACGAAAAAAGAACGGAACATGGTTCTTCATTAAGCGCATGCATGTACTCCCTTCTTGCATGCTACTGCGACAGACCCGATGAAGCATATCCCTTCTTTATGAAGTCTGCTTCGGCTGATATAAAAGGCGGCGGAAAGCAGTGGGCAGGCCTTGTATACATAGGCGGATCCCACCCCGCCAGCGAAGGCGGAGCATATATGAATGTGCTTCACGGTTTTGCCGGGATCAATGTTAAAGACGGTAAGCTTGTGGCTTCACCAAAGCTTCCGAAGAACATTAAAAAACTGGAATTCAGGATTATCTTCAAGGGCATACGATATCTCGTGACCGTTGAAAAAGAAAAAGCAGAGTTTAAACCCTGCTAGTTCGTTAAATCATTGTTTTGTATAAATAGTGCTTACGCTTTCTCTTATCACAAGCTCGGTAGGAAGTGTGACATGGGAGTGCTTTAATGGCTCACCCTCCAACTTTTTGAGCATTATATCTACCGCAATGGAACCTTTCATGTTCATATCCTGGTGCACTGTGGTAAGAGGAGGTGTTATAAGCTTCGCAAGGGACAGATCGTCGAATCCGATGATGGAATAATCTTTGGGACAGGATTTGTGGAAGCTTCGTAAGTGAATCATGATACCTGCAGCAAGTACATCAGCAGTGGCAACGATCCCGGTAACACCGGGAAGTTCCAGGATGCTTCTTGCGGCAGTGAGACATGAATCATAATCGAGCTCTGTTTGGATCACCATGGATTCGTCGAAGGGAATGCCCGCTTCTTTGAGGGCCTTTTTATAACCTTCAAAACGCTCATATACAACACCTTCTTCAAAGAAGGGAGGAGCGGCAAAAACGATCTGTCTGTGACCATGGTCGATCAGATATTTGGTGGCCATGTAGCAGCCGGTCCTGTCTTCCAGACCTACATTGGAACATTTTTTGGAATCGATATAGCTGTCGATAAGAACTACCGGAATGTCGAGGCTGTCAATGGTTTCAAAGAAACTGTCCCTGAATACGCCGTTTATGAATAACCCGTCCATGTTCCAGTTTCTGAGTAATGCGAGTAACTCTTCCGAAGAAGTGACGGTTCTTACCATTAAATAGTATCCGTTCTCACGAAGAGCCTTTTCGATGATACCTATGAAGGTTGCTGTGAAAGGGTCATCCATGGGATTGTAATCGCTGGTGGGCATGGTATGGTTTATGAATCCAACCACCTTGCTTTGGCGGGAAACAAGAGCTCTCGCCGACATATTAGGGCTATATCCGAGCTTTTTTATGGCTTCATTGATCTTGGCAACGGTTTCTTCAGAAACTCTGTTGCTGCGGCCGTGTATGACATTTGAAACAGTGGTGGCGCTGACCCCTGTGGCAGCGGCGATGTCCGTAATTGTTACCATTGTAATCTCCCCGATTTAAAGCAGTAAGTTTAAGGTTAAACCTATTTACTAGTGTAGCATTAATATTTTTTTTTGCAAATAGATTAATTTACTTAAGGAGGCAGTATGATTAACACTGTGATTTTTGATCTCGACGGAGTGCTGGTATCCACCGATGAACTCCATTATCTTGCCTGGAAACGCCTGGCAGAAGAACTGAACATAACGGGATTTACCAAGGCTGACAACGAGCGTCAGAGAGGCGTAAGCCGTATGGAATCTCTTGAAGTGGTGCTTGAAAAAAGCGATAAGAGCTATACTGATGATGAAAAGAAAGTTCTTGCTGAGAAAAAGAATGATTATTATAAAGAAAGCCTCCGTGATGTGGATGAATCGATCATCTTACCCGGGGCAGTGGAAACCTTAAAACTTTTGCATGAAAGAGGTGTAAAAGTGGGTGTCGGTTCAGCCAGTAAGAATACTCCCGCTATCCTTGATAAAACCGGCCTTGCAGGATTGATCGACAAAGTAAGCTGCGGCCTTGATACCGATAAATCAAAGCCCGAACCCGATGTGTTCTTAATTGCGGCTGAAAAGCTCGGAAGCGATCCTTCTGAGTGCCTTGTGGTGGAAGATTCCGCAGCAGGCATAGAAGCTGCCAAAAGAGCCGGTATGAAGAGCCTTGGAGTAGGACCTTTCAATAAAACATTAGGTGCTTCCATCTGCGCCGACAACTTAGCCGATAACGTAAATTGGGATAGGATCTTAAATTAGGGGGTCATTATGAAGAACATGATTTTAAATATCCTTATAAGCGTTGCATCTTGCATCGTGATTCTTTTCGGAGTGTTAACCTATATGAAACTTAATGTGAAAACCGCTGATTACAGCAACACAAAGCTCGTGATCTATGAAGGCCCCAAATCTCTTCGAGATGCGACAGAAGAAGATTTAAAGGCAACCAATGAAACACAGAGAGATTTTTCCATGCTCCACTGTGTGGATACTTTGGTTTCCGTTAATGGTAAAGACCTTTACGTGTACGATACCAACGTAAACCATTCAAGAACCTGGAATAATTCATATCTTCCTTCGATTTCAAGGACACCCATTACCTATTTTGACTTTGAAGGCAAGGCAGAGATTACGGTAACGGTTCCCGAGAGAGGCTTTGAGACCGTTAAGGTAAGTCCTCTTTCTTACGGTATTGAGCCCAAGGTCAACAAGGAAAACAATACGCTTTCTTTTGTCATTGATACACCCGATGCCTATACCGTAACCTTTGACGACTCACCTTCAAGAGCCCTTCACATTTTTGCGAATCCCTTGGAAAAAGAAGAAGAGCTTCCTGATTTCAATGATGAAAGCGTTATCTATGTCGGACCCGGTGAATGGAATATTGATTCCATTTCCCTTGAGTCAGGCCAGACTTTATATATTGCCGGAGGTGCGCTTGTTCACTCCGATATCAGTGCCAACTTTGTTAAGAACGTTAAGGTTCTTGGACGCGGTATTATAGACGGTTCCCAGTATCAGGGATGGCATGGTACTGCAGCTCACATTCCCCTTAAATTTGACTATGCGGACAATTCCGTTATCGACGGCGTAATTGTCACAAATCCCAACGCATGGTGCCTGCAGGGCTATTCCACCAAGAACCTTACCGTTAATAATGTAAAGATCATTTCCTGCCGTCCCAACGGCGACGGAATCACCATCCAGTCCTGCGAAGATGTTAATGTAAGTAACTGCTTTGTAAGAAGCTGGGATGATTCACTTGTTGTGAAGAATTATGCCGACAACACGGAAAACGTTAATTTTAAGAACATCCAGATCTGGACAGATCTCGCGCAGTCCATGGAAATCGGTTATGAAACCAATAAGGGTAATCGCGAAAACAGTACCGTAAGCAATGTGACCTTTGAAGATATCACGGTGCTCAATAACTTCCATAAGCCCGTAATCAGCGTGCATAATGCGGATAATGCGGTGGTTTCCGATATCACATTTAAAAATATCACTGTGGAAAACTGCCGTGTCGGTTCGGGAGACGGCTCCGAACTTCCCTATTTAATAGATATCGCAATCGTTCAGAACACCAACTGGTCCACCACCAAGGACAGAGGCTATATTAAAGACATTACGATAGAAAATGTAAATGTTTTAGGCGGCGAATTCGTAGGCTCTCGTATTCAGGGCTTTGACGAAGAACATACAGTCACCGGTGTTAAGATTAAAAACCTGAATGTGCTCGGTAAGAAGATTACAAGCCTTGAAGATGGTGAATTCAAGGTAAAAGAAGGCACATATTCCGATGTGACATTTGAATAGGGGGTGGCTTGATATGAAGAAAAAGATTGTATTATGCGTACTTGTTATATTGGCTGTTTTATCAGCATGTATATATTTCCTGATTCCCGAAAAGAAGGGCGGAGATATTCCGGACGAGAATATTAAGGTGGTTGCGGCAGCAGAACAGACCGAACCCATGGAGCATCCGGCTTTTAAGATCGAAGAATTTGATCCCGTCATTCCCGACGGCACCAATGTAGCTCTTAATGCAAAGGCTACCGCCAACAATATGGGTCCCGGCTTTGTTCCGAGAAAATCCAATGACGATAACAGAAATACCTACTATGAAGGTGCACCCGGCGAATATCCCAACGAGCTTACCTTGAAGCTTGAGGGTGAATATACGATCCATGCGGTAAAGGTCCTTCTCTGTCCCGATGCGGTCTGGGCAAAGAGAGTACAGACCATTGAAATACTGGCAGGAACAGATCCTGAAAACCTTGAGGTCGTAGCCGAAAAGAAAGAATACGAATTCGATCCCATCAAAGGCGGTAATGAAACCGTGATCGAATTTGATAATACTGAAGCTTCTTATGTAATGCTCCGCTTTTACGACAACACAGGCGCTGTAGCGGGACAGGCAGCAGAAGTACAGGTTTATGCTCTTGATTAGTAATTGCTCATACTGAATAAATCAAAAACAGAGTGCCAGAATACAAGATTATGACTCCGGAATCCTTCATGAACTTAAGTTTATGGAGGATTCTTCATGTTTTTTTTGAAAAATTCAAAACTTTGTGGTACAATTCTTGAGTTTAATAATGAGGTTAAAAATGAGTATTGAAGAAGTAAAGGTAAAAGAAAACCCTCTTGGCACTCGCCCTGTAGGCACATTATTACGCCAGTTTGCCATTCCAAGCATCATCGCAATGCTTGTGGGTGCGCTTTACAATATTGTTGACCAGTTCTTTATCGGTAATGCCATAGGAGAACTTGGCAACGCGGCAACCAATATCGCTTTTCCCTTAAGCATTTCCTGCGTTTCCATCGCATTACTTCTTGGTATCGGTGGCGCCAGTGCTTTTAATCTTACCATGGGAGAAGGAGATAAGGAAAAAGCACCTTACTATATAGGTAATTCCGTATCTTTGTTATTGATTCTCGGAGCCATATTAACGATCGTTACCGAGGCATTTTTGCCCACGCTTTTAAATATATTCGGTTCCCCCAAGGATGTTTATCCCTACGCCCTTGAATATACAAGAATAACCGCATGGGGCTTCCCCTTTATGATCCTTGCGGGCGGAGGCGCTCATGTAATAAGAGCGGACGGTTCCCCCAGGTTTTCAATGATATGTAACTTAACCGGTGCCGTTGTAAATACTGTTCTTGATGCCCTTTTTATTTTCAAATTCGGTATGGGCATGCGGGGTGCCGCTCTTGCAACAATAATCGGACAGTATGTTTCAGGTATCATGGTTCTTATATACATCCGCAACTATAAGACCGTAACACTTAAAAAAGAACATTTTATTCCCAAGGCAGAATATTTCTTAAGAAATATGTCCCTCGGTGCAGCTTCCTTCATGAACCAGATCGCCATGATGGTAGTGCAGATAGTACTTAATAATTCGCTTAAATATTACGGAGGAAGATCCATTTACGGTGAGAACATCCCTATAGCGGTTGTGGGAATCATCTCCAAAGTAGGAATGATGTTCTTCTCCTTTATAATCGGTATCTCCCAGGGCTTGCAGCCCATTGTAAGCTTCAATTACGGAGCAAAGAAATTTATAAGAGTAAGAAAAGCAACATTCCTTGCTTTGATCATATCAGGAATACTTTCAATCGGTTCTTTTACCGTATTCCAGGTATTCCCGAGAAATATAATCGAGATCTTCGGAAAGGGCTCCGGTGAAGAATACTATCGCTTTGCGGTAATGTATTTCAGAATTTATTTCTTTTTCACCATAATTAACTTTTTACAGCCCATTATTTCCAATTTCTTTTCAGCAACGGGAAGACCTCAGAGAGGTATGTTTTTATCTCTCACAAGACAGATTATTTTCCTGATCCCGTTAATATTGATACTTCCCTTATTCTTTGGTATCGACGGAATCCTTTACGCAGGTCCCATAGCGGATGCTGTTGCGGCAATAATCTGTATTACCATGGGAATTATAGAATTTAAAAAGAAAGAATACTGGATTGAAGATAAGAACTGATTTCCGCTTTTGATACGAAACTATGAGGTAATAATAAAAAATGAGCAGCTTATATTTTGATGATGAAATATTAAAAATGGGCATGGAGGCCGAAGGCGTTTTACGTGAGTACTACGCGGCAATAGAGGATACAGCCCTTTATAATTCCAAAAAGGTTCTCGAAGCATTTATTGAAAATAACGTAGCCTACCAGGATTTTCAGGAAGTAAACGGCTATGCTTTCTTTGATGAGGCAAGAGATAAGATCGAGCGTATTTTCGCGAAAGCCCTGGGTGCAGAGGATGCTCTTGTAAGAGCTCAGATCATGTCAGGTACCAATGCGATCTATCTTACTCTTTCAGGTCTGCTTCATCCCGGTGATACTGTTCTTGCAATTTCCGGAACACCCTACGATCCCCTCCAGGAGATTATGGGAATAAGAGGTGACAGCCCCTTATCACTGATGCGTAACGGCGTTAAATACGAGGAAATAGACCTTGTAAATGACGACTTTGACTATGAAAAAATAGAAGAACGCGTTAAAAAAGGCGGCATTACGCTCGTTGAAATTCAGCGTTCATGCGGTTACAGTCTTCGTCGTGGTATCTCTATCGAAAAGATGGAAAAAGTATGCTCTGTTATTAAGAGCATTGATGAAAATATAATTATCATGTGTGATAACTGTTACGGTGAATTTGTCGAGAAGAAAGAGCCTACGGAGGTGGGCGTTGACATTATCGCGGGTTCACTTATGCATAACATCGGAGGCGGCATAGCTACTTCCGGAGGTTATATTGCAGGAAAAGAAGATCTTATCGCACAGGTTGCCGACAGACTTACTTCCCCCGGTATGGGAAAGTACTTAGGCGCCAACTATAACCAGAATCTTAAATTCCTTAAAGGTCTTTTCATGGCACCCCATACGGTTTCAAATGCCTTAAAGGTCATGACCTTCGCAAGCTATATGCTTGAAAAAATGGGTGTATCGGAGGTCGTACCTAGATACTACGAGAAGAGAAGCGATACTATTCAGAGATTTAATCTGCTTTCTGAAGAAGCGCAGGTTATGTTCTGCAATGCTCTTCAGCAGGCTTCTCCCGTGGATTCTTTTTATGAGGCAGTTCCCTGCGAAATGCCCGGATATCCTCATAATGAGATTATGGCAGCAGGCTGCTTTTCACAGGGCTCAACCATAGAGCTTAGCTGTGACGGCCCCGTTGTAAGCCCTTACACCATTTTCCTTCAGGGAGGCTTAACATATGAAACCGGAAAGCTCTCTATAATGTCGGCGCTTTCCAAGGTGAAAGGACACATTTAAAATGAACGAAACACAACTTAATACAGAAAAGGCAAGCGTATTTGTGCGTCTTAAAAATTATTTTTCCACCTATGAAAAATGGTGGATGCTTTCCATGCTTTTACTTACGGTAGCTTTGGCAATTATCCTTCCCGAAGATGATGCCAACGGCGTATCAGGATGGGTCATCACCTTACTTTATGTTTTTGACGTACTTATCGGTCTTCTCTGTGAGCTTTTATTTTCAAAGCAGAACAGATGGGCATTCTTGATCTATAATGCCGTAGAAGTAATAGAGATCGTCACAATGATAATTCTTCGTGTAAGATTTGCATCCCTTGCAGTGGCAATGTTTTACTGGATACCTGCTCATACACTCGGATTCTTCCAGTGGAACCGCTTTAAGGATAAGAGAGATAAGAATGTTACCGTAGTAAGAAGACTTAAGACCTGGCAGACAGTTTTAATCTTTGTTCTCACCGCTGTATGGACTCTCGGTATCGGATATCTTGTTGCAAAATACAGCCCTGATACGGATTTCTATTCAAGTGATAAGATCCTTGTAATAGTTGCTTATCTTGATGCCTGCTTAAGTATCATGAGTATTATAGACGGTATCTTAATGTTCTTCAGATCCAGAGAATCCTGGTGGACATGGTATTTATACATCTTTATTGAAACAGTCGTAAACATTATTTCCCATCAGTGGATTTTACTTGTATATAAGATCGGTTACTTAACAAATACCACCTATGGTCTTATTAAATGGTCAAAATACATTAATGAAAATGAATCCGTAGAGATGAAATAATTCTCCGGATCATGTCAGCAAGGCGTGAAAGAATACAAGAAAAAAGGCCCCGGCAGTTTGCCGAGGCCTTTGTGATTTTTATGAAGCAAAATCTACATGCTGAATTGTTCCTGCGGAGCCGTCTTCCCGTAAAAAGAAACCTGTGTTACGGATGATCCCTCCCGTAGAATTGTCGCGTAGATCATTAAGTGAGAATTCCGTAGGAGAGTAGCCTAAATAGATGGCGCCGATATCCATATCCTTAAGAGTGTAAAGAACGTCGCGACCGTCGTAATCCTTAGTATAGATCTTAAGCTTGTCGAAAACCGTATCATTTTCATCGATCCAGCCGTTACCGTCGGAATCATACTTCTTTAAGTCCTTAAAGCCGTTACCGGATCCGGTGCCGAAGAGTTCGGAGCCGTTATTGATCATGCCGTCTTCATTCTTATCAAGCGCAAGGAAACCTGAACCTGCCGCAAGGCCATGTATTTCTTCTTCAGTGCCGTTAGCATCAAGGTCAAATAAGAAGGTCATATCATTTAACCTGGCAGCATCAGTATCAAAGTTAATGACCAGGGGGTCGATCAATGAAAGATCCGCCATGGATATTTCTTCTTTATAATGCGCGGAGAAAGACCTTGTCATGTAGATATTTAAATTTACACCTATTTCACGGCCGTCTGAGGTTTTCACAATGCCCTCGGCATTCATGCTTGTGGTTTCCGTTTCTTCCACCCATTCTTCGATGGAAACATGGGATACGCTCATGGTGAGATTGCTTATTCCCGACGTTGCATATCCCGTCAGGTCATTCTGCGAATTAATGCAGGAAGTATCTCTTCTTGGCTTAATCCCCGTGAGGAGTGCGAGAATTTCCTGCATCATCATGTGATGAAGCTTATTAAATTCATTGCGGGCATCATCAACCGATGTGATTTCTCTTGCCCGAATCTTTGAATTTAAAGATAAAAAAGCATCATCCACCGATGTCTGATCGGAGAGGGTGTTTAATGCACCTTCTTGATCCTCCGTAAGCTCCTCGTCAGGATTAGTGAATCCCGAATAGGATAAGAAGGACTGATTAAGTGTTTCATGTCTTTGCGTCTTGCGTGTGAAATTTCTTTCGGATTCCATTCCTATGTTGTAGGAATCGATTTTCAAGTATTTACCTCCTTTTTGGGTATGATTAATAAAGTAATGTAAAATACATTACCATTACCGAAGGCAGAAGATAAGCGGCATATTATCTTACAGGCCTACACAAAAAAAGACTTACAAGCTTTGGTGAATCCCTTCGCTTATAAGTCCTTCCGTGTAAAATTTATATCGGCTTAATTTCCGAAAATCTTAATCCTCTTTAAATCTTACTTCCTTATATGCTTTTATTTCTTCTACGCACTTTTCAAAGCCAAGCTTCGATGAATCAAGGCACAGATCGTAGTTTCTTGCATCTGTCCAGTCGCGACCCGTATGAATCTTGTAATAAGAAGCTCTTTCTTTATCAATTCCGGTGATATATTTTTCAAGTTCCTTGCCGGTCTTTGAAATCTTTTTACCTGCCTGCTCCATTAAAAATTCCTTGGGAGCATGTACGAACACGCTTAATACATCATCACGGTCACGTAATATGTAATCGGCTGCCCGGCCGATTATTATACAGGATTCCTTATCTGCCAGGTCTCTTATGATCTTTGCCTGGTAATTAAAGATGTTTTCCTCGGAAGTAAAGTTGCTGCTGGAGGGATCAAGTACCTCGCCACCGTAATTCTTTTTTCTGAAGCGTGAAAAGAATTTTCTTACGGAATGTTCATCGGAGTTAGCGAAGAGACGCATGTTTATGCCGCTTTCTTCGGATGCCTTGATGATCAGATCTTTATCATAATATTCAACACCCAGTTCACGGGCAAGCATCTGGCCGATGGTACGTCCGCCACTGCCGAACTGTCTTGCGATTGTAATTACGAATTTTTTCATGTTTAAACCTCCGGCATTATTCCCCAAGATATGCTTTCTTAATGGCATCATCGTTTAAAAGGCTCTTAGCATTGCCGCTTAATACGATGTTACCGGTTTCAAGTACATAGGCTCTGTCTGCAATGGAGAGGGCTTTATTCGCATTCTGCTCTACCAGAAGAACCGTTGTACCCTGAGCACTTACCTCTTTAATTATATCAAATATCTCATTAACAAAAATGGGAGAGAGGCCCATGGAGGGCTCGTCCATTAAGATGATGGAAGGGTGGGACATAAGGGCTCTGCCCATGGCAAGCATCTGCTGTTCGCCACCTGAAAGAGTACCTGCTAACTGGTTCTTTCTTTCTTCAAGTCTGGGGAAACGCTTATATACTGTCTTAAGTGTTTCATCCAGTTCTTTTTTATCTTTTCTTGTGTAAGCACCAAGCTTAAGATTCTGTAAAACCGTGAGTTCCTGGAAGACACGTCTTCCTTCAGGTACATGAGCCATACCCATGGATACGATCTTATGACCGGGGATCTTTGTAATATCTTTTCCTTCAAAGGTAACTGTACCCTTTGTGGGAGTAATGAGTCCGCTTATTGTATGGAGAGTGGTGGTCTTGCCTGCGCCATTGGCACCGATCAGGGCAACAACCTCACCCTTTTCAACTTCAAAGCTTATTCCCTTTATTGCCTGAATGACACCGTAGTGAACTTCCAGGTCTTTAATCTCTAACATAGCCATTTTAAAGCCTCCTATTCGCCCAGATATGCGGTGATAACTTCAGGGTTTTTAAGTACTTCCTGTGTGGGACCTTCTGCCAGTACACGGCCGAAATTAAGGACCGTAAGGCGCTCGCAGATACCGGACACAAGCTTCATATCATGTTCGATCAAAAGAATGGTCATATCAAATTCTTTTCTGACAAAAGAAATTGTCTCCATGAGTT
The DNA here is from genome assembly GCA_016283575.1 of Lachnospiraceae bacterium. Taxonomy (GTDB): domain Bacteria; phylum Bacillota; class Clostridia; order Lachnospirales; family Lachnospiraceae; genus UBA1258. The sequence goes on along the minus strand of JAEEND010000018.1, from coordinate 209,006 downwards.
CTTTTGTTTCATTGGGATTCATGCCTGCAGCCGGCTCATCAAGGAGCAGGAGCTTCGGATTGGTGGCAAGAGCTCTTGCAATCTCAAGCTTACGTTGTTTACCGTAGGGAAGATTGGAAGCCTTAAAAGAAGCTTCTTTATCAAGATCGAATACCTTCAATAATTCCAAAGCGCGCTTATCCATTTCTTTTTCAACCTTAAAGAACTTGGGAAGGCGCAGGATTCCCGTGAGAGTGCTGTAGTCATAGGAATTGTGAAGACCCGCCTTAACATTATCAAGAACGGTTAAATCCTTAAAAAGTCTTATGTTCTGGAAGGTTCTGGCAATTCCTGCCTTATTTATCTCAATATTGCTTTTTCCGGTAATTTCCTTGCCGTCAAGGATAATACGTCCCTGGTCAGGCTTATAAACACCTGTAAGAAGGTTAAAAGCAGTGGTCTTTCCGGCACCGTTAGGTCCGATGAGGCCGTAGAGCTCGCCTTTGTTGATGGTTACATTAAATTCATCAACAGCGCGAAGACCGCCGAAGGAAATGGACAGATCCGTAACTTTAAGCATGGGAGTATTATTTTCCATTGCTGCGTGCCTCCTTCCTTCTTTCAATAAAGCGCTTAAGCGAGTATTCTTCGCGAACGACCTTAAGCTTGGGTGACCATGTAAAGATCATTACTACAATCAATACGATGGAATAAATAAGCATTCTGTAGTCGGAGAGACCGCGGAGGGCTTCCGGAAGTATCGTAAGGAGGGTAGCTGCCACAATGGATCCGGGAATGGAGCCGATACCGCCGAGAACCACAAATACCAGGATCATGATGGACTGGTTGTAACCGAAGTTACTGCTGGTGGCTGTTACCGTTGAAAGGTTATGAGCATATAACACTCCGGCACCGCCTGCTATTGCTGCGGAAATGGTAAAAGCAAGAAGCTTGTAACCTGTAATGTTAAGACCGATTGATTCAGCGGCGATACGGTTATCTCTGATAGCCATTACAGCGCGCCCGGTGCGTGAATTTACGAAATTATATACTATCAAAAGTGTAATGATGATAAGGATTATTCCAAGGGTAAAAGAAGATAAATGGCGGATCCTCGCAAGTCCCTGAGGACCGTTTACTATCCACTGTGATGTTTCGGGATCGGACACAAGATTCTTGGAATCACCGAATGCAAAGTGAAGACCGTCCTTATCCTTGGCAATATAAATAACATTTACGATGTTCTTAATGATCTCGCCGAAAGCAAGAGTTACGATGGCAAGATAGTCGCCACGGAGTCTCAGTACCGGAATACCGATTAAGAATCCGAAAATCGCCGCCATAATAACACCGATTAAGAATGCGATGATGAATAAAAGAATGTCACTCTTAATATAATCTGATAAAAGCTTTGATGCGGTGGTTCCGAAGAAAGCGCCCACACACATAAAGCCTGCATGTCCCAAGGATAATTCACCAAGATAGCCTACGCACAGATTAAGACCGATGGCTGCAAGGGAATAAACACATACGGGAACAAGGATACCCTGCATAAGACTGGATACGGCTCCTAAAGAAATAAGTAACTGTATTACAAGATATACTAAAACCAAAACCCCGATTGTTATAAGAGGCTCTTTCGTACTTTTTTTCATGTTTTTAAATTTAAGCATTTCGGCCTCCTTATACTTTTTCATTGATCTTCTTGCCAAGGATACCTGTAGGCTTAACAAGAAGCACTATTATCAAAACCGTGAATACGATGGCATCGGAAAGCTGGGAAGAAATATAAGCTCGTCCCAATATTTCGATAACACCTAAAAGAATACCGCCTATCAATGCTCCGGGAATGGAACCGATACCACCGAATACCGCAGCGGTGAAAGCTTTGATACCGGGCATGGAGCCTGTGTAGGGAGTAAGAGTGGGATATGCCGAACAGAAGAGCACACCTGCAATGGCAGCAAGTCCGGAACCTATGGCAAAGGTAAGGGAGATTGTTGCATTGACATTAATACCCATTAACCGGGCCGCGTCCTTATCTTCGGAAACGGCGAGCATTGCCTGTCCTGCTTTTGTCTTATTTATGAAAAGTGTAAGTCCCACCATGATCAAGATACACACAACCACTGTTACGATGGTGGTAACGGAAATCGAAAGCCTTCCGTCAAAGAGCTTTATGGGACTCAACGTAATGACCGATGTAAAGGATTTTGTATTTGCGCCAAAAACCAGAAGAGCGAAATTCTGAAGGAAATAGCTGACACCGATAGCGGTAATGAGCACCGCAAGGGATGCTGCTCCTCTTAAGGGCTTATAAGCGATTCGCTCAATGGTAATACCTAAAATGGTACATATAACGATTGAAATGATTATGGCAAGGATGGGATTTAATCCTGCCTGATTGATTGCAAGATAAACTACGTATGCGCCGATCATGATAACATCGCCATGGGCGAAGTTAAGCATCTTTGCTATACCATAAACCATGGTATAACCGAGAGCTATGATGGCATATACACTTCCGAGACTGATACCGTTTATAAGGTATGTCAGAAAATTCATAAAAAACTCCTTCCAATGACCGCTTTGTGAAATAACCATAGAAAATTATAACACATTATAAATAGGAAAAGTGGGCAGATTTTGTCTGCCCACTGATTGAATCCTTAAATAATTATTCAACAGCTGCGTAAGCACCGTCTTTGATGATTACAGCCTGGGGATCCTTGGATACTTCACCGGAAGCAAGCCATGTCATGTTGGAACCTGTTAAACCGTTTACGGAAATGGTTGTCATTGCAGGGATCGCAACATCACCGATTTCTTTTGCAGACATTGAAGGTGTTGCATTAGCTGCTTCAAGAGCTGCCTTGATAACATAAACTGTATCATATCCGTCAGCTGCGAACTGGTTGGGAACTTCGCCGAACTTTTCCTGATACTTGCTTACGAAATCCTTGGAAGAATCAGCTACAGCGATGAAAGGTGTAAGAAGATATACGCCTTCAGCGAGGGATAAATCAAAACCTTCAACTGTAAGGATACCGTCAAGACCGTCAACACCGAAAAGCTGTGCATCATAATCCATGTCGTTCATTTCTGTTAAGATTGTTGTAGCTTCCTGATAGTAGTAAGGATAGAAGATAAGGTCTACGCCTGCATCCTTACATTTCTGAAGCTGAGTAGTGAAGTCAGTGTTTGTTTCGTTGGTGAAAGCTTCTTCTACAAGGATTTCAAGACCAAGTTTGGCTGCTTCAGCTACGAATGTGTCACGAACACCTGTGGAATATACTTCCTGGCTGTTGTAGATAACGCCAATCTTTGCATCTGCAAAGTGTGCTGAGATGTAGTCAGCGGAAAGTGTTCCCTGTGCGGGATCTGTGAAACATGTCTGGAATACGTTGTCATTAACGATTACTTCTGTTGAAGAAGCGGAAGGAGTTACCTGAAGCATTCCGTCTGCGGAAGACTTTTCAGCAACTGCGATACAGGGTGTTGTGGTAACTGTACCTGCAAGAACCTGCATGCCCCAGTCCTTAAGAGAGTTGTATGCATTAACGGACTTTTCTGCATCATGTACGTCATCTTCAGCTCTGAATTCAACCTGGAATCCGTTGATACCGCCATTAGCGTTGATTTCATCTACGGCGATCTGTGCGCCGTTGATAGCTGCGTTACCATAAATTGCAGCACCGCCGGTAAGGGGTCCGATTGCTCCGATCTTAAATGTGTCTCCGTTGGCAGATGTCTTAGCACCGCCTGCGCCACAGCCTGCAAGTGTGCCTGCAAAGAGAGCAGTAGCAAGTACGAGGCTTACTAACTTTGTGAGTTTTTTCATAATTAATTCCTCCTAAATATATCTCACTGCAAAATCTATAAATACTGATTTATCATGGATGGAATACTTTGTCAATGCAATACGCTAAAGTTTTAATGTATTTCACAAATAAATGCCCGAAAACCACCGTTTTATTGACAAAATATTCTGATTTTTTATATAATAAACTTAATGTAGTCATACTACTGAAGGGTGAATTTTCTATGAATATACTTAAGCGGTTCAACTACTGGCGATATTTGGGTCTTTCCAAAGAAACGCTGGCAACTTATGTGGAAAAGGTTGCAAAAGAAAATCTGGCAGTGCTCCGTATTGAAAGTATTACTCTGGCAATATTATGCTCCTTATCATCTTTGCTCCTCATTGCTTCCGGAGATTTAGGAATTATTAAGAATGGTCTTTTATTCTTCGCGGCATCAATCTTCCTTATATTATTCTTTGTATCGGACAGATGCCTGCGTGTGGGCTATAAAGGGTATTTAAAGGTGGCTATGGTCACCGTGTCCGTATTTCAGTGGACACTTTTTATATTGACGGCCGGGATCGCTTTTATCGAAAAGAATGATTATGCATCTCTCTTCCTGTGCGCCCTGGTGGTTTCCGTTGTTTCTTTTGATATATCGCCCTCATGGAATGCATGCATGGTCCTTATCATGTACTGTATTTATTTCCCCGTTTCCTTTTATATGAGGGACGCGGATCTTTTCCTGAGGGATATGTTAAATATCTTCTCGGCAACAATAATCGCTTTGATAGTTTCCTGGAAGAAAGCAAAAGACAAGTGGGAACATGAAGAAGCGGTGAGTCTTGTAACAAGAAATAATTCCTTATTATATCGTGACAGCACTACGGATTTTCTCACCGGCCTTAACAATAGAAGAAAGACCTTCGAAAGCCTTGAAGTAGTGAGTGCAACGGCCAGCGTTTCGCGAAGAAAGCTCTCCGTTATGATCATGGACATAGATCATTTTAAAAAATACAACGATACTTACGGCCATCCCCAGGGCGATATCCTGTTAAAGGGCCTCGGTAACCTTCTTTTAAATCTTGAAAAGAAATACGGCATCAATGTCGGACGTATAGGGGGAGAAGAATTCATGGCTTTCTTTCTTCCCAAGGATGAACATTTTACCGAAACCGTGGCAATGGAAATTTCCGAAGGGATCAAGGGGCTTCCTCACCCGGAAAGCAGTAAGGGATTATATACCACCATCAGTATCGGTATCTGTGAATGCATTCCGGAATTGCAGGATTCGGGAAGCCGCCTTTACACAAAAGCCGATTCCGCATTGTATGAAGCCAAAAGGAACGGCCGAAATCGCATAGAATATTATAAAGAAAAGGTTTAGCTTATGAGATGGCATATTCCCTTAACGGCTATTTTTACGGACCTGTTGCTGTTTGTTCCTTTATATAACTGGAGCAAGTTCCATCATGTAAAAAGAAACATAAAATTATATATAAAGGGCATCTGCATAGGTTTTCCCTGTCTTGTGCTGCTTACGGGGATAGTGGATCTTTATTCAAGAGGAGTCGTAAATTATATATCCCTTATATTCTTAGCAGGAATGTGCATTTGCTTTGCAGGGGATATAATACTTGAAATAAAGTTCATACGGGGTGGAATCTGTTTTGCATTGGGGCACTGCGTTTATTTTGCAGGGCTCTTTTTATTGTTTAAAGGAAATCTCTTTTTACTGAGCGTGGGAGTATTTGTGCTTTTATTGTCCCTTGGAAGCGTTCTTACCCATATTAATTTAAGTAAAAAGTATCGTGTATATTTGTATTTATATAATGCGATCATAAGCGCTTCTTTTTCACTTGCATTGCCACTTGCATTTTCCGGAGAACCGGGACCTGCGGCCGTTGGCACCGGCGTTATGATGCTTGTTGTTTCCGACTGGGTTCTCGCAGGAAACAAGCTTACGGGAGTGACTTTCTATAAATCCCTGGTTTCTCTTTTGCTTTATTTCGGAGGACAGCTTCTTATAGCAGCCTATCCCTTCCTCATAGAATTCCTTTAGACGCTAATAATCCGTTTTCTTTTTTATATAAAATTTTTATAGAATTTTAATTGAATAAAGCGTGAATCGTTTTTATAATGCCATTGGTACGGGGGAAACCCGTTTATCGTATATAGAATAGGAAAAAAGAAAATGATATCGAAATTAAGCGTCAAAAAACCCTTTACGGTCCTCGTAGGGGTAATCTTGGTATTGGTTCTGGGATTTGTCTCCGTAACAAAGATGTCTACGGACCTTCTTCCCAATATTAACCTTCCTTATGTAATAATCATGACAACATATGTGGGAGCCAATCCCGAAACAGTGGAAACCGTGGTAACGGAACCTGTGGAAGAATCCATGGCAACCATCAGTAACATTAAAAATGTAAGTTCCAGGTCTGCGGAAAACTATTCTGTTGTAATCCTTGAATTCGAACAGTCCGCAGATATGAATGCGGTTTCGCTGGAAATAAGAGAAAGCCTGGATCAATTGGAATCCTACTGGGATGATTCGGTAGGAAGTCCCGTTGTTATGAAATTAAACCCCAACATGCTTCCCGTAATGATCGCGGCGGTAGGTGCCGAAGGCATGGATGATGCCGAGGTAGGCGAATTCGTGGAAGAAAAGATCGCACCGGCAATAAAAAGTATTGAAGGTGTTGCTTCAGTATCCACGTCGGGATTACTTGAAGACAGCATTCATGTAGTAATAAGCGAAGAAAAGATCGCAGAAGTAAATGCCCGTATTGCAACCTATATTGATGATAAATTCGCTGACGCTTATCAGGAAATAGAAGATGGTAAAGAAGAACTTGCCAAAGGCGAAAGGGATCTTTTAAAGGCTGAACGTGATGTAAATAACGGACAGAAGAAACTGGACGACGGTAAGAAAGATCTTGAAAACGGAAAGAACGAATTAAACAAGAAAAAGAATGAAACTCTGGATCAGTTAAATGATGCCAAGTTAAAGCTTCTTACAGGTAAGGCCGATCTTGAAGCGGCCAAAACCAACATAAATACCAATATTACAACGGCGGATGCCCTTTTTAAAGGCTATCAGGGGCTTGTAACAGCCAATACTGCTTTATCCGATCCTGCAACGGATGCTGCCTATACAACAGCCATTCAGCCCGCATTTACAGGCTATCAGGCGGCAAAAGCCGGCTATGATGGTGCCGTGATCACTTACAATGATGCGGTTCAGGCTCTTTCTGCAAATCCCGACGATACTGCCTTACAGGATGCGGTTACTGCAGCAGAAACGGGAGTGGCAGCTGCTTCAGCAGGTTTAAGTGCTGCCGAAACAGGTCTCAGCCAGGTCAAGACTCAGCTTACTTCCTCCCAGACAGGATCACTCGGTATGCTTTTTACCGATGAAGTAAGAAATTCCATTAAAGCAATCGATTTTACAAGTGCAACTGCATATACACAGTACACGACAATATACAACACTTATAAAGCAACACTGACCGCTCAGCAGACTTCTGTTGAAAATCAGTTAACAGGTCTTATCGGAGGCACCACTCAGGCCCATCTTGATACCTATAAGGCAACTCAGAAGGCTGCTATCGCCGAAATAGATAAAAACATTAAGACTGTTGATGAAAACATCTTAAAGGTATATGACGGCGAAAGCGAAGCGGTTATCGGTTTTGCAAACGGATTATCACAGATCGATCTGGCAGAGTACCAGCTTAATCAGTCCCAGGCCCAGATCGATTCCGGAAAAGAAACCATCAAGAATTCCAAGGAATCCATCAAAGATGCCAAGGAACAGTTAAAAGACGGCGAGGAACAGCTTGAAGATGCCAAGAATGATGCTCTTGAAAAGGCAGACATGTCAAGCAATCTTACAGTTGATACCGTTTCCAAGCTTTTAACTGCGCAGAACTTCTCAATGCCCGCAGGCTATGTTGAAGAGGACGGAACCTCCTACATGATAAGAGTGGGAGATAAGCCCGATAATATCGACGACTTAAGGAACATGGTCTTATTAAAGCTTCCTTTATCGGAGGATGAGGTCATTACCTTAAATGATGTGGCAGATGTATTTTCCACAGATAACAGCAGCGAAGTTTATACCAACGTAAACGGCGAGCGAGGCGTGGTTCTTACCATTCAGAAACAGACAGGATATTCAACAGGTAATGTTTCGGATGCTATTGAAGAAAAGTTTGCAAGCCTTTCGGAAACCTATCCCGATGCAACCTTTGTAACACTTATGGATCAGGGTATTTACATCGATATGATCATGAATACCATCATGGAGAATGTGCTTATCGGTGGCTTGCTTGCGATATTAGTCCTTATTATCTTCTTAAGAGATATTAAGCCCACCCTCATCATTGCAATATCAATCCCCATCAGTTTGGTATTTGCGATAGTTGCAATGTATTTCAGCAATGTAACCCTTAACATCATCTCGCTTTCGGGTCTTGCTCTGGGTGTAGGTATGCTTGTTGATAACTCCATCGTAGTTATTGAAAACATATATCGAATGCGTAATGAAGGTATGGGTGTTAAAGAAGCTGCGATCCAAGGCGCAAAAGAAGTTTCCGGCGCCATCATCGCTTCAACACTCACAACCGTATGCGTATTCTTACCCATTGTATTTACGGAAGGTATTACCAGACAGCTCTTCGTAGATATGGGTCTTACCATTGCATATTCACTTTTCGCAAGCTTGATCGTGGCATTGACCGTGGTGCCCGCCCTTGCTTCCGTATCTCTTAAAAAGGTACGAAAGATTGAAAACAGAACCGACAAAGGCTTTTACAAGGGCTATGCGAAGTTCCTTCGCGGCTCACTTAAGCTAAAGCCCATCGTACTTATTGTAGCCATCGGACTTACTGTTCTTTCAGCATTCCTTGCAACCAAGAACGGTACAGCCTTCTTCCCCGACATGGCATCAACACAGATCACTGTGTCACTTTCACCTGAAGAAGGTTCAGGCATTACCGATGTTAAGGATGAGACCAATACCATGGTTTCAAGGCTGCTTGAACTTCCCGATGTTGTGGACGTAGGTGCCATGGCTCAGGGTTCTGACCTCGCTCTTATGGCAGGCTTCAGTGAAAGCAGTGACACCGTTGATAACTCTGTGATCTACGTTACAACCAAAGAAGATCGAGAACTTACCACCGATGAGCTGGTTGCAAAGATCAATGAGATGGGAAGCGACCTCGAGGGAATCAATATATCAATAGAAACCTCCACCATGGATATGAGCGCTTTAGGCGGTTCCGGTGTTTCGGTTAATATCATGGGACGAGATCTTAACACCTTATATGAGATCGCCGAAGATGCTACGGAAATCATGAAGAATACGGAAGGTGTAGGAACGGTTTCTTCTGATGTTGATACGGCGGGTGATGAAATAAGAATCCTTGTGGACCGTGAAAAAGCAGGAAAGTACAACTTAACCGTTGCCCAGGTATTCCAGCAGATATATCCTCATCTTGCTTCTCCCGGTGTAGCTACAAAACTTTCCACTGCAAAAGAAGATATTTCCGTATATGTGGAAGACGGTTCAGATAAGGAACTTACAAGAGATGACATTAAGAATATGATGATCTCATATACCAATGAAGAAGGCGAAAGCGAAGAGATTTCTTTATCGGAGATCGCAACCTTCAAGGACGCCAAGGGCTTTAATACCATTTCAAGAGATCATCAGACAAGATATATTTCCGTAACGGCAAACCTTGCGGAAGGATATAACATCGGCCTTGTTGCAGATGATATCGAAGAGAACATGAAGGAACTTACTCTTCCCGAAGGTTATACCATTGAATTTGCCGGTGAAAACGAAATGATTAACGATGCACTTAAGCAGCTGATGCTGATGCTTGTTTTGGCAGTAGTATTCGTATACCTGATAATGGTTGCCCAGTTCCAGTCACTGTTCTCGCCCTTTATCATCATGTTTACGATCCCTCTTGCATTTACAGGCGGATTCCTGGCCCTTTACTTTACGGGCTTTGAAATGAGTATCGTAGCAATGATCGGTTTCGTAATGCTTTCGGGTATCATCGTAAATAACGGTATCGTGCTGGTTGACTATATCAATCAGAGAAGAGCGGAAGGACTCAGTAAAAAAGAAGCTATTATAGAAGCAGGCGTAACAAGACTTCGTCCCGTACTTATGACAGCACTTACAACGATCCTTGCATTGGTTATCATGGCATTCTCCACCAAAATGGGAGCGGACATGAGCCGACCTCTTGCAATTGTAGTGATAGGCGGTCTTGGCTACGGTACACTTATGACCCTTGTGGTTGTACCCTGTATCTATGATATGTTCTCCCGTGACAAAAAGAAGCACGACGATTCCGGTTCCGGCGATGAATATGTTGAAATAGTTGAAGGCGTTGCCTTTGATGAAGAAGAACCTGAAATAGTAGCTATAGAAGAAGATGAAGATTCAGTAAGCGATTCTTCTGTGGCTTTAGCTTCGGACAAGTCCGAAAAGGAGCTTAAGAAAGAAAACAAGAAAGCTTATAAAGACGCAAAGAGGGCTGAAAAAGAAGCTAAGAAAACCGAAAAAGCGGCAAATAAAGAATTAAGAAAAGCCGAAAAGAATGAATCAAAAAAGGAATCCAAAAAAGAAAAGGATCAGGATGCCTCCGGAGACAATAAGTACTCTGATATTCTTGCGGGTGTCTGAGTATTTGTTAAATAAAACCTTTGATTAGTGAAATGACAAAAAGAATGGATAGAGCATATGCTTTATCCATTCTTTTTATATTGCGGCAATTTAGTGATATTACCCGTTTGACACATATTGAAACATAATATATAATGTTACTAGTCCGCTTTAAAGCGTTAAAGTTTAAAACTTTCACGTATTAAAGTAAATACAGATTAGGGGAGATTTATATGATAGCAAAAATCATTCTTTTGTTACTGTTTTTCAGTGTAATGATTGCAGTAGGAGTTTATTCAAGAAAAGCGGCTTCGGACGTTAACGGCTTTGTCCTCGGAGGACGTAAGGTTGGTCCCTGGCTTACGGCTTTTGCATATGGAACATCTTATTTTTCGGCAGTTGTATTCGTAGGTTATGCAGGTCAGTTCGGATATAAATACGGTCTTTCTTCTACTTGGATCGGTCTCGGTAATGCCATTATCGGATCCCTTCTTGCATGGGTCGTATTGGGCAGAAGAACGAGAGTAATGAGTAAACATCTCGATTCAGCCACCATGCCGGATTTCCTTGGTAAGAGATATCATTCAAAGGCCATCAGGATCGTGGCTGCTCTTATTTCTTTTATATTCCTGATCCCTTATACGGCTTCGGTTTATAACGGCTTATCCCGTCTTTTCGGCATGGCCTTTAACATTCCTTATGTAGTATGCGTTGCATTAATGGCTGTACTTACAGGTGTATATGTTATCCTTGGCGGTTATATGGCCACAGCCATCAATGATTTTATCCAGGGTATCATAATGCTTTTCGGTATCTGCGCGGTTATCGTATCCGTGATCAACAATAACGGCGGATTCTTTGAAGCTTATAAGAATCTTTCTTTATTGGAAAGTGATGTTGCAGTAACCGAAGGTCTTCGCGGAGCATATGTTTCTTTCTTCGGAACGGATCCCGTTAATCTGCTGGGAGTTGTGATACTTACATCACTCGGCACATGGGGACTTCCTCAGATGGTACAGAAATTCTATGCGATCAAAGACGAGCGCTCCATTAAAACCGGAACCATTATTTCTACTTTCTTTGCGGTCATTGTGGCCGGCGGATGCTATTTCCTCGGAGGATTTGCACGTCTTACCGATGTTAACGAGATCACCGTTGACGGAAAGATCGTCTATGATGCGATCATCCCCAATATGTTAAGCAAGCTTCCCGATATGCTTATCGGTATCGTGGTGGTGCTGGTGCTTTCGGCTTCCATGTCCACTCTGTCAAGCCTTGTTCTTACATCAAGTTCCACTCTTACACTTGACCTTATCAAGGACAACATGGTAAAGAACATGACGGAAAAGAAGCAGCTTTTCATCATGAGAATATTCATCGTGGTATTTATTGCCATTTCCGTAATATTGGCGGTCAATCCTCCTACATTTATCGCTCAGCTCATGGGTATTTCCTGGGGCGCGCTGGCAGGTGCATTCTTAGCTCCCCTTCTTTACGGCCTTTACTGGAAGGGAACCACAAGACTCGGCGTATGGGCAGGCTTTATATCAGGTGTCGGAATTACCGTTTTAAATATGTATCTTAAATTTGCCAATCCCATTAATGCGGGAGCCATCGCCATGGTGGCAGGGCTTGTTGTGGTACCTGTTGTTTCACTTATCACACCTAAGCTTGATAAGGGCGAGATCGATTTCTCATTCTCCTGCTACGAGAAAAAGAAAGTTATTGAAGAAAAGATCGCTCTTCCCGATGATGTTGTGGAACAATAAAGCTAATCCATTATTTTATCCATAAGATTAAAATGAAAGTGTCTAAATAACCCTCCGGGTACTGTCCTCGGAGGGTTATTTGTGCTATATTAGTGTGTATGAGTAAAACACAATTTGACGGCCAAATGGACTTTCTCAATTTACTAAATGAATATACGGACGATCAGGGCGCCACGGTGAGAGTGAGCGATCCTAAGGTGCGTAAAGCAAAGCCCAAGCTTGTATTTGAGGATCTGGATCAGATAACTTTCGAGGATTTATCAGCCGAAGAAACAGTGGTCAGCGAACATGTTACAGAGGCTACCAAAGAAGAACCTAAGCCTGAGCCTGAACGTAAGCCTAAGCCTAAACGTAAGCCGGAGCCTAAGCCGGAGCCCGAGCATAATTCAGAGCCTCCTTTGGGAGAGTTTCTTTTTAAGGATTGTAAGCGGTGCTGGTGCCATGATTGCAAGCATAATTCAAGGCTTAAGGGCGTACCCAGAGAAATGTGCGGACGCATGATGCCCTGCCCTTCATGTGATGATTGCATAGCCGAGAATCACGCAAGCATTTGTGAAATAGGAAATGCCAAAGAAGGTTGTATGACGAGAGCCATTGAAGAAGGATTGGTCGTTACGGAGGAGTTTTAAATGAAAATCATTGTTGCAGGATACGGAAACGTGGGTTCCAGTATTGCTAAAAAGCTTACCCAGGAAGGTCACGACGTTACGGTCATAGATAATAACGAAAAGAAAATACATGAAGTCAGCGAAACCTTTGACACCATGGCAATTGTTGGTTCCGCGGCAAGCCTTGAAGTATTGAAGGACGCGGGGATCGACAATGCAGATCTTCTTATTGCCGTTACGGATTCCGATGAAAGAAACTTACTTAGCTGCCTGCTTGCCAAGAAGTGCGGCTGTAAGAATACCATCGCAAGGGTAAGAAATCCCGAACTTGGCGGCGGTATCGGTATCATAAAGGACGATCTTAAGCTGTCTCTTGTAGTAAATCCTGAGCTTTCCGTAGCTGAGGAGATCGCAAGACTTCTTAAATTCCCGGCTGCCATAGAGATCGATACTTTTGCAAAAGAAAAGGTTGAACTTTTAAAATTCGAACTTACAAAAGAATCTCCTCTTAACGGAGTGGCATTAAAGGATCTTGCAAAAGAAATCAAGAATAAGACACTTATATGCATCGTGGAAAGAGGTCAGGAAATCTCTATTCCAAGCGGTGATTTTGTGCTGATGGAGGGAGACAAGATATCTGTTGTTACAGCTCCCAAGCAGGCATACGGCTTCTTTAAGGAAGCCAATATCTATACGGGCAAAGCCAGAAACTGCATGATCATCGGCGGAGGCGTTACCAGCGTATATCTTGCCGAGATGCTTTTAAATGAAGGCGTTTCCGTAAAGATCGTTGAGAAGAACAAAGCGCGATGCGACTACCTTGCAGAAAGACTTCCCGGAGCAATAGTTATCTGGGGCGACGGCGCCGACAAGGAACTTCTTGCCGAGGAAGGCGTCGACAAGATGGACGGTTTTGTATCCCTTACGGAACATGATGAAGAAAATGTCATGATGTCCATATACTGTAAAAAGAAGAGTCCCAATGCCAAGGTTATCACCAAGGTGCACAGAAGCGCTTATGATGAGATCATCACCGACTTAAACATCGGAAGTATCGTAAATCCTAAGCTTTTGACTGCCGAATATATCGTAAAATACGTGCGTTCCACCAGCAATCTTCATTCAGGCAGCATGGAAGCTTTATACATGATAAGCTCCGGCAAGGCTGAAGCCATTGAATTCAAGGCAAAAGAAGATGCAAGGATCACGGGCATTCACTTAAGGGATCTTCCCATTAAGGATAATGTGCTTGTTGCCTGCATCATTCATAATAAAAAGGTTGAGATTCCAAACGGTCAGTCCGTAATAGCTAACGGCGATTCCGTAATAGTGGTCACTACGGAAACGGGCTTCGATGAATTGGCGGATATCTTGAAGTAGGTGTGAGACATGAATAAATCCATTATCAGATATATTATGGGTCGCGTGTTGCAGTTTGAAGGATTGTTTATGTTGCTTCCTGCAATTGTGGCTGCGATCCACAGAGAAAATTCAGGATTTGTATTTTTAGGCGTAGGTTTGGGCTCTGCACTGGCGGGCACACTCCTTGTGATAAGAAAGCCTAAAAGCACTGTTTTCTATGCAAGAGAGGGTTTTGTGACAGTCAGTCTTTCATGGATAGTATTATCTCTGATAGGTGCTCTTCCCTTTGTAATAACAGGCTTTATCCCCAATTATATAGATGCGGTTTTTGAAACGGTATCAGGTTTCACCACAACCGGTGCCAGCATTTTAAGTGACGTTGAAGCTCTTGATTACAGCACTCAGTTCTGGCGCTGCTTCACACACTGGGTAGGCGGTATGGGTGTTCTTGTATTCATCATGGCGGTTCTTCCTCTTTCGGGAAGTCATAACCTTCACTTGATGAGAGCGGAAAGCCCGGGACCCGAGGTTGGCAAGCTTGTACCGAAGATCAAGGACACTGCCAAGATCCTTTACGGAATATATTTAGGTTTAAGCCTTTTACTGGTGGTTCTTTATGTAATAAACGGCATGAGCCTCTACGAAGCATTTATCTATTCTTTTTCCACCATGGGAACAGGCGGATTTGCCAATAAGAATGCAAGTTTAGGCTATTATTCCGATACCATACAGGTAATTACCATTGTATTTATGTTCCTTTGCGGTATCAACTTTAACGTATACTTTCTTGCCATGAAGGGAAGGGTAAAAGAAATCTTCAAGATGGAAGAGGTAAAGCTCTACATCCTTGCGGTGGTGCTGGGAACCGGTATTATCACCTATCAGATCGCCGACAGATACACGGATCTCTTCCATGCGGTCAAAGATGCGGCATTCCAGATCGTGGCAGTGGTATCCACAACAGGTTTCTCAACAGCGGATTTTGTTGCCTGGCCCATGCTTTCTAAGGCGATAATCGTGCTTGTCATGGTAACGGGCGGCTGTGCCGGCGCAACCTGCGGTGGCTTTAAGCTTTCGAGAATAATAGTTTTAGCTAAGACCCTTAAAAAAGAAGTCATGCATTTAACACATCCGAGAAGCGTGCACAAGATCCGTATGAACGGTGCTCCCGTGCATGAAGAGACCTCCAAGTCGGTTGTTTCATTCCTTGTATGCTATGTGCTTTTTGCATTTGTTTCGTTTTTACTTGTGGCAGCCAACAATCTGGACTTTGAAACATCCCTTACATCGGTACTTACCATGATCGGTAATGTAGGACCGGGTCTCGGTCAGGTAGGCCCCACCGGCAATTTTGCGATCTTCAATTCTTTTTCAAAAGTGGTGCTTATATTTGACATGCTGGCAGGAAGACTTGAGTTATTCCCGCTTCTGGTGCTCTTTAACTTTGGCACCTGGAAAAAATCATAACGGAAGTGTATATAGATGGTAAAAGAAGAAATACGATTAAGACAGGTTATTTTACATATACTGGATTCAACCGCGGGAGAACCGGTTTTATCGGACGATTGCCTGGAAATGAATGCAGAGCTTCAGGAATTCATAAAAGAACATATTATTAAGCTTGTAAACGGCGATGATTCCAAAAAGTGTGAATTCCATAAAAAAGAATCAGAAGTATATGAGATCCTTGATACATATGATGATGCGGAATTCGTGCGTATCAGTAAGGACCTTGCAAAGCATCTTTACAGCATCATGAATGCCAATATCGATATTCCGTCGGCGGATCTGTTTATAGTAAGATTTTCCGCAGATTCCATGGAATACCTTGCGATCCTTAAGATGAACTATAAGACCATGTATACTCACAGGTCAGTGCCTGAAGAAAACATGATCAGGAATGAAGTATTCAGATTCAAAGAGTTATTGCCGACCGAATCCCAGAGATTGTCGGAAGCCGCAGTCATCAGATTAAATGATCTTGCAGTAAGCCTTATCGAAAAAAAGGCAGAGATAAATGGTAAGAAAGAAGATTATTTCAGCGAACTCTTTTTAAAATGCAAGACCAAGCTTTCAGACAAAAAGAAGTTAAATCTTGTGCAGAAGGCCATAGAATCCGTTAACAATCAGGCATATGAATATGAGGAAGTATATGAGCCCCAGATGAAAGCAAAATCCATCATAAGCGAGCAGCTTGAGAAAAACGGTGGCTTCGTGGTGGAAGAACTGGGAGATCTTATATTCAAGGACCGTGAAGATTTAAATACTGCCTACAGAGATAAGCTTGAGCAGTATGACATCGTAAAGGAAGAGGTGCTTCCCAAGGCAGAAAGTACAACAAAGAAATACTTAAAGCAGCATCTCATCACGGATACCGGGATAGAAATAAAAATACCCATGCTTCAATACGAAGAGGGAAATGCCGAGATTATTAATAATCCTGACGGCACAATTTCCCTTCACATTAAGAACATAGGAAACATAACCGCAAGATTTTAGGAGCTTAGCATATGGGAAATATTGTTGATTATCTTAAAAGCTTCGGACAGAAGCCGTTTTCAGAGGTTAACTTTAAAAGAGAGGATGCATTATGCCTTTCTCAGCTTTCCTATTTGAAATTCGATGAGCTGTTATCGGAGATGAGCCCGGAGCAGGTTTTATTAAAGGATTTAAGAAACTATAAAACATTCGATGCTCTGTTTTCCGATGTGCGTTATGAAAAACCGAACAGAGAGCTATACGATGCATTTACGGCCTCCCGTCGATTTGAAAATCTGAAGCTTTCTTTTTACATTAACAGGATAGATACAGAAGACGAGACGCAGTTTTCGGCAATCACTTTTACCATGCCCGGTGCGGGAGTATTTGTATGCTTCAGAGGCACCGACGAAAATATGGTGGGCTGGCAGGAGGATGCACGGCTTGCTCTTAATAAACCTGTGGAAGGACAGAAATTAAGTGCAAGATATTTGGATGATGTGGCATCGGGAATTCACGGCCCCTTTATGGTGGGAGGACACTCAAAGGGCGGTAATCTTGCCATGTATTCATCAATGTGCTGTCACAAGGCTGTAAGAGATCGCATAAGCCGTATCTACAGTTTCGACGGTCCCGGCTTCAGAAGGAGCTTTCTTGAGAGCCACAACTATGCTGAGATCGAAGACAGAGTTGAGCGTATTATTCCGAAGTCTTCTTATGTCGGCCTTATGTTTGCTTCGGATAAGAATCACATGGTGGTGGAAGCAAAAGAACTGGGTCTCGCACAGCATATACCCTATAACTGGGTGATTGAGCGCGGCCGCTTTAAGGAAGGCAAGCTCAAAAAGAACCACGTAAACATGCTCGATGCTTTTAATAAAACGGTTCTTTCTCTTGATGAGAAAGGTGCGGAGACCTTCGTAAATTATCTTACGGAATTAATGGGAAGCTTTGATGCGACAACCACCATTGAATTGTCGGAAGATGTGATGAAGCACATGTTAAATGCTGCAAGAGCCCAGAAAGAAGTGGATGAAGAAACCAAGAAATTCATGGAAGATTTCTTAAAGACATATTTCGAAATCCTGGGAGACAGCATAAATAATGATATGAAGGATAAAACCTCGGAATTTCAGGCAAAGCTTGAAGAGGTTTTCGGAAAAAGAAAAATCAAAAAACTCGGGGGAGTTTAATATGAAGAAGGTAGTATACGGAAATCCTGTTCCCTGCTTTGCAATTGAAAAAGAAGTGGAGGAAGCCAAGGAATTACCGGGGTTTACAGTGGAAGACACTGTTGAGGGTTACTTAAAATTTACCATGGCAGTTTCAGAAAAGACCGCGATCTACGGGCTCGGTGAAACTGTCGGTAATATCAATAAGAAAGGGTCTAAGTTCATAAGCTTTAATACCGACGACCCTCATCACAGAGAGAATACTCTTTCTCTATACGGATCCCACAATCTGCTGATATTTGATGAACTTAATATCACTCCTAAGCTTGGTTTCTTTTTCGATACACCGGGTAAGGTGATATTTGACCTTGATTCTGAAAAGAAGGGTAAGGTAAAGATAACAGTCTTATCCAAGGACTTAAGGGTTTACTTCTGGCAGCAGGATACAGCTTATCTTGCCGTAAAAGAATTCTTATCATATATCGGAAGAAGCTTTATACCCCCTTTGTGGGCCTTTGGCTTATGCCAGAGCCGCTGGGGTTATAAGGACGAAAAGGATATTAAATTCATAATAGATGAATATGAGAAAGCGGGTCTACCCTTGGATTCAGTGTGCATGGACATTGATTATATGGATAAATACACTGATTTTACCATTAATAAAAAGCGCTTTCCCAATCTTAAAAGATTCAACACGGAGTGCATGAACAGAGGGGTTCATCTTGTACCCATTATCGATGCGGGAGTAAAGATACTTCCTAAAAATCCCTTCTTTAAAGAGGGAGTCGAAAGGGATTTATTCTGTAAAAACATAGAAGGAAAGCCCTTCATGGCAGCAGTATGGCCGGGTCCCACACATTTCCCTGATTTCTTTAAAAAAGAAACAAGGGACTGGTTCGGAAAAGAATATAAGATACTTACGGATGCAGGCATTACGGGCTTCTGGAATGACATGAACGAGCCCGCGGTTTTCTATAGTGAAATGGATAAATCCAAGGGTATCATGGAAACCATAATAGGTTTTCTTAATCCTCATACAAAAGAAAAGAAAGCAATGGAAGAATCCAGAGCTTATAAATCCTATAAGCATTTCTATCATGAAATAGACGGGAAAAGTTATGTTAACCAAGATGTCCATAATGAATATGGTTCCCGCATGACTCAGGCAGGTTATGACGGATTGACTGAGCTTACGGATAAGAGATTCTTGTTATATTCGAGAGCTTCAATGTTAGGCGGCCATCGCTACGGCGGTATCTGGACCGGTGACAATGAATCAAGATGGGATCATCTTTTTATGAATGTCCGTCAGATGCCATGTTTAAATATGTGCGGATTTCTTTATTCAGGCGCGGATACCGGTGGATTCGGAGGTAATGTTACGGAGGAATTATTGCTTCGCTGGACGGCAGTTTCTCTTTTTACGCCTCTTTTCAGAAACCATACAGCCATTGCCACCAGAAATCAGGAATATTTCAGATTTGAAAACAGAAAGGCATTTAAGAATCTGCTTAGCTTAAGATACAGACTTATTCCCTATTTGTATTCAGAGTTCATGATCGCGGTGCTTTCTTCTGATATGTTTATAAAGCCTTTGAGTTTTGCTTTTCCCTATGATGAAAAGGCAAGGAATATAGAAGATCAGCTTATAGTGGGCGGGTCTCTCATGATTGCCCCGGTTCTTACGGAAGGCGCAAAAAGCAGGAATGTATATATTCCCAAAGATATGGAGCTGATTCGATATAAGAATGGAAGTTTCACAAGAGAAAAAGTCGCAAAGGGCATGATCTGTATAGAGGTGCCCGTCGATGAAGTCGTGTTCTTTCTTTTGCCGGAAAAAAGCTTTATTTATGCAAGGAAAGAATACAGTAATACTAAGAATCTTGATCTCTCCGATGTGGAGCTCGTCGGGGATTCAGATTATAAGCAGTATATGGATGATGGTTTGACAAGAAAGTACTCTCTTAACGAATGCGTAAGAATTGTTAAAAGATGCCAAAACTAGACATACCTGTACTTGAGAGGTAAATGCTATAATACAGTTGTTGAGTCCTAACCAAAGGAGGATGGTAAATTGAGTAAGCGTGAAAAGAAAATGGTTGAAAAAAGGCCCAAAAAGATCAAGACCCGAAAACCCACAGAATCAACTATTGCCGGTAGAATAGAGACCGCCATTAACAGGATTGTTGTGAGCCTTCTCGTCATCTTAGGGGTAATTGCTCTTGTATGTATTTACGTAACGACCAAGAACCGTGTTGAAGAAGATTTCGCGGCGATGTCAAAGCTGGCGGCAGACCGGGTTTCCAAGGAAATAGATACCATGAAAATGTCTGCCTATGAAATCGGATGTAACCAGATGTTCTCGAGCTACAGTGTAAGTAATGCGGACATTACGGAAGTGCTGGAACAGAAAAAAGAAACTTACGGTTTTCAGGATTTCGGTTATATCACTCCGGACGGCGTTGACTTAATAAGCGGTGCAAGTACATCTACGGATTCGGTTGAGATGGCCCTCGCAGGGGAAACCTACATTTCGGAACCGGTTAAAGGAGAAGACGGAAGCTTCACATCATATCTGTCAGCTCCCGTATGGAAGCATGGTGTACCGGGTAATGATGTAATTGCTGCAATTGTTTTTTATACCGATAATACATTCTTAAACAATATCGTGGCAGATATACATATCAGTAAATCAAGCTACGCATATATGGTTGATAAGAATGACAATGTTATTGCCGATCCCACCGGCGAACTGGTAAACAGTCAATTTAATCCCATCGCTCTTGCGGAAACAGACAGCTCCTATAAGTCTCTTGCAAAGGTACATGAGAAGATGATTGCCGGAGAGAGCGGATTTTCAAGTTTCAAAAGAAACGGAACATACTTTGTGGCATATGCTCCCGTAGAAGGTACCGAGTGGAGCGTTGCGGTAATTGCAAACAGAAACGACTTCTTCGGAGGAATCGTAATATCCAGCATATTCGTGGTGCTGGTAGTGGCTGCCGGTATTCTTGTTTCATCAAGAATGTCCAAAAAGGTTGCAAAGAAAATAAGCGATCCTCTCGTAGCAGTGGGAGAACGACTTGATAAGATGTCAGCCGGTGACCTTCATTCCGAGTTTGAGGTTAATGATGATCTTAAGGAAGTTAAGGTGCTTACCGATTCAACAAAGAAGCATATTAAATCCCTTACTGCATTGATAAATGATATTTCCGTTGTGCTTGAAAAACTCTCTGACGGAGACTTTACTGCATTTACGGAAATACCCGAAGCTTATGTGGGCGACTTTGAAGGTCTGCTGATTCCTATTGAATCTTTAAAAGAAACATTAAGCGAGACCATTAAAGAGATTCAGGATACGGCAGGTCTTGTAATGAACGGATCAAGCCAGCTTGCAGGCGGAGCGCAGTCCCTTGCTGAAGGTGCCGTTACACAGACAGAAGAGCTTGACGAGCTTAGAAGGACCATTGATAAGGTTAAGGCTCTTGTTAAGGAATCCACCGATGCTACCAGAGTTTCAGTTCAGAAGATGGAAGGTATTAAAGACGTAACTGCCGAAAGTACCGAAGAAATGTCTGAAATGACGGATGCCATGAAGAGAATCTCCGAAACAAGTCAGGAAATTGCCAACATCGTATCCGGTATCGAAGAGATCGCTGCTGAAACAAACCTTCTTTCTCTCAATGCTTCGATTGAAGCGGCAAGAGCAGGTGAAGCAGGTCGTGGTTTCGCGGTAGTTGCAGAAGAAATAAGAAAGCTTGCAGAAAACAGTGCTCAGTCGGCAGTAGGAGCCAAGGCTCTTGTAGATGCGGCTGTAGCAGAGGTTGAAAGAGGCAGCGGCATTGCCGATAAGACGGCGGAATCCCTTGGTAAGGTTATCGACGGAATCGACCTTATCAGAGAAGAAGTTGCCAATACTGCTACCTATGCAGATAAGCAGGCTTCAGCTATCGAAGATATTATTGACGGTGTTCAGCAGATTGCGGGAATTACCGAAAGTAACTCCGCGGCAGCAGAAGAAACATCTGCCACAAGCGAAGAATTATCGGCTCAGGCAACAGGTCTTAATAATCTTGTTGAAAAATTCATCATCGAGTAATAATAATCCCGGAGGGATTATTATTACGATGACAATAAAGCGCGCAGCTGTTTATTGTAGAGGATGACAATAAAGCGTGCAGCGGTTTATTGTAGAGGATAACAATGCCCCCGTGAAAACGGGGGTTTTTGTTATTTAGAAATATTTCTTGAAACAGATTTATTTAGGTGTTACGATGGGAAAAAGGTGGGATTGTTATGAGCACAAGATATGATGAAAGCATATACAGTGGCTATTACATTACCAGAAGGCGTTTTCTGCCCGATGAAATCGTCACGCTTAAAGACGATAAAATTCTTTACATGGATGAAGATCTGATCCTGACTCACTGGGCAAGTCTTACGCCCAAGAAAAAGTTTTCCGGCGGTATATCCGCGTATTATCCTAAAGAAAATTGGAAAATAAGCATGCATTACAGAAATGACGGTACCATATTTCATTGGTATTGTGACATGATGGAGTCCCATGTTCATGAAGATAAGCACATAGAAACCGTGGACATGCTTCTTGATGTTATTATGGAAGACGGTCAGGTTCTTGTAGTTGACAGTGACGAACTGGCGGAAGTGCTGGAAGATAAGAAGATCACTCAGGAATTTGCAGTCAGCGCTCTTAAGAGTATGGATAAACTGCTTAGGAAGATCTATGCGGGAGAGTTTGACGAAATTGCCGCTCCCGTTAATGAAGCTTACAGGGAACTCGTGCTTCCCAACATAAAAAAAGAGGCTATTTAAAGCCCCATTTAAGAAAATATTTGCACATTGATGAAATGTGATGCATGAAGAGGGTCTTACTTTTGTGAGAACCCTTTTCCCATTTATGGATCACTTCCGTATACGGACAGTAATACACGGGGGCAATGGCATTGGCCCTCTTACATAGATCCGCATCTTCCATATACATAAAAAATCTTTCATCAAAGCCGTTAAGTTCTTTGAAGGTTTCTGTTTTCATCACTAAGAAACTGCCCTGGATAAAGGGCACCTGAAAGGGCTTTGTGTAATCCATGTGATCTAAAGTATGATAATTCTTTCTTTTTTCAAAGCCTTTCTTTACAAACATACGAAGAAACATGTCCGTTACAGTGGGATAGTGCCTGTATGCCTTCTGCATTTCTCCGTCGGGAGTGATAAGCTTTGGCGCCACAATGCTTGCGTCATTTTCTTCAAGGAACTTTATCAATATGGAAAAAGAATCTTCTTTTAAGATAATATCGGGATTAACAATGGCATGATAAGTGGATTCAAGCTTGGGAAGCACCTGATTGTGGCCATGGCCGAAGCCTAAATTCATGGGCATGGGCATTAAAATAACATCATCGTATTCTGAAAAATCTTCTTTTGCAAAAATCCCGGGGACAGAATTGTCTACGATGTAAATTCTCTTTGAAATAGAAGAAGACGTACATTCTTCCATGGATCTGACCGCCTGAAGTACGTCTTTTTTATTATTGTATGCAACTATGGTAACAGATAATTCGTAAGTTTCCTGCATCAGCCTGCTCCGTTTCCGTTAAATACGACCAGGAATGTCTTAAGTAAGATACGCACGTCCATGGAAAGATTCCAATTGGAGATGTATGCGGTATCCAGAGCAACGATGCTCTCAAAGTCCTTGATATTGCTGCGGCCGCTAACCTGCCACATGCCGGTAAGGCCGGGCTTTATTCCGAGACGCGCCTTGTGATGAGCGGCATAATTGTCAAATTCATCCTCTGTGGGAGGGCGTGTGCCCACCAGACTCATGTCACCCCTTAATACATTAAAAAACTGGGGAAGCTCGTCTATTGAATACTTTCTCATGAAATGCCCGATGGGGATAATGCGGGGATCGTTCTGAATCTTAAACATATTACCCTGCATTTCATTCTGATCCATCAATTCTTTCTTTCTGTCTTCGGCATCCGCATACATGGAGCGGAACTTGTATAAAAAGAATCTTCGACCGTTCTTTCCGACACGTACCTGCTTAAAGAAAACAGGGCCGGGGGACTGCTTTTTAATGATGGGAGCGAAGATTATAAATGCTATTCCGGTGATGATTAAACCGATCACGGCGCCTAAAATATCCATGGCACGCTTAATAAATAACTGTCTGGGTGATGCAGTGCCGATACTGGACGTAAGCACCAGGTAATTTCCGCATTTTTCGATGGTATTACCGGGAAGTGATTCTGCTTCATGAATAAGCTTGAAATGTACTATAACACCCATTTCCATCAGTTCCTTTGAGAGCTTTTCGGAAACGGCAAGGTCATTGGAATTTATGAATACTTCGTCCACCACATTGGAACGGATGTAATCGATAAGATTATCGGCATTGGCTACGATGGGCACTTCTCTTACAACATCACCCTGACGGTCCTTATCCATTACCACGATACCCTTTATGACGAAATTTCTGTAGATATCATGCTCAAATTCCCTTATAACGCTTTCAACACTGTTATTGTCGGTAAGTAAGATCATAACGGAACGGTTCTTATCTTCAAGAACACGGCCGCGGATGTAGCTTTTCCAGATAATGTGGAAAGCATAGCTTATGGGTATGGAGATAAGCCAGGAAAGACCCACGATGATACGGGAATATACTTCACCCAGTCTGAATGCGTAGATATATGCAATAACAATACCGAAAACCAGAGAATTGTTAAAAAGAACCTTCTTCAATTCCTGAAAACGGTCACGGCGAAGTATGTCTTTGTAGGGTTCTGAGAAGAAAATGACTGCGATCTGAATAAGCACCATAATGGCGGCGAGACGGGTATACCAGTCGTTGCTGTAGGCAAGCCCGGAGTGCAGTCGTACGATATATGCGATATTAAATGCAATCTGAGTGCAGATAATGTCGAAAATTGTGAAATCTATATGTTTAAGCCAGCTTTGCTTTTCTTTCTTGTACATAGAAGATACCCCATAAAATAAAGGTTTCAAGCTACGTTAATGATACGATAGACCTTTATTTATTCAATATAAATAATTCTTAATATTTTCTTATTTTGAGTGGTTAAGCTCGTAAAAGAAAAGATATTGTTGAAGGATGCCTCTGAAACCTGTGAAATTCGCGTCATTGAAGCCGTTTTTATAGTATTTGTCAAGTAACTGCTTCACATGGGTATCTACGGGAAATGCATCAATATGATGAAGGCCGAAGAGGCATACGCAGTCAGCCACCTTGGGACCGATACCTTTAAGCCTTAAAAGTTCTTTTCGGGCTTCTTCATAGGAGAGGACTTTTAGTTTACATAACCAGTCGGGGTTATTTCCGATAAACTCATAAAACTCTTTTAAATACACATTTCTGTAGCCAAGTCCCAGTGATACATCATCAAAAAAATCACCAGGTACCTGTCCGGGTCCCGGAAAGGCATATTCATTTTCATGACCCGGGACTTTAACTCCTGCTTTCTGCGATATGAGTTCGATGCTTTTTTTGATCCTTTTTATATTATTATTCTGTGAGATCAGGAAGCTTACGATGATTTCAAACAGATCCTGATTAAGTATCCTTATGCCGGAGCCCTCAAGAAAAGCTTCTTTTAAATGGGCATCGTCTGACGCCATAATGATCCGCCCGATCTCGGCATAGTCGGTTTCGACATCAAAATAGTGAGCCCAGGTATCTTCCCATTCTTTTTCATCGCAGGAAAAAGAAAAGCGGTCATCACCTAAATCCTCAGCTTCCAGATATTTATTAAAAGCAACAACGCTGTATTTATTGTCATCTGTTCTCTTAAAGCGAAAACACTGACCGCTTTCCGCGATCTGATTTAAATTAAAGTTATTTAATGTTATGATCTTCATATATTTACCTGTTAAACCCCACATAGGGGATTATACAAAAAGAAAAGTTCAGAGTCCATGGAATATTATTCTTTAAATAAATATTTAAAAGAAAAATTCGGAAGTAAAGTCTATAAGATCGCTTTAGATGGCGGTTTTACCTGCCCGAATCGGGACGGAAGGATCGGAGTCGGCGGATGTATTTTTTGCTCTGCGGAAGGCTCCGGTAATTTTGCCGGAAACAGGAATAAAACCATAAAGGAGCAGCTTAATGAAGGGATACTTAAAATAAGTTCAAAGCTTCCCAAAGAAGGAGATCATAAATTTATCGCATATTTTCAGGCATTTACCAATACTTACGCCGACGTTTCATATTTGCGAAGGATCTACGAAGAAGCGATCTTTGATGAGAGGGTGGTTGCATTAAGCATCGCAACAAGACCTGATTGCATACCTGATGACGTATTGCTTCTTTTGGCGGAATTAAACAGATATAAACCTGTGTGGGTTGAGCTGGGGCTTCAGACCGTAAGAGATGATGTGGCGCGGTATATACGAAGAGGCTATGAGAATGCGGTCTATGATGATGCGGTAAAGAGACTTTTAAATAAAAATATCTATGTGATCACCCATGTGATACTGGGGCTTCCCGGTGAAACAAAAGAAGATATGGTAAATACCTGTAAATACGTGGCGGATTCGGGCGTTAAGGGAATAAAACTTCAGCTTCTGCACGTCCTTAAAAACACGGATCTATTAAAGGATTATGAAGCCGGTAAGTTTAATGTAATGACATTGGACGAATACACGGATACGGTAATTGCCTGTTTAAAGGTACTTCCCGATGATATGGTGGTCCACAGGATTACCGGTGACGGAGACAAGAAAGAACTGGTTGCACCTCTCTGGAGCGGCGACAAAAAGCATGTTTTAAATACCTTAACACGGTGCATAAAGAATGCATAAAATTTATCCATGTTCGTCTTGTGAGGCATCTTAAATTAGTGTATGATTTTTTAAGAATCGCAAGGCAGGTTTTTTTATGAGTATGTATGATAAGTTAAATGAACAGCAAAAAGAAGCGGTTTTCCACACAGAGGGACCGCTTCTTATTTTGGCAGGTGCGGGTTCGGGTAAGACCTCCGTTATTACCCACAGGATCGCGTATCTGATAGATGAGGCAAATGTCAATCCCTATAACATCCTTGCCATAACCTTTACCAACAAAGCGGCAGGAGAGATGAGGGAGCGAGTAGATAATCTTGTGGGATTCGGTTCGGAGCAGATTTTCGTATCCACATTCCACTCTCTTTGTGTGCGCATTTTAAGGCGTCATGCCGAGAATTTGGGCTATACCAACAATTTTTCCATTTATGACAGTGACGACCAGAAAACCGTCATGAAGGAAGTGATCAAAAAGCTCAATCTGGATACAAAGCATTATAAAGAAAAGGCGCTTCTTTCAAAGATCTCTTCTCTTAAAGATGAACTGGTATCACCGGAGGAGTTTGCGATTTCCGCAGCGGGAGATTATGAAAAGCGCATAACAGCTTCCTGTTACAGCGAGTACCAGTCGGCTCTTAAAAAGAGTAACGCTTTGGATTTTGACGATCTCATAGTAGAGGCTGTCGAGCTTTTCAAAACATGCCCCGAAGTTTTAAATAGTTATGTAAACCGCTTTAAATATATCATGGTGGATGAGTATCAGGATACCAACACCGCCCAGTTTGAACTGGTGCGCCTTCTTACCGGCAGCAACAGAAATCTCTGCGTAGTGGGTGATGATGACCAGTCAATTTATAAATTCCGCGGAGCCAACATCCGTAACATTCTTGATTTTGAACGTTTCTTTCCGGAAGCAAAGGTTATAAAGCTTGAGCAGAATTATCGTTCCGTTCAGAACATCCTTGATGCTGCCAATGCGGTTATAAGAAATAACTCAGAGCGTAAGGATAAGGCCCTTTGGTCCAAGCAGAAGGAAGGGGACCGGATCCATTTCAGAGAATTTGATAATTCCTATGAAGAAGCCGAGTTCGTGGCAAGGGATATTAAGAAGAGCGTACAGGAAGGAAAGTCTGATTTCGGCGATAATGCAATTCTTTATCGTACCAATGCACAGTCCCGTTCCATGGAAGAAAAACTGGTGCAGGAGAACGTGCCCTATAAGATTTTCGGTGGTGTAAATTTCTATTCAAGACGCGAGATCAAGGATCTTCTTGCATATTTAAAGACCATCGATAACGCACGGGATGATCTGTGCGTAAAAAGAATCATAAATATACCGAAGCGCGGTATCGGCGCCACCACAATAAACAAGCTTCAGGCAACGGCGGACGAGAGAAATACCACTTTCTTTGATTCTTTGATGCATCCCGAATGGAGTGATCTGAAGGGCGCTGCTGCGGATAAGCTTCACGGCTTTGAACTTCTTATATTAAGACTCCGTGCCATGGCTGAATCCGAGAAACCGACGGCTGTATTAAAAGAAATTCTTGATACCACCGATTACATTAATCAGATGGATGTCGAGGACGAAGAAGATGCGGAAAACAGAATCGAAAACATCGAAGAATTAATAAGCAAAGCCCGGCTCTATGAAGAAGAAGCGGAAGAGCCCACCCTTTCAGGTTTACTTGAAGAAATAGCTCTTGTGGCTGATATAGATTCCTATGATGAATCCGAAAGCCGCGTGGTGCTTATGACCATTCATTCCGCCAAGGGTCTTGAATTTAAGAATGTTTATATGGTGGGTATGGAGGATGGATTATTCCCCAGCTACAATTCCATCAATCAGGGCGATGCGGAAATTGAAGAAGAAAGAAGACTTTGCTATGTAGGTATCACCCGAGCAAAGGAAAAGCTTACTCTTACCAGAGCCAAAGCCCGCATGATGCATGGGGATACACAATACAATCCCTTAAGCCGATTTGTGAACGAGATCCCGAGACAGCTCTTTGATATAGCTCCCGTTACAAGAAAGTATAATGACAGCTACTATGATCCCGACACTTCGGAGTCAGGCGGTTACAGAAGATATGATAATTACCGTGATGATGAATCGGGATATGGTTCCTTTAAGAGAAATTCTTCTTATGACGGCGCGTCGGGCTACGGAAGCAACTCTTCGGGAAAGACAGGTTACAGTGGTTTTTCAAGGGAAGCTTCGGCAGGAAGCAGTTACTCAAGCGGAATATTCTCAGGCTACAAGAGACCTACCGCATATAATACCAAGAAGGAAACTCCGGAAGAAGAAAAGCCTTTCTTTACCAAGATGAATGGGTTGTCAGGCCTTACCAAGGGTTCGGATTTAGCTAAGCCCACAGGAGATCTTTCCGCAGGTGACAGAGTTAAGCATATTAAATTTGGCGAAGGCACCGTAATAAGCGTTGTAAAAGAAACAAAGGACAGTAAAGTTACCGTTCAGTTTGATACCGCAGGACAGCGTATCATGTATGCTTCTTTTGCTAAATTGCAGAAAATCTAGGATGCTGGCGTATTGAGACCCCGAAGGTTATGTGTTATACTGAATAAACAGATTACAAGGGGAGGTTTCTATGAATATATTAAATAAACTCGATGAAATTAAAGCACTTCTTCTGGCGAATAATCTTTATTCAAAGAAAGAAGAAAAAAAGCCCAATGTGGTGCTCATTGTTTTGGCATGTGTAGGTGCTGTGGCAGCCATTGCCGCAATAGCTTATGCGGTTTACAATTATCTTACACCTGAAGATTCTGAGGATTTTGAAGACTTCGATGAAGATCTTGACGATGAGGATTATTTCAGCGTTGATTAAATAGCAAGGAGAAGGGATGCCTCTTGGAGACATCCCGTTTTTTATGAAAAAACACGAAGTATTACAAGGAAAAGTACTGGAAGTTAAGTTCCCCAATAAAGGAATAGTCGAGACTGAAGAAGGCCTCTGTACAGTTAAAAACGCACTCCCCGGTGACACTGTAAGTTTCAGAGTCATGAAGGTGAGAAAGAATAAACCCGAGGGAAACCTTCTTGAAGTTATAAAAAGGTCCGATGATTCCGTAGAGAGTCAGTGCCCTCATTTTGGCATCTGCGGTGGATGTACTTTCCTTACAATGAAATATGAAAACCAGCTGAAGATGAAGGAAAAGCAGATCAAAACCCTTCTTGATTCGTTACTTGAGGATGGAAGCTATCAATGGGACGGCATTCATAAGAGCCCCGTTTTTGAAGGTTATCGTAACAAAATGGAATTTTCTTTTGGCGATGAATATAAAGACGGCCCCTTAACGCTGGGAATGCATAAGCGCGGCAGCATGTATGACGTGGTATATACCGATTCCTGCTACATTGCGGATCCCGATATGAAGGCGATACTTAGACTCACCAAAGAATATTTTGAAAAAAAAGACCTGCCTTTTTATCACAAGGTAACCCACGAAGGTTATTTAAGACATCTTCTTTTGCGTAAGGGAAAGAAGACCGGAGAGATAATGGTGGTGCTTGTAACTTCAAGTCAGATCGATTTTGATCTGTCCGAATACAGGGACCTGTTACTTGATCTAAGATTAGAAGGCAGTATCGTAAGCATTCTTCATACCGTAAATGATTCTTTATCAGATGTTGTAAAGAGTGATTTTACCGAGATCCTTTACGGCCGCGATTACATAGAAGAAGAGATTCTCGGACTTAAATTCAAGATAAGTGAGTTTTCTTTCTTCCAGACCAACTCTCTCGGAGCCGAAGTGCTTTATTCGGTTGCCAGGGATTTTATCGGTGATCTGTCCGACGGGAAAGAACCTGACAAGACCGTTTACGATCTTTATTCCGGTACCGGAACCATAGCCCAGCTTATGGCTCCCGTATGTAGGAAAGTTATAGGCGTTGAGATCGTGGAGGAAGCGGTGGAAGCTGCCAAAGAAAATGCAAAATACAACGGAATTAAAAACTGTGAATTTATAGCAGGCGACGTATTTAAGGTGCTTGATGACATCACGGAGAAGCCTGATTTTATTATCTTAGATCCTCCCCGTGACGGAATCCATCCCAAGGCACTTCCCAAGATAATAAGCTACGGCGTTGACAGAATATTGTATATATCCTGCAAGCTCACAAGTCTTGTTCGTGACCTGGAAGTCTTTTTACAGAATGGTTACACCGTAACCCGTGCAGCCTGCGTCGACCAATTCCCCTGGACCGCAAATTGCGAAACTGCCGCCTTGTTAGTGAGGACATAGTCCGAGCGTTACAAGCGGCGTTGTTCTGTCGAGCACGAAGTGCGAGAGCGGAACTTCCGCTTTCAAGCTGAAGGCGCAGTCTGAGTATATTTTTAATTAAAATAGAGAAAGACGGAGGTAAGTTAATGAATGTCGCAATGATTATAGCCGGGGGCGTGGGCGCCAGGCTTTCAGATAAGATTCCAAAGCAGTATATAAAGGTGCTGGGGAAGCCGGTGCTTGCCTATACCATGGAAGCATTCGAGTCTCATGAAGAAATCGATGCCATTACCATAGTGTGCCATCCCGATTACGAAAACGAGATTTGGGACATGGCAAAAGAATACGGAATCAGTAAGTTAAGGCACATATTCCATGGAGGTGCAACCGGACAGGAATCCATAAGAAACGGTGTGTTCGGTTTAGAAAAGCATTATAGCGGTGATGACCTTACCCTTATTCACGATGCTATTCGCCCCTTGGTGGATCACGAAGTTCTTTCTGACTGTATTCGCGTAGCAAAAGAAAAGGGCAATGCCATAGTATGTATTCCCTGTGTAACCACCATGATGCAGAAGGTGCGTGATGAAAAAGGGGAAGAGGGTAAAGGCTTAGAATGTTCTGATGCAATTTACCCGAGAGACTTAATCATGGAAACCCAGACTCCACAGGCGTTTCCTCTTTCACTCCTTGGCTCTAAGCACAGGGAAGCTCTTGAAAAGGGTATTTTAAATGAAACCGCCTCCTGTGCACTCATGACAAGACTTGGTGAGAGAGTTTATTTTTCCAAGGGCTCGGAAAAGAACATAAAAATCACAGTCCCCGAGGATCTGGATTTAATGGAAGCTCTGCTTAGCGTAAAAGAAGGTTCATGGAGGAAAGACAATAATCTATGAAGAAAATATATGATGGCGAGGTTGCGGTGATTCCCGCCGATGAAATAAACGGAGCACTTAAAATTACCGACAGACAGTATGTACAGGGAAACCTCCAAAAAGAACAGGATATAAGCTTTATTAAGACTTCTGAAAATGAAATAGGAATTTCGGATTATAAAGAATATACCCATGATGATCCACATTATCATGATGAAATAACGGAGACTAATTACGTGGTAAGCGGAAAGGTCTGCATGAAGATTCTTGATACAGACACGGATTATGTTATTGAAGCAGGGGGAGTATTCTCAATTCCTCCAAAGATAAAGCACGTGCTTAAGATCAAAGCGGGTACCAGGATTGTATTCTTTAAATCCAAAAGTATTAACGATAAACATTCAATTGATTTTGACAGCTTAGGTTTGGACGATTGGTTCCGTGACGAGGATTTCTAAGATGAAATATAAAGAATACCGTAAAAAATCAGCAGAATTAAATAAGTTAATAAAGGGAAGCGAAGCCAACAGGGCGTTATATTATAAATCCTGGCTTTCTGTGGGACTATCCATAATTGGCGGATTTGTAGCCGTGTGGCAGTTACCGGATACCATTTGGGGATTTAAAATAAGTCAGGCCATTCCTTCCTTTTTTGGAAGGTTCATTAAGTTAAGTGATGCCTTGTGGAATTTAATAACCTTCGCATTATTTATTTCCATATGCCTTATCATTTTAGCGGTTGTGAGAATAAAAAAGCGACTTGAATTCGGAGAATACCTCCATAAAAAAGTCGAGGCGGAGCGCCCCGGATGCTCCA
The DNA here is from genome assembly GCA_016283575.1 of Lachnospiraceae bacterium. Taxonomy (GTDB): domain Bacteria; phylum Bacillota; class Clostridia; order Lachnospirales; family Lachnospiraceae; genus UBA1258. The sequence goes on along the minus strand of JAEEND010000018.1, from coordinate 176,384 downwards.
TAGAAATCCGCGTTGCAGATAGCTTTTTAACGAATGCCTTCGTAAATTACCCCAAATCAGCCATGATAATCGGTATTAACAAGACCTTTCTTTTTGAGGAATCGGAGAAGGGCTCTTTGATCGATGATATGTGCAAGCGCTTTAAAAAGATGGGCGTTGATAAGCATGAGATTCAGACAAAGATTGATGAAGCACTTGAGAACCTTTATAAAATAAAGGGTGAAGCTATAATCGATGAAACAAGACCCAATGTAATGGTGAGAAAATCGGTGCCTGAAGGCGAAAAGGTCATAGTCGGAGAAAACGACTGCGCAATGCGTAAAAACTATAAAATAGGTACCATCGTGGGAGTTGATATTAAGTATGAACTTAACGGTTCTCCCATGCTTAAAAAGCTTTACTTAATGGCAAATGCAGAAGTGATTCAGGGTAAGGACAGTACCGAACCCATAAAGGTAAATTCCGATAAGCATGCATCCGTTGTGGAGAGCTTTGATAAGATCTGGGACTACTTTGAACATACGGATTTTACCGAGAATCCTCCTGAGTCAGAACTTTATGCGCCCTTACTTATGCCTCTTATAGGCGGCGGTGTAGCAAATGAAGGCTATTCCGATATCGAGATTTTCTCTCGAATAGTAGATCTGTATTATGAGAGATTAAGAAACAGCCTTCGTAAAATGGAAACACCTGCCATAAGCCAGCTTATTATCAACATAAGAAACAATACCGCCATCAAACAGGATGACGAAACAAATACCAACAGAAAGATAGATTTAAACACTGCTTTCTGGTATATCGAATACAGAAATAAAGTAAATCCTGTCAGGATACAAACTGAAATCACATAAACCTCAACCTTCAGGCTTTAACCACAAGGCTCAAAAGCCCTGCAATAATGAGTAATGGAATTGCAACCACAAATACTCCGCTGAAGATTAGCGCCAAAACAATTCCGGGGAAGAATACAAGATATAATAAGATCTTTAAGATGCCGAAGCTTAGTTTTATAGCCAATCCCAAAATCTTAAAGAAGACAACTAATAAAAAAATTGTACATAAAACACTTAACATGTCACTACCTCCTGTTCATGAAAACATGGTAGGATAGTAGTATTAAAGCTTCCTTTTTAAAAGATTAAAGGAAGATTAAAATCATCTCAGGGGGAAAAAGAAAAAAGGCCGTGCATCGAGCACGGCCCTTTATTTTTGTTATCAGATAGTGAACTGCTTAACTTCTTCATTGATGTTTTCTGCTGCATCGGCAACAGTGGAAGAGGTTTTTGCAACATTTTCACTGCTTTCTGCAACCTTCTTGGAGCTTTCAGCGAGAGTATCAACTGTGGCGGATACTTCTTCGGTGGATGCGCCCTGTTCTTCTGCAAGAGAAGCCATGTTGGTTGCAACGTCGTTGATGGTGGTCATCTTATCAGCCATCTCGCTCATGACATCATTGGTGCGGGTAAGATCTTCGTAAATACGCTGGAAGGAATCTGCAGCATTTTCAACAGCGCCTGCACTTTCGCCGATCATCTTGATATTGCTTTCTGACTTTCTTGAAAGCTCCGTAACCTTAGCGGTCATATCTTTAATGATATCTGCGATCTGAGTAGTAGCATCAGCTGAGTTACTTGCCAACTGTCCGATTTCGGTAGCAACTACCGCGAAGCCCTTACCTGCTTCACCTGCTCTTGCAGCTTCGATTGAAGCATTAAGAGAAAGAAGGTTGGTCTGACTTGCGATGGAATTGATAAGATCGATGATCTCATTAATCTTTCTTGCTGCTTCATCAACACCTTTAACTGCCTGTCCCATGTCTTCCATGGAGGAAGCGATGGTGTTCATGCGGTCTTTAACCTGACTCATATCTTTCTGTTCTTCGTGAGCCTGTTCAACAAGAAGATTCATGGTCTTTTGCGTTGCCTGTTCATCTTCCATAAGGTCACTGAAGGTCTGAGCAAGTTCGGTAGCATTAACTGCAACGTCATTAACTGCTTGAGCCATGTTTTCCATGTTATCTCTGATCTGTTCCATGGATTCTGACTGCTGAGCTGCTTCTGATTCAAGCTGCTTCGATGCCTGCTTGGAGCTTTCCACTTCGCTGGTAAGATTTGCAGATACGCTCTGGAGTGTTCTGAGAGTATCGTTCATGTGGCTGACGAAGGTCTTCATGCTTCGATTCATGTTGGCTATTTCGTCATTACCCTTATCATCTATAGTAACAGTGAAGTCACCGTCGGTAATCTTTTCGATATTGGCTGTAAGTGCTGCAACGGGCTTACGGACCATCTTAACAACAAGAAGTCTGATGATAAGTGAAATACCGATGATTCCCAGGGTACTAAGTATTACGATAACTATGATGAGAGAATTGATATCTTTCATGATATCGCTCTTAGGCGCATATGCTACGAAAATCCAATCTGTGTCAGCTACATCATGAGCTACAGCATAATATGTATTTTTATTTCCCTGAAGAGTAAGGAGCTGTTCTTCTCCGCCGGGAAGAGCTGCGCCTACGCTCTGTAAAAATTTATCATCAGGATAATCGGTGATATAATTTCCGATGGTATCCATGTTTTCATAAGCAAGGATCTGTCCCTGACTTGTGATAAGCATTCCCTTACCGGTACCGAAGATCTGAATCTGATCGATATAGTCCTTAACGCCTGTAAGCATAACGTCGGCACATACAGCGGCTTTTCTTCCGTCTGTTAAAGAAACACCGAGAATGACTGTATCACAAAGGTCACCTGTACTTGAATCAAAATAAGGCACATCGTAGTGCATGATAACACCGGGATTTGCTACTGCCTGCTTATACCAGTCTTTTTCAAGAACATTGTAATCGGGGCCCGGGTTCCATCCCGAAGGTTCATAGAAGGCTCTGTCTGAGCATCCTGCATAGATACCGGAGGGTATCATGGAACTGTGATTGAGCGTTCCCTTAAAGAAATTGAGATATGCCTGATCGCCTGCAAAGTTAACGGTGCTTAACGCATTTGCTGTTGCGGTCATGTATCCGAAGGTTTCCTGAAGCTGAATTTCGATCATGTGAGCGTCTGACTCAGCTTCTTTTTTGAGAGATGATTCCATCATATCGTTGATAACCATCCCGCCTCTCATTCCAATGAGTAAAAGAATAAAAATAAATGCCACTAAAACAACGGGGATAATAACGGAAACAAGCTTTGTAGCTATACTGGTAGTGCCCTTCTTGTTTTTCATGTGTGTAGTTCCTCCTTTTAAGCAAAAAAATAAATGCTAAAAAAATTTTTTTTTATCACAACCTCAAAGTTAAGGCCATTGTAGCATTGCCCTGTTAACGAACTGGATAATGAGATAAAAATGGTTTATAATGAAAAAAATTTTCAGAAATTTTAGTAATTCACTTACGAGGAACCGTCATGAACATAACCCAGATTAAATACGTTCTTGAAATAGCAGCTTCTTCTTCAATGAGAGAAGCGGCCACAAGATTATATGTATCACAGCCTGCACTTTCAGCAAGCATCCGAGAGCTGGAGGATGAACTCGGCATATTGCTTTTTGAACGAACAAATAAAGGTATTACCCTGACTGACGAAGGACGGGAATTTTTAACCTATGCCAAAAAAGCGGTGGGTCAGTATGAAATTCTTGAAGACCGCTATCTTTCAAAAGACAGCGGAAAGGATCGCTTTTCGGTATCGACCCAGCATTACAATTTTGCCATTAAGGCTTTTACCGAGGTGGTAAAAAGAAGCACCTCCGATAAATACAGTTTTGCAATCCGAGAGACGAAGACTCGTGAAGTAATGGAGGATGTAAGGTCATTAAAGAGTGAAGTGGGAGTAATTTCTTTTTCAAATCATGGGGAAGCATTGATTAAAAAGCTCTTTAAAGATTATCAGCTTGAGTTCACGCCTCTTATGAAGAAGGATACATATATTTATGTATGGAAGGATCATGAGCTTGCGGGAAGAAAGTCAATCTCCATAGGGGAACTTTCTGATTATCCCTGCATTTCTTTTGACCAAAGTGACGACAGTAATTTTTATCTTACTGAAGAAGCACTGTCTGACTATGATTTTAAAAAGATGATAAAGTCCGATGACAGAGCTACTTCCATGGAACTTATTGCAGAGCTTAAAGGCTATTCCATAGGTTCCGGTATGCTGTCGGGAGACGATGTGGTGCTTAAAGGCCTTGTGGCCATTAAGTTAAAAGAAGAGGATCCTCTTACCATCGGCTATATCACAAGAAAGGGAAGTATTCTTTCTTCTTATGGTGAAGAATATGTTGAGGAGCTTCTTAAATATAAGGAAATACAGTAAATCGATTTAGATGTTTAAGGCGTATCTGATGTAATATCGGGTACGCTTTTTTATTAAACCTTGCGATAACCTCAATTTATCACAGACGATTAAATCTATTAAATTTTCAAACGCAGAAACCAATGATATGCTTAATTCAACAAAAACGAAGGAGGTACTGATGATGAGAAACGAAAAGATTTTTGAGCAGCATAAAGTCATGTGTTGTATACGAATGCTTTTCTCCCGGACAGTAATAATGGCAGATGAGTTCGGATTATTCTCCGTGCCTTCTTACATGAATTGATGAATATCAATCAAGCCATTTGTCCGGGAGCTCATAAGGCCTCGGCTTTTTTTATGAAGCGGTAAAGAAACACAAAACAAAACACACAATAACAAAGATATTTAATTTAAAGGAGAAAATAAAATGAGCACATACAAATTTGAAACATTACAGTTACACGTAGGACAGGAACAGGCAGACCCCACAACAGATTCCAGAGCAGTTCCCATTTATCAGACAACATCATATGTATTCCATAACAGCAAGCATGCGGCAGACCGTTTTGGCCTTGCAGATCCCGGTAACATCTATGGACGTCTTACCAACTCGACTCAGGATGTTCTTGAAAAAAGAATAGCAGCTTTGGAAGGCGGTTCCGCAGCTCTCGCAGTTGCTTCCGGGGCAGCAGCCATATCCTATACGATAGAAGCTCTTGCAGCTAACGGCGGTCATATCGTAGCCCAGAAGACGATCTACGGCGGTTCTTACAATTTACTTGCACATACACTTCCTCAGTACGGAGTTGAGACTACATTTGTAGATGCTCACAACTTAAATGAGGTTGAAGGCGCCATAAAGGATAACACCAGAGCAATCTATCTTGAGACCCTCGGTAATCCCAACAGTGATATTCCTGATATCGATGCGATCGCGGAAATAGCACACAAGCATGGCCTTCCTCTTGTGGTTGATAATACCTTCGGAACACCTTTCTTAATAAGACCCATCGAGCATGGCGCAGATATCGTGGTACATTCAGCTACAAAGTTTATCGGTGGCCACGGTACAACTTTAGGCGGTATCATCGTAGAAGCCGGCAAGTTTAACTGGAAGGAAGGCGGAAAGTTCCCTCAGATTGCAGCACCCAATCCAAGCTACCATGGTGTTTCTTTCTATGATGTGGTAGGACCTGCTGCTTTCGTAACATATATCAGGGCGATCCTTTTAAGAGATACTGGAGCGGCTATTTCACCCTTCAACGCATTCCTTCTTTTGCAGGGTGTTGAGACACTTTCGTTAAGACTTGAACGTCATGCGGAAAATACTAAGAAGGTTGTGGAATTCTTAAAGAATCATCCCAAGGTAGCTAAAGTAAACCATCCTTCAATAGAGTCACATCCTGACAATGAATTATATAAAAAGTACTTCCCCAACGGCGGCGCATCCATATTTACCTTTGATATAAAGGGAGGCAAGGATGAAGCCTGGAAGTTCATCGATAACTTAAAGATTTTCTCACTCCTTGCCAATGTAGCAGATGTGAAGAGCCTTGTTATCCATCCTGCATCCACTACCCATTCTCAGCTTTCTGATGAAGAGTTAAAGGATCAGGGAATCTTCCAGTCCACCATCAGACTTTCCATAGGTACAGAAAATATCGATGATATCATTGCCGATCTTGAGAACGGTTTTGCAGCAATCTAATAAAAAGAAGGATATAAAAGAATCATGAGCTTAAAAATAGATTCATTGCTGATTCATGGAGGCACTGACGGTGATATAACCACCGGAGCGGTTAACGTTCCGGTGTACCAGACCTCTACATATAAACAGGACGGGTTAGGTGAAAACCGCGGATGGGAATACTCAAGAACGGGAAACCCCACAAGAGATGCTTTGGAAAAGCTTATCGCGGATCTTGAAGAAGGACAGTACGGATTTGCCTTTGCCTCCGGTCTTGCAGCCATCAATACGGTGCTTTCTCTTTTTAAGGCAGGGGACAAGCTTATTGTATCCGACAATATTTACGGTGGCACCTTCAGAATCCTTGACAATGTTTTTAAGAATTTCAACATCACCTACGAAATCGTCAACACATCGGACCTTCAATCTATCGAAGCCGCTATAGATGACAGTGTAAAAGCAGTGTACGTTGAAAGCCCCGCTAATCCTCTCCTTACAATAACCGACATCGGGGCGGTGGCAGAAATCGCGCATAAGCATAATAAGCTGCTGATAGTTGATAACACTTTCTTAACACCCTATCTCCAGCGCCCTTTAACCCTGGGAGCCGACATAGTAATCCACAGTGGCACCAAGTATCTCGGTGGTCACAGTGATACGGTATCGGGCCTTGCGGTTGTAAAGGATAAGGCTTTGGCAGACAGGTTATATTATCTCCAGAATGCTATAGGCGGGGTTCTTGCTCCCTGGGATAGTTTCTTAATAATACGAGGCATAAAGACTCTCGGTGTCCGTATGGATCGCCACGTATCAAATGCCGGAAAGATTGCCGAATGGCTTGAAAACAGCGGATACGTAAGCCGTGTGTATTATCCCGGCCTCAAATCGGATCCCGGCTACGAAGTACAGAAAAAGCAGGCATCTGGCGCAGGCGCCATGATTTCTTTTGTATTAAAAGAAAAATACGATTATCGTAAATTCTTTAAATCACTTAAATTAATAACCCTGGCTGAAAGCCTTGGAGGGGTTGAATCTCTTGTATGCCATCCGGCAAGTATGACTCACGCGGCCATTTCCGCTGAAATCAGAAAAAAAGTCGGAATAGTGGATGAACTCATTCGTTTTTCCGTGGGCATAGAAGATGCAGAGGACTTGATAAATGATTTAAAGCAGGCAATAGAAGCCTCTGAAAAGTAAGGAGACACGCTATGGATGTGTTTATGAGCATTCAGGAAATGATAGGTTCCACACCGATTCTTAAACTTAATAATTTAGGGGTAAAGAAAAGCGTAAATCTTTATGCAAAGCTTGAACTTATGAACCCTGCAGGAAGTGTTAAGGACAGAGTCGGACTGTACATGATTAAGGATGCAGAAGAAAGAGGAATCCTTAGGCCCGGCGGAACAATTGTGGAAGCCACGGCAGGAAATACGGGAATCGGAATTGCCATTGCGGCACTTAACAGAGGATACAGAGTTATCTTTACGGTACCCACAAAGTTTTCCATTGAAAAGCAGAAAATCATGAAAGCTCTCGGAGCGGAAATCATCCATACACCCAGAGAAGAAGGAATGCTTGGCGCTGAAAGAAAAGCTCGGGAAATAATCGATGCCACACCCGGTGCCATAAGCATGAAGCAGTTTCGTAATCCTGCCAATCCTCTTGCACACTATGAAACCACCGGTCCTGAAATATACAGGCAGATGGATGGTCTCGTAGATTATCTTGTCGCCGGAGCCGGCAGCGGAGGAACCTTTTCGGGAACAGTCAAATATTTAAAAGAGCATAATAAGAATATAAAGGGAGTTCTGGCTGATCCCGTGGGTTCAGTAATCGGTGGCGGCGAGCATGCCGACTACGACATAGAAGGTATAGGCAATGATTTTATTGCTGATACCATGGATATAACTCTTGTGGATAAAGTAATAAAAGTTACCGATACAGAAGCCTTTGAAGCATCGAGAACTCTTGCCGCAAAGGAAGGCATTCTGGCAGGTTCTTCTTCTGGAGCTGCATTGGCAGCAGCCATAAAGCTTTCCGAAGAAATCGAGTCGGGAAATATAGTAGTGATATTCCCGGACCGGGGAGACAGATATTTAAGTAAAGGTCTCTACGATTAAAAGTATTAAAAACTATGATGGGGCGATAGTTCCATTTATTTAGACATCAAGCCCGCAACCCGGAGAAAAGTAATTAAATAATTAGCTAAATCAAAATTCCCTGCCAATCGGCAGGGAATTTTTGCTGCCATCAATGTCATTTTTTTTTACGGTCTGATAAAATATTGTATATGTGGAAGTGCAGTTGTGGGATAAAATCTGAGGGTGCAATTACGCCACATGTTGTGGCTTAAATCGGAGTTTATGCATCAATTCCTGCGCTTTTTGGTTTTTTCGATGCTTAGACCATCAATGCTTTTTTGTTCTGGGCATCGGAATTACAGAAATTGCAAAAATCGATGTCTCAACGTAATAATGGACCACAAACCCCGTCCCCTAGAAAATGGACCACAAACCCCGTCCCCTAGGGCCATTTGCGTTCATTTTTCATTTTTTGATGACACTTTACATTTTATCGTGTATAATCCTTATGGAAAAAAATAATTTTGTATATATAAAAGGAGTACGAAAATGAATCTTTCACCTCTTCAGAAGGCGCGTTACGCTTATAATCCTAAGCTCCCCGGAATGCTTAGAGGCGGTATCGCAGAAATCTGTGTAAAGGACGGTGCAGCTACTGAAAGCGTAGCAGATCAGGATAAGATCAAAGCACTTTTCCCCAACACCTATGGTAAAAACGAAATCACATTTGCAAAGGGAACCAATACTTCCGTAGCTAAAAAGCAGGTTGTAGGCGTTATCCTTTCCGGTGGACAGGCACCCGGCGGACATAATGTTATCTCCGGTCTTTACGATGCTCTCAAGGCTACCGACAAGAACAACGTATTACTCGGATTCAAGGGCGGTCCCAGCGGACTTATCGATGACGATTTCGTAGAATTTGATGATGAATACATCAATGCATACAGAAACACCGGCGGTTTCGATATCATCGGTTCCGGTCGTACAAAGCTTGAAACAGAAGAACAGTTCAAGATTGTTACAGAAGTAGCTAAGAAGCACGGTCTTACCGCTATCGTGATCATCGGTGGTGACGATTCCAACACCAACGCAGCAGTACTTGCCGAATATATGGCAGCACATAATACAGGCGTACAGGTTATCGGATGTCCCAAGACCATCGACGGTGACTTAAAGAATGAAGATATCGAAGCTTCTTTTGGTTTCGATACAGCTACAAAGACTTATTCCGAAGTGATCGGTAACATCGAACGTGATGCCAACTCCGCTAAGAAGTACTGGCATTTCGTAAAGGTTATGGGTCGTTCCGCTTCTCATGTAGCACTTGAATGTGCACTTGAAACACAGCCCAACATCTGCCTGATCGGCGAAGAAGTTGCAGCAAAGAAAATGTCTCTTTCTGCAATCGCTTCCTACATCGCTGATTCAGTAGAAAAGAGAGCAGCTAACGGAGACAACTTCGGTGTAGCGATCATCCCCGAAGGTATCGTAGAATTCGTACCTGAATTCTCAATGCTTATTAAAGAGATCAACGAACTTCTTGCAGGAAAGAAGACAGATGAATTCAATGCACTTCCCGATTGGGCAGCAAAGTATGACTTCATCAAGAAGGGTCTTTCCGCTGAAGCATTCAAGGTATTTGAGATCCTTCCTCAGTTCGTTCAGCAGCAGCTTTTCTTAGAAAGAGATCCTCATGGTAACGTACAGGTTTCTCTTATCGAATCAGAAAAGCTCTTCTCCGAAATGGTAAAGAACGAACTTGCAAAGAGAAAAGCAGCAGGAACCTACAAGGGTAAATTCTCCGCTCTTCATCACTTCTTCGGTTACGAAGGAAGATGCGCATTCCCTTCAAATTTCGATGCCGACTACTGCTACTCACTTGGTTACAACGCATTCATGCTTATCCAGTATGGCTACACAGGTTACCTTTCCAAGGTATCCAACCTTTCAAAGCCCGCTGAAGAATGGGTTGCAGGTGGTATGCCCATCACCAAGATGATGAACATGGAAAGAAGAAACGGTGAAGACAAGCCCGTTATCAGAAAGGCTCTTGTAGAGCTTGACGGTGCTCCCTTCAAGTATTTTGCATCAAAGAGAGAAGAATGGGCAGTTAAGACTGCATTCACTTATCCCGGTGCGATCCAGTACTTCGGACCTGCTGAAGTATGTGATCTTACAACAAGAACTCTTGCTCTTGAAAAGGGTCAGAACTAATCTAAACATTAAGGCTCTGAGTTATGCTCAGGGCCTTTTTTGTAAAATTTTTACCTTTTCTTAAATTACCATGTCCTTTTGTCTATAGTGTTTCTTTTGTGATAAAATGATAAAGGCTCACGTCAATATATAAATGTGGGACCGAGGAGGTTTTTATGAAACTACTATTTGTAGATATTGATACACTGAGACCTGACCATATGGGTTGTTACGGTTATGAAAGAAATACCACACCCAACATGGATGAGGTGGCAAAAGAAGGTATCAGATTTACTAATTATTATTGTTCCGATGCACCCTGTCTTCCTTCAAGAGCAAGCCTTATCAGCGGTATGTTCGGAATAAAGAACGGTGCTGTCGGACATGGCGGAACAGCAGGAGACAGAAGGCTTGAAGGTAGAGACAGAAGCTTCTGCGACCGTTACGACATGGACAATTTCAATAACATATTCAGAAAAGCCGGAATGTACACTGCATCCGTCAGCACTTTCCCTGAAAGACATTCTTCCTGGTGGTTCTCAGCAGGATTCAATGAGACATTCAACGAAGGTCACAGAGGCGTGGAATCAGGTGAGGCAGTACTTCCCTATGTATTAAAATGGCTTGATGATAACGGAACCAAGCGTGATGACTGGTTTTTACATGTTCATCTCTGGGATCCTCATACACCTTACCGTGCACCTTTGGATTTCGGTAATCCCTTTGAAGGCGACGGTCTTGCAGGAACATGGATCGATGATGAAACACTTGACAGGCATATTCATGCAGTTGGACCTCACAGCGCCAGCGAATTAAATATGTTTGATGATAATGAAAATCCCAATCTTCCCAGAAATCCCGGTAAGATCACGGACAGAAAGGGTCTTGTCAGGGTATTTGACGGTTACGATTGCGGAGTAGCATATACCGATTATATTGTGGGTCAGATTTTTGATAAATTAAAAGATCTCGGTATTTATGATGATATGGCAATAATCATCACATCCGACCATGGTGAGAACTTTGGTGAGCTTGCAATTTATGCGGAACATGCAACAGCGGATCATGCATGCTGCAACATTCCTTTTATCATTAAATGGCCCGGTGCCCTAAAGGGACATGTGGACAATGAGCTTCACTACAGCCTCGATCTTCTTCCCACTGTAAGTGATCTGTTAAATGTAGAAAAGGGCAGATCCTGGGACGGACAGAGCTTTGTAAATACCATTACAAAGGGTGAAAAGCAGGGACGTGACAGTCTTGTTATCTCTCAGATGGCGCATGTATGTCAGCGATCAGCTCGTTTCGGAGACTGGCTCTACATGAGAACCTATCACGACGGTTACCATCTCTTTGACAGAGAAATGCTTTTCAATCTGAAAGAAGATGTTCATGAACAGCATGATGTAAAAGATAAATATCCTGAAATCTGCGCTCAGGGTGCGAAGATCATCCTTGACTGGCACGATAAGGCAATGCTTACAAGTCCTTATACATTGGATCCCCTTTGGACTGTTATGGAAGAGGGTGGACCTTTCCATGCCCGTGGTGCTCTTGAGATGTATTGTAAGCGTCTTGAAGAAACAGGAAGAAAAGAAGGCGCCGATGAACTTCGCAGGAGACATGGAGAATGCCGCAAATAAGCATATTGATAAAGCCTGCATCAGGGCTTTGTAATCTTAGGTGTAAATATTGTTTTTATGCCGATGAGATGAAAAAAAGAGATCGTTCGAATCTTGGCATCATGTCGGATGAGACCCTTGAAAATGTTATAAAGAAAACCTTTGAATTTGCCGAAGGGCATGTAAGCTGCGCTTTTCAGGGAGGAGAGCCGACTCTTGCAGGAATTTCTTTTTATAAGAAGCTGATGGAGTATGTGGCAAAATATAACATAAAGAATATCAAGGTGGATTATTCGATACAGACCAATGGTATTATCTTAAGTGATGAGTGGTGCGCTTTTCTGAAGGAGCATAATTTCCTGGTGGGAATCTCTCTTGACGGCATAAAACAAATCCATGATTCTTTTCGCCTTGATGAAAAAGAAGAGGGGACTTATCTTAAAGTTCTCAATTCGATCTCTTTATTAAGGAAATATGATGTGCCCTTTAACATTCTTACGGTAGTAAATAATAAAACCGCCCTTAAGGCGGAAAAGATATATGAAAACTACCGGAAGAACGGATTTCTCTGGCAGCAGTATATAGCCTGCATCGATCCTTACGGAGAAACCAGGGGATGCGAAGAATATTCCTTGGATCCTGAGCTTTACGGGGAGTTTTTGATATCTCTTTTCAGACTCTGGAAAGAAGATCTGTATGCAGGAAAACAGCCCTATATACGTCAATTCGAGAACTATCTGATGATTATGCTTGGAATGCTTCCGGAAGCCTGCGAGCAGAAGGGAATCTGCAGTATACAGAACGTGATCGAAGCAGACGGAAGCGTTTATCCCTGCGATTTTTACGTTTTCGATGAATGGAAACTCGGAAATCTCAACACGGATTCTTTTTATGACATATATAAGCATAGAGAAGAAAGCGGATTTATCGAAAGATCCATGGAAGAGGATGAAGAATGTAAGACTTGCCCATGGAGAAATCTGTGCAGGGGAGGATGCAGAAGACATCGCGAAGATAATGGTATTTTTCATAAAAATTATTTCTGTGAAGGATATAAAAAATTTTTTGAGGAAACCATTGATTCCTGGATCCAAATTGCAAAGGATTTTACGAAAAAATAACCCGGAAACGCCCATAAAAAGGGCGTTTCTTTTTGCTTAAAGCACACCTCCGACAGGCTTAAACCGGCCCTTGTTTTTTTACTGAATGTTAATCAAAATAGTGTAGTCTTTCTTCATAAAAAACAAGGAGGCGGAGTGTATGAAGAACTTACCTATTTTTGTAAAAATCTTACTCATTACAATTCCATTGGAGGTATTGATCCTTGTATCTGCTTTTTTACTGAGAAGTAATATGACAGATGTCGAAAGAAAAGCAGAAGATGTATATTTAAACTCCCTTTATGAGATAAACAATAATCTTCTTGCGGCAGACAGGGACTTTTATCAGGCAGAGATCGCATTCACAAGATATGCGAAGATCGCAGGTGCGGAAGCCACTGAAGTGGACGATTTCAATGAAAATGCGCAGCAGACCATCGACAAGGTCACAACCGCTGCAAAGCTTGCCGAAGGAAATGAACTTTTATATAAGGTGACGCTCTCTGACGGAGAAGATTTTGAAGCAATCTATAATAAGTTCGTTGCAGCTTACAATGAGTGGATATCAGCTTATAATGTGAGCCAGAAAACAGGTGACTATGTGCTACAGACCAAATATTTTAAGGAAGCCAGAGGCTATCTTGACAGGTTGCAGGAAATTACCGAGGAATGGGCGGTAAAAGAAGGCGAAGTGCTTCATGGAAATATCAATGCACGAATCAATACACTTTCTTTAGTCTATATCGTAGTGATCGTACTTGCCAGTGTGGCTGTATTTGTAATGGCAGGCAATATTGCAAACGGAATCAAGACTACCAAAAAACGTATGGATGTCATTGCAACCAACGATCTGTCGGAAGAAATTCCCGCTACAGGAGCTAAGGATGAGATCGGTCAGATGACAAGATCCTTTAAGACCATGCAGGAAAATCTTCGTGAAATCATTTCCATACTCTATAAAGAATCGGACGAACTGGGTGCTTCCTGTGAAGTAATGGGTTCATCCACCAGGGAAGCGGCAAGCAGCATGGATTCCATCAATAACGCAGCCGGCGAACTTGCAACAACAGCAACGCAGACAGCTACAGATATTGAAAATATAGCAAGTCACATGACCAATCTTGATGAAGTCATGAATACATCAGTGCTCAGCACAACAGCTCTTGCCAATGCCAGCGATGAGATCGGCAAGGTTACAAAGACCGGTATGGGCATAGTAGAGCACCTGACTGAAGTTAATAATCAGTGCGTAAGCGCTTTTGATACTATCTTTGAAGGAATAGAGAATATTGAGGGAAGTTCAAGCAAGATCAGTGATGCATCGGCCCTTATTTCTTCAATCGCAAGTCAGACAAACCTTCTTTCCCTTAATGCTTCAATTGAAGCTGCAAGAGCCGGAGAAGCCGGTAAGGGATTTGCGGTTGTGGCAGAAGAGATCCGTACATTATCAGATCAGTCTGCAGAAAGCGTTAATACCATCAACACTCTTCTTGAAGAGCTTCAGAAAAATACCAGGGAAGCCATGGAACAGTCCGATCGCGTAAAAGAATTTGTTGAAAAACAGAATTCCAGCGTAAACGATACCAGAGGAAGCTTCGAAGATATTATTACAACGGTTGAAGAAGTCAATAATGCCGTTGAAGGTATTAAAGAAGTCAATGAAGAAATGGCTCGAGGATTTAAAGAAATTTCATCCCTCATTGCAGGACTGTCCGCTGCATCGGAAGAAAATGCCGCAACGGCAGAAGAACTATCCGCCACATCGGAAATGGTTACAAAGAATGTCAATGCTCTTACGGATATTCAGGATAAGATGGATGTCGCAGCAAATAAGCTTTCGGATATTGTAAAGAAGTTCAAAGTATAGCACAATAAAGAAGGGCATCCCGCCCTTCTTTTTGTTTCTATATCAAACTATGCGAGGTGGCTTATATGATTAAGACAGTATATATAAACACATTGGAGGATCTGCTTCCTCTTATAACACAGCAGGAATACAGACCCGACCTCGGAAGAAACAGATCATTGTTTCTTTACAGGGGCATGACGGATTCAGGCTTTAAGCTGGAAACCACTCTTTACAGAAACTGCAAAGAGAATAAAAAGTCTTTGGAACCCTGTATTCTTAATAACTTTACGAAGTATGGAGCCCTTGAAGATCCTTTAATCGAAAAATCCGTATGGAGGCAGATGATCTTAGGACAGCACCACGGTCTTCCCACGAGACTTCTTGACTGGTCCCAGTCACCTTTGATTGCCCTTCATTTTGCTACTACGGAAGCTAATCTTGATGAGATGGAAGCTCATGACTGTATGATATGGCGCATTAACATAAAGGAACTCCATTCCATGCTTCCCGGAAGATACAAAAAGACCCTGGCTGATAACCAGACTTCGGTATTTACCGTAAATATGTTAAATGAGGTTACCACGACTCTTGAACAATATGATGAAGATATGCAGGATAAATCGATGGTCATTATCGAACCGCCTTCAATCGACCCGAGAATCGTAAATCAGTATTCCTTCTTTGCCGTAGTGCCGGATTCCATTAATTCCATTGAGGACTTTTTTGATAATCATACGGAAGATACGGTAAAATATGTGATCAGTAAGGACCTTCGCTGGAGAATAAGAGATATGCTGGATCAGCAGAATATAAGTGAAAGAATCATATATTCAGGCCTTGACGGCTTATCAAAATGGCTTGGCCGTCACTATTATGTAAAAGAAAATATTACAAAAAAAGAAGATGATCAATAAAAGAAACCCGAAGCATTTAATGTGCTTCGGGTTTTTGAATCTCATATATAATCCAATTAGGGGTTAGATCATTTTACGAAATTTGATTATTTAACAGTAACCTTTGTAAGGTGTCCGTCGGGACCCTGGTAGAAGTATAAGAAGCATTCAACATCAACTGTTGCGCCAACTTCAAGGTTTCCTACTGTGTTATAGAATTCTTCGTCGGAACCGTTTAAATAGTACTCAAGGCAGAATTCATAGTTGTTACCGTCTTTGGAAAGTGTAACATAGATATCATCGCCGGGCTCGTTGTTCTTGTAAGAAACAGCTTCAACAGTCATATCTGTGAAGGAAACCTTCTGGTTCATGTAATCTGTGATCGCATCTGTTCCAAGAGCAGCGGTAGCATCAACAGCGGTAGCTTCGAATGTTGCATCTGTACCAAATTCGAAGGTTGCGTCCATGATCTCAACTTCGCCTTCCCATTCACCCTTAACACCTGTTACGATGATTTCGGTACCGGGAACGAGCTTTGCTGCATCTTCTTCTGTACAAGCCATGTTGTAGATGAAGTAAGCGCCGTCAGCATCAGCAGCATAAACTGTGATCGTGTTATCCCACCATGACTGAGTGGCCTGAACATAAACCTTAACGGTTACTTCTTCATCAACAGCAGTTGCAGCGTAATCAGCATATGTCATGTATGCGGATTCTTCTGAAGCTTCTGTTTCTTCTTCAGCAGGTAAAACAACATCTTCTGTTTCAGCGGTTTCTTCTGCTACTACAGCAGTTTCTTCTGTGCTTTCAGCTGCATCTTTGTTACCGCAGGCAACAAGACTTAATGTAAGAGCTGAAGCAAATACTAAAGCTAAAAACTTTTTCATTTTTTCTTCCTCCTGTTTGTTTTATCAAACGACTTAATTATAATCTACGGGCATAAATATTCAATGAAAATAGAGCCATAGTTTTCCGGTTAAAACCCAAAATTTCGTGAGATTTTCACAAAATACATCTTCATGAATTGTAGCTTTTTAAACCCGCTTCTTTTGTCTGTTCCTTATTAAGCGTAACAAATAAACAAAACCAATTATTAGCCAGGTGGTTATAAGGATTGTTATAAGCACCTTTGAAGCCTTGGGAAGAGGTCCAAGATCCTCGGTAAAGCCCTTATTTAAGGAATCCAGATGATAAAGGGATATGGTCTCTTTATAGAGATTATCGATAAAGGCATCATCAACGGTTTTCTTACGCCTTACGGATTTTGTAACACTTTCGATAAGCTGACCCGCAGCATCACGAAGAGATGCCGAACCGTTAAATACAGCGGTGGTGAAGGTCTTATCCGTATTATTTAAAAGAAGAGTGGTCGCATCGATCTTTATGTCGTAATGCTCTTTATTATCGAAGCCTGCGAGCTTTAAATAATTATGATACTCTTTATTATTTCTCGCTTTCGTGGTAACGGGTACGTAGCCTTCGGTAGTGGCATAGCCTATCTGAATGTCATCCGTAAGAAGAAACTCCGCAAACAGCCATGAAGCAAGCACTTCTCCCGCATCATCCTTATTAAAGATACAGATGGAAGGCCCTTGAGATATCATGGAGATATTTCCAGCATCATACTGAGGCACGGGACGCACCACGGTCTTAAATCGCACTATATTTTCTTCACTTATATCAAGAAGAGGCGCATCTGAACCCATCCAGGTGGAACCTGCCGTGGAATCAACTGCAAATATACATTGTCCGGCATTTAAGAAGTTGGCAGGATAACCCGAGATCTTAAAGGTGGAGAAGGTTCCTTTCTTAACTTCTTTTGATAGATCAAGGAGTATTTTCTTTGTATCATCATTAAATATTTTTATATTTCCGTCAGGATCGGAATATCCGGCACCAAGCTGATTTAGCATCTGGATCATCATGTTGTCGGTGGATTTGTAAATAAAGGGTATAAGCACCTTCTGTCCGTTGATCTTAAAATTGCCTTCCGCATCCTGCTCCATGGCCTTTTCCGACACTTCAAATATAAAGTCCCAGGTTACCACATCGGGGATCTCATAGCCCAGTTTATTTACATATGTTTCGTTAATATAAAGAGCTTCCGTGGAGCGCATGAAAGGAATTGCGTAATTATGGTCGAAAAGCACTCCTTCATTTAAAAATTCCGGAATTATCTCATCATAATCGGGAGAATCGAACTTGACCTCGCTTCCTCCGAAGCCGTACCGCGGATCCTTTAAGAGCTCATCCAAAGGCACCACATTGCCGTTACCCGTAAGATAAGTGGCTATGTGGTCGGGGTATGTGATACATACATTGGGCGTGGTATTGGTGGAAATATTTGTAATAACATCGTTATATATTTTCCCATAATCCGTATAAAGCTTAAAATTAACGGTTATATTGGGATACAGCTTTTCAAAGTCCGAAATTGCCTTTCTGTATACATCCGCCTGAGTCACGTTGGTATCGTTCTTTGCCCAGAAAGTGATCTCATAATTCTTATTTTCATCAAAGCTTTCCGGTACCTGAAAGGTCGCAGTCTTTTTGGGTTTATGACATCCTGATAGAGCAAGCGGCAAAAGAAACAGTATTGAAAATCTGATTAAATTCTTTTTAATATTCATCATCCCTTGGTGCCTCCTCTCGATACCCCCTCCATGATCCTCTTATGGAAGATCAAAAAGAGAATGATAAGGGGTATTGATACTGCCACCACCGAAGCCATCATGGCAGGGACGTTCTCACGACCGAAGCCGTTTTCCCTAATCTCCTGAATACCGTTTGATACAAGAAAATATCTGGGATTATCCGTTACAAGTCTTGGCCATACGTAGGAGTTCCAGCATTCGATCACTTTTAAGATGATAATTGTGATGACTGTCGGGCGGGAGATTGGTACAAGTACCTTAAATAAGTACTTAAGATCGGACGTTCCGTCCACCTTGGCGGCCTTATAGATTTCTTCCGGCACCTGCTCAAAGTTTTCTTTTAACAGGTATATAAAGAAAACCGAAGCCACGGATGGAAGTATCAGGCCGGGGTAGGAATTTCGCATATTAAGATTGGTAATAGTCACGTAGTTGGTAATGACCACAAGCTCGTTGGGGATCATCATAAGTGACAGGAACAGTAAGAATATCACGTTCTTTCCGGGGAAATTTAGACGCGCAAAGGCGAAGGCGGAAAGCAGAGTGATGATAAGCATAAGTCCCGTTGTCACCAGGGTAAAGATCAGCGTGTTAATGAAATAGCCGAACAGTGGCACCGCCGTAAATGCTTCTTTATAATTCTGCAGCGTGGGATGCAATGTAAAAAATGCCGGTATGTATTCGCTGTTGTAGCTTCCGTAGGATTTAACCGATGTAAGGAGCATCCAGTAGAAGGGGAACAGTACGATAATACCCCAGAAAGCCAAGAAGAAGTATGTAAGACCGGTCTTTATATTGTTATAAATCTTCCGTTTTTTATTTTCCTGATTTAAGTTTTCCATGTTAAACCTCTACACATTTACCTTGTTTTTACTGATTAACAGGTTGATGACAGTGATGGTAAATACGATCACAAAAAGTATTATGGATGCGGCTCCCGCAAAAGAAGGATATCCGCCGCTGTCACCGTAGAGCATGTCATATACGTAACCGACAATGGTATTCATGCCTGCTTCATTAAGATTGGTTCCGAAAATAGCCACTTCATCGCTGTAGGCTTTAAAGGCGCCGATGAATCCCGTGATGATGAGATAGAAGATCATGGGGGATATCATGGGAAGGGTAATCTTATAGAAAATCCTGAATCTGCTTGTGCCATCCACTCTGGCTGCATTGTAATAGTCCTTGTTTACGCTTGACAGCGCACTTGTAAGTATAAGGATCTTAAAGGGCATTACGATCCAGATGGTATAAAAGCACATAACAAACATTTTGGCAGCGTATGGTCCTTCGATAAAATCAACGGAACTGTAGCCAAGACTGTTTATAAGCAGGTTAACCAGACCGTCGGAATATGGCGTTTTCTTAAAAAGGATCATAAATACCAGACCTACTGCCAGAGTATTTGTTACATAGGGAAGAAAATACAGTGTCTGTAAAAACTCCCTGAATGGCTTTATGGAATTTAAGCCAAGTGAAATAAGCAGTGCAATAAGGGTTGATAAAGGCACTGTGATAATTACGATTATGGATGTGTTCTTGAGAGCCTGGATAAAGAAAGGGTCATGAAGAACATATTTAAAATTGTAGAGTCCGTATCCGTTAAAGTTGCCCGATGCGAAATTGTAGCCTTCTTCAAGGGAGTAGATCACTACATCTATCAAGGGATATACCATGAATATTCCCAGGAAAAGAAGGGCGGGCAAAAGATACAGAAAGCCTTTATAGTTTCTATCGTTCATATTTGCCTCCCCTAGTTTTCAAGATAAAGCCGTTCTTCGGTAATCTTATCAAAGATATAGGTCTTATTCTTTTTAAGTGAAAAAGAAACTGTTTTTAAATCGCTGCGGGGCGCATCTTCTGAGCTGATGATGGCTCTTATGAAAGCTCCCGTAAAATAATTGTGGCGGGCAACAATGCTTGTGTCACGGCCCATGACTTCCACGCGCTCAAGATCGCAGGAGAGGGGACCGTTTTCATTGATAATGAATCCTTCGGGACGCACACCCACATAAACTTCACGGTCATCTAAACCGGGTGCCTTCATGACTTCGGTCTTTCCGATATAAAGCGCACCGGATCTTACGCTTCCGTAGAATATATTAATGGGAGGAGTGCCTAAGAATTTAGCAACAAAGAGGTTCTTAGGATCTTCATATACCTCCTGCGGAGCGCCGTATTGATTCATGACACCCTTATTCATTACCACGATCATATCGGAAATGGACATTGCTTCTTCCTGGTCATGGGTTACGAATACGGTGGTGATCCCCGTTTCTTTTTGAATACGTCTCAATTCTTCTCTTGTCTGAAGTCTGAGACGCGCATCCAGATTGGAAAGGGGCTCATCAAGAAGAAGGATCTTTGGCATCTTTACAAGAGCTCTTGCAATGGCAACACGCTGCTGCTGACCGCCTGAAAGTTCGGACGGCTTTCTTTCAAGGAGCTCATCTATCTGCACAAGCTTTGAAACATATTCAACCTTTTCATTCATCTGTTCCTTGGTAAGCTTCTTATCTTTCTTTAAATTCTGCAGAGGAAAAAGAATATTTCCCTTTACGGTCAAGTGAGGGTAAAGAGCGTAATTCTGGAACACAAGTCCCACACCTCGAAGCTCCGGAGACAGATCCGTGACATCTTCCTCTCCAAAGAAGATCTTGCCGGAAGTCGGCTTTTCCAATCCGCTTATCATATTAAGGGTCGTACTTTTTCCGCATCCGGAAGGTCCGAGCAATCCGATCAGCTTACCGTCCGGAATTTCAAAATTAAAGTCATTGACGGCGATTACATCCTCGGACACCTGCTTATTCCTGCCGGGAAACACCTTGGTAAGATTTTGTAAAGTAACTTTCATTATTACTCCTCTCGCTGGGTAAGATTTTATCTCTTTTAGTATATAATTTTTCAATAAACTCTTTAATATATCTGTAAATTACATTATATTAGAAAGGAAGGGAAAAAGAAAGTTCGGAGGAATATTTATGAACCTTAGATCGTACCTTCGGGGAATTGGTGCAGGACTTATTGTTGCAAGTCTCGTGTTCTATGTGGGGCTTAAGATAAACGACCGAAAACCGGAAGAAGCCATAGATAAAGAAACACTCGCCCAGTCAGTGCAGGAAGCGGAAAAAGAAGTGACTGAAAGCGTTGATATCGATGATGCGGGCGTTCATGTTATAGAAGAAGGAAATGCCGTTGATGAAAACGGTAAGATAACGGAATCGGTATCTGAGAGAACCGAAGCGGAAGAAACGGATTTTAATTCGGGCGCTGATAATAATACACCCGTTGAAGCTGAAGAAGAGTCGGAAAGCGAAGCAAACGGATCCGGGGAACAGGAAGCTTTAGAAACTTCAGGAGCGGAAGAACCTGCCATTTCCGAACATATAAATCCCCTGCCGGAAGGCGAAGAAGGATTTGTGGCAGGAGAAGATACGGTTAACATAACAATAGTACGAGGCGACAGCTCCGTAAGTGTGAGCCGCAGACTTTTCGAAGCGGGACTGATTGAATCCGCCGTGGAATTCGATCAGTATTTATGTAAGAACGGATATGATAAGAGAATCAGCGTAGGTAACTACAAAATACCATACGGCTTGGATTTTGAGGGAATTGCCAAGACCATAGCGAGATGATCGGTTAACTGGGGAGTTAATATTTACGATTTATTCGTATGATATCATGTGTAAGAGGGTAAATTTTATGGTGAAGAGACGTAAAAAGGAAGTTTCCAAGCTTTCTATTGTGAGATTGATTATCAGCATGGCCATGCTTCTTGCGTGGAGCGGTATCGCGCTTTATTCGCGCCTTAATGACACAAGAGAAACAAGGTACAACAGCATTTTTTCTTTTGGCTTCGGAACGATCATATTCTTTATAATATGTATAATGATCGTGGAGCATATTTCTTTTTTGAAACTCACATCCTACAGGAAGGCTTTAAGAAAAACTTCCAGGGAAAGTAATATAAAAAGTGAGATCATTGAATCTCTCTTTGAATCCTATGATTCTTTATTTCACATGAATTTAAAAACCAATAAAGTGGACGTAATATGTTTAAATCCCGTTTTTTCGGAGGTTGAATCGGAGCTGGGAAGAAAGAACGTGGATGCGGAAGCATATATAAATCTTTTTGCGGCAACTCTTGTATATCCTGAATACAGGGAAGAGTTTAAAGAGCGTTTAAGCGTTGCCAGGATAAAAGAAGAGCTTCAGCATAAGAAGTCCTATACATATACCTTTATGCTTCCCATGGAAGGGCAACCTAAGTATATCGAGATGAAGGCCGTGAATTCGGAAACCGATGAAAATTCCGTATATGTGGGCTTTGCTGACGTTGATAAAGAAGTCAGAGAGGAAATGAGGGAAAATTACATCGTGGTGAATTCCATGGAACAGGCGGCAAAAGCCAATGAGACCAAGGACACCTTCTTATCCAACATTTCACATCAGTTAAAGACACCTCTTAATGCGATCGTAGCTTATGCTTCGTTAATAGGTCTTGATGAAGAGGGAAAAGAACGTTCTGCCGAGTATGCAACAGACATTTTAAGAGAAACGGACAAAATGCTTAAGGCCATCAATAATCTTCTGGATATGAGCATGATCAAGAATGGCGAAATGCTTTTGGACGAATATCTTTCAAATATTAAGTATGTGGTTGAAACTTCTGTCGATAATCTCAAGGAGAAGGCTTCCGATTACGGGGTCGATATGGATTTTCAGCATGAGATCATACATGAGAATGTATTCTGCGACGGCGCAAAGCTTGGTGAGATCTGCGAAAAGATCATTGATAATGCCATTGTCTATTCCAATAAAGGAAGCCATGTAAATGTTTCATTAAAGGAATATGCCACTGTTGCCGGAAAGGCCATGTATGAAATCGTCATTGCCGACAAGGGTATAGGAATGGACAATTCTCTTGTGAACAGCATATTTGAGCCCTTTGCCCGCCTTGATGAAGCCGAGGATAAAGGGGTTCTCGGAGTCGGTCTCGGCATGACCATCATAAAGTATTATGTAGAATTAATGAACGGTACTATAGATATTTACAGTGAAAAAGGGCAGGGAACCACCGTTACGATCAAGGTTGGCTTCAGAATCAGTCCTTAACCGGGGGTATTTTATGGTTTGGAGCATTCATTTTCAATTTGCGGCTTTGGCTCTGACATTGATAGTTCTTTTCATGTCCAGCAGTGAAAAGCATCTGAACTTCACATCGGAGAAAGTATTTTTCAGATTACTGATAAGTATCATTCTGTCCATAGTTTTGGATCTTATTTCAGTATTTGCCATTAACTACAGAGATGTTTTGGGGCCTGTATGGGTTCAGATTCTCTGTAAGGCATATCTTTTATCTATAGTGGTGGTAGGATATTTGTCCGCACAGTTTGCAGTGGCGGAAATACGTTATTCCTTCAGACGCATGTGGGAGCTCATCGCTATTATCCCGGTAGCCATCGAACTGCTGGTTCTTCTTTTTATTCCCATAGGTATTCACGTAAGCGGAGGAAAGTTATATTCATACGGCTTCCCCGTTGTTCTCACATACGTGCTCTGCGCTCTTTATTTTGTTGTGTCGGTTGTGGCTGTAACTGTTCTTAAAAAATATATTTCCATAAAAAGAAGGGATGCCATTTATTTCTGGTTTTGTTTCTGGCTTGTGGGCGCCCTTATCCAGTTTTTAAATAACGAGCTCCTTATCGCATCATATATCATGTCTTTGGGAGCAGTGTATCTTTATTGTAAGCTTGAAAATCCCGAGTATCACCTGGATATGACGACTTCCGTATTTAATCGTAAGGGTTTTGCCATGATCATGCGGGAAAATCTTGATAATAACCGGCATAAATCCATTGTGGTCTTTAGGATCGGTGATACGGGAGTTATAAGTGAAATATTCGGTTCACGCGCTGTGGAAGATGCCATGGTACTGGTGGCACGGTTTGCCGATGACATTCCCGATTCCGTACTCTTCAGATTTGAAGATGATATGTTTGTCATGATATTCGATAATCCGGCTCAGGCAGAGCGTGGAATGGAGAAGCTTCTTAACCGTTCAATGCATCCCTGGGAGCTTAACGGAGTAACAGTGGAAATCCCTCTGTTCGTATCTTATCTTGAAAGCACATCTTATTTTAATGAAGTGGATGATCTGGAAGAGATCCTTTATTATTTTGCCGATGAAAGCACCAAGAGACGTCCCGGTTCCGTGCTTGCCATTAATGAAGCGGAACTTGCCAATAAGCGTAAGATAATAGATTTACAGCATGCTCTTGAATGGGCGCTGAGAAATGATGGTGTCATGGTTTATTACCAGCCCATCTATGATATCAAAGAGGGAAGATTCCGTTCATTGGAAGCATTGGTACGACTTAAGGATGAAGCAGGAAATATTCTTTCTCCCGTAAGTTTCATTGAGTTCGCGGAAAAGAATGGTATGATCCTTAAACTCGGTGAAACTATTTTCCGCAAGGTCTGTCAGTTCATACAGCGCTCAAAGCCTGAAAGATACGGTGTTGAATTTATAGAAGTCAATCTTTCGGTAGTGCAGTGCATGCAGGAAGATCTGGCCAGGACCCTGAAGGGGATCATGAGTGAATATTATGTACCGCCCTACAGGATCAATTTCGAGATAACCGAGACTGCGGCAATTAATTCACAGGCAGCTCTCCATAGAAACATGCGAGATTTAATGGATTATGGTTCATCATTTTCTCTTGATGATTATGGTAACGGATACTCCAATCTTTCATATGTGGTTGGACTACCTGTTAATATCATAAAGATCGATAAGGCTTTGGTCGGTGCATACTTTACTTCCGAAAAAGTAAAGATCGCCACGGAATATACCATCGAAATGATCCATAAGCTTGGTCTTAAGATCGTGGTGGAAGGAATAGAAACAGAAGAACATTATCAGGCATTTAAGAAACTGGGGGTTGAATATATACAGGGTTATTATTTCTCGAAACCCCTGCCTGAAAGTGAGATAGAAGCATTTTTAAAGGACTGGCTGTAAAAACAGGCGATGGATCTTTTCCATCGCCTTAATTTTTCGCAAAAAAAACCCCGGATTGCAATGACGGTTACAATTCGGGGACTTTTATCTAAATAATTAAGCCATCTTGTTTACAGCGACGCTTAAGCGGGAAATCTTTCTCGCGATAGTGTTCTTATGAAAAACACCCTTGGATTCAGCTTTGCTTAAAAGAGAAGTAGCTTCTGTTAAAGCTTCTTTTGCTGCTGCCTGATCCTTAGCATCGATAGCTGCATAAACCTTCTTGATAGCTGTTTTGCAAGCAGATTTAAGTGCTTTATTTCTTTCAGCTCTGGTTGCGCTTACTAAAATACGCTTCTTTGCAGATTTGATGTTAGCCAAGACTATACACCTCCATTTTGATCGAATACTGGTTAATAGTACATACATTAATCCGGACACGGACGATTTAATGTACACACACTTAGTTATAATAAGTGATACTTTTGCGGGTGTCAATAGAAAAATTCAATTTTTCCCCGAAAGTCAGGTGAAGTTGAGGAATTCCTCTTTTCATACCAAAAAGCAATATGCTATAATGTGCCATAGTTTGTTAGTAACTTAAGGAAGGAAACTGTTTTGAACCAGGACCACATTCGTAATTTTTGTATTATAGCACATATAGATCACGGTAAATCAACCCTTGCGGACCGTATTATCGAAATGACGGGACTTCTTACCGCCAGAGAGATGCAGGAGCAGGTTCTTGATAATATGGATCTCGAACGTGAGCGAGGCATCACGATCAAGGCTCAGACCGTAAGAACCGTTTACAAAGCTAAAAACGGAGAAGAATACATCTTTAATCTTATAGATACTCCCGGACACGTGGACTTTAACTATGAAGTAAGCCGTGCCCTGGCAGCCTGTGACGGAGCAATTCTTGTGGTGGATGCGGCGCAGGGCATTGAGGCTCAGACTCTTGCCAATGTTTATCTTGCTTTGGATCATGACCTTGATGTGTTCCCTGTTATCAATAAGATCGATCTTCCCAGCGCGGATCCCGAAAAGGTCATCAATGAAATAGAAGATGTAATCGGTATCGAAGCTCAGGATGCGCCCAAGATCTCAGCTAAAAACGGTCTCAATGTGGATCAGGTCCTTGAAGCCATAGTAGAAAAGGTTCCGGCTCCCGCGGGGGATCCGAACGCACCTCTTCAGGCTCTTATCTTTGATTCACTCTATGATTCCTATAAGGGCGTAATAGCATTTGTACGTATAAAGAACGGAACCGTAAAAAAGGGCGTGCCCATTAAGATGATGGCTACCGGAGCCACGGCAGAGGTGGTGGAAGTAGGCTACTTCGGTGCAGGACAGTTTATACCCTGTGATGAACTTTCAGCCGGTATGGTTGGTTATATAACGGCTTCGATCAAAAATGTTCGCGATACTGCTGTGGGTGACACCATAACAAATGCGGAGCATCCCTGTGATGAGCCCCTTCCCGGATACAAGAAAGTTCAGTCCATGGTTTATTGCGGAGTGTATCCCGCAGACGGCGCCAAATATCCCGATCTGAGAGATGCTCTTGAAAAGCTTCAGTTAAATGATGCTTCATTATTTTATGAGCCCGAAACCTCAGTGGCGCTCGGATTCGGATTCAGATGCGGCTTCTTAGGTCTTCTGCATCTTGAGATCATCCAGGAACGATTAGAGAGAGAATATAATCTTGATCTTGTAACTACCGCACCCAGCGTTATTTACAGAGTCCATAAAACCAACGGAGAGGTAATAGATCTTACCAATCCCACCAATCTTCCGGATCCTTCCACCATTGATTACATGGAGGAACCCATTGTAAATGCGGAGATCATGGTGACCAAAGAATATGTTGGCTCCATTATGGAGCTTTGCCAGCAGAGACGCGGTCGTTACGTCAGCATGGAATATATGGAGGAAACCCGTGCACTTATTAAGTACGAGCTTCCCTTAAATGAGATCATCTATGATTTCTTTGATGCCCTTAAGTCCCGTTCCAGGGGATATGCTTCTTTTGACTATGAATTAAAGGGCTATGAGCGATCGGAACTTGTAAAGCTTGATATCCTTATTAACAGGGAAGAAGTGGATGCTCTTTCATTTATCGTACACAAAGATTCAGCCTACGAGCGTGGAAGAAGAATGTGTGAAAAGCTTAAGGATGAGATCCCGA
The DNA here is from genome assembly GCA_016283575.1 of Lachnospiraceae bacterium. Lineage (GTDB taxonomy): Bacteria > Bacillota > Clostridia > Lachnospirales > Lachnospiraceae > UBA1258. The sequence continues at coordinate 148,813 of JAEEND010000018.1, read as the reverse complement.
GGCACCTTTTTGAAATCCCTATTCAGGCCGCAGTGGGCGGCAAGGTAATTGCCCGTGAGACAGTAAAAGCCATGCGTAAGGATGTCCTTGCAAAATGTTACGGCGGTGATATTTCCCGTAAAAAGAAACTTCTTGAAAAGCAAAAAGAAGGAAAGAAGAGAATGCGTCAGATAGGTAATGTGGAAATCCCTCAAAGCGCATTCATGAGCGTGCTTAAACTCGATGAAGAATGATAAAAAAGCCGAAATCTACATACATGTCCCTTTTTGTGCAAGAAAATGCGCATATTGTGACTTTGTGAGCTTTGTAACGGATGATGCTACAAAGAAGGCTTATTTTGATGCTCTTAAAAAAGAAATAACCGGTACTGCAGAGTCCATAGGTAAAATACCCGTGGACTCTTGTTTTTTCGGAGGAGGCACGCCGAGCCTGGTGGATGAAAGCTTTATCGTAAGTACCCTCGATACCATAAGAGACTGCTTTCAACTTGATAAAGATGCAGAGATTACCATGGAAATGAATCCTGATTCGGTAAATGACAATAAATTAAGGACTTATTTTGATGCGGGAATAAACCGTGTAAGCCTTGGACTTCAGTCAACGGAAGATGATGAATTAAAGCTTCTATCAAGGATCCACGACTACGATACATTTTTACGAGCCTATGATCGTGTAAGGACCACAGGCTTTAAAAATGTAAATATAGATTTAATGAGCGGCCTTCCCGGACAGGATAAGGATAAATTCTTAAAGACATTAAAAAGAGTCATAGACTTAAAACCTCAGCATATAAGTGCATACAGCCTCATCATTGAAGAAAATACGCCCTTTTATGAAAAATATAAGGATGGCCACGGTCTTCCGACGGAGGAAACCGATCGCGAGATCTATCATGAGACATATGACACATTGGCAAAAGCAGGCTTTGATAGATATGAAATATCCAATTATGCGATCCCCGGATACGAATGCCGCCATAATACAGGCTATTGGACCAGAAAAAACTACTTAGGCTTCGGAATAGCGGCAGCTTCTCTTTATGAAAATGTGCGCATGAGTCACAGGGCGGGATTAAAAGACTATATAAATTGTGACTTCTCCCTTGAAAAAGAAGCCTTAACGAAAAAGGATCAAATGGAAGAATTCATGTTTTTAGGACTACGCCTTACAAAGGGCGTATCCAAAAAGGATTTTTATGATGAATTCAACGAATCAATGGATTCTGTATATGGAGAAGTCTTAAGTAAGCTTACGGAAGAAAAACTCATTGTGAACGGTGAAAGAGTTTACTTAACGGAGCTTGGTCTTGATTTAGCCAATTATGCCATGAGCCGGTTTCTTTTATAAAAAGCTTTTCCTGAAACGCATGGATCCCATATTTATTAAGAGTCCTTTTGCCGAGAGATTCAGTAAAGAAACAAGTATCGTATTTGGATCCAAGGGGATATTTCTTGATATTTCATCCGGTGTAAAGGCATTTTCATCCACATATTCATAGATCAGCTTTTCTTCATATGTAAGATCATTGGGAACTTCTTTTTTCGAAGCTTTTTTCTTATTGTCGCTGATATTGTATTTATCTAATAAGAATTCTTCTATGAATTCTTCGGGGGACAGGATTATTTCCGCCCCCTGTTTTATTAATCTGTTGCATCCCTTGTTAACTCTGTCATAAATACGCCCGGGAAGTGCATATACATCCTTTCCCTGCTCAAGAGCGGCATCCACTGTAATAAGTGTACCGCTTTTTTCTTTTGCTTCGATCACGCATACTGCATCTGACAAACCTGAAATAATGCGGTTTCTCATTACAAAATTAAAGGGGACGGGTTTTACTCCCACGGGATGCTCGGATAATATACAACCCTTATTGATCAGATCTTCATATAATCTTCCTGATTCTTTGGGATAGCAGATGTCGGGGCCTCCTCCCAGCACTCCGACAGAATACCCCCCTGCATTTATGCATGCTTTTTGTGCAATGGAATCTATTCCCCTGGCCATACCGCTTATAAGCTGGATCCTTCGTTTCCCGCAAAGTTCTCCTATCATTGAGGCTGCTTCTTCCCCGTAAAAAGAACATTCTCTTGCTCCGATCACCGATAGAAGGGGTTCTTCATCGGTGGGTAATGATCCAATGTAAAATAAGAAAAAGGGAGGATCGGGGATCAGCTTAAGGCGCCCGGGATAATAAGGATCCTTAAGGCTTAACATCTTTATGTTTTTTTGAAACATCTTTTCGTAATCTTTTTTATATATTTCTTCGGACTTTAAACATATACCGATCTTGGAAAGCTCCGAATCTGTGAAAAGATTATATTTTTTAAGCTTATCAAGGCTGTTTTTATTTAATGATCGAAGATTGTCAGTGACATTTATAAGTCTTTCCATCAGATCTTCTTTAATAAACGGGATGTGAGAGAGCATAAAGAAGGGAAAGCTTATATTTTCATATGTATTATCCATTTTTACCTCCTTATGTATTCGGGAAATCTGTAACAGCTTGCTTCTGCAAGATGTTTAACGGATACTTTTTCATCCCCGTCGAAGTCCGCAATGCTTCGCGCCACGCGTATCATTTTATAAAAAGAACGCATGGAGAGATTAAGGCTCTCATAGGTCTTATATAAGAAGTCTTTTGCGTCGGTATTTAAAGGCACGAATTCATCGATGCGGGATGTGGGAATCTGGGCATTGAATCTGAAACTTTCATTTTTAAATCGCACTTCCTGGCGTTTTACCGCATCCATCACCATTGACTTAAGTGTCATTGAATCAAGACCCTCAGCTCTTTCTTTTTCCATTTCCTTTAAACCGATCCTCGATACATCAGCTACCATATCGATCCTGTCTAAAATGGGGCCCGAGAGCTTCTTTAAATACCTCTCTATTGATGAATCGCTGCAGCTGCAACGGTTTCTGTCGGGATAGAAACCGCAGGGGCATGGATTCATGGCTCCCACAAGCATAAATTCGGCAGGGTAGGTAAGGCTTGATTTGGTCCTTGATACGGTAATGGTACGGTCTTCAAGGGGCTGCCTTAACATATCAAGAGTTTCTTTTTTAAATTCTGTCATTTCATCAAGAAAAAGAATGCCCTTATGGCTGAGGGAGACAAGACCCGGTGAAGCCTGCGGACCACCACCCGTAAACGCAATGGAGGATGCACTGTGGTGGGGACTTATAAAGGGACGTTTTTTAATAAAAGAAGCTTTTTCTTTAAGCTTCCCGCTGACCGAATAGATAGTTGTGACTTCGAGGCTTTCTTCATAAGTAAGGCTTGGCATTATGCCGGGGATCCTTTTTGCGATAAGGGATTTTCCCGTGCCGGGAGGGCCTGTCAGAAGAAGATGGTGGAAACCGCTTGCCGCGATGGCAGCAGCTCTTTTTACGGATTCCTGCCCGTACACATCTTTAAAATCGCAGTCTGTCAGCGGGTCTTCACTAAATGCATCCGGGTCCTCTTTAACGGGAGGTAAAAAGGCATCTTTCATGGGCTCTCCCAAACCGAGATAGGTCATTACATCCATGACACTTTCTGCGGGTATTATTTTTATGTTGTGTATAAGTGCCCCTTCTTCAGCATTTTCTTTTGGTAAGATGACCTTTTTAAAGCCCTTTTCTGCCGCCATTTTTACGATGGGAAGAACTCCCCGCACGGGAATAAGCTTCCCGTCAAGGGATATTTCACCCAAAAGAAGAGTGGTGGCCGGGTCGAATTCGGATAAATGCCCGAATACGCCTAAAAAGCCCACAGCAATGGGGAGGTCCAGCCCTGTATATTCCTTGTGCTCATCCGCGGGGGATAAGTTGATCACAAGCTTGACCGAGGGTATGGTTACCCCACAGTTTTTCAAAGCGACCTTTACTCTGTCCTTTGCTTCTTTGACGGCAGAACCGGGCAGTCCGATGATGGAGATTTCCGGTAATCCCGGTGATGCATCCACCTCCACGGTGATGAGGTCGCCAAAAACACCCCGGACTCTGCCGGAGTAAACTTTAAATACCATATATTCCTTTCTTTTTCTCCCTGAAAGATGCGGAAACCGCTGAAAACCGCTCCCGATGAACGGGAGCAGATCCATTTATTTCTTAATTCCCAGTTTTCTTAAATCTTCGTCGCTCATAACATAGCGGCTGTCCATGGTCTTTACGACATCAACGATCTCGAGGTCGTCATAGAGACGGCGGTTCGAAAGATCGATCATTTCGTTGGTGTGGAAGTTAAGTACCATGGGATGAAGCAAATCGGCATGAGATGATGAAACCACCAATGCCTTGTCACCGTTTGAAAGCTCTACGCTGGTGCCCGGTCCAAGGATCTCTATTGATTCCGTCAATGCTTCGACTGCCCTCTTGTTAAATACATCAGGATGCTCCAGCAAATAGCTTAAAGCCTTGATGGGAGACAGAGGTTCCTTATTTCCCGACAGATCCATGGAAGTTAAGTCATCGAATACTTCAGCCACAAGCATTACTCTTGTGCCTAAGAATATCTTCATCTTATCCTGCTCGCGACCGTATTTAAGATCCTGGAGGATCTTAAAGGTCTGTGCACAGATCCTTCGGATATTCTGATTGGAAGAAAATACTTCGGCTATGATCTCAAAGCCTGTTTCTTCGGCGGTATCCAGAATACGTTTGATCTCTTCGGGCTCTTCCCCAAAAAGAAGCTGAAAAGGAACGGTGGTCTTACCTATGTCATGGATCAGACATGCAAGAAGACAATCATTGACATCAGCCACGGGAGCATTCATCTTGTTACACATCATGGCAGAAAGAAGAGCAACATTTAAACAATGCTTGAATACGAAATCTTCCTGACTTCTGATACTCTGTGTGAAATTGATTTTCTTGTGAAGATGGCCGTAATTTTTCTGGATATCTCCGGCAATGATATCAAGCTTTCTTGTATGCTTGGTATTTAAGATGGCTTTAACTTCGTCCGCAAGAGCAAAGACATTTATAGCCTGAAAACGCTCGAACTCGATATCTTCCTCAGTCATTGGAGGAACGGGTTCCGTTGCGTCCAGAATATAGATTCCTATAAGACCGAAATTCTTTACGCTGGAAACTGCACCGTCGGTAAGCTTAGAGCCCCGGTCGTAAAGAAGTACCCCTTTTTTGTTGTATATGGGACGAGCGATGCGCATCCCCGGCTTTAAGTCCTCGTATTTAACGAATCTCATTAACTACCCCCATATTTAATGTCTTTTCTTTTTACTTATAAAAAGAAAAAACACCTCCGATATTGGTATTATACGTTAAGGCATAAGCACATTTCAACAATATTTTACAAATTAAGTACTTGCAGAAAAAAAACTAATAGTGTATATTTACACTCTGAAAAAGGGACATTGTAGGAAAAGTGCAAAATTTTGCATTATCTGTTTAATTTTTCAGAAACTGTATGTTTCTATTATAAGGGGAGCGCACAGGAACGGAGACTTAAAATGGCAAAATACCTGGTTATAGTGGAATCACCCGCTAAAGTAAATACCATAAAGAAATTTCTCGGACCCAATTATGAGGTTGTTGCAAGCTACGGTCATGTAAGAGATCTGCCTAAATCCCAGCTGGGTGTAGATGTTGAACACGACTACGAGCCTAAATATATTACAATCCGCGGTAAGGGCGATGTACTGGCATCACTCAGAAAAGAAGTGAAAAAAGCCGAAAAAATCTATCTCGCAACCGACCCGGACCGTGAAGGTGAAGCAATATCCTGGCATCTCATGGAAGCTCTTAAATTAAATGAAAAGAATGTTTACCGTATAACATTCAATGAGATCACAAAGAATGCCGTCAAGGAGTCTTTAAAGCATCCGAGAAGCATCGATATGAATCTTGTTGATGCTCAGCAGACAAGACGAATTCTTGACAGAATGGTGGGCTACAAGATTTCTCCCATTTTATGGGCGAAGATCAAAAGAGGCTTAAGCGCCGGAAGAGTTCAGTCCGTAGCTTTAAGACTCATCTGTGACAGAGAAGCGGAAATCGATTCTTTTGTACCGGAAGAATATTTCACGGTCACTGCCGATGTTAAAGGAAAGAACACAGGCAAGGCCGTTACCTGTAAATATCAGGGAAATATAAAGAGCAAGGCTGAAGCCGAAAGAATCGTAAATGATATAAAAAACGGCGAATTTACGGTGGAAGATGTAAAGAAAGGTGAGAGAGTGAGAAAAGCTCCCCTTCCCTTTACCACATCGACACTTCAGCAGGAAGCAAGTAAAGCACTTAATTTCTCCACTCAGAAGACAATGAGAGTGGCTCAGCAGCTTTACGAAGGCATTAAATTAAAAGAAGGAACCGTCGGTATCATCACATATTTGAGAACCGATTCCACGAGAATCGCCGATGAAGCGCTTGCATCAAGCAAGGAGTTTATTGAAAGCCAGTACGGTGCCGAATACGTAAGAAAAGAAGAAAGCGACAAGAAAAACCAGAATAAGATCCAGGATGCTCATGAAGCGATCCGTCCCACGGATGTTACAAGAACACCCCAGCTTATCAAGGATTATCTTTCAAGAGAGCAGTTAAGACTCTATACACTGATTTACAAGCGATTTCTTGCATCCCGTATGGCAGATGCCATTTATGAGACCACAAGCGTAAAGCTTGAATGCAAGGGCCATAAATTCACCATGAATGCCCAGAAAGCCAAATTCGAAGGCTTCATGACAGTTTATACGGAAGCAACGGAAAATGATGAGAGCGATGAATTCTCGGTTTCCACATGGAGTGGAACCGTGGATAAGGGTGACAGACTTCAGATAGTCGAAACAGATGCAAAGCAGCATTTCACCCAGCCTCCCGCGCATTTTACCGAAGCATCGCTGGTAAAAGCCCTTGAAGAAGACGGAATCGGTCGTCCCAGTACCTATTCCCCCACGATTTCCACCATCATTCAGAGACATTATGTGGCAAAAGAAGGTAAGAACCTTTTTGTTACGGAGCTTGGTGAAGTCGTAAACAAGATGATGCTGGAAGCCTTCGATACCATCGTAGATGCCAATTTTACCGCCAATATGGAAGCACTTCTTGACTCCATCGGAGAAGGAACCGTCAAGTGGAAGACCGTAGTATCCAATTTCTATCCGGATTTGGATCTTGCGGTTAAACAGGCGGAAGCCTCACTTTCAGAAGTAAAGGTTCAGGATGAAGAAAGCGACGAAATCTGCGAACTTTGCGGAAGAAGAATGGTTATCAAATACGGACCTCACGGAAAATTCTTAGCTTGCCCCGGATTTCCGGAATGCAAGAACACAAAGCCCTATTTCGAAAAGATCGGCGTAATGTGTCCCAAGTGTGGCAAGGATATCGTAATAAGAAAGACCAAGAAGGGCAGAAAATACTACGGATGTATACAGATCCCCGAATGTGATTTCATGGTATGGCAGAAACCCGTAGATAAGAAATGCGATAAATGCGGAAGCATTTTTGTTACCAAGGGAAACAAGCTTGTATGCTCAAATCCCGAATGCGGTAATACAATAGATAAATAATAATCGTAACTAAGACCCCTGCAGTAATTTAGGCAGGGGTCATTGTGCGAATTATAGGAAAAATTAGAAATTTCTGTATTCGGCCTAATAGATGTTTGAATTTTTGCAAAAATTATGCTACAATGTCAACACAATTATCGGATAACAGGCTTTTTGTGCGCTTTAGGAGGAACAACCATATGAGCAGTGTACAGTTATTGGACAAAACAAGAAAAATCGGAAAATTACTTCATAACAACAATTCCAGTAAGGTTGTATTCAACGATATCTGTAAGGTTATGAGAGAAATCCTTAACTCTAACATTCTTGTGATCAGTCGTAAAGGTAAAGTTTTGGGCGTGGGCATGACTCCCGGTGTTGAGACCATCAGCGAGCTTTTACAGAACAACGTTGGCGGTTTTATCGACGGCATGCTTAATGAACGTCTTCTTTCCGTACTTTCCACAAAAGAAAATGTAAATCTTGAAACCCTCGGTTTTGAAAGTACCGACGTGCATAAATTCCAGGCGGTCATATCCCCTATCGAGATAGCGGGAGAGAGACTCGGAACGTTATTTGTATATAAGACCAATACTCAGTATGATATCGACGATATCATTCTTTGTGAATACGGAACCACCGTTGTGGGCCTTGAAATGTTACGTGCCGTTAACGAGGAAAATGCTGAAGAATCCAGAAAGCTTGCCGTGGTAAGAAGTGCCATCAGTACACTTTCTTTCTCCGAAATGGAAGCTATTACTCATATATTTGACGAATTAAACGGCATGGAAGGAATCCTTGTTGCCAGCAAGATCGCGGACAGAGTGGGAATCACCCGTTCCGTTATCGTAAATGCATTGAGAAAATTTGAAAGTGCCGGCGTAATAGAATCAAGATCCTCCGGTATGAAGGGAACATACATCAAGGTATTAAATGATGTGGTCTTTGAAGAGATCGAAAAATTAAAAAGAGATAAGACTTTATAAATTGAAAAATACATCCGATATATAAGACGTAACGGACTACAATCTTTGAAAAGGGACTTTGCAAAAAGTCCCTTTTATTGTTGTTTTTACGGCATTTCCGGGCAGTCGATAATAATTATGTAAACCTACATTTAGTGCCGATAAATCAAAAAATACACAAGATTATGTGGTTTTTATTGAAAATCATCTTGTGTTTTTCATAAAAAACTTTATAATAAAATAAGGTGGGTGGATTATACACAGGCGTAACACTCACGAAAGGAGCAAAATGATTAAATCAAATGCTTTTGACTATATCAACGTCCTTGATAAAGCGGCGGATGCTTCCTGGTTAAGGAACGAAGCTATAGCCAACAATATCGCGAATGTTGATACTCCTAACTACAAAAGAGAGGATGTTACCTTCCAGAAAGAGCTTAAAAGAGCATTGCTCAGATCTCCTTACAGCTCCATGGACGAAAAGGTGAAAAACTTAAGCACCGACAGGCTGCAGGCCCGCACCTATAAAGATTATGCGGGATATGCTTATCGTCTTGACGGTAACAACGTGGACATCGAAACCGAAAACACGATTCTTGCTAAGAATCAGCTTATGTATGAAGGTCTTCTTAACAGTATAAGTCAGGAATTCAATAACCTTCAGAGAGCAATGCAGTAGGAGGTGTGATTTATGAGCATGTTTACTTCTTTTGACATAAATGCGTCCGGTCTTACGGCCCAGCGTTACAGAATGGATATTATTTCCGAGAACGTTGCCAATGCCAATACCACAAGAACCAAGGACGGCACACCTTATGTCCGTAAGGTGGTGACTTTTGCGGAAAAAGGCGGACAGACACCCTTTTCAAGAGTTTTAAACCACTCCATGGATAAGTATTCCGGAGAAGGTGTCAGAGTGGCAGGTGTTTACGAAGATCAGGTTACGGAGATGAACATGGTATATGATCCTGCACATCCCGATGCCGATGAAAACGGATATGTTACCTATCCCAACGTAAATATCATTACGGAAATGACCAATCTTATTGATGCGACCCGTTCCTACGAAGCCAACGCAACTGCATTTAATGCAAGCAAATCCATGGCTTTAAAGGGACTGGAGCTTAACAAATAAGGAGGCAGATAAATGGACGTAAACAGTTTACTCGGTACTTCGTCGATCATAGGCACAAAGGATCTCAGTGAAGGCACCATCATGAGACCTGTAAAGCAGAATGACAGTCTTTTTGCCACAATGCTTAACAATGCCATCGACAATATCAATACCACAAACAGTTATTTATCCGATGCCGAAAATGAGGAGATCAAGTTTGCCATGGGAGAGACGGAAAGCACCCATGACCTTATGATCGCCCTTCAGAAAGCATCGACAGCCCTTCAGTACACCGTTGCCGTAAGGGATAAATTCATGGAAGCATATAAAGAAATAATGAATATGCAAATCTAATCCTAAGAATATACGCATGGGGAGTAGTATATGGCGGAGAGAATTCTTAATAAGTTAAAAGAAATATGGGAAAAAATAGTAGAATGGTGGAACGGCTTTACCAATAAGCAGAAGACGTACATAGTGCTTCTTTCGGCAGCGGTAGTGGTTGCATTTGTAGTGCTCTACGCGATTCTTTCTGCTCCCAAATTCGTGCTTTTGGAACAGTGTGATTCCACAAAAGAAGCTTCAGAGATCATAACAGTTCTCGATGATAATAATATTCAGCATAAGGTTTCCGATGACGGACTAAGGATTTCCGTTCCGAGAAATGACATAAGCACCGCGAGAGTAAGCCTCGGTGCCAGCGGCATTACCGTAAAGGGCTATTCCATCGAGGATGCTCTTCAGGGAAGCCTGACCGTAACGGAAGCCGATAAGCAGAAAAAATATAAACTCTATCTTGAAGAAAAGTTGGAAAATGACTTATCTCAGGGCATTACCGGGATCAAATCGGCGGTAGTTCAGCTTTCAATCCCCGAAAACGACGGAACTCTTTTATCCAAAAATGAAGAAGCATCCGCCGCACTTACTCTTAATATTACTGATGACTTTACCAATGAGCAGGCGGCCAATGTTGCCCGCTTTGTTGCCATGGCTCTCGGTAAAAAGACCACCGAGGATATCACTATCCTTGATATGGATGCGAATCTTTTGTTTTCGGGTGACGATTCTTCAACCGTATACGGTACCGCCAGCAGCCAGCTCGGTGTAAAGAAGGAAGCGGAGGATTTAGTTAACTCATCCGTAAAGAAGATCCTCCAGGGTACGGGAGAATTCGGAGACATCAAGGTTTCTTCAAGTCTTGTAATTGACTTTTCCACAACTCAGAAAACAACTCACAATTATACGCCCGCAGAAGGCCAGTCCCAGGGCGTTCTTTCCGAGGAATCAAGCTATACATCCGATTCCAGCGGCGGAACCTCCGGCGTTCCCGGAACCGACTCCAATTCGGAAACATCATATCAATACAATACCAATGATTATTCTTCGGAAACAATCGAAGAGTTATACAGAAAATATCTTCCCAACGAATATATCGAATATCAGGATATCCCTGCGGGAGTTATTGATTATGCGGCATCCAGTCTTGCTGTTTCTTCCACCAATTATGTGGTCATCAACGAGGATGATGCGAAGAAGCAGGGCCTTCTTGACGGAATCACCTGGGAAGAATATCAGGCAGCCAATTCGGAAAGACGAGTGGTTCCCGTATCCGATGAACTTATAAGCGCGGCATCCGATGCCAGCGGTATTCCCGAGAACAACATTACCATCGTGGCCTATGAAGAAAACTTCTTCGTGGACAGCGAGGGACTTAACATAGATATTTACGACCTTATCCAGGTTATTTTAATAGTCATTATTTTAGGCTTGCTTGCAGTAGTGGTATTGAGAAGCATGAGAACGGAGAAGCAGGAGGAAGAAACGGAGGAACTTTCCGTGGAAACCCTTCTTCAGTCCAATCCCGAGCCTCAGCTTGACGATATCGAACTTGAAGAAAATTCAGAAACAAAGAAACTCATTGAAAAATTCGTGGATGAAAATCCCGAGGCAGTGGCGAACCTTCTTCGCAACTGGCTCAGCGAAGAATGGGGTTAGTATATTAAAGGGGTGTTAGAAAATGCCGAGACAGACAGAAGAAAAAGTAACGGGGCTTCAGAAGGCTGCGATTCTCTTGATTGTATTGGGGCCTGAGCGTTCCGCTACGATCTTCAAGCATCTTAAAGAGGAAGAAATTGAAGAACTTACGCTGGAAATAGCAAATACCAGAAGTATAACTCCGCAGTTAAAAGAAGCTGTTCTTGCGGAATTCTACGAGATTTGTCTTGCACAGCAGTACATATCCGAAGGTGGTATCGGTTACGCAAGAGAGCTCTTGGAAAAAGCTCTCGGTTCTGACAAAGCTTTGGATGTTATCGGAAAGCTTACCGCTTCGCTGCAGGTTAAGCCCTTCGAATTTGTGCGAAAAACAGATGCTACCCAGCTTCTCAACTTTATACAGGACGAACATCCTCAGACTATCGCCCTTATTTTATCCTACCTTTCAGCATCCCAGGCAGCCCTTATCATTTCGGCGCTCCCTCCGGACAGACAGTCCGATGTTGCAAGGCGTATTGCCGTTATGGACAGAACCAGTCCCGATGTCATCAAGGAAGTGGAAAAGGTATTGGAATCCAAGCTTGCATCCCTTATCAACCAGGACTACACCATTATCGGTGGCGTAGATGCGGTTGTAGATATCTTGAATACTGTAGACCGTGGTACGGAAAAACATATCATGGAGACTCTGGAAATCGAAGAGCCCGAACTTGCCGACGAGATCAGAAAGAAGATGTTCGTATTCGAAGATATTCTTTTGCTGGAAGACCGCGCTATTCAGAGAGTGCTGCGTGAAGTTGATAATAACGACCTTGCTATTTCACTTAAATCTGCCAACGAACAGGTTCAGACAGCTATTTTCAACAACCTGTCAAAGCGTCTGGCTGTAATGATCAAGGAAGATATGGAATTCATGGGTCCTGTACGTATGAAGGACGTAGAAGAAGCACAGCAGAAGATCGTAAATATCATCAGAAAACTGGAAGATGCCGGCGAAATTGTAATTTCACGAGGCGGAGGAGACGAGATAGTTGTCTAGTAACATTCTTAAAGGCGGTTTCGTACAGCTGAATACAGACAATACCAGGGTAATAGATGTTAATGACCTTGTTAAGAAGCGCATCGAGGAAAGCGAATCCGGATTACTTAGAGAACGCACCGATGAAGTGCCTGAGGAGCAGGAAAGAGTGCCCCTTACCGATGAAGAGGGGAATCCTGTGTTTGACGAGGACGGGAATCCTGTTTTCCTGGAACCGGAAATACCTGAAGATAACATATCGGAACTCACTAAGGATTCCGATGCACCCATTGTTCTTGACCCCGCGGAAGTAAGAGCGGAATGTGACGAAATGATAAAGGATGCCGAAGCAAAGGCTGAAAAGATCAAGGAAGATGCAAGGGATTATGTAAAAGAAAGCGCTGAAAAGGCAAGGGAAGACGGCTATGAAGAAGGTAAGGCTCTGGCTTATCAGGAGCTTGAATCCGAAAGAGCTGCTCTTAATGAAGAACGCGCTGCAATGCAGCTTGAATTTGAAAATAAGTTAAAAGAAATAGAACCCAAAATGGTAGATGTTATAACCGATATCTACAGTCGTGTATTTGGGGAAAATTTCTTTTCAAGGCGTGACGTAATGGTGGCTCTTTTGAACAGAGCCCTGCTTTCCATCGATACCGAGGAACAGATTGTTATTAATATAAGTCCTGCGGATTATGATCTCCTTATGGGCATGAAGGCTTCGATCTTAGAGAAGATCTCTTTAAATCTTGAACCTGAAATCCGCCAGAAAGAAGATTTGCTGCCCGGTCAGGCTAAGATCGAAACGCCCTACGGAATCATAGACTGCAGCATTGATACAGAACTGAGAGAATTGACGAGAACACTTAAAATACTTTCCCGTGAAGGACAGAATGATTCATGACATTGGATATCGATTTTGAAAAATATTATCGATTGAATAACCGGACTTTTTTTAAGTCACAGGGAAAGATTGCCAATGTGGTAGGTCTTACCATAGAAAGTCTCGGACCTGATGCAAAGCTTGGGGACCTGTGCTCCATTTATTCCAAGGACGGAAGTCATATCCTTGCGATTTCCGAGGTCATAGGCTTCAGAGATGGAAAGACTCTTCTTATGCCCTTTGAAAATGTGGACGGCATAAGCACGGGCTGTATTGTTGAAAATGAAAATCATCCATTGGAAGTTACGGTAAGTGACGACCTTCTTGGACACACTCTTGACGGCCTGGGACGCCCCACGGACGGAGCAACGATTTCGGGAGTTCCTTATCCTGTCGAGGCGCTGCCTCCGGATCCCATGTCAAGAGATATCATAGATACGGTTCTCCCCCTGGGGGTTAGAGCTGTTGACGGACTTCTTACCATAGGAAAGGGGCAGAGAATCGGTATATTTGCAGGTTCCGGTGTGGGTAAATCCACACTTCTCGGTATGTTTGCAAGAAATACCAAGGCTGATATCAACGTGATCGCTCTTATCGGAGAGCGTGGCCGTGAGGTAAGAGAATTCGTAGAGAGAGATTTGGGTCCTGAAGGCATGAAGCGGTCAGTGCTTGTTATCGCTACCAGCGATAAGCCCGCTCTTGAACGTACCAAGGCTGCAAAAACCGCCACCACCATTGCGGAATATTTCAGAGACCAGGGTAAGGACGTGCTCCTTATGATGGACTCGTTGACAAGATTTTCCATGGCCCAGCGTGAGATCGGACTTGCCAGCGGCGAGCCTCCCGTATCCCGCGGTTATCCGCCTTCCGTATATGCTCAGATGCCGAAACTCTTGGAACGGGCAGGCAGAGGAGAAAGGGGCTCCATCACAGGCCTTTATACAGTGCTTGTAGACAGTGATGACTTTAATGAACCAATAACCGATACTGCCAGAAGTATTTTGGACGGCCATATCGTATTGAACCGTAAACTTGCGCAAAAGAACCATTATCCCGCCATTGATGTACTTCAGAGCATTTCCCGTTGTATGTCCCAGGTGGCAACAAAGGAACATAAAAAGATAGCGGGAGATATCAAAAATCTCATGGCGACTTATCAGGATGCCGAAGATCTTATAAACATAGGTGCCTATAAAGCGGGCTCCAATGCCGAGATCGATGAAGCCATCAAAAAGCATGGGGAAATAAAGAATTTTCTTTTGCAGGCTACGGATGAGAAAGTGGATTTTGAAGATACCGTAAGTGCCATGGGCGCAATCCTTGAAGAAGGGGAAGTAGATGGCTAAGTTTTCCTTTAGGCTTCAAAGCGTATTAAATTTAAAGATCCGACTGGAAGAACAGCAGCGGACTGTTTTTGCTTCCACGCGAAAACGTTTAAGCGATGAAGAAGAAAAGCTTGAAGAGCTATATACACGCAAGGCTTTCTATGAAGAGGAAGGTCGGAGCATGTTAAAAGAAAGCCTTCATGTTATGGATATCCTGGCAAATGGCAATGCCATTGAAAGAATAAAAGAATATATCGAAGACCAAAAGGCCACCATCAGATACTGGGAAAACAGGGTGGAAGAAGAACGTTTGAAACTTGTTGAAATGATCAAAGAGCGTAAAATGTACGAACGACTGCGTGAAAAGGCCTTTGAAGAATATATGCAGGAAGAAAATCACACTGAGGGTGTGATCAATGATGAACATAACAGCTTCGTGTACGGCGAAAAGACCAGGAACAAGAATGCGGTTTAGTTCATAGGAGGTACTTGTGGCTAAGGAACAAAGTGCATCTGCCGTTGAAAAGAACAAATTAAAAGAAGACAGGAAGCGGCTGAAAGACGAAGAGAAAAAACAGAAAAAAGACATAAAAAAGCGTGCCAAGGAAATAGCCAAGAAGCAGGCGCAGCTTGAAGATGAGGAGGACCCGAAAGGCTTTTCCACATTCTTTGTTACTTTGATAATCGTGCTTGTATGGCTTGCCATCGTCGCTCTTATCATAAAGCTTGATGTTCTGGGCCTGGGTTCTGAGGTAATGGCGCCTCTTCTTAAGGACGTGCCGGTATTGAATATGATCCTGCCCAATGATTCCGTTACGGAGAACGATGACGAGAATGCTTACGGCGGATACAGAAGTCTTAAGGAAGCCGTTGATTATATCAATGTGCTGGAACTTGAACTTGAGCATGCTCAGGCTGTTAACTCCACCAATGCGGAAGAAATAGACGAACTGGTAAAAGAAGTTGAACGCCTTCGTGAATTTGAAAAGATGCAGGTGGAATTCCAGCGAATCAAGGAACAGTTCTACGAAGAGATCATCTATTCTGACGAGGGACCGGGCGCGGAAGGATATAAAGCTTATTATGAAAGCATTGATCCTACCACTGCGGAAGCTTTGTATAAGCAGGTAATAAAGCAGCTTGAAGAAGATAAAGAGATTCAGGAATATGCGGAAGCCTATGCGGCAATGAAGCCAAAACAGGCGGCATCCATTTTTGAAAGCATGAAAAATGACCTGAATTTAGTGGCAAGAATACTTGAAGTTATGGACACGGATACAAGAGGAAAGATCCTCGGCGCAATGGATCCGGATGTTGCGGCAAGCATTACAAAAATAATGAATCCTGAGGGTTAAGTTTTGTTATAATACGCCGATATATGTAATGTAGGGGCAAGGGTAATGGATAATTATGCTTGTCTTTGGCACATTAAAAGGACCTTGAAAACTGAAGAGAGGAGGAACAAAATGACCAGTACACCAGTGATGGGAGCAGATATCGCAATGAATCTTATAAATACTCCCGCACCAAATGTAACAAAGCAGGGTGGCATGGATTTTAAAAGTCTTATGGATCAGTCGGAACAGAATTTAAAGTCTGAAGGAGATGAACCTAAGACAGTTAAAGCCGACAAGGTAAATAAGACTCAGGAAAATCCCTATGACACCAGGCAGGTTTCCGATAACAAGGAAATCAAAGAAACATCGGTCGAAGTAAAGTCGGAAGAACCCACCGAACAGGAAGTTGATGAGGTGGTTGAAGCGGTTAAAGCTGTTGAAGAGAAGATCTCCGAAGAGCTTGATGTATCTGTTGAAGATATCGAAGCCGTACTTGAAACCCTGGGACTTCCCACAGTTGCTTTACTTGATGTAAACACTCTGCCGGAGGTTGTAGCAGAAATCGAAGGAGTTGACAGTCTTTCTTTTGCAACAGACCAGGAATTATACGGCAAGTTAAACGAGATCAAGGATTTCACGATTGAAAATGTGAAGGCTTTGGCTGAGGAGATAGGAATCCCGGTTGAGGAATTTGAAAAAGCAATCGAAGAATTCAAGATCCCTGAAGAAGAGATCATCGAGGAAGTAAATCTTAACGAAGAACCTTTGGTTAAGAATTCCGATGTTAAAGAAACAAAGAGCTTCGACGAAAAAATCGAGATTAATGTTTCCGAGGATGTTAAGGCTCGCGAAACAAAGAGAACGGATTCTTCCGAAGAAACAACTGTTAATAAAGCAGAAACCGAAGAAACAGTTCCTGTTAAGACAGCTGAATCCGACAGAAGAGAAGAAAGACACGGCGACAGACATGACTCGCCCATGAGCTTTGCGGAGAACCTTTTAAACAAGGTATTCGATAAGCTTAATGAAACCACTGAAGCGGTCACCTACACCGAAATTGATGCACAGAGAATCATGGAACAGATTACCGAATCCATTAAGGTAGACATTTCCAATGAATTATCTGAAGTGAATTTAAAGCTTCATCCCGAATCCCTCGGCAGTGTAAGCGTTAAGATCTCAGCCAATCATGAAGGTATTTTAACAGCTCATTTTACAGCACAGAATGAAAGCGTTAAAGCCATCATCGAAAGCCAGGCGGTAGTCTTAAGAGAAGCACTTGAATCAAAGGGTGTTACGGTAGAGGCTATTGAAGTGGCAGTACAGAGTCACGAATTTGAAAGAAACTTAAGCGACCAGGGCAAACGTCAGGGCAGTGAAGAACGTCCGGGAAGACGTGGCGTGAGAAGGATCAACTTAACTGAAGATTCTACTGAAGTTTCCGAAAATCCCGATGATGAAATACTGAAAGAAATGATGGCACAGAACGGTAATACGATCGATTACAGTGCATAGGAGGAAAAATGGCAAACGATAATATTTCAGCAGTAGTAAGAGACGGAGTGCTTCAGTCATCCACTGCATCAAGTATCTCTCTTTCATCAGAGACCAAGACTTCCAATTCAAGCCTTGACAAAGATGCATTCTTACAATTACTGGTAGCACAGATGAAATATCAGGATCCTCTTGAACCCACCGACAACACTGAATATGTTGCACAGCTTGCAACCTTCTCGGAATTGGAAGAAATGCAGAATTTAAGTTCTACAATGTCATTCCAGAGAGCCAGCGGTCTGGTAGGTCAGGAAGTTGTTTGTAAAGTAACAAATGCTTCCACGGGCGCCACCGAATATGTTCAGGGTATTGTGGATTATGTAGTATATGAAGGATCCAAAGCATATCTTTCAATCGATGAATCACTCTACAATGTAGATGATGTTTACCAGGTTATGGATGCAGAATACTCCGCAGCATATAATCTTGCACAAAAATTTATTTCAGCTCTTACGAACTTCCCTAAAGTGGACGATATAACACTTGAGTACGAAGATTCCGTAAAGACAATGCAGGAAACCTACAACGCCATGAATTCATATCAGAGATCCTTCTTAAACCAGGATGTGGTTGATAAGCTTGCAGCTTATGTAAAGAAAATCGAAGAACTGAAGTCACAGGCATAGGAGAAAGCGCGAGGTAAGGAATATGGATATTCAAAAGAATAATTTCCTTTCCATTGAGCAGGTCCAGGACCGTTTCTTAAACAACAAGACAGGTTCTTTAAAGAACACGCAGGAAAACACAGTTTCTTTCAAAGATATTCTGAGAGAAAAGTCAAATCCGGTAAGCGTACCGGAAGAACTTAAATTTTCCAAGCACGCCACAAACAGATTGACTGACAGAAACATATCTCTTTCGGATGAACAGATGGAGAGACTTACGAACGGAACAGACAAAGCCCGAGAAAAGGGAATAAAAGAATCGCTGGTACTCGTTGATTCAATTGCTTTTATAGTAAACATTCAGAATAATACGGTGGTTACGGCAATGGATCGAATGGATGCGATTGAAAATGTATTTACAAATATTGACGGAGCAGTAATAATCTAGCCGGACCTTTTGGAGGCTAAAGCTTCTGACTGACAGAGGAAGCAGCTGCTCGGCTATAGGAGGTCATTCATTATGATGAGATCAATGTACTCTGGTGTTGCAGGTTTAAAAACACACCAGACAAAGATGGACGTTATCGGTAACAATATTGCCAACGTAAATACCGTTGCCTACAAGTCCAGTTCTATCACTTTCAGTGAATTAATGTATCAGACAACTCAGAAGTCCAGCGGACCTAATGAGTTAACCGGTACAGGTGGTACCAACGCCCGCCAGATCGGTCTTGGTGTTCAGTCAGGTGCCATTAACACTTCCATCTCTTCACAGGGTGCAACACAGACAACCGGTAACCCTTTTGACTTATGTATTACCGGCGACTCATTTTTCATAGTAAGCGACGGCTCCACCAATTTCTTTACAAGAGCCGGTGCATTCAACGTAGACTCGATCGGTAACCTCGTTATGACAAGTAACGGTTACAACGTAATGGGTTGGAACGCTGATGACGCTACACAGACCATTACCAAGAACTCTGTTCAGCCTTTAAGAGTAATGGCAAAAGAAAAACTTACATATCCCCCTGAAGCCACATCAAAGTCTTATATTTCAGGTATTCTCGATAAGAACGACCCCGATGTTGCAACAGAAGCAGGTAAGAAAGTAAACCTTATTTTCTATGATAACTTAGGATATTCCTATACAGCAAAGTGCAGTATCCACCAGACCACCAACGACGGCGAATACTACGTACAGCTTGACGATATTCTTGATGCCAACAGCACATCCATCGTTGAAAAATACAATGGATTGGAATTAAAGGATCTCGTTAAGATTAATACAGGCGAAGGATATACAGCAGATATAAGCCTTGCTTACAATTACGTAACAGGCGTTGAATATTCAAACGGAAGTCTTGAATATCCCAATGCTACAGGCGGCGGAACAACAACAGTTGCTTTAGGCACAACACTTACACCCGATCCTGCTACAGATCCTACAAGATATACCTATGAGAACGCTACGGGCACACCTAATCCCGCGATCACGGCAATGCTTACGGGAGCGTACGGCTTAACTCAGGCTGACGCTGAAAAGGTTGTAGCATTCGAAATCGACCAGACAACCGGCACTCTCACAGTGACAAAGAAGGACATCGTAGGTGCAAAGCTTCTTTACAACACTGACAACGGATATTTCTCAAGCATCGACGGCGTTAAAAACATCACTCTTGATTTCGAAGACAGCGTAACAGACGCAGACGGAAATAATATCTCTCTCAATCAGTTTAAAGATATCGCAATGGACTGGTCCGCAACCAACATGTACAACAACTCCGGTACATCTACGATCGGAGCAACCAGCGGTGACACAGACGGTATCGGTTCCGGACGTAAGTTAGGTAACATGACCGGTATTACAATCCAGACCAACGGTATGATCTATGCATCATACGACAATGGTATGACAAGACTTCTTGGACAGATCGCAGTTGCAGAATTTACCAATGCCGCAGGTCTTGAAAAAGCAGGTGACAACCTCTATCAGGCATCCCTTAACTCCGGCGAATTCGACGGCGTGGGTGTTGATATCACAGGTTCCGGCGGATACATGACCACAGGCGTTCTTGAAATGAGTAACGTAGACCTTTCCGCAGAATTTACCGAAATGATCACAACACAGAGAGGTTTCCAGGCTAACAGCCGTATCATTACAGTATCCGATACAATGCTTGAAGAACTGGTAAATCTTAAGAGATAAACTTCATAACATAAGCCTTAGGGGAACTATATAAAGTTCCCCTATTTGGCTATTTAAAAAGGGAGGGCTACATGATCGAAGTTACTAAGTTAAACGGCACGAAAATCCTTGTAAATGAAGACCTTATCGAGGTTGTGGAAGAGACCCCGGATACAGTGATGACACTGGAAACGGGGCGCAAAATTATTATAAAAGAAAGTAGACAAGAGGTAATAAATTTAGTAAAATCGTATAGAAAGGATATTTTTGCGAACTCTTGCAAAATTGACGGGTGAGTATAAATGGATTTATCGTCGATCATTGGTTTGGTCGTATGTTTTCTCCTGGTTATTTTTGGTATCGTTTATGGAGAGAACGGTATTAATTTCGGGGCTTTGGTTAACTTCATCGATATTCCTTCCGTAATCATCACAATTGGTGGTACCTTCAGCTGTATGTTCATGTCGTACTCCATCAAAGATTTCATCGGAAACCTGAAGAGTTACACCCAGATCTTTAAGGTCCCCAAGGTTAACACCCAGGAAATCATCACCAAAATAATTGATCTCTCTAACGTTGCAAGAAAAGAAGGCCTTCTTTCTTT
Organism: Lachnospiraceae bacterium; assembly: GCA_016283575.1. Taxonomy (GTDB): domain Bacteria; phylum Bacillota; class Clostridia; order Lachnospirales; family Lachnospiraceae; genus UBA1258. Next base: position 127,744 of record JAEEND010000018.1, on the reverse strand, counting down.
GGAAGAAGCTGCCGGAGACCTTGACGACGCTTTTCTTAAGAAGGGTATCCTTCTTATCGTTGACGGCACAGACCCCGAACTGGTAAGAGCCATTATGGAAACGGAATTAGCCAGTGTGGAAGGTCGTCATAGCAAAGTAATCACATATTATGAACGTTTCGCGGCAATGGGTCCTGCTTGGGGTATGATCGGTACTCTTATAGGACTTGTTAACATGCTTAACAACATGGAGGACGCATCAAAGATCGGTCCCGCCATGTCAGTTGCCCTTCTTACAACATTATATGGTTCACTTATCGCCAACTGGTTGTTTACACCCGCATCCTTCAAGATGAAAGAAAACAACAATATGGAAACCATGAGTAAGGAAATCATGATTGAAGGCCTACTTTCGATTCAGGCAGGTGAAAACCCCCGAGTAATCGAAGAAAAGCTCAAATCCTTCCTTTCACCGGCTGACAGAGCCGCAGCGACACCTCAGGAGGGAGGCGAAGAGTAGTGGCAAGAAAAAAGAAAGAAGAAGCTCCCCCTTCCCAAGGATGGAAAGATACCTTCTCGGACCTTATGAATCTGTTACTTTGTTTCTTCGTATTGCTTTTCGCATCATCCAATGTTGATGAAGCAAAATTTGATGAAATCGCAGCTTCATTCCAGTCCACCTTCAGTATCTTTCAGGCAGGTTCCACTGCAGTGGGAGACGGAGTACTCATAAGTAACGGCGTAAGCCAGTTAAATGAACTGAGCGAATTCATCAACAGCATGGGCGCCATGGCTGATAATGACGAAATAGCTGAAAAATTCGATGAGTTGCAAAATGAGCTGGAAGCGGTTGAACAGGCAAAGATGGAAACATCCGAACAGCTGGCTGAACAGATAGAAGAAGCTCTCAATGAAAACAACATCGGCGACGAAGTTGACATAGATTTTAATTCACAGTATGTACAATTAACTTTAAGGGGCGCGATTCTGTTCGATCCCGGTTCCGCAAAGATCTCTGAAGGCATTGTTCCTACCCTTAGAAAAGTAGGGATGATCCTTGACAGATATGCAGAATACGAAATCGAAATAGAAGGCCATACGGATAATGTTCCGCAGCATAATTCTCAATATGCAAGTAATGATGAATTATCAAGTGCCAGAGCCCTTTCGGTATTTGAGTTTTTCGTAGCAAATACCGGTCTGAGTCCCGCCCTCATGAAGCACTCGGGCAGGGGTGAATATGTTCCCATCGCTGACAATTCAACAGCAGAGGGACGCGATAGAAACAGACGTGTTGAGATTAAGATCTATCATGCGTTAAGTAATTACTAATTGATTTAGGAGAGTATAGACAGAATGAAAAAGAATTTGATTTCGGTTCTTATTTTGGCTCTTGTTATAGTGGATATCGTGCTTACCAGCATCCTGCTTTTCTCATTGGCATCCCCAATAAAGAAAACAAGTAATCTTGTAACTCAGATATCAAGTGTTTTAAGCCTTGAGCTTGAAGGCCCCAGTACCGAGGAAACAAGCAAGGTATCCATCGACAATCTGGTACCTCATGATATTGATGAAGAATTCACTATTCCTTTGAGACACAGTCAGCATATGGATGAAAACGGCAATATCGTTACCGATAACAAGGATCACTACTGTATCGTAGAAGTTTCCCTGATGCTTAATTCAGCCAACGAAGATTATGCCAAGTATGCTGAGACCATCAGCTCCCACGACAGTATGTTCAAGGGAATCATCGTTGATGTTATCGGAAGCCACTCACTTGAAGAAATCCGTGATGACACAGAAAGCGTCAGAGAAGAAATACTTAATTCCATCCGTGAGCTGTATGACGGTTCGGAATTTGTATATAAAGTTAATTTTACCAATGTTATGTATCAGTAAGATAAAAAACATAACAGAAGGAGGTGAACTTCGTGGGCGAGGTTCTGTCTCAAAATGAGATAGACAGTTTGCTGGCAGCTCTAAGTACCGGTGAACTGGATGTGGACGAAATGCAGGGCAAAGAGGATAAGCAAGTCAAGAATTACGACTTCAAACGTCCGGCGAAGTTCTCAAAAGAGCATTTACGTACACTTGAAATTATTTATGAACATTACGGTCGATTACTTGCAACGACCTTACCTGTATACCTTCGAAAGAACATCCAGGTAACGGTGGCAAGTTCGGAAACAGTTACTTTTTCCGAGTTTACAAACGCACTTTCAAACCCTGTAATTCTCGGTATAATAAATTTCCAACCGTTAGGTGGTAATATAATACTAGATTTGGCCGCGAACCTTGGTTTTGCCATGATTGACAGAATGCTTGGGGGTAAAGGCGTACCACTTGAAAAGAACCGAGACTTCTCTGATATAGAGATGTCGATAATTGAAAAGATCCTGATCATTTCATTGCAGATGATGCGTGAACCCTGGAAGAACGTATTGGATATTTCTCCTATCCTGGAGCGAATAGAAACCAATCCCCAGTTCGCACAGGTTATAGCACCCAACGAAATGATCGCCATTGTCACTCTAAACATGAAGATTGGCGATGTTGAAGGATTCATGAATGTCTGCCTTCCTTACTTTACTTTGGAAAGCGTCATGGACAAATTGAATACCAAGTATTGGTTCTCCACAATGCAGGATACCAATACGGAAGATTACCAGATGTACATCGAATCACTCATTAAGAGAGTTGATGTTCCTTTGAAGGTTGTAATGGGTAACAGTAAGATTTCCGTCTGCGATTTCATTAACCTTCAGGTTGGAGATATAATCCGACTGGATACCAACGTAGATTCGGAATTAGATGTATATGTGGGAAATATAAAGAAATTTACCGCCGTACCGGGTACCGACAAAGACAAGTACGCGGCACGGGTTACTACGATACTAAGGGAGGAGGAATAAAGCATGGATGGAATGTTATCTCAGGACGAGATAAATGCGCTGCTTAGCGGAATGGATCCGGCTGAACTTCAGGCTCAAGCACCCAGCGCACCCACTGAGAAACCCGAGCCCTTCACCAGAGATACTGCCGCCTCCGATGACGAAAGTCTTTCAGATGTCGAGAGAGATGCGGTAGGTGAAGTTGCCAACATCAGTATGGGCTCTTCCGCAACCACACTTTACTCATTAGTTAACAGAAAAGTTAACATTACTACACCGGTTGTTTCCATGGTCACATGGCAGAGCGTAATTGATGATTACGAAAAGCCCTGTGTATTTATTCAGATTCATTACACCGCCGGTTTGGACGGTACCAATATTTTGGTATTACGTGAGCACGATGTTAAGGTCATCACCGACTTGATGATGGGAGGCGATGGTACCAATACGGACGGAGAGTTGGGAGAATTACACTTAAGTGCAATTTCCGAAGCCATGAACCAGATGATGGGTTCTGCAGCCACTTCACTTTCTACAATGCTTGGCACCATGATCGATATCAGTCCTCCGGATGCAAGCCTGTTAGACTTAACTGAATTCCAGAACGGAGAAGATATTGCACCATTCCTGGGAGGGTCATTTGTAAAGATAGCCTTCTCAATGCAAATAGATGATCTGGTTGATTCAACCATCATGCAGCTATACCCCATTGACTTTGCAAGAAAGCTCGTTAAGACATTCCTTGAACAGTCGGGAGGCGGAGCAGCTGAAGCAGAACCGGAACCCGCACCTGAAGCAGCACCGGAACCTCAGCCTCAGCCACAGCCTCAGATGATGGATCCGGGTATGGCTCAAATGGGAATGGGAATGCCCCAGATGGGGATGCCACAAATGGGAATGCCACAGATGGGAATGGGGATGCCACAGATGGGTATGCAGATGGGCATGCAGCAGATGAACGTGCAACCTGCACAGTTCCAGAGCTTCAGTCCCGAAATGATAGCCCAGCAGGCACACGAGAACATCGGATTGATTATGGACGTTCCGCTAAACGTAACCGTCGAGCTTGGACGAACCAGCAAGTCCATATCCGAGATACTCGATTTTTCACCCGGTACAATCATCGAACTTGACAAGATCGCCGGAGAACCGGTAGACGTACTTGTAAACGGTAAGTTCGTTGCAAAGGGAGAAGTTGTAGTACTTGAAGAAAGCTTTGCAGTTCGTGTAACGGAAATTATTAAATAGTAATCAAACCCAAGGAGTAAAAGATTATGGCAAAAAATATTTTAATTTGTGATGATGCTGCTTTCATGAGAATGATGATCAAGGATATTTTGACAAAGAACGGTTATGTCATTGTAGGCGAAGCCGAAAACGGACTTAAGGCTGTTGAAAAATACAATGAATGCAAGCCCGACCTTGTTCTCATGGATATTACAATGCCTGAGATGGATGGTATCCAGGCATTAAAGAAAATCAAAGAAACAGATCCCGGTGCAATGGTTATCATGTGTTCAGCAATGGGTCAGCAGGCAATGGTTATTGAATCCATTCAGTCCGGCGCAAAAGACTTCATTGTTAAGCCTTTCCAGGCAGACCGAGTATTGGAAGCTGTTAAGAAGGTAGTAGGCTGATGTTTCTTATAACTGCCACTGCAGGTTCCACCATTGCGCAGTTTTTTACGGTCCTATTAATATTTATATTTGTTATAGCCATCACTCTTTATACCACTAAATGGGTGGGTGGTTATGCCAAAGAAAAAAATATAAGCGGTAATATTACCGTTATAGAGTCCAAAAGAATTGCTCCCAATAAATACGTGGAAATCGTTAGGATAGGAGAGCAGTATTTCGCAATTGCATTGGGTAAAAATGAGGTAACCTTTTTGGGAGAGGTTCCCTGTGAATCACTTGTTTTTCCGGAGGAGACCGGAACGGGAATGACCTTTAAGGATTTCCTTAACAAGGCCAAAGAGGTTAAGAAAGATAACTAAATGAAGAGATTTCTCATGTCAATATGCCTGCTTCTTTTGGTGGGCATATTGTGTATCAATGTAAAAACAGAATCCTACGCCGCAGAATTAAGACACGGCGTAGATTCCAATTTACAGACAGGGGATACGGAGTCTCGAACCTTTATTGAGGATTCGGGGACATCCGAAACTCCCGAAGACCTGAAAGAACTTAATATTTCCAACGATTTGACCATTACCTACAATAACGGTAACGGCGAGCTTTCCGGCTCACTAAGGATTTTCCTTACACTGACCATGATAGCCCTTGCGCCGTTACTCATCATTATGCTTACCTCTTTTACGAGGATAATCATAGTGCTTCATTTTACAAGGTCGGCACTTAATACCAATACGGCGCCTCCTAACCAGGTAATGATCGGTCTTGCTTTGATACTTACATTCTTTATTATGAATCCTGTATTTACGGAAGCCTACAATGAGGCGATAGTCCCCTTTGACAAGGGTGAGATCACTCAGCAGGAAGCCATAGACACAGGATTAAAGCCTTTTAGGCAGTTTATGTACGGACAGACTCAGATTAAAGATGTTCGTATGTTTTCGGAAATCGTTGAATATGAATGGGACGGAGAACTTGAATCCATTCCCAACTATATTCTGGTTCCAAGCTTTATTGTAAGCGAATTAAGAAGCGCATTCATGATCGGATTCGTAATCTACATTCCGTTCATTGTAATAGATATGATCGTGGCGTCAACACTCATGAGTATGGGTATGATGATGTTGCCGCCCACCACCATTTCCATGCCGTTCAAGATCCTTTTATTTGTTCTTGCAGACGGCTGGAGCCTTATTATCGGATCTTTGGTAAAGTCCTTTAAATAACTAAGAAAGGGAAGGGGTTAGGGTATGACAGTTGATGAAGTCGTAAAAATGTGCAGCGATGCATTGTTCATGATAATTAAATTATCTGCTCCGATTCTTTTGATCTCTCTTGTAATCGGTCTTGTAATCAGCATTTTTCAAACTGTAACTTCAATTCAGGAACAGACTCTCACCTTTGTTCCCAAGATTATTTGCGTATTTTTGGGCCTTATGCTCTTAGGATATTGGATGCTCGGAACCTTAAGGGATTATATGATCCTCCTTTGGGGTAATTTCGCCATGTATATAAAATAGCGGGACGGTTAAATGGTAGATCTTTCATTTTCAATGACAGAACTTGAATATTTTCTATTGATCGTGGTCCGGGTTACGGTATTTATTTATGCAGCGCCTTTTTTCGGCATGGCCAACACGCCTAACCGCGTAAAGATTGCCATGGGTGTATTGATATCAGCTTTGATCTATCGCATCGTTCCCATTACGGAGCTCCCCTATAACACGGTGCTCATGTATTCGATAATCGTGTTAAAAGAAGCTGTTACGGGACTTCTGATCGGTTTCGGAGCCGGAATATGTACTTCAATACTTAACTTCGCAGGTCAGATGGTTGATATGGAAACCGGTCTTTCAATGGTATCTCTTATGGATCCCGTAAGCCGTGACAGTGTTACCATCACCGGTACATATTATCAGTACGGAGTAATGCTTCTTTTGCTGATAAGCGGTCTGTACCAGTTTGTACTCGGAGCATTATGTGAAAGCTTTAGATTGATACCTGTTAACGGGGCAATCTTCAATACGGAAAAGCTTCTTTCATCCATCGCGGTATTTTTGGTGGATTATCTGGTAATGGGCTTCAGGATCTGCCTTCCGGTATTTGCCAGCATGCTGTTGCTTAACACGATCTTAGGTATACTTGCCAAGGTTTCGCCGCAGTTAAACATGTTTGCCGTAGGTATTCAGTTAAAGATCCTGGTGGGTATTGCGGTCATGTTTATCACCGTGGGCCTTCTTCCCGGCGTATCCAACATGATAATGTCGGAAATCAGAAAGATGACAACCCTGTTTGTGGAGGCAATGATGTGATTTTAGAATATAATCTCCAGTTCTTTGCCGACGGTCCCGGGGGCGAGAAAACAGAACCCGCCACCGAGAAAAAGAAAAAGGACGCCAGAGACGAAGGACAGGTTGCCAAAAGTAAAGAGATAGAGAATTCCCTGAGTCTTTTTGCCATGTTCTTAATCTTAAGATTCTGGATAGGAAGCCTCGGAACCAATATGGTGGGTCTGTTTTCCACTGTATATGCGGGAATTCCCGAATATATAAAGAACTATGACGGCTTTGTAAATGCCAATGACATAATCGGTCTGTACGGCCAGATAGTTTTTGAAATACTGGTTCTTATTGCACCGGTACTAATCGTAACCTTTATGGTTTCTTTTATAAGCGACGTGGCACAGGTACGGTGGCATCCAACTGCTAAGCCCCTGATGCCCAAAGCCAGCAAGATAAATCCCATAAAGGGTTTTCAGAAGATATTTTCTAAGAACGCTGTCGTTGAGCTCATAAAGGCGATTCTGAAAGTAATAGTCGTTCTTCTGGTTGCATATAATTACATAAAAAACAATGCGGAAGGCCTGTTCCTTCTTTATGACATGTCCCTTAATGCCGCGGTTTTCCACGCAGGAAATCTGGTTATAAACATGGGACTCAGAGTGGCCTTCGCATACTTGATAATCGCCTTTGCGGATTATGGTTATCAGCGTTGGAAATATAATGACGACCTGAAGATGACCAAGCAGGAAGTAAAGGACGAATATAAGCAAATGGAAGGTGATCCCCAGGTTAAGGGTCGTATCCGGCAGAAGATGAGAGAAGTGTCACAGAGACGTATGATGCAGAACCTGCCGAAGGCGGATGTGGTTATCACCAACCCTACCCATTTTGCGGTGGCAATCCTCTATGATGCCGACAAATACGATGCCCCCATTGTTATTGCCAAGGGCGCGGATTTCTTAGCTCAGCGCATCAAGGAAGTTGCAAAAGAAAATGATATAGAAATTGTGGAAAATAAGCCCCTCGCCCGTATGCTTTATGCTAATGTAGAAGTAGGGGAAATGATTCCTCAGGAGCTTTTCCAGTCAGTAGCGGAAGTACTTGCTTTTGTATACCGTTTGAAAGGAAAGGTGTAAAATAAAATGAAGGAGGTAAAGACATGAAAAAAGCTGATCTTGGCGTTGCAATTTATATTCTTGCGGCTTTCATTATGCTGATTGTGCCGATACCTTCATTTTTATTGGACATGATGCTTGCCATCAATATTTCTCTGGCATTCCTCATTATGTTCGTATGCATGTTCTCAAAAGAAGTGCTGGAAATGTCATATTTCCCCACGATCCTTTTGTTCACCACCATTTTCAGAATTGCCCTCAACGTTTCCTCCACCAAGCTTATCCTTACAGACGGTAAGCCCGGTAACGTGGTAGAAACCTTCGGCTCCTTCGTGGGAGGCGGAAATCTGATCGTCGGTGTCATAGTATTTATCATTCTTGTACTTATTCAGTTTATCGTAATCAATAAAGGTTCAGAGCGAGTAGCGGAAGTAACCGCACGTTTCACTCTGGATGCAATGCCCGGTAAACAGATGGCTATCGATGCCGACTTAAATACCGGCGCCATTACAGATGCTCAGGCAAAAGAAAGACGTGAAAAGATTCAGCAGGAAGCTTCCTTCTTCGGTTCCATGGACGGTGCCGTTAAGTATGTAAAGGGAGATGCTGTTGCAGGTCTTATTATTACAGTCATCAACCTGGTGGGCGGTATTGCCATGGCGACAACCCGTGGAGAATCCATTAATACGGCTCTTTCCACTTACACGATCCTGACTATCGGTGACGGACTTGTTTCTCAGGTACCATCTCTTCTTATATCTTTATCAACCGGTATCCTTGTTACCAAGGGATCCGGCGCTGCAGATTTCGGAAATGTCCTTGTGGGACAGCTTTTCGGAATTCCAAAGGCCCTTTATTTTGTGGGTTCCACCATTGCAATCCTGGGTATTGCAACGCCTCTTAATGATGTGCTCTTCGTAGCTCTCGGTGCTACCTTTATAGTTGCAGGTCGTGTAATGCAGGGTTCCATGGAGGTACAGAAGATAGAGACGGAGGCGGAGCAGGAAGAGGAAGAAGCTCAGGAGATCAGGCATTTGGAAAATGTTACTTCCTTACTGCAGGTTGACCCCATCGAACTTGAATTCGGTTACGGTATTATTCCCCTTGCCAATGTAAGTCAGGGCGGTGACCTTCTCGACCGTGTTGTTATGATACGTCGTCAGGTGGCTTTGGAACTCGGTACCATCGTTCCCATTATCCGTTTAAGAGATAATATTCAGCTTAATCCTAACCAGTACATTATAAAGATCAAAGGTATCCAGGTTGCGGAAGGAGAGATCCTCTTCGACCACTATATGGCAATGAATCCGGGATACGTTGAGGAAGAAATAACAGGTATTCCCACATTTGAACCTTCTTTCCATTTACCTGCCGTATGGATTACGGAAGGACAGCGTGAAAGAGCGGAAAGCCTGGGATATACCGTCGTAGATCCTCCCAGTATCATCGCGACCCACCTTACTGAGATCATCAGACATCATATTGCAGAGCTTCTTACAAGACAGGATGTTCAGACTCTTGTCAACAATTTAAAGGAATCAAACCCCGCCGTTGTGGACGAGCTTGTGCCTAAGCTTTTATCACTTGGTGAAGTTCAGAAGATTTTACAGAATCTGTTAAAAGAAGGTATTTCCATACGAGATCTTCTTACAATATTCGAAACTCTGGCAGATTACGCCAGTACCACCAGAGATACGGATGTGCTTACCGAATACGTGCGTCAGGCCCTTAAGCCTGCGATTTCAAGTAAATACTTCCCTCAGAACGATACTACCAGTGTAGTAACACTCGATCCGAAGCTTGAGCAGGAGATCATGTCATCCGTTAAGCAGACGGAGCAGGGAGCATATTTAACACTTGATCCCGAACGCACCAAGGCAATTGTCAACGCCACCGGCAAGGAAATCGAAAAGCTTGACAGTCTTGGAAAGAATCAGATTATTATCACTTCACCCATTGTCAGAATGTATTTTAAGCGACTTGTGGAGGATTATTACAAAGATTTATCGGTTGTATCCTACAACGAAATCGAATCAAATGTTGAATTACAATCAGTTGGAATGGTGACAGCATAAATGATCATTAAGAAATTTCAGGGAAAAACAGAAAACGAAGCCGTGGAGGCGGCCAAAAAAGAGCTTGGCAACAATGTGGTCGTTATGAACGTTAAAAATGCCAAGAAAAAGGGACTTTTTTCCTTTATGCGCCCTCAGCTGCTGGAAGTAACCGTGGCTGTAGAGGATGAAACGGAAAGAAAAGAAATACCAGCTCCTCCCGTAAGAGAAAGAAGCATTACCGAAGCTCTCGGTAAAATCGCTCCCATAGTTGAACGCGTGGAAAATGAAAAGAAGGAAGCCGGCAAATCTCCCGATATCGAAGAAAAGCTCGAAACACTTCAGAATCTGATCGAAGAAAATTTAAAGAGGCCCGAAGAAGAGCAGAAGGAAGAAAAGACTTCCGAAAAGAAAGAAGAGAATGAAGAAAAGGACGAATTAAGCGTATTCTACGATCTTCTTTATAAAACCATGAGTGACAACGAAGTGGATGCAGAAATCGCAAATCAGGTCATTGATGAAACAAAGAAGACCACCAAGCCCGGTACTCCCTTTGATGCTGCTTTGGCAGGAATCTACCAGAAGCTTATCCTGAAATTCGGTAAGCCTTCCTGTATCACACCTGCGGAGAAAGGACCCAAAACAGTTTTCTTTGTAGGTCCCACAGGTGTAGGTAAGACTACCACCATCGCTAAGATCGCTTCCAAATTCAGTGTTGAAGATAAAAAGAAGGTAGCTCTTCTTACTGCGGACACATACAGGATCGCAGCTGCTGAGCAGTTAAGGACCTATGCCAATATTCTGGAAGTTCCATTCAGGATCATCTATACCATTGAAGAAATGGAATCCGCATTAAGCGATTTGAATGATTTTGATTATGTATTTGTAGATACGGCAGGACACTCTCATCAGAACAGCGAGCAGAAGAGTGTAATGGGTTCTTTTATCCATTCCGTAGACGGAACCGTTGAAAAAGAAGTGTATCTTGTGGTAAGTGCCACAACAAAGTACAGGGATTTAAAGAGTATCGCGGATGCATACTCAGAGATCACGGACTACAAGCTTATATTCACCAAGCTTGATGAGACCACCGCTCTCGGAAATTTACTTAATTTAAAACTTTACACCGATGCGGACCTTTCATATGTGACATGCGGACAGAATGTCCCCGATGACATAGAAGAATTTAATGCGCAGAAGACCGTAAAGAATCTGCTGGGAGGTAAGAGATAGTATGGACCAGGCAGAACAGTTACGTAATATTATAAAGGCGAGCAATGTAGCTCCCAGACCCGTGGCAAGAGTGATTACCGTTACCAGCGGTAAGGGCGGTGTGGGTAAATCCAATACCTCCATAAATCTTGCAATACAGTTTAGAAAAATGGGACAGCGGGTAATAATTCTCGATGCGGACTTCGGACTTGCTAATATCGAGGTTATGTTTGGCGCAGTACCGAAGCACAATCTGGCCGACCTTATTTATCAGGGAAAAAGCATAAGAGATATCATCACCTGGGGACCAATGGAAGTAGGCTTTATATCCGGAGGCTCAGGAATTGCTTCCATGTCCAATTTAAATCGAGAACATTTAACTTATATAATTCAGAATCTTGCGGAACTTGACGCTATAACTGATATAATAATAGTGGATACCGGAGCGGGAATATCAGATGCGGTTCTGGAATTCTTAGTTGCGAGCGGAGAGATCCTGGTGGTCACCACTCCCGAGCCCACATCCATTACCGATTCCTATTCGCTTTTAAAGGCTCTTGCACGTCATCAGAGATTTTCATCGGAAAATTCTCAGGTCAAGGTAATTGCCAATAAGGTTATGAACGGTTCCGAAGGTCAGGCTTTATTCAATAAGCTTAATGCTGTTGTGGCAAGATATTTAAAACTGCCTTTAAATTATCTTGGAGCGGTTCCGGAAGACAGTTTGCTGAGCAGGGCCGTAATGCAGCAGATGCCGGTTTCCATTCAGAACCCCGGCGCCAAGTCATCCCTTGCCTATGAACAGATAGCAAGGACCCTTATGAATAAGGACAATACTCAAAGTGTTAAGAAACGAGGCATGGCTGCTTTCTTTTCACATATAGTTGTGGGAAAGAAGACGCAACAAAATCAGTAATTTCCGGAGGAAAAGCTTATGCTTACCAACTATGTATTTGCAGGGGACAAGGTTGAACTCCAATCCGTGGACGATCTCTTCGGAACGGATTCTGCGGGAGGGAAAACCTACACTACCAAGGTCTTCGATGTTTTGGACGAGGACAAGCTGGAAATAGTGATGCCCATGGAAAAGACCAAACTTCAGCTGCTCCCCGTGGACAGCGAATATGCATTATATTTCTACACAAACCAGGGACTGTTCCAGTGTTTTGCGAGAATATATGACAGATATAAAAGTAACAACGTATATGTGCTTGCTTTTGAACTTACCAGCAATTTAAGGAAGCATCAGCGCCGTGAATATTATCGATTCTCCTGCGTTATGGATATGAGAGTGAGAGAATTGAAAACCGAGGAGCTTCAGGCATTGTCGGAGAAACGGACACTTATAGTACCCGGGCTTCCATTAAGACGAAGCATGATATGCGATATCAGTGGCGGCGGCATGAGATTTATATGCGACGTGCAGTATGAAGAAGGTACATATTTATATTGCACCTATGAACTTGAAAAGGACGGAGAGGTAAAGGACTTTGATATTATCGCAAAGGTCCTGACCGTTAAAGAGGTTCCCAATCGCCCGGGAGAGTACGAACACAGAATACAGTACATTAATCTTGATCACGATGATCAGGAAGAGATTATTAAATACATATTTGAAGAAGAACGCAGGCTTAGACGAAACAGGAAAATTTAAATTATCAGACAATTAACAATTAATTAATTATATTTTTGAAATTGGAGCGAGAATATGAAAAATATTTTAGTAGTTGATGACTCTGCACTCATGAGAAGCGTAATGTGTGATATAATCAATGCGGATGGTAGATTCCAGGTTACCGATCGCGCCACTAACGGCGAGGACGCCCTGAGACTCTTGGAGCATAGAACATACGATGCAGTAGTGCTTGATGTTAACATGCCGAAGATGACGGGACTTCAACTGCTAAAGGAATTACGCGACCGGAACATTTCAGCCAGAGTTGTTATGGCCAGCACCGACACCATGGAGGGAGCCAAGACAACACTTGATGCGCTGAGCCTAGGTGCAATCGACTTTGTCCACAAACCTGATAGCGCAAAAGAATGTCGCGAGGGCGTATTCGCAGAAAAACTCATCAAAATTGTTGAGGTTGCCTGTGAAAGCAAACCTTCAACATTCGAGGAGACGAAAGAAAATAAGGAAGCAAAGCATGAGGTTGTTACCAAGCTTGCAGACCTTGCAAAAATTTCTTCTTCCACTATCAAAGACAAACAGATTGTGGCACTTGCCAGTTCCACGGGCGGTCCCAAAGCTTTACAGGAAGTTATTCCCTATCTTCCCGCTAATCTTAAGACACCGGTGGTAATTGTACAGCATATGCCCCAAGGTTTCACAAAATCCCTTGCAGAAAGACTTGATACTCTTTCAGAGATCAAGGTATCGGAAGCAGAGGACGGCGAAACACTTGAAGCGGGACATGTTTATATCGCAAGAGGCGGATCGCATTTAAATGTTGACTCCATAGGCGGAAAGTTTAAAATCCGCTACAGTGACGAACCCACCAGAGAAGGTGTTAAGCCATGCGCCAACTACATGTACGAATCCCTTGGATCGGGAATCGCTGACAGAGTCGTATGTGTTGTGCTCACAGGCATGGGCATGGATGGAACAAGAGGAATCGAGAATCTAAAGAAGACAAAGAAAACATACGTAATCGCACAGGACGAAGACTCCAGCATCGTATATGGAATGCCTAAGAGTGTTAAAGTCGCAGGACTCACAGATCAGGTTGTTCCTCTTAAATCGATAGCTCAGGAGATCATTATGAACGTGGGGGTCGACTAATATGGATGTAAGCCAGTATCTCGATATTTTCCTTGACGAAACTAAGGAACACCTTCAGAACCTCAATAATCAGATCTTGGATCTTGAACAGGATTCTGAAAATATGGACACAATTAATGAAATATTCCGTGCTGCCCATTCCCTTAAAGGTATGGCAGGTACCATGGGATATAAGCGCATGCAGAATCTTACACATGACATGGAGAACGTATTCTCAGAAGTACGTAACGGAGCAATCAAAGTAACTCCTGACATGGTGGATGTTCTGTTTAAGTGCCTTGATGCATTGGAAGGATACCTTTCCACTATTCAGGAAACTTCCGATGAAGGTACCAATGAAAATGAACCTCTTATTAAAGCCTTAAATGATTTCTTAAACGGAAAGGGCGGAGCGCAGCCCAAGAAAGAAGAAGCCAAGGCTGAGGAACCCGCTGAAGAAACAGCCGCTGCCGATGCGCCCGCATCCGAAGCCGGTCTTGTTGAAAAGTGGCAGAATATCAAATTAACCGATACAGAGAAGCATCTCTTTGAAAAAGCTAAAGAAGAAGGCAAATTCTTTTACGGTCTTACCGTTTATATTCAGGAAAGCTGTATTCTTAAAGCTGCAAGAGCCTTCCTTGTATTCAAAGCTCTTGAAGAACATGGAGAGATCATTCTTTCCAAGCCTTCAACCCAGGATATCGAAGACGAGAAATTTGATTTTGATTTCAGCGTTATCGTTGTAAGCGGCGAACCTATTGAAAAGGTTGTTGAAGCAATCAAATCCGTTTCCGAAATTGAAGATGCAGTCGGTCGTGCATTAACAGATGCAGATTTCAATGCTGTAGAAGCAGGAAGCTCATCTCAGGAAAGCACAGCTAAGACAACAGCAGTTGCCTCAACCGAAGGTGATAAGCCCAAGGCATCCGGCGAAAAGAAAGCCGCAGGCAAGCCTGTTGTTAACAGAACAGTTCGTGTAGATATCGAAAAGCTCGATGTTCTCATGAACCTCGTCAGCGAACTTATTATTGCAAAGAACTCTCTTGTATCGGCATCCAATACGGATGATGCACAGAGATCCAGTTCTTTCAATGAACAGATTGAATATCTTGAATCAGTAACCACCAACCTTCACGAATCAGTTATGAAGGTTCGAATGGTTCCTATCGAAAGCGTAGTAAGTAAGTTCCCTCGAATGATAAGAGATATGCAGAAGACTCTTAACAAGAAGATGGAATTACATATGAGCGGTGAGGAAACCGAACTTGACCGTACCGTGGTTGACGAAATCGGCGATCCTTTGATGCACTTATTAAGAAATTCAGCTGACCATGGTCTTGAATCCGCAGAAGTAAGAAAGCAGCGCGGCAAGTCCGAAGTCGGTAACATTTTCTTAAAGGCATATCAGGATGGTAACAACGTTGTCATCGAAGTTGGTGATGACGGTAACGGTATCGATGTTGCCAAGGTAAGAGACAAAGCCATTCAGAAGGGAACAATCACTCCCGAACAGGCTGAGAACATGTCCGATAAGGAAATTATCGACCTTTTATTCTTACCCAGCTTCTCGACAGCAGAAAAGGTTTCCGAAATCTCCGGACGAGGCGTTGGTCTTGACGTAGTTAAGTCAAAGATTGAAGCTTTGAGCGGTGAAGTTGAAGTAAGAAGTAAGCTTGGAGAAGGCAGCACATGGATAATCAGACTTCCTCTGACCCTTGCAATCATCCAGGCACTGATGGTTATCGTAGGCGACGAGAAATATGCTATTTCTCTCGGCTCCATCCAGACCATCGAAGATATACCCACATCTGAAATCAGACTCGTGGAAAATAAAGAAGTTATCCAGTTAAGAGGTACCGTTATTCCCCTTATCCGTTTAAACGATGTAGTTGGAATCGAATCCTCAAAGGCTCCGGATGACAACCTTGTAGTAGTAATCGTTAAGAAGGGCGATCGTTTGGCAGGTCTTGTAGTTGATGAATTAATAGGCCAGCAGGAAATCGTTATTAAGTCCCTTGGCAAGTATATTAGCAAGTGTAAGTTCATCAGTGGCGCAACTATCCTCGGTGATGGCGAAGTTGCATTGATCATTGATGCCAATGCGTTGATTTAGTGAGGAGGGATAAAAATGGATGAATTAAAAATCGTTAACGAAAACGATACAGCCCAGTACATAGTGATCAAAATTGACAATGAACAGTTCGGTATCAATATTTCCGTAGTTGATAACATTGTTAAGATGACTCACGTGACCAGAGTTCCAAAGGTAGCCTCCTATTTAAAGGGTGTTATTAACTTAAGAGGTGAGATCATCCCCGTTATGAGTTTAAGACTTAAGATGGGTCTTAAAGAAGATGAGATCACCAAGGCTACCAGAATCATAATCCTCAAGCTTGAGCAGCACGGTAAGATCGGTTTCATCGTAGATGAAGTAAAAGAAGTTATTACTCTGGAAAGCTCACAGATTGAGAAAGTAGCAACCGATACTTCCGCAGATAAAGTTACATTCGTACAGAGTGTAGGTAAGTGCGGCAGCGAGTTAATCTCTATTCTTGATCTTAATTCACTTACAGTGGAAAAAGAATAGCACTATGGGGAGCATAATATATGGATGATTTAAACATCGAAAAAGTTTCCGAACAGTATTTTGACGTATTAAAAGAAATCGGAAACATCGGCGCCGGTAACGCGACCACAGCATTGTCACAGCTTATCAATGCCAAGGTTGACATGAGTGTTCCGCAGGTTAAACTCCTGGAGTTTTCAAAGCTTGGCGAACTCATGGGCGGCGAAGAACAGATAATGGCAGGAATCTATTTATGTGTTGAAGGAGATATCTCCGGCAGCATTATGTTCCTGTTGGAAAAAGGGTCTGCAAAGCACCTTGTAAGCAAACTTATGATGGGCATGGAATCTCCCGGGGATGACTTTGGCGAGATGGAAATGTCAGCTCTTAAGGAGATCGGTAATATTATCACCGGAGCTTATCTGAATTCATTATCTACTCTTACAAATTTAAAAATCTATCCATCGGTTCCTGATTTAACAATTGATATGGCGGGCGCTATTTTAAGCGTCCCCGCCATTGAATTTGGAACTCTGGGTGACAAGATTTTGCTTATTCAGAACCAGTTCTTTGATGATTGCCAGATTGACGGATACTTTATTCTCGTACCCGATCTTGAGTCCTACGCAAAAATTTTAAGTGCTTTGGGCATTATGTAACACGATAACAGGTGGATAATTAATGAGTGAAGTAATAAAAGTTGGGATGGCGGATCTCAAGGTTTGTATAAGCCCGGACAGTATCACTACGCTGGGCCTTGGTTCTTGTGTGGGTATTGCCATGAGAGATCCCGTTACAAAGGTAGGAGGCTTGGCACATGTTATGCTTCCTGATTCAACCGCCATTCATAATAACAGTAATATTATGAAATTTGCAGATACCGGTATTGCTGAGCTTGTGCGCCTTATGGAGAAGGCGGGGGCCAACAGATCGAGGCTTGTAGCCAAGATTGCCGGAGGAGCCCAAATGTTTGCTTTTCAGAATAAGTCAGACCTTGTAAGAGTCGGAGACAGAAATGTGGAAGCGAGCAAAAAAAAGCTTGCGGAATTAAAGATTCCCATAATTGCAGAGGATACAGGAAATTCATACGGACGTACGGTTATCTTTTATCCTGAATCAGGGGATTTCGTGATAAGAGCCGTGGGCAAAGAAGAAAGGGTTATTTAGGGTATGACCAGAAAAGAATTGCCGGTGGTGTTGACGCTGGCGGCTTTGGCAGCCACAGCGCTTATCGTTTATTATAAAGGCTACGGCCTTATAACAATGTTGATTGCGTTGTTGGCTGTTTTTTGTGTTTTTTATTTTATTGGCACAGTTATTCGCATGGTACTTGATTCTTTTTATGCTGAGAATAAAAAGCGAAAAGAAGAAGAAGGCGAGGTAATAGAAAAAGAACCATCAAAGGATGAAAATCCTCAAGAAGGTAAAACTGTGGAGAAGACCGAAGAGAATGGAATCAAAACGGAGGCAGGAGAAGAGTAAGCCTATCGGGAATGATTTCTAAAGGGGATTATAATACATGGATGAACAGGGAAGAAAAAAACTTTGGGATGATTATTCAAAGAAACCTACCCCCGAAGTCAGAGAGCAGTTAATACTGGAATACGCTCCGTTGGTGAAATTAGTCGCGGGGCGCCTTAGCATGTATTTAGGGTACAATGTAGAATACGAAGATTTGTGCAGTTACGGTATTTTCGGACTCATTGATGCCATAGATAAATTTGATTTTGCAAAAGAAGTCAAGTTTGAAACCTATGCAAGCTTACGCATCAGAGGTTCTATCTTAGACCAGATCCGTAAGATGGACTGGATTCCCAGAACTGTCCGCCAAAAAGAGCGTCAGCTGGAAAATGCCATGCGTGAGATCGAGGCTGAAACGGGACACAAGGCAACGGATGAGGAAATTGCCAAAAAGTTAAATATTTCCGAAGACGAATTAAATGAATGGCAGTGCCAGTTAAAGGTTACCAATGTAGTATCCCTGGATGAATTTATGGAGCAAGGGGTAGAAGCTCCCACCGAGAAAAATCTCACATCCAGATTTGAAGAGCCTGAAGAGGTTATTGAGAAGGCCGAATTAAAAGAAATGCTCGCCAAGTCTCTTGAAAACCTCACCGAAAACGAAAGAAAGGTCATTCTTCTTTATTACTATGAAGAATTGACATTAAAAGAAATAAGCTACGTGCTCGAGGTATCAGAATCAAGAGTTTCGCAGCTTCATACACGAGCTTTACAGAAAATGAAAGAAAAGCTTGGAAGATACATGGGTATTTTGATACAATAAGGATGAAAGAAGGTGAAACCTTCTTTCATCCGGGACAATTGGCTTCGCCAATTGTATAAGGGAAAATTAGCTCTGCTAATTTCATCCGGGACAATTGGCTTTGCCAATCATCTTGCATTGAGAATTATTTTGGGGGTTCTTTATGAACGGTTATTTTCAGATTATTCCTAAGAACGGCATGTGTGCCATCAAGCTCTTTCCGCCGAAGGATGGCGGAAAGCCTATTTCCCGCGAAGAATTAACTGAATACTTGTCTATTAAGAATATTTCCTATGACATAAAGGAACTGGCTTCAAACTTAAATTCACTTTCCGATGAAGAAGTGATCTTCATGACCACTACGGAATTTAAATATGCATTGGGTGAGACCGCCAAGGTATTTATTGCGCCCGACAACATGTCGGTAACCGTAAGACTGATTCCCCCATTCCTGGGAGCGGAAGTAATGTCAAGAGAAGAATTCCTTCGTGAATTTACAAGCCGTGGCGTTAAATTCGGACTTGATGACAGTGTAATAGATGATTTTCTTAAAAACAGACCTTACTGTACCGACGTTGAAATTGCAAAAGGTCTTCCTCCTGTACAGGGAAGTGATGCATCAATAGAATACTTCTTTAATACAGATCCCAGGATCAAGCCTACATTAAATGAGGATGGTTCCGTAGACTTCTTTAATTTAAATACCATTAACCACTGTGAAAAAGGTCAGCTCCTTGCCAAGCTTACTCCTGCAGTATTCGGTACTCCCGGTATTAATGTAAAGGGCGAGAGGATCCGTCCGAGAGAAGTAAAGCAGTTACAGTTAAAATACGGACATGAGATCGAATTAAGCGAAGATAAAACAGAGATCCGTTCCATGGTAAACGGTCACGTTAACCTGGTAGAAGGAAAAGTTTTCGTATCAAGCGTATTCGAAGTTGAAAACGTTGATAACAGCGTCGGCAATATTGAATATGACGGAAATGTATGTGTTAACGGTAATGTGTGCGAGAACTTCACCATTAAAGCCAAGGGAAACATTGAAGTAAAGGGTATTGTGGAAGGCGCCTTTCTTGAAGCCGGCGGAAATATTACAATTGCCCGCGGCATGAACGGTATGCACAAGGGACGCCTTACTTCCGGCGGCAATATAGTAAGTAAATTCTTAGAGAATGCCACCGTAAGTGCCAAGGGTTTTGTTGAAGCAGAATCCATCATGCACAGCAATGTAGTGGCAGGAACCGATATCAGAGTAATCGGTAAAAAAGGTTTCATAGCCGGCGGACGTGCCGTTGCCACCAATACCATCGAAGTTAAGAACCTTGGTTCATCAATGGGTGCAGATACTGTGGTTGAAGTTGGTATGGATGCAACATTAAAGCAGGAAATCGCAGCTCTTAAAAAAGAGATGCTTCAGCTTGATAAATCTCTTGCAACCATTAAGCCCGTGCTGGACGGAGCAAGAATTAAGCTTACCAGCGGAGTCAAGATGACTACGGATCAGCTTACACAGATCCAAAAACTAGCTAAGATCAGCAAAGAACAGACAGACCGTCTTACCGAAATAGAAGATCAGCTTTCAAAGATTGAAGAACCCGGCGATGCCGAAACTGCAGGTCAGGTAATAGTAACCGGCGATGTATATCCCGGCACAAAAATATGTATAGGAGATGTATCAATGGTAGTTAAAAGCGCCATGAAATATTGCCGCTTCGTAAAAGAAGCCGGTGATGTTAAGATGGTTGCTATCTACTAGTTTCTTTCGAGGGGAAAGGAGTAATTTATGGGACTCGGACCGATTGAACTGAATGTATCTGTATCACGGGCTCAGGATTTTGCCGCTATCAGACACAATGAGGAACACAAGGGAATGCTGGATCAGGCTAATTTCAGCCAGACCTTTAAGTCCGAAACTGAGGAAAAGTCCAATACCGTAGAAAGAGCCAATGACGTTTCCAATTATCAGAAGCAGTTTGATGCAAAAGAAAAGGGAAACGGTCAGTACAGCGGTGACGGAGGCAAACACCGCAACAAAGACCATGACGAAGAACACGACGACGGAAAAGTTGTTAAGAAGACCTTCGGGCAATCATTTGATATAAGGATATAGTCAGTGATGGATAGTTATATATTGCTTGGCATTGTAGGTGTGTTGGGACTTATATTTTTTGTCCTGAGCTTTATTTTGCCTGAAAGAAAGAAGAATAAAGAAGAAGAAAAAGAGACGGAAGAGCGGATCAGAGCCTTTGTGACCAAGGAGCTGGAGGGCGCTAAAGAAAGAATAGATGACATGGTGGAAGAGACCGTGAACTATTCCGTTGAAAAGACCGAGCGCGCTCTCGAGAAGATGT
This sequence comes from Lachnospiraceae bacterium, assembly GCA_016283575.1. Taxonomy (GTDB): domain Bacteria; phylum Bacillota; class Clostridia; order Lachnospirales; family Lachnospiraceae; genus UBA1258. The sequence continues at coordinate 106,630 of JAEEND010000018.1, read as the reverse complement.
CCAATGAAAAGATAATGGCAGTGGACGAATATTCCGAAACCGTACTTGAAAAGATTAATGCCAATCACAACGAAGCGGTATTTCTCTATGACATGTTAAATGACAAAGATGAAAAGCTTAAAAATACCGAGCAGGAATTAATAAAAGAAAAAGAAAAGACCGAAGAAGTAAAGAAGGAAATAGAAAAAAAGCAGGCTGAAGTAATCGCGAAAGAAGAAGAACGCAAAGAAGCAGACGATGAAAAGGAGCCTGATTTCAGACCCTTTATGCCGGAACAACTTGTACTTCGTGACGGAGTGGCAATTCCCAAAGCTGAGGCTGCGGCATTCAATAAAGAACCTGCAGAAAAGAAGAAAGATACAGTAAAGACTACCGGCGAAGCTGCTGCACCCAAGAAAAAGACTGCATCAACAAGTAAGAAAAAAGCGGAACCTAAAAGAAATCCTGCAAATAATGTATCCCTTCATTTCGATACCGACAATGACGGAAAAAAGAATTCCAATGAAATGATTCGAAAGCTTCATGAACAGGGCAAATCCAATATGGCCATTGCAAAAGAACTCGGCCTCGGAGTCGGAGAAGTAAAGCTTGTAATCGATCTTTTTGCTTCCAAGAAGTAGTTTTAAGTAAGATAATCTGAAAGTGCAGCCCTGTGGTTGCACTTTTTCAAGGTTTTTCCCATAAATTCAAAGTTTTCTATTGAAACCCCGATGATAATATGTTAAACTGACAAGGCTGTGACTAAAAGGCACGTGTATTTTGCATGCTTATTGCTTCCGCCGTCGGTGCCCTTTGACGCGAAGGTTGACGGGAAAACGGGATACACGGATGATTAACCAAAATGGAGGATTTTAAAATGAGCGTTATTTCAATGAAACAGTTACTCGAAGCAGGTGTTCATTTCGGACATCAGACAAGAAGATGGAACCCTAAGATGGCTCCCTACATCTTCACAGAAAGAAACGGTATCCACATCATCGACTTACAGAAGTCTGTAGGTAAGGTTGACGAAGCTTACAATGCAATCTCTGATATTGTAGCTCAGGGTGGTACAATTCTTTTCGTTGGTACAAAGAAGCAGGCACAGGATGCTGTTAAGACAGAAGCTGAAAGATGCGGAATGTACTATGTAAACGAAAGATGGCTCGGTGGTATGCTTACAAACTTCAAGACTATCCAGTCCAGAGTTGCAAGATTAAAGGCTATCGAAACCATGTCTCAGGACGGAACTTTCGACGTTCTTCCCAAGAAGGAAGTTACAAACTTAAAGAAGGAATGGGAAAAGCTTGAAAAGAACCTTGGCGGTATCAAGGACATGAAGAGAATTCCCGATGCTATTTTCGTAGTAGATCCTAAGAAGGAACATATCTGTGTTCAGGAAGCACACTCACTCGGTATTACATTACTTGGTATCGGTGATACTAACTGCGATCCTGAAGAACTTGACTATATTATCCCCGGTAACGATGACGCTATCAGAGCAGTAAAGCTTATCGTTTCCAAGATGGCTGACGCCGTAATCGAAGCTAACCAGGGCGAAGCTGTTGACGCTGCAGATGCTAATGCTGATGTAGAAGCAGTTGCAGAAGATATCGAAGAAGTAGCTACAGAAGAATAATAAGCCACAAACAGGAGGATAAGATCATGGCAGAAATTACTGCAAGCATGGTAAAAGAATTACGTGAAATGACCGGTGCCGGCATGATGGATTGCAAAAAGGCACTTAACGAAACCAACGGCGATATGGAAGCAGCTGTTGATGTATTAAGAAAGAGCGGCGCTGCTAAGGCTGAAAAGAAAGCAAGCCGTATCGCAGCAGAAGGTATTACCAGAGTTGCTGTAGAAGGAAACAAAGCTGTTGTAGTTGAAGTTAACTCCGAAACAGACTTTGTTGCAAAGAATGAAACATTCCAGGCATTTGTTGAAGCAATCGCAAAGCAGGCACTTAACTCTTCCGCAGCTGATGTTGAATCCATGATGGAAGAAAAGTGGGTTGAAGATGCATCAAAGACCGTTAAGGAAGTTCTTGTTGAAAAGACAGCTACCATTGGTGAAAAGCTTTCCTTCAGAAGATTTGAAAAGGCTGAGGGCGAATGTGTAGTATCTTACATCCATGGTGGTGGTAAGATTGGTGTTCTTGTTGCAGCTAACGGCGCAACAGGCGACAATGTTAAGGAAGCTCTTACCAACGTTGCAATGCAGGTTGCAGCTATGAACCCTCAGTTCGTATCAAGAGATGACATCTCTGCTGACGAACTTGCAAAAGAAAAAGATATTACATTAGAAAGCGCATTAAACGATCCTTTCTCACTTCCCAAGCCCATCTTAAACAAGCTTATTGAAAGAGCTATCAATGAAAACGTATGGAGCGCTGAAGATAAGGCTATTTACGAAGAGAAGAAGTCTAACATGAACTATCTTCCCAACTTCTTATCAGATGCAGCTAAGGCTCAGCTTGCAGAACTTGCAGTAGCTGATAAGGCTAACATCTCCGCAGATAAGATTTTTGCAGGACTTGTTGAAGGTCGTATTTCAAAGCACTTAAAGGAAATCTGCTTACTTGATCAGGTATATGTTAAGGCTGAAGACGGAAAGCAGTCCGTAGGCGCTTACCTTAAGTCAGTTGATGCCAACATCAAGATCGCTAAGTTCGTTCGTTACGAAGTTGGCGAAGGTATGGAAAAGAAGGTTGACGACTTCGCAGCAGAAGTTGCAGCTCAGGCAGGTTTATAAGATAGACCCTAATTTAAAGATTAAGATAAAAAGACCAGTGCTTATGCATTGGTCTTAATCTTTCTATAGCGGTATTTTGCTATCTTTATGTAAGAAATCATTGAAGAGGTAAATATGACTTTAGATTTATATATTAATGCCATTTTACTGGGAATTGGCCTTGCCATGGATGCTTTCTCGGTTTCCGTGGTAAGCGGTCTTAGCGACCCGCATATGAAAGCCAAAAGATCCAATACCATTGCAGGTACTTTTGCGGGATTTCAGTTTTTAATGCCGGTGGTTGGATATGTGGTGGTGCGGTTTTTGATCACTATATTTAAAGTTTTTGAACAGTACATCCCCATAGTTTCATTGCTGGTACTGTCATATATAGGTATTAAGATGATAATCTCCGGATTCTCTTCAAAAGAAGAAGTAGAGCCCATAACCAACGGAACCCTTCTTTTAATGGGAGTGGCAACTTCCATAGATGCACTTTCCGCAGGCTTTACATTTGCTGAATATACCATTTCTGACGCCTTAATAAGCGCAGGGATCATTTTGCTGCTTACATATGCAATCTGTATGGTCGGAATCTATTTGGGCCGTAAGATCGGCGATAAACTGTCGCAAAAAGCCCCAATACTTGGCGGTATCATATTAATAGCCATTGGCCTTGAAATATTTGCAAAATCATTTATGTAGAAAAAAGCTCTGTGTCACAAGACACAGAGTTTTTTGCATGTTTATGAATTTAACTAGAAAATTAAATTGACATTTTACAATGAGACATATAAAATTAATGTAAACTATTAACAAAAAAAGTAAATAGGAGGCAGTATGAAGAAAGAAGACAAACGAGAGATGGCGTTGATGAATCTTCTTTGGGATGCTGGGGGACCGATTACATCAGTTGAGATATTTGATTGTCTCACCGATGTAATGGAAAATATAACTTACACACACCGTACCATTACATCGTTACTTAATAAGGGTATGATAGTTGTCAGTGGAATGGAGCGTGTAAATACACAATATGCCCGGACTTTTACCTTTGCTGTTTCACGAGAAGAATATGCTGCCAGGAAGATTGCGGAATTGGGAGTAGGAATTGATAGATTTGGCGACGTTGCCATGGCATTGGTTAAAGAGAAACTGAATTTTAATAAAAGTAATAAAGAAACAATAATTGAGGAGTTGAAAGAAGTAATAAGCAAATTAGAAGAATAAAGCGAGGCTGATATATGTTACTTACATCATTTTCTTTTGCAATGTCCGTTTGGACAGTTATTTTTTTGATGATTCTTTTCTTTCTATACAGGTATTATGGGGAACAAAGATACGAAATGGGAACACTCATTTTCGTATTGTCTTTATGCCTTATTCGTACTGTGCTTCCCTTTGAGTTTTCATTCACAAAGGTAGTACCATTTAGATTCTTATATAATCCCATTTTTGATTTTATGACATACAAGTTAATATATGGTATCCAAGTGTGGATGGTGCTACTTTGCATTTGGATTCTTGTAGCTGTAATTGGGATGATACGCTGCATTGTACTTCGCGTGACTTTATCAGGATGGGTAGAAAACACCGGAAAAGACATAACTGATTTAGTAGTCGAAGCCCTTGATAGTGTAAAGAAAAAAACAGGCAAGGCAATAAAAGTTAATGTATACGAGATTCCCGGTGTTGTTTATCCGTTCAGCTATGGACTATTTAAGAAAGTGATTGTTATACCAGAACATGAGAATGAAGAAAAGCTATATTACATTCTTCTTCATGAATATCAACATCAGGTTCATGGGGACCTGTGGATCATGACAATTATTGATTTTTGGGTAGCATTTTTGTGGTGGAATCCTTTTTCTTATTTGTTACGCCACAAGATGGAAGAAAACCTGGAATTAAACTGTGATTATCTGGTGACCCGAAGTATGAGTGCAATTGAGAAAAAAGCCTATCTTAAGACCATAATGGCTGCGTTAGCCGGCATTGCTGATAACCAGCAAAGATTGCTGGCGTCAACAATCGGATTGGTAAAGTTCAAGAAAGATGCATTTATTTTGGAAAGATTTAAAAGTGTCGTTGCAAATAGAAATATAGTTTTACTAAGACTAAGATCAATAGCCTTTGTGATTATTTGTTTGCTCTCTTTTGCAGGTTCGTACACATTCATATTTCAATCATCGTTTCCCATGGAAGATAACAATGAAACCGGATTTGAAGTAGTTCCGGATGAAATGCGAATAATAGAGTCGGGCGAGGGTTATTACGTGTACAAAGAAGATACGCTAATAGGTTTGATAACAGACTATGATAGTTTGATACCTCTTATTGAATTGGGAGTTGAAATTGTCGAAAGTGGGGAAGAAATATGCGAATAAAGATAATTATATTTGCGACGATAATTATGTCGTTTATAAAACAGCCGGTAGTATCGGCGATTGAATTTACTGACTATAAAAATATGAATGAAATTGTGATAATGGCTGACACAATCACTCTTAAAACAAGATATTATAACGGTGTCTTACAGTACCGCCATTATAATGAAACAAAGAAAAGGTGGGTTGAAACAGACTGGATTAACTATTAATAAGGCTAGCTTAACAGGAGGTGGTTCTATGAGTGCATAAAAAATCCACATAAATCGAAGCCGCGACGCTCCTGCATAAAATGCAGATGATCTATGTGGATAACATTATTATACCCTTTAACAAACTTTTTTCAACAAATTACTCTAAGAAAGGGATTGAATGATGAACAGAACAAAAAGAATTATTAGCTGGTTGATGCTATTGGTATTGCTGACAGGAAGTATTCCTGCTGCTGCAAGTTCACGATATGATCTTGTTGGGCACTGGAGCGATATGGAAACATCAATAGGTACACAGAGTTTATTCATGGTAAATGCCTGGGATCCTGTGTGGACATTACGATCAACTCAGACATATTCCTTTACCCAGGGAACTATTACATTGAAATCCTACACGATGGAGCTGCTAGATGGTTCAAAATTATGCAAGGGGACCACAACGCATTCTACTTCATTTAGAGGCTATGTACGTGCGAGGTTTGAAAATTTGTTTAGAGAAGTAGATCCAGGCTCTGATTCGGGCCGCGTTTACAGCTATAAAGGTGCCACTGCAGAGACACCGGTAGGCCCTTATGTCGGATATGTGACAATCGCCCATACATACTGTGGAGTTGACTAAAAGGTTATGGTGCTGAGTATAATTTCAGCACCACCTTTTAAGGGAGGTATTGCTTGAAAATCAGAACATGGCTGCAAATTCATAGAGAAGACATTGTACTTTTCTTTACTTATCTATTAACACTTTATGTGACTAGCCAAGTGGTTATTCTTTTTTCGAATGCTTCGCAAATAGGAAAGGAATCTACAGAAGGCCTTGGCGGAGATAGGATAGAGTTTACTGTAACCGGCTCAGATATAATTGATTTTTCTTTTCTTGATGACATGTTTGATTATGCTGTTCTGATTCGGGTAAATAAATATGAACCGGTATACGAGATTGTAAATACTGATGGTTTTTTTACGATTGCCGGTATTGAGGAGCAGTTTAATAAAAGACAAATCAAAGATAAAGAGTATAACTTACTTTATGGCAGTGAATCTGCAGAACTATTTTCTATAGATTCATTTCTATATAACGGAAGGAAAACAAAACCATATGGGATGTTTACATCAGAACATATTGGCATGAATTACATGCTATTTCTTGTGAATAACAATTATGAGTACTTGAGTGCCAATACATTTCTTATTTTAGGAAATACAACAGATATAATATTTGAAAGAATCGTAGATGAGTTGGGAAGAAAAAATGTAAAAAAGATAGAATCAGCCTACTCAAAAATATCTGATCATATAGGTATTAGAGAAGATGCTATTTTGCTGATTGCAATATCTATATTTTTGGTTTTGGGTAGTTTGATAATGCTCATATATTGGTGGAGCCTACAATTTGAGGATATAAAGACGGTATCACATTATTTCGGATTAGTGAATGCAAATACATATATAATTCGTGCCTTTTCTATTATTATTTTTTTGGCAGATGCTGTAATTCTCTTATTAATGCGAAAGAGAGAAATACTTTATATAGTGTCAACACTTGTTATCGTTAATATTACATCCATATTATTGCTGTTGCCCATTGTTTACAATAAAAAAGAAGAGAGATACAATGCGTAGACTACTTAATGAAATCATTTTTGATTTGAAAAGAGCACATAAGGTACCATTTCTTTTTCTTATACAAATATCAATTCTCTGCATAAGCGTAAACTATGTTTATTTATTTCATGCAGAAACAATTAGAAACGAAAAGGAGAATATTGAGGAAGATAAGGCAGAGGGCTGCTATTTTTTGATGGATAATCTTGTTGGTGAGTATGAGGAGGAGTATCTTAGTAAGCCTGATTCACTCTTTAATCTAAAAAGATTTGCGCTGGAATTAGAAAATAGCGGAATGGGATATGTAGAAATCTATCCTAATCCGGTGGTAGTAGTGGCGGATGACATTCCCGAGACAATGCTTTATCGATACGAGGAGGGAGACGCCAATGCTATGCCATTTGAAACCGAATATGGGAAAGCATATGAAGTAAAATGTGTTTTTATAGGTGAGAATAGAGAGCAGAAAAACACGCTGTGCAAGGATAAGGCAGATGTGCTTAAAGATTTTACTAAGTGCAGTGATGATGAACTTCCCTCAATAATATTAGGGTATGGTTATATAGATATTTATAAACAAGGAGATATTATTGAAGTCATTTCTCCCATAGGCGGCTATGATCGTTTTCAGGTTAAGGGCTTTTTGGAAAAGGGAGAAAGCATGATGATTAGAAAAAAATATATAAATCTCGATCGATATGTGTTACTTCCAATGCCGGATAAAAAGGCCATTCCTGTGTCAAAGGATGATTATTCATACGCACTTGCTGAATGTTTTTTCAGAATAAACGGTCAGTTTTTAACAGATAAATCTCCGGAGGAAATCCAAGAATATATTAATGAGACCTGCAATAAACTGGGGATATTTCCAGCATCCTCAGTGAGCAACGCAAAAAATGCAGAGGCAGCAATAACAGGAACTGCGGTTGAAACTATTTTAACGATTTTCGAGGAGATGCTGGGACTAATTGTTTTTTTCTCTGTCATATCTTCCGTGATATTCGTGTACCTGAAAATAAGAAACAATATAAAGTATTATGCAGTACTTCTGGCATATGGTTATTCAAGGCTTGAACTATCATTATTGATTAGTACATCTTGCGTGATTATTCAAGCGATGGCTAATGTAATATCATTATTAATAACTTATTTATACAGTGAATTGCTGGGAATGCCAATCATGCTAAAACCTATGATTTTAGTTATAGTAAACGGATTTATTTTTTCTGCGGAAATAGTAGCTTCATCTATAATTGTTAAGAAGATAAATGTAGATACAATATTAAGGAGGCTGAATGATCACGCTGTCTAATATAAAGAAATATTACATGGATGGATATGATAGGATTGAAGTGCTTAAGGGCGTTTCCTTTTCAGTAAGAGAAGGAGAAATGGTCGCGATAATGGGGAGAAGCGGGAGTGGCAAAAGCACGTTAATCAATATTATCGGAGGTATTATATCGCCGGATGAAGGAAATGTATTGATTGATGAGGCGTATACTGATTATTCAGACGAACGCGCGCTTTTAAAACTGAGAAGGGAAAAAATAGGATTTGTTTTTCAGGATTTTGCGCTGATCAATAAAAAAACTGTACTGGAAAACATAACCTTTGTAGTAAGAAGCAAGAATTATAAGGATAATAAGTATGCTAAAGTAAAACAATTGATAAAAGACGTGGGTATGGCTGAAAAAACAGACAAATATCCTTTTCAATTATCTAATGGGGAGAGGCAAAGAGTGGCAATAGTGCGAGCACTAGTGGATAATAAAAAGGTAATACTTGCTGATGAACCTACAGGCGCTCTCGACAGTGAAAATGCTGAAAAAATTATTAACATATTAAAAAAGAAAGTTAAGGAGGATGACAGAATCGCAATCATAGTGACTCATGATTCAGAAGTAGCTAAACATTGTGATAAAATCTATTATATGGACTATGGCATTTTAAAAGAGAAGGCACTATAGATAGCTTGAATATAAATAAATCTAATAAACAATTATAGGTGTATCCATATCAACATTTTCATATATGATACCTGCGGCTTCTAACGGAAGATTTACACATCCGTGGGAGCCGTTTTCTAAATAAACATCACCGCCGAATTCTTCAGGAGAACGCCAGGTGGCATCGTGGAAACCGATATTTCCGTCAAAAGGTACCCAGTAGGATACCGGATCGTTCCAGTCAGGGCCTTTTAATATGGTATCGCGCTTTTTAAAGGTGACTGCGAAGATTCCGCAACGTGTATTTGCACCCGTCTTTACATCTCCGGTGCAACAAGGCGATTCGACAATAAGTTCCCCGTTTTTATACATCCAAACATGCTGATCGGCTATGCTTACTTCAAAATATGTGCCGGCAATCTCATTGAAAGGATCTCGCCTTCCCATAATGGAAAAGACTACATCCATGTTGCTGTCATAGTCTTTTAAGAGAGCTTCTTTTAAGGCGGTTTTTGTAGCATCTACATCAAATTTCCATCCGTAATTACCCTTGGTAATGGTAATATCTTCGCCGGTGGATGTGTGAAATGAGCGTGCTTTTCCGTAGGTCTCGTATTTATCTCTCAGATAAAGAATATATTCATCAAGCTTTTCTTCATTAAAAAGAATGAGCCCGTCCTTAAGAAAGAGCATTTCCTTCATGATATCTTCAGGAATAAATTCTTCATGATTTCCTATGATAACATTTACCGTTTTATCTGAAAGGGATTCAAAATATGTATCCAGATCTTCGTCATCAATAAGAGCGGAGTATGTATTTGAAGAAGTCTCTGCAACAGGCAATTCAGCACTGTAGGATATAATCTTTTCTGAAGGAGCAGAGACGGTAACACAGGCAGCTGTAACAGAAGCTAATATGGCCGTCAATGATGGTATTAATAATCTTAAATATTTATTTCTCATTTTTATTCCTTAAAATCTTTGTGTTTATTTTTTACCGTAATTATTGTTAAAAGCCTTTAATTTACGGGGTTTGTCACCCCTTCTTTCAAGCATACATGCGTATGATATCACGCATTTCTTAAATAGTCATTAAGATTCTGTAGTATTTTAACAAATATACGGAACTAAATTTATGAAAATAGTTGCATTGACTTCAAAACACCCACATGATAGAGTGAAGTTAGTTAATCGATAAACGAGGAATTATTTTGCATTATTGCCTTAAACAGGAAAGCATTAATGCATTATTTTTTCAAAAGTAGTAAAACGATTAACCGAAAGGAACCATATGAAAAAGAAAATAATAAGCATTGCACTTTCAATTGTTCTTTCTTTATCCCTTTTTTCCTGCGGACAGCCCGCTTCAAAGGTTAAAGATTACGGGGAATTCGGAGCAAACGGTCGTACACCTTCCTGGACAAAAGACCTGGTAATGTACGAAGTTAATGTGCGTCAGTATACAAGTGAGGGTACTTTTGATGCTTTTAGGGAGCATCTTCCGGAACTGAAGGAAATGGGCGTAACAGCTCTTTGGATCATGCCTATTCATCCTATTTCCGAGACAAAGCGCTCAGGTAAGCTTGGAAGCTATTATTCAATAACGGATTACAGAGATGTAAATCCTGAATTCGGAACTCACGAGGATTTCAAGGAACTTGTTGATGCAGCTCATGCAGAGGGCATGTATGTCTTAATGGACTGGGTTGCCAATCATACGGGATGGGATTCTCAGTGGATTAAGGACCACCCCGACTGGTACACCCAGGATGAGAATGGTAACATCATCTCTCCTTTAAATATGGGATGGCCCGATGTTGCGGATCTTAATTTTGATAATCGTGATATGCGTAAGGAAATGATCGAATGCATGAAATATTGGATTACGGAATTTGATGTGGACGGTTTCAGATGCGACTATGCAAGCGGCGTTCCCGTTGATTTCTGGGATGAAGCGAGAGCTGAACTTCAGCAGGTTAAGCCTGTGTTCATGCTTGCAGAAGACGGAAGCAGCGACTCTCTTTTGGTGAATGCTTTCGATATGAATTATGGTTGGTCTCTTTACGATAACCTCTTACAGGTGGCCAGAGGAAATAAGAAGGCGGTAACTGTTAAGTATTATACGGGAAAGGAACTTCCTTCTGACGGTTTCACTCTTAACTTCCTTGATAACCATGATAAAAACTCCTATGAACATACCATAGCAGAAGGCTTCGGATATGATGCCATTCCCGCAATGTTTGCTTTAACCTACACCATTCCCGGAGCACCCCTTATATATTCGGGCGATGAAGTTGGTCTTAACCAGGTGATTCTTTTTACATCTAAGAGTACGATTCGCTGGAACCAGCAAAGCCATGATTACAGAGAGTATTTAAGAGCCCTTGCGGATATCAGAAAAGAAAACGAAGCACTCTTCACAGGTTCTTTCGGCGGCGAAATAGTTTTTGAAAAGACAGAAGACGAGCATGTGCTTTGCTATCACCGAGATACGGAAGATAATTCAATTCTCTGCGTACTTAACTTGAGTGACAGGGAAGCTTCGGTGGATCTTACAGGCCTTACGGATAAGAAGGATAAGGTTCTTTTACGTGGCTATGGAGAAAACGAAAGAGACCTGACAGAAAAGAAAATAGATGCTGAACTTTTAGGTGAAGTTACCTTGAAACCTTGGGAATACATAATCATTGAAAGATAGGTTAAGGTTTGTTATGATTCATTTGGTTAACGTGTTAACCAAATGGGAGAATGAGGTATTAATATAATGACACTTAAAGATATTGCCAAAGAAGCAGGGGTCAGCACCGCGACGGTTTCTAACGTTATTAACGGAAATCATCACAAGGTTTCCAAGGAAACTATTGATAAGATACAGAAGATCATTTCGGAAAACGACTATACACCCAGCGCTACAGCCAGAAGTCTTATTAAAAAAGAAAGTAAGATCATCGGTGTGGTAGTACCTAACCTTTCGGAACACGATCCTTTTTCGTCAAGCCCCTATAACACTCAGATTTTAAGCTGGCTTGAAAATTATATCCGTAATCAAGGATATTACATGATGATAAGAACTGTAGGAAGATGCCAGGATATTTTACAGGCATTCCTCACCTGGAATATAGACGGACTTATCCTTCTCGGCGCTTTTAAAGAAGAAGCGGAGGAAATAAGAGAGAGAGTTAAGATACCGACAGTATATCTTGATACATATGCAGAGGGCATTGCCAATGTCGGTATCGATGACTACATGGGTGGATATCTTGCGGCAAAATACCTTCTTAACAAGGGACACAGGGATATTGCTTTTGCGGGACCTGTCACCACAGAAGGTGTTATTGCAACCCGTTTTAAAGGCTTTTGTGATGCATTAAATGAAAAGGGACTGGAATTCAACAATAATCGTTATGTTGAAGCCATGACTTTCTTTGAAGACGGCGTAAAGGCAGGAAAGAAGCTGGCATTTTTAAAGGATAAATGCACAGCATGTGTATGTATGTCGGATATCCTGGCCTTTGGCATAATGGAAGGCTTAAGACTTTCCGGATTAAGAGTTCCCGAAGACATCTCCGTGGTAGGATTTGATAACCTGCCGGAATGTAAATATTCAAACCCGCAGCTTACAACGGTTTCTCAGAATATTAAAAAGAAGGCATGTCTTGCGGGAGATCTTCTTTTTGAAATGATAAATTCCAAGAAGCCGGTTATCTGTAACCACCAGGTTACTGTCGAAATTGAAGAAAGATTTTCGGTAAAACAACTGTGAATAAATTATATTTAGAATCCATATACAGCGACGGAAGCGTTTTTTACGTATCAAATCCCGAGCCTGAAATCGATGAAACCGTACAGGTTTCACTGAGAGTACTAAAAGAAGCACCTGTGGAATGCGTTCTTTTACGAAGCGTTCATGACGGTGCCGAACAGATCGATAAAATGGAACTCGGTCGCGAGGAGGGTGGTTTTTCCTATTATACTGCGCCTCTTACCATGACGGAAAATAAAATTGAATATCGCTTTATGGTAGTTACCAAAAACTGTATCTACTACTATACTCAGAGGGGCATTCAGACCTACATACCCGATGAGACTTATAATTTTAAGCTTCTTGCGGATTACAGAAAGCCCACCTGGGTTCGTGACAGTGTTTTTTATCAGATTTTTCCCGAGCGTTTTTGCAACGGAAATCCCGATAATGATGTAAAAGACAATGAATATGAATGCCATGGTTTTAAGACCATACAGCATAAAGATTTTAAAGAAGATGCGGTTCCCTGGTCCATCGGACACTGCGCCGACTTCTTTGGGGGAGACCTTGAAGGGGTAAAAGAAAAGATCCCCTATCTTAAGAAGCTTGGAATCACGGCAATTTACTTAAATCCCATTTTTGTTGCGCCCTCCAATCATAAATACGATTGCTCCGACTATTTCCATGTAGATGAGCATTTTGGCGGAGACAAAGCTTTGGCTGAGCTTTCCGAAGCTCTCCACAAAGAGGGTATGAAGTTAATGCTCGATATATCCATCAACCATACCGGCGTTGACAATAAATGGTTTGTAAAGGGCTCTGAATACTATGTATGGGAGCCTGACGGAAGTTATAAAGGATGGGCGGGAGTAAAAAGCCTTCCTCAGCTTGATTACAGATCCGACAAATTAAGACATGTAATTTATAAAGATGATGATTCGGTACTTAAAAAATGGCTCAAACCGCCGTATAATATTGATGGATGGCGATTTGACGTAGCCGATGTATTTGCCCGATACGGACATGTACAGTTATCTCATGAAGTATGGAAAGAAATCAGAAAAAACATTCGCGATGTTAACAGTGACGCATACATCCTTGCTGAAGACTGGAGCGATTGCAGCCCCTACCTTCAGGGAGAGGAGTGGGATTCTCCCATGAATTATGCAGGATGTGCCCGTCCCTTAAGACAGTTTGTTGGCGCGGGAGATTTATTTAATCTTCGCTGTGAAGAATTAAATCGCGTAAATTATAAGATGACGGCGGAAGATCTCGCAGGCCGCATAACTGCTTACCTTTCAAAGCTTCCATACGTTATATGGGAAAACCAGTTTAATCTTATCGACAGCCACGATGTATCCAGACTGTGTCACCACAATCTTAACAAGGAAGAGATAAGGGGCGCCTACATAATGCAGTTCATGCTTCCCGGATGTCCTTCCATCTATTACGGTGACGAAGCCGGCATAAAGGGTGTTGTGGGTGAAGATTACGGAGCAAGATTTACAATGCCTTGGCATGAAGATATAGAAGCCAAACCTGAATATTCTTTTTATAAGACATTAATAGATCTTAAAAAGAATATGAGAGCTTTGTCGGATGGCGGTATGAAGATCATGTATGCTAAGGATTATGTATTCTCCCTTGCAAGATTCACTGACAAAGAGGCAATCGTTACATGCATGAGCACTTCCGATAAGGACGAGGAAACAGCTCTTAACTTAAAGGCCATCGGTGTAAAAAAATTGGCATCAGAAGTATTTAACAGAAAAATAGAGGCAAGAGCAGAAGGGGATTTAACTTTCGTGAAGCTACCCGCTCACGAAACTCTTGTTTTCACATGTGAAATGGTGTAGGAAGTTAATTTTTAACTTCCTACATTTCGTAATAAAGAAAATATTACAAAAAAAGAAGGTTAGTATGATTAAAGAATGCAAAGAATTTGTAACAAACTTAACTCCCGTTACGGACAAGAAAAACGTGATCATTAAGGGAAGGGTCAGAATAAGCGTTTTGACCGAGAGACTTTTAAGAATAGAGGAGTCTGAAAACGGCGATTTTATCGATGCTGCCACACAGATCGTGGTAAACAGGCAATTTGCGGATCCGGACTTTACCGTTACCCATGAAGGCGAAGGCATAGTACTTAGGACAGAGTATCTGACTCTTTATTACAAGGGCGGAGCTCTTTGTAAAAACTCTTTATCAATAAAAACTGTAAGTAATTCGATGGAAAAGACCTGGAATTTCGGAGAGGAGATCACGGATTTACAGGGTACCGCAAGAACTCTTGACAGTGTTGACGGACCTACGGAGCTTGATCACGGGATCGTATCAAAAGAAGGCTTTGCCGTTTTGGATGATTCAGAAAGCTTTCTTTTTACCGAGGATGGGTGGCTTAAGGCTCGGGATAATAAAAATAAAGATTTCTACTTCTTCGGATACGGTCATGACTATATAGCCGCATTTAAGGACTTCTTTAATCTCTGCGGGAAGCCCGAAATACTTCCGAGATTTGTATTCGGTAACTGGTGGAGCAGGTTCTATCCCTATACTGAAGAAAGCTATGAAAAGCTTATGGATGAGTTTGAAGAGCGCCAAATACCTCTTTCCTGTGCCGTTATCGATATGGACTGGCATTTAACGGACATTCCCAAGGAAATCGGCGGAGGATGGACGGGTTACACCTGGAATCCCAAGTACTTCCCGGATCCCAAGAGATTTTTAGATAATCTTCATAAGAGAAATCTCCATACCACTCTTAATGTCCATCCGGCGGACGGAGTACGTTATTTTGAAAAAAACTATGACAATCTCTGCAGGAAAATGGGCATGGATCCCGAGAAAAAGGAATGTGTCAGATTCGCTCCGGGAGATAAGAAGTTTTTAGAGAACTATTTTAATGAGATCCTTCATCCCATGGAAGAAGAAGGCGTTGATTTCTGGTGGATAGACTGGCAGCAGGGAAGCAAAGTGGAAGGATCGGATGTTGACCCTCTTTGGGTTTTAAACCATACACACTTCCTTGACAGTAAAAGAAACGGAAAGAAGGGCCTTACCTTTTCCCGTTACGCAGGACCCGGATCCCATAGATATCCCATAGGATTTTCCGGTGATACCATGACGACCTGGGAGTCCCTACGATTCCAGCCTTTCTTTACTGCTAATGCCACCAATATCGGCTATACCTACTGGAGCCATGATATAGGCGGACACCAGTTCGGCAAAAGAAATGATGAGATGACGGTAAGATGGGTACAGCTCGGAGTATTTTCTCCCATAATGAGACTTCACTCAACAGCCAATGCTTTTTATGGTAAGGAACCCTGGAATTACGGTCCCGAAGCTGAAAAGATAATATCAGAATACATGAGATTAAGGCACCGGCTGATCCCTTATATTTATTCGATGAATTATCTTACGGCAGAAGAATCGGAGCCTCTTATAAGACCCCTTTATTACATCGAGGACGTTGAGGAAGCCTATGAATTCCCCAATGAATTCGGCTTTGGCACACAGATGATTGTTCATCCCATAACCGAAGAAAGAGACCGCGAGGCATTGCTTACGGAGATTGAGTGTTATTTACCTAAGGGAATATACTATGATTTCTTTACAGGTCTTAAATATGAGGGAGGCAGAAGGATTAAAGTCTACAGGCACCTTGATGAGACTCCTGTCTTTGTAAAGGCGGGCGGCATCATCCCTCTCGATGAAAACTTTAAAGAAAGCCATTTAAAGAATCCCGTTAAGCTTGAAGTAAGAGTTTACGAGGGCGCCGACGGAAGCTTCACATTATATGAAGATGACAATTCCGAAATGCTCGATTCCCAAAAAGCGAAGACAGTATTCACATATGATGATGAAAAGAAACTTCTGTCCATAAAGGTTAACGACGGTAACGGGATTTTACCTGAAGAAAGGAGCATCAGGGTGGTCTATACGGGTAAAGGCACATTAAATATTGAATCGGATGTTAATGCATCGGTTGAATATGCGGATCTTAATAATAAAAAGAAGAGGATCTTTGATATTTTAAACCGTGCCCAGGTATATTATGACTCAAAAGAAAAGATTTACAGACCTCTTAACAAGCCTGAAGTTACCAAAGAAGATTTCGATGCCGCATGGGATATTGCATTAAAAGAAGATATACCTGCAATTCTCAAGGACGCAATAAGAGAAATCCTTGATTCTGCGGACATTTAATCGATTAACTAAAATCGTGATTTTTAACAAAAATGAAGGCTAATATTTATTGCTTTTGAAGTATGCAATTTCGTTGACATTAAGCCTTTAAATAGAGTATAGTAAAAATGTGGTTAAACGAATAACCTATTCATTAACCACTGAGTCATTTCACTATTATCTAGGAGGATTAAAAATGAAGAAGAAAGTATTGGCACTCCTTCTTACCGCAGCTTTATCCGTAACAATGCTTGCAGGCTGTGGAGAGAAGACAAGCGTAGCACCTGCCGCAAACGGTGGCGACAACGGCGCAGCTGCTACAGAAGTACAGAAGGTTACATTAAAAGTATGGGCACCTGAAGAAGATATGGAAATCACATATGATATGTGTGATAAGTTCCAGGCAGCTCACCCCGAATTCGAAATCACTTGGGACCTTGCAGTTACAGGTGTTGATGAATCCGGTAACAACTTAACAACAGACCCTGATGCAGCAGCAGACGTATTCTTAATGCCTTCAGGTTCTATTCCTGAATTAGTAAACGCAGGACTTTTATTACCTATCACAGCAGACATTGAAAACGTTAAGGCACTTTACTCTGAAGGCGCTATCAACGCTTGCTCAAGAGACGGTTTTGTATACGGTGTTCCTTCAACACCCAACTCATGGTTCATGTACTACAACAAGTCTCTCTACACAGAAGACGAAGTTCAGAGCCTTGAAACCATGATGGCTAAGGATCTTGGCGATGGTATCGCTAACTTCTCCTGTACCATTACCAACTCCTGGTACATCGAAGCATTCTTCTATGCAGCAGGATGTACACTTTTCGGACCTGACGGAACAGATGCAGCTGATTGCACATGGAACAATGAAGCAGGTCTTGAAGTTGGTAAGTACTTAATCGACCTTACACACAATCCTAAGTACCTTGAAGATCAGGACGGTGTAGCAGGCGCAAGAATGAAAGAGGGAACTCTTGCAGCTCTTTGCTCCGGTACATGGGCAGCTGAATCCGTTAAGGAAGCTTTAGGTGACAACTATGCAGCAGTTGAACTTCCTACCGTAACAATCAACGGTAAGACAGCTCACCTCTCAAACTTTGCTGACTACAAGTGCTACGGCGTTAAGTCTAACACTCAGTATCCTTTAGCAGCTCAGTTATTTGCTGAATTCCTTTCAAACGAAGAAAACCAGCTTATCAGATATGAGAAGAACAACACAACTCCTACCTGCTTAAGCCTTCAGGACAACCCCGCTCTTCAGGAAGACCAGGCTTCTCTTGCTCTTCTTGCACAGACACAGTATTCCACACCTCAGCCCGCAATTGCTCAGATTTCTCAGTACTGGACACCTGCTCAGGCACTTGGTACAGGAATCTTCGACGGAACAATTACTGAAGCAAACCTTCAGGAAAGCCTCGATGCATGTGTACTTGGTATCACATCAACTTTAACAGAATAATCTAAGTATTAATTGCCTCGCTCCCCTGGGGGCGGGGCAATTTTTGTTAAGACCTTGCTGTATAATAAGATATACAGTGAAAGGCAGGAGAAAAACATGATTCGTATTTTTAAGAATGGTGACATTTTTACCAAATTGTCGTTTTTAATATGCGGTCTTTCCAATATGGTGAGAGGGCAGATAGTTAAAGGTTTAAGCTTTTTGGCCATTGAAATTGCGTACTTTTACTATATGTTCACCACGGGTATTGAAGATCTGTCAAAGATCGGCACTCTGGGAACAACCCAGCAGGGCATGGTTTTTGATGAAAAGCAGGGCATCATGGTTATGACCCAGGGTGATAATTCCATGCTTATCCTGTTGTTTGGGGTAATTACCGTTGTGCTTACCTTTACATTCTTTGCTTTCTGGGCAGTGAGCATTTATTCCGGAGAGCAGGCAAGACTTGCAAAAGTTCATGGAAAGAAAGCACCGGGCTTTATTGATGATGTTAAATCACTTTTTAACGACAATATTTACAAGCTCTTCCTTGCCGTTCCCGTATTCGGCATTCTTACATTTACGGTTATGCCTCTTATCTACATGATATTAATGGCATTTACCAACTACGATGTTAACCATCAGCCCCCCGGAAATCTTTTCACATGGGTAGGCATGGATAACTTTAAGGCTCTTATTTCTTCCACCAATGTATTATCAGATACTTTCTGGCCTATACTCGGCTGGACCCTTTGCTGGGGATTTATAGCAACCTTTTCCTGTTACTTTGGCGGAATATTCCTCGCAATGGTCATCAATTCCAAGGGTATCGCCTTCAAAAAGGTATGGCGAACCATTTTCGTAATGACCATGGCTATTCCTTCTTTTATCTCACTCCTTGTCGTAAAGACAATGCTGGGAAAGAACGGTATTATCAATGTATTACTTAAAAACTGGGGATTTATAACGGAATCAGTCCCTTTTCTTACAGGTCCTTTATCCGCAAAGATTACGGTTATCGTAGTTAACATGTGGATTGGTATTCCCGTTACCATGCTTATGGTAAGCGGTATTCTTATGAATATTCCCGGGGAGTTATATGAAAGTGCAAAGATTGACGGCGCTAATCCCGTTAAGACTTTTACCAAGATCACTTTCCCCTATATGCTCCACGTTACAACACCTTATCTGATCACCAACCTGATCGGAAACTTTAATAACTTCGGCGTTATCTACTTCTTAACGGGAGGCGAACCTCTTACCCTTGATTACTACAAGGGCGCCGGAAAAACAGACTTGCTGGTTACCTGGTTATATAAATTAACCAATGACAGTAAGGACTACAACCTGGCGGCAACGATCGGTATTGTTATCTTCATCATTTCCGCCACATTCTCCCTTATCACCTATTCAAGGTCTAAGGCCGTAAAAGACGAGGAGGGATTCATGTAATGAATAAGATAGTTATCGGAATGAATTTAAAATACAGAATTCCCGCACTCCTTTCTCTGGCAGCAGGTTTTATCGCAATGTTTATAAGCGTTGTGACAGTGGGAGATAAAAGTTTTAACGCACTTACCATGGCGACCATGACAATGGCGGGCAGTAAATTTACTTATTCCTATGCCATGATCGTAGCACTTTACGTAATTGCCCTTGTTCTCGGACTGATCCTTTTCTTCATGCCGGGTAAGCTTGTGGGTAAATGTCTTGCGGTTGTATCGGCTGCAAAGTGTGTATCCGTAACTCTTGTAATGTTTATGACCAAGGCTGTTGTTGACAGTAATGCGGCTTTCGGCGGCAAGTTCATGGTCAAGGACTTTTCACTGGGCTACTGGCTCATGCTTGTATTATCTCTTTATGAGCTTATTAATGTCCTTAAGATCAACAAGATCAATACCGGATATATTCTTTTAACCGTTATGAGTATAGTGTGGCTCTTCCCTATTCTTTGGATCGTTCTTACATCCATAAGAAAAGAGCAGGGTTACTATGTGGGATATTTCTTCCCTAAGGGATATACGATTGAGAATTTCACCAACCTCTTTAAGAACAACAGCGTTATTCCTTTTGGAAAGTGGTGGATAAACACCTTCATAGTTGCCAGCGTAAGCTGCGTATTGGTAACTCTCATTATCTTAATGACCTCCTTTGCATTAAGCCGTGTGAGATTTGAAGGTCGTTCACTTTTCATGAAGATCATTCTTGTAATCGGTATGTTCCCGGGCTTCATGTCCATGATCGCCGTTTATAATATCTTAAAGGGTATCGGTCTTGCCCAGACACTCGTTGCCCTGGTAGTGGTTAATGCTGCCGGTGCAGCCATGGGCTATTACATCTGTAAGGGATTCTTTGATACGATTCCCAAATCTCTTGACGAAGCCGCGATCATTGACGGCGCAACGAGATGGCAGATATTTACGAGAGTAACAATTCCTCTTTCAAAGCCCATTATTATTTACACGATCCTCACTTCATTCCTGGGTCCCTGGACGGATTACATCTTCCCCAGTATGGTGCTGGGTGACAAGCAGTCCATGTACACGGTTGCCATAGGTTTAAAGTGGTTAACGGATTTCCAGAGAATCGATACATATTACTGTCAGTTCGCTGCCGGTTCACTTATGGTTTCGGTTCCCATCGTAATTCTCTTCATTGCCCTTCAGCGATTCTATGTAGAAGGCCTGTCGGGAGCTGTAAAAGGTTAAATATTTTAAGGCACGGAACAATAGATTCCGTGCCTTTTTACTTGTATAAGAACTCTTAAAATGATAAAATAACCAGAAAGATTTTTATTCGGGGGTTACTCTTAAAATGGACGAGGAATTAAGGGAATTGTTCGAGAAGCTGGATGATACCGACGATAAGCTTCTTGAGCTCTTCGTTTATCGCTTAAATCTGCTCAAAGATATAGGCGCTCTCAAAAAAAGCAAAGATATGGAAATCTACAATCCGGAGCGGGAGAGAGCTACTGTTTCAAGGCTTTTAAAGCAGGCGCCGGAGGAATTTCATGCAGCTATTGATGCCATCTATGCCAAAATTTTTGAGGTATCCGGGACTATTCAAAATAAAAAGAAAAGATGATGTATTATGTTTTAAATCTTTCTTTTCTATGCTACAATGATGTTTAAGATGTTTACGGAGGTGAGTTTTGTTTGGATAGGAAAAAACGTGTAAAACGTTTGAAAAGACTCATCATCGGAACCATCATTACACTCATGGTTTTACCAAGTGTTCTGGCCGTATTTTTCTTTTTCAGATACAAAGATGCCGAGAGCAGGTATCTGAAAGCTCTTGACGATATTAATTTCTATCTTGAAAATCACAGTGAGATGGAGTTTCTGGAATCGGATGCGCCGGCAAGCCCGGAAGCCGAAGTCCAAGTCGCCAATCAATATAAGGATCTGACCAAAGAAGAGATTGAAAAGCTTCAGCTTTCACCTGAGGAGGTTTATGCAGGCTATACCAAGGTTTATCTTACCTTTGATGACGGCCCAAGCTCCAATACGGCACCGATACTTGATATTTTGAAAGAATATGATGTTCCCGCCACTTTCTTTGTAAATCGACGGGACGGCAGGAATTATGAGAATCTGTACAGGCGTATAGTTAACGAAGGCCATGCGCTGGGGCTTCATTCCACAAGCCACATTTATTCCGAGGTATATAACAGCGAAGAGGATTTTAAGGCAGATACCAAGGAGCTTCGCGATTTTCTGTATATGGTAACGGGGGTTGAGTCGGATATCTACAGATTTCCCGGTGGCAGTTCCAACCATGTAAGTAAGATCGATATGCATGTATTTGCAGATTGTCTTGAAAAAGAAGGCATTGTTTTTTTTGACTGGAATGTATCAAGCCAGGACGCATCCAGCGTTCCGCAGACCAGGGAGTCCATTGTAAGGAATGTTAAGAAAGGTCTGGAGGGAAAAACGGAAGCAATCATTCTTTTTCATGATCTTGGGAGTAAGGATGCCACAGTAAAGGCACTTCCTGAAATAATAGAGTATATACAGGGTATGGATAATACAGTTATTTTACCGATTACTAAAGAAACCAATCCGATACGGCATTTATCGGTTGAATAAAAACGGAGGACATTTATTATGGGATTTTTTACAGATTTGAAAGAAGACCTTTCTCAGGCAGTCAATGAATTGGATCCTGAAAACAAGGACTCTTTGGAGGTTAAGGAAGAAGCTGCTGAAGAGGTTAAGCCTGAAGAAGAAAAGAAGCCTTCAAAGGATAAGAAAGAAGAGAAGAAGGAAGAAGCATCTTATGATAAGACCTTCACATCTTCCAAGGCATCCGATGAAATTGCCACTATCACGGAAGGCATGAGTATCGTCGGTGATATTACTTCAAACGGTTCCGTTGATTTATACGGCTCCATTCAGGGTAACATCCAGATTCAGGGTAAGTTAAATATCATGGGATCGATCGAAGGCGATTCCAAAGCATCTGAAATCTATGCAGAAAATGCTAAGATTTCCGGTGAAGTAAACAGCCAGGGTTCAGTTAAGATTGGACAGGCTACGGTAGTGATCGGTAACCTTTTTGCCACAAGCGCAGTTATTGCAGGCGCGGTAAAGGGTGATATCGATGTTAAGGGTCCCGTTATCCTTGATACTACTGCCATTGTTATGGGAAATATTAAGTCAAAGTCCGTACAGATCAACAACGGTGCGGTTGTAGAAGGTGTCTGCTCACAGTGTTATGCAGATGTCAGTCCTACATCCTTCTTTGACGATTTCAAGAAAAATAAGAAATAAAGTGAGGAATTTATGCGTATCTTATTGAAGCTTAGCGGAGAAGCTCTTGCAGGAGACAAAAAGACAGGTTTTTCCGAAGAAGTTGTCAGAGGCGTAGCAGCCCAGATCAAGAAGATTTCCAAGGACAACCAGATTGCGGTTGTAATAGGCGGTGGAAACTTCTGGAGAGGAAGAACCAGCGAAAACATGGACAGAGTTAAAGCAGACCAGATCGGAATGCTTGCAACTGTAATGAACTGTTTATATGTTTCCGAGATTTTCAGAACCGAAGGAATGGACACTGAAGTATTTACTCCTTTCATATGTTCCACCTTCACAAAGCAGTTCTCCAAGGACGAAGCTTTAAAATCATTAAAAGAAGGTAAGATCACTTTCTTTGCGGGAGGCACGGGACATCCCTACTTCTCAACAGATATGGGTACGGTGCTCAGAGCCGTTGAAATTGAAGCAGATGCAGTTCTTCTTGCTAAATCAATTGACGGCGTATATGATGACGATCCCAAGACCAATCCCAATGCAAAGAAGTTCGATGAAATATCATTGGAAGAAGTGGTTAAGAGAGGCTTAAAGGTTGTAGATACCACAGCCAGCGCTCTTGCTCTTGAAAATAAGATGCCCTTCAGAGTATTTGATTTAAATGAAGAAAACAGTATTGTAAATGCTTTAAGCGGAGAATTCCACGGTACGATAGTAAGCGCATAAAGGAGATAAATATGGACGAGAGAGTAGCTCAGTTTAACGAAAAAATGCAGAAAGCATTTGATTATATGTATTCAGAACTTCAGGCGATCCGTGCGGGAAGAGCAAACCCCCATGTGCTTGATAAGCTTAAGGTTGATTATTACGGAACACCCACACCTATTCAGCAGGTTGGTAATATCACCGTTCCCGAACCCAGGATCATCCAGATCGCACCTTGGGAAAAATCCCTTATTAAGGATATTGAAAAAGCCATCATGGGCTCCGATGTGGGTATCACACCTTCCAACGACGGTTCCGTAATACGACTTGTATTCCCTGAACTTACGGAAGAAAGACGTAAAGAAATCGTTAAGGACGTTAAGAAAAAGGGTGAAGATGCCAAAGTTGCCATCAGAAATGTACGTCGTGACGGTAACGAAGCATTTAAGAAGCTTGCAAAGACAGAAATTTCCGAAGATGAAATCAAGAAACTTGAAGATGAACTTCAGAAAGTAACAGATAAATTCATTAAGGATATTGATTCGGCTGTTGAAGCAAAGGCAGAGGAAGTTCTTAAAGTTTAATCAGAAAATCTATTGGCAGGAGGAACTACTCTTCCTGCCTTTTTTCACTTTAACGGATTAAGGAGAAATATATTGAATATACCTAATCATGTTGCCATTATCTTAGACGGTAACGGCAGATGGGCGAGATCAAAGGGCATGCCAAGAAATTATGGTCATGTTCAGGGTGCAAAGCAGGTTGAGGTTATATGTGAAGAAGCCTATAAAATGGGGATCAATTACCTCACCGTATATGCTTTTTCGACTGAGAACTGGAAGAGACCCAAAGAAGAAGTGGATGCACTTATGAAGCTTCTTCGCGATTATATGAAGGGCTGTCTTAAGACCGCAGCTAAAAACAATATGTGCGTTCGTATCATTGGCGATAAGACAGGCCTTGATGAGGATATACAGCTTAGAATTGCGGAACTTGAAGAAGCTACCAAAGATAATACCGGACTTCATTTTAATATTGCCATCAATTACGGCTCGAGAGATGAGATCCGAAGAGCTTTTATAAAAATTTCCGAAAAAATTAAGAAGGGCGATATTGACCCTGAAAATATAAATGAGACAATTATCAGTGATGCTTTGGATACCGCAGGTCTTCCGGACCCGGATTTACTTATCCGAACCTGCGGAGAACTTAGATTATCCAACTTCTTACTGTGGCAGATATCCTATGCCGAAATCTATGTAACCGATGTTCCCTGGCCCGACTTTACAAAAGAAGAGCTTGTAAAGGCAGTGGAAGCTTACGGAAAGAGAAACCGTAAATTCGGAGAAATAAAGGAAGGTTAAAGATATGTTTTGGAAGCGTACATTGAGCGGAGCTGTTTTATTACTGGCTTCCTTTGTATTTATCTATCTTGGGGGAGTTTATCTTTCTTTTGCAGTGGGCGCATTATCAATAGTTGCCTATTTTGAAATGACCAGAGCGCTGGGACTTAAATGGAAAGAAGAATTTAATTATCTTACCGCATGGGGCTATGTGGCTATTGCAGCCCTTTATATCTGCATTGCTTTTAAGGTATCCAATATTTTTCTTGCAATGACAGCGGTGCTTTCCGTGATCGTATTCCTTGCGATCTATGTGATCAAATTCCCCAAATACAAAGCGGAAGATGTTACGGCTTCCGTATTCTCTTTTATGTACGGACCTGTAATGTTAAGCTTTCTTCCCTTAACAAGAGGCCTGGATAAGGGATTTTACATTGTATGGATGATCTATATCTGTTCATGGGGCTATGATACATTTGCTTATCTTGTGGGCATGGCCTTTGGTAAGACCATCGGAAACCATAAGGCTTTTCCTGTTCTCAGCCCTAAAAAGAGTGTTGAAGGAATTGTGGGAGGAATCCTTGGTGCCGCACTTCTTGCATATATCTACGGAAGCCTTCTTTTACCTGAATACACATGGATCCTTGTCATTATGGCAATTCCGGGGGGACTTATAGCTCAGGTCGGTGATCTTGCCGCTTCTGCAGTTAAGCGAGATCATGATATTAAAGATTACAGTAATCTGATCCCGGGTCACGGAGGCGTATTGGATCGCTTTGACAGTATGATCTTCACTGCACCTATCATTTACTGTCTTACATGTTTACTTATGTTAGGAATTTAGTATGAAAAATCTGGTTTTACTTGGTTCCACAGGCTCTATCGGGACCCAGACACTTGAAATATTAAGAGCTCACGAAGGGTATCATGCATTGGCACTTTGTGCCGATAAGAACGTATCCCTTATAGAAGAGCAGATTCGCGAATTTAAGCCGGAATTCACCGTTATGTACAATGAAGAAGCGGCAGCTGATCTGAAGGCGCGGATCAGTGACACAAACACCAAGGTTTTATCCGGTATGGAAGGGCTTCTTACCGTATGTACCGATGAAAGAGCCGATGTAGTGCTTACGGCTTTGGTAGGCATGATCGGTATTCGCCCCACAATAGCGGCAATAAAAGCTAAAAAGACCATTGCTCTTGCCAATAAAGAAACTCTGGTAACGGCAGGTCATATCATAATGCCTCTCGCAAAAGAAATGGGTGTTAAGATCCTGCCCGTTGATTCCGAACACAGTGCCATTTTCCAGTCCATGAACGGTGAAAACCACGGAGAGATCGAAAAGATCCTGCTTACAGCTTCAGGCGGTCCCTTCAGAGGCAAGAGTTATGATGAACTTAAGAAGATGACAGTGGAAGATGCTCTTAAGCATCCTAACTGGAGTATGGGTCGAAAGATAACAATAGATTCAGCCTCCATGGTCAATAAGGGCCTTGAAGTGATCGAAGCAAAATGGCTCTTTGATGTGGAACCTGAAAGAATACAGGTGGTGATCCAGCCTCAGTCCATTATCCATTCCATGGTTGAATATGTGGACGGCGCAGTAATGGCAGAGCTGGGAGTTCCCGACATGAAACTTCCCATTCAGTATGCGCTTTTCTATCCCAACAGACTTACAATGGAAGATAACAAGGTTGACTTTTTCAAGTTAAAAGAAATTACCTTCTTTGAGCCTGATAACAATGTATTCAAGGGACTTCCCTTAGCCTACAGAGCCATAAAAGAAGGCGGCGTGATGCCTACGGTCTTTAATGCTGCCAACGAGCTTGCGGTAAGAGATTTCCTGAATAGGAAGATTGCTTTTACAGATATCTATGAATATATAGAAGCGGCCATGTCGGAAGTTAAGAATATTGACAATCCCACTGTTGAAGAGATCCTTCAGGCTGAACAGGCTTCATATGCGGCAATAAAAAGAAAATTCATCTAGAGGTTTAGACTTTGGTTTCTATTTTATGGTTTATATTAATATTATCCGTGCTGATAATATCCCATGAATTCGGGCATTTTATATTGGCGCGGGTCAACGGAATAAAGGTTATAGAATTCTCCATGGGTATGGGACCCACGATTTTTTCTTTTACCAAGTCAGGCACCAAGTTTTCGCTTAAGTTACTCCCGATAGGCGGAGCCTGCGTTATGGAAGGAGAGGATGGCATCGCATCCGACAGTGAGGCGAAGGGCATTTCATTCAGAGAGGCAAGTCTCTCATCCAGGATTTCCGTGGTAATTGCGGGCCCCATGTTTAATTTCATTCTGGCCTTCCTTTTCTCCATGATAATCGTGAGTTATACAGGTATCGACCTTCCCGTCATTCAGGGTCTGACAGAAGGATTTCCCGCTGCCGAATCGGGCTTACAGGAAGGGGATCTGATGCTCAGTGTTAACGGCGAAGCCATTCACCTGTGGAGAGAACTTATTTTGGACAGCCAGTTAAATGACGGCGAAACGGTTACCATCGAATATCTTCGTGACGGTGAAAAGGGTGTTGCCACCTTCAAGCCTGAATTTGTTGCGGAAGAAAACAGATATCGATTCGGTATCGAGGGCGGTACTGCCTACGAAGACTGTAAGGGCTTCGCGCTATTTAAGGGAAGCTATTACGAACTCAGATTTAACTTTTTAAATACCCTCAAGGGTCTTAAGAGCATGTTCCTCGGCAAAGTATCAAGAGACAGCATTGCAGGACCCGTGGGAGTTGCCCAGGTAGTTGATGAAACATATGATGAGGTGAAAGAATACGGTGTTGCGGCAATAGTCCTTACCATGATGAACATCGCCATGATACTCAGCGTAAACCTTGGAGTCATCAATTTACTTCCTCTTCCGGCACTGGACGGAGGAAGACTGGTATTTTTACTTGTGGAACTGGTGCGTGGTAAACCGGTACCTCCCGAAAAAGAAGGACTGGTGCATTTTGTGGGAATTATTCTTTTCTTTGCATTGACAATATTTGTATTGTTTAATGATATTTCAAGATGGTTAGGAGTTTAAAATGTCATTTAGAGATAACACAAAAGAAATTCACATAGGTAACAGAGTAATAGGTCACGGAAATCCCATTCTCATTCAGTCCATGACCAACACAAGAACAGAAAATGTAAAAGATACAGTGGCGCAGATCAGGGCATTGACTGCTGCGGGTTGCGAAATCGTGCGAAGTACCGTCCCCACACTTGAAGCTGCGGCCGCCATAAAGGAAATAAAAAAGGAAATAACGATTCCTCTTGTCGCAGATATTCATTTTGATTATAAATGTGCCGTGGCAGCCATTGAAAACGGCGCCGACAAGGTAAGGATCAATCCCGGAAATATCGGAACCGATGAGAAACTTTTAGAAGTAGTCAAGGCTGCTAAGGAAAGAAATATTCCCATAAGAGTGGGTGTGAATTCCGGCTCCCTTGAAAAGGATATCTTAGAAAAGAACGGCGGAGTTACAGCGGAGGGCCTTGTTGAATCAGCGTTAAGAAATGTTCAGAGAATTGAAGACATGGGCTATGACAACATGGTTGTGAGCCTTAAATCCACCAACGTACTTATGTGTGTGGAAGCTCACAAGCTCATAGCAGGAAAGACTCCTTATCCTTTGCATGTGGGCATTACCGAGTCAGGAACTGCCTTCAGCGGAAATATTAAATCGGGTCTCGGTTTAGGTCTCATTCTTTCTGAAGGAATCGGAGATACCATAAGAGTTTCGCTTACAGGTGATCCTTGTGACGAAATAAGATCTGCCCGCATTATCTTAAGGACCCTGGGTTTAAGAAAAGAAGGCATAGAAGTTGTATCCTGTCCCACCTGCGGACGCACAAAGATCAACTTAATCGCTCTTGCGGAAAAAGTAGAAAAAATGGTGGAAGAATATCCGCTTAATATAAAGCTTGCGGTTATGGGCTGCGTTGTAAACGGACCCGGCGAAGCAAGGGAAGCAGATCTTGGTATCTGCGGAGGCGATAAAGAAGGCCTCTTGATCAAAAAGGGAGAAATAATACGGAAGGTTCCGGAAGGCGAGTTACTTAATGCATTAAAAGAGGAACTGGACCATTGGGAAGGTTAGCGGTATGGAAAAGGCGTTTTTGGACGTATTCGGTAATTTATCATTAAAGAAAAATACAAGAGAGATCCTTGAAGATGTCATAGTCACAAAGGTTTCCACCACAAAGCGCCAGGATATACTTAAGGTTTACATAACAAGCAATCATATCATACAGAAAAAAGATATAAATCAAGTGGCGGACGCTATTAAAAGAGACATGTTTAATAACGTCCCCATTCTTGTAAAAATAGTGGAAGAGTATCATCTTCCCGATTCTTACACACCAATCACCCTGTTAAATGAATATATGGAAAGCTTTCTTTTGGAGCTTTCCGAGACTAACAGAATACTTGAAAATACCCTCAGAAAGGCTGAATTTACCGAAAACGAAGAGGGTGTATTAAATATTACTCTTCCTGACCGCGAGATCGTAAAAAAGCGTGAAGGAGAGATTTTGGAATGCTTAAATTCCGTTGTATGCAAGCGTTTCGGCATCAGCGGAAGATTTTCTTTTTCCTACAAGGAAGAAGAAGCTTCAAACAGAGAAGAGTGGGATGAATACAAGATTCAGCAGATGGTAAGCGAACGCTTAAAGAATCTTGTTAAAGATGAAGACAATGCTGAAAATGCGCCTAAGGAAGCGGAAGCAACTGAAACCGGCAAAGAAGAGGCAGCCAAAGCCTCCAAGGCGGAAGCACCTAAAAAGGAAGCTCCCAAAACTGAAGCCACCAAGAATAAAAAACCTTTTGAATATAACGGTAAAAAGTTCACGGGCTACAAAAAGCGCGACACTTACGAAAAGAGCGATAATCCCAATGTTATATACGGTCGCGAGATCGATGAGGAAGAAGATATTACCCGTATTGAAGATATCATAGGTGAAATCGGCACCGTTGTTATAAGGGGTCAGATCATAGCTACCGACAGACGTGATATCAGAAATGAACGCTCGATCTACATGATGAATGTTACGGACTTTACTGATACCATTCGTATCAAGGTATTTTTAAAGACCGAGGATATGCCTGAATATGAGAGTAAGCTTTCAACGGGAAAATTTATAAAGCTTAAGGGTAATCCGCAGTTAGATCCTTACGACAGAGAGATCGCCATTTCTTCCGTTAACGGGATCATGGTATCAAAGGATTTCAGAGAATCGAGAAAAGATCTTGCTCCCATGAAGCGAGTGGAACTTCATTGTCATACCAAGATGAGTGATATGGACGGTGTTTCCGAAGTATCGGACCTTGTTAAGAGAGCTTACTCCTGGGGACATAAGGCCATTGCCATTACGGATCACGGCGTGGTGCAGGGCTTTACCGATGCCAACCATACCTGGGAAAAGCTGTGGGACAAAGAAAAAGAAAAGCTCAAGGCTGAGGGTATTGAAAATCCCGACAGGCAGGACTTCTTTAAGGTTATATACGGAGTTGAAGGATATCTCGTTGATGACCTTTCGGAAACAGTGATCAATCACAAGAATAAGACTCTTGATGAAACATATGTGGTATTTGATATAGAGACTACGGGTTTTTCATCCGTAAAGAACAAGATCATCGAAATTGGTGCCGTTAAGGTAAAAAACGGCGAAATCATCGATAGATTCTCGGAATTTATAAATCCCGAAATACCGATACCATACAGGATCACAAAGCTTACATCCATTACTGATTCGGATGTGGCGGATGCTGATACAATAGAATCCGTGCTTCCCAGGTTTACGGCTTTTTGCATGGACTGTGTTCTTGTTGCGCATAATGCGCGCTTTGATACTTCTTTTATCAAGGAAAACTGTAAGCGTCAGGGAATACCTTATGATTATACGGTTGTTGACACGCTTGGTATGGCAAGAGCCTTTCTTCCTGAATTAAACAAGCATACTCTTGATGCTTTATGCAAGGAATTTAATGTTATCCTTGAAAACCATCACAGAGCTATTGATGATGCCACCGCTACGGGAGAGATCTTCATTAAGCTCTTAAAGAGGTGCGAAGAAAAGGGCATTACCGACTTAAAAACCCTTAATGATTTTTCACGTGTCAGCGATCATACCATCAAAAAGCTTCCAAGCTATCACATAATACTTCTTGCTAAAAACAATACGGGGCGTATAAACCTCTATAGACTTGTATCAATGTCCCATATTAAATACTTTGGACGTCACCCCCGTATTCCGAAATCGGAACTCATGAAATACAGGGAAGGTATTATCGTGGGTTCAGCCTGCGAAGCCGGTGAATTGTACAGAGCGATCCTGGATGAAAAGAACGAGGATGAGATCGCAAGGATCGTAAATTTTTATGATTATCTTGAGATTCAGCCAAGGGGCAACAACGCCTTCATGATAGACAATCCCAAGTTTGAGAATGTTAATTCCATGGAGGATGTATTAAATATCAACCGCGAGATCGTGAAGCTTGGTGAGACATATAATAAGCCCGTTGTAGCTACCTGTGATGTACATTTTATGGATCCGGAGGACGAGGTCTACAGACGGATCATCATGAAGGGTCAGGGCTTTGACGATGCCGACAATCAGGCACCCTTATTCCTTCATACCACCGATGAAATGCTGGAGGAATTCGGTTATCTCGGCCGTGATAAGGCAATGGAAGTGGTGGTTACGAATCCCAACATAATCGCGGACCACATAGATTCAATTAGTCCCGTGCGACCCGATAAATGTCCTCCCATCATTGAAAACTCCGATCAGATACTTACGGACATTTGCTACAACAAGGCTCATGAAATGTATGGCCCCGATCTTCCTCCGATCGTAAAAGAAAGACTTGAGCGAGAACTTAATTCAATTATAAAGAACGGTTTCGCCGTTATGTATATCATTGCCCAGAAGCTGGTATGGAAATCAGTGGAAGACGGTTACCTGGTAGGTTCCAGAGGTTCCGTAGGATCTTCTTTTGTAGCTACCATGTCCGGTATTACGGAAGTTAATCCCCTGGTGCCTCACTATTATTGCTCAGAGTGTCATTATTCGGATTTTGATTCAGATGACGTAAAGAAATTCCGCGGTATGGCGGGAGTGGACATGCCTGATAAGAAATGTCCCAAGTGCGGCGCTCTTCTTAAAAAGGACGGATTCGATATTCCTTTCGAAACCTTCTTAGGATTTAAGGGCGATAAGGAGCCAGATATTGACTTAAACTTCTCAGGTGAATATCAGTCGAAGGCTCACAGATATACGGAAGTAATTTTTGGCGCAGGCCAGACCTTCCGTGCAGGAACCATAGCAACTCTTGCCGATAAGACGGCATTTGGTTATGTAAAAAAATATTATGAAGAAAAGGGCATAAGAAAGCGCGACTGTGAGATCGACAGAATAGTGCAGGGGTGCGTTGGTGTAAGAAGAAGTACCGGTCAGCATCCAGGCGGAATCATAGTGCTTCCCATCGGACAGGATATCAATTCTTTTACACCTGTTCAGAGACCCGCTAATGATATGACGACTGAGACTATTACCACTCACTTTGATTATCACTCCATAGACCATAACCTTCTTAAACTTGATATACTGGGACACGATGATCCTACCATGATAAGGATGCTCCAGGATTTAACGGGAATCGATCCTATCAAGATCCCCTTGGACGATCCCAAGGTAATGTCCCTTTTTGAAAATACCGAGGCCTTGGGGGTTTCTCCCAAAGATATCGGCGGATGCGAACTTGGATGCCTGGGTGTACCGGAATTCGGTACTGATTTCTCCATGGGCATGGTACAGGAAGCAAAGCCCAAATATTTTTCGGACCTTATTCGTATTGCCGGACTTTCTCACGGTACCGATGTATGGCTTAATAACGCTCAGGATCTTATTCGTAACGGAATAGCCACCATTTCGACCGCCATCTGTACCCGAGACGATATCATGACATACTTAATTAACAAGGGTGTTGAATCGGAAAAGTCCTTTAAGATCATGGAAATGGTGCGTAAGGGTAAAGTTGCCGGAGGCAAGTGCGATAAATGGCCTGAGTGGAAAGAAGATATGCTGGCTCATGATGTTCCTGACTGGTATATCGATTCCTGTGAAAAGATCAAATACATGTTCCCGAGAGCTCATGCGGCAGCCTATGTAATGATGGCCTGGAGAATCGCTTACTGTAAGGTATACTATCCTCAGGCTTATTATGCGGCCTTCTTTTCCATAAGAGCCAAAGCGTTTAACTATAAGACCATGTGCTTTGGCAGGGAAAAACTGGAAGAAGAATTAAAGAGGCTGAGAGCCCTTCCCAATCCGACTCCCAAGGACGAAGACTCCATAAGGGATGCTCGAATAGTGCAGGAAATGTATGCCCGTGGCTTTGAATTCATGCCGATTTCATTAACAAAGGCAAAGTCAAGGCTCTTCCAGGTTATTGACGGAAAGATCATGCCTTCCTTCTTAAGCATAGACGGTCTTGGTGAAAAGGCGGCAGATTCCATAGTGGAAGCTGCCAAAAAAGGAGCTTTTCTTTCTGTTGACGATTTTAAGACCCGCTCCAAGGTTTCACAGACGATAGCCGATGAAATGGCTGAGCTCGGTATTTTGGGCGATATACCCAAAACCAACCAGATCAGTATATTTGATTTTGTAATGAATTAATTGTTTCTTTTTTCAGAATAAAGAGATACAATAAGTATGTTAAAAAAATACTAATCCCGGAGTCTTTGTTTCCGCGGAGTGATTATGAGGAGAGTAAATTATGAACCAGGAATATTTTGATTTATTGCAGAATTACAACTTTGGCAGTTCCATTATTGCAAATCTTGTATCAATTGCTTTATCCGTTTTACAGATTGTTGCTTTATGGATGCTCTACGATAAGGCAGGTCAGCATGGCTGGGCAGCTATCGTACCTTTTTATTCATCTTATACAAGATTTAAGATTTCCGGAAAGAAGAACTTATTCTGGGCATCTCTTGTAGCAGAACTTCTTACATATGCTGTGACCGGATATATGATTTTCACAATATTCATGGTAGCGCTTGTTGGCGGCAACGAAAACGAAATGATTATTAAGATTGTTTTGGCAATACTTTTACTTATTGTTCTTGCCATTGTTGAAATTGTATTAACAATCATCATGTGGGTAGGATTCGCCAAGGCTTTCGGACACGGCGGCGGATTTGCTGTTGGTCTTATTTTCCTTTCTTCAATCTTCCTTATGGTTCTTGCATTCAATCCTAAGACAGAGTTTGTAGGATTCGGTGGCAAGAGAGAAGATGAAGCAGCAGCACCTGTTGAAGAAGTCGACAATTTCTAATTCTTTAAAATACCTATTGCAAATTTTAATCAAGTAGTTTAATATTAACGAGTGCCTTCTAAAGGCACTTATGGCTGATTGGTCAAGCGGTTAAGACGCCGCCCTCTCACGGCGGAATCAGGGGTTCGATTCCCCTATCAGCTGCTAAAGAAGATGTAGCATATGCTGCATCTTTTTTTGTGCTTGCTTTTCAGTAGCTCTTTTATTGCAATATGAAATTCATACTGTAACTGCGATAAAAATCAGTAGTTTATGGCTTTACTATTGCCGAATATATCGCAATATGAAAAAGAAGGAATTCTGCGATAGGAATTCCTTCTTTTTGTATCGCAAATCAGGCTCAGAAACAGTATTGCGATATATGGTTAACATAACAATAGGGAAATAGCTCATTCCGTATCGCAATTTGGGATAGGAAATGGTATTGCGATACAAAGTTTACATAACTCATGGAAGAACGAAAGGCGCGTGCCGAATAGAAGGGCCAATAGTTT
This sequence comes from Lachnospiraceae bacterium, assembly GCA_016283575.1. Lineage (GTDB taxonomy): Bacteria > Bacillota > Clostridia > Lachnospirales > Lachnospiraceae > UBA1258. The sequence goes on along the minus strand of JAEEND010000018.1, from coordinate 71,749 downwards.
ACATAACTCAAGGAAGAGTAATAGGCGTGAGCTTCGGGGAAGGCCTGCGTTTTTATAGCAATCAGTTAATGCCTGTTATGTGATAATTAAGTGATAATTTCACTTGCAATGAGGAGGAGCGGACATGAAGAAAAAGTATGCTTTGTTACTGACGGTGGTGCTTTTAGTAAGCGCAGTCGGATGCGGGAACAAACAGGCTGATGAATCAGCACCTGTTAAGGAAGAAACGGTATCCGTAAGCGTGATCGAGGAAAAAGAACCGGAGCCGTCAGTTTCTTTATGGGGAGATAAAGTCTTTACCAAAGAAGAGGTAAATGCGGCTATTGAAGAAGGCTTAAGCGATAACTGGGAACCTTACCAGATAAATGCCGTAATGCAGAATATGTACGGCCTTCCTGAGAATGTGCTTTCATCCCTTGAAAATGCCTTTGGCGCTTATAAATGGGAAAGCTATACAGGAGTATTCTTCAATGACTGGACAGAATATTTCAAGGATCACAGCGGTGAGGATTCCGGAGTTGAGAAGGTGCATGCGATACTTGATTTATATGGTATTACGCCTGACACGCAGTTCCCGGCTTTTTCTTCTGCCGAGATCTCAAAAAGGCTTGAAGATAATCCTAAAATTGACATGTCTCAATATGCGACCTACGAAGACGGAGATTCGTTCTTTTCATACTTTTCTTACTATGGATGCGAGGTACTCGCGCAAAATGATTATGTGAAGATTGAAGGTCCCCGTGACATTACGGTGGACCCCTATGAGCAAATAAACAGAGTTGTGCGGATCACAAATATCTCTGACGGACCCGTATATGTTCGATATTCATTCATCGATAAGTGTGGCACTGACAATGAAGATGATACCAAGTATATAAAGGCACTGCGGTCACTTCCGGATTATGATGCGGCCTACGATAAGATCGATTATCTAAAGGACGATATTACGACCATGGCATTTTTCCCGAAGGACATTCTTTATCCGGGAGAAGTTACATACATGAATATCGTGTCGTCGGGACACAAAGATTACAACTGCCATTGGTATTTTGAAACATATCAGATCTCTGAATCAGCTATTGAAAAGCAGTATCTTGGAGACCAGGAAGGCGGAGAAGCTCTTGCCGGTATACGCACAAACAGTAAGAGTGAAGATATCGCCCTTATTTTAAAGAACAGGACAAGACCCATTGAGGAATGCGAGTATAAATACGCAACCATAAAGGGAACTCTTGTTAATACTGAAGGCGAGCCTCTTTCATTTATGCCTTTCAGATTTTCCGGAACGGACGGGCTCAGCAGCACGGTAGAAACAAAAGAATATTTTACCTCGGTAGATGGAACATTTTATATAAAGGCACCGGTGCTTCTTTATAAAACTGATGAAACCTATGCGCGCTACACCATTTTTGTTGACGGTGAAAAAGCACCGATAGACGGGAAAATGAACACCATGGTGATAGGGGAACTCTTTGCACTTGACGGTGAGATACAGGAAGGAGTTAAGTATTCCGACTTTGTAAAGGGAAAGCGAATATACGGGCAGAAATCGGCCTTTGTGCAACCCACGGAAGAAAAAACCTATGAAATGACCATAGTGGTGCCTGATAAGCTTGATTATCTTGTTTATGATTACGCTGAAGAAACAGACTATGGCGGACAGGCCAATTACTATGATTACGGCGGTGATATTTTTGCCACCGTTAAGTTCCATGATGAAGAAAGAGGTGCCAATAAAACGGCATATTTGAATGTCTTCGACCATGACGGAAATCTGATCCTTCGTAAACCTACGGGTATCCAGACATGTTGTGTAGAAGTAAGTCCCGATGGAACTCTCGTAGGCACCAATGTTACTCCTGCCGATATTGTAAAAGAAGATGAAATGGACATGGATTATCCTGCAAACGTCGGCCGTGCCACTATCTATGACCTTGACGGCAATGTGGTGTTCGAATTAAACACGGGAACCCGTGTAATCGCGATTTCCCATGATAATAAATATGTTGCCTTGGATGTAAACGGTAATGACTGTGTGGGAATCATGGAAATTGCAACTAAAAAGATTATCTGGCAGGATTACCGTGGAGCACAGATAAGATTCTTGATTTTCTCGGAGGATGATTCGGTTCTTTACATGGGAAGCCAGGAATGTATTGCGGCCTATGATGCAAAAGACGGCACTATGCTTTGGCAGACCTTTACGGGAGCAGGATTCCCCATCGACATGATCATGTCAAGTAAATATATTTTCGCATCTCCCAAGGGAGGAACCGGCGGTAATGATGATAAGCTTCTTTGTATAGACCGTAATACGGGAAAAATGAAATGGACCTTCCAGACAGGTTCCCGTGGCACCAAGCTTACCGTATCCCCCGACGAAACCATGCTTTTCTGGGGAAATGATACAGGCGCGAGAGATAACGGCCTTTATATACTTAATGCAGAAACCGGTGAGCCGCTGTGGACCGTAAATTATGGTGGACAGGCCGCTTGGTTTACCTCGGATTCCGAATATGTGGCAATAAAAGACTACGGTATTCTGGAAGTCTTTGACAGAGACGGAAGAAAGGTTGCCACCACTTCCTGCGGTTTCAATTCAAAAATGAGCTGGTTTGTCTATATAAAGGACGACCTTTCAAGAATGTTAAATATAGCAGGTGGCGGAGGCGAAGGAAACTCCGGATGGCTTTACAATATGACCCTGGAACCCGGCTATGACAGGACCTTTATCGATAAACAGAGACAATAAGGCTTGATTTAATACATGGAGAATGGCTTATGAAGAAAAAAACAATTCTTTTTCCCGTATTTTTATTAATACTTACCCTGGCACTTGCTGCCTGTGGTAAGACCGGCACAGGGTCACAGGATATAAATGAATCGGATTCCCTTAAAAACGCCGAAGAAAGCTTAAATAAAGACGGAAGCTATACGGTTAAAAAGGGAGATCTATACATAGGCATTAATTATCTCTTTGAGGACGGCGAATACTGGGAATTAATGACTGTATGCAAGAGTGGCAAGGTAGTTGACTGCGGAAGAAACAGTGCCCTTATGCGCTTTATGTTAAAAGAAGAATACGTAGGAAAAACTTATGAAGAAGCCTTTAAAGAGTTCTTTTACCTGAACAGACCTGAAGAAGACCACGGGGAAGTCAAAAAAATATCTCTCATAATCATGGATGATGACAAAGAGAGTAAGTATGAATCGATGCTTAAAGACTTAAGGGATGAAATCGCTCCTAAGGCAGAAATTGCATTTACAAGGGATGATAAGTGGCATTTTGATGAAGCTATAGTTGATTTTACTCTCGATTACGTAGTGAGACTTAAGGAAGAAGAAGGAAGAAAAGCCGAAGAAGCTGCAAGAATTCAGGCAGAAGAAGACAGGATTAAAGCAGAAGACGAAAAGCATGCGGCCGAAGAGGAAGAAAGAAGAAAAGAAGAAGAATGGCTTAATTCCCCTGTAAGCACTATGGCGGAAATCAGAGAGCGATATGAAAAGAACGCGAGAAACTTTACTCTTTCCAATGATTTGGTCATGGATTTTGATGAAGGCGTTCCCATCGATATTGAGATAAACTGCGACAACCATGCGGTTATCATTAAGGGTTGCTTCGGTATGGAGCTTAAGGGAAGCGAAGTAAGCCAAAGATGCATTGAACTTAAAAATGCATCAAGCGTGGATATGTCCGGGTTCTCCATAAGTGATGTTTCTTTTAAGGATGAAAACTGGGCTCCTGAGGACAGAGAAAACGGAGCACGCTATTATCACATTATTGATATATTCAATACAAGCTATAAGGATGTTACCTATCCTGAAGGTATTTTAAACAGAGACGACTTTGACGGAAGGGACTATTCCGTATTCGAAGGTTACTTTATGTGTGAAATAAATGATGATGGCGATCAGGAATGTATTACCTTCGTGGGTCCTCGTGCCACATATGAATATCAGCACGAAAAGGATACGGCTGTTGTCACGGAAATTCTTACAAAGGGAGACGCTTTGAGTATTCTCGGAGAAGATTATCACGGAGGGTACGATGTGTGGACGGACGTTACAGTGGATGTCGGCAATGTGACACTTCCCAATCAGGACTACATGGGAATGACTCTTAGGCCCGGAGCTAAATTAAAGGTAACAGGAACCATTGCACTTACGGGCGGAAAGCTTGACTGGGAAGTTAATGAATCTGACCAGCTGGATCTTCGCGGTCTTACACTTGTGAAAAAACATCCTTCACCTGACATGGTTAAGATTCGCTATAACAGTAAAGCAGGACTTAACACAGACTTACTTAACGTAAAAGCAGGAAAGGGAAAAGTAAGTTATGTTCTGGGCGAGGAAGTCTTTGATATTTCAATCTGGTAACAGATTGGGAAAAGTCTGACAGTAAATAAGTAATTTCTCATGGCGTTTTTCTTCTGTTTATGAGAAAATAAGAAGAACAACGTTAGGAGATAAATTTATGAAAATACTGGTACTGGGTGCTAACGGAAATCTTGGCACGAGCCTTATTCCGAAGCTTAAGAAAAATGCGGCATATGAGGTAATTTCTTTTACAAGAAACGAATGTAATGTTCTTGATAAAAAAGATTTAACGGAAAAAATCACCGAATTAAAGCCCGATGTGATTATAAACACCGTTGCGTACAATAAGGTTGATGCCTGTGAGCTTGATTTAAAGGAACAGCATCTTGCAATAGATTTAAATCTGAATCTTCCTAAAAACCTTGCGGAAATCGCCCGGAATATAAATGCGAAGCTTATTCATTTTTCCACCAATTACGTTTTTTCCGGCGAGGAAGCTTCATATGATGAGGAAAGCAAGCCGGATCCCGTAAACTTTTACGGATTATCTAAACTTTTAGGTGAAGAAGCGGTTTTAGCGGAGATGTCACTGGGTCTTAAGGCAGCGGTAGTGCGCGTTTCCAATATTTACGGTGTTAAAGGTACAGGTATTTCTTCAAAGCCCAATTTCTTTGAGACCATGTTAAAGGTATCAAAGGACCGCGAGGAAGTTACCGTAGTCGATGATGAGCTTTGTACCTTCACATATTTGGATGATATTTCAGATAATCTCATTAAATATCTTGAAAAAGAAGACTTTGAAGGAGTGTTCCATTTCGTGAATACGGGAGTTGCATCCTGGTATGAAGCCTGCAGGCTGTTCTTTTCATACATGGGTGTGTCAACCCGGGTCCTTCCGATTTCCGGAGATGAATTCAAACGTCCCGCAAAGCGTCCCCACAGCGCATGCATGGTGGCAACAAAGACGGTACCCATGAGAGATTATAAAGAAGCACTAAAAGAGTACGCAGAATCTCTGAAATAATGAAATTTATGAGGACAGACAGTCCCGATAAATGATATAATAAGACAGTAAAATTTTAAGGAGGGTAAGTATATGAAGTACGTATGTAAAGTGTGTGGCTATGTCCACGAAGGAGATGCACCTTTGGCTGAATGCCCTAAGTGTCATCAGAAGGATGTATTTGTTGCCATGGATGAAAAGAAGAGTCCCTATGCAGGCACAAAGACAGAGAAGAACCTTCTCGAAGCCTTCGCAGGTGAAAGCCAGGCAAGAAATAAATATACATATTTTGCTTCCGTTGCCAAAAAGGCAGGATATGAACAGATCGCAGCTTTATTTTTAAAGACTGCAGAGAATGAAAAGGAGCATGCTAAGCTTTGGTTCAAGCATCTTGGATTACTCGGCAATACACAGGAAAACCTTAAGGCTGCCGCAGACGGTGAAAACTTCGAGTGGACCGATATGTATGAGCGTATGGCAAAAGAAGCAGAGGAAGAAGGATTCCCCGAACTTGCAAAGCAGTTCAGAGGTGTTGCAGCCATCGAAAAGCATCACGAAGAGCGTTACAGAAAGCTTCTTCAGAACATTGACAATGCCGAGGTATTTAAGAAGGCCGGCGTTACCGTTTGGGAATGCAGAAACTGCGGTCATATCGTAGTAGGTACCGAAGCTCCCGAAGTATGCCCTGTATGTAATCATCCTCAGAGCTATTTCGAAGTAAATGCGGAGAATTACTAAGTAAATAAAGACCCGTAGGGGGGCTATTTACGATCGATAATAAAGCAAGAAAATCCCGAGGGGATTTTACTTGCGCCCGATAATAAATCGCAAAGCGATTTATTATAAAGCGCAATTCTAAATACAAGGAGGGTTTCAAAATGTTATTTTTCAGATGTGAGAAATGCGGTAATTTTATTACATTTTTAGGCAAAAAATCCGGATGCACTCCCATGTGCTGCGGAGAAGAAATGAAAGAAATAACCCCTAACACCGTGGATGCGGCTGTTGAAAAGCATGTTCCCGATGTTACTGTATCCGGCAACAAAGTAACTGTTAAGGTCGGATCTGTTGAACACCCCATGATGGATGCACATTACATCCAGTTCATCATTCTTGAAACCGAAAACGGATTTAAGAAGGTGGATTTAAAGCCCGGCGATGTACCTTGTGCCGAGTTCCTGCTTGCCGATGGTGAGAAGGCTGTTGCAGCTTATGAATACTGCAATCTTCACGGCCTCTGGAAGAAAGATCTGTAAGGTGAAAGCCTATGGATAATACAGCTTTATACCGATTAAGTTATGGTGTATTTATGCTCGGTGCCAATGCCAACGGTCGCAAGAACGGATGCATAACAAACACCTGTATGCAGGTAGCCAATTCCCCTACCAGGGTAGCTATTTCAGTCATAAATACCAACTTTACATGTGATCTTATCAAATCAAGCGGAACCTTCGCTCTTACCATGTTGAGTGAAAAGGTTACCTTTGATACCATTAAGCATTTCGGATACCAGTCGGGCCGCGACGTGGACAAGATCACCGATTTGAATCTTCCCACCGACAGCTTCGGAAATCCCTATTTAGACAGGGAATCCGTAGCCTATATTTCCTGTAAGGTCTTATCATCCCAGGATCTTGGAAGTCATACATTATTTATTGCAGAGATTATAGATGCTGAAGTCCTGAATAAAGACTTAAAGCCTCTTACCTATGCTGACTATCAGGATCATGTTAAGCCGAAGCCAACTGAAGCTCCCAAGGAAAAGAAGATCAAAGGCTGGAGATGTAAGATCTGCGGTTATATCTATGAAGGAGAGACTTTACCGGCTGACTTTGTATGTCCCGTATGCGGACATCCTGCTGATGATTTTGAACCTATCTATGAATAAGAATTAATTATCAATGATCATGTGGCTCTGCCTCGGGGCAGGGCCATTATCATGATTAAACCCGGTATGACGGGGAGTACACAGGGGGAAATATGCATCTTTTACCTGAACCTAAATCAGTAAATATTCATGAAGGGATATTTTTTAATCTGTCCCGTAGTGCGGAAATATATATACATGCGGATCCTGTGGGAAATGCCAAAATCTACAGGGATATACTTACAAAAGAAATTAATGACAGTATCAAAACTCCCGGCGCCAAGAATCATATTGTTTTTAATAAGTTCGACGAAAGCCTCAATGAAGAAGAATACAGAGTTCAAGTAAAAGAAAAAGAGATTCTTTTGACAGGCGGCTCTGAAGCGGGGCTTCTTTATGCTGTTCAGACCTTAAGACTCTTAATACGTGAATATGGGGAAATGATTCCTGCGATGGAATTAAAGGATTATCCATCCATAAGAACCCGCGGCTACAGCTATGATACTACCAGAGGTCGTGTTCCAAAGCTCTCCGAGTTAAAGAGAGTGGTGGATTTAATGAGCCTTTTTAAATTAAATCATCTTGAATTAAATGTGGAGCATTCTTTTGAATTCATGGCAGAAAAAGAAATCTGGCAGGGATTAACACCATTGACTAAAGATGACATTCTTGCTCTCGATGAATACTGTAAGATCTTCCATATCGAACTGGTACCGATGATTGCTTCATTCGGGCATCTGTATCACCTTCTTCAGTCGGAAAAATACAGTAAATACTGCGAGCTTCCGTCAGATCCCAAAGAGCCCGTTTCCATGATAAACAGAATGAGACATCATACTCTTGATGTTACCAATATACGTTCTTTTGAACTTGCAAAGCACAGGATAAAGGAATTCTCAAAGCTTTTTTCATCGGATAAAGTGAATATCTGTGCCGATGAGACCTTCGATCTTGGCAAGGGTAAAGCTAAAAAACTCTGCGAAGAGAAGGGAACAGAGAATGTCTATATCGATTTCTTAAATAAGCTATGTAATGTGGTCAAGGATCTTAAAAAAACGCCCATGTACTGGGGTGATATTATTGTAAAGAAACCGGAAATATTAAAGCTTTTACCGGAGGATTCCATTCTTCTTAACTGGGAATATGAGCCTGATGTAAAAGAAGATAATATAAAAGCTTTTGTAGAAAACGGCGCTAAGAATATCTTTGTATGTCCCGGTGTTCAGAGCTGGAGTAATTTGATAAATGATTATACGGGAGCCTATGAGAACATTTCAAAAATGTGCGCGCTCGGACATAAATACGGAGCCATAGGCGTTCTTAACACGGACTGGGGCGATCTCGGTCACATCGGGCATCCCGAGTGTTCAAACCCTGCAATTATTTATGGCGCCAACTTCTCATGGTCCGATAAGCCCATGTCGGAGGAGGATATAAATAAAAGTATTTCAATCCTGTTATTCAAGGATAAAACCGGTACCTTTATGTCTCTATTAAAGACTCTTACGGATCTTGAGCCCCATGGCTGGTGGTGGCCAATTGTTTCTTATAAAGAGACAAAAGAAGGCATTGTTCATGATATAAATGATTATTCCCAATTTGAAAAGACGGATGTTCTCACCAATCATGTAAGTGAAGAAAAGGCCATGGCTTTAAGCTCGATATATGCCGGAATTAATGATTGCATTTCGAAGATAAAGCATTTTGAAAATGTAGATTACCACGTCAAGACGGTTTACATAACAATGGCTCAAGGCATGCTGGTACTTGTAAGAGCCCTTATGATGATCATGGGAAAAGCCTACAAAAAAGACTTTTCCGGAGGCGTTTCGACAGATCTTACAGATCTTAAGAAGACTACGGAACACTGGTTTAAAAATTATATCGCTCTTTGGCATCATACATCAAAAGAAAGCGAATTATTCAGGATCCGTGAGGTTTTCGAGTGGTATCTTGAGGATATGAAGAATGCCTGAAACTTGAACTTAGGGCGTGATTAATGTATTCTTATAATTGTTATGGAAAAGAACGGTGAGAGGGTAATTTATTACCGCGATGAACTTAATGATGAATTCTCCGAAGCTGTGATCGAACCTAAATTCATAGGGGATGACTACGACTATAAAGGTGGCTTTTTGCGTGCACTGGGCCGCCTTTTTATTTATGAGTTTCTTGCAAAACCCATTGCGGAAATTTATTTAAAGGCTAAATACGGTCATATCATTGTAAATCGTGAGTGCCTCAACGCATGCAAGGGTAAAAGTATTTTTTTATACGGAAATCATACCAATGCTTTGGCAGATCCGCTTATTCCTCAGTTTATAAGTTTAAACCCAAGCGTTTATTTTATAGTTCATAAAAACAATGTGTCCATGCCCTTTTTGGGGGCACTTGTTCCATGTCTTGGCGGACTTCCGTTACCTGATACACTTAAGGCCACAAAGAATCTTCATAGAAGGATAGAAGAGCTGGTAACAGGGAAATATCCTCATACGGTGACGATCTATCCGGAAGCTCATATCTGGCCATATTATACTAAAATACGGCCATTCACCGATGCTTCTTTCGGATATCCCATGACCTTTGATACTCCGGTATACTGTTTTACCAATACCTATCAAAAGCGCATGTACAGAAAGACTCCAAGGATTGTCACATACGTGGACGGCCCCTTTTATTTTGACAAAGAGAAGCCGCGTAAAGAGGCAAAAGCGGAGCTTAGGAATGCGGTTTATGAAACCATGGTAAAAAGAAGCACCGAAAACAATGTAGAGATCATAAAATATATAAAGGCAGACTCATGAATATTTTATTTTCAGGAAATGACAAGGTTTTTGACGGAGTACTTACCGCAAGCCTGTCAATATTTAAAAGAACAGAGACAAAAGAAAGCTTTAAGATCTATGTGATGACCATGGATGTATCTCATTTAAATCCCAATTATAAGGCCATCTCGGAAGATAAGATTTTCTTTTTAGATAAAGTTGCAAAAGAATATAATCCGGAAAATTCTGTTGTAAGGCTTGATGTTACTGAAATCTACAATAAAGAATTCGCGGGATCACCCAATGAACAGTGTTATTGCTCACCTTATACATTGCTCAGGCTCTTTATGGATCTTATTCCCGATATGCCCGATAAGATCCTTTATCTTGATGTGGATATATTATTAAACCGCGACATAAGTCTTTTATATGATATTGATGTTACGGATTATGAATATGCCGCAGCAAGAGATCATTACGGAAAATATCTGATACATCCCAATTATATAAATGCGGGAGTTCTTCTTTTTAACTTAAAAAAGGTAAAAGAAACGGGACTGTTACAGAAGGCAAGAGAGTTGATAAAGACTAAAAAGCTTACCTTTGCGGACCAGAGTGCCATTTACAGAAGCACCACCCGTAAGCTTATGCTGCCGCAGAAATTTAACGATCAGAAGTTTTTATGGAAAGATACGGTAATACGGCATTTTTCAAAGCGTCTTTTCTATCTTCCCTATCCTCATACGGAAAATGTGAAGCAATGGAATGTGAGCCGTATGTACAGAGTGTTCGGCTACAATCAATTTGATGACGTAATATATGAATATCTTTACTGGAAGGGTAAATACGAGCATGAAACTTGTTAATTTAAGGAAGTTAAATATTCTTAATGAACATAATAAGGTTATTCCCATATTTTTTGCCTGCGATGACGGCTATGTAAAGTATTTAATGGTGGCATTAAGGTCACTCATCGATAATTCCGATCCTAAAAAGCGCTACATGATACATGTGTTAAGCACTTATATAAGCGAAGATAATCTTAAGAAGCTTAAGTCCATGGAAAGAGTAAATGTATGGATCGAATATTTTAATGTAAGCGCAGAACTTGAGAAAATAAAGAAGATGCTGTCGGTAAGGGACTATTACTCACTTGCTACCTACTACAGGATCTTTATTCCGGAGCTCTTCCCGGAATATGACAAGGTTCTTTATCTCGATTCGGATATCATTATAAATCGCGATATCGCAGAGCTTTACAATTTTAATCTTGGTGACAATTACGTGGGAGCCATTCAGGATTATCTCATAGCCAATGTGGAAACCTTCGGAGATTATGCGGAGAATGTACTCGGTATATCGAGATCCGCCTATTTTAACGCAGGAATACTCCTTATTAATTCAAGGGAATTCAGAAAAAAGCATCTTAAAAAGAAATTCGTTGAATTACTTAATACATATACCTTTGTGGTAGCCCAGGATCAGGACTATCTTAATATTCTTTGCCAGAACAAGGTTCTTTGGTTGAGATCAAGATGGAATGTCCAGATGGCGGAAGAAAATATACGTCCCCTCGAACAGATCGGGATCATTCACTACAATTTTGCCGAAAAGCCCTGGCATAAGAAGAATATGAAATATGGTGATGTTTTCTGGAATTATGCGGAAAATACTCCCGATTACGGTGTTCTTAAATACCTTCTGTCTCAATACAGTGAGAAGGATCAGAAGAGAGACCGGGAAGCGGGAGAGCATCTCATCGATCTTGCCAAATCAGAAATTGCCAGCGATGACAATTATTTCAGACTGTTTTTAGCAAACCAGCACAGGAGCATAACGAGGCAGGAGATAAAAGAACGTATCGCCCAGTACGAGCGTGAAGGACGTTTTGATGAGGACGTTGAAGACGATCCGCCATCAAGAATGCTTATGCCTGATGAGATCGATTATCTCGACCGAAGCATAAGAAAAAGGATTTCTACAAGATATGCTTTCCAGATGGCACGCTGGTTTGTACGATATCTTATCCGTAACAAGCAGCTGGTCATCAAAGAATATAAGGGCCTTGAAAACTACAGAAGTTTAAAGAGCGGCGCGGTCATCACCTGCAATCATTTTAATGCTTTTGACAGCTTTGCAATGCAGATGACATATGAAAAATCGCGACAGTTCCATCGTAAGTTTTACAGGATCATCAGGGAAGGAAACTATACCAATTTCCCCGGATTCTTCGGTTTCTTAATGCGTAACTGCAATACATTGCCTTTAAGCTCCAACTCAGATACCATGAAGAAGCTTTTAAAGGCAGTTGATAAGATACTTCAAAGGGGAGATTTTATATTGATCTATCCCGAGCAGAGTATGTGGTGGAATTATCGTAAGCCCAAGCCCTTAAAGAGGGGCGGCTTTATTTTCGCCGCAAGAAATAACGTGCCGGTGCTTCCCTGCTTTATTACCATGGAGGATACCAACATACCCGGCGAGGGCGGATTCCCTGTGCAGGCGTATACCGTACATATAGCTCCTCCCATTTATCCGGATCCCAACAAATCAAAGAACGAAAATGTCAAAGAAATGATGCAGAAGAATTTTAAGATCTGGAAAGAGATCTATGAAAGCACCTACGGAATTCCTTTGACATATACTACCGAGAAGAAGGATAACCGGTAAGATTTATGCTTGATAATCTTATATTCAGTCTGAATGCCACCATTCCGATCTTCTTAATGATGGTGATCGGCTATTGTTTAAAAAGAATAAAATGGATCGATGAAAAAGGTGCAGGAACTATTAATAAGCTTGTATTCCGCATCTTTCTGCCGGCAATGCTCTTTAAAGATGTGGCAGAGCAGGATTTTTCTCAAGTCTGGGACAATAGATTTGTGCTTTTCTGTTCTGTTTCAACATTCTTAAGTATCATGATCGCGCTATTCTTATCACGATTCTTTTGTAAGGATAAGTCGGGGATCGGAGAGTATGTTCAGGCATCATACAGAAGCGCAACGGCAACCCTTGGTATCGCTTTTATGACCAATATCTATTCGAGCGTTTCCATGATGGCACTTACCATAATAGGTGCCGTACCCATTTATAACATAGCTGCCGTTCTTCTTTTGTCATTAACCGCACCTTCAGAAAAAGAAGATAAGGATAAGACAACTTTAGCCTTAATAAAGGATGCGGCATTTAGTCTTGTGACCAATCCGATCATATTAAGTATTGCAGGCGGTTTGATATGGTCACTTTTGAAGCTTCCACTTGTACCGGTCTTACATAAGCCTGTGACATATCTTGCATCCGTCGCATCGACCTTGGCTTTGATCGGCCTCGGTGCAAGCTTTGAATTCAGTGATTTAAGAGACAGTCTCCGTGAAGTCATCTCAGTTAATATAAATAAACTGTTATTGTTTTCACTTTTGTTTTTACCCCTTGCCATTTTTCTCGGATTCAGAGATGAAAAGATCGTGGCAGCTCTTATAATGCTTGGTTCAGCTACCACATCAAGCAGCTTCATAATGGCAAAGAATATGGGGCATAAGGGAGTTATTTCAGGTTCAGCCGTTATGACCACCACTTTGTTCAGTGCATTTACATTAACCTTCTGGTTATTTATTTTAAAAACTATGGGATATATCTAAGGATTCATCATGGCGATTGAGAGAGAAGATATTCATACAATTAAATATTTTGATTATGGTGAAGCCTTTTACGGCTCATATAAGGGCATGCGCTACAGAGTGGCGCTGGAACCTCTTGATTTCATCCTTTATAAATCAAAAGAAGATAAGGAAAAATATAATATAAGAGCATATGCCTGGAAGGAACCCTTTAGTTTTAATGAGGTCAATACTGATGAGGAAAAGAAGCGTATTGCTTCATTAACCTGCGAGGATTTTGAATTTACGGAAGAAGGCATTGTGAAAGCGGTAGAATGGCTTAATATTAAGCACGAGGAACTTGCATAAGAAAAATCAGAATCAAAAAAGACTCCTTACCAAGGTAAGGAGTCTTTTTTTTTATCATCTTATAATTCTTCTTTAAGCTTATTAGCAGATGAAAAGATATTTTCAAGATGTTCATTCATATTGTTCATGTATTCCACATTCTTTTGGCTTATGTCGCTGGAAGTTTCGGCGGAAGCCGCAACCTCTTCGGTGGTGGCGGAAAGATTGGTGATGGAATCCATTATCACTGTGTTGGCCTGCACCACATCCGTGATGGTTCCAATGATCGAATTAATCGAAACCGTAAGGTTTTCAACATTATCATGGATGGCCGTGAATTTTTCACCGGTGAAGCCGATCATTTCATTTTGCTTTTCAACCATTTCGGCGGTTCTGCCCATATTTTCGTTAGCTGTATTGATATCTTCCGTGAGCTTTCCGATTATCTCGGTGATCTTTTCGGTTGAATCCTTGGTTTCTTCAGAAAGCTTTCTGATTTCATCCGCTACAACCGCAAATCCTTTACCGGCTTCGCCGGCGCGGGCTGCTTCAATGGAAGCATTTAATGCAAGCAGATTGGTCTGGCTTGAAATATTAAGGATGGCTCCGATGATATCTTCAACCTCGTGAATTCTCGATGCAAGCTGAAGAGTGGCATCCTTGGTGGTTTCATTTATTTCGGCTGTTTCTTTTGCCTGAGCCTTAAGATCTGAAATGATCTTAACGCCTTCGTTAACATTCCTGGTGGTTTCCTCGGAAGCTATTCGCATCTTTTCTGCTTCTTTTTCGGAATCAAGAAGATTATCCTGAATCCTTCCCGTCATTTCCGTCTGTTCATTGATGGATTCGGCAGTGGAATGAATGGAAGAAGATATTTCGGAAATCGATGTATTACTGTCATCAACGCTTGTATTAAGGGATGCGATAATGGACTTAGTCTCTTCCAGAGCACCGATAATACCTGTTGTTTCGGAAAGGATGATTTCAGATGTTTTCTTTTGCTGCTCAGCATGTTCCATGAGATTTGCAATCTTTTCACCATCCTGTTTTTCCATGAGGTTTACCATTACAACACCCTGGATGACCATAAAGAATGCAAAGATAAGATTGATCGTAACCATCATTGGTTCGGAACGGTCCGTTAGCATGTAATATATATAATAGATTATATTAACGGCTGCACAGGCAATGGCGGCTGTAATTGTTGATTTCTTCTCCATGTCGAGAACAACGATAAGAAGCATGGGAACCATTATCACATAGAGATAAGGCTGACCGCCTGTCAGGAAAAGAAAAGCATATCCCGCAGAAAGAAGATAGAGGCAAATCTTCTGGGTCACATCGCCATATAATTTGGCAATGATACAGACAGCACAGAATATGGCGCTGACTCCAAGAAAGATGGTCCTTAAAGTGCCCAGAGTCGTGCCCTTTCCGTAAACGTAGGAAAGCGCGGTCATAAAGATAAGCGTTAGAACACGCACATAAAAAGTAAAAATGGTTTTTTCGCGACTGTGTCGCTCCTGGATATTCATATGAGACCTCCTCATAGCAATTTATAGTTCAAAATACTTTAATATGAATTATAGCACGAAAATAAATCATATTAATTAAAAAAATAAGAAAATTTTCAGTTGACTTTTATGCTTTAACGTGATATAAAATTTTTAAACCGATGAGGAAGAGTGAGTAAGTTCATTTTTCTGTTTCACAGAGAGCTGCTTTAGCTGAGATGCAGTAACAGGGCTTGGACCGAATGGACTTCCGAGGGCAATCAGAAAGATTCGAGTATGTGCGCCGGGGCTGGACTCCCCGTGAACAAAAGTCAGCATATGAATGTATGCGTGAGAGGGCGTTTAAGACGCCAAGCCGGGTGGCACCGCAGGAGATTATACATCCTGTCCCAGCAAAATTACTGGGACAGGATTTTTTTATATCCATCCCGAAATTGCAAAAAACGGAGGAAAGAAAAATGAAGAAAGTAAAAGTATTAAGTATTGTAATGGGTCTTATGCTGACCCTCACAGCATGCGGAGGTTCTGCAACTTCCGATATTTCAACAGGACAGCTCGGTTCTCCCGAAACTGTTGCACATACCGCAACATATAAGGTTGGTATCTGTAATTATGTTGATGATGCTTCTCTTAACCAGATCGTTGCCAATATTCAGGGTCAGCTTGAAACCCTCGGAAATGAAAACAATGTTAAATTTGATATTTCATATGATAACTGTAATGCAGATGCCAACGTTCTTTCTCAGATCGTAGCTAACTTCGTGGCAGATGATGTTGATCTGATGATCGGTGTTGCAACTCCCGTAGCAATGACAATGCAGGGCGCAACAGAAGACAATCAGATCCCTGTAGTATTTGCTGCAGTATCAGATCCCATAAGCACAGGTCTGGTTGCATCTCTCGACGCACCCGGTGCCAATATCACGGGTACATCAGATGCTCTTAATACAGAATCAGTTATTAATCTTATGTTTGCTACAAATCCTGATTTAAAGAAGGTAGGTCTTCTCTATGACATCGGTCAGGATGCTTCCACTTCAGCAATAAAAGAAGCAAAAGAACTTTTAGGCGCTAAGGGCGTTGAAGTGATCGAACGCACCGGTACCAATGTTGATGAAGTTGTTCTTGCGGCAGAAGCACTTGTAAATGACGGCGTTGAAGCTGTCTTCACACCCACCGACAATACCATCATGCAGGCTGAATTATCAATTTATGAAACCTTCAAAGAAGCAAAGATCCCTCATTATGCAGGTGCAGATTCTTTTGCTCTTAACGGCGCATTCTTAGGATATGGCGTTAACTATGCTAACCTTGGAAAAGAAACAGCTGAAATGGCTGCTGACATTTTATTGAACAAGAAGAATCCCGCTGATGTAGCAGTTCGTACTTTTGATAACGGTATCGCTACAGTAAACACAGAATTACTTAATGCTCTCGGACTTAAATTCGAAGATATTGAAGCAGCATTCGCTCCCTTCTGCAGCATGGTGCAGAAGATTGAAACGGCAGAATCTTTCAACTGATATGAGGTTTTTGATTTATGATTTCTTTGTTACAAACAGCGTTGGAACTGGGACTTATAAGTTCACTTACGGTTCTTTCACTGTATCTAAGCTATTCAATGTTAAATGTATGTGATCTTTCCACTGACGGCGCCTTTACACTGGGCGCCGCTGTGGGAGCCATGGTAGCCATTGCGGGACATCCCTATTTATCTCTGGCGGCAGCCATGACAGCAGGGGTCATATCAGGCTTTATAACAGCTATTTTGCAGACTAAATTCGGAATAGACAGCTTACTTGCCGGTATCATAGTAAATACCGGCCTTTACTCTGTTAACATATTTGTCATGGGAGGAAGCTCGCTTCTTAACATGAATAATACTGAAACCGTATTCAGTAAGATGAAGAATTTATTAAAGGGCACTGCCTTTCAGTCAGTGAGCAAGCTTGTTGTTGTGATCGTTGCAGTAACTCTTGTGGCAGCATTCCTGATCCTTTTCTTAAAGACAAGACTCGGTATTGCCATCAAGGCTACAGGTAACAATCCCAACATGGTACGTTCTTCTTCCATCAATACCACAAGCATAACCATAATCGGCCTCTGTGTTTCCAATGCTTTTACGGGACTCTCAGGAGCGCTTCTCGGCCAGTACAACAAGGCTGTAAATATCGATATCGGAACAGGCATGCTGACGGTTGCTCTTGCATCTCTTTTAATGGGACGTCTTTTCTTTAAGAAGCACGGCGTAAGAATGGGAGTGATAGGAGCCATCATCGGAGCCGTTCTTTTCAGACTTGTATATACATTTGCATTGAGACTTAACATGCCCGCTTATTTACTTAAGCTTATTTCATCCCTCATCGTGATCATTGCAATTGCGGGACCTTATTTCAGCAATAAATACAAGACCGGTTTGGAGAGAAAGAAGCTTAGAAGGGAGGAACGTGTTGATGCTTAAGATTTCAAATGTATCAAAGACCTTTAATCCCGGCACGGTTAATGAAAGAAAAGCTCTTAAAGGAATTGACTTAAATGTAAAGAAGGGCGATTTCATCAGCATTATCGGAAGTAACGGTGCAGGCAAATCAACTCTCTTTAATGCTCTTACAGGGGCATTTTTAGTGGACACGGGCTCCATTATACTGGATGGCGTGGATATCACGGACATGGAAGAGCATAAGCGTTATCGCATGATCGGGCGACTTTTCCAGGATCCCATGATGGGTTCCGCTTCCGCCATGAGTATCGAAGAAAATCTGTATTTATCTTCAGGCGAAAACGGATGGCTCGGACGTATTTCGGAAAAGGACAGAAAGAATTTCAGAGAGAAGCTTGCGCTACTTGATATGGGTCTTGAAGACCGAATGAAGAATCCCGTCGGTTCTCTTTCGGGAGGTCAGAGACAGGCATTGACACTTCTTATGGCTACATATCATGTGCCTAAGCTTTTGCTTCTTGATGAACATACGGCAGCTCTCGATCCTCAGACAGCAGAGAAGGTTCTTGATATTACAAAGAGAATAGTGAGTGAAAATAACATTACATGCTTGATGGTCACTCACAATATGCAGTCGGCTCTGGATATCGGAAACCGCACCATCATGATGAATGACGGTAAGATCGTATATGATGTTGAAGGAGAAGATCGTAAGGGTCTTACGGTTCCGGACCTCCTTAATTTCTTCAAAGAAAAAGCGGGAGCGGCTCTTGATAATGACCGTATGCTTATGGTAAATTAATGCCATGGATGATAAAAAAATTAATGAGATCGTAGAAATGCTTGATTCTTTTGCCTCATCCGATGATAAGGCAAGAATGAAAATAAAAATGTCGGAGGAGTTGGAAGAAGGCACCGTTAAGCGTGAATATCATCACGGACGCTGTGATATCGGAAGTGCCTTCGCAAGGGGTAAGACCTTTGATCTTAACAACACCGACCGTTGCAATTAGATAGTTCTATGGGATTATCTCATTGCGATCACGAATATTACGGTAGGATTATGTCCTGCCGTTTTCTATGATTAATGGAGTATTGTATGGTTTATACATTGTTTATTCAGGCGGTAATCATGTTCTTACTGGCCGGGATCGGATATATCATGTTTAAGACGGGAAAGATCACCAATGAAGGAAGTAAGACCATTGGTAACGTTCTTATTTTTCTTTCCCTTCCCTGTGTAATGATCAACGGGCTTGTGCATGAAAGAACACCGGAAACCATGATGGGGCTTTTGCTGAGCGCTTTATTTGCGGCAGTTTTATTATTGATCTCCATGATAGTTTCCAAGGTCTTTTTCAGATCGGATGCTATTGCGGTTTTCTCATCATCATTTTCAAATCCCGGTTTTTTTGGTGTACCCCTGATTATAGGAAGTCTTTCTTCCGACGCCGTATTTTTCATAGCTTCATTTATTGTATTTCTTAACATTTTGCAGTTCACCTACGGCGTATTTATCATGACCCTTGATAAGAAGAACATAAGCATTAAGAATATTTTAAAGGCTCCTGCCATAATCGCAATGTTTATAGGTCTCTTTTTCTTTTTCACGGGGCTTAAGATCCCGAAGATCCCGGCAAGCATCATTCAGAATATTGCCAACTTAAATACTCCCCTTGCCATGTTTACCATCGGTGTTTATATGGCACAGACCGATATAAAGAAGATGTTCTTAAATAAAAAGAACTATTTTATATCTCTTACAAGACTTATCGTGATCCCTGTACTTTCAATTTTTGTACTGTTTCTTTTACCTGAAAAGTATATGGATATGAGATATGCTCTTTTGATCGCGGCAGCGTGTCCGGTGGGAGCCAATGTCGCAGTCTATGCCCAGATCCATAATAAGGATTATGCCTATGCCGTAGAGGGCGTGGTCATTTCCACTATCTTTTCGATTTTGACCATTCCCGCCGTGATCTATCTTGCGGAAATTTTATGGAAAATCTAAAAAATGTGCCGATTGGCACATACATATTTTTCACGACCTTAATATAATGAAGATGTGTAAAAGATATATAGTAATAGATTGAAGCGGTCGTGCATTTTATGCATGACTGTTTTGCGTTTACGGACTTTTTAGAGAGAATGTTATGTACAGACAGGCACTTGTTATCGGAAGATTTCAGCCCCTTCACAAAGGGCATGTCCATATAATCGAAGGAGCACTTAAAAATGCTGAAAAAGTGCTCATTCTGATAGGTTCTTCCCAGGAATCGGGAACATATAAAAACCCATTAACCTATGAGATCAGAAAAGACATGCTGGAGAAAACATTTGATGAGTTTATCAAAGCAGGCCGCATCATGGTAAAGCCACTCCCGGATGCAGGTCTTGGAAATGTATCCGCCTGGGGTGATTATGTCATGGAAAAGGCGGAAGAAGCTGCGGGAGAGGTGCCGGACCTTTTCGTAACAGGAGAAGAAGAGCGAAGAAAAAGCTGGTTTGAAAATTACTCCATCGCCGAGATCGTGGTTTCAAAAGTCGGTGATTACAGCGCGACCAAAATACGAAAAGCCCTTCTTTCAGCTGATTTTGATTCCTTTAAGGAGTCGGTCCCTAAAGAGATCACGGTTTATTATGATCTGTTAAAAGAAGCGGTTACGGAAGCGGAGAATAATAAAGATTCCGCAAGCATTTAAATAAATTAAGGGTTATTGAAAGAAAAAATATGACAGGCAAAAGTAAGACATTAAACAATAAAATATTATGGACTTTAAGCTTTGTATTCGTAGCTTTGTTCTTTATATGGGCTCACAGGTTTACAACGGAACATCTTTCGGATGATGCCTGGTTCAGCGTAATGCTGGATGGTTCAAGCTTATATAAATATCTTCATTTCAGATACTTTAACTGGACCTCAAGATTATTGATAGAAACATTGGAAGTCACATTGACACGTGTGAATTTCTTAGTGTGGCAGGCTCTTGATGTAATAATGATCCTTTTGCTTATATGGGGAATATGCGAACTTACCGATGCCAAATATGCGTTGGCTCCTTTGTGGTCAGCATCCCTTTTATGCTTCATCCCCGCAGGGATCCTCTATCAGGCAGGCTGGGTATCTACAAGCGTAAATTATATCTGGACTTCTGCTGCGGCGGTCATTTCACTTCTTCCTCTTAAAGGTAAAGGTAACAGATGGATAAGCCTGTTATTTTTAATATTCGCATGTAATCAGGAGCAGATCCTGGTCATCCTTCTTGCAATATTTTTGATCTATTTTATCAGCGAAAGGACAGTAAAAATTCCTGAAACTGTAGTGATCGCTACATCCCTTATATGGACGCTTACCTGCCCCGGTAATGCCGCCCGCACCGCAGCTTCTTTATCTGGGGACTATCCGGGATATGAATACTTATCTATATTTGATAAACTTAAAGTCGGCATCCTTGATTGCATCTCTTATTTTCCTGCAGGAGGCGCTAACCAGATCATTCTTATCGTATTTACGTGCTCTGTAGCGCTGGTTATTTTTTATAAGATATTTGCAAAAGAAAATCTTAATCAGATTTATGGTTTACTTTCGGTCGCATCTGTATTGATACTTATATTTACAGGTTTCCCCATAAGACATATTGTTGCGGGAGGAGAGCTTATTAAAGATCCTTATATGTATGATCTTTTTTCGAATAAATATCTTTCTTCACACGAATATTGCCTTTATGAAGAAAAGAATGTGACACTGGAGATCTTGGCTTTTATAATTCTTTTTATTGTTATTCTTTTTCTTTTATTTAAAGCGGGGGATAATATTAAGGAATCCGTATGGCTTTCTTTTATCTTTCTCATTGCAATAGGAAGTAAAGTGATGCTTGGATTTACCCCGTCAGTATATGCAAGCGGATTCAGACCGGCATTTCCCGGATCCGTTATGATACTGGGGCTTAGTTTTTATCTGTTGAACAAGCTTCCTGAAAAGGTAAGAAATATATGCGGAGGGATCGCCATGATCCTGGCAGTATTTATGTTTAGATTCATTGTGCCCGGTGAAACATTTTAAGATTAAAAGAGCTTCGGAAAACCGAAGCTCTTATTTTATCCTCTGTATAATTTAATGATCTCGTCTCTCTTTTCTCGTGAAATCTTTAATTTCGGGGAATTCTCCCAGCCATCGTTGGTTTCTTCATTTTCAACAATTAAGCAGCTTGTATTCTTTTCAAGAGTGTGAGTGTGCCATACACCTTTTTTTACCGTATATGCCTTTAATGGCTCTAAATGTGTAGCAGTAACCTTTCCGGGTTCATCGCCTGTTCCGGCAGTAAAGAGGGTGAAGTCACCCTGCAATAATACAAAGACCTCATCGGTATAAAGGTGCTTTTGCATATTATCAATGTTTTCAACTTCAAGTTCGTCAATGTAATTTAATATAGCTACTTTCCAGTGCTCGAAATGAACAATGGGTTTATACCCCTCATCAAGATATTCGGAAACTTCAATATCCATAATCATACCCGTCCCTTCAAAAATATATTTATTTAAGTATACAGTAAATTTACTTCATGTGCTATTATAAAAAGAAAAAACGCGGGAGAAATACCATGAAGCTTGAACCAATTGTCCTGTCACTTCTTGACACGGACCTATACAAATTCAATATGGATCAGGTTATTTTTCATAAGCATACGGATCTGACCGGAGAATATCATTTTAAGTGCCGTAATGAGGGCACGGTTTTCACTGAAGAAATGCTTGATGAAATAGATGAGCAGATAGATTATCTCTGTCGCCTTCGCTTTACCAATGAAGAGCTTGATTATTTAAGATCCATAAGATTCATTAAGAGTGACTATGTGGAGTTTTTAAGACTCTGGCATCCGATCCGCGATTATGTGAATACTTCTCTTGATAATGAGGGGCATCTTTCTGTTATTGTAAAGGGACCCATGTTTTCCGCCATGCAGTTTGAGATCTATTTATTGGAAATCATTAATGAAGTATATTTTAGATTTAAATTTGATTATGACAAGCTCCTTTCTTCTGCAAAAGAAAGACTTGATGCCAAAATAGAAGCCTTCAATAACGGAACCTATACTTTTAAATTTGCTGAGTTTGGCTGCAGAAGACGACTTTCAAGAGAATGGGAAGATGAGGTAGTAAAGAGACTTTGCTTTGAAACAAAGAATTGCGTGGGAACAAGCAATGTGTATCTTGCAAAGAAATATAATGTAACGCCCATCGGTACCTATGCTCACGAATTCGTGCAGATGTATCAGGGCATAGATGAGATTCCTTTAGCTTATACCAATCATTATGCCATGAAGGACTGGTACAACGAAT
The DNA here is from genome assembly GCA_016283575.1 of Lachnospiraceae bacterium. GTDB lineage: Bacteria > Bacillota > Clostridia > Lachnospirales > Lachnospiraceae > UBA1258. Next base: position 48,559 of record JAEEND010000018.1, on the reverse strand, counting down.
ATAAGGGCGATAACGGTACGGCTCTTACGGATACGGTAACAACGGATTTGTTCTTAATGGATTTTGACAGAGCCATGGTCAATAACTATACGGGCGTGCGTCATGATTCCGGCGATCCTTATGAGTGGGGCGAAAAGATCATTGCTCATTATAAGAAATATGGCGTAGACCCCCGTACCAAGCTTTTACTTTTCAGTGACAGCCTTGATTTCGACAGAGCGGAAGATCTGTATAATTATTTTAAGGATAAAGCGAAGGTTTCCTTTGGTATCGGAACCTTCTGTTCCAATGATACGGAAGAAGAAGCTCTTAATATCGTGATCAAGCTTCAATATGTTAACGGTCGTCCCGTTGCAAAGCTTTCCGACAGTCCCGGAAAAGCAATGTGCGATGATGAAGAATATTTAAAATACCTCGTGCGATCAGTAGACTTCAGATTAAACAGGGTAAAATAAAAGTCATAAAAAAGCAAAATGGTCCGGGATTTCCCGGACCATTGTTTTTAATTCTCTCAGTATTATTCAAACTTGATTTTAAATTCAGTGATGGAACCTTTTTTATCTGCCTCAAGTTTGTTACCATATTCTCTGCCTTCAAGGGTCCCCTTGAAGTCGATTCTGTCGCAGCGTCCCCACCAGGGTTCGATACATACGAAATCAGCTCCGGGATTCAGGCTTGACCAGATACCTACAAGGGGTGCAGCAAAGGAGACTGTGATATAGGGCTTCTTATCTTTATCAAGAATTGAAATAGAATCAACCTGCTTGTTTTCAAGTACAAGAGCATCCTTTTTGAAAAGATCGTCGGCAATTTTCAATGTATTGTCTGTAAGGGCGTATTCAGTCTTTTCGTAAGTCGCGAGGCCGGTATTTAAATCTATGTCGGAACTTATTATCTTTTCAATCTGCTCGTTGTTACGTCCGAATTTTAAGAAGTAATCATGGCGAACCCCGTCGGAAATGGGACATTTAAATCCGGGGTGGCCTCCCACTGAATAATACAATGTACCGTCATTCTTGTTTTCTACAATGTATCTTACGGAAACGGATCTTTCTTCCAATACATACATGATTGAAAACTTAAATTTGAAGGGATAAATTTTTCTTGTTTCTTCAGTATCTTCGATGTAAAGAACGACAGCGGAGCCTTCGGGATACTTTACGTTAAAGTAGGGAGTTTCTTTTGTATCTCCCACAGTAAAGCGGGTATCCCTTGCAAATCCGTGAGGTGTTGTGGGATATTCTTTTCCTTCGTAAGTATACTTTGCATTAACGCATCGCCCTACAAAGGGGAAAAGAACGGGAGATACGCGACCCCATACGTTTTTATCGCCGCTCCACATGTACTCTTTTTGGGTGGCTTTTTCTTTTACGGATTTTATTTCAGCACCCAGTTCGTCGATTTCTACAGTTAACAGTTCATTTTCAAGTTTTAACATCAGTTGTCCTCCAAGGCTTCCAGGCCCTTTGTATTTTTTATTTTTTCAGCTTTTATATTCTTTACAAGGAGAGTAAAGAGTATGAAGCTTAATAAAACCAGAATTGATGAGTAGAGAGGAAGTGCGCGCCATACTCCCGACATGGTAAATATGAATCCAAGCAGTATCGGAGTAACGGTCTGTGCCGACATGCTGGATGCATAATAGAAACCGGTGAATTTACCGATGTTCTTTGAAGAGCAGAGTTCCACTACCATGGGGAAGGAACAGTTATGCACAAGAGCCATGCCGTAGCCCTTTATCGCCCATACCGCGAATAAAAGGGAGGGGAAAGCATATTCACCCTTTGCGCCTGTCACAACGCCCGTGGGAGTCACAAAGCACATAACACCGAGAGAAATAAGGGCTATGAAGAGACCTGCCGAGATGGTCCATTTTCTTCCTATCTTATCGGCAATGTATCCTGCGGTTGCGAAACCTATAACGGAGGCAAGTCCACCCACAATGGTCATGATCATTGTGGCGCTGGATATGGAATTAAGATAATAGATTACGTAATTGCCGATATAGGTGCTGATGGCATTATCGGACATGAACCACAGAAATTCCGCAAAGAGAATGCAAAGAAGCATCTTCTTGTTGGCAGAGCTCATGGGCTTGCTGTCATCGATGGGCGTTTCAACTGCAGCCATTTTTTCACCCAGGTCAAGTTCTTCCTTCAATTCTTCTTTAAGTTTATTTTCTTTAATGGTAAAGAAAAGCACCATGGCGGAGATCACCATCAGTACGGAAGCGACTATAAAGGGAATCTCGATGGTCCAGATGTTTCGCTCGACGGAATCTGAATTTATATAGTCGGAAAGCTTTAAGAAAATGCCGAGAACGGTTGCCGCAGCGCCGCCTAAATATCCCATGATATTTATAATGCCGTTTGCTTTGGCACGAAGGGGCTTAGGTGTGATATCGGGCATGAGAGAAACCGCGGGATTACGGTACATCATCATAAACATCAGCACTATGGCCATACAAAGGACCATTCCGAAGATATTGTTGTAATGGAAAAATAAGGGGATAAAAGGAAATGCAAATGCAGCTACAAAGGTACCGGTTAAGATATATGGCATTCTTTTTCCTATGGGCGACTTGGTCTTATCTGAAAGTGAACCGAAAATCGGAAGCAGTATTAAAGCCGCCAGATTGTCGCAGGCCATTATAATACCAACAAGCCACTGGACATTTAAAATGGAATGGGCATCCTTTAACTTAAGCTCTGCGGAAGTGACACCATACATTCTTTTTGCAAAAATATCCGTTAAAAATGTGGGACACCAGGAGTCGTAGACCTGCCAGAGCAAAAGAATTCCGAAAAAGGCAAAACCTATAAGAAAAGTTCTTTTTTTGTTAAGCTTCATATTAACCTCCCCTAAATTGATTATTCCTATAAGTAGAGTGTACTTATTGTACAGATTGCACAAATTTGCACTTCATTCTTTATTATATTATGTAATTTATTAAAAGTGTAGAGATTTCTGAAAAAAAGGAATAAGATTGTATCAATAGGATAAAGGAGATGTGAAAGGTATGTTTAACTGGTGCTTTATAGGTGCGGGAACTCTCGCAAAAAGTGTTGCAAAAGAAATTACGGCTTCGGGCCGTCATAAGATCGTATCTGTATATCAGAGAAACGAAGAAAAGTGTAAGGAATTTGCAAAAGAATATGATGCGCTTCCCTGTAAGACTGCGAAAGACGCCATGAGCGCAGAAGGTGTTGACGGGATATATATTGTTACACCCCATTCTTCTCACTATGAGTACGTGAAGCTTGCAATCGATTTAAACAAACCCGTGCTTTGTGAAAAGCCCTTTACCGTTACAAAAAGCGAAGCGGAGGACTTATTTAAGCTTGCAAAAGAAAAGAATGTATATGTAACGGAAGCCATGTGGACTTTCTATGCGGCTCCCGCAAGAAAGGTTCTTGAATGGAAAAATGCCGGTGAATTCGGTGATATCAAGAAGGTGAAGCTTTCTTATATCATGAATGCCTATAAATATGCGCCGAGACTTACGGACCCGCTTGTTGCAGGAGGCGCTCTTCTTGATATAGGCGTATATCCCCTTACTTATATCTACAGACTTTTCGGTATGCCCGATAAGATAAAATGCCGGGGTAAAATCAAAAATGGTGTTGACTATCATGAAAAGATTAAATTATATTACGGAGAGCGGGTATTTAGCGCATCGGTTTCTATGAAAGATCCGAGGGTAAAGGAAGATTGCCTGATAGAAGGCACCAAAGCCCGTATGTTTACTCATCACTTCCATGTGACCGACAACGTGACCCTTGTAAAACGCGACGGATCAAAAGAGCAATTTAACGGACCAAGCTCCATGTTAAATGAATTTGATCTTGTAGCGGGAGAAATAAAAGAAGGATTGATCGAAAGTCCCCTTGTGCCCCATGAAGCGACAGTGAATGTCATGGGCATCATGGATGAATGCAGAAAGCAGATGGGACTTAAATATCCATTTGAAAAATAATTAAACGGAGATTTTATGGCAGATTTAATATTCGATATTGACGGAACTATCTGGGATACCACCGATATTGTGGCAGAAAGCTGGAACAGAGCGGCAAAGGAATCAGGCATAAAAGAAGAACGATGCATGATCACCGGCGCGATCCTTAAAAAAGAATTCGGAAAGCCCATGGATGTTATTGCGGACGACCTTTTCGGTGATCTTGATCTTAATAAAGGTACCATCGATAAGATAATGGAATTATGCTGTGATTATGAGCAGCATGATATCGAAGTTAATGAAGAGGATTTAACATATGACGGCATAATCGAGACAATGCGTGAATTATCCAAAAAGCATAAGCTCTTTATCGTAAGTAATTGTCAAAGCGGATACATAGAGCTTGTCATGAAAAAGAACGGCATCGAGGATATTATTTCAGACTATGTATGCTTTGGTGATAACGGCTTACAGAAGAGTGAAAACATAAAGCTCATTATGGATAGAAATGATTTAAAGGATGCCTACTATATAGGCGATACCATGGGAGACTTTCTTTCTACCAAAGAAGCGGGAGCTAAATTCGTATTTGCATCCTACGGCTTCGGTGATGTTAAAGAACCCGACTTCATCATAAAGAGCCCCAAAGAGTTGAAGGACATACTAATGTAATGTTAATATTTTATATATAGAATATAGCCAGAATGTTTTGCAAATATATGGAGGTTTCAAAATTGAGTGACTTAGATAATCTTGCGGCTTTAAAAAGAATGCTTGAAAATAAACCTGAAGAGCAAAGCGAGAAAATAGCCAGAGAAAAGAAACTTATTAATGACATAAACGCAATTTTAAACGGACACCAGAGCGGATCGGTGGATTATTCCGCAGTTAAGGCCTATGATCCATTAAAGGTTGTGGAATTCTTAAGTAAATCCTCCGACGAGGTTCAGAGAGTTTTAGGCGGGGAATGGCTCAAGATGGATCCGATGGCTTTTGAAGCATTAACATATACCGTAAAGCAGAAAATTCAGAAATCAACTCTTTTACTTGATTGGAATTCTTAATGGAGACTAAGGCATGATAATGTATCATGCCTTTTTTTATTAAATATTTCAGGTTTGGTTCAGGTTCTTTTATTATTCTTAAAAGAATAAAGGAGAGTTTAGATGCGGATACTCATTGCAGAAGATGAAATTCAAACGGCAAAAGCATTAAAGGTGCTTTTGGAAAAAGCGAAAAATAATGTTGATATAGTCTATAACGGGGATGATGCCTGGGATTATATAAAGAATGAATCCTATGATGTCATCGTGCTTGATATCATGATGCCCGGGAAAAGCGGCCTTGAAGTATTAAGGCTTTTAAGAAATGAGAAGAATAAAACACCGGTGCTTCTTCTTACAGCGAAGAGTGAAATAGAAGACAGGGTAGCAGGGCTTGATGCGGGAGCGGATGATTATCTTCCGAAGCCCTTTGCAACAAGTGAGCTTATTGCAAGAGTAAAGGCCCTTGGCAGGAGAAGCGACAATTATTCTGATTCTGTTAAGTGCCTTGGGAATATGGAACTTGATGCAAATCGATATGAACTAAGAACGGATAAGGGCACAGAGAAGCTTACAAATAAAGAATATCAATTGCTGGAGCTTTTCATCATGCATCCCGGATATGTATTTTCAACACAGCATTTAATGGATAAGATATGGGGCTACGAATCGGAATCGGATATTGATGTAGTATGGACCCATATAGGATTTGTAAGAAAGAAACTTAAAAAGCTTTCTGCCGAGGCGGAGATAAAGACCATTCGCGGTACGGGCTATTCATTGGAGGTAACATCATGCTGAAACGTTTAAGATGGCGCTTTATAGCATCTTCCATGATCTCATTTTTTACGGTGGTGGCAGTGATAGTAATTCTTTTAAATGTGGTAAATTATCATGCCGTCACTAAAAAAGCGGATCAGACCCTTTCATATATAGAGGATTTTGAAAAAGGCTTCAGGACTGAGGGAAGATTTATGCCTCCTCCCGGAGAACGTTTCATGAAGATGCCCAATGTGGAAGATAATTACATGACCCGATTCTTTGTCGTAAGATTTAATGAAGAGGGTGAAGCATCTTCTTTTTACATGGATTATGTAGCAGCAGTCGATGAAGTAAATGCTGTTGAATACGGCATTAAGGCCCTTAACGGGAAAGGTGACAGGGGCTATATAAAGGGCTATAGATATAAAAAGCTTTCCCTTGGGGATTCAACTGTAATAGTTTTCTTAAATGTGGAAAAAGAACTCCAGTCCATGCGACTTTTATGGGTTTTGTCCGCGCTTATTCCTTTTGTGATATTGCTTCCCGTATTTATATTGGTGGTTATATTCTCAAAGAAAGCGATCAGCCCCATAGCTGAAAATATTAAGAGGCAAAAGCAGTTTATAACGGATGCGAGCCATGAACTAAAAACACCCCTTACATCCATATATACAAGTGTGGATGTGATCACGGCAGAGCATGGTGATGATGAGTGGACCGACAATATAAAGAAGCAGACAGAGCGAATGTCAAAGCTGGTAAGTGAGCTTGTAACACTATCGCGACTTGATGAAGATATTCCGGTTCCCAATAAAGAAAAGTTTTCGCTTAGCCAGGCCGCCTGGGAAATCACGGAAGTCTACACTCCGGAAGCAAGAGCCAAGGGCAAGCATCTTGAAATAGATATAGAAGAGGATGTGAATCTTTTTGGCGACAAGTCTGCCGTTCAGCAGATGCTGTCGGTATTACTTGATAATGCTCTTCGCTATTCAACTCCCGAAGGTGATATTAAATTCACTCTTAAAAAGAAACACTCCAAATCCGAAATCGTAGTTTATAATACCTGTGATTATGAGAAACCACCGGAAGTTGATAAGCTGTTTGACAGGTTTTATCGCCCTGATGATTCGCGAAGCACCTTAACGGGCGGTACGGGTGTGGGGCTTGCCATAGCAAAGGCGGTAACGGAAGCTCATGGCGGTAAGATAAGGGCTATATGCCCGGACGGAAAGTCTATGACAATTAAAGTAAATATATAGTTTAAAGAAGGTCGAAGGGCCTTCTTTTTTTTGTACAAAAAATATTTTTTAAAAATTTAATTCGTTTTAGGTTCATTTCAGGTTGAACCAATATGATGGTTTCAGTAAATCGAAAGGAGGGCAAATATGAAACAGGAAGAAAATTACCGACACGAGCTAAAATATGCAATTCCTTTTGCGGATTATTTGAGCCTTAGAAACAGACTTAAATGCATAATGACAACGGATCCCCACGCTGACAGTAACGGGCTTTACCAAATAAGAAGTGTTTATTTTGATAACAGCGACGATAAAGCCTTAAGAGAAAAAACAGATGGAGTGGCAAAACGAGAGAAATTCAGAATCAGATACTATAACGATGATCTTTCTTTTATCACTTTGGAAAAGAAAATGAAAATCGGAAATCTTTGCTTAAAGTATGATGCAAGGATTACTGAAGAAGAGTTTAAGAAGATTATATCCGGGGATATTGATTTTATTAAGGACCACGAAAATGTGCTTTTAAGAGAGTTCTATGCAAAGCTTAGGTATCAAAGACTTGAGCCCAGGGTGTTAGTTTCTTATGTGAGAGAACCCTATGTGTATAAAGCAGGAAATGTAAGAGTTACTTTTGATTCCAAAATCAGAACATCCCTTTATCACAGAGACTTCTTATCAGAAAAGATTTCCGATATAAGCGCAACGGATAATCCTCAGGATATGTTACTTGAGATTAAATATGATGAGTTCTTACCTGAAATTATCAAGAGCCTTTTACAGGTTCCCAATTTAAGACAGCAGGCCTTTTCAAAGTACGGTGCCTCAAGAAGATACGGTTAATTATAAAAAGGAGAAATAAAATGACATTCAGCGATATTTTCAAATCAAGTTTTTTAGAGAGCGTAACAGAATTTTCAGCATTGGACACATTTATAGGTATGGTATTCGCACTGGTTATCGGTCTCTTTATTTTCTTAATCTACAAGAAAACATTTAACGGCGTTATGTATTCAAACGGTTTCGCCATGTCCCTTGTGGGGCTTTCCCTTGTAACGACCCTGGTAATCATGGCAGTTACATCCAATGTAGTATTATCCCTCGGTATGGTGGGTGCTCTTTCCATCGTGCGTTTCAGAGCAGCCATTAAAGAGCCCATGGAAATTGTATTTTTATTCTGGTCCCTTGCAGTCGGTATTGTAATAGGCGCGGGCATGATCCCTTTGGCAGTTATCGGTTCAGTGATAATCGGAGTGATCCTCGTTCTTTTTGCAAACAGAAAGACCACAAGCACTCCCTATATTCTTATTATAAATCTAAAAAACGATGAGGCAGAAGAAAAGGCAATGGACTTAGTAAAGAAATCCGTTTCCAAATATATTATCAAATCAAAGACTGTTAATGCATCGGGCATCGAGCTTACGGCTGAAATCAGAGTTAAGGATGCGGCTGCAAGCTTTGTCAATCGGGTAAATGAAATAGCCGGAGTTGAAGGTGCAACTCTTGTTACCTTTAACGGCGAATACATGTCATAAAGGAGGCGAAGGCCATGGCTTCTAATAAGCACATTCACATTTTCATAATAGCTGCCATGTCCGTTGCAGTCATAATATGTATGCTGGCTGTTTCTTTTTCCGATACGCTGGTTGATTTACTGGGCGGATACGGCGTAAGCATGGAATATGAATCGGCACTTTTTGATACGGATGAAGTGATAGATGTAAATATCATAATGGATGAAGAAAGCTTTAATGAAATGCTTTCAAATGCCATATCCGAGGAATATTATGTCTGCGACGTGATAATAAACGGTGAAAGGATAAATAACGTAGCCATAAGACCCAAGGGAAATACCAGCCTTTCTTCAATAGCATCGGATCCGGATACGGTGAGATACAGCTTTAAGCTTGAATTCGGCCATTTCGTAGAGGGACAGACCTTTATGGGCCTTGATAAGCTTGTATTAAATAACAGCTATGCCGATGCCACCAACATGAAGGAAGCCCTTATATACGATATGTTTGAGTTTCTGGATGCGGACGCCTCCCTCAATAATTTTGCCAAGATATCCGTAAACGGTGAGTATTTCGGTGTATATCTTGCTCTTGAAGCAGTGGAAGAGAGCTTTATGTTAAGAAACTACGGCACTCAGGACGGGGAGTTATATAAACCCGAGAGCATGGGCATGGGCGGCGGCCGGGGAGGCTCATCTGCGGGAACAGGTGGAGCTGACTTAAATTATATTGATGACGATCTTGATTCATATTCAACCATCTGGGACGGAGAAGTCACCGGTACAAGTGATTCCGACCATAAAAGAGTGGTCGAGGCTCTTAAAAATATAAGCGAAGGTAATGACATAGAAAAATATATGGATGTGGATAATATACTCAAGTATATGGCGGTTCATACATTTTCTGCCAATGAAGACAGCTTGTCAGGTTCCATGGCACATAACTATTACCTTTATGAATATGACGGAAAACTAAATATAATTCCTTGGGATTATAATCTGGCCTTTGCGGGAATGGGAAGAGGCAGGGAAAATGGAGAAGAGGATCGCGAATCAAATGCAACATCACTTATCAATGATGCCATCGATACGCCCTTTTCCATAACGGAATTTTTTGATGCCCTTCTTGAAAATGAAGAGTATTTAAATAAATATCATGAATATCTGAATATGCTGGTGGAAGAATATGTATACGGCGGACGGTTTGAGGAAGTCTATGAAAGCTATAGAAATACCATAGATGAACTTGTGAAAACGGATCCCAATGCTTTCTATGATTATGAAGAATATGAAAATGCCGTAAGCGTATTATATGAAACAATAATGCTTAGAGCAGAAAGCATTGAAGGACAGTTAAACGGATCGATCCCTTCAACCGATGAAGGACAGAAGGCGGAATCTGCCTCCCTGGTGGATGCATCTTATATTAATTTAAGCGATATGGGTTCCATGAATATGGGTGGCGGTGGCGGATTCAATTTCGGAAATCGTGAGATGGCGGATGCAGGCGATATGACCTCCGGAGCATCCCTTGACACGGAAGAATCCGAAAGGGTTCCGGGAGCCGGCGGACTTGACTTTGGAAATATGCCCGATATGGAGAATTTTAGTCCCGGGGATATGCCTGAAATGGGTGAATTTCAACCGGGAGAGATGCCTGAAGGCGAGAATGCTCAGGAAGGTAACATGCAGGGACGCCCGGGACGAGGCGGCTTTAACCGTGGAAACATGCCCAATATGGGAGAGTTCGATCCTGAGAATATGCCCAATATGGGAGACTTTGATTCTGAGAACGTGCCCGACATGGGTAACTTCCAACCCGGTAACATGCCTGGGGCGACAGGAGGTTCATTCTCAAGCTTTTCGGTAACCAATATTATTATCTATGTGGCTTGCCTTGCAGGCATGATAGTGGCGATAGTAGTTATAAGCCGAGTTAAGAGGAATAAGTAAAAACAAAACCATACGCGGTTATAAAATAGCCGGTATGGTTTTTTGTTATGCTTCTTTTTTTAGTTTATTAAAGACGATTATAAAGCAAATCAAATGTACCATTGTGGTAAGTATCCAGGATACGGGATAGCTTATGTACAGGCACTGAAGTGTGTGCTCATATCGGAACACCGTATATATCCACAGGATTCTCATACCGCATGCACCGAGCAGCGACACAATCATTGGCATGATGGCGTATCCCAAACCTCTTATGGCGCCTACACATACATCCATGGTTCCGCAGGTAAAATACGTAAGCATGATAATGCCCATTCGTAACATGCCGTATTGAATTACCACATCCTTATCAGCGGTTCCTGCGTAAACAGATAAAAGGTTGGGGCCGAATCTGTATGATAAAAGTCCCAGGGTCAAACCGTTAAAAATGGCAATACCCATGCACATAAAGAAGACTTTTTTTATACGGTCAAATTTATGAGCTCCGTAATTCTGACCCGTAAATGATAAGCAGGTATGGTGAGCTGCGTTCATGGCGACATATACAAAACCTTCGATGTTGATGGCAGCAGCATTTCCCGCCATGGCTCCGGCGCCAAAGAAATTAACGGAGGACTGAATCAATACATTCGAAATAGAGAAAATCGCTCCCTGAAATCCTGCGGGAAGTCCCAGACGAAGTATCATAAGAAGCTTTTCTCCGGATATTCTGAGTTCCGATAATTTAAGCCTGTAGCACTCGTGAGTCTTTAACAGGCAGTTCATGGTAAGCAGGGCGGAAATTGCCTGAGATAAAACAGTTGCATAGGCAACACCTGCAACTCCCATATTAAATACCACAATAAAAATCACATTGCTGATTGCGTTTATTACACCGGCAATGGTGAGATATTTAAGAGGTCTTTTGGTATCTCCGATGGCTCTAAGTATTGCGGCACCGAAGTTATAAAGCATTGATACCGGCATTCCCAGAAAATATATCCTTATATATTTGCTTGATAAAGGAAGTATTTCTTCCGGAGTTCCCATAAGTACCAGAATCTTAGGTGCGAATATAACGCCCAAGAATGCCAATGTGGCACCGGATATAAGAGCTATAAGCACTGAAGTATGAACCGTTTCAGACACGTCATTTTCTTTTCTCGATCCAAAGAAACGGGCAACTAACACGTTGGTACCGATGGACAGGCCTAAAAATACATTCACCAAAAGATTTATTAATGATGATGTGGAGCCGATGGCAGCTAAAGCATTCGAACCTACGAACCGACCCGCCACAATCATGTCGGCTGCGTTAAACAAAAGCTGCAATATGCTTGATAATATTAAGGGAATGGTAAAAGAAACTATCTTGGGAAAGAGAGGTCCTTCACACATATCAATCGAGTAATTTTTATTTTTCATAGGCCTATATTATCACAAGGAATAAAATATACATATTAACGAATCTTAAAAATAAATAAATTATGGAATTAACACTTGCAAAGGGGCAGGTTAGGTATTATAAAAGTATATGTGACAATAATTAGCACTCGAAATAAAAGAGTGCTAACAACATAAATTTCAAGGAGGCTAAGTCATGAAGTTAGTACCACTTAACGACAGAGTCGTATTAAAGCAGATGGTTCAGGAAGAAACCACCAAGTCAGGAATCGTTCTTCCCGGCCAGAATAAGGAAAAACCCCAGCAGGGTGAAGTTGTAGCCGTAGGACCGGGCACCGAAGATGTTAAGATGCAGGTTAAGGTAGGAGACAAGGTTATCTTCTCCAAATATTCAGGCACAGATGTAAAGCTTGATGAAAATGAAGAATATATTATCGTGAAGCAGGATGACATTCTTGCGATCGTAGAATAATCGGGAGGCGATTTAAATGGCAAAGGATATTAAATACGGAAGTGACGCCCGCAAGGCTTTGGAAGAAGGCGTTAACAAGCTTGCAAATACAGTAAGAGTAACACTTGGACCTAAGGGAAGAAACGTAGTGCTTGATAAGGCATACGGCGCACCCCTTATAACCAACGACGGTGTTACCATCGCAAAGGAAATCGAACTTGAAGATGCTTTTGAAAATATGGGCGCACAGCTTGTAAAAGAAGTTGCTACAAAGACCAATGATGTAGCAGGTGACGGTACCACAACAGCTACAGTTCTTGCTCAGGCAATGATCAATGAAGGAATGAAGAACCTGGCAGCAGGCGCAAACCCCATCGTATTAAGGAAGGGTATGAAGAAGGCTACAGATAAGGCTGTTGAAACCATTAAGGAAATGGCTCAGAAGGTTAACGGTTCCGAACACATCGCCCGTGTAGCAGCAATCTCCGCAGGAGACGATCAGGTTGGTGAAATGGTAGCAAAGGCCATGGAAACAGTATCCGGCGACGGCGTTATCACCATTGAAGAATCAAAGACCATGGAAACAGAACTTGAACTTGTAAAAGGTATGCAGTTTGACCGTGGTTACATTTCAGCATATATGGCAACAGATATGGATAAGATGGAAGCGGTTCTTGACGATCCCTATATCCTTATCACCGATAAGAAGATCAGCAACATTCAGGATATCCTTCCTTTACTTGAACAGATCGTTCAGAGCGGACAGAAGCTTTTGATCGTAGCAGAAGATGTTGAAGGCGAAGCTCTTACAACTCTTATCGTTAACAAGCTCCGCGGAACATTCAATGTAGTTGCCGTTAAGGCTCCCGGCTATGGCGACAGAAGAAAAGCAATGCTTGAAGATATCGCTGTTCTTACAGGCGGACAGGTTATTTCTTCCGAACTCGGTCTTGAACTTAAGGATGCAACGCTTGATATGCTCGGCCGTGCTAAATCCGTTAAGGTTCAGAAGGAAAACACTGTTATCGTTGACGGCGAAGGCGACAAGGCAGCAGTTCAGGGTCGTATCGCTCAGATCAAAGCACAGATTGAAAAGTCCACATCTGACTTTGATAAAGAAAAGTTACAGGAACGTCTTGCCAAGTTATCAGGCGGCGTAGCTGTTATCCGTGTAGGTGCTGCAACCGAAACAGAAATGAAAGAAGCTAAATTACGTATGGAAGATGCTCTTGCAGCAACCAGAGCAGCAGTAGAAGAAGGTATCATCTGCGGTGGTGGTTCTGCATACATCCACGCTTCCAAAGAAGTTAAGAAGCTTGCAGATACACTTTCAGGTGATGAAAAGACAGGTGCCAATATTGTATTAAAGGCTATGGAAGCTCCAATGTTCCATATCGCAGCCAATGCAGGTCTTGAAGGCGCAGTTATCATCAATAAGGTACGTGAATCCGAAGTCGGTATCGGTTTCGATGCTTACAAGGAAGAATATGTAGATATGGTTAAGGCCGGAATTCTTGATCCTGCCAAGGTTACAAGAACAGCACTTCAGAATGCTACATCCGTTGCAAGCACATTCCTTACAACAGAATCTGCAGTTGCAACAATTAAAGAACCCGCTCCCGCAATGCCCGCAGGCGGCGCAGGAATGGGTGGCATGTACTAAGCCGACATACATATACTTGCTTTTTTACGGGCCTTGTGTTATTATACACAAGGTCTGTTTTTATGCAGACCGGTAACATAAACCCTCTTTAAAGTTTTGGGAAACTCCAACCCTTTACTTTGATCCGGGCGATTTCAGAAATACAGGAGGAAAAAGAAATGATTTCTAAGGAAAAGAAACAGGCTATCATCAAGGAATATGCCAGAACAGAAGGCGACACAGGTTCACCTGAAGTACAGGTAGCTGTACTTACAGCAAGAATCCAGGAGCTTACAGAGCACCTTAAGGCTAACCCTAAGGACAACCACTCTGCAAGAGGTATGTACATGATGATCGGTCAGAGACGTGGTCTTCTTAACTACCTTATGAAGACTGATATCGAAAGATATCGTGCTTTAATCGCTAAGCTCGGTCTCAGAAAGTAAAAACATACACAGGGGTGGGTTTTATTATCCGCCCCTCTTGTTGTTTTTATAAGCGATGAAATTTTGAAATTAAAAACGAGTAGAGGCTGACACGAGACCACTGATGAGTCTCGGAAATTCCGGTATTCATCAGTAGTTTCGGCGCCTTTACTCCGAAAGAAAAAAGGAGAAAGATATGTACGAAAGTTTCAAAATGGACCTTGCGGGCCGTGAACTCAGAGTAGACATCAACCGTGTTGGTAAGCAGGCTAACGGCTGTGCTTTCATGCACTATGGTGATACTACAGTACTCAGTACCGCAACAGCATCAGAAAAGCCCAGAGACGGGATTGATTTCTTCCCTCTCTCAGTTGAGTATGAAGAAAAATTATACGCAGTAGGTAAGATTCCCGGCGGTTTCAACAAGCGTGAAGGTAAGGCATCCGAAAATGCGATCCTTACAAGCCGAGTAATCGACCGTCCCATGCGTCCTTTATTCCCCAAGGATTACAGAAATGATGTAACCCTTAACAACATGGTAATGTCAGTTGATCCTGAATGCCGTCCCGAACTTGTGGCAATGCTTGGTTCCGCAATCGCAACCTGCATTTCCGATATTCCCTTCGACGGTCCCTGTGCCACGACTCAGGTTGGTCTTGTTGACGGACAGTTCATCGTTAACCCCAATCAGACACAGTGGAAGGATGGAGACCTTCAGTTAACAGTTGCTTCCACAAAAGAAAAGGTTATCATGATCGAAGCAGGCGCTAAGGAAATTCCCGAAGCAAAAATGCTCGAAGCAATTTATATGGCTCATGATATCAACCAGACGATCATCGCATTCATCGATGATATCGTAGCCAAGGTTGGTAAACAGAAGCACACCTATGAATCCTGCGCAGTTCCCGAAGAATTATTTGCAGCGATCAAAGAGATCGTTCCTCAGGACGAAATGGAAAAAGCTGTATTCACTGACGAGAAGCAGGTTAGAGAAGAGAACATGAGAGTCATCACCGAAAGACTTGAAGAAGCTTTCGCAGATAACGAAGAATGGCTCGCAATCCTTCCCGATGCTATTTACCAGTACGAAAAGAAGACAGTAAGAAAGATGATCCTTAAGGACCACAAGCGTCCCGACGGTCGTGAGATCACACAGATCAGACCTCTTGCTGCAGAAGTTGATATTATCCCCAGAGTACATGGTTCTTCCATGTTCACTCGTGGTCAGACACAGATCTGCGACGTTTGTACTCTTGCTCCTTTATCCGAAGTACAGAAGGTTGACGGACTTGATGAAAACGTAACAGCGAAGAGATATATGCACCATTACAACTTCCCTGCATATTCCGTAGGTGAAACCAAGGTAAGCCGCGGACCCGGACGTAGAGAGATCGGACACGGAGCACTTGCTGAAAGAGCACTCCTTCCCGTTCTTCCTTCAGAGGATGAATTCCCTTACGCAATCAGATGCGTATCCGAAACCTTTGAATCCAACGGATCCACATCAATGGCATCAACCTGTGCATCCTGTATGTCCCTTATGGCTGCAGGTGTTCCCATCAAGAAGATGGTTGCAGGTATCTCCTGTGGTCTTGTAACAGGTGAAACTGATGACGATTTCGTACTTCTTACCGATATCCAGGGTCTTGAAGATTTCTTCGGTGACATGGACTTTAAGGTAACCGGTACTGTAGACGGTATCACAGCAATTCAGATGGATATTAAGATCCACGGTCTTACAAGACAGATTGTTGAAGGCGCTATCGCTCGATGCAGAGAAGCAAGACTCTTCATCATGGATACATGTATGAAGCCTGCGATCAGCGAACCCAGACCTACCGTTAATGAATATGCTCCCAAGATCATCTCCGTTCAGATCGATCCCGAAAAGATCGGTGATGTTGTTGGTCAGAGAGGTAAGACAATCAACGCCATCATTGATGAAACAGGCGTTAAGATTGATATCACAGATGACGGTAAGGTTTCCGTATGCGGAACTGACGCTGCCATGATGGATAAGGCTGTTGAATACATTAATACGATCGTTTCCGACTTCGAAGAAGGAAAGATTTACAAAGGTAAAGTTGTAAGTATTAAGGAATTTGGCGCATTTATCGAATTTGCACCTGGAAAAGAAGGCATGGTTCATATTTCCAAGATCAGCAAGGAAAGAATTGAACATGTAGAAGACGTTCTTACATTAGGAGATAAGGTAACCGTTAAGTGTCTTGGAAAAGACAAGATGGGACGTATCAGCTTCTCCATCAAGGACTGCTTAGAATAACATGACTTTTTGGACCGGGAGAAAAGATTCTTCCGGTCCTTTTTTTACATGAGGAAGCACATGAAAAAATTTATTTATCTGCCCTTTGTGGCATTGCTCGTATGCTTAGACAGATTCTCAAAGATTTGGATTGAGAATAACTTAAAGGGAAAAGAAAACATAAGAATAATAAAAAACATATTTGAACTTGAATATGTGGAAAATACGGGAGCCGCTTTTTCAAGCTTTTCCGGACAACAGGGATTTTTGATCGGTTTAACAAGCATTATTCTTTTGGTGCTCATTGTATTGTTCTTAAGAATACCCGATACCAAAAGATATATAGGCTTAAATCTTTCTTTTGCCATGCTTATATCCGGAGCGGTTGGGAACATGTATGACAGGATCTTCAAGCATTATGTTGTGGATTTCTTTTATTTTGTGCCCATCAATTTCCCGAGATTCAATGTGGCGGATGTACTTATCTGTGTGTCCGTGGGACTTTTGATAGTATTATTTATGTTTGTATATAAAGAAGAGGAGACAGATTTTCTGTTTCACATTAAGAAAAAATAGATTAATCGGTTCTTTGAAAGGATTTAGTTAAATGGGTAGTTTTGACAAAGAGATAGAAAGAAGACGTACCTTCGCCATCATATCTCACCCCGACGCAGGTAAGACAACACTTACGGAAAAGTTCTTACTCTACGGCGGACAGATCAATCTGGCAGGCTCCGTAAAGGGTAAGGCTACAGCCAGACACGCGGTTTCCGACTGGATGGAAATCGAAAAAGAAAGAGGTATTTCCGTTACTTCTTCCGTATTACAGTTTGATTATGACGGATATTGCATTAATATTCTTGATACCCCGGGACACCAGGATTTCTCGGAAGATACATACAGAACCCTGATGGCTGCCGACTCAGCGGTCATGGTAATCGACGGCGCAAAGGGCGTAGAGCCCCAGACCAGAAAACTGTTCAAGGTCTGCGGCATGAGAGGCATTCCGATCTTCACATTCATTAATAAAATGGACCGTGATGCCAATGATACCTTCGATCTTCTTGATGAAATAGAAAAAGAACTCGGAATTGCAACTTGTCCCGTTAACTGGCCCATCGGTTCAGGTAAGAATTTTAAGGGAGTTTATTCCAGATTCGAAAAGGCGGTTTATACCTACGAAGATACTAAAAAAGGTACCAAAGAAGGTGAGACCACTGTTATTTCCATAGATGACAAAGATGCTGTTCTTAAGCTTATCGGAGATGATGCATATTCCAAATTGAATGATGAGATCGAGCTTCTCGACGGAGCCAGCGCTGATTTTGATATTGAAGAAGTAAGAAAGGGTAAACTCACTCCCGTATTCTTCGGATCCGCCTTAACCAATTTCGGTGTGGAAGTATTTTTACAGAACTTCTTAAAGATGGCTACAACACCTCTTCCCAGAGTTTCTCTCGGAGAAGAGATAAATCCTTTATCCGATGAATTCAGTGCTTTTGTATTTAAGATCCAGGCCAACATGAACAAAGCTCACCGAGACAGGATCGCTTTCATGAGGATCTGCTCAGGTAAGTTCGAGGCCGATAAAGAAGTCAAGCATGTACAGGGCAATAAGGTAATGCGTTTATCCCAGCCTCAGCAGATCATGGCGGACGAACGTAAGATCTTAAGTGAAGCCTATGCAGGGGATATAATCGGTGTATTCGATCCCGGCGTATTTTCAATCGGTGATACCGTATGTGCTCCTAAAGCAAATATCACCTATGAAGGTATTCCTACCTTTGCTCCCGAACATTTCGCTCGTGTTCGTCAGATCGATACCATGAAGCGTAAGCAGTTCATAAAGGGCGTATCACAGATCGCTCAGGAAGGCGCCATTCAGATATTCCAGGAGCTTAATTCCGGTATGGAAGAAATCATCGTGGGTGTTGTAGGTGTTCTTCAGTTTGATGTACTTAAGTATAGACTTGAAAACGAATACAATGTAGAGATCCGTCTCGAACCCCTCCCCTATGAATATATCCGCTGGATCGACAATAAGGATATCGATGTGACAAAGCTCACCGGTACTTCCGATATGAAGAAGGTTACTGACCTTAAAGGTCGTCCTTTGCTTTTATTTGTCAACTCATGGAGTATCCAGATGACACTGGACAGAAACAAGGGACTCATGCTTTCTGAGTTTGCAAAGAACTAGTTGTTTGGTATAATTATTATATCTATGTAGACACACGGAGGAAAAACAATGCAGGCAGAAAATGTTGAAAGCAAAGTAAAGATTGCCAATGATGTTGTTGGCAAAATCGCCACCATCGCAGCCCTCGAAGCAGACGGCGTAGTGGCAATGGGTAATAATATTACCACTGAGGTTCTTTCCAAGGTGGGCATGAAAAACATAATGAAAAATGTGAAGGTTGATATCTTCGGTCACGACGTAAAGATCGATATTGCGGTTACCGTTAATTACGGCATCAATATTCCCGCAGTATCAAGCGCTGTGCAGGATAAGATCAAGCAGGCCGTTGAGAACATGACCGGTCTTTCCGTCAGCGATGTTAATGTCAGGATCGCAGGTATTGACTTACCGGAGAATAGATAATGAGAAGAAGTGAAAGAAGAGAGATTCTTTTTAAATTGTTGTTCAGAACGGAATTTGTAGATATTTCCGAAATGCCTGAGCAGATGCAGATGTATTTCACCGTTGATTATGACGAGGAAAAAGAAATTCCCGAAGATATCAGGGACGAGATCATCAAAAGAGAAGAACAGATAATGGAAAAGCTTCCGGAGATCGATAAAGAGATTTCCGAACGTGCAACAGGCTGGACCATCGACAGAATGGGCAAGGTCGATCTTGCCATCATCAGACTTGCAGTATTTGAAATATTGTTTGACGATGAAATACCGGTAGGTGTTTCCATCAATGAAGCGGTGGAACTTGCCAAAAAATACGGACGCGAAGAGTCCGGCGGTTTCGTAAACGGAGTTTTGGCTAAATTTGCAAAATAATATTTACTCGGTTTCACAAATTAATAACTATATAAAAAATATGTTCCTTACGGATGGCTTTTTGCAGAACGTGACTCTTCGAGGAGAGGTAAGTAACTGCAAGTATCATTCTTCGGGGCATATTTATTTTTCCATGAAGGACGAAAGATCCGCCATCAGATGTGTAATGTTTGCATCAAACAGGCGGGGCCTTGACTTTCTGATGCAGGACGGCATGAAGATCGTGGTAAAGGGTTCCGTCAATGTTTATGACCGTGACGGCTCCTACCAGGTCTATGCGACTTCCATTGAAAAAGAAGGGCTGGGCGACCTTTATGAGGAATATGAGAAGCTAAAGAAACGACTTAGCGAACAGGGAATGTTTGACAGTGAGTATAAACGTCCAATTCCTAAATATGTGAAGACCATCGGGGTTGTTACCGCTGAAACCGGTGCAGCCGTAAGAGATATTATCAATGTAAGCAAAAGAAGAAATCCGGGAGTTCAGATAGTTCTTTACCCGGCCATAGTTCAGGGGGAAGAAGCTCCCGCAAGCATCATTGCGGGAATCCGTGCTCTGGAAGAATATGGCGTTGATGTAATGATCGTGGGACGCGGCGGCGGTTCCATTGAAGATTTGTGGGGATTTAATGATGAAATGGTAGCGCATGCCATTTTTAACTGCGATGTGCCCGTGATCTCGGCCGTTGGTCATGAAACGGATTATACCATTGCTGATTTTGTATCGGATCTGAGGGCTCCCACCCCTTCGGCTGCGGCAGAGCTTGCCAACACCGACATGATGGCGGTGTTATCCGATCTGGAAGATAAAAAGATTACAATGAACAGGCTCATAAAGAATAATCTTGAAAGAAACAGAAGAAACCTTCTTTTGCTTAAAGAAAGATTAAATAAATTGAGCCCTCAAAATAAAATAAATCAATATAAATTAAGATTGGATCATTTAAGATCCGGTCTCGACAGTGCCATGGAAGGTATCATCAAGGATTATAAGCATAAGCTTAGTCTTATGTCGGAAACCTTAAACGGTCTGTCGCCTTTGGCAAAGCTTCAGGGGGGATTCTCATATGTGGCTGATGCCGGGGGTAAGAATATTAAATCCATAAAGAGTATAAATAAAGATGACGCTTTAAAGGTATATGTATCGGACGGTGTCATAGAATCAAGGGTGACCGGTAAGGAGGAGATCAAATGGCAGAAGAAAAGCAGTCAGTAGATGAAATGTTTCAGAATCTTGATGCGGTCATAAAGGAACTTGACGGTGAGGATGTGGCTCTTGAAAAGGCCTTCAGCCTTTACGAAAAGGGAGTCCATCTGGCGGGTCAGCTGCAAAAAGAAATAGACTTAACGGAAAAGAAAGTTCTTAAGCTTACAAAGGATGGTGAGGAAAGTGTATTTCAATGATGAATTAAGTGAGAGAGTAAAAAAGGTTGAAACTCTTTTGGAGGGCGTTCTTGATATCGACGCGGGAAAGGCCAATGACCTTCTTACCGCCATGAGATACAGTGCCCTGAACCCCGGTAAGAGACTTCGCCCCATTCTTATGGAGGAAACCAGCCGTCTCTTTCTTGGCGACGCTCCTGAGCTTCCACAGTTCATGGCAGCCATCGAACTAATCCATTCATATTCGCTGGTTCATGATGATATGCCCTGCATAGATAATGATGAATACAGAAGGGGAAGAAGGACAACTCATGCAGTATTCGGTGAAGACACGGCACTTCTTGCGGGAGACGGTCTTCTTAACTACGCATACGAAGTTGCGATCAGTTCCTTTAAACACACAAAAGACCCCGTTAAATGTGCCAAGGCTTTAAAGGTTCTGTCGAAGAAAGCCGGTATTTTCGGCATGGTCGGCGGTCAGGCTCTGGATGTAAAGAGCGAAAAGACCAACAGACTTCTGACAAAAGAAGATTTGCTTTTTATTCATAAAAATAAAACAGCGGCTTTGATCGAAGCTTCCATGATGATCGGCGGTATTTTGGCCGGAGCATCAGATGAGGATGTTAAAAGACTGGAAGAAGCAGCTACAAAGATCGGTATCGCCTTCCAGATAAGGGATGATATTCTTGATGTTGAAGGTTCTTTTGAAGAGCTGGGTAAAGACATAGGCTCCGATGAAGAAAACGGCAAAGAAACCTACGTGACTCTTTTTGGCATGGATAAAGCCAAGGAAGATGTGGAAGCATATTCCGAAGATGCCCTTAATATTTTGAGTTCTTTTACCGTAAAGAACCCCTTCCTTGAAGAATTGGTTGAAAACCTTGTGCATAGGAATAAGTAATGTATAGATATCTTGATGAAATAAAAAAAGAAAATGACATAAAGAAGATACCCGAAGACAAGTGGCCCGTACTTGCTGATGAAATAAGGGACTTTCTTATTGAAACCATCAGTAAGACCGGCGGACATTTAGGTTCAAACCTTGGAACCGTTGAACTTACCATGGCGCTTCACTTATCTTTAAATCTGCCCAATGATAAGATCATCTGGGATGTGGGACATCAGTCATACACGCATAAGCTTCTTACGGGAAGACGCGAAGGCTTTGAAACCCTTAGAAAATACAAGGGTATGGCGGGCTTCCCCAAGAGAAATGAGAGTCCCTGCGACAGCTTTAATACGGGACACAGCTCAACTTCAATTTCAGCAGGCCTCGGATATGTTAAGGCGAGAGAATTAAAGGGCGAAGATTATACAGTTGTTTCCGTTATCGGAGACGGTTCACTTACCGGCGGTATGGCTTATGAAGCATTAAATAATGCTTCAAAGCTTAAGACCAACTACATCGTGATACTTAATGACAATAACATGTCCATTTCAGAAAATGTGGGCGGTATCAGCAAGTATCTTAATGATATAAGAACTGCCAATACATATCTTGAGCTGAAAGAAAATGTATTTAACCGCTTAATGAATATTCCCGGCGGTGAAGAAGTTGTTAAGGGTATCAGAAAAGCAAAGAGTACCGTAAAGAGCCTTGTGGTTCCCGGCATGTTCTTTGAAAACATGGGTATTACCTATCTTGGTCCCGTGGACGGTCACAACATTCGAAATATCATGAATGCTTTAAGTGATGCTAAAAGGATCAAAGGCCCCGTGGTCGTTCATTTGATCACCAAAAAAGGTAAGGGATTTGCTCCGGCAGAAAAGCATCCTGCAAGATTCCATGGTGCAGAGCCCTTCGAAATAGCAACGGGACTTCCTAAGTCCCCCAAGACCGCTTCTTCTTATACGGATATCTTTTCTACCTGTATGGTAAAGATGGGAGAAAGGGAAAAGGATGTATGCGCCATAACGGCTGCCATGCCTGATGGCACAGGTCTTAAGAGATTCAGGATCACATACCCCGACAGATTCTTTGATGTCGGAATAGCGGAAGAACATGCGGTAACCTTTGCCGCAGGTCTTGCAGCAGGCGGATTAAAGCCCGTTGTATGCATTTATTCTTCTTTTTTACAGAGAGCATATGATCAGATAATCCATGATGTATGCTTACAGAATCTTCATGTGGTATTTGCCATAGACAGAGCAGGTCTGGTAGGAGCAGACGGTGAAACTCACCAGGGGATTTTTGATATTTCCTTCTTATCATCAATACCCAATATTGAGATCCTTGCTCCCAAAAATAAATGGGAATTGTCCGACATGCTTAAGTATGCGGTTGCCGCCGAAGGCGCTGTCGCAATAAGATACCCGAGAGGCACGGCCTACGCGGGGCTTGAAGAATACAGAGCTCCGGTGGAAAGAGGTAAGGCTGAACTTATTTATGATGAATCGGGAGTAGCCCTTCTTTGTTTAGGATCCATGGTAAAAACCGGTGAAGAAGTGAGAGAACGCCTTAAATCCGAGGGTATCCCGTGTTCACTTGTAAATGCAAGATTCGCAAAGCCCATAGATGAAGATATGGTAAGATTTTTAGCTTCAAAGCACGATCTGATAGTGACGCTGGAAGAAAATGTAATCAGCGGCGGATTCGGAGAGCATGTGCTTGATTTTATAAACGAAGACGGATTAAATGTTGATTTTCTTAATATCGGTATTCCCGATGAATATGTGGAGCATGGAAATGTTGATGCTCTTAAGAAAGAGATCGGCATAGATGCCGACTCCATTTTCGACAGAATAATCAAGAGTTTAAAATAATTATGAAAGAAAGACTTGATGTATTATTGGTGGAAAGAGGCCTTGCTCCTTCCCGTGAAAAAGCAAAAACCGTTATCATGGCGGGAGATGTTTTTGTAAACGGTCAGAGGGAAGATAAGGCGGGTTCCACCTTTGACCCTGAAAAAGCGAATATCGAAGTCCGGGGCGTAAAGCTTAAGTATGTAAGTCGCGGAGGTCTTAAACTGGAAAAAGCGCTTCAGGTTTTCCCTATCGATCTGAAGGGTAAGACCTGTATGGATATAGGCGCTTCCACCGGCGGCTTTACGGACTGCATGTTACAGAACGGCGCGGTTAAGGTCTATTCCATTGACGTAGGTCACGGACAGCTCGCATGGAGCTTGAGAAATGACGAACGTGTCATATGCATGGAGAAGACCAATTTCAGATTTGTGACCAAGGAAAACATTCCTGAAGCAGTTGACTTTGCAAGCTGTGATGTTTCTTTTATCTCTCTTACAAAAATACTTGAGCCTGCAGTCAATATAATCGAACCCGGCGCGGAAATGGTGGTGCTTATTAAGCCCCAGTTTGAAGCCGGAAGAGAAGAAGTAGGAAAAAAAGGCGTAGTTCGTGACAAAAAAGTCCATCAGGATGTAATATATAAAGTAACGGAATATGCAAAGACTGTAGGTTTTACCATTAAGGGTCTTGATTATTCTCCCGTAAAGGGACCGGAAGGTAATATTGAATATCTTCTTTTCCTTGAAAAGGGACAGGGAAATGCCATAGAATATAATATTGAAGATGTAGTTAATAAGGCTCATGAAGAGCTTGATTAAACCGGAGGAAGTATGAATAGGTTTCTTGTACGTACAAATGAATCCAAGGACAAGGGCTTTGTCTTGACCGATAAGATAAAGGATTTTCTTGAGAGTAACGGAAAGATCGTAGATGTGGAAGTAATGGATGACGAAAAAATCTACGGTAAGGAAATGCCCATTACTTTTGATGATGGAGAGAAGCCCGATGCGGTAATAGTGCTCGGCGGCGACGGAACAATGCTCAGAGCTGCCAGAGATTACGTGGATCAGGAAATACCTTTGCTTGGTGTTAATCTCGGAACTCTCGGATATCTTGCGGAAGTTGACCAGAGCTCCGTCATTCATTCTTTAAGCAAGCTCCTCGCGGGAGACTTCGGAATTGAAGAAAGAATGATGCTTGAAGGGAATATCATACGTGGTTCCAAGCTTATCGGCAATACCATGGCTTTAAATGATATTGCGGTTTTAAAGTCACAGCCCTTCAGAGCAATTCATTTTGATGTATATGTAAACGGTCAGTTTTTAAAATCCTACAGCGCCGACGGTATTCTTGTTTCGACTCCCACCGGTTCCACAGGATACAATCTTTCTGCAGGCGGCCCCATTGTAGAGCCTTTTGCGGATCTGATCGTACTTACTCCGATCTGTCCTCATACCATTAATTCAAGAAGCATTATTTTGGCTGCAGAGGACGAAGTGATTATTGAGATCAAAGATGCCAAGGCCGGCGGCGTGGAAAATGCTTTTGCCATGAGTGACGGCGCTGCGCATTTTGATATAGAGACCGGTGATACCATTGTGCTCCACAAAGCCGAGAAGCGCACAAGGATCATAAAGCTCAATAAAATAAGTTTCTTAGAAGTGTTGCATCAGAAGATGACAGATTAAAACCATAGGGGATTATGCATGAAAAACGACCGACATGAAATGATACTTTCACTTATCGAGAATTACGAAATCGAGACTCAGGAAGACCTGGCCCAGAAATTATCGGATGCCGGCTTTTCCGTAACACAGGCCACCGTTTCGAGAGATATCCGGATGCTTCATCTTTACAAGAAAAATCTCGGAAACGGTCATCAGAAATATGTGGCGGAAAAAGAAACAGATCACAATTTGGATGCTAAATACAAGAGAGTTCTTAAGGATGGATTTGTATCCATTGATATAGCACAGAATATTCTTGTACTTAAAACGGTCGGCGGTATGGCCATGGCTGTGGCTGCCGCAGTGGATGCCATGGAATTTGGCGAAGTCGTAGGCTCCATTGCCGGTGACGATACCATTATGATGGCGATCCGCACCAAAGAGGATGCGGAAAAGCTTCTTGTTAAGATCAAAGAATTCGTGGGGGAATAACGAATTCTGTGGGGAATTGGTAATACGGGAGAAAATTCGATCGGAGTAATATGTTAAATTATTTACATGTTAAGAATCTTGCGCTGATAGAAGAATGCGAGATTAATTTTTCCAAGGGGTTAAACATTCTTACCGGTGAAACAGGTGCCGGTAAATCCATACTTATCGGTTCCGTTAATCTGGCTCTTGGGCAAAGAGCCGAGGGAGATATTATCCGCACGGGGGCATCGGAAGCTCTTGTGGAGCTTGATTTCAGCGTAGATGCAGAAATAAAAAAGCTTTTATCGGATATGGACATTTCGGATTCCGAAGATTCTTTATTCATTTCAAGAAAGATCACACCCACAAAAAGCATATACAGAATAAACGGTGAAACGGTTACGGCAGGTACGGTAAAAGAACTTGCCGCAGCCTTAATTGATATACACGGACAGCATGAACATCAGTCCCTTCTTAAAAACAGTAAGCAGCTTCAGATGATCGATGCTTTTTATCAAAAAGAAATAGAGCCTGCCCTTGAAAAGGTGGCTTTATGCGCTGCTCAATATGAAGCTACGGAAAAAGAACTTAGCGAATTAAGAGAAAAGGCTCAGGGCAGTGACAGAGAGATAAGCTTACTTTCCTATGAATGTAAAGAAATAGAAGATGCTGCATTGATTGAAGGGGAAGATGAGACACTTGAAGAAGATTATAAAAGAATGCAGTCTTCCGAAAAGATCATGGCTCTCTTAAATGAATCCGTTAATTATCTTGCTGCGGAAGATAACGATAATGCGGGAAGCCTGATCCAGAGATCCCTTCAGGCTGCATCAAGAGCCGCAGGCTATGATGAATCCTTAGATCCCGTTAAGGATGTCTTATCCGAAGCAGAAAGCCTTATTGGCGATTATTTATTTAAAATAAATGATTATCTTAATACATTGGATTTTTCCGAAGAAGATTTTGTAAGAACTGAAGAAAGACTTAATGTAATAAATAATCTTAAGATGAAATTCGGTCGGAGCATTCCTGATATTTTGGAGGCTTATGAAGAAAAAAGAACCTTGCTCGATAAGCTTGAAAATATCGAAGAGTCATTAGCTAAGGCAGAAGAAAAGATTAAAGAATGTAAAAAAGCATATCTAGATGCGGCAACAAAGCTTCATGAATTAAGATTAAAAGCCGCTGTTGAGTTTTCCGAAAAGCTCACGGGCGAATTGCTGATGCTTAACTTTAATAATGTTAATTTTAAAGCTGAGATTATAAAGGATGAAACAAGGATTTCAAGAAAAGGATTTGATGATGTGGAATTTATGATTTCCACCAATGTGGGAGAACCTCTTCGTGAAATGAAGAATGTTGCCTCCGGCGGTGAACTTTCAAGAATCATGCTGGCGATCAAGACAATACTTGCAAAGCGTGACAGGGTGGACTCACTTATCTTTGATGAAATAGATGCCGGAATAAGCGGAAAGACCGCCTGGGAAGTTGCTAAGAAGTTAAAGCTTTTATCTAAAGAACATCAGGTTATTACAATAACCCATCTTCCTCAGATTGCGGCAGCTGCGGATACTCACTTTGAAATAAAGAAACTCGTTTCCGGTGATAAAACCGTAACCGTTATAAGCATTCTTGATGCAGAAGGAGAGATAAGAGAACTTGCCCGTCTCTTAGGCTCCGATAATCCTTCGGAGGCTGCATTGCTTAATGCAAGGGAACTAAAAAAAGAAGCATGCTCATAAAAGTATGACACTATATATTGTGGAATAAATGTGGTATAGTTAGAATATAATGTGAAAAAAGAGGATATTTTATGAAAAAGATTCTTTTTGCAGCATCAGAATGTATTCCTTTTATCAAAACCGGCGGTCTTGCGGACGTGGTGGGGTCACTTCCAAAGTCCATTGATAAGAGATATTTTGATGTGAGAGTTATCTTACCGAAATATGCCTGCATGAAGGAAGAATTCAAGTCCAAGCTTCAGTATCTCACTCACTTTTATATGGATTTTAATTATAAGAATGAGTATGTGGGAGTGCTTACAACGGAACTTGATGGGGTTACTTTCTATTTTATCGATTCCGAATACTATTTCTCGGGACCTTCACCTTATTGTGGAGACCCTCTTTTTGAGATCGAAAAGTTTGCTTATTTTTCAAAGGCTGTATTATCATGCCTTCCCCTTATAAATTTCCAACCCGACATTCTTCATTGTCATGACTGGCAGACAGGTCTTATTCCTGTTTATCTTCATGAGCGTTTCCAGGGCGATATGTTCTTTATGAGCATGAAGAGCATCATGACGATACATAATCTTAAATTCCAGGGACGCTGGGATGTTAAGGCAGTGCAGAATATCACCGGCCTTTCGGGATACTACTTCACTTCCGATAAGATGGAATCATATAAGGACGCAAACCTCTTAAAGGGAGGGCTTGTATTCGCTGATGCGATTACAACCGTAAGCGCTACATATGCAAAAGAGATCATGACGGACTTCTATGGCGAAGGCTTAAACGGACTTCTTGCTGCGAGAGTTAATGATCTGAGAGGTATTGTAAACGGAATCAGTTATGATGAGTTCGATCCCGCGAAGGATAAGGCTCTTAAATATCCCTTTAACATTGAAAATTTCAGAACGGAAAAAGTCAAGAACAAGCTGGCTCTTCAAAAAGAGCTGGGACTTAAGGAAGATAAGAAAACCATGATGATCGGTATCGTATCAAGACTCACCGATCAGAAGGGCTTTGATCTTATCGCATATATGATGGATGAACTCTGCCAGGACGGAGTGCAGATCGTGGTAGTAGGAACCGGTGAGGAACGCTACCAGAACATGTTCAGACATTTCGCATGGAAGTATCCCGATAAGGTTTCTGCCAATATTTATTATTCAGACGAGCTTGCCCATAAGGTTTACGGAGCTTCGGATGCATTTTTGATGCCATCACTCTTTGAACCCTGCGGTTTGAGTCAGCTTATAGCTCTTCATTACGGAACAATTCCCATTGTCCGTGAAACCGGTGGCCTGAGAGATACCGTAGAACCCTTTAACGAATATGAGAATAAGGGAACGGGCTTCAGCTTCGCCAATTATAATGCTCACGAAATGCTTTATACCGTACGTAACTGCGAAAGGATATATTACGATAAAAAGCGTAAATGGAATGCCATGGTGGAAAGAGCCATGGAGCAGGACTTCTCCTGGAAGAAGAGTGCATTAAAGTATCAGGAAATGTACGACTGGATGATAGGGTAGAATAATCCCGGGTATATAGGAGTTTTACATGAAAAAGAATTTACATTCACTTTTGATAATCAGCGCATTGGCAATTGCACTTTGTGCCTGCGGAGGGAAGAATCCCGTGAAAAAATCAGAATCAGGTGCCGCAGTTACAGAGCTTTCCGCTCCCGTCGGTCTTTCTTTCAGGGAAGAAGAAGGAGATGGGGTTTTAACATGGGATGCGGTTACGGATGCTGCAGGTTACAGGATCTATGCGGGTGAATCAAGACTAAATGATTCTTTTACCGAGATTACGGAAAAAGCAATTACCGAGAATTCCATTAAGGAATCGGAGCTTGACAGATTGATCGAAAAGCTTAATAAGAAGGAACCGGTTATCACCGAGAAATATCCCTATTTCAAAGTTGTTTCCGTAAACGGAGATGTGGTAAGTGATTTTTCCGCACCTTTTTCAAAAGAAAATGAGATTTTCGGCGAGAATACTTTAATATATTCCACCAAGGATAATATTGATGCCGTCAACGAAGAACTTCACAAATTGTTCCTTCGCATGGAAATGGCGCAGTTTGAAGATAAGCGTTATTCTGTTATGTTTAAGCCCGGAAGTTACAATGAAGCCCTCGAATTAAATATGGGATTCTATATGGATGTTATGGGTCTCGGACTTATTCCCACAGATACCGTTATTCCAAATTTCAATTGTCCCGCCACATGGCTTGGCGATGCGGGAAACCATAATGCAACCTGTAACTTCTGGCGAGGCGTTTCCAATCTGACCGTTGATAATACGGTTATGTGGGCTGTATCCCAGGCTACATTTATGCGTCGTATGGAGATTCACGGGAATCTTTACTTACATGATAATGGCGGATGGTCCAGCGGCGGATTTTTATCCGATTCCGTAATCACAGGAGTAACGGATTCAGGTTCCCAGCAGCAGTGGTTATCAAGAAACTGCGACTGGACAAAGTGGACCGGCGAAAACTGGAATATGGTATTCGCAGGTATTGAAGAAGGAAAGGCTCCCAAGGGAACATGGCCTTCCACAAAATACACAACCGTAGAAGAAACTGCAATTCAGGCTGAAAAGCCATATATATATCTTGATGAAGAAGGATACAAGGTATTTTTACCAGACGTATTAAATAATACAAAGGGTATTTCCTGGAAAGAAAATAAAGGTAAGTCCATCGATCTATCGGAATTTTATGTAGCGAAAGCAAGTGTTGATACCGCAGATACTATCAATGAAGCATTGGCATCCGGAAAGAATATTATTTTAACTCCCGGTATTTATAAAACCGACAAAGCAATTGAAATTAAGAATCCCGACACAATCTTCCTTGGAATGGGACTTGCCACATTAAGACCCGTAAATGGTAATGTGGCATTGGAAGTGGCAGACGTGGACGGTGTTAGAATTGCAGGGGTGTTATTCGATGCCTGGGAAGAAAAATCAGAAACTTTACTTAGAGTCGGAGAAACGAACGCAAGTAATGACCATTCCGCAAATCCCATAGTATTAAATGATACCTTCTTCCGCGTAGGTGGCGTTACCAATAATAATACTTCAGTTGATTCCTGTGTTATCATAAACAGCAATAATACCGTAGGTGACAATCTCTGGGTATGGAGAGCCGATCACGGAAGCGGAGTTTCATGGACAGCGAATTATGCCAAGAACGGTATTATCGTAAATGGCGATGATGTAACAATGTATGCTCTTATGGTTGAGCATTTCATGGAATATCAGACAGTATGGAACGGAGAAAACGGAACAGTTATCTTTTATCAGAGTGAGCTTCCCTATGATGTTCCGAGACAGTCTGAATGGAAGAGTGAAGACGGAAAAGTTAACGGCTTTGCTTCCTACTATGTAAATCTCGATGTTGAAAAGCATAATGCATATGGTATCGGTATTTATTCCTATAACAGAGATGCTGTAGTGGAAGAATATTGTGCCATGAGAGTTCCCGAAGTACCGGGCATGAATTTAAACAATGTATGCGACGTAATGATCACGGGTAATCCCGGAATCTCATATGTAATAAACAGTTACGGAGGCCACGCATATCGTCCAGGAACAAGATGTATCATCACAAACTTCCAGGAAGAACTTGCGAAAGCTAAAGAAGAATAATAATAAGAATAAAAAATAAGGACAGGTACTATTTGTACGCTGTCCTTATTTTTATTTTTATATAATTACCAGTCGGAATCCCAGTCGGATCCGCCTGAATCCCAATCGGAACCCGAGTCCCAGTCGTAGTCATTGTCGTAATTGCTGTAGTCGCTGCCACTGCCGCTACCGCTGCCGGATGACTGCAGGAAATCTTCATAATAGTCACTGTCTTCAAATGCCGTAATACTGTTATCCCAGTCGGCTCCGGCACCCATGAAGTATTCATAATCCGATGGATTAGTGATTATTTCAACGGGAAGCTCATCTTCAAAGTATACTCTCGAATAATCATCGACATCATTATCGTATGAATACCAGTCATTCTCATATCGTACGTAGGTGTGGTTATCGTACATAAAGTACTTGGGCACCATGTAGGCCTTTAAGGGAATTGATATTAAGAATGCAAATATCACTGCCATGGCTACGAAAATAAGCCATCCTGCCTTTATCTTTTTACGAATATTCTGCATCACATTCGTATGATAACTTAATATATATGTGACAAGGGCCGCTACAAGACCTAAGACAATAGAAGCCATCACAACCTTCGACATAGAGCTTGCAAAGCCTTTGAAAAACACCGCTCCGGCAAGCAGGATAAATACCAATATGTATCCGAAGAAGGAGATGGAAGCACCTAAAATGGCACTCTTTGCGAATCCGCCCGCTGTGCCTTTCCTGTTATTTCCGACATTTCGCGATTTCTGATTCAGGATCTCGGATTTAAGCTTTAAATATATTTCGTTAACACCATAAGCTTCGTCGGTGCCTTCATATCTGATGGCACGTGTTCCGTCAGCCTTATTTTTATAAACGATAACCTTATCGCCATCCCGGTAAATACCGAAGGCTCTTGCACCTTTATAATCTTTACCGATAAAGAATCTGGTTACATCCTCCGGAGGGAGATTTCTCTGCTTGTACCAGAGCTTCAGTTCTTCAATTGTTTTTGGTGTTCCGTTGACTG
This sequence comes from Lachnospiraceae bacterium, assembly GCA_016283575.1. Taxonomy (GTDB): domain Bacteria; phylum Bacillota; class Clostridia; order Lachnospirales; family Lachnospiraceae; genus UBA1258. Next base: position 16,260 of record JAEEND010000018.1, on the reverse strand, counting down.
TTCTTCGAAAGTTTTGATTTGCGGCTCCGCAATTGGGGCAGACAGATTGATTGTCATCGATCATGGAAGAGCAGTATTCACATTTTACCTTCATTCTTTTGCCACCTTTATATTACTTATATCTGTATCGATCATCATGGAATAGTTGGTATAGTAAACCACAAATCCGGGCTTTCCGCCGGAGGGCTTCTTTACATTCTTTTTAAGCGTATAATCAATTTCAACCTTTTCATTTTTACGCCCGGCGGAATAGTAGGCAGCTAGGCGGGCCGCTTCCTCAAAGGTGGTATCAGGAACCTCTTTATTATCCGATCTGATTATCACATGGGATCCGGGCATTTTTTTGGCATGGAACCACCAGTCGCCGCCGTTTGCATATTCAAAAGTAAGCTTATCGTTCTGGAAATTGTTGCGTCCCACAAAAATATCAAAACCATCGGAGCTTAGGTAATGAAAAGGCTTTGATGTGATCTTTTCCTTTTTCTCATGACCGTGGCTCTTTATATAGCCTGATTCTTTAAGTTCTTCCTTTATTTCTTTTAAATCCCCTTCGCATACTGCTATATCAAGGGAAGTAAGAACTGACTCAAGATGAGTGACCTCTTTTGAGACCTCTTCAATGATGGAAGTCAGGTTCTCGGCTGTTCGCTTAAGCTTTCCGTATTTTTCAAAATATTTTTTCCCGTTTTCCATGACGGAAATATCAGGGTCTAATGGTATGGTCACAGGGGCATTTGTGTAATAATTTATCGCTTCAAAGCTTTTACTGCCTTCCGGAACAGAGTAGCCATAGGTATTTATAAGTTCACCATAGATACGGTACTTATCCTTTTTCTCCGTATCTATAAGCTGTTTCTTTTGCAGATCGAGTTTTTTTACATTTCTTTCAAGGGCGGTCTGAACTATTTTCCGTAAATCAGCGGTTTTCTGCCGCATTAACACGACCTGGGATTTTTCTTTGTAAAAGCCTGAAATAAGCTTTGATATGGAATCATATCTTCTTACGTCAAGATCTTTATACATGGTAAGCGGGAGGGCTGCATATTCAAGAGGCACGTTTTTTTCATATATTACCTCCGGGGCAAAAGAACCTTCCGTTACATCATCAAGAACCGAATAGAATTCTTTAAAGAGCTTTTTTAAATCTTTTGCTCTGTCCGAATCCGCATCCACAAAAATACTTACGGATGTTTCGGGATCGACACCGGCGCGGCAGCATATTTCCGAAGCCATTACGGGAGAAAAACCCGTGAAACTTCCATATATTGCTTTGAAAACCTCGGTGTGAGAGCTTAGTATTATTTCTTTAAAACTGTCAAAAGTAAGATTTTCTTTTTCAAGAACGGGATCTGTTTTATCCTGTGTTTTGGGAATAAAGTATTCTCTTCCCGGCAGAACCTCACGTACTGAACTCATGTTATGGGATACATGCTTTATTGCATCAATGATCATGTCCTTATGGTCGGTGAAGATGATGTTTGAGTGCTTGCCCATAAGCTCCACATACAGGTGCTTTCTGCATAGATCACCCATTTCATCAAGATGCTCCAGAGTAAATTTGACAACTCGTTCAAGCCCCGGCTGGGTTACGGAAATGATCTTTGCATTGGTTAAGTATTTCCGAAGCAGCATGCAGAAATTGGGAGCATTTAAAGGGGACTGTTTGTTTTCTTCCGTTAAATACATCAAGGGGAGGGATGCATCGGCGGATATGAGAAGGCGCAGAGTGGCAGAATTTCCCTTTATGGTAAGAAGAAGCTCTTCTTTTTCCGGCTGGGCAATTTTGTTTATTCTTGTATTCTGAAAAGCGTCGCTTAATTCTTTTGTGAGAGCGGCAACTGTAAATCCGTCGAATGCCATATCAAACCTCTTTTTAAATAAACTCAGAATATTTTAACATAATCAGGGGAATATTGACTATAAACATTATTTTTTTTATAATTAATCAGGGTATGCAACAGGTTAGAGAAATTGCATACCACACTAATGTATAAGAGGTATGGCTCATGATAAAGAGTATGACCGGCTTTGGTAGAGCAGAGTATGCCGACGAAAACCGTAAATTTACCGTGGAGATCAAATCGGTAAATCATCGTTATCTTGATATGGCTATCAAGATGCCGAAAAAATTAAACTTCTTTGAAGCTCAGATTCGTAACGAGCTTAAGAACCACATTCAGCGTGGTAAGGTGGATGTTTTCATTACTTATGAAGACTACACGGAAAATACCGCAAATATCAAATATAATAAGGACATTGCCGCAGAATATCTTAAATACTTAAAAGATATGGCTGAAGAATTCGAGCTTGACTGCGACGTGCGCGTTTCCACTCTTTCAAGATATCCCGAAGTCTTCACTATGGAAGAAGCGGATGTTGATGAAGAAGAGATTTGGGCAGGATTGCAGAAATGCATAAACAATGCCGCAGAAAAGTTTGTGGAAGCAAGGATCAAGGAAGGCGAAAATCTTAAGAATGACCTTATCGGAAAGCTTGACGGAATGCTTTCTCATGTGCAGTATATTAAGGACCGCGCACCTCAGATCATTGCAGAATACAAGAAGGGTCTTGAAGAAAAGATCAAAGAGCTTTTACAGGATACCAAGGTTGATGAAGGAAGACTTTTGACGGAAGTTACCATTTTTGCCGACAAGGTTTGTGTGGATGAAGAGATCGTGAGACTTACTTCTCACATCGAAGCCACCAAGAATACCCTTATTGAAGGCGGCAGCATCGGCAGAAAGCTTGATTTTATCGCTCAGGAAATGAACCGTGAAGCCAACACCATTCTTTCAAAGGCTAATGATTTAAATACCAGCAATCATGCCATTGAACTTAAGACTGAAATTGAGAAGGTACGTGAACAGATTCAGAACATTGAGTAACGGGGCATGTTCTTTTTATCGGGTAAGCGTTAGATTCAGTTAAGAGGTTTTATGAAAGGTATTTTACTGATTATGTCCGGTTTTTCCGGCGCAGGAAAAGGCACATTGCTTAAAAAACTTTTAAAAGAGTATGATGATTATGCTTTTTCCGTTTCCATGACCACCAGAGCTCCCAGACCTGGGGAAGAGGATGGCAAGGATTATTTCTTTGTAACAAAGAAAGAATTTGAAGATAATATTGAAAAAGGCGGCTTTTACGAGTATGCTTCTTATTGCGACAATTACTACGGAACCCCCAGGGAATATGTAGATTCCTGCTTAAATGCCGGAATGAGCGTGATTCTCGATATCGAGGTTCAGGGTGCGTTGCAGATAAAGAAGAAATTCCCCGAAACTGTAATGGTTTTCGTGGTGCCCCCCAGCATTGCAGAGCTTAGGGCTCGCCTAAAGGGACGCGGCACGGAATCTGATGAAGTCATCGAAAAGAGAATTCACAGGGCAAAAGAAGAATTTGAATTTATCAAAGAGTACGAGTATATTGTTGTTAATGACGATTTGGACGAAGCGGCCAAGACCCTCAACTCCATCGTCACTGCCGAAAAGCATAAGAACGTAAACACTAATCAGACAGTTAAATTAATAGAAGACGAATTAAAGTCAGTTTAAAGGAGAAAAGATATGTTACACCCTTCATATTCAGATTTAATGAAAGTAGTAAACAGCGACTGTGAACCCGGCGAAGCCAAGGTAGTAAACAGCCGTTATTCCATCGTAATGGCTACAAGCCGCAGAGCACGTCAGATCATTGCAGGTGACGAACCCTACATCGACGTTGATAAGAAAAAGAAACCCTTGAGCATTGCCGTTGAAGAATTAAATCAGGGCGGTATCAAGATCATCAGTGACGAAGAAGATTAATATTTTTAAACCGAGGGAAATACCTAAGGGTGTTTCCCTCGTTTAAGGTTTAAGGAGACAGTGCCATTCATGAAGATATTTTTTGTATCCCTTGGCTGCGATAAAAACCTTGTGGATTCGGAAATGATGCTGGGCGAATTAAGCGAAGCGGGACATACCATCACCGATTCCGAAGATGAAGCCGACTGCGTTGTGATAAATACCTGCGGTTTTATCGGTGACGCCAAAAAAGAAAGCATCGATACCATCATTCAGTACGGAAACCTTAAAAAAGAAGGTAAGCTAAAAGCCATTGTGGTAACAGGCTGCCTTGCTGAAAGATATACTGAAGAAATAAAGACAAGTCTTCCCGAGGTGGATGCAATTCTCGGCACCATGGCCATTGATGAAATAGTTAAGGCCTGCGAAGATGCCGTAAATGGCAAAAAGAATGAAATAAAGAAGCCCCTTGACGGAAGCATCGTATACGGACTAAGGCGCCTTGTAACAACGGGTGGCCACTATGCATATCTTAAGATCGCGGAAGGCTGCGACAAGCGCTGTACGTACTGTGCAATTCCTTTTATGAGAGGAAAGTACAGAAGTGTTCCCATGGATGTTCTTTTGAAAGAGGCAAGAGATTTAGCGGATTTTGGCGTAAAAGAACTTATCCTGGTAGCTCAGGAAACCACCCTTTACGGAAAGGATCTTTACCGGGAAAAGAGTCTTCACAAGCTTTTACATGAGCTTTCCATGATAGAAGAGATTAAGGGTATCAGGATTCTTTATTGTTATCCTGAAGAGATCTATCCTGAGCTCATAGCTGAAATAAAGAATAATAAAAAAGTACTTCATTATCTTGATATGCCCATTCAGAGCGCTTCGGATAACGTTCTTAAACGCATGGGCAGGCGTACCAATGAAAAAGAATTAAGAGAAAGGATCTCTGACTTACGACGTGAGATACCGGATATCTGTTTAAGGACCACTCTTATATCAGGCTTTCCCGGAGAATCCCGCAAAGATTTTAAAAAGACCCTTTCTTTTGTGAAAGAAATGCAATTTGACCGTCTCGGAGTCTTCACTTATTCAAGAGAAGAGGGCACGGGCGCAGCCGCTCTTTCCGGTCAGGTCCCTAAATTCATCAAGAATTTAAGACGTAATGCCATCATGAAAGCTCAGCAGGAAATTGCTTTTAAAAAGGCGGAATCTGAAGTCGGAAAGACTTTTACCTGTCTTGTTGAAGGAAAGCTCCCCGAAGACAATGTGTATGTGGGAAGGACCTATAAGGACGCCCCCAATGTGGATGGCTTTATATTCTTTGAAAGCGGAAGAGATTTAATGTCCGGAGATGTGGTGGATGTTAAAGTAACCGGCGCCGATAAATATGATTTGCTGGGAGAGGAAATTTATGAATTTACCGAATAGATTAACTGTTTTACGAGTAGTACTCATTCCATTTTTTGTATTCTTTTTATATGCGGATTTTATCGCATTCAATAATTATTATGCGGCAGCTGTTTTTATAATAGCTTCCTTAACGGATTTTCTTGACGGTTACATTGCCAGAAAGAACAATCTTGTAACCAACTTCGGAAAATTCATGGACCCTTTGGCAGATAAGCTTCTTGTGGTTTCGGCTCTTGTTTGTTTATTATCATTAAACAGACTTCCGGGAGGAAATATTATCGCAACGGTTTCAGTTCTTATTATTGTGGCAAGAGAATTTATCATAAGCGGTTTCAGACTTGTGGCAGCCGATAACGGAATAGTCATTGCGGCCAGCATGTGGGGGAAAGTAAAAACAGCCACCACCATGGTAGCTATAATTCTTCTTTTGGTTGTTCCTGAACTTACGATCTTAACCGTTCCTGCAGATATTCTTTTCTATATTGCGATAGTTTTGACCGTTGTGTCACTTGTTGATTATCTTGTAAAGAATAAAAATGTGTTAAAAGAAACAAAGTGATCGGGAGTGGGTATGAAGGAAGTTATTGTTGAGATTGTTTCAGTGGGGACTGAAATATTACTTGGAAATATAGTTAATACCAACGCGCAGTTTTTGTCGGAGCGTCTGGCTGATCTGGGGCTTTCCGTTTTTTATCAGCAGGTGGTCGGAGATAATAAGGAGCGCTTAAAAGAAGCAGCAGGTCTTGCATTAAACCGTTCGGATGTTGTTATTTTCACGGGCGGATTAGGTCCTACCGACGACGATCTTACCAAAGAAACGGTGGCAGAGCTTGCGGGTAAAAAGCTTTCTTTACATGAAGAGAGTAAAGAAAGGATCGAGACATATTTTAAAAAGAAAAATGTTGAGATCACCGAAAATAATTTTAAACAGGCAATGATTCCGGAAGATTCCATCGTATTAAAAAATGATAACGGCACGGCTCCGGGAGTAATAATTCCCTGTGGCGAGAAAAAGGCGATTCTTTTGCCCGGACCTCCCAATGAACTTATTCCCATGTTCAACGAATCGGTGGTGCCCTATTTAAAAAAGCTTTCAGGAAGAGTTTTTTATTCACAGACCGTTAAGATTTGTTCCGTGGGAGAAAGCAAGGCAGAAACCATAATAAAGGATCTTATCGATAATCAGACCAACCCTACCATTGCAACCTATGCAAAGACCGGTGAAGTGCATATTCGCGTGACCGGCTCTGCTGAAACGGAAGAAGAAGCTCATCGCATAGTGAAGCCCGTGGTAAAAGAAATAAAGACAAGATTCGGAAACAATATCTATACAACTCTTGCAGATGTGACGCTGGAAAAAGCGGTAGTGGATTTACTGGAGGCAGGTTCTCTTAAAGTCCAGACGGTTGAATCCTGTACGGGAGGCATGGTAGCCGCAAGACTCATAAATGTTCCCGGCGCTTCCAACGTGTTTAAATCAGGTCTTGTGACCTATTCAAATAAAGCAAAAAGAAAGCTTGCCGGAGTTAAGAAGGCAACTTTAAACAAATATACGGCGGTAAGTGAGCAGACTGCAAAAGAAATGGCAAAGGGTACGGATTTAGGCCCCAAAGCCGATGTCATAGTATCGGTAACCGGTTATGCAGGTCCCGACGAAGAGGATGGAACTCCTGTGGGTCTTGTATATATTGCATGTAATGTCTGCGGAAAAATGACCGTTAAAGAATTTAATTTTACCGGTAACAGAGCTAAGATCCGCGAATCAGCCACGGTAAATGCGCTTATCCTGATGCGTGAATGCATACTGGAATATTTAAGCGAAAAGACATTCGGATAAAAATAACCTCTTAAGCAGAAATTTAATTTTCTGCCTGAGAGGTTTTTTATGGATTGAGACTTCATTTGCTTGACATTGTCTCATAAATAGATGAGAATAGTGGAGCAGAGATGTCTCTGCATCTTCAGAATCCTTTAGTTATTCACGAGTCCCGTTTATGGGACATTTTCCATGTTAATTTTTAAAAAGAAAATCAAAAACACTTATTGACAAACAAGAACATTCGTTTTATTCTGTTTATAGAACGATTGTTCTTACAGAGAGGAGCCATTATTATGGAGAAGGATCAAAAATTACGTGCCCTTGATGCGGCATTGGGACAGATTGAAAAGCAGTACGGAAAGGGAGCAGTCATGAGACTCGGCGATCCCGCCGCACAGATGGAGGTAGAGACAATCCCCACAGGTTCATTGAGCCTTGATATCGCTTTAGGATTAGGCGGAATACCCAAGGGAAGAATCATTGAAATCTACGGACCTGAATCCAGTGGTAAGACAACCGTTACGCTTCATATGATCTCAGAAGTACAGAAGAGAGGCGGCATTGCAGGATTCATCGATGCTGAACATGCTTTGGATCCCGTATATGCCAAGAATATCGGTGTAGATATAAACAATTTATATATTTCACAGCCTGATTGCGGTGAACAGGCACTGGAGATCACAGAGACCATGGTTCGTTCCGGAGCCATCGATATCGTAGTTGTGGACTCGGTTGCTGCTCTTGTTCCCAAAGCAGAAATTGACGGTGAGATGGGTGATTCCCATGTGGGTCTTCAGGCGCGTCTCATGTCTCAGGCATTGAGAAAGCTTACCGCGGTTATCAGTAAATCCAACTGTACCGTTGTATTTATCAACCAGTTACGTGAAAAAGTCGGTGTAATGTTCGGTAATCCCGAAACCACCACAGGCGGTCGTGCCCTTAAATTCTACTCTTCGGTACGTCTTGACGTAAGAAGAACCGAAGCTCTTAAACTGAACGGAAATGTTATCGGTAACCGTACAAGAGTTAAGGTTGTAAAGAATAAGATTGCACCTCCCTTTAAGGAGGCTGAATTTGATATCATGTTCGGTAAGGGAATTTCCTACGAAGGCGATGTACTCGATCTTGCTGCAGAATGTGATGTAATACAGAAGAGCGGTGCATGGTTTGCTTATGAAGGCAATAAGATCGGCCAGGGTCGTGAAAATGCAAAGCAGTATCTTGCAGACAACCCCGAGATTCTTTCTGAGGTAGCTCTTAAAGTAAGAGAGCATTACGGACTTCAGACTGATGTACCTAAGGCCAAAGAGGAAGAGTAATGTTAATTCAATCCTTAGAACCTATTACAAAAGACAGACACAGAGTTCTCCTTGAAAACGGGGAGAACTTTGTTCTTTATAAGGGCGAGATACGCCATCTAAAGCTTAAAGAAGGCATGGAATTGTCTGATAAGGACTATGACAGCATCATGCATGTTTTGCTCCCTAAAAGGGCAAAATTACGTATGATGAACCTTTTAAAGGTGAAGGATTATACCGAGTACCAGTTATCAAAAAAGCTTCTTGATGCAGGTTATCCAAGACCAATAGTGGAGGAAGCCCTTGACTATGTTAAGTCCTTTAATTATGTGGATGACTTAAGATATGCAAAGAGCTTTATATCATCCGAAGCCGGCAAGCGAAGCCGTAAAGAAATAGAATTAAAGCTATTACAAAAAGGTATTCACAAGGATGTAGCGGCCGAAGCTTTTTATCTTGTTTCAGGTGATTCGGAAGAGGGTATGGGAAAAACCTTTGATGAAAGAGAAGTGATCTTAAAAGCCCTTAAGAAAAAGCATTTTACAGGTGAAGAAAGCTATGAAGAAAAGCAGAAGATATTAGCCTATTTCTATCGCCGTGGCTTTGATATGGAAGCTGTTTATAAGGCCATGGATGAGCTCAGATAAAAGAACGTTTTAATTGCTCAAATCCTTTCTTTTGCCCCTTTGTTTACTTGACATAACATGGTTTATATCATAGAATGATTATGTTGTGAAATTGTATGTTAGAATGCCCTACATTCTATATGTATATTACACTATAATTTAATAAAGGAGGCTAACCTGTATGGCGACGGAAATGATTATTTCAATCGTCGTAGCAGTAGTTGCAGTCCTGGCAAGCGTTCTTTATTCTGTCTTATCCAATAAGAAGATTAAAGAAGCTAAAGCAAAGATTGGAAATGCCGAAACAAAGGCTCGTTCCATTATCGATGAAGCATTAAGAGAAGCTGAAGCCAAGAAGCGTGAAAGCCTGCTTGAAGTTAAGGAAGAATCCATTCGTACCAAGAATGACCTTGACAGAGAGATTAAGGAACGCAGAGCTGAAATCCAGCGTAATGAGCGCAGAATCCAGCAGAAGGAAGAAAACATCGATAAGAAGACTGAGGCTATCGAGAGAAAAGAAGCCAGTCTTGCAGCCAAGGAAGAAAATTTGGCAAAGCAGAAAGAACAGATTGCCAAGTTGAATGAAGAACGCATACAGGAACTGGAAAGAATTTCCGGATTAACCTCTGAACAAGCAAAAGAGCACTTATTAAAAATTGTTGAAGACGATGTGAAATTGGAAACTGCCAAGCTTATTAAAGACATGGAGCAGTATGCCAAGGAAGAAGCTGATAAGAAGGCCAAGGAATATGTTGTAACATCCATCCAGAAGTGTGCAACAGATCATGTGGCAGAAGCAACCATTTCAGTTGTTCAGCTTCCCAATGATGAAATGAAGGGAAGGATCATCGGTAGAGAAGGTCGTAACATTCGTACCATAGAAACTCTTACCGGCGTTGATTTGATCATCGATGATACTCCCGAAGCAGTCATTCTTTCAGGGTTCGATCCTATCAGAAGAGAAGTAGCAAGAATTGCCCTCGAAAAGCTTATTGTGGACGGACGTATCCATCCCGCAAGAATCGAGGAAATGGTAGAAAAGGCACAGAAGGAAGTTGATACCATGATCAAGGAAGAAGGCGAGGCTGCATGTCTCGAAGTCGGAGTACATGGTATTCATCCTGAGCTTGTTAAGTTACTTGGTAGAATGTGCTTTAGAACCAGTTATGGTCAGAATGCATTGAAGCATTCCATCGAAGTTGCTCAGTTGTCAGGTTTACTTGCGGCTGAGATCGGATTGGATGTTCGTGTTGCTAAGCGTGCCGGATTACTTCATGATATCGGTAAAGCTGTTGACCATGATATGGAAGGCTCACACATTCAGTTAGGTACTGATCTTTGTAAGAGATACAAGGAATCTCCCATTGTTATCAATGCTGTTGAAGCTCACCACGGTGATGTTGAACCTCAGTCACTTATAGCATGTATTGTACAGGCTGCTGATGCGATTTCCGCATCAAGACCCGGTGCAAGAAGAGATACTCTTGAGACTTATACTACCAGATTAAAACAGTTAGAAGAAATATCCAACAATTTCAAAGGTGTAGAAAAATCATTTGCTATTCAGGCAGGTAGGGAAATTCGTGTAATGGTAGTTCCTGAACAGGTTACAGATGCCGATATGGTTATTTTAGCTCACGATATCGCTAAGAAGATCGAAGAAGAGATGGAATATCCCGGTATGGTAAAGGTTAACCTGATTCGTGAATCACGTGTAACTGACTACGCGAAGTAAAACAAAAACTTAGAGCTTTAGGGATTTCCTTAAAGCTCTTTTCATAGGTTTAAATAAAAATTTCGAGGATTTGATTAGGATGAGGATTTCAAACAATACTTACGAAACGGCATATAAGCAGTTTAAACTTGACTGTAATATTGATGAAGCGGAAAAGATTAATGAGCATATATATTTGGCACCGACGAAGATTAATAAGGGCATGCGAATCCATGAAAAATGCGATCTTTTTTTCAGGGCTGTTTCTTTTCTCGGTAATGTATATGTTATGGCTGATGAGGATACTGTTCCCGGCTGGCGGGAGATTTTTAAGAACAGTTCAGCCGATTGGTTTTTCAGCTTCGATAATTTAAGAAAGATAGATTATATTTTAAAAGAATATGATAGGGAAATCCTTGATACACATATTTATTATCTTCCCGATGAGGACTTTGCCGTAAGAGAATCACTCACTGATGTTAAGTATTATGACGAAAAGGAAATCGCCCTTATTAAAGAAACTAATCCTTTTCATAATGCTTTATGCTATTCGACAACTCAACCCGATGTAATTGCTGTTTCAAAAGCTGATTCAGATAAAGAAGTAGCAATGGCGGGAGCAAGCAGGGATGGAGAGTATTTATATCAGATAGGAATAGATGTGTTACCTGAATACAGGGGAAAGGGACTTGCCGTATCCCTTGTAACTGAATTAAAGCAGCATCTTTTAAGGGAAGGAAAGCTTCCTTTTTACGGAACATCTGAAGGACATTCCTTATCCAGAATGGTAGGCGTTAAATCAGGATTTATTCCTGCTTTTTCAGAAATACTTGCATGTAAAAAGTAATTTATAAGTATTTATGATACTAAAGAAAAAGGTGGTCACCTTTTGATATGTTTTTTCGGGCGCATATCGGTAAGTTGACCACCTTTTATTTAATTCATTTTAAATTAGTTTCTTGTCAAAGCTTCTCCTGCCTTGTTAAGTCCAAATCCGTAAGAGAAGAGGATTTCTGACTCGGGAAGAGAGAATTTGTCATTAACATTTTCGGGATCTTTAACCCAGGTCATGGGAAGTGTTCCGGTGAAATCGTAGTCACCAAAGAGCACATCGGAGATTCCTTCGCCTTCTGTACCGGGAAGAAATGCCATTACTACGGCATCGTATTTATCAACATATTCGGTGATATTAATGGGTCTTCCTGCAATCACAATAAGAACCTTTAAGGGGTCATTGCCGTTTTCCGCAATGCTTTCTTCTACAGCCTCAAGAACCCGGCCGTCAGCACTGACAGGCTTTAATCCGGTAGGTGTTGTATCACCGCCTGTTTCAGAATAAGGATTTTCACCTACGACGGTAATGATCAGATCGCTTGCTTTATCAAGCTTACCGTTTACTGAATGTGATACGGCTGCATGATCCTTTACTTCATCATATATAGCCTGAATTATGGGAGTACCCTTTGTGATGTTACCGGTCCTTCCTTCCCAGGCAATGGTCCATCCACCGCACTGACGTCCAATGTCATATGCAGCGGTACCGCATAAAGTGATATTGGTTGCTTCTTTTATCGCATCAAGAGCGAGACTTCCGTTTACATCGCCGTTCTTTAAAAGAACAAGACTTTCTCTTACTGCTTTTCTTGCAACTTCTCTGTTTGCTTCTGAGCCGAACTCTGCAAGTAATTCATTTTCGTGAGCAGAATTGATTTCTTCTTCAAACATATTGCTCATGAACTTAACTCTTAAAATACGGGAAACCGCATCATTAAGTCTTTCTTCTGAAATCTTACCGTCATTAACGAGCTTGACGATTGTCTTTGCACAGCCTTCCCAGTTCTGAGCTTCCATAAACATGTCCACACCTGCATTAAAGCAGTTGGCAACCTGTTCATCATATGTGCCCTTACACTGGCCGATGGCATTGTAGTCACTGATTACCATGCCCTTGAAACCTAATTGTTCTTTTAACACTTCTGTAAGAAGATGATGATTCTCATGACATTTAAGACCGTTGATGCTGTTATAGGAAGGCATTACGGTTAATACGTTATTGTCTACGCATGCCTTGTAAGGATCGAGAACTCCCATGGAAAGAAGCTCATCAAATTCTTCAGGGGTCATCTTAACATCGCCCTGGTTTTTACCGTTTTCGGTATAGCCTTCACCGATGAAATGCTTTGCGCAGGCGATGATCGCATCTTCGGGCATATAATCGTTATCTTTTACATTGCCTTGAAGAGCTGCCACATAGGGACCTGCAAGCTTTGCAACATCTTCAGCTTTTTCACTGAAACCTTCGTAGGTTCTTCCCCAACGTTCATTCTGAGGATTAGCAAGGCAGGGAGTGAAAGAATACTGAACACCTACTGCACGGACTTCTTTTGCTACCACATGACCGATTTCTTCCATAAGCTCAGGATCATTGGCTGCGCCGAGACCGATGTTATGGGGGAATACCGTAGCGCCGTAAATATTGTTATTACCGTGAACTGCATCGATTCCGTATAAAAGGGGAATGCCGAGCCTTGTTTCAAGAGCGGCAGCTTTTAATTCGTTAACACGATTCTGCCAGTCGGTGGGGTTGTTTCCTGTTGTGGGAGCGCTTCCGCCACCGCTTAAGACTGAGCCGATGCCTGTGTTTTTTACATCTGAAACAGAAACACTTGCCTGTTCACCCTGCACACACTGAAATGCTTTTTCTTCAAGGGTCATTACCGAGAGAAGAGCGGCAATTCTTTCATCTACGGGTAAATCTTTATTTAAATAGATTTCCTTGGCTTCTTCTAAAGAAAGTTCTTTTACTTCTTCTACGGATTCAACGGTGGAATCTGTGTTATTTTCACCGGAAACCGCTGCTTCATTTGCATTGCCACATGAAGAAAAAAGAAGAGTGGCTGCAAGAAGCATACTTAATAATTTCATTGACTTATATGTTTTCATAAGTACCTCCTGTCATGATTAGTATCATAATGCATTTTGAAGCATTTTTAAAGAAACGTTTTTTTGCTTAGGTGTATTTCTTTTATGGGTAATTTCGGATATAATTAATTGTAATTATTTCTTATCTGAGAGGTATTTGTTATGAATTATGACGTTATTATTATAGGCGCAGGCCCCGGAGGTATTTTTTCAGCTTACGAGCTCATGAAGAAGGCTCCACAGCTTAAGGTTGCCGTATTTGAAGCCGGCAATACTCTTGATAAGCGCCATTGTCCCATAGATGGAAAGAATGTTAAGAGCTGTATCAAGTGTAAGACCTGTTCCATTATGAACGGTTTTGGCGGAGCAGGTGCTTTTTCGGACGGTAAATACAATATTACCAATGATTTCGGTGGCACTCTTTACCAGTATATCGGAAAAGACAAGGCAATCGAGCTTATGAATTATGTTGATGATATCAACATGTCCCACGGCGGAGAAGGAACCAAGATGTTCACGACTGCGGGCTCCGAATTTAAGAAACTTTGCATGCAGAATAAGCTTCATTTACTGGATGCTTCCGTGCGTCACTTAGGTACTGATATTAACTATATCGTGCTCCAGAACTTATTCAATGAAATGAAGGATCACATCGATTTCTTTTTCAATACTCCCATAAGAAGCATTGAAGTAATCGATGGTGGTTACAGAGTGAATCACGATAACGGTTCCTGCGAAGCACCTAAATGTATTGTATCCGTAGGACGTTCCGGCAGTAAGTGGATGGAAGAGGTATGTAAGTCCCTTAATATCGATACCCTTTCAAATCGTGTGGATATCGGTGTCAGAGTTGAACTTCCCGCAGAGATTTTTTCTCATTTAACAGATTCACTTTATGAAAGTAAGATTGTGTACCGTACATCCAAGTTCGAAGATGCGGTTCGTACTTTCTGTATGAACCCTCACGGTATCGTTGTTAATGAAAATACCAACGGAATCGTAACGGTTAACGGTCACAGTTTTGAAGATCCCAAGATGAAAACAGAGAATACCAACTTTGCACTTCTTGTTGCAAAGCATTTCTCTGAGCCTTTCAAGGACAGTAACGGATACGGTGAAAGCATCGCGCGTCTCTCCAATATGCTTGGCGGCGGCGTTATCGTCCAGAGATTCGGAGATCTTGAGCGCGGAAGAAGATCCAATGCCAAGAGACTTTCCGAAGGTATGGTGCGTCCTACCCTTGATGCGACTCCCGGTGACTTAAGCCTTGTGCTTCCTAAGCGTATCCTTGATGGTATTATCGAAATGATCCATGCACTGGATAAGATCGCGCCCGGAACAGCCAATGACGATACACTTCTTTATGGTGTGGAAGTTAAGTTCTACAACATGGAAGTTAAGCTTGACGAAAATCTTGAAACAAATCACAAAGGCCTCTACATTATCGGTGACGGCAGCGGTGTAACACATTCACTTTCACATGCTTCTGCCAGCGGTGTGTTTGTAGCCGATAAGATCATCGAACAGTTATAATTATGCTAAAAGAAAAAGTTATCTTATTTTCAGCTGATACCGGTGAAATAAACGGTATCAGCGCTGAAAATTCAATACTGGAATTAAAAGAGCTGGCAGAAACCGCGGAAGCGGAGGTATGCGGAAGCCTTATCCAAAAACGTGAATCAATTCATCCTGCCACATATCTTGGTCAGGGAAAAATCCAAGAATTAAGAGAAATGATAGAAGAATACGATGCGACAGGTGTAATCTGTGATGATGAACTTACACCTACACAGATGCGTAATCTGTCCGATGAACTTGATACCAAGGTCATGGACAGGACCGTATTGATTCTTGATATCTTTGCAAAGCGTGCAGGAACTGCAGAAGGTAAGATTCAGGTGGAGCTTGCTCAGTTAAAGTATCGCCTTACAAGACTTGCGGGATACGGTAAGCAGATGTCCAGACTTGGTGGCGGTATCGGAACAAGAGGTCCCGGTGAGTCAAAGCTTGAGTCAGACAGAAGAAGCGTCTATAAACGTGTAGCCAAGTTAAATCGTGACTTAAAAGAAGTTACAAGACACCGCGAAGTTACCAGAGCACGCAGAAACAAGAACAAGATTCCCGTAGTAGCAATAATCGGTTACACCAATGCGGGCAAGTCAACATTGCTTAATAAACTCACGGATTCTACGGTTTTATCGGAGGATAAGCTCTTTGCAACTCTTGATCCCACCACCAGAAATTTCAGGCTGTCAAGCGGGCAGGAGATTCTTTTAACCGATACGGTTGGTTTTATAAATAAGCTTCCTCACCATTTAGTCGATGCCTTCAAAAGTACTCTGGAAGAAGCAAAATACGCTGATGTTATTTTGCATGTGGTGGATGGCTCCAATGAGACCCATGACAGCCAGTCGGAAGTGGTTTATGAGACTCTTAATGAACTTAAGATTTCAGGAAAGCCCATTATTACTTTGTTCAACAAGTGTGACAGGAAAACCTTTGATAAAAACGCAAGGGATTTACGGGCAGATCGGGTCATCTATGCATCCGCTGTAACCGGTGAAGGTCTTTCGGAACTTGCGGACTGCATGTCAGACATTATGAGAAGTGACAAAGAATATTTCGAAGGTACAATTTCTTTTACCGATGGCTCATTATTAAATCAGATCCGAAGCCTCGGGGAACTCAT